>NZ_NGFO01000031.1 GCF_002149015.1 Gordonia lacunae | reverse complement strand
GACTCCGACCGACCCGCCGCCACGCGCTGCGCTCCCATCGCGGCACCGGGCCGCTCTCCGCTCCTGCCACATCCGGCCAGCGCGCACAAGCGGCCAAATATCAGGAAAGGCCAAACCCGACCGGACGCCAAAGAAGTGTGGATCTGATGTCGAGCGAACGACGTTGCGACTGAACATAAATCGACACACGATGTGTGAAAACAGTTGCCTAACAATGAAATACGATGTATCATCGAGTAATGATGGTGAGGCCAATGACCAATATCGCACCGGCGAATATTGCCTCTCCGCCAGCCGCTTCCGCACGCTCCGGGCGCTCCTCAGGGAGCAGGGGGGTGGCGCTTCCGCAAGCTCCGAGCGCTCCTCAGGGAGCAGGGGTCGGTCGTCCCGGACGACGAAAGCGCAGGACACACAATTCTGTGGTTCTTTCGGATCAGGCTGCGGCAGCTCCGGTATCACTGCCCGAGCCGGCGTCGCCGGAGTCCGCACCGTCATCGCCGGCGCTGCCCGCGTCGGCGTCGCCCGCCTCGGCGCCACCGGAATCCGCGGCGTCGTCCTCCGTGTTGTCGTCACCCGGGCTGTCGGTTTCCGGAGCATCCGACCCACCGCCGTCCGCCTCCACCGGGCCGCTGTCGTCGGCGGGCTCTGGTGCCCGATGCCTGCCGACGTAGGAGTCCTCCGCCGAGCGGTGCTTGCCGACGTAGCTCGCCGTCTCGTCGGTCTCCGGGCCGGTGACCACCTCGTGCGCGTCGCCGGACGCGGTGGTGACCGCGTCCGCCGACGCGAGGACGGTACGAGCCGAGGTGTTCGACGCCCCGGTGTCGATCGGGTCGGTCGCCGGCAGACCGAACGGCAACTCGTACTTCGGGATGCGGATGACCGGGACGAGCTCCCCGGTGTCGAGCTGCCCGAACTCGATGACCGGCAAGCCCAGACGATTCGGCCGTAACTCGCCGTTGACCTCGACCAGCGGACGGAAGGTGACCGTCGAACCCAGCCAGTCGACCGTGATCGGACCGGTGAACCCGTAGTCGCTCGTCAGCCGGAGGAAGTTTCCGCTGAACAAGGCGTGATCACCGCCGATGCTCAGGCGGGCGAAGTCCTTGGAGAGGGAGAACCAGTCACTGTCGAAGTCGAGACCGGAGCCACTCAGGATGCCGGCGAGCAGACCCTCGAGGACCTCGGCGCCGAGGCCGCCGAGAACTCCGCCGGGATCGGTGATCAGCGCGGTCGGGTCGGTGAGCGCGAACTGCAGTTCGCCGTTGGGTTGCTGCCAGCGGAAGTCGAAGGTGCCCAGTACATTCGCGCAGGCGCCGACGCCGTCGGCGTAGGCGCCGGTGAGCCCGCCGTAGCAGCCGACGCCCTGGATGCCCGGGACCTCTCCGATCTTCTCGCCGAGGACCGTGACATCGAGTGGGCCGGTGTTCCAGGCATGGGCCATCCCGATGAGGGCGAACGACCTCGCGGTCCGCCCGTCGCTCGCGCCCGCCGTCGCGATGCTCAGGGGCAGATACGATGTCGCAGTTGCGTCGCCGCCGCGGTAGGCGAGAGCGAACTGGAAGCCGTTCCCGGCGACCGTGGCCGAGCCCTCGGTCGCGGGACCGTCGGTCATCCTCGGCGGCAGGTCGAGGCCGAGCCAGCGGATGATGTCGCCCAGGACCGAACCGGACAGCGTGTCGTAGACACCCTTCACCGGGTCGTAGATCGCGACCGGTACGACCTCGATGCGGTCGGGCAGGACGACGGCGAGCCCGATGCCGCCGAGCTCGGTGCTCGACTGAGAGCAGTCGGCCCCGTCCCGGGCGCCACCGGACATGCAGCTCTGGATGCGCCACTGCTCCGCGATGTCGGCGAGCGCGCCGTTCCCGATCGTGGTCACCAGATCGCCGAGCGGATTGCCGCGGTCGAAACCCTTCGACCAGTCACGCAGATCGTCGATCTCGGACGGGATACCCGGGAGCAGCGCCGCGTCGGCCACCGCCGGTTCCGCCACCTGCCCCGCGCCGATCGCGGCGACCGTCGCCAACGCGGCCGCCCCTGCGATCGCGCGGTGCTGTCGCCGCTGTTTCCGGTTCTCGCGTCGAGCGACCTTCTCTGATCGCTGAATCCCGCTGTGCCCCAACCTGGTCATCCGTCCAACTCTCTTCTCCCCGACCTCCCGAGCTGAGTAAGTGAATCATCACGGTCGGCGAACCGGTAGTCGATCGGAGGAAATGGCACGAAACGGTCGTTCTGGTCAGGCGTCCAGGACGGGACGCGAGACGGGTTCCGGCACAGGCGAGCTCAGCGGCCTGAGCGCGCGAGGTCGAATCCCGTTCGTGCGACGTCGTTTCCGTCGGAGGGCGACGCCGCTGTCGGCGCCTACCAGCGGTCGCGGTCGAGACTCTGCCCCGACGCGCCGGCGTCGGCGGCGCATCCGAACCCGACGACCCAGCGGGCCGGCCCGGTCTCGCCGGCGGCGATCTCGACCTTGCCCAGCATCATCGGTTCGGGGAGAGCGGCCAAGAAATCACCGAGCGCCGCCGGGGACAGCGCCCACACCTCGCCCCGGATCGCGCGCCCGGCGGCCGGGTCGCGGACCAGACCCGGCTTGGGCGGGGTGGTGTCGAGCGCCACCAGCCGATACGACGCGGTCGTGGTCACCTCACCTGCCCATCGGGCGCCACGGTCGCCGAGCTCATGGGTCAGCGGTCCGCCCCGCATGTGCGCGCCGAAGACCGCGAGCTCGATCGCCTCGTCACCCTCCGCCCAGGACGGCGCCTCCGAGTCGTCGCCGAGGAACCGGCGCGCCACGTCGACGAGCACGGCGTCGGCATGCCCAGGACCCAGGAGGGTGACGCCGAACTGTGCTGTGCTGCCGTCGTCTTCGACGACCGTCCCGGCCGGCACGGCCAGCCCGCACAGATCGAAGAGATTGCAGAAGTTGGTGTAGGTGCCCATCCGCGAGTTGACGCCGACCGGATCGGCGGCCACCTCGGCGAGCGTGGGATGTGCCGGCGCGGTCGGCACCATCAGAACCGTGGCGTCGCCCCACTGCTCCGTCGCCGCGGCGCGCAGGTCGGCGAGCCGACGGCGGGCCCGGAGGAGTTCGACAGCCGAGAACCGGTCCGCCGCGCCGATGATGGACGACACGGTCGGGTCGAGTCCGGCGGCCTCGGGGTCGGCCACCGACTCGAGGTAATCCCCCACCGCGTCGTACCGCTCGGCGACGAGCGCGTCGTCGTAGAGGAGCCGGGCGGCCTCGAGAAAAGGTGACAGGTCGATGGTCTTGACCATGAGCCCGGCCGATTCGGCACGCAGCACCGCGTCGTCGAAGACGGCCCGCCACCGGTCGTCGAGGCCGGGCAGTTCGGTGGGCACGGCGATCACTGGGCGTTCCGGGGCGGCGTACGGGATCGACTGCGGGAAGGGCCGGGTGCCGGCGGCTTCGGCCATCACCCCCATCGACCGGTCGGCCAGCGCCAGGTCGGCGGCGAAGACGGTGACGACGTCGTAACTCGCACAGGCGGGCACGACTCCCGCAGTGGAGACCACACCGACGGTCGGCTTGATGCCGACGACGCCCTGCAGGCCGGCCGGCACCCGGCCCGATCCGGCGGTGTCGGTGCCGATCGCGATGTCGGCGAACCCGAGGGCGACGGCCACCGCCGAGCCGGAGCTCGATCCGCCCGAGATGCGGTCCGGCCGTCGCGAATCCCGGACCGCGCCATACGGACTGCGGGTTCCCACCAGGCCGGTGGCGAACTGGTCGAGATTGGTCTTGCCCACGACCACCGCACCTGCTGCGCGCAACGCGGCGACCGCGGGGGCATCCGTGTCGGGGGTGTAGGCGAAACCGGGGCACCCAGCGGTGGTCGGCACACCGCCGACATCGACGTTGTCCTTCACGGCGAGGAGTACGCCGGCGAGCGAGCCGCCGGCGGCGACGGACCGCTCGTACTCGGCCGCGACCTCGCCCTCGGGTCGCAGCGTGATGAAAACCTCCGGCCGGTCCGCCTCGGCGATCCGCGCATACAGCTCGTCGATCCTGCTCATGCCACCCGCTCCTCGTCGTCTGCGATCCCCGCGGTGTCGGCGAGGCCGACCCCCGCCGCTTTCGCGGCGAATTCACCCTGCATCGACCATCGTTCACGCTCTTCCGCACGAGCGATCTCCATCGTGTTCCGCCGGGTCGCGATGTCGGCGGCGTGCTCGTCGAGGAAGCTCTGGTGCGCGGCCAGCGAGAACTCGCCGTCGACGATCTTCGTGCTGTCCCCGCGCCCGGCGGCGACGTCGGCCCGCATGTCGAGAAGTTCCGCCGAACTCACCGGGTACCACTGGATTCGGTCGAAGAACCGCAGGAGCCACGGATGTTCGGGGTCGAATCCCGGCGCCGGCAACGGGTGCCGGTGATTCCAGACCTGCGTCGTCCGGCCGACGAACTGATAACCGCCCGGGCCCTCCATGCCGTAGATGCAGAGATAGGCGCCGCCGATCCCCACCGCGTTCTCCGGAGTCCAGGTGCGCGCCGGGTTGTACTTGGTCGTGACGAGGCGATGCCGTGGGTCGAGCGGAACGGCCACCGGTGCACCGAGATAGACGTCCCCCAGGCCGAGCACGAGGTAGCTGGCGTCGAAAACGGTGCGGTACACGTCGTCGACGGAGTCCAGGCCGTTCATGCGCCGGATGAACTCGATGTTCCACGGGCACCACGGCGCATCCGATCGCACGCCCAGCATGTACCGTTCGATCGCCTCCCTGGTGGCGGGATCGTCCCACGACAAGGGCAGGTGCACAGTACGGCTCGGCACCACGAGGTCCTCGGCGGCCGGCAACTGGCTCTCGCATTCGGTCAGCCACGCCAGCATCTGCGTCTGCGACCACACGTCCGGGTCGGCCTTCACCTGCAGCGAGCGGATACCCGGCGTGAGGTCGATGAGGCCGCGCGGCTTCTCGGCGGCGATCCGCTCGGCCAGCGCATGGACCCGGGCGCGCAGGGCCAGGTCGAGGTGCATCTCGCCGTACTCGACGAGCACGTTGTCGTCGCCGGACCGCCGGTACGTCACCGAGGTCGATCCGTCGGCTGTCGTGGTGGCTCCGAGGATTCCGTTGTCGGTGTCCCCGCCCGACGACAGGACGTCGACGAAGCAGGAGCGCCGGCCCAGCCCGAGTTCGGTGGGCGAGGCCGCCTGGTCGCCGCGTACCGCGACGAACCGGACCGTGTCCCCCGGCTTCAGCTGGCCGAGCTTCCACCGTTGCGCGGTCGTCACGGTCACCGGACAGACGAATCCACCGAGACTCGGCCCGTCCGGACCGAGCAGGATCGGTGTGTCCCCGGTGAAGTCGAGTGCACCGACGGAGTACGCGGTGTCATGGATGTTCGACGGGTGCAGCCCGGCCTCGCCGCCGTCATCGCGTGCCCACGAAGGTCGGGGGCCGATCAATCGGATGCCGGTCCGGTCGGAGTTGAAATGCACCTCGTAGTCGGTGGCGAACAGGTCGGCGATGTCCTCGTCGGTGAAGAACTCCGGGGCTCCGTGGGGTCCCACGGTGACCGCCAGCTGCCAGGAGTTGGTGAAGGCCGGCTGCTCGTCGCCGAGAATGCGTCGCGGCGTGCCGAGCGGCCCGTCCAACAGTTCGAGACGATCGTCAGCGACCAGCGCACGGCCGTCGAGTCCGCCGAACCGGCCCATGGTGAAGGTCGACCGGCTCCCGAGATGATCGGCGACGTCGAGCCCGCCCGACACCGCGATGTACGCGCGCATCCCCAGAGCACCGATCGAACCGACGTCGAGGACGTCTCCCTCCTCGAGTCTGAGCGGAACCCATTGCGGCACAGTTGTTCCGTTCACCGTAACGGGGACCGGCGCGCCGGTGACGGCGACGACCGCGGACCGGCCGAACCGCAGGGCGGGACCCATGAGGGTGATCTCGAGGCCAGCGGCGGTCTCGGGATTGCCGACGGCGAGGTTGGCGAGCCGGAAGGACAGGTCGTCCATCGGACCGGACGGCGGTACGCCGACCTTCCAGTACCCGACCCGGCCGGGCCAGTCCTGGATCGTGGTGAGTGGACCGGACCGGAGAACGGTCACGGCACCCGGGGTGGTGGCAGTCATGATGGTGGATTCCTCGTCGGACTTGTCGACGCCCGGGGGCGTGGTGGACACGGATCTCAGGACGGCCGGGTGACGATGACACGGACCGCGGTGGGATCGAATCCGTTGCAGGGGTTGTTGATCTGCGGGCAGTTCGAGATGAGCACCAGGGTGTCGACCTCGGCCCGTAACGCCAGTCGCTTGCCGGGCGCGGACAACCCGTCGACGATGCCCAGCGAGCCGTCGGGATCGACCGGCACGTTCATGAAGAAGTTCACGTTGCCGACGAGGTCGGCCTTGCCCAGTCCATGGCGGCTGCCCTCGATGAGAAAGTTCTCCACGCATGCGTGCTGGTGCTTGGTGTGGTGGCCGTACCGCAGCGTGTTCGACTCCTGCGAGCATGCGCCGCCGAGAGTGTCGTGGTTGCCGACCTCGTCGGCGATGATCGTCATCAGCGGCGCGGAGTCATGATCGCGGATGACGCTGCCGGTGGTCAGGAAGATGTTGCCCTGCGCGGCGATGGTCGCCTGGGCCGAATACCGTCGCGTGGTGTCGTCGGCCGCATAGAAGAGCGTGTCGACGGCCTGATTGCCGTGCAGGTCGACGATGGTGAGCACGTCGCCGGCGGCGACGACACCCGACCACGGTGACCGCTCGCCCACCTGTGCGTCACCGACGACGGTGCCGGGGACGAGGGCGAGTTCGGCGGCGGGCGCCGACGTGACATCGGTGATGACTGTGGAATGTGTCTCGGTCACGATGGGTGGTCCTCTCTACTGGACGACTCGGTGATGAGCCGCGGCCCAGACGTCTTCGGAGTTGGCGACAGCGCGCTGGTATTCGGGGTCGGTGCCGGCGACCTCGGCCAGCAGGGTGTCGAGATCGCTCTGTGCCTGCCACGCCAGTACTTCCAGCGAGGTGGTGCCGAAGTCGGGCGAGGGATCGAGCGGATGGGCGGTGTTGGCGAGGGCCACCGTGCACGGCAGATGCAGGATGAGGTCCACCGTCCGGCCGGGGCCCGCGCTGCCGATCGAGCGCAGCGTTCCGTCGGCGTCGACGGTGACGCCGTGGAAGAACGACAGCGACGGGGCGACGTCCGTCGGTGTCAGGCCGTGTTTCGCCGCCGCGAGTGTGAACAGTTCGCGACCGGCGGGACTCGCCGAATGCACCTCGCCCGAACCGTATTTCGCCGTGTTGCCGGCGAGCGTGGATGTGCCGCACAGCGCGTCGTGATGGCCGGAGTCGTCGGCGACGACGGTGGCCAAGACCCGACCCTGATCACTGAGCAGCGGATGGCCCGCTCCCAGATAGGCCTGCCACGGGACTTTGACGGTGTCGGCGACGTTGAGACGCTCCCACGGGGCGTCGGCGCGCCAGAGCAGCAGGTGTGCGCACGCCGCGCCGGCGACGTCGGAGAACCGCAGCCGGGTTCCCCGAGCCAGCACCTTGCTGGTGTATCGACCGCCGGGAACGGTCTCCGCCCAGGTCAGCGAGGCCGCCGGCACGTCGGCCGGCGGGGCGGGCCAGTTCGAGGCCGGCACCACCGGCATGCTGTCGGTGATCGCGCCGGCCTGCGCGCGAGCGTGTTCGCGTGCACCGGTGGTGGTGCCGGTACCCGCAGCAGTGATCGTGCTCATTCGGAACTCCTTGTCGTAGAGACTGTTCGGTGTGCCCTTCGAGGCTCGTCGCTATCGCTCCTCGCACCTCAGGGAGCAGGGGTCGGTCGTTTTGCTCGTCGCACCTCAGGAAGCAGGGGTCGGTCGTTTCGCTCCTCGCGAGAACCCCGATCCCTGAGGAGCGAGCTTGCGAGCGTCACGAAGGGTTCCGAGCGTCGGTCGCGAGACCCTTCGTGACGCGCCCTCCGCAAGCTCCGGGCGCTCCTCAGGGAGCAGGTGGAACGGCGCGTGCGCTCCTCAGGGAGCAGGTGGAGCGGCGCGTGCGCTCCGCAGGAAGCAGGTGGAGCAGGTGGAGCGGCACGTGCGCTCCTCAGGGAGCAGGTGGAGCGGCGCGTGCGCTCCGCAGGGAGCAGAGGGCCTCACGCGGACGGATTGGTGCTCACCGGCCGCGGGTGCTCCTTGCCGCGTGGGTAGCACGCGATGCCGACGAGGACCGTCGCCACGATGCAGATGGGGCCGGCCCACCGCAGGATCGGCATCTCGCCCGCCGGGTCGAACACCTCGGCCCGCGGCCACGCCAGGTTGATCACCATGAGGGCGCCGTAGAGGACGGCGAGAGCGTTCACCACGATCCCGAACCGGCCCAGGCTGAACAGCTTTCGGCCACCGGCGTCGACGGTCGGGTTGTCCCGGCCGCCGCGATGCGGCCAGCCCTGGAACCGTCGGTAGAGCATCGGACCGGTGACGGCGAGATAGGCCAGGTAGATCAGGATGATGCACACGCTGGCCAGGGTCGCGAAGATCGCGGAGTTGCCGACGTTCACGAGCAGGATGCCGATGCAGAGCACACCGATCAGGATCGACGGGAGGATCGGGGTCCCGGTGCGGCTGTTGACATGGGACAGTTGCGCCGAGAACGGGAGCCGGCCGTCGCGGGCCATCGAGAACATCAGCCGCGAGCAGGCGGTCTGGATGGCGAGGGTGCAGATGAAGATGGCCACCGCCACGTCGGCGAGGAGCACCTTGCCCCAGAAGCTGCCCAGCACCGAATCGAGAACGTATGGCAGACCGCCGGTCGCGAGTTGCTCGTCGAGGGTGGGCGCCGCCATCAGGGTGCCGAGCAGCATCAGCCCGCCGCCGATGGCCGAGACGGTCAGCGCCATCCGGATCGTGCGAGGCGCGACGCGCCGCGGATCCCGGGTCTCCTCGGCCAGTTCACCCGCCGACCCGAAACCGACCATGACGTAAGCGGCCATCAAACCGGACACGATGAACGCCCAGATGTACCCGGGTTGCTGACCGGGAACGCCGGTGTCGAAGACGACGTCGGGGCCGCGCTGGGCGTGGGTGAACAGTGCCAGGATCACCGCGACGACACCGACGAGTTCGCAGACGACGCCGATGCTGTTGACCCGGCTCATCCACCGGACGCCGACACAGTTGATCGCGGTCACGACCACCAGCAGGACCGAACCGAGCAGCACCGCATTAGCCGCACCACTCGTGGTGGTCAGGGTCGGGTCGTCGCCGATGATCTGGAAGCCGATCCAGATCGACGGCAGGACGACCTGCAGGGCGATCGCGGCCGCGGCGGCGGTGACCACCTGAGCGATCATCATGAACCACCCGCCGAACCAGCCGACGACCTCGCCGCCCATCCGGCGGGACCACTGGTAGATCGCGCCCGAGATCGGATACCGCGCAGCAATTTCGGCGAAGCACAAGGCGACCAGGAATTGGCCGGCGTAGACGATCGGCCAGGTCCAGAAGAAGGCCGGGCCGCCGAAACCGAACCCCAGGCCGAACAGCTGGAAGATGGTGGTCAGGATGGAGACGAAGGAGAACCCGGCGGCGAAGGACGCGAACTTGCCGAGCGAGCGATGGAGTTGCTGGTCGTAGCCGAGCGCCGAGAGATCGTGTGCGTCGGCATCTCCGGCGGGCGAGGAGGGCGTCGTCGCGGGAGCCACTTCGGGGGTGGAGGTCATGCGCGGTCTTCCTTTCAGAGAAGAAGCTCCACGTTGAGCAACGGTGGGTCAGGCACTGTTTCCTGTCACCTGATAGATAAGACCTCCCGGATTTCTATCGATTGACAGGATTGTTCCGGTCGTGAAAACTCCGGTTACGTCCCCGTTACGCGCCTGGGATTACCCCGACCTGCGGGTTCATGGACGGCAGAAGTGCCCGAACCGTCGGCTAGGGTCGAGAAATCCGCCGACCGTACTGAGGAGACGAGCATGCCGACCGGCCCGAGCGCGGCCCCGACTCCGATCGGTCGCGGCCGTCCGCGCCTGGTGCCGGCACGACGACGCGGGCAGACCGCGCGCGAGGAGATCCTCGACGCCGCCGCCGAATTGTTCACCCGCCATGGGTACACCGGGACGTCGACGCGGATGATCGCCGAGGCGGTGGGAATCCGGCAGGCGTCGATGTACCACTACTTCCGCACCAAGGACGACATCCTCGCGACCTTGCTGGAGACGACCGTCGTCGCCTCGCTCGAACGCGCACGGGAACTCCTCGGCGGAGACGAGCCCGCGCTGACCCGGCTACTGGAACTCGCGCGCTTCGACGTCGACCAGCTGGCGCGATCGCGCTGGAACCTCGGGGCGCTGTATCTGCTGCCCGAGGTCGCCGATCAGCGCTTCGCCGAATTCCGCTCGGACCGACAGGAATTGGCCGACTCCTATGCCGCGCTGGCCGCCGCGGCGCTCGGCGATGACACCGACCAGCGCACGCTGCTCCCCTTCCGGCTGGTGGAGTCGGTCATCATGATGCGCGCCGACGAGCAGCGCGGCGAACTCGGCGAGCACACGGCCGCCGGACTCGCCGCCACCGTCGTCGACGCGATCGAGATGCTCGTCGAGCACCGGATCGGGGCGGGTTCATAGGCACCACTGCGCAGACGTCGACCCGACCCGAGGCGTCAGCAGGACACCAGAACTCGTCCAGAGCACCCTCACCCCAGAGCTCCCGAGTACCTCTTCGCACTCTGGACCGTTCTGACGTGAAGCGCACAGGTCGGATACGCCCCCCGGTTCGCGGGCATCCCTCCTGGCAGGGGCGGCACCGCGCATCCGCCACTCGTGCGCCAGAATCGGCAACGAGGGGTCGGACGTTGACCACGGTCAACGATGGACGCACACTCGACGAAATCTCCTGCACAGTCGACGATGTCGGGATATCAGGCCTGTGGAGAACCCTCGGGATCGAAGTGATGGTCGTGGCCCTTGTCGTGCCGGAGCTCAGCAACCCACCTCGGGACCGCTCCTGTGCCTTCTTGACTCCACAGTGAGACGAGCCCGATCCGCGTCCCGCTCGCACCATCGAGCGGAACCGCAGATCGTGCGACGCAGTACGTCGGCGCGGTCGTTGTCCCGCCGGTCACCCTGCTTCGCAGGTGCCGAGCGCACCGCCCTGCAGTGCCACCTCCACCTTGCGCACGATCGAGCAGTCCGCCGGACCACTCCCGACGGTCCGCATGGGTTCGACCCGCTTCACCGCGGGAGTCGGGGCCACCTGCCGGACGACGGGTGCGGTGACCTCGGGGACAACGACCGGCGCGGGTGCGGCGTGCTTCGCCTGATGCGGGACGACGACCCGTTCGGTCGACACCTCGGTGGTATCCGTGCGCAGGTGCCGGGGCCCGTTGATCGGGACCTTCCAGCCTTTGTCGTAACCGTGCGCGGCGCCGATCGCGACACCCGCCGCGACCGCGGGCAGCGCGACGAGGGTGGCGACCACCGCCGTCCCCACCAACGGCCCGACGACGAGTCCGGTGGGCCACAACGGCAACGCGAGTATCAGGCCCAACGGGGCACCCACAACGCCACCGACCGCGAGGGAGAGTGGCGCGGCCACCCCGGCGCCGATGACGCCGCCCACTGCCGCGTCACCGACCATCTGTTCGGCCACCCGGTCCGCGCGGGCGGCCGGAACACCGTTGCTCCGCAACACATCCGAGATGCCCTGGACGATCTCACCGGCCCCTGCCGAGATCTGGGCCGCCAGCTCCGGCGACAACGCGCTCGGACGGGTCAGATCGAGGTTGCCGACCCGGACCCGGTCACCGGCATCGGCCGCGACCGGCACCCTCACCTGGCCGAGCGGCCGTAGGTGCCGCGGCGACGACGACGGGACGACCGAGGTCACCTCCGGCCACTGGCCGATCACCACCGGGCCGGCATCCGACACCAGCGCGGCGTCGACACGCGCGATCCGGAAGGCGTTGCCGGGCAGCACCTCTCCGCCTGGCGTCGATGACGAGGGAACCACCGGGACCGGTAAGGCAACACCGGGCGCGGCCGCCTGGGCGACGGCCGGGGCCGTCACGGTCAGCGATGCGGCCAATGCGCAGCCGAGCAGGGCCCCGGCCGGGCGGCGACCGCGCGGGCGTGGGCACCGGTGTGCGCCGGATTTGCCGATCTTGTCCATGGACGACCTCATTTCTTGATGGTGAACCGATCATCGTGAGCAAACGCTAACCCCGAACGGACCTGCTGCGAGGCACTTTCGGACGTCAGGTGGTCGTCGAGGACCGCGGCGATCCGCACGATCGCCTCGTTCTCGGTCATCCCCAGATGGTGGGTGTCGACGTCGACATTCGTGATGCTCCCCCGGACGTATCGACCCCACCCGTCGGCACCCACCGCATCCGGCCGCCGATCGCGCACGGCGGTGAAGTAGAGCAGGTCGGTCTCGACGATCGGCGGGCACCAGTCTCCGGTCGCACGGATGAGCAGGTTGTAGGCGTCGGTCAGCCGCTCGATCGTCGCGGCGTCGATGCCGAACCCGTCTCCGAGACGCTCGGCGATCTGTTCGGCGGCGCGTTCGGCGGTCGCATCCGAACTCACGAAGTCGATGCCGAGCACCGGCCCGAGATTGCTGATCAGCTCTCCGGCTGTGACCGTGGTGATCGCCGAGGTGTCGACGCCGTCCGCCTCCGCGTCGAGCATCGCCAGCAGGGCGACCTCGTGCCCGGCCGCCCGCATCTCGGCCGCGACCGCGTGTGCGATCACCCCACCCAGCGACCAGCCCAGCAGGTGATACGGGCCCTCCGGCTGCACCGACCGGATCTCGTCGAAGTACCTCCGGGCGATCTCGGACATCGTGGTCGGACCGGGCACCTCACCCCCGATCTGGGGCGCCTGCACACCGTAGACCGGTCGGCCACGCGGGATCTGCCGGCTCAGCGTCTGGTAGCACCAGGACAGTCCGGACGCGGGATGGATGCAGAACAGCGGCGCCTGCTCACCCTCCGGACGGATCGGGAGCAGGACGTCGAACCCCCCGCCGCGTGACCCCGGGCCACCCGGCCCGTTCGCGACGTCGTGGTCGGCATCGAACCCGTCGCGCATACCGGCCTCGATCCGCCGGGCCAGGTCGGCCGGGCTCGAATCGGAGAGCATCCACCGGATCGGGATCTCGACGTGCAGCTCGGTCTCGAGATCGTTGACCACCTGGACCGACCTCAGCGAATTGCCCCCGAGGGCGTAGAAGTCGTCGTCGGCCCCGACCCTGGGCACGCCGAGCACGTGCTCGAACGTCCGCGCGATCTCGGTCTCGAGCCACGACGAGGGTGCGCGGAACCCGGAGGCGCCGCGGGGCGGCTGTGGCAACCGCGCCCGGTCCAGCTTCCCCGAGGCGGTGAACGGCAGCGAGTCCAGCACCATCACCGCGGTCGGCATCATGTATCCCGGTAGCGCCGCCGACGCGAAGGCGACGACCTCGGCGGTGTCCACCGATCCCGCCCCGCCGCGGTCCGACCCGGCCGGCACCAGGTAGACGGTGAGATAGTCGACCGCGTCGGTGGAGGTGACCGCGGCGGCGGCGCGGGCGACGCCCGGATGCCCGGCGAACACCGCCTCGATCTCGCCGAGTTCGATCCGGAGCCCGCGCAGCTTGACCTGGAAGTCGCTGCGTCCCAGGTATTCGAGCTCACCGGTTCGGCGTCGGCGCACCAGATCGCCGGTGCGGTACATCCGGGCACCGTCGACGAACGGGTCGGCCACGAAACGGTCGGCGGTGAGACCCGGGCGCCCGTGATAACCCCGCGCCACCTGCGTCCCGGACAGATACAGGTCGCCGGTCACCCCCGCCGGCACCGGACGCATCCGCGAATCCAGCACGTAGGCACACGCATTCCACACCGGTACGCCCATCGGCACCGCCCCGTCGCCGGCGGTCCCCACCGCGGCGGACGTCGCATGCACGGTGAACTCCGTCGGACCGTAGAGGTTGTACATCTCCACTCCCGGCAGCGCGCGGCGGGCGGCGTCCACCACGTCGGGCCCGAACGCCTCGCCCGCCACGAGCAGAGTCCGCAGCGAGGTCGCGGAACCGGCGGGCAGGGCATCGGCGAACACCGCCAGCATCGACGGCACGAACGAGGTGATCGTGACCCGGTGGGCGGACATGACCTCGGCCAGGTACCGCGGATCGGTGTGGCCGTCCGGTCGCGCGATGACCAGACGGGCACCCACCGCCAGTGTCGCGAACAGTTCCCACACCGACACGTCGAAGGTCGCGGGAGTCTTCTGCAGCACCACGTCCGCTCGGTTCAACCCGTACTCGGCGCTGATCCAGTGCACCTGATTGATCACCGAACGATGCGACACGGCAACACCTTTGGGTCGTCCCGTGGAACCGGAGGTGAACAGAACGTAGGCGAGGGCATCCGGGTTCAGCGGTCTGATCCGCAGGTCGTCCGTCAACGGGGCATCGTCGAAGCCCGACAGGTCGACGGAGTCGAGTGAGGACAGCACCAGCACCGGCTGGGCACACTCGATCATGTAGTCGATCCGTTCGGCCGGATGATCCGGGTCGATCGGCACGTAGCCACCGCCCGCGGCATGCACCGCGTACATCGCCGTGATCTGGTCGAGCGAGCGCCGCATACGGAGTGCGACCAGCGAATCCGGGCCCACTCCCTGTGCGATCATCCACCGGGCCAGTCGATTCACCCGCCCGGCGAACTCGGCGTAGCTCTGCGTGACCGCCCCCGAGATCACCGCGGTCTCCTCGGCGTGCACGGCCGCAGCCGAGGCGAACATCGAAGCAAGGGTCTCGCCGGGGTCCACATGATGCGACGTCGCGTTCGTATCCTGGAGTGCGGCAAGTCGTTCGGCGTCGTCGAGCATGTCCACGTCGTGGACGGCGCGGTCGGGATCGGTCGTCATCGCCTCGAGCATCCCCACCAGCCGCTCGACGAACCGTTCCACGGTCGACGCATCGAAGAGATCGGACGCGAAGGTGACCCCGCCGGTGATGCCGGCCGGCGTGCCGTCCGCGGCGTAGGCGTCGGCCACCGTCACCTGCAGGTCGAACAGGGCCAGCCCGGTGTCCGGCTCGACGGCCCGCACCGACAGGTCGGGCAGTTCGATGTCGGTCGTCGAGATGTTCTGGAACGCCAGCATCACCTGGAACAGCGGATTGTGGGCGTCGGACCGAACCGGATTGAGTTCGGAGACCAGCCGCTCGAACGGGACGTCGGCGTGACCGAATGCCGCGAGGTCGGTGTCGCGCACGTCGTCGATCAACTGCGCGAACGACAGTCCGCTCCGCACCCTCGTACGCAGGACGAGGGTGTTGACGAACATCCCGATCAGGTCATCGAGATCGCGTTCCCCGCGTCCGGCGTACGGGGTGCCGATGGCGACGTCGTCGGTCGCGGCGAGGCGGGCGAGCAGGGCGGCCAGCGCGGCGTGGAAGACCATGAACAGGGTCGTGTTGTGCGCGCGGGCGACCCGTTGCAACCCCGCGTGCAGATCGGCGTCGACGATCAGGCCGACCGAATCCCCGGCGTAGGACTGGGTCGCCGGGCGGGGCCGGTCGGTGGGTAGTTCGAGCAGCGGGGGCGTGTCGGCCAACTGCTCGACCCAGTAGTCGATCTGCGCCCGCAGCAACGAATCCGGGTCCGCCTCCGACCCCAGAACCGCCCGCTGCCAGATCGCGTAGTCGGCATACTGCACCGGGAGCGGCGCCCATCCGGGCGCGTCCCCCTGAAGACGCGCGACGTAGGCCGTCATGATGTCTCGGGCGAGGGGCGTCAACGACGAGCCGTCACCACCGATGTGGTGCAGGACGACGGCGAACACCCATTCGTCGCCGCCCAGGTCGAAGAGCACGATGCGCGTCGACGCCTGGGCGGTCAGGTCGAACGGTGTCCCGATGAGATCCGCGATCGCCGGGTCCAGTTCGGATTCGGCGACCTGGGCGACCTCCATCGGCACGATGTCGGCCTCGGCCGGCAGGATCACCTGCGCCGGCTCGCCCTCGACGAAGGGGTAGACGGTGCGCAGGATCTCGTGCCGATCGACGACGTCGCCGATCGCCCGGTGGAGCGCGTCCACGTCGAGATCTCCGGACAGCCGCACCACGATGGGGATGCTGTACGCCGACGAATCGGGTTCGATCCGATTGAGGAACCACATGCGTTGCTGGGCATAGGACAGCGGAACCCGTTCCGGACGGGCGTGCGCCACGAGGCCAACCCGGCCGGTGTCGGCGTGGGATTCCGCGCGCGCTGCCAGCCGCGTCACCGTGGACGCCTCGAAGATCAGCGAGACCGGGATCGTCGTGTCCAGCGCCGCACCGATTCTCGCCACGACGCGGGTCGCGGCGAGACTGTTCCCGCCCAGGTCGAAGAAGTCGTCGTCGGCACCGACCGCGGCGTCGACGGACAGGACGTCGGCGAACACCCCCGCGACGATCTCCTCGACCGGCGTGGCGGGTGCGCGGAACGTCCGGGTGGTGACGATGGGCGCGGGGAGGGCACGCCGGTCGAGCTTGCCGCTCGGCGTCAACGGGATCTCGTCGAGGACCACGACCGCGGCCGGGACCATGTACGACGGCAGGACCTCGCCGAGTCCGGCACGCAGCTTCTCGCCGGTGAGTGCGACGCCGGGCGCCGGCACCACATACGACACCAGACGCATCCCGATACCGGCGTCGTGGCGGGGAACGGTGACGGCGAAGGCCACCGCGGCCAGTCCGGTCAAGGCCGCGTCGATCTCCCCGAGCTCGACCCGGAAACCATGGACCTTGACCTGGAAATCGTTGCGTCCCAGAAACTCCAGCATCCCCGCGGGGTTCCGGCGGACGATGTCACCCGTCCGGTACGCGCGTTCTCCACTGCGTCCGAAGGGGTGGGCGACGAACCGCGCCGCCGACACCCCGGGACGGTTCAGGTAACCGCGCGCCAGCGCGGGCCCGGACAGGTACAGTTCCCCGGCGACGCCGTCCGGCACGGGTTGCAGACGCGGGTCGAGCACGAGCGTCTGCATCCCGGCGAGTGCCGAGCCGATCGTCGAGCGCTCGCCCACCTGCAGCGGAGCCGTGGCGGTGGCCACGATGGTGGTCTCGGTCGGGCCGTACAGCACGCGGAACTGCCGGGCGCCGGCCGCATCGGCGCCCACCCACCGGCTCACCAGATCGGTGGGCACCTCGTCACCGCCCGAGAACACCACCCGCAGATCGTCGAGCCCGTCCGGCTCCACCGATGCCAGCGCGGCCGGCGTGACGAATGCGTGCGAGACGCGATGGTGGCGGAGGAAATCCGCCAGTTCGCGACCGCCACGCATCCCGGTGGGCGCGACCACCAGCGCGGCCGCTGCACTCACGGCGAGCAGGATCTCCAGCAGCGAGGCATCGAACGACGGGGACGCGAAATGCAGGACCCGCGGGGAGGATCCGGCCGCTCGGTCGACGTGCAGCGTGGCGAGATAGTCCGCGACACCCGCGTGCGAGACGGCGACCCCCTTCGGCACGCCGGTCGAGCCCGACGTGAACACCACCCACGCGATGTTCGCCGGTCGGATCGGGCACACCCGGTCGGACCGGTCGATCGGTGCGGAGGGCAGTTCCCCGATCTCGGCGGCGGTCGCGGGGTCGTCGAGCACCACCCAGTCGAGCGCGCCGGACAGCGCTGGTCGCGAGTCGCGCGTCGTGACCCCCAGCGGCGCTGCCGAATCGGACACCATCTGGTCGATGCGCGCGGCCGGGTAGTGCGGATCCACCGGCACGTACGGGGCACCCGTCTTCACGACGGCCCACCACGCCACCAGCGACTCGACCGACCGCTCGACCGCCACGACCACCGGCCGCTCCGGTGCCGCCCCGCTCCGAATCAGTTGCCTGGCCAGCCGATTCGAACGGCGATCGAGCTCACCGTAGGACAGTTCGACGTCGCCGGCGATCACCGCCGTGCCGTCGGGATCCGCCTCGACGGCGGCCGCGAAGATCTCCGGCAGCAGCGCCGGTTCCGCCACCGCACCCGATCCGACAACCGAGAGCAGTTCGGCGCGCTCGGTGCCACCGAGCCAGTCGATGTCACCGACGGGCGTCGACGCATCCGCGACGATCGCGTCGAGGACGAGCTCCAACCGACGGACGAATCCCGCCACGGTCCCGGGATCGAAGAGGTCGCGGGCGAACATCATCGTTCCGGAGATCCCCTGCGCCGCTCCGTTGTCCGCGTACGACTCGGCGAGCACCAGCTGGAGGTCGAACTGGCAGATGCCGGTGTCGGCCTGCGCGCGCGAGACGCGCAGGTCCGGTAGTTCGACGTCGACGCCGGACAGATTCTGGAACGCGAGAGCAACCTGGAAGAGCGGATGGTGCGCGGTGGATCGCTGCGGATTGAGCTCGGAGACGATGCGCTCGAACGGGACGTCGGAGTGCTCGAAGGCATCCAGGTCGACGTCGCGCACGCGGTCGAGCAGCCCGGCGAACGGCTCCGCCGCATCGAGGCCGGTCCGGAGCGCGAGCGTGTTCACGAACATGCCGACGAGCGGTTCCAGACCCGGTTCGCCACGTCCGGCCACGGGTGTGCCGATCACGACGTCGTCGCCCCCGCCCAGCCGGCCGAGGACCGTCGCGAGCGCGGCATGCAGGACCATGAACAGCGACGCGCCGTGTGAGCGCGCCAGGGCCAGGAGTTGCCCGTGCCGGTGAGCATCGATCGCCACCGGCACCTGCCCGCCCGCCAGTGTCGCCGCCGGCGGTCGCGGCCGATCGGTGGGCAGGTCGAGGACGTCCGGGGCACCGGCCATGGTCGAGCGCCAGAAATCCAGCTGGGTGCGCATCAGCGAGGTCGGATCGTCCTCACTTCCGAGCATCTGCCGTTGCCAGAGCGCGTAGTCGGCGTAGTGGATCGCGAGCGGTTCCCAGGGCGGTTCCGCGCCGGCGAGCCGGGCGGCGTACGACGTCATCACATCATGCGCCAGCGGCGCCATGGACTGTCCGTCACCGGCGATGTGATGGACGACGAGTACGAGCAGGAACCGCCCGTCGGCCGGCTCCCGATGGTCATGTGCCGCGCCGTCCGGGTCGACGGCGACCACGGCCACCCGGATCGGCACCGATGTGGTCACGTCGAAGCCGCGGCGTACGAATCCGACCACGATGTCCTCGACCTCGGCCATCGGCGCCCGGCTCGATTCCACGGCCACCGCGACCTCGTCGAGGATGAGTTGCCTCGGCTCACCGTCGGTTTCGGGATAGATCGTCCGCAGGACCTCGTGCCGCTCGACCACGTCTCCGAGCGCCTGTTCGAGTGCGCGGAGGTCCAGTCGT
Organism: Gordonia lacunae; assembly: GCF_002149015.1. Lineage (GTDB taxonomy): Bacteria > Actinomycetota > Actinomycetes > Mycobacteriales > Mycobacteriaceae > Gordonia > Gordonia lacunae. The sequence goes on along the minus strand of NZ_NGFO01000031.1, from coordinate 47,469 downwards.
CCCGTCAGTTCGAGGACCACCGGGATGTTGTACGCCGGCGACTCCGGCTCCATCCGGTTGAGGAACCACATCCGCTGCTGCGCCAGCGACAACGGAAGTCGTTCCGGGCGAACGGTTGCCGTCAGAGGTGTGCGCCGGTCGTCGCCCAGCGATCCGACCAGCTCCGCCAGGGCCGCGACGCCGGGCGCCCGGAACACGGACCGCAGCGGGATCCGCACCCCGAGTTCGGCACCCAGCCGCGCCGTCACCACCGATGCGCTCAGCGAGTCGCCGCCCAGCTCGAAGAAGTCGTCGTCGGCGCCCACGCGCGGAATCCCGAGGACCTCCTGGAACACAGTGGCCACCGCGACCTCGGCGCGGTCGGACGGTGCGCGGAATTCCCGTGCGGCGAACACGGGTTCGGGCAGCCGACGCCGATCCAGCTTGCCGGTCGGGGTGAGCGGGATCTCGTCCAGGACGACGACCGCGGCGGGAACCATGTACGCGGGCAGCGTCTGCTCCAGTGACGCGCGTAGTTCCGCACCGGACAGCGACACCCCCGGTGCGGCGGTCACGTAGGACACCAGGCTCTGCGGCGTCCCGTTCCCCCCGTGCGGGACGGTCACGGCGTAGGCGACGTCCACGCGAGACCCGAGGCGCACGTCGATCTCACCCACCTCGACTCGTGTGCCCCGCACCTTGACCTGGAAGTCGTTGCGTCCCACATATTCCAGATCACCGGAGCGGGAGGTCCGGACGAGATCCCCCGTTCGGTACATCCGGGTGCCGGGCACATCCGCCGGACAGGGCACGAACCGCGCGGCCGTGGTCGCGGCTCGGCCGACGTACCCGTCGGCCAGCCCGGGGCCGACGAGGTACAACTCGCCGACGACGCCCTGCGGGACCGGGCGCAGCCACGAGTCGAGCACCATCGTGCCGACGGGGCCCACCGCGGTTCCGATCGTGATCGGCCCGGCCACGCCCAACGGTGCGCTCGCGGTGGCCCAGATGGTGGATTCGGTCGGTCCGTAGAGGTTGACCATGTTCCGGGCGCCGGCCCAGCGCCAGACCAGCTCGGGCCCCACGGGCTCACCCGCGGTGGCCAGTACGCGCAGGCTGTCGAGACCGTCGGCCGGCACGGTGGCCAGGGCCGAGGGTGTCAGCACCGCATGTGAGATGTCCTCGCGCCGGATCAGATTCGCGAGGTCGGGGCCGCCGTAGACCTCCGGCGGCGACACGGCCAGCCGTCCCCCGGACCCGTGCGCCATCAGCAGTTCGAACACGAAGGCGTCGAAGCTGGGCGATGCCACCTGGAGCACGGTCGACGAGTGGTCGACGCCGAGAACCGCGCGCTGGGCCGCGACGACCTGTGACAGTCCGCGATGCGAGACCGCGACACCCTTGGGCGTACCGGTGGACCCCGACGTGTAGATCACGTAGGCGGTGTCCGCGATCCGGATCGGGCCGCCCCGTTCGGTATCGGTGATCGGGTAGCCGGGGCTGACGCTCGCACGCTCGCTCCGCAGAGAGCCGGGGGCGGCGACATTCGCGTCCGTGTACGGTTCGTCGCTCTGCGTGTCGTCCACGACGATCCAGTCGATGCTGTCGGGCAATTCCGTCCGGCATGCGCCGACCGTGATCCCCAGCCCGGCGCGGGAATCGGCCAGCACGAACTCGATGCGTTCGGCGGGCAGGTTCGGATCCAGCGGCAGGAACGGCACTCCCGCCTTGGCCGCCGCCCAGATCGCGATCGTCGCCTCGACGGACCGTGGCAGAGCGCACGCCACGAGCCGACCCGCTGTGCGCCGCAGGATCTGCCGCGCCACCCGGTCGGACTCGGCGTCGAGCTGTCGGTACGACATCGACGTCTGCCCGCAGGTCACCGCGATCGCATCGGGATCGTGTCCGGCCGAGGCGGTGAGGATGTCGAGCAGGGTTGCCGGTGGCGCCATCTCGCCGGCCCGACCGGCACCCACCGTCCCCGCATGGCGGAGGTCGCCGAGCCGGGCACCGGGCCCGTCGGCGATCCGGGCCAGGCACTCCACGAAGTGGTCGGCGATCTCACGCGCACGGGTCTCGTCGAACTCGTCGCGATGGAACCGTACCGTGATGCCGAGCCCAGGCTCTCCCTCGCCGTCGGTCTTCGGCGCCACGACGACACTCAACGGGTATGGCGTGGCGTCGAGTCCGGTGATGCCGTCGACGTGCAAACCGGCCGAGGTGACCAGCTGTTGCAGCGCGTCCTCGCGCAGTGGGAACGACTGGAAGGCCAGCGCCGTGTCGAACAGGTCCAACCTGCCCACCGCGCGATGGATGGCCGGAAGTCCGACATAGTGATGGTCGAGGACCAGTGCGTTCGCGTCCTGCACGTGAACCAGCAGGTCACGCAACGACATCGACGGTTCGAGACGGACGCGGATCGGCACGGTGTCGAGGAACATCCCCAACGCGCGTTCGACGCCGGGCAGCTCCGGGGGTCGCCCGGCCACGGCGGAGCCCAGCACCACGTCGGTCTCGCCGGTGAGGGTTCGCAGGACGAGGGCCCACGCGGCCGACAGCGCGGTGCCGACCGTCACGGCGGAGTCCGCGGCCGCCGACCGCAGGCGCGCGTACTCCTGCTCGGGGAGTTCGGCGGCGACCTCACCGGCCGGGACCCCGCTCATCGCGGGACCGCGCCGGGTCACCCGGGTGGGTCCGTCGACGTCGGCGTAGGCCTGCGCCCACGCGGCCGTCGAGGCGTCGTGATCCTGGGCCGCGAGCCATGCGAGGTAGTTCCGGTACGACGCCGCCGGGCCCGCCGCGCCGATCTGGGCCGGATCCCCGTAGTACTGCAGGAGTTCGCCGAACAGCAGGGGCATCGACCAACCGTCGAGGATCACATGGTGGTTGGTGACGTGGAGTGCGAAGCGGTCGGTGTCGAGCCGGACGAGGGTGAATCGGATGAGCGACGGCTCGGCGAGGTCGAAACCCGCTGCGGCGTCGTCGGCGGCGATCCGACGTGCCGACCCGCGGTCCTCGGCGGTGGTGAGATCGACGGTCCGGAAACGTACCTCGACGTCGCCGACGACGATCTGCCGAGGGCCCCGCGACGTCTGGACGAAGGCGGTCCGCAGGATGTCGTGCCGGTCGACGACGGCCTGCGCGGCGCGATGCAGCAGCTCGCCGTCGACCGGACCGGACAGGGCGATCGTCGATTGCACGGTGTAGTCGTCCACGGAGTCCGGGTCGAGCGTCGAGTGGAAGTGGATGCCCGACTGCGTCGGCGACAGCGGCCACACATCCGTGAGCGCCGGGAAGCGGTGTCGCAGACCCTCGAGGTCGGCGTCCGGCAGCTCATCGAGGTGCGAATCCGTTGGTGTGACAGCGACTTCACCGCTCCCCACCACCGACTGGACGTCGGTGTTCGGCCCGCTCGCTCCCCGCCCGGCGCCGGTGTGACCGGTTCCGGTCGCGACGGCGGCCAGGGCGGCGACGGTCTTCGCCTCGAAGACCGCTCGCGGCGTGATGGACAGGCCCGCTGCCTTCGCCGCCGCGACCAGCTGCATCGAGACGATGCTGTCGCCGCCGAGTGTGAAGAAGTTGTCGTCGGCGGTGACGTCGTCGAGCTGCAGCACCTCGGCGAACAGGGTGGCGATGATCCGCTCCGCCGGCGTCTCCGGCGCTCGCCCACCCCCGCTCTCGGCACGGAAGTCACACTGCCGCAGCGCCTTCGTGTCGACCTTTCCGGATCGGGTGACGGGCATCGACTCCAGTTCGACGATCGCCGCCGGAACCATGTAGTGCGGCAACGTGTTGGCGAGTTCGTCGTGCAGCGCATGCACGTCCGGCGCCCCGTCGGGCGTCCCCACGACGTAGGACACGATGACCGGATGGCCCGCGTGCCCGCGCTGCAGCACCGTGGAAGCCTGGGCGACACCGGCGTTGCGCACGAGGTGGGCATCGATGTCCCCGGTCTCGATCCGCAGGCCGTGGATCTTGACCTGCTGATCGTTGCGACCCAGGTACTCCAGTCGCAGAACACCGTCCGCTCGTACCCACCGCACGGCATCGCCGGTGCGGTACAGGCGTTCCCCGGGCGCGCGCAGCGGGTCGGCGACGAACCGCGTCGCGCTGACGCCCGGGCGATCGAAGTAGCCGCGCGCGAGTCCGGGGCCACCGAGGTAGAGTTCGCCGACCACTCCGACGGGCACCGGGCGCAACCAGGTGTCGAGGACGAACGCCGACACACCTCGGATCGGCTCGCCGATCGTCACCGGCTCCCCGGGCCGGAGGTCATCGGCGCCGGTCGCCCAGATCGTGCTCTCGGTGGGGCCGTAGTGGTTCATCAGCCGGCGCCCCGGCGACCACCGGTTCACGATGTCCGCGCCCGTCGCCTCGCCGACCACCGCGACGATTCGCAGAGCCGGCAGACGGGCCGGGTCCATCGTGTTGAGCACCGTCGGCGTGATGATCGCGTGGGACACCCGCTCGGTCCGCAGGAGGTCCTCGAGATCGGACCCGCCGTAGACCTCGGGCGGCGCGACGACGAGGCACGCGCCTGCGCTGTGGGCGACCAGCACTTCCGAGACACAGGCGTCGAAGCCCGGCGAGGCGACCTGCAGGATCGTCGAATCCGGGTGCACTGCGAAGGATTCCGCGTACTCGACGACCCGATCGGCCAGACCGCGGTGGGTGATGTGGACGGCCTTGGGCCGACCGGTGGAGCCGGAGGTGAAGATGAGGTAGGCCGCATTGTCCGGCCGGAGTGCGACGGGGGCGACCGGCCGGTCCGGCACCGCGGTGTCGTCACCCAGCGGGAGCGAGCCCGGGCCGACGAGGGTCAGCCACTCGACCGTGTCCGGGAGGTTCGGCACGACGGCGTCGACGGTCACCCCGATGGTGGACCGCGCATCGGCGAGCAGTTCGGCGATGCGGTAGGCGGGGTTCCCCGGGTCGACGGCGACAAAGGCCGCCCCCGTCCGCGCGACCGCCCAGATCGCCACGATGAGCGCGGCCGACCGTGGGATCGCCAGCGCCACCGAGGTCTCCGGGCCGGCACCGCGGGCGGCGAGTTCGGCGGCGAGCCGGTCGCTGCGACTGCGGAGTTCGCGGTAGGTCATGGTCGTGCCGTCGGCACGCACCGCGGGCGCCTCGGGGTGCCGACGTGCGGTGTCGGCGAGGATGTCCCGGAGCACGCGGGCCGACACCGGGGGTGGCCCCTCGACCGGGCACAGCGCGGCGCGTTCGGTGTCCCAGCACGAGGCGAGTGCGGCGACCTTGCGGCCCGGTTCGGCGGCGATCTGGCGCAGCAGCAGCACGAACCGCTCGAGCAGCACGTCCGCGGACTCCCGGTCGAGGCGATCCACGGCGTACTTCAGCAGAAGTTCGTAGGTTCCGGGCCGAGCGTCACCCGAGTGCTCGGTGCCGCCGGGCCGGGGCGGCGTCACCTGGAGACTCACCGGGTACGGGGTGGCGTCGTGCGCGGTGAGACCGTTCCATCGCAAGCCCGCGTCGGCGAGCATGCGGTTGATCTCGTCCGGGTCGACGGGGTAGGACTCCAGCACCGTGGCGGTGTCGAACATGTCGGCCACCCCGGTCACCCGCTGGAGTTCGGCGAGTCCGATGTCGCGGTGGTCGAGCATCGCCGCCTGCTCGGACTGTGCCCGCGTCAGCAGATCGACGACGCGCTCGTCCGGATCGAGCCGGATTCGTACCGGGAGGGTGTTGATGAACAGTCCGATCATCTGCTCGATGCCCGGGATGGCGGCGGGACGATCGGACACCGTGTTGCCGAACACGACGTCGGACCGGCCGGTCATGATGGACAGCAGCAGCGCCCACGCCACCTGGATCGAGGTGTTGGCGGTGACCCCGTGCGCGCGGCCGAGTCCGGCGATAGCCTCCGTCGTCGCGCTGTCGAGTTCGAGGCCGCTCTCGCCGATCTCGCCCGTGGCGCCCCGCTCCGGTACGCCGGTGAGTCGCGTGGGACTCTCGATGCCGGCGAGTGTCTCCTGCCACGCGCGGGCGGTCGCGTCGTGGTCTCGGGCGTGCAGCCACTGCAGGTAGTCCCGGAACGTCCGAGGTCCCGGAAGCCCGGTGTCGCCGACCCTTGCGTCGTCGGTGAGGTACAGGCGCAGCAGCTCCGAGATGAGCACCGGCATCGACCAGCCGTCGAGCACGATGTGGTGATTGGTGATCGACAACAGGTACTCGTCGGTGTCCGAAGTGCCGACGATGTCGGCGGTGTCCGACGTGCCGACGATGTCGGCGGTGTCCGACGTGCCGACGATGTCGCCGCGTGCCACCCGGACGAGCCGGAAACGCACCAGCGGCGGATGCGCCAGGTCGAAGGGCCCGGCCGCCTCGGCGATCAGTCGACGCACTGCACGGTCTCGGTCGTCGGCGTCGGCAATGCCGGTGAGGTCGGACTCCGACCAGTCGACGGACACGTCGTCGAGGACGATCTGTCGCGGCCCGGCGCCGGTCTCGACGAACGCGACGCGCAGACTGTCGTGCCGGTCGAGCAATCCCTGCGCCGCCCGGCGCATCCGTTCGGGTCGCAGGCTCCCGCCCAGTCGCAGTTCGGCCTGCACCGTGTAACCGTCGGCGGTGTCGTCGTAGATCGCGTGGAACAACAGGCCGGACTGCAGCGCGGTGAGCGGCCAGACGTCGACCATCGACGGATGGGCCACCGCCCAGCGATCGATATCGCCTTGACTGACCGAGACCAGCGGGAAGTCCGATGGTGTGTGACCGCCGGCCGTCCCGGACCGGACGTGCTGGGCGAGACCCTTGAGCGCCTGCACCCACAACGCGGCCAGTTCTTCGACGTCGACCCGGTCGAGCACGAGCGAGGCGTACTCCCAGCCGACGTCGAGTTCGACGCCGGCCGGGCCCGGTTCGGCGATCGCGTTGATGTCGACGAGGGCGGGCAACGCCATCCACGGGTCACCGGTCCCGGCCAGCGCGTCGAATCCGCGCGCCGGCATCCACGGACCGGTGTGCTCGCCGGTCCCCATCCGGCCCAGATAGTTGAGGCTGATCTGGGGTTCGGGCCGGTTCCCCAGCACCTCGCGACCGGTCGGATCGAGGTACCGGACCAGGCCATAGCCGATCCCGTGATCGGGCGCGGCCCGGAGTTGTTCCTTGACCTGCTTGATCGCCAGCCCCGCCGACTCACCACCGGTGAACGCATCCTCAAGGTCGACGCCGTGCAGCTCGAGCCGGACCGGGAACCGTGAGGTGAACCAGCCCACCGTCGAGGTGAGGTCCGCACCGGGTACCGCGGCCTCCTCGCGACCGTGACCTTCGAGGGCGATCAGTTCGCTGCCGTCGGTCTGGCCGTGCCGGCGTCGCCACTGCGCGAGCGCGAGGGCCAGGGCCGCGAGCAGCGGATCGTTGGCACCACCGTGGAAGCGCGCGGGGATGGTGGTGAGAACCGGCTCGGTCACATCCGCCGGAATCCGCACCCGGACGCGGCCTGCGGTGGCGACGATGTCGCGATCCGGGTCGAGCGCGCGGCGGCCGAGGAGCCGGTCCTCCGGCGCGACGACCTCCGTCCATCGGTCGAGTTCGGCCGCGGTTCGCGCCGGAGCCTGCTCCGCCAGACCGTGGACCCAGCGCCGCACCGAGGTCGTCGGCAGGCCGAGGTTCGGCACGCTCCCCTCCCGGACCTGATGCCAGGCCGCGACCAGGTCGGCCAGGAGGATGCGCCAGGAGACCCCGTCGACGGCCAGGTGGTGGATGACCAGCCACATGAGGTCCGGCGCGGTGCGCTCGCGGTCCTGCATCCAGACGAACCGCACCAGTACGCCGGCGCGCGGGTCGAGACGGTCGGCCGCGGCCTGGAGGTGCCGGTCGATCTCCACCGCATCCCGCTGGTCGAGCCACGAGTGCTCCAGCACCCCGTCGGCGTCGACCGTGCCGGGTGGCCGGACGACCACGTGCGGTTGGTCCGCCAGATCGTCGACGAGTGCGGCGCGGAGGATGTCGTGCCGATCCAGGACAGCGCTCAGCGTGCGCACCAGCTCGTCGCGCTCGACGGCGTCCGGGAGTTCGACCAGCGCCGCCTGCCCGAACCGGTCGATGGGACCACGTTCGAGCATCGCGTGCATGATCGGCGACAGCGGTAGGGACCCGATGGCACCGCCGGGCAGCTCACGCAACCCCGCGTCGTCGGCGACGTCGGACGCCATTGCGGCAAGTGCCGCAACGGTCTTGTGCTCGAACACGTCCTGGGTCGTGAACGCCAGGCCGCTCGTCTTGGCCCGCGCCACGAGCTGGATGGAGAGGATGCTGTCACCGCCGAGAACGAAGAAACTGTCGTCGGCACCGACCTCCGCCACCCCCAGGACATCCGAGAAGAGCTGCGCCAGCTGATATTCCCTGGGTGTCGACGGCGGCCGGCCAGACCGCGCGGCAGCGAACACCGGTGCGGGCAGGGCACGCCGGTCGACCTTGCCGAACGGGTTCAGCGGCAGGGCGTCGAGTGTCGTGATCACGGCCGGGACCAGGTGCGGTGGCAGACATTCCCGTGCGAACCGCTCCAGCTCCGCCGGTTCGGGCGTCCGTCCCGCCGCCGGCACCACGTACGACGCCAGAACGGTCGTACCTGCCCCGTTGCGCGCCGGCACGGTGACGGACTGTTCCACCTGGGAGTGACCGGTGAGGGCGGCATCGATCTCGCCTGGTTCGATCCGGTAACCGCGGATCTTCAGCTGGAAGTCGGTGCGACCCAACAGCTCCAGCGACGGCGACGCCGGCGCGCCGACCCAGCGCGCGAGATCGCCGGTCCGATACATCCGTTCACCCGGGACGCCGTGCGGATGGGCCACGAAACGAGTCGCGGTCTGACCCGGAAGGTGGGCATATCCGCGTGCCAGGCCGGGGCCGGCGAGGTACAGCTCGCCCGCCGTCCCCATCGGCACCGGTTGGAGCGCGTGGTCGAGGACCATCACCGAGGTCCCGCGGATGGGGCCACCCACGGTGACCTCGCCGACGGGCTCGACCACCGAACTCGCGGCGGTGATCGTCGACTCGGTCGGTCCGTACTCGTTGATCATCGTCGCCGTTCGCGTCCACCGTTCGACGACATGCGGCGCGCACCGGTCGCCCCCGACGACGACCGTCTGGAGCATGGCCAGCAGCTCCGGCTCCACGGTCGCCAGCATCGCGGGGGTCAGGGTCAGGTGGGTCACCTGCTCGTCGGCCAGCAGCCGTGTGAGCCGCTCCCCGCCGATGATCTCCGGCGGCACGACGACCAGGGCAGCGCCGGTCGCGAAGCAGGTCAGGAGTTGTTCCAGCGACGCGTCGAAACTCGGGGACAGCGCATAGGACACCCGCGAGTTCGGCCCGAGACCGTACGTGTGGGTCCGGTCGGCGATGAGACTCGCGAGACCGGAGTGGGTGACCTGAACGCCCTTCGGCACGCCGGTCGAGCCGGACGTGTAGGTCATGTACGCGACGTTCTGGAGTCGGGCACACGTCGAGCGCACCGGGCCGTCGCCGGCTGTGTCGTGGTCGCCCGGGTCGGCGTCCGTCGAGAGGTCACCGAGGTCGATCCGGAGCGCCGCCGGTGGCACGCGATCGGCGAACTCGTCGACGGTGATCGCGGCCCGGGCACTGCTGTCGGCGAAGATGTGCTCGATGCGCTTGCGCGGGTACTCGGGATCCACCTGGACGATCGCGGCCCCGGTCTTCGCGACCGCCCAGACGGCGACGACGGTGCCCAGGGACCGTCGCAGCAGGACGGCGACCGAGGTCTCGGGCACGCAACCGGCCGTCCGCAGCCGTCGCGCGAGTCGCGACGACGCGGCGTCGAGTTCGCGGTAGGTCATCTCCTGACCGGAGGCCCGGACCGCGACCGAATCCGGTTGGCGCGCAACGGTGTCGGCGAGGACATCGGCCAGCAGTCGTGGCTCTGCGGGGTCGGCACCCCGGACGGGTAGCAAGGCCGAGCGTTCCTGCTCGTCGAGCAGCGGGAGCCGTCCCACGTGGTCGTCGGGCGCCCCACCGAGGAATTCGTGCAGGAACATCAGGAACCGACGGTGGTGCGCGGTGAGCTCGTCGGGCGTGTAGATGTTCGGATTGCCCTGCAGGTCGATGTGCGTGCTGCTCTTTCCCGCGCCCGGGTAGATGTTGACGAACAGATCGGACGTCGGGCCGGAGGTCAGGACGTGCAGACGCCCGGTGACCCCACCCAGGACGACCTCGCTGTCGACCATCATGAGGTTCACGGCAGGCCCGAAGGAGGCCGACTCGTCGCGGGCCATCCCCATGTCGGCGAAGATGTCCTCCTGGCGGTACCGCTGCCGGCGCAGGGCGCTCAGCAGCTCCCCCTGCACGGAGGTCACCACGTCGCCGAGGGTGCGCCCCGCAACCGGGACGCGCAGCGGCACCACATTCGCCACCATGCCGCCCGACCTGCGCAGGACGGCCGAGTGCCGGCCGGACACCGGCAGGCTGAGGAGCACCTCGGCGCTTCCGGTCATCCGCGCGAGGTACGCGGCGAAAGCCGCGACGATCACCGGGGTGACGCCGCCGCCCTCGTGTGCGGCGACGTCGAGGAGTTGCGCGGTGCCCTCGGGGATCGGCGCGCTCACCAGGATCGGGTGCAGGGTCGGCTTGCCGTGGCGGCCGGCGAGCGTGACGACCGGCGGAGCGCCCTCGAGGTGCTCGCTCCAGTACTTCCGGTCGTTGTCGTGACGGGTCGACCCCGGGTACGACGCATCCTGGGCGATGATGTCGGCGATGTCGCTCGCCTTCGACGGCGGAGCCGGATCGCCGCGAACGGCGGCGTTGTACAACTCGGTGATGCGCCGGACCATCGTCACGGCGGCGAATCCGTCGAGCGCGATGTGGTGGGCGCGGAGGTACCAGATGTAGTGCTCGTCCCCGACCCGGTAGACGATGCTCGTCATCAGATGATCGGCGAGCAGATCGAGCGGTGTGGTGTAGTCGCGCACCATCATTCGATGAGCGGCGGCGATCGGATCGGGCTCGTCCCGGAGATCCACGGTACGCACCGGGGCGCCCTGTGCGGCGACGTACTGGCGCGGTTCGCCGTCGACGACGATCAGCCGCAGGTGTCCCGATCCGAACTCCCGCCCGGTGGTCCGGCAGACCGTGGCCAGCAACTCGGTGTCCAGCTCGCCGTCGATGTCGACGTATTGCGCCACCGAGATCGGCAGATCGCCCGCGAGGTGCTGGGCGAACCAGATCCCCCGCTGTGCGGCGGACAGCGGCAACGAGTCGATGCCGGACCCCGGTCTCGTCGGGGCGGCGGCCGATGGCCGGGTCGATGTGCTCGCGGACGGGTTCACGAGGTCCTTGTCGGAGATGGTCACGTGGCCTCCATGCGTTCGTATCGATCGCACTCGTCCGGGATTCGGGACGACCCGGGCGGACCCCGCAGACCACGGGACGGAGATTTCACAACCCGCGCAAGATCAAGCCAAGTAAGCCCCCCTGGAGAGCTGTCGCCCCGTCGACAAATCGGACCATACTCCCGATTAACATTCGCCGACATCAATTTTCAGCAAAGGCAAATTGCCGGTAAAGGCACGGTAATGACACCGGAGAAATCGTCTCGAAAGCGTCACGAAAGCGCGGTTGGTCTCAACGGATGAGTTTTCGGAAAAGGGTGGATTTTCGCCGATGTCTCTGATTTTCAGATGAGGTCTCAGGAAAACCGAATGCGGATTCAGTGGACGCTCCGCGATTGTCAAACAACAAGCGTCGGTTGACTTTTGATACTCAACCCCGATCGCGTCATCACGCACCTTGCCGACGAATCGCCCAGAATGGACTTCTGGAAAGTTAGGTGTCGTTGCTAACGAAGAATTTATCTGTGCTAAACGTCGCGTCGGTGGCGACTACCCTGATCACAATTGATCGAATCAGTCATGTGACTCGTCCGAATGGGCAGTGTCATTCACTGACACGACACAGTCCGCAGTCGGCCGGCTCCGAGCGAGTCGACCGGCAGCGGTCGTCGTCCCCGGGCCGACCGGGCGCCACCCGACCGCCCGTGCGAGACCCTGGGGGGCCATCCCGCTCGAGATGGATTCGTGCTCGCCGATGACGTAGGTCTCGTGCCAGATCCCGACCGAGTCGGTGTCGGCGAGTTCCCGGTTGAACCACCGCCAGGCGGGCAGATGCGGAGCCGTGGGGTCAGAGGCGAATCGTCGCAGATCGTCGGCGCTGCGCCAGTACGACAGCACCATGAGGGAACCGCCCAGATAGAGACGGGCATCGAGCATGCCCGCCTCCGGTCGACGCCGGAGATGGATCAGCATTCGCGGCATCGCCGCCATCACCGACAACCACGCGCGCACCCGCCAGGGCCGGGTCACCCGCATCCCGATCAGGAACACCGCCGTGCCCACGGGCGGGACGTCGTTGGTCATGCGGACAGCTCGACGAGATGGCATAGCGGCCTCCACGGTTTTGTAACGACGTTACAGAACGATGTTATGAAACGATGGTGGCTGTGGCAAGACCTCGATCTCACACCGATGACGTGCGTACCCGACTGCTCGACGAAGCGGTTCGCATGGTGGCCGCGAACGGCGTCGGAGCGTTGTCGGTGCGGGAAGTGGCCCGCGCCGCCGACACCTCCACGACCGCGGTCTACTCCCTGTTCGGCAACAAAGAGGGACTGTCGCGGGCGATTCTGGTCCGCGCCTTCGACTCGTTCGCGCATGCACAGCGGTCCGCTGCGGCGGCGGCAGCAGGTGAGGCGACGCTGGAAGGCCTCGGGGTCGCGTACGTCGGGTGGGCGCTGGAGAACCCCCGCCTCTACGAGCTGATGTTCTCCGACGCACTCGTGGTAGTCGAACGCACCGAGGAGACCCGCGCCGCCGCGACGCGTGCGATCACCCCGTTGCGCGCGGGTGTGCAGGAGGCGATCGGCTCCGGCCGGCTCCGCGCCGCGGACCCCGAGACCGTCGTCGCCTCGCTGTGGGCGCAGGTGCACGGCATGGCGACCCTCCTGCTGTCCGGCAACTACCCCGAGGGCGCGGACCCGGTGGCCGCCGCGACCGCCGTCATCGACGGATGGCGCACTGCTCGCGCCTGACCGCGGTGGGACCAGCGGCGCACTAGGGTATCGGTATGGCAGGGCGCAGCATGGATTTCGACCCCATCGCCGAGGCGCGGGAGAACTGGACCCAGGCGGGGTGGGGCGAGGTCGCCGACGGCATGGTGGCGGTGACCTCGGTGATGCGCGCGCACCAGATCCTGCTCGCGCGGGTCGAGGCCGCACTCCGTCCGTACGACCTCAGCTTCTCCCGCTTCGAACTCCTCCGCCTGCTGGCGTTCTCGCGGCAGGGTTCCCTCCCGATCACCAAGGCGAGCGACCGGCTCCAGGTCCATGTCACCAGCGTGACCCACGCGATCCGACGCCTCGAGGAGGGCGGACTCGTCCGCCGCGTCCCCCACCCCACCGATGGACGCACCACGCTCGTCGAGATCACCGAACTCGGCCGGAAGACGGTCGGCGAGGCCACCGAAACCCTCAACAGTGAGGTGTTCGGCAACGTCGGCATGTCCGACGACGAGATGACCGGTCTCGTCGGAGCGATCCAGTCACTGCGGAAGCACAACGGGGACTTCTGAGTCAGCGCACGAACGCGTATGACATCACGCCCCGAAACCGGACATAACCTCATACGGGGGTCGGAGCTACCCGACGATGGAACCGCACGCCGATCGGTTGCGTCGAAACACCATGGACATCGCCGAACTGACCGCCCGCCGCGACGGCGTGTTCTCCACCCGGCAGGCCCGCGATTGCGGCGTCAGCTCCTCGGCCATCCACCGCAGACTCACCGCCGGCGACTGGAAAGCCGTGGCACGCGGGGTATATCTCGTCGCCGGGCACCCACGCACAGCCCGCGCTCAGACACGCATCGCGGTCCTGTCGGTCCACACCAGTGCCGTACTCGGCGGCACAGCCGCCGCCTGGTGGCTCGGGCTCCACAACGACGAACCACGAAAACACCTCATCTACACACCAACCCACGGCACCGCCCGACGCTCGTCTGCGACCGCACTGGTCCGTTACCGACCGCTGCACGCCGATGACATCACCATCCACCACGGACTCCCGACGACGGCCGCCGCTCTGACCGTCCTCGACGCCTCCCTCGACATCGGGATCGGCATCCTCGACTCAGCGCTACTGACCACCCGCGTCACCCTCGACGCCCTCCACGCCGCCCGAGACCGCTACCCCAACCGACACGGGGCACCACGAGTCGCCACCTACCTACGGCTCCTCGGCGACGGCGCACGATCGGAAGCCGAACGACTCACCACCGAACTGCTCATCACCGCCGGCATCACCGGCTGGATCGCGAACATGCCCACCCTCGGCCACTTCATCGACTTCGCCTTCCCCGGCACGAAGATCGCAGTCGAGATCGACGGCTTCGCCTTTCACCGCGACGCGGCCACGTTCCAGCGCGACCGGACGAAACGCAACTTGCTCACCGCCAACGGATGGACCGTCCTCAACTTCACCTGGACCGACCTCATCGAACGACCCACCCAGGTCGCCACGCACATCCACGCCGCGCTCCGCCGATCAGCCGCCTGAAACGCGTATGACGTTGCACCCGGAAACCGGGCACAACGTCATTCGGCTTTCGCAGTGAGGCCGATGCGGACCTCAGTGCAGCGACGTGATGATCGCGCTGAAGTCGAGGTCGGCGTGCTGTTCGGCGAAACCGCGGTAGAGCTGTGCGGCGTGGGTGCCCAGCGGTGCGCGCGACCCGGTGCTGGCGACGGCGTCCATCGCCAGGCCGAGGTCCTTGTTCATCAGGGCGGTCGCGAAGCCCGGCTTGAAGTCGTTGTTCGCCGGCGACGTCGGGACCGGACCCGGAACCGGGCAGTTGGTCTGCACGGCCCAGCAGTTGCCGGTGGCACCGGTGATCACGTCGTAGAGCGCCTGATCGTCGAGGCCCAGCTTCTGGGCGAGGACGAACGCCTCGCCCACCGCGATCTGCTGGACGGCGAGGACCATGTTGTTGCAGACCTTGGCGGCCTGGCCGGCACCTGCGGCACCGCAGTGGATGATCTTGCCCGCCATCGGGTCCAGCGTTCCGCGCGCGGCGGCGAAGGCCTCGTCCTCACCGCCGACCATGAACGCGAGCGTGCCGGCGACGGCACCCTTGACCCCACCCGAGACCGGGGCGTCGACCTGCGCGAAGCCGTGTTCGGTGGCGCGCCGGTGGATCTCCCGCGCGTCGTCGACGGAGATCGTCGACGAGTCGATGAACAGTGCACCGGTCGGGGTCGCCGGCAGGATGTCGTCGTACAGCTTCTTCACGATGCCGCCGTTGGGAAGCATCGTGATCACGACCTCGGCGGCGGCCACGGCCTCGATCGCGGCCGGGAAGGTCTCGATGCCGTTGTCCTGCGCGGTCGTCACCGCCTCGGGAACCGGATCGAACCCGCGAACGGTGTGGCCGGCCTTCACCAGGTTGGCGGCCATCGGGCCGCCCATGTTGCCGAGGCCGAGGAAGGCGATCGTCGTCATTGTCTCTGCTTCCTACGAAAGTGGTTGTGTGGAGCGGGTTCAGCTGTCCCGGTAGCGGGTCGCGATCGAGCGGCCGAGCACGACGCGCATGATCTCGTTGGTCCCCTCCAGGATGCGGTGCACACGGAGGTCGCGGACGATTTTCTCGATTCCGTACTCGGTGAGATACCCGTATCCGCCGTGCAGCTGCAACGCCTGGTCGGCGACCTCGTAGCAGGTGTCGGTGACGAAACGCTTCGCCATCGCACACTGCTCGACCTTGTCGGGCGCGTCGTCGTCGAGGGCGGACGCCGCCTGCCACAACATCAGCCGGGAGGCCTGCAGCGAGGTGGCCATGTCCGCGAGGGTGAACCGGATCGTCGGCTCGTCGATCAGCGCGTTCCCGAAGGCACGACGACTGGCGACATAGGCGGCCGCCTTGTCGAACGCGGCCTGCGCACCGCCGAGCGACGACGCCGCGATGTTGATGCGGCCACCGTTCAGCCCGTTCATCGCGATCCCGAACCCGATGCCCTCGGTACCGCCCAGGAGATTGCCCGCGGGCACGCGCACCTCGTCGAGGATGACCTGGGCGGTGGGTTGCGCATGCCAACCCATCTTGTGCTCCTGGGCTCCGAAACTGAGCCCGGGCGAGCCCTTTTCGACCAGGAACGTCGAGATGCCCTTGGCCCCGGCCTCACCCGTGCGCGCCATGATGACGTAGAGGTCCGACGACCCGGCGCCGGAGATGAACTGCTTCACCCCGGTGAGCACGTACTCGTCGCCGGACCGTTCGGCACGGGTCGCGAGCGCGGCCGCGTCCGAGCCGGCACCCGGCTCGGTCAGGCAGTAGCTCGCGACCGTCTCCATGGTCGCCAGGCGCGGTACCCACGTCGAACGTTGGTCGTCGGTCCCGTATTTGTCGACCATCCACGTGCACATGTTGTGGATGGACAGGAACGACGCGACGGCCGGATCGGCGTACGCCAGTTGCTCGAAGATGCGGACCCCGTCGAGGCGCCGCAGACCGCTGCCGCCGGCATCCTCGGCACAGTAGATGGCGCCCATCCCGAGTTCCGACGCCTCGCGC
This sequence comes from Gordonia lacunae, assembly GCF_002149015.1. Classification (GTDB taxonomy): domain Bacteria; phylum Actinomycetota; class Actinomycetes; order Mycobacteriales; family Mycobacteriaceae; genus Gordonia; species Gordonia lacunae. The sequence continues at coordinate 30,901 of NZ_NGFO01000031.1, read as the reverse complement.
AGCTCGTCGACCGGGAAGTGGTTCGACGCGTCCCACTCCAGCGCGAACGGCGCCAGCTTCTTCGCCGCGAAACCCGCTGCGGTCTCGACGATGACACGCTCGTCACCGTCGAGCCGAGCGACCGCGGCATCGGCGAAAGTGGTCAACGCCGATCAGTCCATCGTGGGGATGACGAACTCGGCGCCGTCCTTGATGCCGGACGGCCAGCGCGTCGTCACCGTCTTGGTCTTGGTGTAGAACTGGATCGACGCCGGGCCGTGCTGGTTGAGATCGCCGAAGCCCGAACGCTTCCAGCCGCCGAAGGTGTAGTACGCCACCGGAACCGGGATCGGCACGTTCACGCCGACCATGCCGACGTCGACGCGAGCCGTGAAGTCGCGGGCGGCGTCGCCGTCCTGGGTGAAGATCGCGACACCGTTGCCGTACTGGTGGTCCGACGCCAGGGCGAGGGCCTCTTCGTAGTCGCCGGCACGCACGATCGACAGGACCGGTCCGAAGATCTCCTCGGTGTAGATGGTCATGTCCTTGGTGACGTGATCGAACAGGGTCGGGCCGATGAAGAAGCCCTTCGAGATGTCCTCGTCGCCGAAGGTCTGCTCGTTGTTGGCGCGATCGCGTCCATCGATGACGACCTCGGCACCCTCCTCGGCACCCTTGTCGATGAACCCGCGGACCCGCTCGAGGGCGGCGGCGGTGACCAGGGGCCCGTAGTCGGCCTTGGGGTCCAGGCTGTGGCCGACACGCAGCGCGTTCACCCGGTCGATCAGCTTGGCGCGCAACCGGTCCGCGGTCTGCTCGCCGACCGGGACCGCGACGCTGATCGCCATGCAGCGCTCACCGGCGCTGCCGTAGCCCGCACCGATCAGAGCGTCGACGACCTGGTCGAGGTTGGCGTCGGGCATGATGATCGCGTGGTTCTTGGCGCCACCGAAGCACTGTGAGCGCTTCCCGTGCGCGGCCGCGGTCGAGTAGATGTACTGCGCGATGTCCGAACTACCGACGAAGCCGAGGGCCTTGACGTCCGGGTGGGTCAGCAGCGCGTCGACCGCTTCTTTGTCACCGTGCACGACCTGGAAAACGCCGTCGGGCAGACCCGCCTCGGTGAACAGCTCGGCCAGCCGCACCGGCACGGACGGATCGCGCTCGCTGGGCTTGAGGATGAAGGCGTTGCCGCATGCGAGCGCGGGTCCGGCCTTCCACAGCGGGATCATCGCCGGGAAGTTGAACGGCGTGATGCCCGCGACGACACCGAGCGGCTGACGGATGGAGTGCACGTCGATGCCGCCGCCGGCACCGGCGGTGAACTCACCCTTGATGAGGTGCGGGATGCCGATCGCGAACTCGATCACCTCGACGCCGCGCTGGATGTCGCCGAGCGCGTCGGCGTGGGTCTTGCCGTGCTCGAGCGACAGCGTGGTCGCGAGCTCGTCGGCGTTCTTGTTGACCAGGTCGACGAACCGCATCAGGACGCGGGCACGACGCTGCGGGTTCCAGGCGGCCCACTCCTTCTGCGCGGCCGATGCGGTCGCGATCGCGGCGGAGACCTCGTCGGTCGATGCCAGCGGGACCTGGGACTGCACGGCTCCCGTGCTGGGGTTGAAGACGTCGGCGAAGCGTCCGCCCTCGGCGGGAACGCGCTTGCCGTTCAGGTAGTGCGGGATCGAGGGGACAGCAGGAGCGGACACGGAGATCACCTTCGACTTCGTTGGGGGTATGGCCGGTGTCACCACATAGTAGGACATCCAAGTATTTCTTCCAACCCCCTGCTCACCAGCGATTTCGCGCCGACGAGCCGGTTAGGCTACCCTCGCTTTGCGAAAACGCCGACGTCGAGAGGAGTTCACATGTCGGTTGTCATCCTCTACGGAACCGAAACCGGGAACGGCGAGCTCGTCGCGGACGCCATCGCCGACACGCTGGCCGCCGACCACGACCCCTCGATCTACGACATGAGCGAGTTCGCGGTCGAGGACCTCGACCCCGAGGACTTCCTCGTCATCGTGTGCTCGACCTACGGTGAGGGCGAACTGCCGACCGGCGCCGAGCCCTTCGCCGAGGAACTCGAGAGTGTGAACCCCGACCTCACCGGCCTGCGGTTCGCGGTGTTCGGTCTCGGGGACTCGATCTACGACACGTTCAACCGCGGTGGCGAGATCGTCGCCGAGATGCTCACCAAGCGCGGCGCGGTCCAGGTGGGCGAGCACGCCCGCCACGACAACTCGTCGGCGATCAAGCCGGCCAAGCAGGCCGCCGAATGGGCCGAGGGGATCTCGCAGGAGATCTGACATCACCTGACGTCGCGGCTGGTGTCAGACCACCGGCCGCGACCTCGCCGTGCCCGGCTCCCCCGCCGCGGCCTGCTCGGCAGCGACCTCGGCTGCGGCGGTGTCCTCGACAGCGGCGGCCTCCTCCGCAGCGGATTCCTCGGCGGCCACCGCCTGCTCGTACCCCCGCACCGCCGACAGCTTCGCGAGTTCGCACACCGCGCGCACCATGATCGCGAGCACGATCCCCAGGAACAGCGCGGTCGGCACCGACACCTTGAGGTTCTCACCGAGCAGCAGCACACCGAGAACCATCGCGACGGCCGGCTCGGCGACCGTCATCGACGGGAACGACGTCTGTAGATCGCCCGCACCGAAGCCCATCTGCTGGGCGAGGATCGCGCAGACCACCACCAGCACGAAGAGATAGATCTCGGGGTGGACGAAGGTGCGCCAGAAATGATGTGTGACCTGGTAGATCACCGTCTTCACCAGGAGTGCCGAGACGCCGAACAGGATGCCGGCGACCAGCCCGTAGAACAGCGCCTTGTAGTGCGGACTCGACCGATGAGCGAAGATCACCAACGCCACCACGACGCCGACCACCGCCCCCACCGTGCCCCACAGCAACAGTGCGTCGGGGCGCCGCATCGACGGTTCGGGACGCGCCACGATGAGGAAGGTGACGACGCACGCCACCAGCACCCCGCCCCACGCCCACTCGATGCGTGCCGGGTGCCGGTGGTCGGCCCAGGCCTCCAGCGGAAGGGCGAACAGCACCGCCAGCACGACCAGCGGCTGCACGAGCAGGATCGAACCCAGCCCGAGCGCGGACGCCTGCAAACCGAAGCCGCACAGCGCGATCGCCGCACCCGCCCACCAACCCGGCGTGATGGCACCGTTCACCCGGGAGGCGCGCTGACGCAACACGGTGCCCGCCGCGATCATCAACGCGGCCAGCACCGCGAGGAGCGCGGGTACCCAGGTGTGCACGATCCCCAGGGTAACGGCGGCTCCCCGCACTCGCGGCGCCGCCGGAGTCGCCCGAGCCGAGATCGACGGTGTCGGAACACCCACCACCTGCCCGGACCACGTAGATTCGAACCCATGCGTTATCGGTCAGAGCTGGAACGACTGGCCACCCTCGACGCCGCCGCGATCGAGGTGGCCTGCACCGACTGCACCTCGGTGGGCGAATTCATCGCCTGTGCCGTCGACGAGTATCTGGAGTTCGACGTCGCCGCCGAGGAGGCCGAGGCCCGCGGCGACGACGAGCACGCGGCCTTTCTCCGGCAGGAGGCCGCGGCGTGGCGCGCCACCGTGCGGGTGCTGCGGATGATGGGTGCCGAGTCCGGCCAGGGCGACCGGCGGCACGGCGCCGCATGAGCGAGCTCCGCACGCTGATCCTGATGCGGCACGGCAAGTCGGGCTACCCGCCCGCGACATCCGACCACGACCGTCCGCTGGCCGAACGTGGCGACCGGCAGGCCGCGCTCGCCGGACGATGGATGGCCGACGAGGGCCTACGGGTCGACGCGGTGCTCTGTTCGACGTCGACGCGCACCCGTCAGACACTCGCCCGGACCGGCGTCGACGCGCCGGTGACCTATGTCGAGGACATCTACGGCGGCGCACCCGAGGAGATCCTCGAGTCCCTCCGCCTCCACGCGCCCGCCGACGCGCAGACGATCCTCGTCGTCGGTCACGAGCCAGGGATGCCGGCGACCGCCCTCACACTCGACCCGCACGGGTACGTCGAACGGTTCCCCACCTCGGCGTACGCGGTCGTCCGGATCACCCACCCGTGGGACCGCATCGGGATGGCCCCGGACCCGGGGGCGCACCTCGTCGGCGTGCGGATCCCGCGCGAGGACTGACCGATGGCGCACACTGGGACGATGCGTGAGATCCAGCGAACCATCATCGACGCCCTCGGGGTGAAGCCCGCCATCGAACCCGACGCGGAGGTCGAGCGCCGGGTCCGGTTCCTGGCCGACTACCTCGGCGCCACCGGCGCCAAGGGTTATGTCCTCGGCATCTCCGGCGGGGTGGACTCCACCCTGGCCGGACGCCTGGCACAGCTGGCTGCCGACCGGGTCCGGGCCGACGGCGGCGAGGCCGTGTTCCTGGGAGTCCGGCTGCCCTACCGGATTCAGCACGACGAGGACGACGCGGCCGCGGCCCTCGATTTCGTGGCCGCCGACGAGGTCGTGACCGTCAACGTCGCGCCCGGCGTCGACGCTCTCAACGCCGAGATCGAACGCGCCACCGGCACCGGCCTCACCGACTTCACCAAGGGCAACGCGAAGGCGCGGCACCGGATGGTCACGCAGTACGCTCTGGCCGGCGACCGCGGGTTGCTGGTGATCGGCTCCGACCACGCATCCGAGAACGTCACCGGCTTCTTCACCAAACACGGCGACGGCGCGGCCGATGTACTGCCGCTCTCCGGACTGAACAAGCGGCAGGGTCGCGCGCTGCTGCGCCACCTCGGGGCGCCACCGCAGCTGTGGGAGAAGGTCCCGACCGCCGACCTGCTGGACGAGAAGGCCGGCCAGACCGACGAGGATGAGCTCGGCCTGCGCTACGACGACATCGACGACTACCTCGAGGGTCGCGAGATCCCCGTCGAGGCGGCGGAGAAGATCGAGGCCGCCTGGCACCGCAACCGGCACAAGCGCACGACCCCCGTGGAGATCCACGACACCTGGTGGCGCTCCTAGCGGAGGGCACCGGGGCCCGCCCGCGATTAGGGTGTCGGAGTGTCTGTCTATGCAAACGGATTCGCCCGGGTCGCCGGCGCCGTACCCGTCCTGACGATCGCCGAACCCGCGGTCAACGCCGCGCGCACCGTCGAACTCGCGACGCGGGCCGCCGACGACGGCGCCTGCCTGGTCGTGTTTCCCGAACTCGGGCTCTGCGGCTACAGCGTCGACGATCTCTTCCACCAGGACGCCCTCCTCGACGGGTGCCGCGCCGCGCTCGATGAGATCGTGGCCGCCAGCGCCGGGCTGAAGCCGGTTCTCTGCGTCGGGCTGCCGATGCTCGTCGGCGACGGTCTCTACAACTGTGCCGCCGTCGTCCACGACGGTGCCGTCCTGGGCGTCGTCCCGAAGTCCTACCTGCCGAACTATCGCGAGTTCTACGAGCAGCGCTTCTTCGCCGCGGCGCGCGACGCGATCCCCACGACCGTGTCGATCGGCGGTGAGGAGGTCCCATTCGGCGCCGATCTCGTCTTCGAGGCCCGCGATCTCCCCGGCTTCGCACTGTTCGTCGAGATCTGCGAAGACGGCTGGGTGGCCATCCCGCCGAGCACGTGGGCGGCTCTCGGCGGTGCGACGGTGCTGGCCAATCTGTCGGGCAGCCCGGTCACCATCGGCAAAGAGGGCTATCGCACCAACCTGTGCACCGGACACTCCGCGCGCACCATCTCGGCCCACGTGTACGTCGCCGCGGGGTTCGGCGAGTCGACGACCGACCTGGCCTGGGACGGTGACGCCCTCATCACCGAGAACGGCTCGCTCCTCGCGCGGAGCGAGCAGTTCGCCACGACCGACCAGATCATCTCCGCCGACATCGATCTCGACCGGTTGCGGCAGGAACGCATGCGCATGATCAGCCTGCGAGACCAGGTCGGCGACCACGCCGACCGGTTGAAGTCGTTGCGCCGCATCGACTTCAGCTTCGGTGAGCTGTCCGGCGACGAGGACGTGGTCCGGCGGGTGATCCCCCGGTTCCCCTACGTGCCGGCGGATTCCGCCGACCGCGACGAACGCTGCGCCGAGGTCCGCTCCATCCAGGTGCAGGGGCTCGCCCAGCGACTGCGCTCGACGGGCCTGGAAAAGATCGTCATCGGCGTCTCCGGGGGTCTGGACTCGACGCTCGCGCTCCTCGTCGCGGTCGACACCTTCGACCGACTCGGGTTGCCGCGCACCAACATCCTCGGCTACACGATGCCCGGCTTCGCGACCGGCGGACCCACGCTCCGACGGGCCCACGCGCTCATGGACTCCCTCGGGGTGAGCGGCGCCGAGATCGACATCCGGCCGTCGTGCGAACAGATGCTCGCCGACCTCGGCCATCCGTACGCGCGCGGCGAGAAGGTCTACGACGTCACCTTCGAGAACGTGCAGGCGGGCGAACGGACCTCGCATCTGTTCCGCCTCGCGAACGCCAACGGCGCCATCGTGCTGGGGACCGGCGATCTGTCGGAACTCGCACTGGGGTGGTGCACCTATGGCGTCGGCGACCAGATGTCGCACTACAACGTCAACGGTTCGGTGCCGAAAACGCTCATCCAGCACCTGATCCGGTGGATGATCACCAGCGGGCACCACTCGGCGGAGACCACCGAGACCCTGGTCGAGATCCTCGACGACGTCATCTCCCCCGAACTCGTGCCCGCCGGAGACGACGGCCGGATCCAGAGCACCGAGGACACCGTCGGGCCCTACGAACTGCACGACTTCTTCCTCTATCACCTGACGCGGTTCGGTTACCGACCGACCAAGATCGCCTACCTCGCGCGGCAGGCGTGGGGCGACCGCACCCGTGGTCCGTGGTCGGATCTCCTGACCGAGGACAAACGCAACGAGTACGACGCGGAGACCATCGACCACTGGCTCGGGGTGTTCCTGAAGCGGTTCATGGGCAACCAGTTCAAACGCTCGGCGATGCCCAACGGTCCGAAGATCGGGTCGGGTGGGTCGCTGTCCCCCCGCGGCGATTGGCGCTCACCCTCGGATGCGTCGGCGCGGGTCTGGCTCGACCAGCTGGCGGGGGGCATGTCCGGGACTCGGTGATGTGAGGGTCGGCCAGGACAGCACCGCGACCAGGCCGGCACCGGCGGTCCCCGCGACAGCCACCCAGACGCCTCCCAGGGCACCTGCCTCGGCGAGACCGAGTGCTCCGCATACAGGACCAGCCGCCGCCCCGGTGTTCAGCGCCGCAGTGGCGTACGAACCACCCATCGTGGGCGCTTCGGACGCGCCGTAGAGGACCCGGGTGATCACCGCGCTCCCGACCCCGAATGCCAGCACCCCTTGCACGAAGGCGAATGTCAGGAGGAGCGCGGGCGACGACGCCACCAGCGCGAGCGCGATCCAGCCCCCGAGCAGTAGCGGTCCTCCCACACCGAGGAGGAGCCCGGGCCGCTGGTCGGCGAGTCGCCCGGCGATCGCGACACCCACGAACGAACCCGCGCCGAACAGCATCAGCACGACAGCGACGAGACCTTCGGCGAGACCGGAGACCTCGGTCACGATCGGGGCCAGGTAGGTGAGGGCGGCGAACGTGGCCCCGTTCACCAGAGCTCCGAGCAGCATCGGACCGAGCAACCCCGGCGAGCGCAACTGACGCAGTTCAGCCCCGAGACTCGTCGTGGTGCTCGACGCGGCGACGGCGGCGTGTTTGGACCAACCCCGAGCCAGGCCGGCAGTCACCAGAAGGCAGAGCCCCGCGACGCACCAGAACGTCGCCCGCCACCCCAGCGCGGTACCGATCAGTGCCCCCGCGGGAACACCCGCGACCATCGCGATTGTCGTGCCGGACAACAGTATCGACAGCGCCCGGCCCTTGCGGTCGGCTGGTACGAGTTGCGTGGCAAGGCCCAGCGCGACAGCGAGGAATCCGGCATTCGCCAACGCGCTGACCACTCGGGTGGTCAGCAGGATCGAATAGTCCGTCGTGATCGCGGCGAGCACGTGACAGCACGCGAACACGAGCAGACACCACAGCAATGTGAGCCGTGGTGCCCATCGTCGAGTCCAACCGGCCATCAGCGGTGCGCCGACCGCCATTCCGACGGCGAACCCGGACGTCAGGACACCGGCGGCACCCATGGTGACTCCCAGGTCGGACGCAATCGCCGGGAGAAGACCGGCCAGCATGAATTCCGAGGTGCCCATGGCACAGACAGCACAGGCGAGTAGGTACAGCATGAACGGCATGGCGAACTCCGAGGTGAGAGATGCGACAAGGGATTCTTCTCGTCACCACGGCCAGTGCGCGGAGCGTCTACGCTCGGCGCGACCCGGGAGGACCGGGAGATCTAGTGGTCGGCGGGACTGGCGGTGAGACCGGCAGCCCCCGACTCGTTCGCCTCTGGACTCGACATGCGATGAACCCTACACAGGGCCGTATCGGCGAGTGGACCCTCATCACCTGCGACCTGACGGCCGTCGGGGACCACGAGAGGACTCCGCACGCCGCCGGGCCGAGCAAGCGACGACGGAGCGCGTCGAGGTCGGCGAGCCTCGAAGGGCCTGGTGGGACGCCTTGCGAGCCCCTTCGTGGCTCGGTGCGCGACCACATTCACGGCTCCCTGAGGAGCGAGCTTGCGAGCGTCACGAAGGGTCTCGCAACTCGTCTCGCCGAGACCCTTCGTGACGCGCCCTCCGCAAGCTCCGGGCGCTCCTCAGGGAGCAGGGGTTATCCGGTTCTTTCGGATCAGGGAGCGGGGTGCAGGGCAGGCCCGTGAGTCTGGGCCCTCTCGGATCAGTCGCAGGCGGCGAGCAGCTGCTTGAGCTGATCGTCGAAGGCGTTGGCGATCGCCCAGGGGTCCGGGGTCTGATCGGTGCACCCCACGATGCCGATGTTGAGATGGCCGTCGGCGGAGAACACCGTGATGTTCAGTCCCAGTCCGTGGAAGATCGGGCCCAGCGGATAGACGCCGGTCACCCGGGCGCCGAGGAAGTACAGCGGAAAGTCCGGACCCGCGACGTTGGACACCAGGACGTTGAACACCGGCGGGTGCGCCGAGGCCAGATTACGGTCGCCGTAGATCTTCATCACGGTGGACAGCGTTGTGCCCGGGGCGAATTGAGCCCAGGACCGCAGGATGTTCGCGTCGATCTCGGCGTGGTGCTCCTTCGAGGTGCGGCTCAGCTCGGCCTGCTTCTGGAGGCGGGCAACGGGATCCGGCTCGTCGGAGGACAGCTGGGTGAACATGCCGGTGACCTTGTTGGTCCCTTCGACGACCAGGTCCTTCTCGTCGGCACCGTGCACCGAGACCGGAACCATCCCGACCAGCGGGCGATCGGGCAGCTCGTCGTGTTCGAGCAGATAGGTGCGCAGCGCCCCACCGACCATCGCCAGCACGACGTCGTTGATCTTCACCCCGAAGTGGTCCTTCACACGCTTCACGTCGTCGAGCGAGAGCTGGGTGACGGCGATGCTCCGGTGTGGCGTGATGGGTGCGTTGAACCGCGTCCGAGGCGCACGGAACGGAGCCGGCATCGCCGAATCCTGTTGTGCGCGACGCAACCAGCCGACCGGCACGCTGAGCGTCCGGGGCAGCAGTTTGGCCATCGCCAGTGGACGTTGGACGAAGTAGTTGACCGCCCCACCCGCGGCCATCGCGACACGCGACGACGGCCCCGCCGACTCCCCCACCTTCTCGGCATCGAGCTCCGGCGGTTCCGGTGTGAGCGTGCACATCTGCGCCAGCAACTCGGCGCCGGTCACACCATCGGTCCCGGCGTGGTGCATGCGCAGCATCGCGCAGACCCGGCCGTCGGCGAGCCCCTCGATGATCCAGAGCTCCCAGAGCGGCTTCCCCCGGTCGAGCGTCTGACCGGCGAGATGACCACACAGTTCGGCGACCTCGCCGGCACCGCCGGGTGCCGGCACGCCGACGCGGTGGACGTGGCGCTCGATGTCGAAGTCCTCGTCCTCGATCCACACCGGGTGGTCGATGTTGAGCAACGAGTTGTCGAGTTTGCGCCGGAACGCGGGAATGGCCGCGATGCGTCGTTCCATCTCCGCGCGGATCTTGTCGAACCGGTAACCGCCAGGCATGGTGCTCGGGTCGATCTCGAACAGACCGATGACGTGCATCAGTTGCGAACGCGTCTCGAGGTAGAGAAACGATGCGTCCAGTCCACTCAAGCGCTGCATGAGTTCAGCCTCTCCTCGACGTCGGGCACCCACCCCGCAGGCACCCCACGCCATCATGCCGCACCCGATGTGCCTCGCGGAGCCGGTTCCGCCGACCACCACGGCCACATCGGGACAGATCGTCTCCGGCGGTCAGAGCGGCAGCGAGTCCACCATGTCGAGAATGTCCTGACCGTCGGTTTCGAGCACGACGATCATCGCCAGTTCGCGGGACGGGTCGTCGGTGATCTTGAAGACCCCGCGACCGTTCTCGTCGATCAGACCCGTCCCATGCAGCCATCTCACCGGCCGCGACGTCGCGGACGAGCGCGAGTACTCCGCGTTCAGCGCGTCCCGGGACGCGAACCAGAACACGCCGAAGGGACGATCGACCGAGCCCGCGGCACACCGCACGACGAAGACGGTGCGGACCTGGCCCGCACCGGTCTCCGACGGGCCGACCTCGTCCCGGCCGCCGGAGTATCGACGGATGCACTCGGTGTTCATCCATTGCGCGGCGGTGTCCGGGGCCTGCGGGAGCAACTCGGGGAACTGCGCCACGAGCGGCGCGAATTCTCCCCAACTCGCGCCTGTCCGGACCCGCTGCACCGGACCGGGCTCGGAGTACACACCACCGCGCATCGCGACCACCCGGTAATCATGTTCTCCGGCAGACACACTCGCGTCCTGGGCCGAGGTGTCCGGCCCCTGGTGGACCACGTATCCGTCCCCGCGGAGAAGCTGGTAGGCCGACGCCCCGGGGACCGGGTCCCAGGTCGCGATCACCCGGCCCGGGCGCGCCTGCAGGGTCAGCCCGCCGGGCGCATCCAGTGCGTCGGGCGCCGTCACCGACCGGACCACCGCGAACCCGCCGACCGCCACCACCGCCGAGATCAGCACGATCAGCCCGATCAGCCACGGCCCGGCACCGATCTGTCGCGGCCGGGTCTGGACGGTTGGTGAGGTCGGCGGAGTCGGCGAGTTCATCAGATCGGCAGCCGCTTCAGCACGTCGCCGGCCGCGGCGGCGGGCTCGCCCGGGACGACGACCCACACCACCGATCGGGCATGGTCTCCCTCGTCGAACGTGAGGATGGCCTGACCCTGACCACCCTGCTTGTCCGACAGGTACAGCGTGCCGGGATGTCCCTGCGCGGTCGTGTAGTCGACGCCGCGGAGGTCGTGGGCGGTGACCTTCGCCGCCGCGGTGGCCTCGTCGGGGGTGTCGTACGAGTCGACGATCACCTGGTACGCCGCGACCTGCGGAACGGACGATCCCGCGCTGCCGTTCCCGCTCGCCGTATCGGCCTCGCGGGTGCACGACACGGTGCGCTTGCTCGACGAGAAGGCGAGGTCGCCGTCCTCACCCCAACAGCGCATGGCGTCGAACCCGTTGGTGCTCAACGGTGTCGCCGGGATGAGGTCGTGGTAGAGGTCGGCGACCGGTTGCAGCTGCCCCCACGTCATGAAGACGTCGACCTGCTCGGAGTTCCGCGAGAAGTCCGACACCCGGCCATCGTCGTGCGCGGCGACCTGGTACGTGTACGTGCCGGGTACCGGTCGGGGCGCGGTGAACTCGGTGTCGGGCCCGGAATAGATCACGGCGTCGTTCTGGGTGACGACGTAGCCGGTGGCACCGGCCACACTGTTCCACCTCAGTTCGACGGCAGTGGTCGTGACCTCCGCATCCGGCGGGTCCGGGGTCGCGACGGACGTGGCCGACATGCGCACGAGACCGGCTCCGGCGCCGAGGATCCCGGCGACGAGCACCGCAACGATCCCGATCACGATCAGATGGCGGGGCCCGCGGACCGGATTCGGTTGCGTCGCGCCGTCGTCACCCGGCCACGCCGGCAACGGCTCCGGCGGGATCCGAGCCGGTGGCGCGTGCTCCGGACGTCGCGGGCCCGGATCGCCGGGCACCGGGCCGGCACCCACACCGACACCGGTTCCGGCATGCCCCGACCCGACAGGGAGACTCATGTCCGCACCGGGGGGCGCAAGCGCCTCCCGGGACTCGGGCGAGATCACCGGGCCGACAAGTGTTGCGCGGGAGTCGAAGACGTCGGCGAGCGCCGCCGCGAACTCCCCGGCCGTCGGGTGCCGGCGTCCCGGCTCCTTGGCGATCGCCCGCGCGAGCACCCGGTCGACGGCCGCCGGCAGGGCCCGGTTGCGGGCGCTGGCGGACGGAGGTTCGTGATGCATGTGCGCCGTCATCAGCCCGTGCAGCGACGGCGAGTCGAACGGCGGTGCGCCGGTCAGCAGTTCGTACGCGGTGGCCGCGAGCGAGTAGATGTCACTCCGGCCGTCGACGCGCAGGCCCTCGATCTGCTCCGGCGAGGCATAGCGCATCGTGCCGATGGTGATCCCGGTGCCGGTCAGGTGCGTGACCTCGTCGAGAACCTGGGCGATGCCGAAATCGGTGAGCTTGACGGCCTCCGGGCCGCTGACGCCGCCATCGTCACGTACCTCGCCCGGCGTGATCAAGATGTTGGCCGGCTTGATGTCCCGGTGCATGACGCCGCGTCGGTGCGCCGCGTCCAGACCCGCCGCCGCGCCGGCGATGATGGTGCACGCGAGACCGGGGTCGAGGGGGGACTCGCGGGCGAGCATCCGGGCGGCGTCGGTACCCGGCACGTATTCCATCGCGATCCACAGCAACTCGTCGAACACGCCGCGGTCGTAGACGGCGACGATGTTGGGATGGTGCAGGGGCGCGACGATGTCGGCTTCGCGTTCGAAGCGGGCGCGGAAGACCGGGTCGGTGGCGTGAACCGAGCGGAGCACCTTGAGGGCGTCGGCACGCGGCAGCCGGGGATGGGCGGCCTGGTAGACCTCGCCCATGCCGCCGCGTCCGAGCACGCCGAGGACGCGGTACCCCGCGATCAGGTCCCCTACCTGGTACATGACGTCCTCACCGATCCGTGTGCGGTGGCTGTGCTGGGCACGAATGGTACCGAGTGTCGCGAAACCCGGTGGACCGCGCCGGTTCGGACTCTACGATCGGCGACGATGGAAACCACCGAGAGTCCCACCCCGCCGGCCGCCGCGGCAGCAGAGTTCACCGCAGCCGAACTCGACGAGGCATTCGCGCAGTTCCAGCGCACGGTCGCCGAGATCGCCGTCAGCCGGGACTGGGACAGATACGCCGAGCTGTTCACCGACGACGCCGACTACATCGAGCACGCCCTGGGCACCATGCGCGGCCGCGAGGAGATCCGGACGTGGATCTGGCGGACCATGACCTCGTTTCCCGGCAGCCACATGACCGGCTTCCCGTCGCTGTGGCATGTGATCGACGCCCCGACCGGCCGCGTCATCTGCGAAGTCGACAACCCGATGCGCGATCCCGGCGATTCGACCCACATCACCGCCACCAACATCACCATCCTCACCTACGCCGGCGACGGCCGCTGGAGTCGCGAGGAAGACGTGTACAACCCCATGGAGTTCGGGCGGGCGGCCATGCGCTGGTGTGAGAAGGCCCGCGAACTGGGCACCATCGACGAACCGGCAACGGCCTGGATGGAGACGACCGGGGTCATGTTCGCCTCCCGGCGCTGAGCCGCCCGGCCACCGGACGAACCCCCGCCGAGCTGGGCGGATGCGGCGTTCGGGGCCGAGACCGCCGGCATGACGGAGGACACCCTCGCGGCCCGTAACGGTTCGCCGGTGTGACGACGACACCCTCACGACGGACTTGGGACACCGGTGAGCGTGCCGTACGCTAGGACTTTGACCAGTGGCGTCGGGGCCGGAGTACACCCCACCCGACACGCCGCGGTCCGGCGGACACGGCACGCACCCGCCAGGACGTCGAGCACCACCGACGACGTCGAGAACCACGATCGTGGCAGCGGCCGCGCCCGTGGACCGACCCACACGACGCAGACGACGACACACGCACGATGACACACGCGGACACCGTTCGGAGGACACCCATATGGCACGCGACCTGACGCAACTCGAGCTCCTCAAGGAGCTGGCCCCGGTTGCCGAGGACAACGTCAACCGCCACCTCAAGATCGCCAAGGACTGGAACCCGCACGACTACGTGCCGTGGGACGAGGGCCGTAACTTCGCCGCGCTGGGCGGCGTCGACTACGACCCCGAGCAGTCCCAGCTCGACGAGGTCGCCAAGGCCGCGATGATCACCAACCTCCTCACCGAGGACAACCTGCCGTCCTACCACCGCGTCATCGCCGACAACTTCTCGATGGACTCCGCCTGGGGCCACTGGGTCGGTCGCTGGACCGCGGAGGAGAACCGGCACGGCATCGTCATGCGCGACTACCTGGTGGTCACCCGCGGCGTCGATCCCGTCGCCCTCGAAGAGGCGCGGATGATCCACATGACCAACGGCTACGACCCGATGCTGGCCGCCGCCGGACGCGTGGACGAACTCGAAGAGCACGCCGACGAGCTGGGTCTGCTGCACTCGGTGGCGTACGTGACCTTCCAGGAACTCGCGACCCGCGTCAGCCACCGCAACACCGGCAAGGCGTGCAACGACCCGATCGCCGACAAGATGCTCCAGCGCATCGCCGCCGACGAGAACCTGCACATGATCTTCTACCGCAACATCTGCGGCGCGGGTTTCGACATCTCCCCCGACCAGACACTGCGCGCCGTCACCGACATCGTGACCAACTTCCAGATGCCCGGCGCCGGGATGCCCAACTTCCGTCGCCACGGCGTGCTCATGGCCAAGCACGGCATCTACGACCTGCGTCAGCACCTCGAAGAGGTCGTCATGCCGGTCCTGCGCAAGTGGAACGTCTTCGAGCGCGAGGACTTCACCAGCGAGGGCGAGAAGACCCGCGAGGAGCTCGCCGCCTTCCTCGAGCAGCTCGAGAAGGACACCATCCGCTTCGAGGAGATGCGTGACCGTTCGCTCGCCCGTGAGGCCAAGAAGCGGGAGCAGCAGGCATCCTGAGCACCACCCTGCCCTTCGAGGCTCGCTCCGCTCGCACCTCAGGGAGCAGTGACGGGGAGCTTTCGACCACCGCAAGTTCGCTCCCCAGCCCCCTGAGAAGCGAGCTTGCGAGCGACGACCCCCGCACCCTGAGGAGCGAGCTTGCGAGCGACGACCCCCGCCCCCTGAGGAGCGAGCTTGCGAGCGTCTCGAAGGGGCTGCGCATCGGGTCGATCGAACTGGCCAGCCCGGTCGTGCTGGCCCCGATGGCCGGCGTCACGAACGTCGCGTTCCGCACGCTGTGCCGTGAACTCGAACTCGCCCGCACCGGCACCGTCTCCGGGTTGTACGTCTGCGAGATGGTGACGGCCCGGGCACTCGTCGAGCGCCATCCGGTCACGATGCACATGACGACCTTCGGACCCGACGAGAACCCTCGGTCGATGCAGCTCTACACCGTCGACCCGGAGTACACCTATCAGGCCGCGAAGATGATCGTCGACGAGAATCTCGCCGATCACATCGACATGAACTTCGGCTGCCCGGTCCCCAAGGTGACCCGTAAGGGCGGCGGCTCGGCGATCCCCTACAAGCGCACCTTGTTCCGCAAGATCGTCGCGGCGGCCGTCCGCGCCACCGAGGGCACCGACATCCCGGTGACGGTCAAGTTCCGCATCGGCATCGACGACGAGCACCGCACCCACCTCGACGCCGGCCGGATCGCCGCCGAGGAAGGCGCCGCCGCCGTGGCCCTGCATGCACGCACCGCGTCGCAGCGCTACTCGGGCGAGGCCGACTGGGACGAGATCGCCCGGCTCAAGGAGCACGTGACGTCCGTGCCCGTGCTCGGCAACGGCGACATCTTCGAGCCCACCGATGCGGTCGCGATGATGCGCCGGACCGGTTGCGACGGGGTGGTCGTCGGCCGCGGTTGCCTCGGCCGTCCGTGGCTGTTCGCCGAACTCGCGGCCGAGCTCGGCGGCTTCGCCGCCCCCGCGCCGCCGACTCTGGGCGAGGTCGCCGACATCATGGTCCGGCACTGCCAGCTGCTCGTCGATCATCACGGCGAGATGAAGGGTTGCCGTGAGATCCGCAAGCACGTCGCGTGGTACCTCCGCGGTTTCCCCGCCGGGTCGGAGATCCGGCGGCGGATGGCGTTGGTCGGCAGCGTCGACGAACTGCGCGAACTGCTCGCCGAGCTGCCCGCCGACGCCCCGTTCCCCTCCGACGGCCACGGTCCGCGCGGCAGACAGGGTTCGCCGGCCAAGGTCGCGCTGCCGGACGGCTGGCTCGACGATCCGGACGAGGACGTGATCCCCGCCGGTGCCGAGATCATGCACTCCGGCGGTTGAACCGAACTGCGAAAACCGTCACAACAGCCGCCTCGCTGAGACCCTTTCTCAGGTGCGGTCAGTACTATTGCGCTTCAGGTCCCGGGCGCCGGGACCTCACAATCTGTGTGCACCGCGCCGGTCGAGCCCCGATCTGCGGTGATGCGCGAGTCAGACCACGGGGCATGAGGAACGTGCATTGAGTCGTAGGACACCGGGCCCGGACGACCCCGAGGCGGGCGACGCCGATCGCTCTCGTCGTGGTCGTCGCGCCGGACGCTCCCACGACGAGTTCGGCCCGATACCGGGCCAGGACGCATCCGCTCCCCCGGGTCCCGCTGATCCCGGCAATCAGCCTCCCGCTCACCCCAGTCTCCGGGAGCCCCGCTCGGCGGATCGCTTCGTCCGCGGACGGACGCGGCTGACCGTCCGACAGCTCATGGAGCAGATGAATGCGGAGGAGTCGACCCCGGCCGATCCGCCTGCGGGCTCCGGCCGGCCCGGCTCGCGGCGCGCGATGCCGCCGCGTCCGGAGTCGCGGGCCTCCGAGACCCCGTCGTCGACCCGCGGACGGTCGCGCCGACTCGGACAGCCGTTCGGTCACGGCACCGAGCCGCCACCGCCCGGGCGCGTCCCGGGCGGACCCCAACCGGCACCCGACGACCGTCCCACCACGGTCCATCGCTTCGACGACGACGTCACCCAGAAGATCCCCACCGTCGGCGGTTCCGCACCGGACCTGTCCGACCGAGCGACCGAGCAACGGGCCATCGAGGAATCCAGGGCCCAGGAGCCCGTCGCGGGGTCGCCGGCCGGGAGCCCGGTCGCCCAGCCACCGCTGGAGCGCACACCCGACCTCACCGGTCCCCTCGCCGTGCGTTCGGCGCCCCGGCGCCATCCGGGACGCGACGAGGACCGGCAGGGCGCGGTGCTCCGCAAGACCGCCGCGACCGGACGGATCCTGGTTGCCATCGCCTGCGTGCTGGCACTCGTCGGCACCGGCTTCGTCTGGGGCTACCTGCAGTCGTGGAACGGCAACTGGCGCAACGTCACCGCCGTCGACCCCGACGATGCGAACATCCGCAACAAGGACGCCCAGTACGGCGACGAGACCTATCTCATCGTCGGAACCGACACCCGCGGCGGACAGAACGCCAAGGTCGGCGCCGGCACCACGGCTGACGCCGACGGCGCCCGCTCGGACACCGTCATCCTGGTGAACGTCCCCGCGAACCGCAGTCGTGTCGTCGCGGTGTCGTTCCCCCGCGACCTACAGGTGGACCAGCCCGCCTGCCGTGCCTGGGACAACACGACCGGCGCCTACGGCGCCGAGATGCCGCCCGCCGACGACGTCAAACTCAACGGCGTCTATGCCGCGGGCGGACCGCAGTGCCTCGTCCGCGTGATCACCGCGATGAGTGGCCTGAACATCAACCACTTCATCGGCATGGATTTCTTCGGCTTCGAAAAGGTCGTCCGCGCGATCGGCGGCGTCGAGGTCTGCTCGACGGTTCCCCTGTACGACTACGAGATCGGCCAGATCCTGCGCAAACCCGGCAAGCAGAAGCTGACCGGGCGGCGGGCGCTCAACTACGTGCGGGCCCGCAACATCTCTTCCGAGGGCAACGGCGACTACGGGCGCATCAAGCGTCAGCAGCTCTTCATGTCGTCGCTGCTGCGGTCGTCGTTGTCGGGCAACGTGCTGTCGAATCCGAACAAGCTCAACGGCATCGTCAACACGTTCATCGAGTACAGCTATGTCGACGGCGTCGACACCCAGTCGCTCATCAGCCTGGCCGAGTCGATGCAGGGCATCGAGGCCGGACGTGTCTCGTTCCTGACGATCCCGACATCGGGTACGTCCACCGACGGCGCCAACAACGAGATCCCGCGCACCAGCGACATCGACGCGATCTTCGACGCCATCATCGACGACCTGCCTCTGCCCGGTGAGCAGGCGAGCAAGAAGCCGCCGTCGTCGTCGAAGGCCCCGTCGAGTTCGGATGCCCCGAGCACGAGGGTCGACGCGACCACTCCCGGACCGGTGACCGCAACAGCCCAGAACCCCGGCAATGTGGGCGTCCGGGTACTCAACGGCACCGACCGGACCGGTCTCGCCACCGAGGTGTCCGAACAGCTCACCCCGTACGGCTTCGACGTCCGCGGTGTCGCCGACGCCTCGGAGAACCGCAACGACACGGTCGTCCGCTACGGGCCGGGACAGCGCGATGCCGCCGCGACGCTGGCCGAGATGTTCCCCAACGCGAGCATCCAGCTCGACCGCACGGTCAAGTCGGGTGTCGAGCTCATCGTCGGAGCGGATTTCACCGGCTCCCTCGGCTCGGTTCCGGCGTCGGGCGCGACCCTGACGGCGAACCAGCTCGCACCCGCCGAGAACACCGGCAATCTGCCCAACGACCTGGCGATCACCAACGCGGGCGACACCACCTGCACGTGATCGCGAGCGGCCGCGAGCGCCCGGGTGGACGGATCTGCACCCGACGTTCACCGCGCGTTCATCGGTCGGAGTCGGACTCGAGTGATCACGCACGTATCCTGGGATCATGCGTACCGCCTATCAAGAGCAACTCGAGGCCCTGACCTCGGTATTGGGTGAGATGTGCGAGCTCGCCGGCACCGCGATGGCGCGCGCCACGCAGGCACTGCTGCAGGCCGATCTCGCCATCGCCGAAGAGGTCATCGGGGACACGGACCGGATGAGCCGCCTGACGGCTCGCGCCGAAGAACAGTCCTTCGCGCTTCTCGCGTTGCAGGCGCCGGTCGCCGGCGACCTGCGCGGAGTCGTGAGTGGATTCCAGATCGTCGCCGACGCCGACCGGATGGGCGCGCTGGCGCTGCACGTCGCCAAGGTCGCCCGGCGCCGCCACCCGGCGAAGGCGCTCCCCGAAGAGGTCAACGGCTACTTCGCGGAGATGGGCCGCCTGGCGGTGACCCTGGCGAAGAACGCGCACGAGGTCCTGGTCACCAGCGACCCGCAGGCCGCGCTCCGCCTCCAGGAGGACGACGATGCGATGGACGACCTCCACCGTCACCTGTTCACCGTTCTCATGGACCGCGAATGGAAGCACGGCGTCGCGGCCGCCGTGGACGTGACCCTGCTCGGCCGGTATTACGAGCGGTTCGCCGACCACGCGGTGCTGATCGGACGCCGCGTCGTGTTCACCGCGACCGGCAAGACCCCGGAGCAGTTCCAGAGCGTGGGGTGATTTCCCTCGCTCGACGCGGATCGTCGAGCGGAGGGCCACACCGAAGAGGCCGAGAATTCAGGTTCGCACACTGAATCTCGGCCTCTTTTCATGTTCGTGAAGATCTGAGCCCGAAGTGAGGCCGACGAGATTTCACACGCGCCGAGGTCGTCGTTAGGGTGGCGGACATGGCCCAGCACTATCCGACCGAGCCCGATTTCAATGCGGTGACCGACGAGGACGCAGAGGCTGCCGCCCACCGCCGCAAGATACTCGCGTACCTGGGTGTGACCGCGTCGCTGGTCGCCCTGCTGGCGATCCTGCTGCTCAACATGTGACGACCCGACCCAACCGCAGCACCTACCCCGCTGCACCCGTGACCGCCGACACGACGAGGCCCGCTCCCCGGACGACGGGTGAGCGGGCCTGATCGGTCTCGCGGTGGGTTCAGCCGAAGCGACCCGAGATGTAGTCCTCGGTTTCCTTCTTCGTCGGGTTCGAGAACATCGTCTCGGTGTCGTTGATCTCGACGAGCTGACCGGGCTGGCCGACTGCCTCGAGGTTGAAGAACGCGGTCTGGTCGCTGACGCGGGCCGCCTGCTGCATGTTGTGGGTCACGATCACGATGGTGTACTCCTTCTTGAGTTCACCCATCAGATCCTCGATGGCCAGCGTGGAGATCGGGTCGAGTGCCGAACACGGCTCGTCCATCAGCAGGACGTCGGGCGAGACGGCGATCGCGCGGGCGATGCACAGCCGCTGCTGCTGTCCGCCCGAGAGGCCGCCGCCGGGCTTGTCCAGACGATCCTTGACCTCTTCCCAGAGGTTCGCGCCGCGGAGGCTCTTCTCGGCGACGTCGTCGAGCTGGGACCGGTTGCGGACACCCTGCAGACGCAGGCCGGCCACGACGTTGTCGCGGATCGACATGGTGGGGAACGGGTTCGGCCGCTGGAACACCATGCCGATGGTCGCGCGCACGCTCACCGGGTCCACGGTCTTGCCGTAGATGTCCTCGCCGTCGAGGAGCACGCTCCCCTTGGCGTAGGCCCCCGGGGTGACCTCGTGCATGCGGTTGAGGGTGCGCAGCACCGTCGACTTGCCACAGCCCGACGGGCCGATGAAGGCGGTGATGCAACGCGGCGGGACCTCGAGGGTGACGTCCTTGACCGCGTGGAAATCGCCGTAGTAGATGTTCAGGTCTTTGATGTCGAGGCGCTTGGCCATGGCAGTGGTCCGTTCTGGAAAAGATGACCCGAGATGGGTGGGAGGTCAGGAGGTCTTGGGGGCGAAGAGCTTCGACACCGCCTTGGCGCCGAAGTAGACGATGGCGACGAGGATCACCAGCGTCAGCGCCGCGCCCCACACCTGGTCGAAGGCGCCCGGTCCGTTGTTGTACTGCTGCACCATCATCAGCGGCAGCGACTGCTGGTTGCCGTCGAAGGGATTCCAGTTCATCGCTCGGGTGGCGCCGACGAGGATCAGCACCGGTGCGGATTCGCCCATCACCCGGGCGATGGCGAGCATGACGCCGGTGACGATGCCCGACAGCGCGGTCGGCAGGACGATCTTCACGATGGTCTTCCACTTCGGGATGCCCAGGGCGTACGACGCCTCCCGCAGGTCCTGCGGGACGATCTTCAGCATCTCCTCGGTGGCACGCACCACGAGCGGCACCATCAGGAGCACCAGCGCGATGGCCACCACGAAGCCTGACCGGGGAAGCCCGAGCGTGGTCCGCCACACCGCGTAGACGAACAGCGCCGCGACGATCGACGGGACTCCGGAGAGGATGTCGACCATGAAGGTGGTGACGCGCGCGAGGAGCGACTTCTTGGTCGCGTACTCCACCAGGTAGATGGCGACGAAGATGCCGAGCGGGATCGAGATGACGGCGGCGAGCGCGGTCTGCATCAGCGTGCCGACGATCGCGTTGGCCGCGCCGCCCCGCCGCTCGGCCTGGGTCCACCAGTCGATGTCGACGATCGTCTCGATACCGCGCGACACCAGGGTGAACACCAGCCAGAGCAGGGGAACCAGCGCCAGCAGCAGGGCGGCGATGACGGCGACACGCACGGTGCCGTCGGTGAAACGCCTGCGCCCGGACATCGGGGTGAAGCCCGACGGCTTCTTGACCGGGTCGGCCGCGGAACTTGTCGTGGTCACAGACATGGTCACTTCTTTCCGGCGACGACCGCGCGGGCGGCGGCGTTGACGATGAAGGTCAGGACGAACAGGGTGAGGCCGGCCGAGATGTAGGCGCCGGTCTTGGCCGGGGAGTCGAACTCGGCCGCGTTGTTGGCGATCTTCGTCGCGAAGGTCTCGCCGCTCTCCATGAGGTTGAAGTTCATCGGCCCGACGGTCGAGATGATCAGCAGCAGGGCCATCGTCTCGCCGAGCGCGCGGCCCAGGCCGAGCATCGACCCGGAGATGTACCCGGAGAACCCGAAGGGCAGCACCGCGACCTTGACGACCTCGAACTTGGTGGCGCCGAGAGCCAGCGCCGCTTCCCGGTGGCCCTTCGGGGTCTGCATGAAGACCTCGCGGGTCACCGCGGTGATGATCGGCAGGATCATCACGGCCAACACGATCCCCGCGGTCAGCAGGGTGCCGCCGGTGCTCATGTTGGCGACCTGCGTCGGCTGCTGGAAGAAGGGCAGGAAGCCGAGGTTCCCGACCAGCCACTCGTTGACGGGTACGAGTGCCGGTCCGAGCACGAGGATGCCCCAGAGGCCGTAGACGATCGAGGGCACCGCGGCCAGGAGGTCGACGGTGTAGGTGATCGGGCCGACGAAGCGCTTGGGCGCGTATTCGGTCAGGAAGATCGAGATGCCGAGCGCGACGGGCATCGCGATCAGCAGGGCGATCACCGAGACGACGACCGTGGCGTAGAACAGCTGCGGGATGCCGAAGGCGAGCGTGTCTCCGCTGGTGATCCACTGACCGGTGTAGGTGAAGAAGTTCTCTTCGTTCTTGGCCAGCGACGGGATCGCCTGCGCGAGGAGGAAGAGCGCGATCAGCGCGATGACGATGGAGACCACGAAGCCCGAGCCGACGGCGAGGGTGCGGAACACCCGGTCGGCCACGCGGTGGTGCGCGGCTGCGTGGAGCGAGGAGTCGGGTTGGTCGGGCGATGACCCGGGGGCCTGGAATTCGCCGGTGTCCGGCGGAATCGCGCCACCCTCTTTGCTCAGCGAGGTCATGCGTCCTTCTTGTGATTCGGCTCTGGTCATTGGGGCACTTCCCGCCGTCTCGTGGACACGCGAAATGTCGTGTCAGTGTGTCAACCACATGCGCGGGGCCGCAACCGAAGCGGCCCCGCGCACGCGATCAGATGGGGTTGATCAGGCGTTCCCGGACCCACCGGACAGCGAGTCGATGGTTCCCTGCAGCTTGGCCTTGAAGGAGTCGGGGACCGGGACGTAACCGATCTCCTCGAGGCCTGCCTGGCCCTCGTTCAGGACCGCGGTGAAGGCGTCCTTCAGCGTCTGGCTGGTGGCCTCGTCCTCGTAGCCCGCCGAGCAGACGATCGAGTACGGGGTGAGCAGCAGCGGGTAGGCGCCCGGGGCCTTGGAGGCGAACAGCGCGTCGGTGTCGACGACGAGGTCCTTGCTGGCCGGATCCTTGAAGGCCAGCGACTCCAGGGCCTTGCCTGCACTCTCGCCGTTCAGCGTGACCGGGCCGGCACCGAAGTCGACCTGGGCGACGCCGAGATCGTTCTCGGTGGCGAAGCCCCACTCGACGTAGGTGATCGATCCGGGGGTCTTCTTGACGGTGTCGCCGACGCCGGTCGACTTCGACGCACCGGAACCGACGCCCTTGGGAGCGAATTCCTTGCTGTGCTCGTACGGCCAGTCGGCGGGGGCCGAGTTCTCCAGGAAGCGCTGGAAGTTGTCGGTGGTGCCCGAGCTGTCGGAGCGGTAGACCGGGACGATGTCACTGCCGGGCAGCTGCACGCCCGGGTTCAGCGCCGCGATGGCCGGGTCGTTCCAGCTGGTGATCTTGCCGTTGAAGATCTGCGCGATGACGCTGGGGTTGAGCTTGAGATCGGTGACGCCGTCGAGGTTGTAGGCGACCGCGACCGGGCCGACGACCAGCGGCAGGTGCCACGGGGCGTTGCCGTTGCATCGCGCGGTGGCGTCGGTGACCTCGTCGTCCTTGAGGGCCGAGTCCGAGCCGGCGAAGTCGACGTCGCCCGCGATGAACTTCTTGATGCCGTCGCCCGAGCCGCTACCGGTGTAGTCGAGCACGATGTCGGTGTTGTCGGTCAGGACCTGGCTGAAGTGCTCCATGGCCTTCTGCTGCGCGGTCGAGCCCTCGCCGCTGACCGTCTGTTCGCTTCCCCCACCGCACGCCGTCACGAGGGTCAGTGCCGCAATCGCCGACACCGACGCCAGGGCGCCGTTCCGATTGATTTTCACCGCTGGTGTTGCCTTTCCGTTCGCGTTCTCCGCGCCGACAGGCGTCGGGTCCGGAGTGTCCGATTGGAAAGCTATGGGGGCGTGGTGGACTGCTCCCCTACAAAAGATGAACGACCGGTGAACTGGCCAAGGCAGACGGGGTGCGACCTGCCTCCAGGCGATCGTACGTGATCTGCGTAACCCGACATTCGAGACTTAGGCAAGCCTTGCTATAGTTCTGCGGATCGCACTCATGGCCACGCCCTCACCAACTCCGGCTTCGACCCCCCGGCACGTCGACCCCCCGGCACCCCGACCCGGCGCGCTTCGGCGTTTCCGTTGCGCGGCGATCGATCTGCTGCACGGGCACAATCGGGCGGCACTGGTGATCGGCCCGCTCGACCTCCCGTCCCGGGCGGTGGCCGCCGACCGGATCGTGCGCCTGGCGCGGATGGGTCCGCACACCCGGGTGGGGCTTCTGCCCTCGCCCCACCGGCGGAACTGGGTGTTCGACCCCGATGCGGCGGCCGACTCGGTCGTCGACGCACCGCGCCCGGCGCCGGGCACGGACCCGGCCCGACTGTTCGACGCGCTGTACTCCCTACCCCACCGGCCGTTGCGGATCGTGCTGGCCGGCGACCACCTCGCCCTGGATTACGACCACGGACTCGGCGACCTCACCCTGCTCAACCTCATCGTCGACGTCATCGTGGGCGCGATCGATCCGTCGACGCTGCCGCGCCGGGGGCCGGCTGTCTCACCATTGCTGGTCGCGTCGGCGCTCACCGTGGCCGACCCGCGCCGGGCCGCGTCTCTCCTGCGCTTCCAGTGGCGCCGCGAACCCGCCGAGCCGGTGGTCGCGCATCGTCCGGTTCCGCCCCGGCGGCCGGTGTCGGCGAATGTGCACATCGCGGCCGCCGACGTGGACGCGATCCGGGCCGCACGAACATCGTCGATGCCGGGCACGGGGCTCTTCGCCGTCTACACGGTCGCCCTGGTCGCCGCGCTGACCGAGGCGGGCGTCCGGTTGGACCCGATGGTCACCCTGCCCTTCGACGCCCGCACCTATCTGCCGGCCGGGGTGCGGACCTACGCCAACTTCTCGGCGGGACTGAGCTTTCCCGTCGACGACGCCACGTCGGCGGCCGCACTGCAGCGCGCGATGACCGCCTCGGCCCGGATGGGGCGGCCGGCGGCCAACCTGGCACTCGCCACGATCAAGACCCTGCGCCGCCGCACCGGTGGGGTGGCGTCGGGTCAGCACCTCCCGGCCGACGGCGAGGTCCGCGCCGAACTGCTCCACTCGAGCGTCGGTCACCTTCCCGGGCGCGAGCGCGGCTGGCAGTGGTCCGACCCCGCCCGTGCCGCGGTCATCGCCGTGGCCACGCCGCCGTCGGCGGCCGGGATCACGGTGACCACCGGTTTCGTGGGCGGCGGGATCTCGATGACCGCCGCCTTCCGCGACGACGTCGTCGACCCGGCACGCATTCGCGCGGCGATGGACGCCGTCGCCGGGCACGCCGCACGGATCGTCGGGGTGCCCTGACGTCCGCCAGTCCCCCGGATCCACCCGCGAACACCACCTGATCCCGAGCTATCGAAGGCCGAAACGTGCTGCCCTCCCACCCTGCCGAACCGCTGGCCGACCCGGTCACCCCTGTCCCCGGCGACGCCGTCCGGGCCGAGCCGACGCTGTCGGTGATCATCTGCTGCTACACCGAGCGTCGGCGTCGATCACTCGACACCGCGATCGCCGAAGTCCGCGCGCAACTCGGTCCCGACGACGAACTCATCGTCGTCGTCGATCACAACGAGTCCCTGTGCGCGGATCTGGCAGCCGCCCATCCCGACGCGATCGTCCGCGCCAACGACGGAACCCGCGGGCTCTCCGATGCGCGCAACTCCGGCACGGCCGCCGCCGGCGGCGACGTGGTCGTCTTCATCGACGACGACGCGTGTCCGGTCCCGGGCGCGCTGGCGGCCGTCCGGGCCCGCTGCACGGACCGCGATGTCGTCGCGGTGGGTGGTGCTGTTGCGGCACAGTGGGACTCCCCCGCCCCCCGATGGTTCCCCGAGGAGTTCGGGTGGGTGATCGGCTGCGACTACCGCGGACTACCCGGAGACGGCGCCGCGATCCGCAATCCGATCGGCGCCGCCATGGCCGTCCGCCGGGACGCCTTGACCGAGATCGGCGGTTTCTCGACGCGGCTCGGACGCCGGGGCACGGTGCCCGCCGGATGCGAGGAAACCCTGATGGGCATCGACCTCCGGCGCCGTTACCCGTCGTCGACGCTTCTGCGCGACATCACGTTCGGGGTCACGCACGCGGTGACCGACGACCGAGCCCGGTTCGGCTACTTCGCCCGTCGGTGCTACCAGGAGGGCCGCTCGAAGGCGATACTGTCCGAACTGTCCGGCAGCGGCGAGGCATTGGCGAGCGAGCGGAGGTACACCACCAGGGTGCTGCCCGCCGGGGTCTGGCGGCATCGCCGGACCCCGAGTCGCGTCGGCGCGCTCGCCGCCGGCTTCGTGTTCACCTGCGCCGGATACGCTTCCGGGCTCGCCCGCCGCGGCCGGGGGGTGTCCCGATGAGGCCCGGCCGACTGTTCGCGTCGATGGGCGCGGTGGTGGCGACCGCGGTGACGGCCTGTTCGGTGCCGACCGTCCTGGCCGAGCCCGACACCGGGCCGGAGGTGATCTTCGTCGACGAGTTCGACGGTCCCGCCCGTACACCGGGCAGCCCGTGGCAGATGATGACCGGCGGTGGGGGCTGGGGCAACAACGAGTCGCAGGTCTACACCGACTCCTCCGCCAACGCCCGGATCGACGGCGAGGGGCACCTGGCCATCACCGCGCGCCGGGGCCCCGACGGCTACACCTCGGCGAGATTGTCGACGAAGGACCGGCTCTCGGTCACCTACGGCCGGATCAGTGCCCGCATCGCCGTACCCGCGGGCACCGGCCTGCATCCCGCGTTCTGGATGCTCGGCGACGACATCGACGAGGTCGGGTGGCCCGCGGCCGGTGAGATCGACATCATCGAGACGCTCGATCAGGCACCGGAATTCCACACCGGGGTCCACGTACCGCAGGCGTCCTCGGAACGGGGACAGAACATCTCGAGGTCGGGAGTCCCCGCCCGGCCGCTGGCCTCGACCTTCCGTACCTACTGGCTGAACAAGCTCCCGGGCCGGATCGAGAGCGGGATCGACGACCAGCGGCTGTTCGTCGTCGAACCCGGGGATCTCGCACCGGACTCACGCTGGGTCCTCGACCAGCCCTTCCATCTACTGCTCAATCTCGCCGTCGGGGGCAACTGGCCCGGACCGACCGACGACACGACACCCGCGGAGAACACCATGCTCGTCGACTGGGTCCGGGTGACCGCACCGTGACAACCGACTACGTCCACGACGCGGCGGAGGACACCGCCGAGCCGGCTCCCGTCCCGCTGAGTCCCGCGATGCCACTCGAGGGAGCTCCCGAATGGGCCGGTGCGACCTGGGTCGGGACGCTCGATGTCGCCGAGATCGCCGACGGTGACCCGGCTCCCGGATCGGCGCCCGACGGGTCGGTCACCTGCGTCCCGCTGGACGCCGCGGGTTATCAGCGGGCACGGGTTCTCCTCCGGCACGGCTCGGTACCCATCCGGTTCGTCGACGCGCCGATCGACGACGGCCTGGTGCGGGTCCCGGTCGCACCGTACGCACTGCCGCAGCTGCCATCTCGCGCCTCACTGCCGCCGGTCAGCGTCGTCGTCTGCACGCACGAGCGTCCCGGGATGCTGGCGGACGCGCTGCAGTCGCTGCAACGACTCGACTACCCCGACTACGAGGTGGTGGTCGTCGACAACGCGCCCCGCACCGACGGCACTCGGCGGGTCGTCGGGTCGCTCGACGACCCGCGGTTCCGGATCGTGACCGAGCCGGTCGCGGGATTGTCGAACGCGCGCAACGCCGGTCTGCTCGCCACCGCTCACGACCTGGTGGCCTTCACCGACGACGATGTCGTCGCCGACACCGGGTGGCTGCTCGGGCTGGCCCAGGGTTTCGCCCGGTCGCCGGAGATCGCGTGTGTGTGCGGCATGGTGCCGAGCGGAGAACTGCGGACGCGGTCGCAGGTCTACTTCGACTGGCGGGTGTCGTGGGCGGATTCGACGCGGGCTCGGGTCTTCTCCCTCGCCGAGCCGCCGTCGGATCTCCCGCTGTTCCCTTTCCAGATCGGGGTCTACGGCACCGGCGCGAACTTCGCTGTCCGCCGGGACATCGCGCTGTCGCTGGGTGGATTCGACGAGGCTCTCGGAGCCGGGACCCGGACGCGCGGCGGCGAGGACATCGACATGTTCTTCCGCATTCTCACGGCGGGCCATGCGCTGGCCAACGAACCGGATTCGATCATCTGGCACCGGCACCGCAGCACCGACGACGATCTCCTGGAACAGTCGCGCGGATACGGTGTCGGGCTCGGCGCATGGCTGACCAAAGTCGTCACCGACCGGCGTCATCTCGCGCTCGCCCTTCGTGTCCTCCGGCGCCGGTCGCGCGCCGTCGCGAGAGCCGGTGTCGCCTATGGCGCGATCACCAGGCCGCCGGAGGGGATCGCCGACGGCGTTGCGGCACAGGCAGGCCGGCGCGAGGTGATGTCGGTCGTCGGCGGACCCGTCGCGCTCGTTCGCGAACGGCTCCGCGGCCGGCGAGCCCGGCCGCTGGCCAAGGCGCGGTCGTGACGGCCGCCGCGGAGGCCGCGCCGTCGCCCCTCGCCGCCGCAGACCCCGCGGAGGCCCCGGGATCGACCGGCCGTTCGGGGTCGGTGGCGGTCCTGAGCCTCGTGGCCGCGGTCGCCGGCCTTCTCGGAGCCCTGCCCCTGCCGCCGGTGGCGAGCGCGCTGCTGGTGGGCTTCTTCGTCGTTTGCGGACCCGGTGCCGCCGTGTGCACCTGGGTGGAACTACCGCGACGCGCGCGCCTCGCTGCCATACCGACCCTCGGGTTGGCGCTCACCACCCTCGTCACCATCGCCGCCATCTGGTCGTCCTGGTGGGATCCGACCACACTCCTCGTCGCGAGCAGCACCGCGGTCCTGGTGTCCGGCATCGTCTTCCGCAGGCGCGCGCATGCCCCGGCGCCCGGCATCCGGGAGCTGCGGCGACGACTCACCGACGGCGTGCTCACCGCGGTCCGGAGTCCTGCGCTGCGGTCCACCGGTTTTCGGGTGTCGCTGATCATGTCTGTTGCCGCGCTGATCTTCTGGGCCGTGGCCATGCCGACCCTGCCGGGTGTCGACGCGAGTTACTACGGCCTGTTGTTCTCCGGCAGTGGACGTCTGCTGATCCCGGCGACTCTGCTCACCGCGGCCGCGGCCGTCGTCGCCATCGCCGCCCGCAGCAGCGCCGGCCTGGTCGTCGCCATCGGGACCGCGATCGTGATCAGTCGCGTGACCACGTGGCTCGGCACCGAGATGCCGCTCTACGACTGGACGTACAAGCACCTCGCCGTCGTCGACTACATCCAGGACACGGGCACGCTCACCCCGAGCGGCACCGACATCTACGCCCAGTGGCCGGCCTTCTTCGTGGTCGGCGCGTGGTTCTGCGACGCCACCGGGCTCGATCCGATGGTGCTGGCGCATCTCTTCGCGACGGTCGTCCACGTACTTCTCGCGGTCGTCGTGTACGCCACGGCCCGCACGTTGTCGATGAGCCGGGTGGTCGCGCTGACCGCGGTCGTCATCGTCGAGACGGTCAACTGGGTCGGCCAGGACTATTTCGCCCCGCAGGCATGGGCTCTCGTCCTGGCGTACGGCGCCATCGCCCTGCTGCTGGCGTCGCGCCGCACCCCGCGCGCCGCGGTGCTGGCGATCATCCCGTTCGCGGCCATCGTGCCGAGCCATCAGCTCACACCGTTCTGGGTTCTGGGGGCCGCGGTCGTACTGGCGGTCCTGCGCCGAGTCCGGCCGTGGTGGGCGGTGGCCGTCATGCTCGCCATCGCCGGCGCCTATCTGCTGGCCAACCTGGAAGCGGTTGCTCCGTACGGCATCCTGTCCGGAGGCAACCCGATCGACAACGCGGCCAGCAACTTCACCATGGCCGGCGTGCCCGCCAAGGAGACGACCTCGATGGTGTGCCGCGCATTGTCGGCGGGCGTCGTGGTGGCGGCCGGGATCTGCGCACTCATCGGCTGGCGCCGCCGGCGCGCGCACTGGCTCACCCTCGCCGTTCTCGCGTTCTCCGCTCTCGCCCTGTTGCTGGGGCAGAGCTATGGCGGCGAGGCGATCTTCCGCGTGTACCTCTACGGGCTCCTCGGTTGTGCGCT
Organism: Gordonia lacunae; assembly: GCF_002149015.1. Lineage (GTDB taxonomy): Bacteria > Actinomycetota > Actinomycetes > Mycobacteriales > Mycobacteriaceae > Gordonia > Gordonia lacunae. Next base: position 606 of record NZ_NGFO01000031.1, on the reverse strand, counting down.
GCTCATCGCGCCGACCCTCGTGTGGCTGCTCACCGGCTTCTCGCGTGGCCTCGGCGCCCGGTTGCGGGCCGCCGGCGCCGCGCTGGTGGTCTGCGCGGCGGCGCTCGCCGGGATGTATTCCTATGTGGCGCTGTGGCCGGTGATCGTCGAGACCCGCGCACAGTATGAGGCGATCGACGCGATCACGGAGAACGCCGAGCCCGGAACCCGGTTCATCTCACTGCATCCGGCGGGCATGCCCACCCGGACGAACGGCAACTACGCCCCGATGACGCTGGCCAACCCCTACTTCGACTATCCGCTCAGCTTCGACCTCGCGGGTGACCGGATGACGTTCCCCAGCCCCGAACAACTCGGTGACCTCTTCTGGAAGGTCGACCAGTCCGACACACCGACCTACGTCACCTTCACCGAGCAATCGCGCCGGATCTCCGCCTACTACGGCACCTACCGGCCCGACGCCGCTGCCGAACTCGAAGCGGCCCTTCGGGTCGCGCCGGGATGGCGCGCGGTCCACGAGGACGGCGAGACCGCGATCTTCGTCTTCGAACCCCAGCGCGCCCCCGCCGCCCCCTGAGGCGCGAGGAGCGCAAGCTGCAAACCACC
>NZ_NGFO01000030.1 GCF_002149015.1 Gordonia lacunae | reverse complement strand
CCACAAAACCCACCGCGCTCGGACCCGATGGGTTCACGGAACAGGGGTGGGTGTGCGGCGGTCAGCGTCGTGCGGTCGGGAGCCGCAACGCGAACCGCAGGCTGACCAGCCGGAGTCCGGTCGCGAGAACCGATCCGACGACGAGCCAGATCCAGTGCGGCGCAGAGGTATAGGTGGCGCCGACCGCGACGATGGCGGCACCGAGAACCGCCGGAACGGCGTAGAGGTCCGACGGCTGGAGGAGGAGCGGGATCTCGTTGGAGATCACGTCGCGGAGCATCCCGCCACCGACCGCGGTGAGGAGACCGACGGTCGTCGCGGCGAAGGCGCTGGCTCCGACGTCGAGGGCGATGCTCGCGCCGGTCGCGGCGAAGAGTCCCATCCCGAAAGCGTCGAGCACCAGAATCGATCGGTGCAGCGCGGTGAAAGCGGGATGGAAGAAGAAGACGACGAGGCTGGCGACGGTCGCGGTGACGATCGGTCCCCACCCGTTGATCGATGCCGGCGGGGTGATCCCGAGGAGCACGTCACGCAAGACCCCACCGCCGACACCGGTGAGGACGCCGACGGTGATGATCCCCCACATGTCGAAGTCCTTGCGGACCCCGAGCATCGCTCCCGACGCCGCGAACACCGCGATACCCGCGAAGTTGAGCACGTCGAGTAGCACGAGATCACCTCTGGATCAGGGTCAGGGACGACAACCGGCACACGAATGACCGCCCCCGGTCGGACCGGAGGCGGTCATCGGTATGTCAGTGCGGTGCCGGAACGGCGACCGAACGAGGCTAGCGACGATCCAGGTCGATGAGGCCGGCGCGAGCCGCCTTGACCAGACGACGCGGAATCCGCACGGGGACGCCGTTCACCTTCTCTTCTTGCAGTGCGGGGTTTTCCGCCTTCCACTGCGAACGACGGCTACGGGTGTTCGCCCGCGACATCCGGCGCTTCGGTACAGCCATGGTTGAGCCCTTCTCCTACTGTGGTCTGCGTGGCCGCTGGTGACGCCTTGCATCACTGGATCGGCCCCATCGGTGCACCTCTCGACCCGACGCGGCCGCGGCACACAACCCGACCAGACTACCTGGCGAGCACGTCCAGCTCCAAAATGGCCCAGCCGGGGGCATCGGGGAGCCCACTTCTCAGAGGTAGCTCCACGGTGACTGCAGGTCGGTCAGTGCGATCACCAGCCAGTACGCGATCCACACGACGAGGATGAACGCGCCGATGATGATCGCGGTGAGCGCGACACCGTCCCCGGTCTGCCTGCCGCCCGACGCCGCGATCTGTTTACGGGCGACGATCCCGAGCACCAGTCCGATGATGCCGCCGATCCCGCTGCACAGGAGCCCCAGCAGCGAGGCCACGAGCGCGCCGATGGCCAGCTTGTTGGTCGACGAGCCGTCCGTGGCACCCCCAGGTGGTTCGGCTAAGTGGGACGCAACCGGATCCGGCTCGGCGGAGCGGCCGTCACCGGACGGGGTGAACGATTGCTCGTGCCGTACCGGCGCCGCCCCCGGCGGAACTCGGCCGTACCCCGTCGCGGGGCCGTAACCCGACCCGCCAGGGCCTGGCTGACCGCTACCCGCCGACGGACCGTAGCCCTGCTGCTGCCCGTGAGCCTGCTGCAGTCCGTAACCGGGCGGTGGTCCGTAGCCGGGCGGTGGTCCGTACGCCGGCGGCTGACCGAAGCCCTGCAGTGGCCCGTGGCCCTGCCGAGCAGGCGGCGCCTGACCCGGTGGCGGCCCGGACGGGGGCCGCGTCGAGATCACGCGCGTGGAGCCGTAGCCGGACGGCGGCGGCCCGCCCGATCCCGGGCCGCCGTCCCCCGGACCACCGTGCCCCGGACCGCCGGTGGCGGGCGGTGGTGAAACCGACTGCGCAGAAGGCGGATTCGAGACCCCATCGGTGCGGATGACGCGGGTGACACCGTCGGCCGGACTGTGCGACTCAGGGATCTCCGCGTCATCGGGCCCGGCCCCGGGTGTCGAGGTCACCGGGACCGAGTCCGGCGCGGCGTCGGGGACCGCCGCCTTCTGGGTCGGTTCCCACGGCGACGGGTCGGTCGCGGAGGTGTCCAAAGGTGGTCGTGATAACGAGGCCGGATCCGTAGGATCGCCGCCCCCGGTCGGAGTGGTCATCGGACGCCTTTCACGAGCTGCGCGCAGCGGGGACGCCGCGGGGAGATGCATGCACGCTCAACCAGCCGTGCCTTGTGCACAGCGTAGTGAGAAAGGGCTCCGAACTGGGGCGAAGTCGATGATCACGACCCCAATCGGTCCGATATTCGTTCAGTAGTAGTAGACGGAGTCCGTCGAATTACCTGCCGCGATGGCAACGATGATGATGGCGACCCACACCAGTGCACCGACGATGGCGAGCGCGCCGGTGATGATCCCGGCGAGAGCCATGCCCGACCCCGTCTGCGTGTCCCCGGCCTGCTCGACCTCGCGTCGGCTCATGACACCGAGGACCACCGCGGCGATGCCGACCGGGAACGAGATGAGGAAGCACGCGGCGAGCATCACCAGTCCGACGATGCCGGAGATCAACGCCCCGATCGCCTTGCCGTTGGTGCTCTTCTGCGGCGCCGGATATCCGTAACCGCCACCGTAGGGCGCTGCGCCGTAGGGATTCTGCGACCCGTAGGCGCTCCCGTAGGCCGGTGCCTGACCGGCTTGGTACGGATCGTTGTACTGGCCGTAGGACCCGCCCGGCGGTTGCGCGTAGGGATCCTGGCCCGGCGCCCCGTAACCCTGATTTCCTGCCGGCGACCCGTACGGACTCTGGCCGTACTGGTCCTGGCCGTAGGGGTTCTGGCCGGACGGGTTCTGTCCGTAGGGGTTCTGGCCGTATGGACTCTGACCGTAGGGGTCGGACGACGGGCCCGGCTGGTAGGTCTGGCCGTATTCGGTCGGCGCGTACTCCGGAGCGGCACCCTGACCCTGGTCACCCTTGCTGAGGTTGGGACCCGAGTTGCCCGGGGACCCCGAGCTCGGCACCGTACCCCAGTCGTCCTGGCCCTGGCCCGAGCCCTGTCCCGGTGGATAACTCACGCACAACCCCCATGTAGATCCGACACAATGTGTTCACCAGCCTAACGACTAGACTCGACCGGTGTCTGGCGTCATCTCCGGCTTCACGGTGATCTTCATTGTAGTCGGGGTGGGGTACGTCCTCGGGCGCACGCGGGTCATCGGCGACCATGCCCACGAAGTTTTGTCCCGCCTGGTGTTCTTCGTCTTCACCCCGGCGCTCCTGTTTCATTCGATGGTCACCTCCGACCTGTCGGTCGTCTTCTCCGCGACGCTCGTGATCGCCGGTGGCAGCGCATTCCTCATGGGCGTCGTCTACGTCGTGATCGCCCGACTCTGGCTCCGGCGCGCGGTTCCCGAACTGGTGATCGGCGGCCTCTCGGCGTCATACGTGAACAGCGTTAATCTCGGGCTGCCGATCGCCATCTTCGTCCTCGACGACGCGTCGTTCATCGCGCCGCTGCTGCTCTTCCAGATCCTCATCTACTCACCGGTGGCACTGCTCGCGCTTGATCTCACCGCGCTCGACCGCGATTCGGGACGATCGCTCCTGCGGGACTCCCTTGTTGCCCCGATCACGAATCCGATCGTCGTCGGCGGACTGGCCGGACTGGCGTTCTCGCTCATCGGGTGGACGCCGCCGGCCGCAGTCATGTCGCCGCTGAAGATGCTGGGCGATGCGTCGGTACCGGCGGCCCTGCTCGCGTTCGGCTTGTCGCTGACCGGTGTCGCGGTGTTCAAGAAGGGCCAGAGCCCGCGTCGCGACATCGCGCTGGCGAGTGTCCTGAAGATGGTCGTCATGCCGCTCACGGTGTACGCCGTCGCCCGGTGGGGCTTCGGACAGAAGGGCGAGGCCCTGTTCGCCCAGGTGGTCATCGCGGCATTGCCCACCGCACAGAACGTCCTGGTGTACGCCACCCGCTACCGGCGCGGGCAGATCCTCGCCCGCGACACGGCACTGATCACGACGCTCGCGTCGATACCGACCATCATGGTCATCGCGCTTCTGCTCGCTTGAGGCCTCACGCGTCCGGCTCGTCGCGGGGAACATACTTGACGTCGACGCCGCCCATCAGCGCCAGTCCGGTGACCCGCACGACCGGGGCGCCCGGCCGGGACGCCTTCCGCGATTTGCCGCTGAACCCCCCCATGACGCCGAGTCCCCCGATCTCGACGGTGACTCCGTCGGGCACCTTGATCTCGACCCCGCCCATGATCGCCACGCACTGCACTGTCAGCACCGGCGCGGTGAACTCCACCTCCCGCAGGTCGAGTTCGACCCCGCCCATGATGGCGGTGGCGGTGAGTTGATCAGCGACCACCGCCGTCCCCGACAACTCGCTCCCGGACATGATCGCCAGTCGATGGCGAACGGCCGCATCCGCGCTGCCACCCGTCACCCGGGGCCCGGGAGACAGACTGGCCGCGGGCATGGCGACTCCGAGCTGGGCCACCGGGAGATCGTCGGTCAGCACGTCGAGGTCACCGAAGGTCTTGGCGAGCACTGCTTTTCCGGCGCGCTCCTCGTACTCGGCAGGCGAGAGACTGCCGTGCGCCATGGCGGCGGAGAGGATCTCGTGGACCAGCTCGCGGTCCGCATCCGCGGCACGGAGCCGGGCTCGACGGTCGTCGGGAATCGGGAGTTCGCCGGGTTCGGTCACGTCTGCAGACCCTAGTGGGCCGAGTCCGCCTCGACCACCCTGATCTTTCCCGGAGTCGACCCCGAGTGCCGGTGGTCCGAGCTTCCCCACCCCACCGTTCTCCTGCCCGACTCGCCGACGAAAGGCCCCGCCGAGCGGCATAATTCATCAGGTCCGGGCGGGACGGCCGGCCGGCGTACATCGGAGGCGATGATGACCCACCCCTACGATCCGGGCCACCCGGGCGCCGGGCGGCCGGGACCGACCCCCTCGGGCCACCAATCGCCGTACGGCCAACCGAGTTCGCCGCAGCCGCCGTTCCCGGACGGCGGGTACGGACCGTCGGGAGGCTTCGGTCAACCCGGGTCCTACGGCGGATATCCACCCGCTGTCCCTCCCCCGCGCAAGGACCGCGCCGGGATGCGACGGTGGGGCAAGATCCTGACCCTTCTCGGCGTCGTGATCCTGGTCCTGTCGGTCGCGGTGGGGGTGATCCTCGCGGTCGCCGGTATCGGGAACGTGGTCGATCAGGCGGACAAGGCGTTCCAGGTCGATCCCACCGCCGAGCAGTACTACGACGCCGGCGACGAGTTCCAGTTGTTCAGCACCAGCGCATCGAACGACGTACCCGCCTGTGAGATCACCGGCCCCGCCGCGCTGGCGTCGGGGACGAACACGACGACCGAGTTCACCTTCAACGGCTCCGGGGTCGAGTCGTTCGACTCCTTCGAGGTCGTCGAATCCGGCACCTACTCGTTCCGGTGCGATTCGCCTGCCGTCGTCGCGTCGCTGGATGCGTCCGGCATCTTCAGCGGCGTCGGCGGCGTGCTGCTGGCGGTCTTCGGCGGTGGACTCGGTGGTCTGCTCGCGCTGGTGGGCATCGTGCTCTGGATCATCGCCGGCCGAAAGCCGTCGACGGCCTGACGGCCGCCCTCCCCCTGTCGGCGGTGGGCGGCGGCCGCACCGGCAGATCGAACTCAGCCGCGTCGACGTCCCTTCCGGGCCCGCAGGTAGTCACCGACCACGGCCGCGCCGAGACCGTCGACGTCCGGAGCCACCACCCGTCCGCCGATCCGGCGCGCGATCTGATCCATGAAGTGCGCCAGCCCGGGATCTTCACCGAGCCGGAAGAACGTGACCTGTGCGCCGATGCGTGCGACATGGTCGAGTTCGCGAACCGTCAGCGCGATGGTCTGCGGGTGCGGCGGATAGAAGAAGAACGGTTCTCCGCTGGGATCGAGATGCGCGGTCGGCTCACCGTCGGTGACCACCAGGACCACCGGCTGGGCATTCGGGAACCGCCGGAGGTGGCGCTGCGCGAGCAGCAGCGCGTGGTGCAGGTTGGTCCCCTGCTCCATGCGCGGCTGCAGACCGGTCAGCTCGGCGATGTCGATCGAGCGCGCGTACCTGCCGAAGGCGATGAGGTGTAGCTCGTCGCTGCGAAAACGGGTGGAGATCAGGTGATTCAGCGCGATCGCCGTGCGCTTCATCGGCGTCCACCGGCCCTCCATCTCCATCGAGAACGATGTGTCGACGAGGAGCACGACCGCCGCCTGGGTACGACTCTCGGTCTCCGAGACCTCGACGTCGCGGACATCGATCCGTACACCCGACCGCGCCATGTCCGAGGTCGCCAAAGACGGCTCGGTGGTCTCGGAGACCGTGCGCAGCACCGCATTCGAGACGGTCCGGGTGACATCCCAGGGATCGGTGTCGCCGAACTCCCACTCGCGCGAGGCGCCGGTCGGCTCACCCAGCAGCCCGGTCTGGCGGGTCTGGCGATCGCCCCGGCGGCCAGACAGCTGTTCGGCGATGTCACGGAAGATCGACTGCCCGAGCTGACGCATCGCCTTGGGGCTCAGACGCAGCTGCCCGTCGGCGGTGCGATCGAAGAACCCCTGTTCGGACAGCGCCTTCTCGAGCTCGGCGAGCATCCGGGCGTCGACTGCCGCATCCTCGCCGAGCTGCCGGGCGAGCGCATCGAGATCGATGTCGTCCATCTGCGCGCCCGCGTACTGCTGGGACAACTGTTCGGAGAGCGCCTCGAGTTCGGAGATGTCGCGCAGGGCGGCGGCACCCTCGCCCAGTCCCATCGGCTGTTCCCCGGAGAACGACTGCGCGTCGTCCCAGTCGAGACCGGGCCGGGCCGCGCGGAGTTGCGAATCCATCTGCGCCAGTTGATTCATCAGGTCCGGCGAGCCGAAAGCCTGCTGCGCCAGCTGATCGAGTTCGGCCCGCTGCTCGGGGGTCAGCGAATTGTAGAACTGCTGCGCCGCGGCCGACCGCTGGGCGAGGGAGTCGATCAGCTCCTCGGTGTTGCGCGGGTTCTCCGGGAAGAATTCGCCGTGTTTGTCCATGAACTCGTCGAAGGCCTCGGTGGTGTCTTCGCCCCGGTTGTGCGCCTCGAGGAGCTTGTTCAGGTCGCCGAGCATCTCCGAGATGCGTTGCCGGTCCTGCTCGTTCGCACCCTCGAGCGCTTCCTTCATGCCCGCGAAACGTTGATCGAGCAGTTCCCGGCCGAGCAGGTCCTTGATCTTGTCGTAGTCCTCGCGTGCCTGGGGACTGCGCCAGTTGTACTCCGACAGCTCCTCGACGGCTTGGGCGGTCGACGGCGGCAGACTCCCGATCTGCATCTCGGCGAACCGGGCGTCGTCGTCGAGGTCACGCGCGAGTTGCTTGCGTTCCTCGAGTACCGCGCGGTCGAGGAGTTCGCGGATCTCAGCGAAGGTGCCGTCGAGATTGCGCTTCTTCAGCAACTCCTGCCGGCGACGGTTGATCTGCTCGCGGAGCTTGTCGAGCCCCCGCATGTCCGGTGTCCCGCGGCGCAGCAGTTCCCGCAGGGCCCGCTGCGGCGACGCGCCGGCCATGACGTCCTCGCCGATCGTCTCCAGCGCCTCACGCAAATCGACCGGCGGCGCGAGCGGATCGGGGCCGCCGCTGTACCGCTGGTAGCGCGAACGATGGAAGCTCTTGCGCGCCATATGTTCTCCTCGTTTGTCGCGAATCCTTCGTGGCTCGTCGCTAACGCTCCTCGCACCTCAGGGAGCACAGGCGGTTCCTGCACTCTCGCTCTCGCAGCGAGCCCCTGCTCCCTGAGGTGCGAGCGAAGCGAGCCACGAAGGGTGCCGCTCAGCCGTAGATCGTCTGCCCGCTGTCGTCGGCCTCCTTGCCGATGCGGCGGGCGAGGAAGAGACCTTCGAGAGCGAGTTCGACGGCGCTGGCGCGCTCCCCTTCGGAGTCGGCCTCGAGGCGTTCGGCGATCTGGTCGAGAACGCCGGACGTGGCACCCGGCGACGGGATGGAACCCAGCAGGTCGGCGGCGCGCACCCGGTCGCCGGTGACCACCGGCTCGCCGTTCTCGAGGGCGTCGACGAGCGGGGCCATGTCGATGCCGCCGAGGTGGGCACGCACCGCGTCGGCGATGGACTTGCGCATCAGGTGCTCGAGGATCTCGAGTTCCCGGCCCTCTTCGCCGGACTCGAACTCGATCTTGCCGCGCAGCACCTCGATCACCGACTCCAGATCGACGACCCGCGCCACCGCCTGATCCTCGCCGGTCACCGTCGCTCGGTGAAGTGCCGCGGCGGCAACGGTTTCGGCACCGGCGATGGAGAAGCGGGCGGACACACCGGACCGCTGGTCGATGGACGGGTGGTCGCGGGCATACCGGGTGAACCGCGCCAGGATCTCGGTGATGAACGTCGGGACGCTGGCGGTGAGATCCGCCTCCTGCTCGATGACCGACACCTCGTCGTCGAGCTCGATCGGGTAGTGCGTGCGGATCTCGGCGCCGAAGCGGTCCTTCAGCGGGGTGATGATCCGGCCGCGGTTGGTGTAGTCCTCGGGATTGGCGCTCGCCATCACCAGGACGTCGAGCGGTAGGCGCAGCGTGTAGCCGCGGACCTGGATGTCGCGCTCCTCCATCACGTTGAGCATCGACACCTGGATCCGCTCGGCGAGGTCGGGCAGCTCGTTGATGGCGACGATGCCGCGGTGCGAGCGCGGGATGAGTCCGAAGTGGATGGTCTCCGGGTCGCCGAGGCTGCGGCCCTCGGCGACCTTCATCGGGTCGATGTCGCCGACGAGGTCGGCGACGGAGGTGTCCGGCGTGGCCAGCTTCTCGCTGTACCGCTGCGAACGGTGGCGCCACTCGATCGGCAGATCGTCGAGCAGGTTGGCCGCCTTCCGGATCGACCCCGGGGTGATGGGTTCGTAGGGGTGTTCACCGAGTTCGGACCCCGCGATGACCGGCGTCCACTCGTCCAGGAGTCCGACCAACGTGCGCAGGATGCGCGTCTTGCCCTGCCCGCGCTCGCCGAGCATGACGACGTCGTGTCCGGCGATGAGCGCCCGCTCGAGCTGCGGGATGACCGTGGCCTCGAAGCCCACGATGCCCGGCCAGGGGTCACGTCCCTCGCGGAGCGCGGACAGGAGATTGTTGCGGATCTCGTCGCGCACACTGCGTTGGACATGACCGCTGGCACGCAGTTCACCCAGGGTGCGGGGTGACGGATGCCGGGTTTCGGTCGACTGAGAGCCATGCGTGGTGAAGTTGTCCTCTGGCACCCCATCGAGGCTACTCCGCGTTGCCGAGCACGTGCTCGTCATCGCTCCTCGGCGCCGGCGTCCACCCCGGGTCCCGGCCGATGAACCCCATGAGGCGACTCACCGGGTCGGCATCGGCGTCCACCTCGACCTTCGGGCCGTACTGACCCGAGCTGCGGAGGATGTCGTCGATGGGCGCCATGCCTTCGAGCATCTGTACGGCGAAGCCGGGGTCGAGGTCGGGGGTCGCACCCTGGGATCGGGCCAGATCCCAGCTGTGCATGTACACGTCGGCCGTGTAGAACCGGTCGATCGCGTCGGCGAGGCGATGCTCACCGGCCATCGGGTGGCTGAACACCTCGTCGGCGGCCGGACTGTCCAGGAGCGCCTGGACCGAGGCGGCGTGCTGCGACCACGCCGCGACCGGGTCGTCGGCCACGGACGGCCCATCGGGCAGGGTCACCCCGCCCGCGGCGAGGAAACCGGTGAACCAGTCGACGAGGTGGGCGACGACGTCGCGCGCCACCCAGCCGTCCACCGGGGCGGGTGCTTCCCAGTCGCGGACCTCGGCGACGACCCCCGCGAAACCGGAGGCCACCTCCTGGTGCCGTGCGGACGCGTCGAGCCCGGACAGTGCGACGCCGGCCACGATCAGATCTCGTCCGCAGCGAGGATGCGGTCGAGGGCGGCGTAACCCTCGTTCACGCCGACCTCCATCCCGGAGGCCAGCCAGCCGTCGCGCGCTTCGAAACTGTCGCACAGGGATTGGGCGTGCAGCCGCGTCGAGCCGTCGCCCAGGTCCTCGAACCACAGGGTCTCCAGCGACACCGCGTCGGGCATGCCGAGGAAGGTGAACGTCTGCACGATCTTGTCCTCGCCCACGGTGTGGAAGCAGCCGCGGAATCCGAACTCCTGCCCCTCGTGGGTGGAGACATAGCTCCAGCTGCCGCCGTCGCGGACGTCCCAGTCGATGATCCGGCTGCTGATCGCGTCCGGTCCGACCCACCGGACGAAGAGTTCGGGATCGATGTGGGCCTTCATCAGTTGCGCGGGCGTCCCGCGGAAGTCGCGGGTGATCCGGATCAGCGGCACCTCCCTGTCGGCTTCGATGGCGGCCTCGGGATAACGGGTCTGAGTTGCGGTCATGACACCTTTCCTTCCTGGTGGAGTTTGGGATCGACCCCGGGGTCCGATGTCGTCGGGTGCTGGGCCTCGGGGCCGTCGTTCATCTCGGCGAGCAGTGCGTCGAGGCGCTGGTAGCGCTCCTCCGCCCGCTTCCGATACCGCTCGATCCACTTGGTCATGAGGTCGAACACCTCGGCTTCCAGATGGACCGGGCGGGTTTGGGCCTCCCGGGTTCGGGTCACCAGGCCGGCATCCTCGAGCACTTTCAGGTGCTTCGAGACGGCCTGGATGCTGACGTCGTACGGCTCGGCGAGTTGACTGACCGTCGCATCGGAGCCCGCCAGCCGCGCAACCATGTCGCGCCGCGTCGGGTCCGCGAGTGCGGCGAACACCTTCGACAACTCGTCTGCCATCCGACCTCCTCAACCGTTTGGTTGAATACGATGGTGCGCCCCGCCGGGGCCATTGTCAACCCCTCGGTTGAACACGCTGATCCGGCGCGGCCCCCGGACGACGCACCGGCCGGACATACGAGAACTCCCACCGCCGGCCGGGTGGGCCGAGGGTGGGAGTTCGGGGTCGTCGGAGAGCGTCCGCGGGTCAGGCCGGCCCGATGGGCGCCTCACCGCGCAGGGTGATCCGGTGCATCACACGGCGGGCATCGCCGTAGTCGCGGTTCGCGTAGTGCAGCGTGTTCCGGTTGTCCCACAACACCAGGTCGCCCAGACGCCAGCGGTGCCGGACGATGTGCTCGGGCTTGGTGAGGTGCGCGTAGAGCAGATCCAGGATGCCGCGGCTCTCCGCGTCGGAGACGCCGTCGATGTGCGAGGTGAATCCGGGATTGACGAACAACGACTTACGCCCGGTCTCCGGATGGATACGCACCACCGGGTGGGTGACCGGCACCAGCTCGGTGACCTCTTCGCCGTCCCAGGTGTTGCCACGGCCGTTGCGTCGCTGCTTGAGGTAGTAACCGAATTCACGGTTGCCGTCGTGCACCGCGCTGAGTCCGTCGATCATCCGGCGGATCGGCTCCGACAGCGAGTTGTACGCGAGTTCGGCATCCGCCCAGTTGGTGTCGCCACCATTGCGCGGCAGCACCACCGGGCGCAGGATCGAACCCATCGGCGGCCGGGGCATGAAGGTGACGTCGGTGTGCCAGACATCGGCGAACCCGTTGTCGGCGCTGTCGAGTGAGTAGACCTCACCGGGGACGTCGCCGCTGTTCCACACCGGGTGCCCGAAGGTCAGGTCGCCCAGCCGGTTTCCGAACCGGATGTGCGCCGCGTCGTCGAGATGCTGATCGCGCAGGACGATGACCTTGTAGTCGATCAGCGCCCGGCGCAGTGCGGACACCTGCGCGTCGGTGGCGGATGCGACGTCGACGCCGCGGATCTCGGCACCGAAACTCGGCCCGAACTCGTCGATGTCGAATTCGACTCCGCCGGATATGGTTCCGGTGTCAGGACGATGAGCGGTGCCGACGGGGTGAGCGGTGGTTGTCATGAGGCTTGTTCTCCAGGTCGAAGCAGGCGGGGATCGGAGCGGGGTGCGCCGGTGGCGAGCCGTGATGCGATCCGTCCGCCCAGTTCATCGAGTGGAGAGCGCCCGGCGCGCCGCTCATCGTCCACGGCACGCTCGCAGAGCGACCGGGACTCGGGGCGGGAGACGCGGGAACGGTGGACACCTCTACTGTCTAACCGCCCACCGCGTCACCGGACAGGGTTAATCCCACGCTGAGGAAAAGACCCGTTCGCTCATGCCACCGCGGCTTCCTTGACCGCGGCGCCGATCTCGGCGCGCAATGCCGCGTACTCGGGTGAACCGCGCAGCTCCTCGGGTTCGACGCCGGTGCGCGGCAACGTCGAGGAGAGATCGAGCGCTACACGTCCCGGACGCTTGGTGAGCACGATGATCCGGCTGCCCAGGAATGCTGCCTCGTCGGCGCTGTGCGTGACGAAGACGTTGGTGCGTCCGTTGTCCGAACTCACCGCGCGTACATCCTCCTGCAGCCGTTCGCGCGTCAACGCGTCCAGCGCCGCGAACGGCTCGTCGAGCAACAGCAGGGAGGTCTCGGCCGCCAGCGCACGGGCGATCGCCACGCGCTGCTGCTGCCCGCCGGAGATCTCCCAGATGCGCCGGTGGGCGGTGTCGTCCAACCCGACCCGTTCGAGCAGTTCGTTCCGTCGTGCCGCCCGTTCGGATTTCGGGACCTTCGCATACTTGAGTGCGAGATCGACGTTGCCGCCCACCGTCTTCCACGGGAACAGTCGCGGTTGTTGGAAGACCACGCCGGAGGTCACCCCGGGCACCGGAGCACCGCCCGACACCTCCACGTCGCCCACGGTCGCGGGCTCGAACCCGGCGATGAGTCGCAGGAGCGTGGACTTGCCACACCCGGATGCACCCACCAGGACCAGGAACTCCCCCGGCGGAACATCGAGATCGACCGGACCGACCGCGGTCACCGCGTCCGCACCCGTCCCGTACCTCTGGGACACGTTGTGCAGCCGGATCGCGCCGCGCTGTCCCGCGGGTCGACCCGCGGTCGTCGCAGCGGCGCGGTCCGCCGCACCCGTCAGCGGGCTACTGCTGTTCGAGGACACCCGGCAATCCCTCTGTGTAGATGGCCTGTCGGAAGGTCTCGATCGGCGGGGCCGCGGGGATCTGCTGCTGCTCGGCGAGGAACACCGCTGCGCTGTGCAGGTTCTCGGAGAGATTGCCCGGATTTCCCTGCGTGCCGAGCCACGTCGGACTCGTCAGCTCCGCGACCGTGAGGTAGGTGCCCTGCTTCAACTGGTTGGCCGCATCCTCCGGGGTCGTGCCCAGCTGTGCGGCGATGGCGTCGGCCGCGGCCTGCGGGTCGTCCTTGATGAGGGTGAGCGCCCGGGCCTGCACCTGACGCCAGGTGTTCACGGCCTCCGGGTTCGCCGTGGCGAAGTCACTGGAGACCACCCCGAGGTCGAGCGTGGGCTTGCCCGCGGTTGCCAACTGTCGACTGGCGATGAGCGTCTTTCCGTCCTTACGCAATTCGTCGAGGGTGGGCAGCCAGGTGTAGACCGCGTCGATGTCACCGCGCTGCCAGGCGGCCAGCGAGGCCTGCGGCTGCAGGTCGATCAGGTCCACGTCTTTCGGGTTCACACCGGCCTGGTCGAGCGCGGCGAGCAGGCTGTAGTGGGCGGTGGACGCGAACGCGGTGGCCACCCGCTTGCCCTTGAGGTCGGCGACGGTGTTGATCCCGGTGCCGTTGCGCGCGACGAGCGCCTCGTTGTCGCCCGCGACGTCGAGGACGAAGGCCACCTGGTACGGGATGTTCAGCGGCGCGGACAGACCGCGGGCGACCGGGCTGGAGCCGATGGCGGCGAAGTCGACCTCTTTGGCGACGAATGCGGTGTTGATGTCGGCACCGGAGTCGAACTTGGTCCACTTGATGTTGTAGTCCGGCAGCGCTTCTTCGAGCCACCCGTTGTTCTTGACGATCAGGTCGCCGCTCGGGAACGACTGGTAGGCGAGCCGGATCGTCGGCTTGCTGTCGTCTCCGGAGTTGTCGACCGAGCACCCGGCGAGTAACAGCGTCATCGCGGCGATCACCCCGAGCGCCGCACCGAACCGCGAGCGACGCAACCGGCTCGTGCCGGTCCCCCTGCGTGTGATTCTCATGTCCCTCAGACCTTTCCGCGCCACGGCACCACTCGGTGCTCGATTGTTCGAAGGAGCCCGTCGATGATCAGTCCGGACAGACCGATGGCGATGATGCCGACCAGGACGACGGGTGTGTTGTTGTAGTTGCTGGCGTCCTTGACCACGCCACCGATTCCGGGGATGCCGTTGAACAGCTCTGCCGCGACCACGGAGGAATACGCGATGCCGACCGAAAGCCGCACGCCGGTGAAGGTCTCGGGCAGCGCCGACGGGACGACGACGTCGCGGATCACCTCGGATCGCGATGCTCCGAGCGCGCGTGCCGCCTCGATCAGACCGACCGGCGCGGCACTGACGGCGGCCGTGGTGGCCACGGCGGCCGGCGGTAGCGCGGCGAGTGCCAACAGGGTGATCTTGGGAGCTTCGTCGATGCCGAGCCAGATGACCAGCAGGAAGAAGTAGGCCAGGGGCGGCAGTGCGCGCAGGAATGTGAGCCAGGGTTCGAGGAGGCGTCGGAGCCACCCCACGGTGCCCATCGCCAAACCCAGCAGCACACCGAGGATCACGCCGATCGCCACGCCCGCGAAGACCCGGCGCAGCGTCATGTACAGGTGTTCCCACCAGTAGTAGTCGGCGTAACCGCGGATTCCGTTGTGCGTGGTGGACATGTCGACGAAGGCCTGCCACACAGT
This sequence comes from Gordonia lacunae, assembly GCF_002149015.1. GTDB lineage: Bacteria > Actinomycetota > Actinomycetes > Mycobacteriales > Mycobacteriaceae > Gordonia > Gordonia lacunae. The sequence goes on along the minus strand of NZ_NGFO01000030.1, from coordinate 56,103 downwards.
GCCGAGACGCGGCACGAAGGTCTCACTCCAGATCCCGCTGACGGCGACGAGCTGCCACACGGCGGCGAACACCACCACCGACAGCAACGGGAGTCCCACCCGGGTCAGCACTGATCGCGCGCGAGACGAACCGCCGGGAGACGTGCACTCCGCCCCACCACCCGATTCTTCCGGGGTGATGTCCACAAACAAGGTCACCGTGCATGTCTAGACATCGCGAACCCCCGCGACCAGAGTTTTCCTCGTCGAGAGGAAAACTCCCGCCGAATGCATACGAATCCGCCGCGATGTGCTTCTGGCGTGCGGTTTCGCCGGTCGCGTCCTGTTCGTGGGTCTTCAGCGCGCAGATGTAGTGTGTCGTTGCTCTGGGCGCAACGATGTGCTGCATCTGGCGCGGATCAGCTGACGGCCAGCCACACCGCGAGCCCGAGGCCGCAGATCCCGACGACGATCCGGAGCGGGCCGGGCGGGAGGCGTTTCACCACGGGTGGCCCGCACCATCCACCGGCCAGGCAGCCCACGGCCATGGCGAGCGCTGCCCACCACTCGACGGGCCCCCAGATCATGAAACCGACGGCGGCGACCGTGTTGGCGATACCCAGGAACAGTGACTTGGACAGCGCTGCGCGCCACAGTGGTTCGCTGGTCACGACGAGCATGAGGGCGAGGATCATGATGCCGGCCCCCGCGCCGAAGTAGCCGCCGTACACCGAGATCAGCGTCAGCCCCAGAATGAACACCCAGGGACGCTCGACGTGTGAGGTCGCCCAGCGACGCAGGACGGGTTGTACCAGTAGCGCGACCGCGGCGATCGCCACGAGAAACGGCACGACGGCCTCGAACGCCTCGGCCGGCGTCGACAGCAGCAGCACCGCACCGACCGTGCCGCCGATCAGCGAGGCGACCGCACCGATGACCAGACGTCTCCGGTCACCGTCGAGGAGGGAGCGTCCCGACTGTGCCGTGCTCCCGACCCCGACGGCGACCAGCGCGACCGTGTTCGTGACGTTGGCCGCGATCGGACTGAGCCCGACCGCGAGCAGCGCAGGATAGCTGACGATCGAGGCCAGCCCGGTGATGTAGCCGATCAGGCCGGCGCCGAACCCGGCGACGACCAGTAGAGCGAGCTCAGTGAGCGAAATGACGTGCCCCGGTGAGGTAGAGCGTCACGCCCGCCTCGTCGGCCGCCTCGATCACCTCGTTGTCGCGAATTGACCCACCGGGCTGCACAACGGCTTTCACCCCGGCCGACAAAAGCACCTGCAGTCCGTCCGGGAAGGGGAAGAACGCATCCGACGCCCCGACGCTGCCCGCAGCTCGGTCACCGGCGCGCTGCACGGCCAGATGTGCGGAGTCGACGCGGTTGACCTGCCCCATGCCGACGCCGACCGACGCGCCGTCGGAGGCCAGCAGAATGGCGTTGGACTTGACCGAACGACATGCCCGCCAGGCGAACTCGAGGTCGGCGAGAGTCTGGTTGTCGGCCGGGGGTCCGGCCACGAGGTTCCAGTTGGCCGGGTTGTCGCCATCGGCGTCGAGGACGTCGCGCTGCTGCATCAGCAATCCACCCGACACCGGCTTGGTCTCGATGCCGGTCGCCGTCGGCGGGGTGGCCACCAGGACACGGATGTTCTTCTTGCGGGTCAGGACGGAGAGCGCCCCGTCGGCGAAACCGGGTGCGACGATGACTTCGGTGAAGATCTCCGCGACCTGCTCGGCCATCTCCACCGTGATCTCGCGATTGGCCGCGATGACACCGCCGTAGGCGCTGATCGGATCGCAGGCATGTGCCTTGCGATGTGCCTCCGCGATGTCGGCACCGATGGCGATCCCACACGGGTTGGCGTGCTTGATGATCGCGACCGCCGGGGCGTCGAAGTCGTACGCGGCGCGCCACGCGGCGTCGGCGTCGGTGTAGTTGTTGTAGCTCATCTCCTTGCCATGGAGCTGCTCGGCGGTCGCGACCCCGCCGGCGCCGGCGTTCCCGACGTAGAGTGCGGCCGCCTGGTGCGGGTTCTCGCCGTAGCGCAACACCGCGGAGCGGGTCCAGGTCGCCCCGGCCCACGCCGGGAACTGCGAGTCATCTTCGGGCGCAACCACGCTCGACATCCACGAGGCGACCGCGACGTCGTAGTCGGCGGTGTGCCGGAACGCCTTCGCCGCGAGTTTCTTGCGGTCGGCGAGGGAGAAGCCCTCCGCGGCGACGGCCTCGGTGACCCGCGCATAGTCCTCGGGATCGACCACGACGGCGACCGACGGATGGTTCTTGGCGGCCCCGCGCACCATCGACGGACCGCCGATGTCGATCTGCTCGATGCACTCGTCCGGCGTCGCGCCGGAGGCCACCGTCGCGGTGAACGGATACAGATTGACGACGACGAGATCGAATGCGGCGACACCCAATTCGTCGAGCTGCGCGACGTGGTCGGACTTCCGGGTGTCGGCGAGGATGCCCGCGTGGACCTTCGGGTGCAAGGTCTTGACGCGGCCGTCGAGACATTCGGGGAAACCGGTCAGCGTCGACACCTCGACCACCGGGACGCCCGCGCCGGCGATGGTCTTCGCGGTCGATCCGGTGGACACGATCTCCACCCCGGCAGCGTGGAGAGCCGTCGCGAGATCGGTGAGTCCGCTCTTGTCGTAGACACTCACCAGTGCGCGCCGAATCGGTCGGCGAGAACTGTCAGGGCTGTGTGCGTTCACGGGATGCGGGCCTTTCGTCCATCGATGACTACTCCTCTGGTGACCAGTGCGGTCACCACGTCGGCGAGCAACACGCGCTCGACCGTCTTGATGCGCTCGTGCAGGGTGTCGGCGGTGTCGTCGTCGTCGACGGTGACCACCTGCTGGGCGAGGATCGGGCCGGTGTCCACGCCCTCGTCGACCAGGTGGACCGTCGCGCCGGTGACCTTGACGCCGTAGTCGAGTGCCTCGGCGACACCGTGGGCGCCCGGGAAGGCGGGCAGCAGCGCCGGGTGACTGTTGACGACGCGTCCACCGAACCGTCCGAGAAAGGCCGGGCCGAGGATCTTCATGAATCCGGCGGTCACCACCCACTCCGGCCCGATCGCGGCAACCTGCTCGGTGAGCGCACGGTCCCACGTCGAACGGTCGGCGTGGTCGGCGACACGGCAGGTGATCAGCGGGATGTCGTTGCGCTGCGCGACCTCTTGCGCGCGGCACACGCGGTCGACCACGATCGCCGCGACCCGGAACGGGGAATCCTCGGCGCCGCCACGCGCGATCAGCGACTCCAGCAACGAACCGGTGCCCGACGCCATCACCACCAGCGGGGTGCGGCCGGGTGCCGTCGGGGATGTCACGTCGTCGAGACTAATCGCCGCACGTTGGGCCATCCGAGCCGGGTGCGACGCCGTCGGGACGCCGGCGCACCGGCGGACGCTTGGCCAGCGGGGTTCGTCTCAGCGTTGTCGGGACGTGCCGTGCGGACCGGGATAGAGGTCGTAATCCGCATCGTCGGCGAGATCTGTCTCGTCGAGATCGTCGTCGTACACACGGTTCACCGCCGGTTCGGAACCGGACGGGGAGTCGACGACCGCGGACCCGTCGTCGGGCGATTCGGCGTCGTCGAGAGTCTCGTCCTCGTCGTACTCACCATCGCCGTACTCGCCATCGCCGTACTCACCATCGTCGTACTCACCATCGTCGTACTCCGAGGCCTCGTACTCGCCGTCGTCGAACTCGGAGTACTCGGTGTATTCACCGTCCTCGTCCAGATCGGTGACGATGACGTATTCGTCCTCGTAGCCGAGGTCGAGCGGATCCTCGAAGTACTCGTCGCCGACGGCGAGGCGGGCTGCCCGGGTCGACGGCAGGAAGGCATATACGAGAACGATCAGCAGGCCGACGACCGCGATCCAGCCCAGCGTGAAGACCCCGGCCGCCGACACGGTGACGGCGACGTCGCCGAACTCCCCGAGCGTGCCGCCCGCCGCGACGGTCAGAATGGCGACCGCCGAGGCCGCCACCGCCGCGGCGACACCCACTGAACGCACGTGCGCCATCGGATCGAGATCGCGGCATCGCCAGCCGACGAAGGCGGCGACGCCGGCGGGCACGAGCAGACCGACGAACCCCCAGGCTCCGGCACCCGGCCCGTCGGGCAGCACCGCGAGCACCGGGACAGGCGGCACGGCGCCCCCGCGGACCGTGAACAGATCGACGGTCATCGCGCCGAGCTGGACGTCGGAACCCACGAGCACCGCCATCGCGGCGACCATCACGTTCGGGAGATACAGCACCGAGAGCAGGCTCAGTCCCAGGAATCCGTCGAAGTCGTAACCGGTCTCGATCAGCTCACCGATCTGCCCGTGCCGCATCAGCATGCGCAGGCACACGAGCACGGCGCCGGCGACGAGCAGCATCAGTGCCGCGACCAGTCCGTATCGGAAGCCTCGACGATCGGCGTGGGACACGCGCCCACGAACCGCGAAGTCCCGGCGTCGACTCCATGCGACCCCGGCAAGGGCGGCGCCACCCTGCACACCCAGCGTGTACAGGAACGCGAGCAGCGCACTGGGCGCCTGGACAGGCAGGACCGATCCACCATCCATCACCACCGCCAGCGACATCGCGGTGATGAGCACCGGGCCGATGACCGCCGAGAAGACGACGGCACCCAGGTCGAACAGATCGTGCCGATCGCGGTCGGCCGAGGTGGTGCCGTTCGCGACTGCCCGCGCCGTCAGCCGGGCCGTTCCGGCGGCGACGATCAGGGTCGGCAACAGCGGCAGCACCCCGACGGTGACCCCGCTGATCGTCACCGGCACCTGGTGGATGGCCAACCAGCCCGAGGCGATCGCGCTCGGGAGTCCGGTCAGGCCGCTGCCGGCCAGGAGCAGCACCGCGAGCATGACGACGATCAGGGTCACCAGAGCGATGGCGGGAACGGTGAACGCCACCACCGCGAGCTGGCGGGCCGAACCCTCGGCGGCCGTGCGCTGGGCACGACGCGATCGCCGCAGGTTACGAAGCTGCGACGCCAGATTGTCCGTGGTCGGGTCCGGCTTGAGGGAAGGCATCGTCATGAGCCTGACACGGTCCCGGCCGACGCCGTCGTAGACGCGCCGAGCGCGCTGCGAAAGGGAGGCAGCTCACCGAGGGCCTCGACTCGGCTCGACCAGCGGTGGCCGGCTCGAGCAGTGGGCCGACTCGGCCGGCGGACAACACAGTGCCCCGCCGACCGATGGTCGACGGGGCACCGAGTGGGGAGGTGTCAGTTGCCACTGCCGGTGGGCGGCTCCGGCTTCTGGAAGACCGTGGTGGAGTGGTCTCCGGCCGGGGTGTCGGTGCCTGAGGCACCGGGCGTGGCCGGGGATGCACCCGAGGCGCCGGACCCGTACTGGCCGGGGCGGTAGTCGCCGTAGCCCGACTCGCCGTGTCCGCTTGCCGAACCGGCCGCCGAGGCCGACGAGTCGCTGGCTCCGCCGGAGTATCCGCTCTGGCCGGTCGCGGACGCGCCCGACGACTGCGAGTAGGCCGACGGGTCGTAGTTCGCCGAGGCCTGCTGGCCGTACTGTGCCTGTGCGCTCCCGGTGCCGTAGGCAGTGGTCTGCGCGTCGCCGTATCCGCTCGTCTGCTGATGCGCGCCGGCGTCGGACTGCGTCGCGGCGGATGACCCGGGGGTCACGGCTGCGGTGGCGTCGCCCACCGCGGGCGCCACCTTGATGACGCCGGCATCGGTGAGCAGCCACACGACGGCGAGGACCGCGGACAAGAGGGTGAAGATGAGCAGGACGATCGCCCCGGCACCGTTGTCGTCGATGTTGAGGAACTGGAACAGCGTGATCAGGAACGAGGTGATCGCCAGTGACGCCACGATCGGGGCCGCCGGCACCTTGATGCCGGGGATCAGCGAGATGAGCGCCAGGATGCCGGCAACGCTGATCAGCGTGTACGGAGCGTTGTACTGCGTCTGAAACAGCTTGAGTGCGAAGTCATAGGTCTCGGCGGCGGACAGGAATCCGCTGAAGAGCACGATGAGGCCGAAGGCGCCGATCGCGGCGGCGAGAAGCACCGGGGTGATGGCCGGAAGTCCCTGGCTCGGCTGCTTGGCCGGCTGCGGGGAATACCCGTACTGGCCGTAACCCTGCTGGCCCTGCTGGCCGTATCCGGGTTGGCCGTAGCCCTGCTGGCCCTGTTGTCCATAGCCCGGTCCGGTGCTCTGACCGTAGCCGGGCTGTCCCTGGCCGTAGGACTGCGCGGCCTGGCCGTACTGCTGTCCGTAACCCTGCTGGCCCCCGTACTCCTGGCCCCCGTATTGCTGCGCCTGGCCGTACTGGTCGGAACCGGGCGCGGGGCTTGCCTGCGGACCCGTGTTGTGGGCGCCGGATTGCGGGTATCCGGACTGGTTGCCGTACTGGCCGTAGGACTGTCCGGACTCGGGCTGCTGTTGCCCGTAGCCGCCGGGTGGGTAGGTCATCACGATCTCCTGGTCGGGTCGGGTCGGTCGGTCAGGATCAACGGGTCGCGTCGAGGTGACGGCGTCCGGCCGTCGCCCCCCACGAGCGCAGAACTGATCCCCACGCTAGTACACATGTCCGCCGGGTCCCATGCCCCTTGCCCGACACGGCCCGCTCATCGGCCCGTGGACCGCGCTCACCAGCGGTGTGCGCGACCCTGCTCTGCGTACCAGTTGATCAGCGCATAGTCGTCGACCGCCTTGGGGTCGATGTTGACCTCGGATCGGCCGGCCAGAATCGCGGTGACCGGAACCTCGAGCTTCTTCCCCGTCCTGGTGTGCGGAATGCCGGGGGCCTCGATCACCTCGTCGGGCACATGGCGTTTCGAGAGACGGTCGCGGACCGAGGCAGCGATGCGGCCGATCAGCGCGTCGTCGAGCGTCGCGCCGGGGACCAGGGTGACGAACAGCGGCATCCAGTAGGCGCCGTCCGGTCCGTCGACACCGAGCACGAACGCCTCCGCGATCTCGTCGAGCGCCTCGACCACCTCGTAGATGTCGGCCGATCCCATCCGAATCCCGTGGCGATTCAACGTCGCGTCGCTGCGGCCGTGGATCACGAGCGACCCGCGCTCGGTCACGGTCACCCAGTCGCCGTGCCGCCAGACCGGCTTCTCCGGGTTCGACGCCCCGCTCTCCCATTCGTGGGCGAAGTACGCGGCGCGGTATCGCGCACCGTCGGGATCATCCCAGAAGCTCACCGGCATCGAGGGCATCGGAGCGGTGACGACGAGTTCGCCCACCTCCCCCACCAGTGGGCGGGCCTCGGGCGACCAACTCTCCAGCGCCACACCGAGGTAACGGACCGACAGTTCACCAGGAACGACCGGCTCCCCGGTCGAGCCACCGGCGAAGGCGGACACGATGTCGGTGCCGCCACTGATCGAGGAGATGGGCAGACCGGACCGGACGTGGTCGTCGACCCAGGTGAAAAGATCTGCCGCGAGGGACGATCCGGTGCTCCCGAGCGCCCGCAGCCGGTTCAGATCGTGCCGGCGCCCCGGTTCCAGACCCGCCTTCCGCGAGGCCTGCAACTGCCCGGGACTCGTACCGAAGTAGGTGACCCGCTCGTCGTCGACGATCTGCCAGAGCCGGTCGGCGTCGGGGTACAGGGGCGAGCCGCTGTAGCAGACGATCCGCGAACCGCAGAGAAGTCCGGCGACCTGATAGTTCCACATCATCCAGCTGAGCGCGGTCTGCCAGAAGAACACATCGTTCGACGACAGATCGCCGTGCAGGGCACCGGCTTTCAGATGTTCGAGGAGAACTCCCCCGTGTCCGTGCACGATCCCCTTGGGCCGTCCGGTGGTGCCGGAACTGAAGAGCACCCACAACGGACGGTCGAAGGGAACCTGCAGCGGCCGGAGATCACCGGGGTCGCCGGCGCGGGCCTCGGCGTAGTCGATGGTCGACGGCGCCGGGTCGGCGTCCCCGATCGTGATGTGCGCGAGCAGGTTCGGCAACAGGCCCGCCAGCTCCGCACTGTCGGAGCGCTTGTCGACGACCTTGCCGTTGTAGCGATAGCCGGCCGCGGTGAACAGCACCTTCGGCGCGAGCTGACCGAGGCGACCGGCCGCCCCCTGAGGCGCATAGTCCTGACCGCATCCCGACCAGACCGCGCCGAGGGAGGCGGTGGCGAGGAAGGCGATGACGGCTTCGGGGATGTCGGGCAGGTAGGCGGCGACCACATCGCCGGGACCCACCCCGTGCGCACGGAGTGTCGACGCCAGGCCGGCGACCTGCGACGGCAGCTCCGACCAGGCGATCTCCGAACGCTCCCCCGCCTCGTCGATCCCGACGATCGCGGCGCCGGGCAGGGCGGCGTGTCGCAGAACCTGATCGACGTAGTTCAGGCGTACGCCGGGAAACCAGACGGCACCGGGCATCCGGTCGTCGGCGAGCACCGCCTCGTCCCCGCGGCCGAGGGGTTCCGCGGCGAGGGCGTCGAGGTCGAAGAACTCCCAGACCGCACGCCAGAATTGCGCCGGCTGACGGACCGACCACGACCACCGGGCGTCGTAATCGCTGGTGTCGACCCCGAACCGCTCGTGCACGAAGTGCCCGAATCGATTCATCTGAGTGTCCGCGGTCGGCACCGCGTCACTCGTGGTCGTCATCGCAGTTGCTCGAGGATCGAGGCCGCCTCGTCCCGCATCGCCACCTTGCGGACCTTCCCGGTGACGGTCATCGGGAACTCCTCGACCACGTGGACATATCGCGGGATCTTGTGCCGCGCGATCTTGCCGGTCGCGAACTCGCGCAGGTCGTCCGCGGTGAATTCGGCTGCGGTGTCGCGCAGCCGGACCCAGGCCATCAGCTCCTCGCCGTACTTCTCGTCGGGCACCCCGATGACCTGGGCGTCGAGGATGTCGGGATGGGTGTAGAGGAACTCCTCGATCTCGCGCGGGTAGATGTTCTCCCCGCCGCGGATCACCATGTCCTTGATGCGCCCGGTGATCCGGACATATCCGTTGTCGTCCATGTCGGCGAGATCGCCGGTGTGCATCCAGCCGTCGGCGTCGATCGCCTCGGCGGTCTTCTCCGGTTCATTCCAGTACCCGGTCATCACCGAGTATCCGCGCGTACACAGCTCGCCCGTCTCGCCGCGTCCGGAGGTCTCACCGGTGCCGGGGTCGACGATCTTGATCTCGAGGTGCGGGCCGACCCGGCCGACGGTGGTGACGCGCAACTCCAGCGGATCGTCGACCCGCGTCTGCGTCGACACCGGCGACGTCTCGGTCATGCCGTAACAGATCGACACCTCGCGCATGTGCATGCGGTCGACCACCTGCCGCATGACGTACTCCGGGCACGGCGACCCCGCCATGATGCCGGTACGCAGGCTCGACAGGTCGATGTCGAGCCCGTCGTCGAGCAGGTCGAGTTCGGCGATGAACATGGTGGGCACGCCGTAGAGACTGGTGCAGCGGTACTCCGCAACCGCGTCGAGGGTGGCGCGTGGGTCGAATGCCGGCGCCGGGATGACCATCGCCGCACCGTGACTGGTGGCCGCGAGGTTGCCCATCACCATGCCGAAGCAGTGGTAGAAGGGCACGGGTAGACAGATCCGGTCGTCGGCGGTGTAGTTCAGCAGTTCGCCGACGAGATACCCGTTGTTCCCGATATTGCGGTGCGACAGCGTCGCGCCCTTCGGAAATCCCGTTGTGCCCGAGGTGTATTGGATGTTGATCGGGTCATCGGGCGACAGCGACGCGGCGATCGCCGAGACTCGTTCGAGTTCCTCGGCGCTCGCATCGGCGCACAGCGCATCCCATCCCGGCGAGCCGAAGAGCACGACCTCGCGCAGTTCCGGGCACCGCGGTCGCGCCTGCTCCAGCATCGATGCGTACGCGGAGTCCTTGAAACTCTCGGCGGCCAGCACCACACTCGTCCCGGACTGCTGCAGCGCGTACTCGATCTCGTTCTGGCGATACGCGGGGTTGAGATTGACCAGGACCGCGCCGATCTCGGCCGCGGCATACTGCGTCAGAACCCACTCGAACCGGTTGGGCGACCACAATCCGACGCGGTCGCCGACCGACACGCCCAGTCGCAACAGGCCGGCCGCGACCGCACGGACGTCACGATGGAACTCCGAGTACCGCCATTCCCGTCGTGCGGCGGCGTCGATCAGGGCGGTCCGGTCACCGTGGGCCTCGACGGTGCGGGCCAGAGTGGCTCCGATGGTCTCGGTGAGCAGGGCCGGTGTCTCCTCACCGCGCGTGTGTGCAGGCTTCGGGTGAGCCTCGGTGCTCATGTTCTGCTCCGGTCTGTCTTCGGGCGTGCTGCCCGGATTGGGTGGGATGTTCGGTCAGTTCTCGCCGGCGGCATCCGGACGGGGATCGCTGACGCGGGAGAGGACGACCTCGGCCTGGCGCAGGACCGGTCCGTCGATCATCTGGCCGTCGAGGCTGAAGACCCCGCCCGCGTGTTCGGCGGCACCGTCGAGGACCCGGCGCGCCCATTCGACCGCCTCGTCGGACGGCCGGTAACCGTCCCGGATGTGGTCGACCTGAGACGGGTGGATACAGGCGGTGGCGGTGTAACCCAGTGCCACCGCATCGCGGACCTCGGCCACGAGTCCGTCGACGTCCTCGATGTCGAGGTGCACCGAATCGACCGCGAACTTGCCGTGCGCAGCTGCGGCGATGCGGACCATCGAACGCACCCAGCTCGCGACGTCCCGGTATTCGCCGGGGCGGGATTCACCGGGACCGAAGCGGCTGGACGTACCGCCCAGGCCGGCGACGAGATCCTCTGCCCCCCACATCAGTCCGATGCAGTTGGAGGTCGCGGCGATGTCACGCGCCCGGGTCGCGCCGAGCGGCGTCTCGATGAGGGCGATCGTCTGGAACGCGGTGTCCAGGATCGAGGAGACGTCCTCGGCCTTGGCCTGCATCACCACCCGGTAGTTCGTCTCCGACACGGCCGCGAGATCGCGCCGGTAGTCGCCGGTTCCGGCCGGGTTGATCCGCACGATGGTGCGATCCGGATCCACGGGGTTGGCGACGAGGGCCTCCCGGGCCGCGCCGCGGTTGGCCGGCGACACCGCGTCCTCGAGGTCGATGATGACCACGTCGGCACGGTCGAGGGCCTTCTGGTACCGCTCGGGACGGTCGGCCGGACAGAACAACAGGGCAGGTCCGGGCGGCAGCCACGCATTGGTCAATTGCGGCCCCGCCAGTCCGTGACCTGCTCGATTCTGACCTGAACCGACCGGACCTCCGGGTGGGTCCTCGAAGAACATCGTCGTCACTCCGTCCGTTGCCTGCGCACCAGCGTTGCTCGTGCGGCGCGGGCGACGACCTCGCCGTGCTGGTTGCGTCCGATGTGGGTCAAGTTCACCACGCCTTCGCCCGGGCGCGACCGCGATTCGCGTTTACCGGTGCACTCGGTCTCCGCGTAGAGCGTGTCGCCCGCGAACAGCGGTGCCGGGAAGGCGACCTCGCTGAACCCCAGGTTCGCCACGAGCGTGCCCTGCGTGAGCTGCGAGACCGACAATCCGACGATCGTCGACAGGGTGAACATCGAGTTGATCAGGCGCTGCCCGCCGAAACCCGGCTGCTCAGCCGACCAGGCGGCATCGAGATGGAGCGCCTGGGTGTTCATGGTCAGCGTGGTGAACAACACGTTGTCGGCCTCGGTGACGGTGCGCCCGGGACGGTGCTCGTAGATCGTGCCCTCGTCGAACTCCTCGAACCACAGTCCTCGCTGCACGATTCGACGCACCGCGGAGCCACCGTCCGCGTCCGGGCCGGGCGCCGGCGCGCCGCTCATGCGAAACCCAGCTCGCGGGCGATCAGCATGAGTTGCACCTCGGTGGTGCCCTCGCCGATCTCGAGGATCTTCGAGTCTCGGTAATGGCGGGCGACGGGATAGTCGTTCATGAAGCCGTAGCCGCCGTGGATCTGGGTCGCCATCCGGGCATTGTCCATCGCCGCCTCACTGGCGATCATCTTCGCGATGGAGGCCTCCTTCTTGAACGGCTTGCCCGCCAGCATCTTCGCCGCCGCGTCGTAGTACGCGGTCCGGGCCACATGCGCCCGGGCCTCCATCCGGGCGATGGCGAAGGACACCGACTGGTATTCGCCGATCGCCTTGCCGAAGGACTGGCGTTCCTTGGCGTACTTCACGCTCTCGTCGACGCATCCCTGCGCGACGCCGGTCGCGAGGGCCGCGATCGCGATGCGCCCCTCATCGAGGATCGACAGGAAGTTGGCGTACCCCCGTCCGCGTACACCCAGCAGGTTCTCGTGGGGAACGCGTACGTCGGTGAAGGTCAGCGGATGCGTATCCGAGGCGTTCCAACCGACCTTGTTGTACGCCGGCTCGGCGGTGAAACCCGGTGTCCCGGAGGGCACGATGATGGTCGAGATCTCTTTCTTGCCGTTCTCCTTCACACCGGTCACCGCGGTCACGGTCACCAGTGAGGTGATGTCGGTGCCGGAGTTGGTGATGAACTGCTTGCCGCCGTTGATGATCCACGAGTCGCCGTCGTCGCGGGCCGTGGTCGCAGTGGCGCCCGCGTCGGACCCGGCACCCGGTTCGGTGAGACCGAAGCCCGCGAGCGCGGTGCCCGCGGTGAGCTCGGGCAGGTACTGCTGCTTCTGTTCCTCGGTACCGAAGCGGTAGATCGGCATGGCGCCCAGACTCACACCGGCTTCGAGCGTGATGGCGACGGACTGGTCGACCTTGCCGAGCTCCTCCAGTGCCAGCGACAGGGCAAAGTAGTCGCCGCCCATGCCGCCGTATTGCTCCTCGAACGGGAGACCGAACAGGCCCATCTTGCCCATCTGGGCGACGACGTCATACGGAAAGCTGTGCTCGGCATCGTGTTTGGCGGCCACCGGCGCCACCACGGTCTGCGCGAAGTCGCGGACCGTCGCGATGAGGTCGGTGTACTCCTGGGTGAGTTCCATGTGAATCCTTCTACTGGGAGTCGGCAGTTGCTTCAGAGGTGGCGACGACAGCGAGGATCTGTCCCGCATCGACCTTGTCCCCCACCGCCACCGAGATGTCCACGGTGCCGTCCACCGGGGCGGTCAGGGCATGTTCCATCTTCATCGCCTCGACGACGACGATCGACTGGCCTGCGGACACGTCGTCGCCGGACCGGGTGGCCACGGCGACCACGGTGCCCGGCATCGGGCTGGTGATCTCACCGGCGTGTTCGGCGGCGGCCTCGTCGAGCAGGGGTTTCGCGAGTTCGAGGACCCATGTGCCCGACGGCCCTGCCACCCACCAGCTCTCGCCGACGCGGACACTCGACCACGACTGCGTCACCCCGTCGACGACCAGACGGTCCGCCGCGCGTCCGTCGCCGGGTTGCGCCGGTTGGTAGACCACGTGCCCGGTCCACGACGCCTCGGGGTCGTCGTCGGCGGTGACGGTGGCGGTTCCGGACAGCGATCGCGCGTCGGCGGCATCGACCTGGATGGCGACCGTCGAGTGCCGTGCGCCGGCGACGAGGCGGGTGATGACCGGGGCGGGCGGGCCGACACGCCATCCGACCGCCGAGGACCAGACACTGCCCGCATCGCGGGTCCCGATCCGCGCGAGTCCGGCGAGCACCTGGGCCTCGGGGGTGGGCTCCGGCGCGGCGTAGTCGACGACGAGGCGGTCGAGCAGTTCGGTGTCGAGGTCGGCGTCGACGACGGCCTGCTGACGCAACACGAAGCGGCAGAAGTCGATATTGGTGACTACGCCCAGGACCCGGGTGTGGGCCAGCGCCTGATCGAGGCGTTCCAGTGCCTCCTCGCGGTCGGCGCCGACGGCGATGACCTTCGCCAGCATGGGGTCGTACTCGCTGCCGACGCGCAGTCCGTCGAGCATGGCCGAGTCGACGCGGACCCCGCTCCCGGGCGAGGTGTCGGGATGGACGAGATGTTCGATCGTGCCACCGGTGGGCAGGAAGCCACGGGCGGGATCCTCGGCGTATACGCGCGCCTCGATCGCATGCCCGCGCAGGGTGATCGAGTCCTGGGTGAGACCGAGCACCTCTCCGCGGGCGACCCGGATCTGCTGTTCCACGAGGTCGACTCCGGTGACGAGCTCGGTCACCGGGTGTTCGACCTGCAGGCGGGTGTTCATCTCCATGAAGAAGAACTCGTCCGGCCGGTGCGCCGACACGATGAACTCGACCGTCCCCGCGCCGGTGTAGCCGACGCTCCGGGCGGCATCGCAGGCGGCCTCACCGATGCGAGCCCGGGTCGCGGCATCGAGCAGCGCCGAGGGCGCCTCCTCGATCACCTTCTGGTGGCGTCGCTGCAATGAGCACTCGCGTTCGCCCAGATGGATGACGTTCCCGTGCTCATCGGCGAGCACCTGCACCTCGATGTGGCGGGGAGTGTCGACGAAGTGCTCGAGGAACAGTGCGTCGTCGCCGAAGGCGGCGGCGGCCTCGCGCCGTGCTCGTTGCAGCGCCGCCGGTAGCTCAGACGGTTCCGCGACGCGATGCATACCCTTGCCGCCGCCACCCGCGCTGGGTTTGATGAGAACCGGGAAGCCGATGTCGGGTGCGGCGGCGATGAGGTCGTCATCGGTCAGTCCGGGCCGCGACAGACCCGGCACCACGGGTACCTCCCGTGCGGTGACCGCGGCGCGGGCGGTGATCTTGTCCCCCATCGTCGCGATCGCCTCGGCCGGCGGCCCGATGAAGACGATGCCCGCCTCCGCGAGGGCGGCCGCGAACTTCTGGTTCTCCGAGAGGAATCCGTACCCCGGGTGGACGGCGTCGGCACCGGTCGTGCGCGCCGCGTCGACCACCGCGCCGATGTCCAGGTAGCTCTGGGCGGCCGCGGCCGGTCCGATGCGGACGGCGACGTCGGCCTCGCGCACGTGACGGGCCTGCGCATCGGCGTCGGAGTAGACGGCGATGCTGCGAATTCCCATGTGGCGCAGGGTGTCGATCACGCGGCAGGCGATCTCACCACGGTTGGCAACCAGGACACTACGGATGGGTCTGGTACTCACGGTCGGGGTCCTCGGGGTAGGCGGGAGCGGCGTTGCGCATCTGTGGTCAAGGCTTCTGGGGGTCACATCCGGAAGACGCCGTAGCGCGGTTCGGCGAGCGGGGCGTACCGGGCGGTCTCGAGGGCGAGGCCGAGCAGGGTGCGGGTCTGTGCCGGATCGACGATGCCGTCGTCCCACAGCCGCGCGGTCGAGTAGTAGGCGTCGGACTGTCGTTCGAACTGCTCGCGGATCGGGGCCTTGAACGCTTCCTCGTCGTCGGCCGTCCATTCGTCACCCGACCGCTCGATCTGGTTGCGGCGCACCGTTCCCAGCGTGTCCGCCGCCTGTGGTCCGCCCATGACCGAGATGCGGGCGTTCGGCCACATCCACAGGAACCTCGGCGAGTACGCACGTCCGCACATCGAGTAGTTGCCAGCACCGAACGATCCGCCGACCATGACGGTGAACTTGGGGACCCGCGCGCATGCCACCGCGTTGACCATCTTGGCCCCGTTCTTGGCGATGCCGCCCTGCTCGTAGGCCTTGCCGACCATGAAGCCGGTGATGTTCTGCAGGAACAGCAGCGGGATTCGACGCTGGTCACACAGTTCGATGAAATGGGCGCCCTTCAAAGCGGATTCGCTGAACAGCACACCGTTGTTGGCGATGATCCCCACTGGATGACCGTGCAGGTGCGCGAACGCGGTCACCAGGCTGGTGCCGTAGTTCGCCTTGAACTCGGAGTATTCGCCCCCGTCACACAGGATCTCGATGACCGACCGGACATCGTAGGGAGTTCGCGGGTCGGTGGGCACCACATCGTAGATGTCGGTCTGCGGCCGCAGCGGCTCACGGACCGGGACGGTCTCCCACTGGGCCGCCTCACGGGGTCCGAGGGTCGCGACGATCTCGCGGACCTTGGCGAGCGCCTGCTGGTCGTTGTCGACGAGGTGATCGGTGACGCCCGACACCGACGAGTGCATCGCGCCGCCGCCCAGGTCCTCCGCGGAAACGTCCTCACCGGTCGCGGCTTTCACGAGCGGCGGACCCGCGAGGAAGATGGTGCCCTGGTTGCGCACGATCACCGTCTCGTCGCTCATCGCCGGGACGTAGGCCCCGCCGGCGGTCGAAGAGCCGAGCACCGCGGCGATCTGCGGTATTCCCGCCGCGCTCATCGTCGCCTGGTTGTAGAAGATCCGGCCGAAGTGATCGCGATCGGGGAACACCTCGTCCTGCTGCAGCAGCATCGCGCCGCCCGAATCGACGAGGTAGATGCACGGCAGCCGGTTGGCGGCCGCGATCTCCTGCGCGCGCAGGTGCTTCTTGACCGTGACGGGGTAGTAGGTGCCGCCGGAGACGGTGGCGTCGTTGGCGACGATCATGCACTCGCGACCCGCCACCCGGCCGACACCCGCGATCACCCCCGCGGCGGGCACCTTGTCGCCGTACATCCCGGAGGCCGCGAGCGGCGCGACCTCGATGAACGGCGAGCCGACGTCCAGCAGGCCGTCGACCCGGTCCCGCGGGAGCAACTTGCCGCGCGCGACGTGGCGCTCGCGCGCCTTCGCCCCACCGCCGGCGGAGACGTTGCGGAGGCGTTCGCCGAGCAGGTCGAGATTGCGCTGGTGTGCGGCCCGGAAGCCGTCGAGCGTGCTGGTCACCGTCGACCCTTCAGTTAGTTGGAATTAACTGAAAGAGATCGTACGCGATGCAGTGGCCCATGTCACGCCCGGATTCGACCACCGGCGCGATGATCCGCGCGGCCGGCGTGACGTGACGCGCGTCACGTCTTCTCGTAGTGTTGTGGCAGGCCCACCACCCCCGGGCCGCCACAACCGATGCGCCGACACTCCCCGGGAACCCCGGATCGGCCACCGCACGTAGAAGGCCAGGTGACCCCATGACCCTCGCAGACGATCGTGCTCGCTACGAGCACGTCTCGACCCCCGACAACCGACCGCCCGAGGCGGCAGTCGCCGGGTTCTCGCTCGACGACCGCTATACGCGCGACGCCGGCGACATCTACCTCACCGGAATCCAGGCACTGGTACGCATGGTCCGCGACCGCGCTCGCGTCGACCGCCGTTCCGGTCTCCGGACCGCCTCGTTCATCTCCGGTTACGAGGGCTCTCCCCTCGCCGGCTACGACCTCGAGCTCGCCCGGCGCCGCGCACTCCTCGCCCCGTACGACATCGTCCACCGGCCCGGCCTCAACGAAGAACTCGCCGCGACATCGGTGATGGGTTCCCAACTCGCCGCCCAGGTCACCGGTGGTGGCGACCTGGCTCCGTCCGCCGATGGGCTCCCCCGCGACGGCGTCGTCGGATACTGGTACGGCAAGGCCCCCGGCCTCGACCGCGCGACGGACGCGCTGCGTCATGCCAACCTCATCGGAACCCATTCCGCCGGTGGCGCCGTCGCGCTCGTCGGCGACGACCCGGGCGCGAAGTCCTCCACCGTTCCGTGCGCGTCCGAGATGGCCCTGGCCGACCTCTACATCCCGATCCTGTATCCCGCCGATTCGCAGGACATCCTGGATCTAGGGGTTCACGCGGCGATCATGAGCCGCACGAGCGGACTCTGGACCTCGCTCAAGATCTCCGCGCACGTCGCCGACGGCGCGTCGACCGCGCATGTCGACCCCGACCGGATCGTGCCCGTCGTCGGCGAGCTCGGGACGAGTCCGCATGTGCCCAGCGGACGGCTGCTCGGCGCCCATCTCATGGAGCTCGAGCAGAATCAGCTCACCACCCGACTTCCGCGCGCCCAGGAGTACGCCCGGCTCAACGGCTTGAACCGGATCGTGGTCTCGAGCCCCGATGACCGCATCGGGATCGTCGCCGCCGGAAAGACCTACCTCGACCTCCGGGAGGCACTGCGCCTCCTCCATGTCGACGACGACGATCTACGCCGGCTCGGGATCCGCATCCTCAAACTCGGCATGGTCTACCCGATCGAGCGAGACATCCTCAACCGGTTCATGTTCGACACCGCGACCGGCGATCTCGACGAGGTCATCGTGATCGAGGAGAAGCGCGACTTCATCGAGACGATGATGCGCGACATCCTGTTCCGGCATCCCCGCGCGCCGCGCATCGTCGGCAAGGTCCACGAGGACGGCTCGACCCTGTTCTCCCGGTTCGGCGAACTCGACGTCGACGCCGTGACACGTGGCCTCGCCGACCGGCTCGCCCGCCATCAGATCGACGCCGCGCAGATCTGGCTCGACCGCAAGGCCACGCGCCGCACCCGCATCGAGCTCCCGCTGGCCGTGCGCACGCCGTACTTCTGCTCCGGCTGCCCCCACAACAGTTCCACGAAGGTCGCCGAGAACACCCTGGTCGGCGCCGGTATCGGCTGCCACGCCATGGTGTTGCTGATGGACCCCAGACAGGTCGGGGACATCGCCGGCGTCACCCAGATGGGCGGCGAGGGTGCGCAGTGGATCGGCATGGCCCCGTTCGTCGCTGCGGACCACTTCGTGCAGAACGTCGGCGACGGGACCTTCTCGCACTCGGGATCACTGGCGGTGCGCGCGGCGGTGGCATCGGGTGCGAACATCACCTACAAGCTGCTCTACAACGGCACCGTGGCCATGACCGGCGGCCAAGACCCGGTGGGTGCGCTGACTCTGCCGCGGCTGACCTCGCTGCTGCTCGACGAGGGCGTCAACCGGATCGTGGTCACCTCCGACGACCCGAAACACGTCCGCACCCTGGGACTTCCGGCTCAGGTCCAGATCCGCCCGCGCGATGACCTGCTCGACGTGCAGACCGAACTCGCGGCCGTCCCGGGCGTCACGGTCCTCGTCCACGACCAGCACTGCGCCGCCGAGAAGCGCCGGAAGCGCAAGCGCGGCACCATGTCCACCCCCACTCGTCGGGTGGTGATCAACGAACGCATCTGCGAGGGCTGCGGTGACTGCGGCGAGAAGTCGAACTGCCTCTCGGTGCACCCGGTGCAGACCGAGTTCGGGCGCAAGACGAGGATCGACCAGAGTTCCTGCAACCTCGACTTCTCCTGCCTGCAGGGCGACTGCCCGTCGTTCGTCACCGTCACCCCGGGCACGGATCGAATCCGCACCCGCGCAGCAGATCTGGCGGAATCCGAGTTGCCGGCGCCCACGGTCCCCGCCATCGGCGACACCTTCTCGTTGCGTATCACGGGCGTCGGCGGCACCGGGGTGGTGACCGTGTCCCAGGTCCTCGCCACCGCGGCCGTCCTCGACGGGCACTCGGCCCGGACCGTCGACATGACCGGACTCGCCCAGAAGGGCGGCGCGGTGGTCAGTGACATCAAGGTGGCTCCACATCCACTGGAGCAGGCGGCCAAGGTGGCGTCCGAGGATTGCGACCTCTATCTCGTCTGCGATCCGCTCGTCGGGACCGACCCGGCCAATCTGAAGGTCGCCGCTCCGGAGAAGACGATCGCGGTCGTCTCGACCACCCAGGTGCCGACCGGGCTGATGGTCATCGACACCTCGGTCGGCTTCCCGGCCGAGGCCGCGGTCCACTCCGCTATCGACGACCGGGTGGCGCGAGCTGTCTACCTCGATTCGGGAGCATTGTCGACGGCACTGTTCGGCGACGAACAGTACGCCAACATGCTGATGGTCGGTGCCGCGTATCAAGCTGGCGCCCTGGCCATCTCGGCGGAATCGATCGAGCGGGCGATCGAACTCAACGGCGTCGCGGTGGCCGCCAATGTGCAGGCCTTCCGGCGCGGCCGGCAGATCGTCGCCGATCCCGGCTCCGTATCCGCGACCATCGATGGTCTGCACGGCCGTCCCACCGCCGAGATCGAACCGAGCCGCCATGCCCTCGAGGTGGTCGCCGGTCTCGCGGACATCGACGACGACCTCCGGCGCACCATCGCGATCCGATACGACGAGCTCACCGCCCACTCCGACGAGCGGTATGCGCGCACCTACCTCGACACGGTCGACCGCGTACGACGCGTCGCCTCGGAGTCCTCGCTGACCGGTGCCGTCGCCCGGAACCTGTTCAAGCTGATGGCCTACAAGGACGAGTACGAGGTCGCCCGGCTCACGCAGGACCCGTCGTTCGCCGCGCGGATCGCCGACGAGTTCGGCGC
This sequence comes from Gordonia lacunae, assembly GCF_002149015.1. Lineage (GTDB taxonomy): Bacteria > Actinomycetota > Actinomycetes > Mycobacteriales > Mycobacteriaceae > Gordonia > Gordonia lacunae. The sequence continues at coordinate 36,077 of NZ_NGFO01000030.1, read as the reverse complement.
CGATGCCGACGTCGCGGTGCGCCTGCATCCACCGACGCTGCGCAGTTTGGGCATGCGCGAGAAGCTCGCGCTGGGATCGTGGGCCGACCGGCCGCTGAGCGCGCTCGCGACGATGAAGCGGCTTCGAGGAACCCGAATGGACCCGTTCGGCCGCAGCGAGATCCGACGTACCGAGCGCGCGCTGATCGTCGAATACCGGGAGCTCGTCGACGCCGTTCTCGATGCGCTCGCGAGTGGGCGGATCGGCGCGGACCGGCTGCCCGCGGTCGTCGACCTCGCGGAACTACCGGACATGGTCCGGGGTTACGAGGGGGTCAAGATGGCCAACGTCGGGCGCTATCGGGAAGCGGTCGCACGGCAGCGGAAGGTGCTGGGGATCTAGGGGTTCCAACCGGCGGTCGTCAGCGCATCCGGCGAAAACACGCCACGGCGGTCTGGCCATCGTCTCCGAGAATGATGTCGGACCCAGCAGGCGCGCCGCCGCCGCGGACCACCTGCTCGGCTTGAGCCGCGTTCATCTCGATGAGCAGCTCACCGCCCACGACGAGCCACTCCCGGGCACCGGAGATCAACGCCGTGATGTGGTCGAGGCCGTCGGGGCCACCGAGCAGCGCCCGGTGCGGTTCGTGGTCCCGGGCCTCGGGCGCCAGCAGTCCGAGCGCCTCGTCGGGGACGTACGGGGGTACGGCGGCGATCACGTCCAGGCGGCCGCGAAGGTCGTCCGGTAGTGGGTCGAGTCCGGCACCGAGATGAATACCGGTACCGTGCGGCAGGTTTCGACGCGCAAAGCCGAGAGCGGTGTCGTCGGTGTCGACGACGCGCAGGCCGACGTCGGGGACAGCGGCCGCCACCGTAGCGGCGATGGGTGCGACGCCGCAGAACGCCTCGAGCACGAGCGGGGACCGTCGCCTCCGCGCCGCGGCGACTGCGGTGCGTGCCAGCAGCAGTGAGCGTTGCCGCGGCACGAAGACACCCGGGCCGACGCGCAACCGCAGGTCGCCGAAGCGCACCCACCCCAGAAGATGCTCGAGCGGCTCCCCCGCCGCGCGACGCGCACACAGTTCGTCGAGTTCGGTTGCGCCGGTGGCCTGGTCGCGAAGCAGTGCGGCTTCCTCTTCGGCGAAGACACACCCGGCACGACGCAGGAGACCGACGACCGGATCGTCGGGACCGTGGTCAGGAGTGGTGCGCGTCATCCTTCTTCAGACCGTACAAGAAGGCGGCCGCGACCAGCAGCGCCACCTGCAGGAAGCCCAGGATCAGTCCGACGATCGCGCCGGCGCCCAGATCGAGGAACGGCGGTGTGATCAGGGCCGCGGCGAACAGCGCCAGCCACGCGGCGACGCCGACGACCGCCAGGAACGGCAGTGCCCTGCGATAGCGGGGAACCAGGACGAACGTCGCCGCGATGCCCACGACCCCGAGCGCGATGAAGAACTTCCCGGGGTTCAGGACGATCTCGTAGGAGAAGAATGCGGGGATCCCGCCCTGCCCCTCCTCGAAGTCGGCGCCCCAGCGGTTGAGTTCCTCCTCGGCTCCCGCCGACACCGAAACCCAACTGAGGAAACCCATGAAATAGGTGACGATCCCGGCGAGCGCGGAGGCCAGCGCGAAGATCACCGACAGGTCGGCGCCCGGGCCACGGGACGGCTGTGGTCCCCACCCGCCACCGGGATACGGGTGCTGTGCGTCGGGACCCCACTGCGGGCCGGGCAGGCTGCCGGTGCCGGGATGGTGGACGCCGGTCTGGTCCTGGTTGCCGGCGAAACCTCCGGTCGGCGGCCCCTGCGGGACGCCCGACCACTGACCACCCGGATGCTGGGGTTCGCCTGGATTCACGATGCGCTCCTCGTCTTGCCGCGGGAGTCCGCCCGCGCCGTTCGGACTGATCTGCGCTCGCCACCCGGCGCACGATCTGGCGCAAGACTAGGCCCTGCCGGCGCCCGCACGCACCGGTCGGCCGACTTTTCATTCGACCGGGTCACCGGTCACGATGCGTGATGCCGGTGGCCCGACCGGGTCACGCGCCATCGCCGGTTGCGCGCCGGAACGCGTAGAGTGCGGGATCGATGTCCGCGACGCATGAACCGCGCGAGGACGAATCGGAAGCCACGAATCGTCCACCGACGCGCCGAACCCAGGCCAAGGCGGCCCGTCGTGCCGAATTGCTGTCCGCCGCCGCCCATCAGATGGCCGAGCGCGGGTTCGCCGGGGTCCGGCTGGAAGACATCGGACGGGCTGTCGGGGTGAGCGGACCGGCGATGTACCGCCACTTCTCCTCCAAGACCGAGCTGCTCGACGAGATGCTCATCGACATCAGTCAGCGACTCCACGACGGCGGCAGCGAGGTCGCCGACCGCGGCGGCTCCCCGTCGGAAACACTGGTCGCGCTCATCGGCTTTCACATCGACGTGCTCGTCACGCGGCCCGACCTCATCACGGTGCAGGATCGCGACCTGCCGTCGATGACCCCGGCCGCCAACCACCGGGTCCGACTGCTGCAGCGCCGCTACGTGGAACGGTGGGTGGATGTGCTCCTCGCCGTGACCGACGAGACCGGCCTGACTCTCGGTCGCGAGGAGGCACGCGTGCGCGTGCACGCGATGTTCGGGCTGCTCAACTCCTCGCCTCGCCTGCCCGCCTTCGACCAGCACGGACTGCGTCGACTCCTGACCGCGATGGCGCTGGCAGCGCTGCGGTGCGAGGTGCTGGACCAGGCGTGACCCGGCACCTCCTGATCACCAGCCGTCGATGTGGAGGACCGAGTCGAGAGGCTTCCGCGGCGCGGGCTTGAAGTCGGTGCCCTTGCTGTACGCCACCGGCAGCAGCACACCCTGATGGATGTTGTCCGGGATGCCGAGGAGCTCGGCGATCTCCTTCTCGTAGTTCAGGTGAAGTGTTGTCCACGCCGACCCGAGGCCGCGGGCCCGCAACGCCAATTGCAGACTCCAGGCACCCGGCAGCAACGAACCCCAGACGCCGGCCTGATTGCCCGCCGGCAGATCACCACCGGTGTAGATCGCACCGATGACCAGCACCGGAACCTGACCCATCGTGTCGGCGAGGTATTGGGCGCTCGATGCGACGCGTTTGCCGGTCTCGTCCCGCGGTGCCTGGCCGGAGTAGTACTTCGCGAACGACTGCGCATAGTAGTCCGCGACCTTCTGCTTCAGCTCGGGGTCGGTGAGCACGATCCAATGCCAGGTCTGGCTGTTGCTGCCGGTCGGCGCCTGCAACGCGACCTCGAGCGCCTCCTTGACCACGTCGAGCGGCACGGGACGGTCGAAGTCGAGACGCTTGCGCACCGAGCGGGTGGTGGTGAGGAGTTGGTCAGGGTCCAGGGGCAGTAGATCGGTCATCTCTCCATCCTGCACAAAACCACTCTCGTGCACCACGTCGCCCCCATTCGGCAAGCTGCCGTCCGCGCCGGGTCGGTGCGGGGTCACGGCGACTCGGGTGGCAGTGCACCGGCCTGTTCCAGGTACTCCACCAGCCGGCTGGTGACTTTCGCGGTGCGCACCTGGGCCGGTGTGAAGAAGGCCGCGTCGGCGGCGTCGTCACCGGGACGCAGTTTCCCCGAACGGATCTCGGCCCGGAAGTCGTGCACCTCGTACACCCGTCCGTCGCCGACCGGGATCTCGAGCTGAATGGCCGGTTCGCCGACCGACACCGCCAGACCGGTTTCCTCTTCCACCTCGCGCACCACCGCCTCTTCGAGCGATTCCCCTGGCTCGACCTTGCCGCCGGGCAGGCTCCAGTGCCCCGCCGACGGCTCGTTGCGGCGCAGGATCAACAGGATTCGGCCATCCGCGTCGGTGATGAGTGCGCCGACGGCCACCACGCGGTCGGTCATCGGGCGTCCGCCGTCGGCACGCGGGTTCGCGCCTCTGTGTCCGGAACCGGCGAAGCTGCCAGGTACCGGCCGATCTCGGCGCGGATCGCCGGTAGCGCTTCGTCGTCCGATCCGGCATCGACGACGAGGTCGATCATGCCCTGCGCCGCCAAGCGACCGGCGAGAATGCCCTGCCGCGAGGCCATCTCACCGGCGTGGTCGAGATCACGATGCGCGATGAGGCTCGCACCCTCGGGCGGCAACGGCGACAACCAGGCATCGCCGCGCGCGACTCGGAAGTCCGCGGGGAAGAGCGCGAGCGCCGCACCGCCCGCACCCTGACCCAGCAACACGGAGACCGTCGGCACCGGAACGGTGATCAATTCGACTGTGCAACGGGCTATCTGCGCCGCAAGACCACCCTCCTCGGCGACGACGGACAGCTCGGCGCCGGGGGTGTCGATCACGGTGACCACCGGAAGCCGTAGATCCCCGGCCGCCAGGATCGCCCGGCGCGCCTCGCGCAGGTGCCGGGGACCCGGCAGGTCACCCGCCGCCTGCGACGTCCGGTCATATCCGACGACCAGTGCGACGTGTCCGTCGAACTCACTCAGCGAGAACCGGAGTGGCCCGGCGTCCGACAGCGGTGCCGAGTCGCCGTGCGCCAGGAACTCGACGAGTCCCGCACGCTCGGGCTCCCGGGTTGCGCGCACACACGCCCAGGCGTCGTCCGGCTCCCCCGAACGCGCGCGTCGCGCACGTACCCGGATCGAGCCGGGCGGGACCACCGCGTCTTCCCGAGCGGCGAGGAGTCGTAGCACCGCCGCGAGGCGGTCGCGGAGGTCCTTCGGCGCGACCACGTCGTCGACAACGGTTGTGCGGAGCAGATTCTCGGCCGTCTGGACATCACCGGGGAACGGCTCACCGTAGAGGCCCTCGTAGACACGCGGCCCGAGGAAGCCGATGAGCGCTCCGGGCTGCGCCCAGGTGATGTGCCCGAGCGACCCCCACGAGGCGAACACACCGCCGGTCGTCGGATGTCGCAGGTACACCAGGTAGGGCAGCCCCGCGGCCTTGTGGTCGGTGACGGCACCGGTGATCGCGACCATCTGCAGGAACGCCGCCGTCCCCTCCTGCATCCGGGTGCCCCCCGACGCCGGGAGGGCCAGCAGCGGAAGCCGCTCACGCGTCGCGCGCCGCACCGCGGCGACGATCCGGGTCCCCGCGTCACGACCGATCGACCCGGCGAGGAAGTCGAACTCACTCAGCACCATAGCCACTCGTCGCCCACCGACAGCGGCGACGCCGGTGCTGACCGCTTCGTCCGACCCGCTCGTGCCGCGGGCGCGTTCGAGTTCGGCGGCGTAGGTGTCGTCAGCTCCGTCCGAGGTCGCGGCCGGCTCGCCGACCGGAGCGTCCCACGACTCCCACGTGCCGTCGTCGACGAGCATCTCGCGGAGTTCCGCGGCCGTGAGCCGTGCCCGTTCACCCATGCCTCACACCGTATCCCGCCGAGGGCGGGCGGCCCGCGCGCCTGGTCGGCCGCTCGAGGCGATGATATCGGTCGGCCCCGGGTGTCATACTCTCGTCAGCCCGACATCCCTTCCATACTCCAACCGACCGATCTCATCCGGGGGCCTCATGTCCGACACGTTCCGCATCGCCCGATCCATCACCGTCGACGCGCCGCCCGAGGCGGTGCTGCCGTACCTGACCGACTTCCGGCAGTGGGTGCACTGGTCGCCGTGGGAGGGCGTCGATCCGGACATGACGCGCGACTACTCCGGCGCGGACCACGGCGTCGGGGCGAAGTACGCGTGGTCGGGCAACAAGAAGGCCGGACGGGGTGCCATGGAGATCACGCGCGTCGACGAGCCCCGCGAGGTCGAGGTGCACCTCGAGTTCGAGAAGCCGATGAAGACCACCAACACCGTCACCTTCGAGCTCGTTCCCCAGGGTCGGGCGACGCGGGTGTCCTGGACGATGGTCGGCCCGCAGTCGCTGTTCAGCCGCGTCGCCGGACTCTTCGGCATCTTCGACAAGTTGCTGGGCAAGGACTTCGAGAAGGGGCTGACCCGACTCAAGGCGGTCAGCGAGAGTAGATGACCCGGGTGCGCAGGAGAACATCGGCCACCGACCGACGACGCCGGTCGACCACCACCCATACGAGACCTATCGCGAAGAAGGTGCACAGCAGTGCGCGCAGCACCGCGATGGTCGGCCGGATACGGGCCCCTTCCGAGTTGACCACACGCAGGCCCATCACGACCGACCCGAACGTGCGTCCGGAGATCTCCCAACACGTCGCCAGGTAGAGGACCGCGACCAGCACGAAGCCGGTCGTCGTGAAGATCAGATTCACCTCCGGCAGCGAGAATTCGCCGACCGAGAGGACGAACTTCATCAGGGACAGCCCCGCGTAGGCGGCACCGAGGATCGTCCACACGACGAGAAGGTCGAGGAACGAGGCGACACCCCGGCTCACGATGCCGGCGTTCTTGTCCCGGTCCTGCACCGCATGGGCCTTGTGCACGGGCGGGAGGCCGGGCGCCGCCGGCGGCGTCGGGGCCGGTGTCGTCGGAGCCGAATCATCCACCGGCCCGGTCGGTTTCGGTTCGGCGGTCATCGAGGCTCCCCGGCGTCAGGAGCAGCCTCGACGGTCGCGCCGCGCCGGCGCAGGAACCGGTTCACCGCGTTCGCGACGGCGTCGTCGGCGCGTTCGCTGGTGCTTCGCACGTCGGTCATCACGTCCGCGGTCACCGAGGTGCTCGCCTCGCGGATGATGTCGGGGAGATCGACGCCGTCGATGATCTCCTCGGCGAGCCCGATAAGATCGACCCGCCCGAGGATGGCGTCGATGTCGATCCGCGCGGCGATCGCGTCGATGTCGATTCCGGTGGCGACGGAGTCGAGATCGACCTTCCCGATCACCGCGTCGAGGTCGACGAGGTCGATCGCCGCATTCAGGTCCACCTGTGCCACAGCACGATCGAGATCCACGGTGGTGATGACCTCGTCGATGTCGATGAGAGCGAGGACCTCGCCGATGAGGCGCTTGAGGTCGACATGGGTGAGGACGAGGTCGGTGAGGTCGACCTCCTCGACCAGGGCGTCGACCACCTCGCGGATGACGACGCCCAGAACGGCTCGCGTCGTCGAGACCACCACGGTGACAGCGGTGTCGGCGGCTTCGGCCAGCCGCACGCGGACGGACCCGATGACCCCGCCCGCGAGGGGCAGACGTTCGGCCACGTCCGCCATCACCCCCGCGAACCGCAGCGACTCCCCGGCGAGCTGGGAGATCGCGCCGCGCCGCGCCCGGGAGTCCACCGACGAATTATCGCATGCGGGATCGGGGCCGGTCGGGCCACGAAAAAACCCGAGCGGGCAGACCCGCTCGGGTTCTTCGGTTCTCGTGTGCCTTACAGAGCCTGGTAGAGCTCCCGGGCCAGCGAGGCGGTCTCGGACGGCGTCTTGCCGACCTTGACGCCCGCGGCCTCGAGGGCCTCCTTCTTGCCCTGGGCGGTACCCGCACCGTCCGAGACGATGGCTCCCGCGTGGCCCATCGTCTTGCCCTCGGGGGCGGTGAAGCCCGCGACGTAGCCGACGACCGGCTTGGTCACGTTGGCCTTGATGTACTCGCCGGCCTTCTCCTCGGCGTCGCCGCCGATCTCGCCGATCATCACGATCAGCTTGGTCTCGGGATCCTTCTCGAACGCCTCGATGGCGTCGATGTGGGTGGTGCCGATGACCGGGTCTCCACCGATGCCGATGGCGGTCGAGAAGCCGAGATCGCGCAGCTCGTACATCATCTGGTAGGTCAGGGTGCCCGACTTCGAGACCAGACCGATCGGACCCTTGCCGGTGATGTTGTTCGGCGTGATGCCCACCAGCGCCTCACCCGGGGTGATGATGCCGGGACAGTTGGGCCCGATGATGCGGGTCTTCTCGCCCTTCTCCACGTTGTAGGCCCACGCGTAGGCGGAGTCCTGCACCGGGATGCCCTCGGTGATGACCACGAGAAGCGGGATCTCCGCGTCGATGGCCTCGATGATGGCGTCCTTGGAGAACTTCGGCGGCACGAAGGCGATCGAGGTGTCGGCCCCGGTCTCCTTCATGGCCTCGGCGACCGATGCGAACACCGGCAGCTCGACGTTGTTGCCGTCGGCGTCGACGTGCGACACGGTGGTGCCGGCCTTGCGCGCGTTGACACCACCGACGACGTTGGTGCCGGCCTTGAGCATCAGAGCGGTGTGCTTGGTGCCCTCACCGCCGGTGATGCCCTGGACGATGACCTTGTTGTCTTTGTTCAGAAAGATCGACATATTCCGTGGCTCCCTTACTTGCTCGCCAGCTCGGCGGCCTTGTCGGCGCCCGAGTCCATGGTTTCGGCGAGCGTGACCAACGGGTGGTTCGCATCGGCCAGGATCTTGCGGCCTTCGTCGACCTTGTTGCCGTCGAGGCGGACGACCAGCGGCTTGTTGGCGTCGGACCCCAGCTTCTCGAGAGCACCGACGATGCCGTTGGCGACGGCGTCACATGCGGTGATGCCACCGAAGACGTTGACGAAGACGCTCTTGACCTGCTCGTCGCCGAGGATGACGTCGAGACCGGCAGCCATGACCTCGGCCGAGGCGCCGCCGCCGATGTCGAGGAAGTTCGCGGGCTTCACGTTGTTGTGCTTCTCACCGGCGTAGGCGACGACGTCGAGGGTCGACATGACCAGACCCGCGCCGTTGCCGATGATGCCGACCTCACCGTCGAGCTTGACGTAGTTGAGGTCGTTCTCCTTGGCCTTGAGCTCCAGGGGATCGGTGGCGTCGCGATCCTCGAACTCCTCGTGGCCGGGCTGACGGAAGTCGGCGTTGGCATCGAGGGTGACCTTGCCGTCGAGGGCGAGGATCTGATCGTCCGGGGTGCGGACGAGCGGGTTGACCTCGACCAGGGTGGCGTCTTCGCCGACGAAGACCTCCCAGAGCTTCGAGATGGTGACCGCTGCGGCGTCGAGCACCTCGGCAGGGAGGTGACCCTGCTCGGCGATCGAGCGCGCGGTCTCCAGGTCGACACCCTTGACGGCGTCGACGGCGACCCTCGCGAGGCGCTCGGGCTTGGTCGCGGCGACCTCTTCGATCTCCATGCCGCCCTCGACCGAGCACATGGCCAGGTAGGAGCGGTTGGTGCGATCGAGCAGGAAGGAGATGTAGTACTCCTCCGCGATGTCGCTGGCCTCGGCGACCAGCAGCTTCTTGACGACGTGGCCCTTGATGTCGAGGCCAAGGATGTTGGAAGCGTGGGACTGCGCGTCGTCCGGGGTCGCGGCGTACTTGACGCCGCCTGCCTTGCCACGCCCGCCGGTCTTGACCTGCGCCTTGATCATCACGGGCTTGCCGATTTCCTCGGCGATCGCCCGCGCATCGGCGGCATCATCGGTCACCCGACCGGGTGTGGTGGGAACCCCGTGCTTGGCGAACAGTTCCTTCGCCTGGTATTCGAAGAGATCCATTCAGCTCACCATCTCGTAGATTTGCCCGCGCAAGGGTGTAATGCGGGCCATATCGGACTTTAAACCTGTCGTGAATCGCCACCCCGCGCGCACCCTGCGCTTGTGCGACAGATCACTCGCTCGGTCGGTCCTCACAGTATTGGCGACGCCGTGTGCGGGGAACACCCTCGCGGTGCGCCCATGAACTGCACCGACACCGCTCGCCACCGCCACGCCGGCCTCACAGGTTGAATGTGCTGTAGTGAACAGCAGATTCGTCAACTTCGAGTGATGTCGGGAACTCCTGTGACTCAGCTCACAATATCCCGGTTTGTCGCTTTCTACGGTTGGACTTGCCGCAATCATTTCGTTACCGTCGGCTCTCAGGGTTGGTCACAGAAGGATTACGGACGGTAACGTCGAAATCCGCCAACGACGAGATGCGCAGCAAGAGATGAGGTGGACGATTTGGCGGGACTCGGTGTCTCACGCGGATCGGGCCGCGTCCGATCGGGCGGGTTGATCGATGATGTCAGAGCGGAAGAGATGACCACGATCATCCCCATCGTCGACACCGACGAGGCCGCCGAGTACGACCTCAGCGACTACGACTTCGATTTCGCCGACTCCGCCGACACCCGCGAGTCCTCCGACGCCGGCTGGACCCCGTCGTCGTGGCAGGGCTACTACCGCCCCACCCGCTCGGAGATCACTCAGGACATCCTGATCCCCGAGCACGAGTTCGATCAGTACGAGCACGACGAGCCCTTCGATGTCGACGGCGCCGAACTCGACGTCTTCGACGGAGGCGAACTCGACACCCTCGCCGATGACGATCTCGACAGCGACCCCGAACACCGGCCCTTCCGGACCAATCCGGCCGGCCAGCGCGTGCGCCGCGGCGGCAAGCACCGCATCGCTGCACCCCCGAACGCCCTCAAGGGCGGACGCACCGCTCTCATCGCCATGGCGGCCGGCGCAGCCGTTGCCGCCGTCGCTCAGGTCGGCACAGGCGACGAAGCGCCCGCCCCGGTGAATGCCGCCGCCGTCAACGACGCGTCGGCCCAGGGCGCCGCACCGGTCGAACTCGGCCCCGGAATCGCCGCTGCGACCGCACAGACCGACCAGATGAACGTCTTCACCAACCAGCTGGGTGTGGGCGCCAAGATGGCCGCAGATCAGGATCGCCGCGAGGCCCTCGCCCGGCGCCCGCTCTTCACCTCGCCGATCCCGCTCGGCAGCTACGACTTCACCTCGGCCTTCGCTATGCGCTGGGGCACCATGCACGGCGGCATCGACATGGCCGCACCGCTCGGGACCCCGATCCACGCGGCCACCGATGGCGTCGTCATCAAGGCCGAGCCCGCCTCGGGCTACGGCCACTGGGTCCAGGTCCGAGCGGCCGATGGAACCGTCACCATGTACGGCCACATGGCCTCCTCCGGCGTCCTGGTGCACGAAGGCCAACGCGTCACCGCCGGCGATGTCATCGCACTGGTCGGCAACGAGGGCTTCTCGTTCGGCCCGCACCTGCACTTCGAGGTGTGGAAGAACGGCAACACCAAGATCGACCCCGTGCCCTGGCTCGCCGCCCATGGCGTGAAGCTCTCCGGTTACACCGGCTAGCAGGCGCTCGCCCGCACGTCCCTCGCAGCCGCGGTCGCCGGACCCTTCGTGACGCGCCCTCCGCAAGCTCCGGGCGCTCCTCAGGGAGCGGAGGGTGACGCAAGCTCCGGGCGCTCCTCAGTACCTGCGGCCTGGCGGCCGTCGTGCACGACGACAGAACAGTTGCGCTCCGAGCGTGCCCACTTCACTGCTCCCTGAGGAGGCCGGAGCCTGCGGAGGCCGTCACGAAGGGTCGTGGCGAGATGCGTCGCCAACCCTTCGTGACGCAGGGAGCGGTGGATCAGCAGATCTCTCGGGCTCGGCATCAGGGGCTTTGCGGTTCTTTCGGATCAGGGAGCAGGGGTGGGTCCGACCGCGGGGCCCTTCCCTAGAGCTTGTCCCCGGGGATCCCGCCCGCGGTGAGGAGCGTGACGCGTCCCGCACTGCCGCCGTAGTCGATCGTGACGCGCTCGGTGGCGCCGCTGCCTTCTTTGGCCACGACCTTGCCCATCCCGTACTTCGGGTGGTTGTGCCGATCGCCGATGTCGAGCTGGACCTGCTTGTTGCGCCCACGGGCCGGATCCGACGAGTACGACGACCGACCCCGCCCCATCGACGAACCGCCCGAACCGGAGAACGCCCCGTCGCGGCCGAACACTCCGCCCGAGGACCCGCCGAAGCCGCGTGCGGAGCGTCGGGGTTCGGTGCGGCGCCAGTCGATGAGATGCTGCGGGATCTCTTGCAGAAAGCGGGATTCCGGATTCGACACCGGCTGGCCCCAGGACGCTCGGGTGACCGATCGGGTGAGGTAGAGACGCTGCTTGGCGCGGGTGATGCCCACGTACGCCAGCCGGCGTTCCTCGCTCAACTCGGCCGGATCGCCCAGCGCGCGCATGTGCGGGAAATGCCCGTCCTCCCAGCCGGTCACGAAGACGACCGGGAACTCCAGCCCCTTGGCGGTGTGCAGCGTCATCATGGTGACCACACCCTCGCCTTCGTCGGGCACCTGGTCGGCGTCGGCGACGAGCGAGACGCGCTCGAGGAACGCTGCGAGCGAACCGGGTTCTGGCTCGCCCTCGCGGTCCACCTCGATCTCGGGGTCGTCGGCGTCGGCATCGACCTGTGCGGCATCGGCGCTGAATTCCCTTGCCACGGCCACGAGTTCGTTGATGTTGTCGAGACGCGCGCCGTCCTGCGGATCGTTGGAGGCCTCGAGTTCGGCACGGTAGCCGGTGCGTTCGACGATCGCGTCCACGAGTTCGCCGATGTCGGCCGACTCCTCGGTGGCGTCGAGGAAGGCCACGTCGGCGTCTTCGGTGCCCGCCTCGCCGAAGTGGGTGAGGAAGTCCGATCGCAGTCCCTCGATGAGCTCGACGAACCCGCCGATCTGCTTGACGGCGCGTGTGTTCAACAGTGCGACCTTGCCGTCGGCCGCGTCCATCAGTGACTCGTAGAAGCTCCGGCCGGTGTTCTCCGAGTGCACGGCGACGCAGGCTTCCGCGCGGTCGCCGATGCCGCGCCGCGGGGTGTTGAGGATGCGGCGCAGGCTGACCGAGTCATCCGGGTTGGCGACCACCCGCAGGTAGGCCACCACATCGCGCACTTCCTTGCGCTCGTAGAACTTGGTACCGCCGACGACCTTGTACGGGATCCCGTGCCGGACGAACACTTCCTCGATGGCGCGCGAACCGGTGTTGGTGCGGTAGAACACGGCGACGTCGGAGTATTTGTGGCTCGACGAACCGCCGATCGAGTAATCGGTGAGCTCCTCGATCTCCTTGGCGATGAACGTCGACTCGTCGCGGTCGGAGTCGGCGACGTAGCCGACGATGAGCTCGCCGTCGCCGGAGTCGGTCCACAGCCGCTTCTCGCGCCGGTTCGAGTTGCGCGCGATGACCGCGTTGGCGGCCGACAGGATCGTCTGGGTCGATCGGTAGTTCTGTTCGAGCAGAACGGTTTCGGCGGACGGGAAGTCTCGCTCGAACTCCTCGATGTTGCGGATGGTGGCACCGCGGAAGGCGTAGATGGACTGATCGGCGTCGCCGACGACGCACAGTTCGGACGGTTCCAGACCGCTCGCGGTGGTCTGCTCCCCCACCAGTTCGCGGATGAGCACGTACTGGGCGTGGTTGGTGTCCTGATACTCGTCGACCAGAACGTGGCGGAACCGGCGCCGGTAGTACTCGGCGACCTGTGGGTGCCGGTGCAGCAGCGCGACGGTCTCGCCGATCAGGTCGTCGAAGTCGAAGGCGTTGGCGGCGCGCAGGCGACGTTGGTACTCGGCGTAGATCCGCGCGATCGTCGTCGAGGTCGGATCGTCCTCGGGCGCCGAGGCCAGTGCCTCGTCGGGCGAGATCAGTTCGTTCTTGAAGTTCGAGACGGCCACCGACACCCCACGCGGGCTGAACTTCTTGGGGTCGAGATCGAGGTCGCGGATGACCATGCCGAACAACCGCTTCGAGTCGTCGGAGTCGTAGATGGAGAAATTGGAGTTCATCGACTCGAGCAACCCCGACTGCGCACGCAGGATGCGGACACACGTGGAGTGGAACGTCGACACCCACATGTAGGCGGCACGCGGACCGACGAGATCGATGACGCGCTCGCGCATCTCCGCAGCGGCCTTGTTGGTGAACGTGATGGCCAGGATCTGCCCGGGGGTGACATCGCGCGCGGCGAGCAGGTAGGCGATCCGGCGGGTCAGCACCGCCGTCTTGCCCGAGCCGGCGCCCGCCACGATCAGCAGCGGTGCGCCCGCATGCAGCACCGCGGCGCGCTGTTGCGGGTTGAGACCTTCGAGCAGGCGCGCGACCCGATCGTCGGCGGCCGCACCCGAGGAAGCGGCACCCGCGCGACCGGCGAGAAGAGGGGCAGAAGAAGAGCTGTTCATCGGTTGTCCAGGTTACCCGCCACCGCCGACAGACCCCCGTCGGCCGGTCCGCTCGGTCCCGGTACGAGGTCCACCGAACAGTCGACCGGCCCCGTGGGTTGAGGCCCCGATCGCAGTCCCCCGCGGCTAATATGACGCCGTACCACCGGCTCGGGGTGCCCTGTCTGCGAACGAACTCGCATGCGGCGACGCCGCCCCGGCGAGCAGGAAGAGGCGCCATGAAGAGACCGTCCATTGTCCCCGCCGCCATCGCCCTCGGTGTCGGAGCACTGGCCCTCGTCATCGCGCTCGTCCTGTCGTTCGTGCCGTTCAGCAGCGCGGGCACCGTCGAGCCCACGCCCGCCTTTCGCGCGCAGAAGAGCCTCGACGAGGTGCTGTTCAAGATGGCCACGAGTCCGGCGGCCAAGTTCACCGGCCGGGTCACCTACAAATACGACGACGAGCGCGGCGAGGGAACCGTCGAGTTCGACGACCTGATCGTCACCACGTCGAACACCGCCGAGGGCACGATCACGCTCGGCTCCCAGCAGGGCGAGTACCGGCAGATCGGCAACAGCCCGTTCATCAGCGCGCCCGGCGCCCTCTGGACCGAACTCCTCGTCGACGCCGAGAAGACGAACCTCGACACCGGGCCCCTGGACAACAAGTGGGCCTCGACCCGCTTCACCAGCATGCCGCGTCTGGGCACGATCCTCGGCCCGGACAACCTCGCCGGCGACATCGGCAACATCGAAGCCGGCGACGCACCGGCATTGGGGGCCGAACTCCCGGCGCCCAACAAGGGCACGCCCGATGCCCGTCGCTGGCCGACCACCGACCCGCCGATCGAGTTCGTCGGTGACGACAAGGTGAAGATCGGGGCCTGGGAGGTCACGTTCGATCCGGAGACGAAGAACGTCACCAACGTCAAAGGCCAGAGCGTGCAGGGCCCGGTCACCTACGACATCGACGCGGCGGTCAGCCTGCAACCGGCCGACCAGGCCCAGAAGGTGTTCGCCAACCAGCGCGCACTCGTCTCGGACCTGGTGTCCGTGCCCGCTCCCGGACTGTGGATGAAGCAACCGGTGGTGTCCTCGCGGCAGACCGGCGCCTGCACCACCTCGTCGTGCGCCTTCGACTACACGGTGCAGGGCAGCCCCTACACCGACGATGTCCGCGGACACTTCAACTATGGTCTGACGCTCAACTTCGCGGTCGGCAACCGACCGCCCGGAGCGCTCGGCGGTGAGTGCAAGGTGGTCCTGCGCGTGGACTTCGGCCGCAACGGAACCACCCGGTGTGCGGCCACCAACCTTCCGCCGGACACCAACATCGCGTCGCGGTACAGCTTCACCTACCTCGCGTTCATCGACTCGACCGAGACCGAGCTGAACGATCTCATCGACAACAACGAGAAGCAGACCAACACCGAGATCGTCTATGTCCGTACCGGGAACAAGGAGCCCGCGCAGGCCCGCTTCGGTGCCAGCGTGACCGGCCTGCCGAGCTACTACGCGATCAAGCGCGGCGACTACGTCTTCGACGGCATCGGTACCGACGGGAACTTGCACATCACCTTCGGTGAGGGATATCGAGAGCACATCACCGGCGGCACCTTCGATCCGTCCTGGGAGGGCACCGAGGTGCTCCGCAAGCAGATGCAGCAACAGGTCACTGCGGCCGGCGACGCAAAGGTCGTCTACTTCGTCGCCGAGGAAGAGACCGCGTCGGCCCTTCGCGCCCTGATCGCCGCGGAGAACCAGAGCGACAACATCTCCGCCTTCTACTACGACTAGTCCGGGCTCAGCCGCCGGCGAACCGCGCCTCCGCGGCCTCGCCCACCCGGCCCGCGCCGGTGTGCAACCGCAGTCCCGGGGTCAGGGGACGTAGGTCGACGTGGTCGCCGCCGCCGCCGATCCGGACGTACACCGACCCGAGTCCCGCGCGGACCGGTGCCCGGACCGCTTCCCCGTCCTCGAGGGCGATCTCGATCTCGCCGTCCCGGGTGGCGCAGTAGCTCAGCGCGATCGTCCAGGGCCAGGAGAAGAGTGGGCCGTCGAGCCGCAGTCGCGTGGGCCCGGCGACCTCCGGGGTGCGGCACGTCCCCGAACCCGCGTAGATGATGCGACGTTGGGTCACACCGCCGGGCACGAGGTTTCCCGCGGTGTCGAGCACGAACAGCCGGTCGGTGGCCACCCCGAAGTCCGGTCGGGGAGCCACCCGACCGAAGATGCGGCTGACCTGATTGTCGGGGTAGACGAACGGCTGCAAGATCTCCAACGGCACCGACTGATCGAGCAGGGTGAGGCCATCCGGTCCCTGCGCCGCCGCATCGTGCAGCGCCGCGGTCGCGGTCTCGAGGTAGTCGCCGGTCGGGTTGTCCCGCCACGAGGACGAGAACGACACCAGCGACACCAGAGCGGAGACCACGACGAGCGCGCCCACGACGGACGCGAAAGCGGGCAGCGCCGACTTCTCCTCGCCTTGCCCGGTCTCGCCGTCGGACGTGCGTACGTGTCGGCCGCCCACGTCGGCGATCCGGGACGGCGCTGCGCACAGCAGGGCCAGCGCGATGGTGAACACCAGCGCGGTGTCCGGGAGGTAGCGCATGTGCTGGGCGAGTTCGATCGCGGTCTGCGGGCTCGACCGGTTCCACATCACCGGGATCTGCGCCGCGACCGCGTAGAGGACCGCGCACCCGACGATCACCGCGCCGCCGCGGCGGCGGGCGATCGCCCACCACGTCACCCCGGCCAGCACCAGCCAGCCGCCGACGATCATCCACATCTGCGGGAAACCCGTCGGGGGGCTCGGCGTCCAGCGTTCCCATTCCCACGGCCCGCCGACGAGCGACGGCACGATGGCGTCGGTCACCGATCTCCAGACCAGGCGCGCGGTCTGCGCCACCGAATGTTCACCCGACGTCGGGTCCGTGGTGAGGAAGTACACGCCGACCCAGAGCGCGGCGGTGACGGTCAGTGAGATCCACAGCTCCCGGGCCGCACGCAGGGTCGGCATCGTCGCGCGCACCCCGCCGTTCGCGAGGACGGCGGCCACGAGCGCCACCGGCAGGATGAACAGCGACTTCTCGAAGAACGCCAGCGCGATCACGAAGACGACCGTCGACCGGATCCACACCAGCCGTCGTCGTGCATCGTCGACGTCGCCGCGCGCGAGACGCACCGCATCGGCGACGATCCACGCCATCGCCGCCTGCATGGGGAGCGTGTTGAGGCCGGCCGCCCACCAGGCGAAGGCGGGCACCGTCATCGGACTGAAGAGATAGAACGCCAGCGCGACCAGTGCACCGACGCGGGCGCGCGGCGCGATGGTCCGCACCATCCGCCACACCGCCACCGAGGCGATGGCCTGCAGCACGACCAGCATGAGTGCGGGCAGCACCCAGTTCAGCGGCGCCAGCCAGGTGGCCACCCCGGCGAGCAGGAAGGCCGCGGGCATGAAATGGCCGTCGTGGCCGTGTCCGAGGTACTCCCAGGACAGGATCGGGTTCGACGACGCGCGTGCGACGAGGACCAGGTCGTCCCAGTAGAAGTTGCCGGTCGCGACGAGCCAGCCCCGGATGATCAGCTGGCCCACGATGAGCGACAGGGCAACGAGGGACACCATCCGCGCATTGGGCATGCGCTCCAGTTTCCATGTGCGCCGAGCGTCGTCGTGGCCGGGTCGGGTGACTCGGCCGCATGCGGGTCGTCGCCGGGCGTCGTGGCAAAATCGGGCGCGTGACCGATCGCAGCCCCAGCCCCGGCGCTCAGGACCCCCGCCCGTCCGGCGGCACGCCCTTCGAGCACTCGATCGACCTCGACAAGTATCAGCTCTCGTCCGAGGTCGGCGACCTGCCCGACGACATCGACCAGCTGCGACTCGAGATCGATCGGCTCGACGCCGTGATCCTCGCCGCGATCAAGCGCCGGTCGGCGGTCTCGAAGAAGATCGGGGCCGCGCGGATGGCCTCCGGCGGACCCCGCCTGGTCCACAGCCGCGAGGTGAAGGTCCTGGAGCGATTCCAGGATCTCGGCCAGGAGGGACACACCCTCGCGATGCTGCTGCTGCGCCTGGGGCGTGGACCGCTGGGCCGCTGACCTCTCGGCACCCCGTCGCCTGCGCAGTGATCCGGTGACGTCCTCTCGCCGCATGTGACGACCGTCGCGGCCACGACGCCGAGCACATAAGGTTGGTGGTCATGAGCACCCAGGCCCCTGGCAGCGACTTCACCGGCACCGACCACGGCGACATCACCGCGACGCAGTCCTGGCAGGCGCTCGCGGCTCATCAGCCGCATGTGTATGCCATGCATCTGCGTGAGGTGTTCGCGATCGATCCCGCGCGCGGGTCGGAGCTGACCGTCGACGTCGGGGATCTGCACATCGACTACTCCAAGCACCGGGTGCTGCGCGAGACCCTCGAACTGCTGATGAGCCTGGCCCGCGAGATCGGTCTCGAGGAGATCCGCGACGACATGTTCGCCGGAACCCACATCAACACCTCCGAGGACCGCGCGGTCCTGCACACCGCCCTGCGGCTGCCGGCGGATGCGACGCTGACCGTCGACGGACAGGACGTCGTCGCCGACGTCCACGAGGTCCTGACCCGGATGGGCGAGTTCACCGACCGCCTGCGCAGCGGAGAGTGGAAGGGACACACCGGCAAACCCATCACCGACGTCGTCAACATCGGCATCGGCGGCTCCGACCTGGGACCGGTGATGGTCTACCAGGCGCTACGCCACTACGTCGACGCCGGGATCCGCTGCCACTTCGTCTCCAACGTCGACCCCGCGGACATGGTCGCCACGCTCGCCGGCCTCGACGCCGAGACGACGCTGTTCATCATCGCCTCCAAGACCTTCACCACCCTGGAGACGCTGACCAACGCCGCCGCCGCACGCACCTGGCTCCTACGGGCCCTCGATGCCGACTCCGACGCCGTGGCGAAGCATTTCGTCGCCGTGAGCACCAACGCCGCCGAAGTGGCCGAGTTCGGCATCGACACCGACAACATGTTCGGCTTCTGGGACTGGGTGGGTGGCCGCTACTCGGTGGACTCCGCGATCGGACTGTCGGTGATGGCCGCGATCGGCAAGGAACGCTTCGCCGAGTTCCTCGACGGCTTCCACCAGGTCGACGAACACTTCCGCACCCAGCCCCTCGAACGCAACGCGCCGGTCATCCTCGGCCTGATCGGCCTCTGGTACAACAACTTCTGGGACGTCGGCGTCCGCGCAGTCCTGCCCTACAGCAACGACATGGCCCGCTTCGCCGCCTACCTGCAGCAGCTGACGATGGAATCCAACGGCAAGTCGGTCACCGCCGGCGGCCACCACGTCACCACCGACACCGGTGAGATCTTCTGGGGCGAACCGGGAACCAACGGCCAACACGCCTTCTACCAACTGCTGCACCAGGGCACCCGCATGGTGCCCGCGGACTTCATCGGCTTCGCCGAACCGACCGACGACCTCCCGACCTCGGCCGACGGCACCGGTTCCATGCACGACCTGCTGATGAGCAATTTCTTCGCCCAGACCAAGGTCCTCGCCTTCGGCAAGACCGCCGACGAGATCGCCGCCGAGGGCGTACCCGCACACGTCGTGGCCCACAAGGTGATGCCGGGCAACCGTCCCACCACCTCGATCCTCGCCCCACAGCTCACCCCCTCGGTCATCGGCCAACTCGTCGCGCTCTACGAACACCAGGTCTTCGTCGAGGGCGCCATCTGGGGCATCAACCCCTTCGACCAGTGGGGCGTCGAACTGGGCAAGACCCAGGCCAAAGAACTACTCGACACCATCACCCGACCCGACGCGCCCGACACCCACGACGATCCGTCGACCGACGCCCTCGTCACCTGGTACCGGCAACGACGCGGCCGCGCGGTCTGAGGGGGTTTCGACAAGCTCAACCGGCACAAGGGCGACTCAACCGGCAGAACTACTTCCAGTACTCCTCGTCGAAGACCTCGGCGGGGATCTCGTCCCCGGGTTCCACACCCAGGGATTGGATGCGGCCCATGATCGCGGCCGCGGTGGCCACGTAGGTGACGAGATCTGTTGGCTCCACGTCACGTTCGGCGGGATCGCCGCCGAGGAACTCGTACAGGGTGGGCGGCACGCAGGCACCCATGTCCAGGGCGCGGGTGCCGGTCGCCGCCCGCCAGGCGTCGAAGCTCGCGACGTCCACGGCCTCGGCGACATCGCCGGTGCGGATGGCCTCGGACACCTCGTCGACGGTGGCCAGCTCGCCGGACGTCCCGCTCGACGGGTCGAAGCCGAGAACCGTGTCGGCGGAGGTCGTCTCGTCGTCGGTGAGGGTGAAATAGACGATGCCCCGCCAGTCGGAGCCCATGGCCGCGATGTCCGTGCGGTCGAAGATCTCGCCGAGCAGTTCGCCGACCTGCTCCCGCTGCCGGGCGCCGAAGGCCTGAAACGCGCCCGACGCCACCACTTGTCCCTGCTTGTTCGCCACGACGGCCACCTTACGCAGATCAGTCGTCGACCCCGAGGACGACCACGCGCCCCGTTGTCAGCGACAGGTACACCGTCGCCTGCCACTGCGGCGAGGAGAACGCACGGTCGAGGGCGGGCCCGCCGACAAAGCCGCCGGACGGCACCACGTCGCGCAACGCGCCCGCCACCGAGTCAGGCGGGGCCACCGGATCGGCGTGGTACTGCCCCGCCCACGCAGCCGCGCGCGCGGCGCCGACGTTCACGACCGTGTCGAACCAGTAGGTGGATGGTCCAGGAACCCTGTCCGACGAGTCGTCCCCGAGAGTGCCGGCCGTCCAGCCCTCGATCACCGACCCCTGCAGGAGCGGGAACCGTCTGATCACCGGCCCCTCGTCGCGCTGTGGCCCGGCGGTCACGATCTTGGTCGACGGCGGCGGCGCGGATGTCGACGCCGACGGCGAGGGGCTCGAATCGCGATCGATCGGCGACGACGACGGAGCACAACCCGCGAGAACGCCGGACATCGCGGCGCCCGCCGCGGCGACGGCCGTCAGCCGCGGAAACCGGTGAACACGCATCCCGTGACGGTAACCCAACGCCTGGATCCAAGCCGAAACATCCGCTGTCTGAACGAACTACAGAAGTCAGACGAGTCGGCGGCTGACCGACGCCGGCAGGAACTTCAGCGCAGCGGCGATCGGCGTCCACGGCCAGGCGGGCACCGGGGCCCAGTCCTTCTCCGCCTCGATCGCCTTGACCAGGGCATCGACGCCCTTGTCCGTCTCGACCATGAGGGAGGTCTTCACACCCCGGTTGATGTCGGTCTCGATGTAACCCGGCGCGACCACCGACACCGTGATCGGCGACGAGGCGAACTCGGCCTGCAGCCCCTGCCCCAGCGCCGTCAGCCCGGCTTTCGACGCCGAGTACGCGGCCTGCGCCTTGGGCATGCCGCGGACGCCCGAGATGGAACTGACGAGCACCAGATGGCCGGCGTTCTGCGCGCGGAAGATCTCGAGTGCCGCCTCGGCCTGGGCGAGCGCACCGACCAGGTTGGTCTGCACCGTCTCGATGTTCGCCGCGGCCTTGCCGGTACCGAGGGGTGCCCCCTTGCCGAGTCCCGCGTTGACGATGACCCGGTCGAGACCGCCCAGACCGGCGGCCAGCCTCCCGAAGACCTCGGGAACGGCCTCGACGTCGGTGACGTCGAGCGTCTCGACCTCGACATGCTCGGCGGACGGCCGGAGCTCGTCGGCCAGCGCCTCCAACTTGTCGCGTCGGCGCGCCGCGAGCGCGAGAGAACGCCCCTGCGCGGCGAAGCGCCGGGCCATGCCCTCCCCTAGTCCCGAACTGGCTCCCGTGATGAGAATTCTCTGCCGTGTCGTCACGACTGCCAGGCTACCGGCCGGTAAGTTACGTTTTCCCGTCCGGTCACGTCGGTCTATTTCAGCAACCGTGACATCCGACGATCCGCGAGCACCTTGCCGCCCGTCTGGCACGTGGCGCAGTACTGGAAGGACCGATCGGCGAACGACACCTCGCGGACGATGTCGCCGCACACCGGGCACGGCAGGCCGGTGCGAGCATGCACGCGCAGACCGGTGCGCTTCTCGGACTTGAGCCGCGCCACGGCCTGGCCTTCCAGTCGACCCGTCGCATCGGTGAGCACGCCGCGCATGGCGTCGTACAGCGCGGCAACCTGGTCGGGCTTCAGCGTTTTCGACGAGGCGAACGGCGACAGGCGTGCGGTGTGCAGGATCTCGTCGGAGTACGCGTTGCCGATGCCGGCGATGGTGTGCTGGTCGGTGAGCACGTTCTTGATCCGGCCGGTCGTCCCGGCGAGGATCTCGGCGAACCCCTCGGCCGTCAGTTCGAGCGCGTCGGGTCCCAGGCCCGCGATGCGCTCGACCTCGGTGAGTTCGCGGACCAGCCACACGGCGAGCCGCTTCTGGGTGCCGGCCTCGGTGACGTCGAATCCCTCGCCGGGCAGTCCGCAGTGCACGCGCAGGGCGATCGGGCTCTTGCCGCCCGGGCGCAGGGGTTTGGGCGACAGGTCCTCGCTCCAGCGCACCCAGCCCGCGCGCGACAGATGGATGACCAGCTGCAGCAACGGCTCTGACGCGGTGGCCGCCGAACCGGGAACGGTCCGGATGACCAGGTACTTCCCCACACGTCCGACGGATTCGACGATCCGGTCCATCAGCGCCGTGTAGGGCGGATCGGCCGTCTTCAGCACCGACAGCGACGCGACGTCGACCCGACGGATCGGGAGTCCGGCCGCCCGGCCGTCGACGTAGTCGGCGATGGCGGCCACCTCTGGGAGCTCAGGCATGCCACCAGTGTGCTCTAGTTGTGGGATGAACTCCCGACTTTCCGACGCCGAACTGGCCGCCCGGATCGCGCAGGGAGCCGGCGAAGTACTTCTCGGAATCCGGTCCGGTGACCTGCTCGGCGGCGCGATGCTCGGCGATGTGGGCGATGCGCTTGCGCAGGCCTGGATCTCGACGGTGCTGCGCAAACATCGGCCACGCGACGCGGTGCTGTCCGAGGAGGCCGCCGACGTCGGTGACCGGGCGACCGCAGCTCGGGTGTGGATCATCGACCCGCTCGACGGCACAAGGGAATTCGCCGCGGGTTCGGCGGACTGGGCCGTACACGTGGCCCTGACCGAGAGCGGGATCGTCACCGAGGCGTCGGTGTCGTTGCCCGCCACTGGTGAGCTGTTTCGTTCGGATACGGTTGCGCGGCCCGCGGGCGAACTGACCCGCCGCCTGGTCACATCCCGGTGGGGCGGCTCGTACGAGACCAGCTACGTGGCGAACAGTCTGGGTCTGCAGATGGTGCCGGTCGGATCGGCCGGGGCGAAGGCGATGGCCGTCGTCCGCGGGGACGCCGACGCCTATGTCCACGCCGGCGGTCAGTACGAGTGGGACAACGCCGCGCCGGTGGGGGTCGCGCTGGCGGCCGGCCTGCACTGCAGTCGCCTCGATGGATCGGAGATCGTGTACAACAACCGGCATCCGTACATGCCGGACTTCGTCATCTGTCGCAGCGAGATCCGCGAGGAGATGCTCGCCGCGCTCCAGCAGATCTGGTGAATCGGCGCGGGCGGAGGGCGTGAGGCTGTCGGTGCGCACCCGGTCCTGGTGAACTGGACCGGTGAACGGAATCGGCGACGCGGTGGTGCGCATCGGACCCGCCCTGGTGGTGGTCATCGTCCTGCTGGCCGCGGTCGCGGTGATGGTGAACCGCCGGAGCGGGTTGGCGCGGGAGACGGTTGTCGCCACGCTCCGGGCCGCCGTGCAACTCGCGGCCCTGGCAGCCGTGCTCGCCGCGGTCATCCCTCACCTCTGGGCCTCGGCGCTGTTCGTGGCGGTGATGGCCTCGGCGGCCTCGTGGACCTCGGCCCGGCGGGTCCGACCCAACGGACCTGCGCTGACCGGGATCGCCTGGTGCGCCGGGCCGGTCGCCGCGCCGACGATCGTCATCGTGACCGCGCTCGTCGTGACCGGGGTGCTTCCCGGGCGCGGAATCGCCGTGATCCCCACCGCCGGGATCATGCTCGGCGGCGCCATGGTCACCGCCTCGCTCGCCGGTCGACGGGCACACGACGAGCTGCGCGTGCGACGCGGTGAGGTGGAAGCCGCACTGTCGCTGGGCTTCGAGCGGCGGGACGCGCGGATGGAGATCGCCGGCCCGGCGTCGGCCACCGCCCTGATACCCGGCCTCGATCAGACGCGGTCGGTCGGACTCGTCACGATCCCCGGCGCATTCGTCGGGATGGTCCTCGGCGGCGCCTCGGTGTGGGCCGCCGCGGCCATGCAGTTGTTCGTCCTGATCGCCCTGCTGGCGGTGAGTTCCATCGCGATGGTCGTCACGGTGGAACTGGTTGCGCGGGAACACCTGTGACCTGGCGGCGCATCTCACCGGGACCCTTCGTGACGCTCGCAAGCTCGCTCCTCAGGGAGCAGGGTGGGCCCCTGAGGAGTACCCGGAGCTTGCGGAGGCGGCATAGCTTCTGCCCCCTGAGGAGCGCCCGGAGCTTGCGGAGGGCGCGTCACGAAGGGTCCAGCTACTGGCCACTCTTCCGGAGCAGATAGATGTCCATGATCCAGCCGATCCGGTCCCGTGCCTCGGCGCGCGCTTCTACGATCCGGTCCGTGACCTCGCCGACCCGGCCGCTGATCAGGATCTCGTCGTCGGTGCCGACATAGGCACCCCACCAGATGTGATCGTCCGGGTCGGCGGTGTGCCGGAAGGTGAGATCGGCGTCGAGCATCACGATCTGGTTGGCGTCGGCGCCCTCGGGCGTGTCCGCCAACCGCCGGCCGGTGGTCGTGTGGATCGGTTCACCGACGCGGTTGGCGACGATGCCGTGTGCCGCGGTGAGAGCACTCGCACTGGTCACGCCGGGGATCACCTCGACGACGAGTTCGAGATCGTCGCGAGCGGCGAGATCGTCGACGATGCGCAGCGTGCTGTCGTAGAGCGCGGGATCACCCCAGACCAGGAAGGCGGCCACACCGCCGTCCCCGACCTCGTCGCGCAGCGCGGTGGCGATCAGATCAGCGCGCGCAGCATGCCAGCGCCGGACTTCGGCGTCATAGTCGGCCGGCTCGCGGTCGCGCGGCGGGTCGGGGATCTCCACCAGCGAATGACCTTGCCGTGCATGCTCGGCGAGGATCACGCGGCGAGCATCGAGCAGACCGCTCTTGGCGCTGCCCTTCTCGAGCGCGAGGAAGGCGTCGACGTCGGCCATCGCATCGATGGCCTGCAGCGTGATCTGCCGCGGCCCCCCGGGACCGATCCCGATGACGCGCAGTGTGATTCGCACGGTCAGATCGACACCTTGGGGAGTCCGTGCTTGCGGGCGGTCATGTCCAGGATGAGCTGCCTCGGCGCGAGGCGCCGGAGCAGGAAGACCAGACCTGCTTGATTACCCTTGGCATAGAACGGCTTCGGATGTTCGGCGAGAGCGGCGTCGACGATCTGGGTGGCCATGCTCTCCGCGGTGATGCCCGCGTCCTCGTTGCGACGGGTCGCGGCAGCGAGCGTCTCGTACTCGGCGCGATAGGGCGAGTCGTCACGGATGTGGATGCTGCGGCGATCGCCGATGCCGGTGGCGATCGTACCGGGTTCGACACTGATCATCCGGATCCCGTAGGGCGCCAGTTCGCGTCGGGAGGCGAGCGCGAACGCCTTGAGTGCCGACTTGGTCGCGGCGTAGTTGGAGCGGAACGCGACCGGGAAACTGGACAGCATCGATCCCACCATCACGACCGTGCCGCGACGCCGCCGGCGCATCCCCGGCAACACCGCCTTGGTCAGCGCGATCGGCCCGAAGACGTTGACCCGGAACAGATCTTCGATTGCGGACATCGACGTGTCCTCGAGCGCGCCGGCCTGGGACTCGCCGGCGTTGTTGACCAGGATGTCGACCTCGCCGACGAGGGCCGCGCACGATTCGGCGGACGCGTAGTCGGCGTTGTCGAGGCGGACATAGGTGACGCCCGGTAGCGGGTTGCGCACGGAGTCCGGGTTACGGGTGGTGCCGTACACCCGGTGCCCCCGTGCGACGAACTGGCGGGCGATTTCGGCGCCGATGCCACTGGTCGCACCGGTCACGAGGACAGTCTGTGAACTCACGACCGCAACGGTAGCGCAGCAGCCGAGGTGTCAGACGAGCTTGTCGTAGCGACGGGTGAGGATGCTGAGCTCGGCGGCGACCCGTTCGGTGTCGGGGCCGTAGGGGCGCTTCGGGTTCCGCGTGAACCAGTCGGCGATCCGCTGGCCCGGCGTCCGCTGTCCGGCCGGCGTACGACGCGCGGAAAATGTCAGCACGCCGGCTGCGCCGGCGACCGAGGCGACCACGACAAGGGCGAGAACGAAGATGAGTGTCATGGCAGTAATTCTTCGCCCACCACTTTTCCGCCAACAGTGGCAGTAAAGCCAATGTTCGCAAATTATCTGCCATACTGGGGCGGTGGTGAAATCCGTCGGCGTCCTTCTCTATGGACGCGTCGCGCTGTTCGAGTTCGGCGTCGTCCACGAGGTGTTCGGGCTCGATCGCACCGACGACGGCGTCCCGGCCTTCGACTTCCGGGTCGCCACCCCGGAACCAGGGGCATCACTCGGCGTGGGCAACGGGGTCTCACTCCAGGTGTCGCACTCGCTCGCGGAGTGTCGCGACGTCGATCTCGTCGTCATCCCCGGCGGGAGCATCAGCGGCGACTACCCCGACGAGATCCTCGACACCATCCGCACGGTCGTCGACGGCGGGGGCCGTGTTCTCACGGTCTGTTCGGGAGCCTTCGTCGCCGGGGCGGCGGGACTTCTCGACGGCCGCCGGTGCACGACCCACTGGCGGTATGGCTCCGACCTCGCGCGCATGTTCCCGCGCGCCCGGGTCGACACCGATGTCCTGTTCGTCGACGACGGCCCGATCACCACGAGCGCAGGCACGGCGGCCGGGATCGACGCCTCACTGCATCTGGTCCGGGAGGCGTGGGGACCGGCGGTCGCCAATCGGATCGCCCGCCGGATGGTCGTGCCGCCGCATCGCGACGGCGGCCAGCGCCAGTTCGTCGAAGCACCGGTACCGGCATGTACCGACGAGGGATTCGGAGCGTTGCTCGCCTGGATGACCGCGAACCTCGACCGCGACATCAGCATCGACGACATGGCGACCCGCATGCACATGTCGGGACGGACATTCGCCCGACGGTTCGTCGACGAGGTCGGGATCTCACCTCGCCGCTGGCTGACCGAACAGCGGGTGCTGTCGGCGAAGAACATGCTGGAGTCGACCACCGCGAGCGTCGACGAGGTGGCCAGGCGGGTCGGCTTCACGTCGGCGACGCTGCTGCGCCACCACTTCGCCGCGAGTGTCGGCGTCTCGCCTCTCGTCTACCGCCGGCGGTTCGCGAAAGCGGCAGCGGATTCATAGCCCGAGACCGCGCGTCGTCGGAGACGGGCCGGAAACCGGCCAGGTGGTGCCCTCGGCAGGATTCGAACCTGCGACCTACCCTTTAGGAGAGGGTTGCTCTATCCCCTGAGCTACGAAGGCGGGGTTGTGGGCGCGGCGACCGCGACGTCGGCGGCCCGGCCATCCGGCAGTCTACGTCAGCACCGCACGCGGGTAGCACCCTCTCCGTCCACACCGCGGAGCACTGTCCCGCTATGGTGGAATCACGGCACGAAACGGACATTTCCGGCTGTGATCGTCGCCACTCGAGACACCCCGGCGTTGAGGTCACTGCCAGCTTGTGTCCGTACACTGCCTACCGCATACGTTCTACCGTTTCACCCGGGGAGGTCTTTTCGTTGGTGCACGCGGCATCAGGATCGGCGCGCACCGCCGACGACGACGAGACCACGGCCAGCGCTGTCGAGTCGCCGGACTCCACCACCGCAGCACCCCGTCCCGCCGAGCCGTCACCTCCCGTCTCGGCGACCCGGCCGCGCGGACGCGCTCACACCGCCGATTTCGTCCGTGTCGTGCTGTTCACCTTCGTGGTCGTCGCGCACAGCGTGAATGCCATCAACGGCGGGGTCGACGAGATCCGCGGCGCGAATCTCGTGGGAACCCTGTGCCATCTGACGCGCTATGGATTCGTGGCGGTGACCCTGTACGTCCTGGTGCTGAGCATGCAGGGCCGGGAGATGTCGCCGTGGCAGTTCTGGCGGCGTCGGTTCGGGCTGGTCGTCGGGCCGTACCTCGCCTGGACGCTGATCTACACGATCACCGACCACCTCATCCTGGCCGACAACCCGTTCCCGCCCGTCGGCGAGATGCTGCCCAGGCTCGGGCACGACCTGCTCGTGGGCGAGGGCAAGTACCAGCTGTACTTCTTGTTGATCTCCATGCAGATCTACCTGTTCTTCCCACTGATCGCGTGGGTCTTCGAACGCGGCCGCAATCGCCCATGGCTGCTGCTGGCCGGCGGGACCGCGATCCAGCTCCTGGTGTTCGTCGTCTACCAGTACCTCCCACGACCCTCCGGTCACGCGTGGGATGTCGCCTACCAGCATCTGTGGAAGACGCTCCCGATGTATGCGCTCTTCGTCGCGATGGGTGTCCTGGCCGCGCAACATCGCGATGCCGTCGACCGCTGGCTCCGTGACCACATGGCCACGGTCGTGCTGGTCGCGGCGGGCTGCGCGGCGTTCAGCATCGCCGGCTACCTGTTGGCGACGTCGCCGGGGAATGTGCCGTGGAAGGCCAACACGGCCTGGAACCCGGTGTCCCTGCCCTGGTTCATCGGCGGCTTCGTCCTGTTGTGGCTCATCGGTCTGGTCTGGGATGACCGACGCGCCGCCGGCCGTCCGGCGGGCGGGAAGCTGGTGTCGCAGGCCACCTTGCGCGCGTTCGGCGTCTTCGCGGTCCACCCGCTGATCCTCGACATCCTGGGCCGAGTGGGATTCCTCAGCGGACTCTTCGACTGGTTCCCGCACTCGGCGGTCCTGCGCTCGATCATCTTGATCGCCTTGGTACTGGCGGCCTCGCTGGCGCTGGTCGACCTCCTCCTGCGCCTGCCGTTCAGCAAATGGCTGACCGCCCGGCCCCGCATCCCCCTGTTGCCGAAGCGGAACAAAACGGAGCAGGACCGGGCGGTGGAAGTCGGCGAGTCGGCGGGGGCTGCGAAGATGTCCGCCGACTAGTTCGGGCTACTTGTACTTCGGGTTGTTGATCACCGGTATCTCGATGTTGATCGGCATCCGCAGTTCGGACATGTAGAAAAGCACGAACTGGCGGAGGAATTCGTCGAACAGCCAGTACGCCTCACGCGGCATGCCGACGTTCAGCAGACCCTCGCGAATCTGCACGTAGGGACCCCACGCCGTCTCGAGCAGTGGGCTCCACACGGGCTCGCGCGGGATCTGATACCAGTTGGCGACCTGGTCGCCGAGCACGAACCTCGTGAGCGCCCCCAGCACGCCCCGCGAGATCAGCGAGAGATCCAGGTTCATACCGAGATCCAGCAGCATGTCGGCGAGCTTGCGGCCCTCCGGGGTCGGGGCCAGGATCGGATCGAGCACCTGTCGCGCCTGCGAATCGGCGGCGGCCCATGACGCGGGGATGTACTCGTCCTGGACGCCGAGCAGACGAGCGGTGATCTGCCACGAGTGCAGGAATCCGGCGGACTCGTCCGCCGCGATCGGGACGTTCCACTTGTCGAAGTTGCGCATGACGGTGGTCGGCAGGCTGTGCCAGGTGACCATGATGTCGGCCTGGCTGATCGGCTTCTTCTCCGTCGCCCCGTGCGTCCAGTGGGGCGACTGCGGCAGGAGATGCCGCACGCCCGCGTGGGCCATGCGGGTCTTGACGCACGTCACGACCATCTCACCGCCGGGTTGGTAGGCGTTGAGCGAGCCGATGTCGTAGCCGAGCTTGGCGGTCTTGGTGATGCGGTCCTTGAGGTCCCATCCGCCCTTGGAGTAGTACACCGACCGGGCCTCCCGCGGGATGACCGTGCTCATCATGCCGCTGGCGAAGCCGTACAGGACGCCGAGGTAGGTTCCACGCTTCTGGTTGAACCGGACCGCGTCGGCCAGCTTGGCCTGGTCCGTCCACGACGGCAGCTGGCGCGCGTGCTCCATGAAGTCGCGCAATTCCGAGGGCAACCCGGCCGGCAGCGGCTGCGAGTTACGATGCCACGTGCGCAGCAGCCGGTTGACCTTGTGTACCTGCCCGCTGTCGATGACCCTGGCGATCACCGGATCCGCCTCGTCGTCCCATAGTTGCCGGGGATCCGCGCCCCGACCTCGGCCGGGCACCGAGTTCGCCGGCGACCACGTCCACGGTGTCGTCTGCGAGAGTGCCGCCACCGCACCGGCCGCGCCGACGACACCGCCGGCCCGTATGAGGTTCCGCCTGTTCAGATCTTCCATGACCCCGTCCCATCACTTCCATGTATCAATGTGACAAACAACGTATCCTTGTATCATTGTTACCACCGGGTGGTCCAGGACACATCTGTTTCGCAAATTTTGCGATCATGGACGCTCACGCCGTCATCATGAGAGGAAGGGGGTGACCAGGTGACCACGCAGCCGTCCGGCGCTTCGCTGTCGAGTTCGCTCCTGCAGCGCGCATTCCTCGAGTCCTCGACACCGTCGGAGGAGACAGCCGATCCGACCGCCGAGCGCCTCCTCGATGCCGCCTTCGAGCTGTTCTGCCGCCTGGGTGTCCAGCGGACGCCGATGGAGAAGGTGGCGAAGAGCGCGGGCGTCACGAGGGTCACCCTCTACCGCAAGTTCGCCACCAAGGACGCACTCGTCGACCAGGTGGTGCTGCGCGAGTTCCGCCGCTACTTCGACCGCTTCCGCGCCGAGATCCCCCGCGCCGACACCGTCGCCGACCGCGTGGTCTTCGGGTTCGTCGGTTCGCTGCGAGCCATCTCCGGCAATCCGCTGATCGGCGAGATCAACGACGCCGAGCCCAGCATGCTGATCGAATCGATGATCGGCGGGGACGGCATGCTGCTCGCGACGGTCCAGCATTTCGTCGCCGCACAGCTGCGTCGAGAACAACTGGCGGGCAACATCTCCGACCTCCTCGACGTCGACCTCGTGGCCGAGATGATGGTCCGTGTGTCGGCGTCGTTCCTCACCGTGCCCAGCCGCGTCGTCGACATCACCGACGACGAGCAGCTCGCCACGGTCGCGCGCCAGTTCCTCGTACCGATGCTCAATCCCGCGCAGTAGGCGCGCGAACCTGTAAAGATCAGAGCGCTCACCACATCCGAGGAGACTGACGATGCGCTCTTGGTCCGTGATCATCATCCTGGCCGTCTCGCAATTCGTCATGGTGCTCGACAGCACCGTGATGAACGTGTCGATCTCGGTGGTGGCCGACGACCTCGGGACCTCGATCACCGGCATGCAGGCCGCGATCACGTTCTACGCGCTCACGATGGCCGCCTTCATGTTGACCGGCGGGAAACTCGGCGACTTGATGGGCCGCGCACGCGCTTTCAAGATCGGCGCGGTCATCTACGGCATCGGCTCGCTGACCACCGCGCTGAGTCCCAACCTGACCGTCCTGCTGATCGGCTGGTCACTGGTCGAGGGGCTGGGCGCGGTTCTCGTCATCCCCGCGATCGCATCGCTGGCCGCCATCAACTACACCGGCAAGGCGCGCGTCACCGCCTTCTCGATCCTGGGCGCGGTCACCGGGCTGGCCGCCGCCATCGGCCCGCTCCTCGGCGGCGTGATGACCACCTACCTGTCCTGGCGCTACGTGTTCGTCGCGGAGACGGTGGTGATGGTGGCAGTCCTGTTCGCGGCCAAGCTGATCCACGACGTACCTCGCGACAGGAACGTGCGCATCGACCCGCTGAGCGTCGTGGCATCCGCCGGCGGCCTGGCGCTCATCGTCTACGGCGTCCTGCAGTCGAAGACATGGGGGTGGTTGAAGCCGCAGCATCCGCCCGAGATCGGCGGGGACCAGATCGCCCCGCTGGGTGTCTCACCCGTCGCGTACCTGCTGCTCCTCGGGGTCGTCGTGCTCTGGTTGTTCGTCGTGCGGCAACGCGCGCTCGCCGACTCCGGCCGCCAACCTCTGCTGCGCGTCGAACTGTTCCGCATCGCCCCGCTACGAAGCGGACTCGGCGGTTTCCTCGCCCAGTACTTCGCCATCGCCGCCCTGTTCTTCGTGGTCCCGGTGTACCTGCAGACGATGCTCGGCCGCGACGCGCTGCAGACCGGGGTGAAGATACTGCCGCTCTCGGTCGGGCTCGTCCTGTTCTCGATCCTCGGATCCTGGCTCACCGCACGACGTTCCGCCCGGTTCATCGCCCGGGGCGGGCAGATCACGATGGCGCTCGGGACGCTCCTCGTCATCGCCTCGGTGGGAACCGACCTGCGGAGCGCGGTGTTTGCCGCCGGCATGTTCGTGGTGGGTGCCGGATTCGGACTGCTCGCCTCACAGTTGGGCAACGTCAACATGTCCGCCGTCGAGGAGAAGGACACCTCGGAGGTCGGCGGCCTCCAGGGAACGTTCCAGAACCTGGGCTCGTCGTTCGGCACCGCGGTGGCCGGCTCGGTCTTTCTCCTCATGCTCTCGTCGGGCTTCGTGTCGGCGGTCAACGACACCGAGAATCTCCCTGCGGCAGATCAGCAGCAGATCATCAGCACGGTCGACGCCGCGGGCGTACCGATCATCTCCGCCGACGAGGCCCGCACCCTCGTCCTCGACGCTGGTGGCTCGCCGGAGTCCGCGCAGGCGGTCTCCCAGGCCTACGCGGACTCACAGATCGCTGCGTTGCAGCAGGCGCTGTTCGTCGTGTTCGGTCTTCTCGTCCTGGCGTTGCTGTTCTCGCGGCATCTGCCCAGCCGGATTCCCGAACCCGGCCCCGACGATCGGACCGTGACATCGGGGCCTCCGGCGACGACGAACGGTTCCTAGTCGATCTTCTTCTTGATGGTCGCCTCCGTGTGACGCACGGCCTGCGCGGCGAACGGTCCGACGACCTTGCCCAGGAGTTTGCCTGCCATCCCGCCGGGCAGGTTGTAGACGATCTCGACGTCGAGTTCGGTGCCCGATCCGCCGTCCGCGTCGGCGAACCGCCACGTCGTGTTCGCGTCGAAACCCTCGACGGCCTTGAGTTCGATGAGTTCGTTCTCGACATACCCCGTGCACTCGACCACGGACTTCAGCGTCTTCGGTCCGACATCCATCGACACCGCGAACTTCGCGCCGAGCCCGCTCGTCTGCTCCGTCGTCGGCTCGAACCGGGTGACCCCGAGCAGGTACTCGGGAACGTTCTGATATCCGTCGATGTAGTCGAACACCCGCTCACGCGGTTTGTCGATCGTCGCCTGATGCCGTACCACTCCCACAGTTCTCCCCGTTCGTCTCGTTCGGCCGACCGTGCGGGCGGCCCTACCGCCTCGACCCTATGCGCTCGCGGCACTCCGCCGAACCACCCGACCCGGTTCGCGTCGGCCCGCGGGCGCACTCCGAACCCGTACGCCGCCACTCCGACTGCCCGATCATGCTGCCGCAGTCGAGGTACGGTCGAGAAGATGAACTCTTCCGCCCGGTCCGGTTCCACGCCGGACAACAGCACCTCGACGACGTCACGGTCCAGGGCAGGCGAGATCTGGGCGTGGATGTATGTCCTGGCGGCGCCGGTTGTCGCGTTCATCACCGTGTCCGCCGCCGTCGCATCGACCACCGGTGGCGGCGACTTCTGCGATCCCAGCTACAGCAGCGCCGCTGAACGTGACGCGGACTTCCGCGTCGCGTCCCTGGGCATCATCATCCCGAGTTCCATCGCGCTGGCCGTCGGGGCAGTACTCCTTGCCTCGCTCGTGACCAGCCGCCGCCGCTCCGGCCGAGGGTGGACCATCCGAATGGGTCTCGCGGTGACCGCGGTCGTGCTGGCGATGGTCGGCTATGTGTTTCTCCTCGTCATTGCGGACTTCACCACGGACTGCGGCTGATCTACTCGGCAACCCCGGGAACTCCTGGACTCTGCCGGACATCCGCGCAGTCGCAGGGTCAGGACCGATCGCGGTCTGACGCGGATTCCGCCAGGGAGCGGAGTGCGGTCATCGCCGAGGTCTCGATCGTCGCGATGTCCTCGAGCAGCCGGCTCGCGGTGTCGAGATCATCCGGACGCCCTGCGGCACCGGCTTTCTCGATGAGTTGGGCAACGTTCGTCCACAGCGACGCGGATTCGGCGAAGAGATCCCTGCCCTGCTCGATGAGGCCCGCGCCCGGCTCACCTTCGAGGAATTCATGGCACTCCGTCAGGAAGTCGCGGTACAGGTTGCGGAACAACGCACCGCCGGTGCCCGCACGTTCCATGAGGCCGGCGATGACGGCGAGGTCGCGGCCGGGGTCCTCGACTCGATCGAACCACGACCGCACTCGCTGGGCCGCCACTCGGATTCCCCTGTTGCCCAGATTGGCGATCGGTGGGGCCAGAAAGTCCTCGGCGCACGTGATGATCGAGGGGATGATCGACGAGATGATCTGCGCGACAGTCATATCGGGCGCTGCCCGGACAGTGAAGGATCGATGACGAGCCGACATCGGCCCACGCGCGGCCCGGGCCCTGGCCAGGCTCTCCAGGCTCGTCGACACAGCTCCGCCCTGCTGGGCGGTGTCGACCAGATACGCTCGCTCGGCGTCGTAGCCGTACATGGCGACGACATGACCGGCGAAGTGCACCCGGGATCCGAAGTACTCCAGTTCGTGGCTGTCGAGCTGCAGCCCGACGGGAACCCCCTCGTCGACCGACGAGCGGACGTGGTTCCAGGCCTTTCGTGCGGACGCGGTCTCCTGCACGTGCAGCTCGAGCCCCAGCCGTCGGCTCAGGTTCCGAGTCAGCACGAAGGGTTTCACCCGGCCACCCAGGAACGGAAGGTCCTGCTTCTTGGAGTCCCAGTAGATGAAGGACAGCCCATTCCCGAGCCCGAAGAGCATCGGCTCGGAGAGATCGAGCCCGGCGTGTCGGAGGAGCACACCCAGGGCCGTTGTCTCGCAATGCGCGCCGCCGGCCGTCGAGATCCCGTCGATGATCATCTCGTCGGACGGTGGGAGCCGGCCCGGATCAGTCATCGGACACCTGGACTCGTTCGGCGAGCCACGACCTCTCCGCCTCGAGCAGGTTGAGGGAGTACGAGAAGACCTCACGGGCGGGGCGCGGGAGCGGAGCTTGCGACCGCTCGGCTTCCCTGACGGATGCGATCCGCGCCTGAAGCTGGATCAACCTGCTACGCAGCGCGTCATCGTAGGTGTGAGCGGACACCAACGCCGAGTTGGCCACTCCGACGAGCACCGGATGTGGGACAGCCCGCAGATCGGCGATGAATGCGACCGTCTCATCCGCAGCGACCTGCCGACCCTTCGCAGTGGCCTGTAACACCCGCCGGGACTTCACCCCGGGACGGCCCTCGTTCGCTTCGGTCGCTTCGATCAGGTCGCGCTTCTCCAGCTTGGCGAGCACGTAGTAGATCGAGGAGAAGCCGATGTCCGTCCACTGCCGGATACCTCGTTGATCGATGACCTGCTCCAGGTCATAACCATGCCGCGGGCGCTCCACGATCAGGCCCAGCACGGTCAGTTCGGCGGAAGTCAATCGCACGCCGATATCCTAGCACTAGGATAGTTTGCATTCATATACCCGAACGACACCGGTAACACTCCCGCCTCACTGTCGATCTCCCCCATGTGGTCCATGATTTCTAATCGCCGATGTCATTTATTGCATCTGCAACAACCACTCCCACCAGATGAAGGTGTCACATGTCTCTTCGAACTCGAATCCTCACCGGCGTAGCCGCCTCGGTCGCGGCACTGTCGTTCGCCGCCACCCCGCTAGCCGCCGCAACACCGTCGGAGCCGGTAGCACATCCGGTTGCCGCGCAGGAACTGTCATTCGCCATCCCGGCGATCGGCGGGATCGAAGCCGGACCCGGCGGTGTGCCCGGTGGATCATTCCAGCAGACGCATGTGATCGCCCGGCCCGCAGCAGGATCCTCGGTGACGTTCACCGTCGCCAACCCCGCACCGTGGCACTACCAATACGCCTACCGCTACCTGTCGGTCTCGTGGCGCAACCTGACCACCGGTGCCAGCGGCACTGTGGCACTGCGACACTGGCAGCGCCCCGCGTTTGCACCCGGCACCGTGCCCGTCACCGGTTACCCGGTCAGCCTGCCCACCTCGGCCGCCGCCCGCACCGGCGCCGGCCCGGTCGTGGCCACCGTGACCGTGCTGCGCGAGCAGTACAGCGGCACGGTGACCAGCAGCATCATCCCCGGTCTCAACGCACTCCTCGTGCCCTGACCGCCCACCTCGACACCGCAAAGG
>NZ_NGFO01000003.1 GCF_002149015.1 Gordonia lacunae | reverse complement strand
TGGCGTGCGCTCCTCGCACCTCGGGGGGGGGCAGGGGTTGGTCGTGGCATGTGCTGCTTGCACCCCAGGTCTAGTGGGTGTGTGGTTCTTTCGGATCAGGGTGCAGGGGCTTGCTACGTGCACCTCAAGGACCAGCAGTTTCGCGGCTCTGTCGGCTCAGGGAGCAGTTGGGCGGGCAGCGCGCATCGAGATCTCCGTTGCCCGAACGTCACTCGCGGGCACGCCCGCGATGCCCCAGTTCTCCGGCGCGACCTCGATGATCTGTCCGCGGACACGCGATCGCTCGGTGTCCAGATGATCGACGACGAGGTCGGTGAACGCCGCGAGCAGCTCCGAACGCTGGTGGGCAGACCGGCCGGCGAGCACGATCGCGGTGAAGTACGGCGCGATCGCGCCGCCGTCGGCGACGAGCTGTCCGCCGACGGCGAGGTCGGTCGGGTCGTACTGCACGACGAAGGCGCGTACCCGCTCGATCGGTGAGTCGAGGATGCGGGAGTAGGCCGCACTCGCGGCGGTCAGCAGAGCGACGCGCTGCTCGGTGGACGCGCTGCCGACGGGGATGTGGAAGTGTGCAACCGGCATGTCGGCTCCGTTCGGGAAGTGCCTGCGTCCGTTTCGGACCGGGCTACTGGATGCCGTGGCGAGTTCCGCCGTCGGCGTTGAGGACGCTGCCGTGCAGCACGGCGGCCTGCGGCTCGAGCAACATCTCGACGAGCCAGGCGATCTCGTCCAGGGTGGGCAGGCGACCCAGCGAGGTCTTGGCCGTGTACCTGTCCCAGATCTCCTGCGGCGCGGCCCCGGTCTCACGCGATTCGGTGTCGACGAAGGCGCGGAGCCGAGGGGTGTCGATGGGCCCGGGCGCAATGGTGTGCACGGTGACACCCCGGGGTCCATAGAGTGCCGAGATCTGTCGCATCAGGTTGAACAACGCGGCATTGGCGGTACCCGGTCCCGCGTCGAGGGGCCCCGGTTCGAGTCCGAGTGAACCCGCGACCGCGACGAACCGCGAGCCGTCGGCGAGATGGTCGCGGACTGCTCGCAGCAACCGGACGGTGCCGGCCACCTTGATGTTGGCCGCGGTGGCCAGCAGCGATGGCTCGATCGCGTCCGCGGAGCCGCGCACCGGGAGACCGGCCGCGAACACCGCGAGTCGTACGGGCCCGTCGAGGCAGGATCGGATCGCGTCCACGGACCAGTCCTCGGCGATGTCGGCGGCGCACGGGACGATCAGTTCGTCTGTTGCCGCGAGCTGTTCGAGTTCCTCGGCACGGCGCCCCACCGCGAGAACCCGCATCCCGCGCGCCACCAGGCGTCGTGTGAACACGGTCCCCATCGCGCCGGTCGCGCCGACGACCACACATGTCTCGGTTGTGGACACGGGTCCTACTTCCGGATGCGCAGGGTCACCGCACGGGGTTCGGTGAAGAACTCGCGGGAGTACTGGCCACCCTCACGGCCCAGGCCGCTGATGCCCTCACCGCCGAAGGGCAGCCGGAGATCGCGTTCGAAGAAGGTGTTGATCCAGACCGTGCCGGCCTTCCAGCGCGCGGCCATCCGATGCGCCCGGTCGAGATTCTGCGTGAAGAGGATACCCGCCAAGCCGTAAGGGGAGTCGTTGGTGATGCGCAGGGCCTCCTCTTCGGTGTCGAAACCCAGAACCGTCTCGACAGGACCGAAGATCTCCTCTCGCGCCGTGCGGGAGTCGTTGGTCAGACCGGTGATGACGGTCGGCGGATAGTAGAAGCCGCCTGCCCGATCCGGATCGGTGAGGCGTTCGCCGCCGGTGATGATCTTGCCGCCTTCGTCCTGCGCGAGTTCGACGTAGCTGTGCACCTTGTCGAGGTGTCGCTGCTCGATGAGCGGGCCCATGAACGTCGTCGGGTCCTTGGGGTCGCCGACCACGAGCTTCCGTGCTTCCTCGGCGAAGCGGTCGATGAATTCCTCCCGGATCGAGTTCTGCACCAGCAGTCGCGAACCCGACAGGCAGACCTGTCCGTTGCCGCCGAAGATGGCCCGCAGCGACATGGGTACGGCGACGTCGAGATCGGCGTCGGCGAACACGATGTTGGCCGACTTGCCACCCATCTCGGCCGAGACAGGCGTGTGGTTCGCGGCCGCCGCCTGCAGGATCTTCACGCCCGTGGCACTCGATCCGGTGAAGGTGATGCGGTCGACGCGCGGATCGGAGGTCAGCGGTCCCGCGACGGCCTCACCACCGAAGCCGTGGACGACGTTGAGCACCCCGGGCGGCAGACCAGCCTCGAGCGCGATCTGCGCGAAACGGTTGGCGGTCAACGGTGTCTGCGGTGCCGGTTTGAGGACCACGGTGTTGCCGAAGGCCAGTGCGGGCGCGATCTTCCATGTCGCCAGCATCAGCGGCGCGTTCCACGGACTGATCGCGGACACGACCCCGGCGGGCGGGTAGAGGACGTAGGAGAGCAGATCGCCGTCCGGGTAGGCCTCGTTCGCGGCCATCGAGACGTAATCGGCGAAGAAGCGCAGGTTGTGGGCCACCCGCGGGATCTCGGCGTGCAGCGACTGCGTGATCGTCTTGCCGCCGTCACGGGTTTCGAGCTGTGCCAGCTCCTCTCGGTGCTCGTCGACGGCGTCGGCGACCGCATGCAGGATCGCCGCGCGTTCCTTGGGTGACATCTGCGGCCACGGCCCGTCGTCGAAAGCGGTGCGGGCAGAGTCGATCGCCGCGACGCCGTCGTCGACGGTGCCGCGCGCCACCCGGGCGAGCA
The DNA here is from genome assembly GCF_002149015.1 of Gordonia lacunae. Classification (GTDB taxonomy): domain Bacteria; phylum Actinomycetota; class Actinomycetes; order Mycobacteriales; family Mycobacteriaceae; genus Gordonia; species Gordonia lacunae. The sequence continues at coordinate 285,520 of NZ_NGFO01000003.1, read as the reverse complement.
GCGCGCCGTCGTGCGGGTCGCGCGACTCGAACGTCGCGCCGTCCGAGGCCGTCCGCCACTCGTTCCCGATGAGGTGGCGAACCTCGGCGGTACCGTTCTGATCGGTGCTGTCCTGATCGGTGACAGAGAGAGTCATTTCCTCACACCTCCGCCGCGACGGGCGTCTGGTAGGTGCGGCCCGCCAGTTCGGAGGCCACATCGATGATCATGTCTTCCTGGCCGCCGATGACGCCGCGCCGGCCGAGTTCGAGCAGGATGTCCCGGGCGGGGACGCCGAACTTCTTCGCGGCGCGCTTGGTGGGGTGGAAGAACGTGGAATACACACCCGCGTAGCCGAGCACGAGCGCGGTCTCGTCGACGATCTGCGGCTCGGTCATCAGTGGGGCCACGACGTTCTCGGCGGTGTCGATGAGCGGGAACAGCTCGACGCCGGTGTCCCAGCCCGCGCGTTCGAATGCGGCGGCGAGGACTTCGGTCTGGGCATTGCCGGCACTGGCGCCGAGCCCCCGTAGCGAGCCGTCGATGTAGGTGGCGCCGTTCTCGGCGGCGGTGAGCGCGTTGGCGATCCCGACACCGAGGTTGTTGTGGGCATGGAAACCGATGTCCGCGGAGATCGCCTCGCGCAGCGCCGCGACCCGCTCGCCGGCCTGCCGCGGGACGAGCGCACCTGCGGAGTCGACGACGTACACGACGTCGGCGCCGTAGGAGTCGAGCTTGGCCGCCTGCTCGGCGAGTGCGTCGGGTTCGAGTTTGTGGCTCATCATGAGAAAGGTCATCACGGTGAGACCGTTCTCCTTCGCCCATTCGACAGGCTGCTGCCCGCAATCGGCTTCGGTGCAGTGGACGGCGACGCGGACGGTCGAGATGCCGGCGTCCACCGCCGCCTGCAGTTCGTTCAGCGTCGCGATGCCCGGTACGTAGAGGGCCGCGATGTCGGCATTGTCGACCGCGTCGACGGCGGCGCGCACGTACTCGGGGTCGGTGGCCGCGGCGAAGCCGTACTGGACCGACGACGCGCCGAGACCGATGCCGTGTGCCACTTCGATTGTCGGGACGCCGGCCCGGTCGAGGCCGGCCGCGATGGCGGCGACGTCGCGGGTGGTGAACCGGTGCGAGACACTCGACATCCCGTCACGCAGCGTCGTGTCGACGAGGGTGACCGATCGTGGCCCGCGGGCCGGGGACTGGCTGGTCATCGCAGTGCTCCTGTCTGAAGTGTCGCTGTCGCGGCCCTCTCCTGCGCCATCACCTCGGCGACCTGCACGGCGGCCGCGGTGATGATGTCGAGATTGCCTGCGTACGTGGGTAAGAAGTCGCCGGCGCCGACGACCTCGAGCATCACGGTCACCAGATCGCCATCGGTGTCGACGAGCTTGAGGGTGTAACCGGGGACGTAGCGCTGGACCTCGGCGACCATGTCGACCACGGCGCGTTCGATGGCCACGGGATCCGGGTTGCGCACTTTCGCATACACCGTGTCGCGCATGTTCATCGGCGGTTCGGCCGGGTTGATCACCGAGATCGCCTTGGCCCGGTCCGCTCCCGCGACCTGCGCCAGGGCGCGCCCCGTCTTCTCGCTGAACTCGCTCAGATTCTGCCGCGTTCCCGGACCCGCACTCGCCGACGCGATGGCCGCGACGATCTCTCCGTAGGCGGCGTCGGCGGCCTGGTTGATCGCGTAGAGGATCGGGATGGTGGCCTGCCCGGCGCAGCTCACCATGTTCACGTTGGGCGCGTTCACGTGTTCGCGGAGGTTGACCGCGGGGACGACGTAGGGGCCGACCGAGGCGGGCGTCAGATCGATCGCGGTGATCCCCGCGTCGGCGTAGCGGGGCGCGACGGCGGCGTGGACCTTGGCGGAGGTGGCCTCGAAGACGAGGTCGGGGGGCGAGGACTGCCGTAGCAACCAGTCGACGCCCTCGGCCGACGCCTCGAGTCCTTCCTCGCGCGCCCGGCGCAAACCCTCACTGGTGGCGTCGATCCCGACCATGTGGACCGGTTCGACGTACTCGGACCGCAGCAGTTTGTACATCAGGTCCGTCCCGATGTTGCCCGATCCCACAATGGCGGCGGTCAACCGGCTCATCGCATGTCTCCTCTGCTCGTGCGCACGTTCGGTCTCGGATGCCGTCGGCGTGCTCGACACCGAACGTAAGGAGCGGTCGCCGTCTCCGGGGCCAAGGCACGGGCAGTCCGAATGCGGAGCGCCTCGGCGGCACCGTTGTTCGGATATCCCGAATGGCGGTGACGGCGGTCACATCTCGTCGCCATGCTGAGGCCCATCAGCCAGCAGCCACCGAGATCCGGTGTCGCACGATCCACAGGAGAACCGATGACCGAGAACGCCGCACGCTTCGATGTCGCGCACCTCGCGCGAGCCGAACTGTTGAGCCCCGAGCCCCAGGAGACCCTCGACTTCTTCACCAGGTTCCTGGGCATGTATGTCACCCAGCGCGAAGGCCAGTCCGTCTACCTCCGGGCCTACGAGGACCCCTACCCGTGGAGTCTGAAGATCACCGAGTCCGCCGAACCCGGGATGGGCCATGCCGGCCTGCGGACCAGCTCCCCCGAGGCGCTCGAACGCCGTGCCGCCTCGCTGCAGGGCGCGAACATCGAGACCTCGTGGCACGAGGACGAGTTCGGCTACGGCAAGACGCTCGCGTACAAGACCGCCGACGGTCACGACTTCGCGCTGGTGTGGGAAGCCGAGAAGTACGTCGCGCCACCGGAACTGCAGAGCAAGATCCTCACCCGGCCGTCGAAGAAGCCGTTGCAGGGGATTCCGGTCAAGCGCATCGACCACCTCAACCTGATGGCCTCGGACGTCACCGCGGTCAAGACCGAGTTCGAACGCCACCTCGGGTTCCGAACCACCGAGCGCGTCGTCGACGGTGACGTCGAGATCGGCGCCTGGATGAGCTCGAACATCCTCGGCCACGAGGTCGCCTGCATGCGCGACATGACCGGCGGGCGCGGCAAACTGCATCACCTCGCCTTCTACTACGGCACGGGCCAGCACAACATCGACGCCGTGGAGATGTTCCGCGAGTACGACATCCGCATCGAAGCCGGTCCGGACCGGCACGGGATCACCCAGGGGCAGTTCCTCTACGTGTTCGAACCGGGTGGCAACCGCATCGAGTTGTTCGGCGAGTCCGGATATCTGCATCTCGATCCGTCGGCCGAGACGAAGACCTGGCAGATGTCCGACATCGACACCGGTCTGGCCGTCGGCGGCGCGAAGCTGCCGTGGGAGACCTACTTCACCTACGGCACCCCCAATCCGCTTCCGCTCGACGAGCACATCACGGCGTTCGCCGACTTCGGGCCGGGTGCACCCGCGCCGGAGGTCGAGGCGGTCGTCGAACTGGTGCCCGACGAGATCGAGCGGTCCCGTGCCGTGGCCGACGCACCGGTCTGATCGGGAGATTCCTTGACTGTCATCGACATCGCCGCGGTGTCGTCGTCCGACGACGTGCGCGACCAGCCACCGCGGATCGCCGACACCCTGTACCACGACCTCGTGTCGCCCGGCGAGGTCGCGGTGGTCCGCCGCCGGGTTCGGGAGGTCGCGCTCCGCGACGTCGCCCCGGTGGCCGATCGGATCGCGCGGGGCGACGAACGGCTCGACGGCTTCCCGCGCGACGTGTTCGATCGGCTGGCCGCGGCGGGGATCTACCGCATCCCCTTCGCGGCCGACGTCGGCGGCGACGGACTGGCCCACCCGGCGACCGCGACGGCCACCGCCGCCGAGGAACTGGCGTACTTCTCCAACAGCGTCGCCGCGATCTTCGACGTCCATTGCATCCTCGCGGGCAACGCCGTCAACCAGGGCACGCCGGAGCAGCGCCGCCGGTGGCTGGCACCGGTCGTCGCCGGCGAGATCGTGGGCGCGTTCGCCACCAGCGAGCCGGCCGCGTCGAGTGATCTCTCACCCGAGGCGGTCCGGACCCAGGCGCACCGCCGCGGCGACGGGTGGGTGCTGAACGGACGCAAGCGCTGGATCACCAACTCCGTTGTCGCCGCGTTCGTCGTGGTGCTCGCGCGCACCGGTGACCGGCTCTCGACGTTCATCGTCCCGACCGACACCCCGGGCGTCCGAGTGGGCACGCCCGACCGCAAACTCGGGAACAAGGGGCAGATCACCGCCGACGTCCACCTCGACGACGTGGAGCTGGGACCGGAGGCCCTGCTCGGGACCGAGGGCGGCGGGCTGAAGGTCGCCCTGCAGACGCTGACCTACGGGCGCATCGGGATCGCGGCTGCGGGCGTCGGGATGGCGCAGGCCGCCTTCGACCGCACGGCGGCACACCTGAGCACACGGGTGGCGTTCGGCGTACCGCTCGCGGCCCGGCAGCACTGGCAGTTCCTCATGGCCGACCGCGCGACCGAGATCGCGGTCTCACGGGACCTGTACATCAAGGCGGCGATGCGGCTGGACTCCGGCACGCGCTTCCCCGAACCGGAGGCGGCGATGGCCAAGCTGCGCGGCACCGAGGTCGCGGTCCAGATGGCGCGCGACGCGGTACAGGCGTTCGGCGGATTCGGATTCACCCAGGAACTCGGCGACGACGACTCGTCGGGTCCGGTCGAGGCGTTGTACCGGGACAGCAAGATCGGGGAGATCTACGAGGGCGCCAGCGAGGTGCAGCGTTGGGTACTCGCACGGCAGATCTTCGGTCGCGACATCGTGGGCTGATCTGCGCGCTGACGACCCTTCGGGCCGTCGCCCACCCCCGGTGGGCGGCGGCCCTTGGCGTGTCGGGACCAAATCGGGGCATCGTGGTGTTGTGCACGGTGACGCCTTCCGAGCGCCGTCGATCGACGGAGCGGGGGAGCGTCAGCAGGAGGAAACGTGACCAACACCTATCGCAAGACCCCCGAGGCGTTGAACCGCCTCACCGACATCCAGTACCGCGTCACCCAGGGTGACGGCACCGAGCGTGCCTTCGACAACGAGTACTGGGACAACCACGAACCCGGTCTCTACGTCGACGTCGTGTCCGGGCAGCCGCTGTTCTCGTCGACCGACAAGTACGACAGCGGCACCGGCTGGCCGAGCTTCACCAAGCCGATCGAGCCCGACGCGGTCGCCACCAAGTCCGATCGCACTCTCTGGATGCGGCGCACCGAGGTGCGCTCGTCCGGCGCCGACAGCCACCTCGGGCATCTGTTCGACGACGGACCGCGTGACGCGGGCGGACAGCGCTACTGCATGAACTCGGCGTCGCTGCGGTTCATCCCGGTCGGCGAGCTCGAGGCCGAGGGGTACGGCGAGTACGCCGACCTGTTCACCGACAACACCACCACCACCGACATCCAGGAGGAGAACGCATGACGACCGACACCGGCCAGATCACCGTCCGCCCCGGCACCGAGACCGCAGTCCTCGCGGGCGGCTGCTTCTGGGGCATGGAAGATCTGATCCGCAAGCAGCCCGGCGTGCTCGACACCCGGGTCGGCTACACCGGCGGGCAGAACGACCACGCCACCTACCGCAACCATCCCGGTCACGCGGAGGCGGTCGAGATCGTCTTCGACCCGGCCCAGACGTCGTACCGCGACATCCTGGCGTTCTTCTTCCAGATCCACGACCCGTCGACCCGCAACCGGCAGGGGAACGACGTCGGCACCAGCTATCGCTCGGCGATCTTCCCGGTGACACCGGAGCAGGAGCAGGTCGCCCGGGACACCATCGCCGATGTCGATGCGTCGGGACTGTGGCCCGGCAAGGCGGTCACGACGATCGAGGAGCTGGGCCCGTTCTGGCAGGCCGAGGCCGAGCACCAGGACTACCTGCTCAATTTCCCGAACGGCTACACCTGCCACTTCCCGCGACCGGGATGGGTGCTGCCGAAGCGGGACGCGGCATCCACGCGGTGACACGCAGGATCGGCTGAGAACGCCGGCGCTCGTCGACGGTCGTCCGGCAACGACCGTCGACGGGGTGCGTCGCATCGACGGTATGGTCGCGGGGTGCCCGACTGGCCGGACTGGACGCCGGGGCTGCTCACGGGTTCGGAGGCACGATGACTTCTCACGATCGGGCGATACGACTTCTCGTCGTCGGCGCGGTCAACGTCGACCTCGTGGTGGAGACCGACCGGCTCCCGGGGCCCGGTGAGACGGTCGTCGGCCCGACCGTGACGCGGCATGGCGGCGGCAAGGGCGCGAATGCCGCCGTCGCCGCCGCGCGGGCGGGTGCCGAGGTGCGATATTGCGGCGCAGTCGGTTCCGACGACACGGGCGCGCAGGCACTCGCCGAACTGCGGGACTCCGGCGTCGACGTGACCGACGTGGCCGTGCTCGACGGCGTCGCCACCGGGATGGCGCTGATCGTCGTCGACCCGCAGGGGGAGAACCAGATCGCCGTCGGGGCGGGCGCGAATGCCGCCCTCGATGCCGAGAGTGTGCATGCCGCGGTGGAGCGCGCGGCGGGCTGGGCCGGGTGTGTGCTCGTCAGCACCGAGATCCCGGCCGCCGCGGTTGCCGCGGCGGTGACGACGGCCGCTGCGCGAGGTATCCGATGCGTCGTCAACCCCGCCCCCGTGTTGCCGTCGACGGTCGACCTGCTGACATCGGGACCGGTGTTCACACCCAACGCCTCGGAGCTTCGTGACCTGCACCGATTGATCATCGACGATCGGGACGCCCCGGACGTGCCGGCGGCCGAACGGGCAACGGCGGTGGCGTCGCGGACGGGTGCCCCGGTTCTGGTGACCCTCGGTGCGCAGGGCGTCCTGATCGCCGATCCGGTCTCCGAGGTGGTCGCACTTCCCGCCGGGCAGGTCGCCCGCGTGGTCGACACCACCGGGGCGGGCGACACCTTCAACGGCGTGTTCGCGGCGGCGCTCGCCGGCGGTTCGACGGTCGTCGACGCCGCGAGGCGAGGCGTCGCGGCGGCGTCGTTGTCCGTCGCCTCGGTCGGTGCCCGGACCGGGATGCCGAGCGGCGAGGAGATCCGCGGCGCGCTGTGAGCGGACCCGCCGACCGGGACGCTAGCGCGTGGCGGGTTTCGGCCGCTTCATGAACCGGTGGTGGTCGTCGCTCGGCAGGAAGTAGTCGCCCTGTCCACCGGCACGCAACAGCGGACGCGCGCCGGCTGTGTCGAAGGTCTGGTCCTCCCGCAGCAGGTGGGTGGCGATGTGGATCTTCACTACCTCGCCCAGCACCATCCAACTGTCGACGGGTTCGTCGGCGGCCGTGCGCAATCGGAACGACTGGGTGACCCGGCACTCGAAGGCCACGGGACTCTCCCCGACGCGGGCCGGCGCGACGAGGTCGGCGGCCAGCGGTGTGAGGCCGGCGACCTCGAACTCGTCCTCGCCGGCGGGCACCGCCGCCGAGGTGGCATTCATCTTCTCGCCGAGGTCGTCGGTGGCCAGGTTCCACACGAACTCGCCGGACTCGATCGCGTTGGCGGCGGTGTCCTTGTAGCCGACGCTGGCAAAGCCCACGATCGGCGGCGTGTAGTTGAAGAGGTTGAAGAAGCTGTAGGGCGCGAGATTGCGCACCCCGGTGCCGGACACCGTGGAGATCCAGCCGATGGGTCGCGGCGCGACGATCGCGTTGACGGGATCGTGCGACAGCCGATGACCGTGCGACGGTTCGTAGGAGTGATAGGTCGTCACCGTCGCAACGGTACGTCAGCGGCCGGACGTGCCGCCGCCTGCGTAAGGTGAGGTGCGACCGACCACCGCGCACTTCGACGATCGGGATAGCTGTGACCCTCTCCTCCGCCCCTGACCTGCGGACTTTCGCCAACATCCGGGATCTGGGCGGCATGCGGGTCGCCGGTGGCGGCCTCACCGCCGCCAACGTGCTGATCCGCAGCGACGCCCCGTATCCCGACGACGAGGACCCGGTGGGCATGCCCTGGCCGCCGGCGACCGTCGTCGACCTGCGCGACCCCACCGAGCTGGGCCGGATGGCCGTCACGTGGCCGTCGAACGTGCGGGTCGTGCACCGTCCGGTGTCGTCGGGTGCCCGCGTCGACCGGCTCGCCGACACCGCTCTCGTCGACATCTACACCGCGATGATGCGGACGGGCGGCCACCGGCTGACCGCCGCGCTGAACGAGTTCGACACCGACGGTGCCACTCTGGTGCACTGCGCGGCCGGCAAGGACCGCACCGGGGTGATCATCGCCATCGCGCTGCTGCTGGCGGGCGTCGACGAATCGTCGGTCATCAGCGACTACCACCGGACCGAGGACAGTATCGCCGGCGTCTTCGAACGACTGCGGACCCGCAAGCGGATCCCGGCCGGCACCACCCTGGAGGCCCCGATCCTGCGTACCCCGCGCGAAGCCATCGAACTGGTCGTCGGCGACGTGACCGGTGCCCGCGGCGGTGCATGGGGATGGTTCGAGGAGCAGGGCGGCGACGTCGAGCGTTTCCAGCGGTGGGTCGGGAAGTTCGTGCGCACCGATGCGGGAGAGCCTGCGCGTGACTGACGACAATTCCTCGGGCCCGGCGCAGTTCGCCCCGGATGTCGTGGCAGCCGTCCTCGCGCACATGAACGACGACCACGCCGAGGACTCGCTGCTGATCTGCCGCACCCTCGGCGACCGTCCGGACGCGACCTCCGCCGTGATGGCCGGATTCGACGCCGAGGCAGCCACTTTCGACGTCTCCGTCCCCGACGGTGTGGTGGTCGTGCGGCTCGCGTGGGATCGCCCGGTGCGCGACCGCTCCGATGTCCGCGTTGCGGTCGTCGCGATGTTCCGTGCGGCGCAGGAGCAGGCCGGCCGTATTACCCGGTGATCCGTTCGAACACGGCCGTGAGTCCCTGTCCGCCGCCGATGCACATGGTCTCCAGGCCGAAACGCGCACCGCGCCGGTCCAGTTCACGGAGCAGCGTCGTGAGAATGCGGACGCCGGTGGCGCCCACGGGATGCCCCAGCGAGATGCCGGAGCCGTTGACGTTGGTGCGGTCGAAGTCGGCGTCGCCGAATCCCCACTCACGCGTGACCGCCAGTGCCTGCGCCGCGAAGGCCTCGTTGAGTTCGATCAGGTCGATGTCGGACAGTTCCAGACCGGCGCGGGCGAGGGCCCTGGCCGTCGAGGGAACCGGACCGATGCCCATCACCTCCGGACCGACCCCGGCCACCGCCCAGGTGACAAGCCGTGCGAGTGGCTGGAGACCCAGCTGCTCCGCCCGGGCGCGGCTGGTGACCAGACATGCCGCGGCGCCGTCGTTCTGACCGCTGGCGTTGCCCGCGGTGACCGTCGCGTCGGGGTCGCTCGCGCCCATGATCGGCCGCAGACGTGCCAATGACTCCACGGTGGTGTCGGCGCGCGGATGCTCGTCGCGATCGACGACCCGGTCCGCACCCCGGCGCTGGGGCACCGCGACCGGCACGATCTCCTCGGCGAACTTTCCACTGTCCATCGCGGCCACCGCCCGCCGATGCGATTCGACGGCCAGTTCGTCTTGTTCCGAGCGCGGGATCGAGTACTCGCGACGCAGGTTCTCCGCGGTCTCCAGCATGCCTCCGGGCACCGGGTGGTTCTTGCCGCCGGCCGTGACCCGCCCGCGCGCGAGCCGGTCGTGGAGGGCTGCGGGTGCGCCTTTCGCGCCCCAGCGCATGGACTCGGTGTAATACTCTGCGCGGCTCATCGATTCGACGCCACCGGCGATCACGAGGGCGGCCACCCCGGTCTGGACGCGCATCGCGGCGTCGAGAACGGCCTGCAGACCCGAGCCGCACCGGCGGTCGAGTTGTGACCCCGGCACGGTGACCGGCAACCCGGCGTCGAGTGCGGCGACACGACCGATGGCAGGTGCCTCCCCATTCGGGTAGCACTGACCGAGGATCACGTCGTCGATCGACTCGGGATCGACGCCGGTGCGGGACAACAGTTCCGAGATCACCCGCGCGGCGAGCTCGGTGGCGGGCACGTCGACGAACGCCCCGCCGTAGCGCCCGACCGGGGTGCGGAGCGGTTCGCAGATGACCACATCGTTCGCGGTGGCTGTCGTGCTGACGGTCATTTCGGTGATCCTTTGCGGTAGTCGACTTCTCGTCCGGACCAGCGTTGGGCCCACTCACGCAGCTCGACGGCCCTGATCTTGGTGCCGTTGCCGCCGACCGTGGTCGGCATATGTTCGATGACATGTACTGCCGCGGGCACCTTGAACGAGGCGAGCCGCTCGCGGCAGAAGTCCTTCAATTCGGTGGGGCCGAGCGGGGCGTCCGGGTCGGCGGGCACCACGAACGCCACGGCCTCGGTGTACCCGCCGGCGCCGGCGACGCCGACCACCTTGGCGGTCTGCACGTTCGCGTGCTCGGCGAGGCGATGCTCGATCTCTGCGGGATCGACGAGGAAACCCCGCAGCCGCAGCACATCTCCCATCCGGCACACGTAGCGGAAGCCGCCGGTGTCGAGGGGGCGCGCCAGATCGCCACTGCGGAACCAACCGTCCGCGGTGAAGGACCGCGCGCCCGCATCGGGGTCACCCAGATAGGCGTCGACGACGTTGGGTCCGCGGAACTGCAGCTCACCCTCCTCGCCCGCACCGAGGACACGGTCGTCGAGCGGATCCGCGACACGGACCTCGATGGCGGATTCGACGGGTCGGCCGCCGCCGTTCCAGCGCACCGACTCCGGGTCGTCGGCGGACCACAGGAGCGCCAGCGCGAACACCTCCGACGAGCCGAATACCCCGGTGGTGTGCGCGCCCGCCTCGGCCAGTGCCCAGTGCGCGATCTCGTGGGACCGGCCGAGGAAGTCGGCGATTCCCAGCCAGCGCAACGACCCCAGTTCGGTGCGTGGGCCGGCCTGCCACGCGTCGTGCAACCGGCCGAACAGGTCGTCGCCGCCGACGACGTGGGTGACGCCCAGGTCGGCGATGCGTCGGAGGGTGGCGCCGGCGTCGAAGACGGGTTCCATCAGCACGGCGCCGCCGCCGGCGAGACCGGCCATGGCGGCGCTGAAGCCGAATACGCCGGACACGGGCAGTACGCCCAGGATCACGTCGCCGTTCCGGACGCCCATGAGGGCCGCGTCGGCATGACCGTGCCGGGCCACCGCCGAATCGCGGTGCGCGGCGAGCTTCGGGGTGCCGGTGGAGCCCGAGGTGGTGAAGGCGACCGCGAGATGGTCGGCGGGGTCGTCGTCGAGACCGGCCGGGGTCAGTGCCGCGGTCACGGGGGTCCGGGGCGCCGACGTTCCGGCCGTGTCACCGCTTCCGGCGATCCAGGCACCCGCGCCGAGGTCGAAGTCGCCGACGGTGACCTGCGGCCGGGCCGGGCCGGGCACCACCGACACGACCGGCGTCGGGTCGGCCGCCGTACTCGCCTCGCGGAGCGTGCCGACGAGGTCGAGTCCGTGGAACTCGGCCGGCACGGCGACCACCGCCGGTCGCGCGGCGGTGAGGATGTGTGCGACCTCGCCGATGTTGTAGCGGGTGTTGACGCCGATGACGTGAGCGCCCAGAGCCGATGCGGCGAACTGCCACACCAGCGCATCGGACCAGTTCGGCAGGTACACGGCGATGCACTGACCACGCCGGACGCCGATGGCGGACAACTCGTCCCGCAGCGCACCGACCCGGTCGGCCAGCTCCCTCCGGGTGACGGGCAGTACCCGGTCCCCGCAGACGTCGTAGGCGGCCGGCAGATCCGGTGCCTGCCCGACCAGCGCGGCCAGCATGCGGCTCAGTGACGGGCGCGCGGTGGTGGTCACGAGATCACCTCCGCCGCGGACTCGACGCGCAGTGCGGTGAGCCACTCGGCCGCATGCGCGCCGAAGTCGGGGATCTCCTCCATCGGGTAGTGGCCGTATCCAACCAGCTCGGTGAATCGTGCAGGTGCACCGTCGAGTTCGTTGATCTGAACCGCGGTGTCCCGCACCTCGTCGACGTTGATCCAGGGGTCGTCGGACCCGCAGATGAGGTGTAGTGGGCACGTGAGATCGGCGATCCGGTCGCGCACGTCGTGGCTGCCCCACCCGATGAGGTCCGACGACGAGATCTCCGGATCCTCGCGCTTGTGCATCAGGCCGATCAGATGAGCCTGCGACGGCGGGACCGAACGCCCCACTGAGGCAAGACTTCCGAGGTAGGTCCGGTCGGCCCGGGCCGGGGCGGCGACGTCGTCGAGCTCGCGGCGCAGTCCGGCGATCTTCACCCGGCCCGGACCCGCTTCGGCCGCCATCGCGATCGCACCGGCGAGCGGGAACTCGGGCCGCAGCGACAGTTCGAGGGTGAGCTTGCCGCCGATGGAACATCCGATCACGTAGGGACGGTCGACACCGAGCCGCCGGAGCAGGGCCGTCAGCCAGTCGGCATAGTCGATCAGGCTCGTGACCGGACCGGTCGGGCAGGGTTCCGAGCGGCCATGACCGGGCAGATCCGGGACGATCACGCGATATCCGCGATCGGCGAGCCGCTGCGAGACGCGGCGCCACTGCACGCCGCTCTGCCCGGCCGTGTGCAGACACACGACAGTGGGTTCGCCGGTGCCGGTTCCGGCCCCCGTGCCCTCTCCGTCGGCGGTGACGATCTCGACGAACCCCAGGGCGCCCTGGACGTCGAGGTAGCGTGCCTCGATCATGCCGGCACCTCCTGGGCCATCGCGCGTGCGTGGTGCATGATCGTGTGCAACGGCCTGGTCAATCGCAGGTATTCGTAACCGTTTCCGGCCGAGGAGAACTCGCCGCGCAGCGCGCGCCGCATGAAGTCGTCGTCGGCGCCGAGTATCAGCTCGACCCAGGTCTCGGGCCGTGCCTCGAAGGTGAAGGTCGCCCCGAGCAGGGAGCGACGGGTGACGTCGATGACCTGGCCCTTGTAGATCCGCAGGTGCACCTCCCGGGCGCCGGACCGTAGACCGATGGTGCCGTCCCAGGTCGACACCGACGAGGTGAACGCCTCGTCCCGATGCAGTCGCGACTGTAGGTCCGTCGCCCATTCGATACCGCAGAAGTCCAGTGCGGTGATCGGATTCGGCCGCGTGGCGGTCTGCCAGGTCTCGACGCCCGACTCGCGTACGCGCCCGGCCTCGTCGACGACTTCGACGTGCCGGTCGAGGCCGTCGTGCGCCACACGGGTCACCACCGTGCGGACACGGGCGCGATCGGCCCGGGTGAGGCGCGCGCTCGTCGTCCAGGTCAGTCCCACCCGTTCACCGTGGGGAGCCGGCCCGGTCAGCAACTCCGCCAGCATGATTCCGAGCGACTGCGAGCCCGCGGGCGCCGTCAGACCGTGCTCGTCGAGGACATCGGCGGCGATGGCCGGCTCGGACTCGGTGCGTGCGCCGACGCGGATCGCCGCGAGCGACGTGCTCATGAGCCGGACCGTCCGAGCAACTCGTCGGAGATGATCCGCATCTGGATCTCGCTGGTGCCCTCGAAGATCTTCGTCAGACGGGCGTCGCGCCAGTGCCGTTCGACCTGGAAATCGGTGGTGTAGCCGGCTCCACCGTGGATCTGGACGGCCTCGCTCGTGACCCGTTCGGCCATCTCGGTGGCGACGAGCTTGCACATCGACGCCTCGAGTGAGCAGCGCCGCCCGGTGTCGATGTCGGTGGCGACCGAGTACATCAGCGCACGCGCGGCCTCGATGTCGGCGGCCATCGTCGCGATCTTGAACCGCAGGTGCTGGAAGTCGGCGAGTTCGTGGCCGAACTGTCGTCGCGTGTGCAGGTAGGCGATGGAGTCCTCGAGGGCGGCGCGGGCCAGGCCGATGGCGCGGGCGGCGGTGTGGGCGCGCCCGACTTCGAGGCCGCTGACCGCGAGGTAGAAGCCCTTGCCTTCCTCGCCCAGCATGCGGTGGGCCGGGATGCGGAAGTTGTCGAAGGACAGTTCCCATGTGTGCCAACCGAAGTAGCCGATCTTGCGGATCTTGGTGCCCTCGATGCCGGGCGGGAAGACGCCGCGCTCCTTCTCGACGAGAAAGGCGCTGATCCCGCGGTGCGGTTTCGCGGGGTCCTTGTCGGGGTCCGTGCGGGCGAACAGCACGAGGTAATCGGCTTCGTCGGCGTAGGTGCACCACATCTTGGTGCCGTTCACGATCCAGTCGTCGCCCTCCCGGGTCGCACGACACGAGATGTTGGCGACGTCCGATCCGGCCTCCGCCTCGGAGAGTGCGTAGGCGCCGAGGTAGTCGCCGCGCGCGACGCGTGGCAGGAGAGCGGCCTCCTGTTCGGGGGTGAATCCGCCGCCCATGCCGTTGCCGCGGGCCAGCAGCCCGGAGACGCTCATCCAGGCGCGGGAGAGTTCCTCTGCCACCAGGCAGTATTCGAAGACGCCGAGTCCGAGGCCGCCATACTCCTCGGGGATCATGATGCCGAAGAAGCCGATCTCGCCCATGGCCTTCTTGAGGGTGTCCGGGATGGTGCCCTGGACCGGGTCGAGTTCGTTGGCGACCGGCAGGACCTGCGTCATGGCGAAGTTGCGTGCGAGGTCGCGGATGGCGATGCGGTCTTCGGTGAGGTAGCGCGGGCTGTCGGTGCGCGGTTGTGACGGCCGATGGGTCATGGCCAGCTCCTAGTGAACGACGTCGGTTGTCGAGTCGGGGACCCGGCGAGCGGGAGGCGGCCCCCGTAGTGATTAACGCTCGTTCACCATTGAAGCACTGGGCGGTCACCCGGTCAACGACCGTCAGGGCGTCGGGCGGTATCCGACCAGGTTGAGGGCGTACCCGGCGTAGTCGGCGGCGATCTGTTCGGCCGATCGCGGGCCGTCCGCACGGAACCACACCGGGATGCCTGCGCACATCAGGAGAACAGCCGTCACCGCCTGATGAACGCGATCGACATGGAAGATCCCCAGGTCGACTGCGGCTTCGGCGATGGCGATGAACTGGTCCTCCTGGGCGTCGCGGGACCCGACCACGCGTTTGCGGTCGATCTCACCGAGGTAGCGGAGCTCGGTGTTGGCGACCAGGCATTCACGGGGACGCTGCGCGGCGAACAGTGCGTGCGCACCGACGGCGGCCCGCCACTGGGCGGCGGGGTCCTTGCCGGCGCGCCGGATCGCGTTGCGGGTGGCGGTGAACTGCTCGTCACTGGCGGTGCGCAGGATCTCGACCAGCAGATCGGACTTGTTCTCGAAGTGGTTGTAGACGTTCGCGGCGCTGCACCCTGCGCGATTGCCGATGGTCCGCATCGTCGACCCGTGGAATCCGCTGGTGAAGAACTCGTCGAGGGCTGCGTCGAGAATGCGATCGCGTGAGGCCGTGGTCGTCGTCGATGGCGATCGGTTGTTCATCCGCCCAGCGTAGGCGTCGTGGGTGCCACCAGCAACGATGGCCGACTCGGGGATGGTTGACCGGGGACCGGCGTGGCCTTATGGTGTGGATCACGTGAACAAACGTTAACCTGGCCGAATCCACGATGGCGGCAGGCCGCACAATCGGAAGGACGCTCATGACATCTGGTTCCGACCAGGATCTGGCGGCACGGCTGACTCGGCTCGAGGATCTGGAGGCCATCCGGGTCCTCGACGCCCGGTACTGTCGCCATCTCGACGACGGCGACTGGGACGCCCTGATGACCCTGTTCACCGAGGACGGTGAGTTCGACGGGCTGTCGAATCCGCGGGGCAAGGACGCGATGCGCGAGTTTTTCGCCGGGCTCGCCGACGGCGGTCTCACGTCCTTCTGGCATTTCATCACCAACCTGGAGATCGAGGTCGACGGGAACGACGCGGTGGCGCGCTCGTTCCTGTGGCAGCCGTGCGTGCTGGACGGCGCGGCCTCGATCGCGGCCGGGCGCTACACGGACACACTGGTCAAGCAGGACGGGCAGTGGCTCTACCGGGTCAAGCGGGTGCGATTCCACTTCTTCGGACCGCTCGCCGACGGTTGGGACGAAAATCGGTTCGCGCTCGACACGGCACGCGCCGCGGCGGTGCACCCATGAGCGACATACCTGTTGCAGAGGCGCATACGACCCACGACGGAGCCGCGGTCCGCTGGACCGAGATACTCGGTCTCCCCGAGATCGCGGAGTTGCGTCGTCGGCGTCGCGCGGTCACGCTCGGCCTGGGTCTTGCGACGGTGGGCCTGTTCGCGGCGTTCATCATCGCCTTCGCCTACTTTCCGGACGTCCTCGGGACGACGCTGATCCTCGGGATTCCGCTGTCGCTGTGGATCGTCCTGGGGGAGTTCATGGGTACCTGGGTGCTGGTCGGGGTGTATTTCCGTCTCAGTCGCACCTATCTGCAACCGGCTGCGGGCGCGGCGAGTCTGGCGGTCACGTCGGCCGTTGCCGCCGGCGCGGCGATCACCGAGGAGCGTCCGGCATGAGCGGTGACACCGACGTCCTGGCCATCGCGATCTGCGCGGCGGTCATCTCGCTGACCCTGTGGATCACGTTCGCCGTCGCGCGGCGGTCGCGCAGCGCCGACGGCTTCTTCGCTGCCGGACGATCGATCTCGAGCTGGCAGAACGGCTTTGCGATCTCCGGCGAGTTCATCTCCGCGGGTAGTTTCCTGGGTACCACCGGTCTGATCTTCTACAAGGGCGTCGACGGCACGGTCATCCTCTTCACCTCCGTCATCTCCTTCATCCCGGTGTTGCTCCTGCTTGCCGAGAAGATGCGCAACATCGGCAAATACACGATCGGTGACGTGCTGGTGTTCCGTACCGAGGCCCGCCGTGTCCGGGTCGCGGTCGCGCTCAGCACCGTGGCGACGGGAACCTTCGTCCTTCTCGCGCAGCTGGTCGCGGCCGGAACGCTCCTGGAGTCCATCGCCGGTATCCCGTTCTGGATGTCGGTCCTGGTCGCCGGAACCCTCATGGCCGTCTATGTTTTCGTCGGGGGCATGGTCGCCACCACGTGGGTGCAGGTCATCAAGTCGTCGATCCTGGCGATCCTCGCCGCAGTGATCGCGCTGGGTGTGCTGGCGAAGTTCGGGTTCAGCCTCCCGCTGCTGTTCTCCTCGGCCACCGATCACGCCGTCGAAGGCGACGCGATCTTCACGCCGGGGGTGATCTTCGGCGACGGCGGAACGCTCAATCTCCTCTCGTACGCACTGACGTTCGCGCTCGGCACGGCCGGGATGGCCCACATCCTGATCCGGTTCTTCACCGTCCCGGAGGCGGGCACCGCGCGGCGCTCGCTGGGCTGGACCGTGGCGCTGTGCAGCATGTTCTATCTGATCGTGGTTCTGATGGGTTACGGCGCGGCGGCGTTGCTCGGCGCGAACGGTGCCGAAAAAGTCGGTCCGGGAGGCAATCTCGCGGCACCGGTGCTGGTGACCGAACTCGGGGGCGGTGCGGGCACCGTCGGCGGGTCCCTGGCCCTCGCACTCGTCTCGGCCGTGGCATTCGCCTCGATCGTCGCCGTGGTCGCCGGCGTGGTGATCTCCGCGGCAGGCACCTTCGCCCGTGACGTCTGGCCGTCGCTCGTCCGGCCGCGGACGACGTCGGGGAGCACCGCCACCGAGGTCGACGAGGACCGACAGGCACGCGTGGCCCGCTACGGTGCGGTGGTGTTCAGCATCTTCGCGATCGGCATCACCCTGCTGATCGGCGACGACACCAACATCACCTACTTCATGGGGATGGCGTTCATGGTTGCCGGCAGCGCGCACCTGCCGGCGCTCGTCCTGAGCCTGAGCTGGCGACGGTTCACCGCGGTGGGCGCCGTGTGGGGCATCCTCACGGGTCTCGTGTCGACGATCGTGACCCTCATGCTCACCGACGCCCTCTGGATGGGCAGCGGGCCGGCGCCCCTCGGGATCCAGCTGCCGGTGATCATCACGTTGCCGTTGAGCCTGTTCGCCTGTGTCGTCGGCTCATTGCTCTCCGAGAGGGCCGCCGACCGTGATCACGACGACGAGAAGTTCGCCGAGATGATCGTGCGGGCCGAGACGGGCATCGGTGCCGAATCCGCGTCGACGCACTGAATCGGTGTGAGCGAGGTGAGCCGCGAAGGGCCCATCCGCGTGTCCGGAAGGACGACGACGCCCAGACCGGCCATAGTGGCCCTATGTGGAGGCAACTCGCCGGGTTCGGGCTGTTCGGTGCGGTGGTCGCGGCGTTGGGCGCGACGCTGTCCGGGGGCGGCGGCTCGGTCGGTGGTCCCGACATCTGGATGGCGTGGGGCACCGGGTACACGGCGAGCTTCCCCGCCGACCCGACGAATTCGGTTCTCGTCGCGGCCGGTGCCGGTGCCGTCACCGGTGCGCTCGTTGCGGGAGTGCTGTGGGCGGTGGGTGTGCGCCTCGCCGAGCCGCGCGGGTTGCGGCTCGTCCGGGTGGTGGGAGCCGGATTGATCGGTGTCGTGGTCGGACTCGCCCCGGCGATCATCCTGCTGGCGAACGCGTTCGCCGGCGACACCGGAGCCGAGTATCCCGTCCTGGTGATCTATGCCGTCAGTGGTGTGCTCGGTTATGTGCTGGTGCTCGCCGGCATCTTCGGTGTCCTGCGATTGTCCGGAGACGCGCACGCCCGGGCCACCGTACGGACGACGGCGGTAGCGCTCCCGATCGGCGCGGTCCTGGCGACGGGCGCCGGCGTCGGGGTGGCCGGTTGGTTCGGATACACGACCACCTCGCCGACCTGGATCGCCACGATCCTCGTGGTGACGATGGTGCTCGCCGCGACCTTCGCGGTCGCCCGCGCCGTCGCAATGCGTCGACGGGCCGAGCCGGTTGTGCCCTGACGTTCGAGCGCAGGGCGGTCCGCGGGCGGCTCAGGTACTCCCGCGGATCATGAGTTCGACTGGCAGACGCCGTGATACGACGTCGTGTCCGACGGTGAGGTCGAGGAGACCGCGTACCGCGGTCTCGCCGATCTCCCGGGCCGGGGAACGGACCGTCGTGAGCGGGACGGGGAGCTGAGCCGCCACCGGGATGTCGTTGTAACCGATCAGGGCGAGGTCGTCGGGGACGCGGAGACCGAGATCGCGTGCCACGCCGAGGACTCCCACCGCGATCGTGTCGGACACCGCGAAGATCGCCCGCGGCCGGTCCGGACGATCGAGTAGCGCGGAACCGGCCGCGGTGCCGCCGTCGACCTCGAAGTCGGAGGCGATGATGCGGTCGTCGGGCAGCGCGAGCCCGGCGTCGCGCAGCTCGGCGCGGAATCCGCGGAGCCGGTCGGTTGCGGTGGTGGCGTGACCGGGACCGGCGATGACGGCGACGTCGGTGTGTCCCCGGTCCAGGAGATGTCGGGCGGCGATCCGTCCGCCGCGCTCGTCGTCACCACCGACGAAGGGGAGTCCGGCGTCGGCGTGCCGGGTGAGTGTCAGCAGCGGCAGGTCGCCGATCCGCAGCGACTCGACGAAGTCGCGACCGGGCCGATGCAGCCCGCTCAACAGCAGGCCGTCGACCTGCCGGCCGACGAGCAGTTCGATGGCCCGCCGCTGCGCGGTCTCCTCGTCGGGTGGGCTCGACAGCAGCACCGAGTAGCCGGCCCGGGTGGCGGCCTGCTCGATGCCCTGGTAGGTCGTGGCGACGACGCCGTCGGTGAGGCGTGTCATCACGACGCCGATCGTGGTCGTCTTGCGGGTCCGGAGACTGGCCGCCCACACGTTGCGCTGGTAGCCGAGCTGGTCGGCGACCTCGCGCACCCGGAGCGCCGAGGCCGACCAGCCGTCGGCCGGTTCGGCCTGACGGAGGACCCGGGACGCCGTGGACACGTGCACGCCGGCCCGCTGCGCGATCTCCTTCAGCGTGGGCGCGCGCTGACCACTCACCACGCTGTCCCTCCCTCTGCCGGTGCCGCTGTCGGGTATGCACATTGACCGACGACGGTCGACCACCTACCTTAGGCGATGCAATCGTTCGTGCAAACGTTCTCGCAGCGGCCCGCGGTCCGCGCCTGTGTCCGACTCTCGACGGAGGTCCTCCATGTCCCGCCCCAGCACGTTGCCCCAGCTCTTCGCCCTGGACTCGCTGCTCGACGCCGACGAGATCGCCATCCGCGACAGTGTGCGCGACTTCGCCGCCTCGAAGTTGCGTCCGCACATCGCCGACTGGTTCGAGGAGGCCCGCCTACCTGCCCGCGACATCGCCCGGGAGCTCGGCGGGCTCGGGGCCCTGGGAATGCACCTCGAGGGGTACGGCTGTCCCGGGATGAGTGCGATGTCCTACGGGCTGGCCTGCCTCGAACTCGAGGCCGTCGACTCCGGGATCCGGAGCCTGGTGTCGGTGCAGGGCTCACTCGCGATGTTCTCCATCCATCACTGGGGTTCGGAGGAACAGAAGAACGAGTGGCTGCCACGGATGGCGGCGGGGGAGGCGATCGGTTGTTTCGGCCTGACCGAACCGGACTTCGGATCCAACCCGTCGGGCATGCGCACCCATGCGAAGCGCGACGGTGACGACTGGGTGCTGAACGGGACCAAGATGTGGATCACCAACGGTTCGATCGCCGACGTCGCGGTGGTGTGGGCGCAGACCGATCTCGCCGACAGTCCCGGCGGCATCCGTGGGTTCGTGGTCCCCACCGACACGCCCGGGTTCTCGGCGCCGGAGATCACGAAGAAGATGTCCCTGCGCGCCTCGGTCACCTCGGAACTCGTGTTCGACGACGTGCGGCTTCCCGCGTCGGCGATGCTGCCGAAGGCGGAGGGCCTGCGGGGTCCGCTGACCGCCCTGGGCGAGGCGCGCTTCGGCATCATCTTCGGGGCCATGGGCGCAGCCCGCGACTGCCTCGAGGCGGCCATCGAGTACGCGCAGTCCCGCGAGGTGTTCGACAAGCCGCTGGCCGGTTACCAGATCACCCAGACCAAGATCGCCGACATGGCGCTCGAGGTGGGCAAGGGCCACCTGCTGGCCTACCATCTCGGTCGCCTGAAGGACCGCGGCGAGCTCACGCCCGAACAGGTCAGCACCGGAAAGCTGAACAGCACGCGGGAAGCGATCGCGATCGCCCGCGAATGCCGAACGATTCTGGGCGCGAACGGCATCACCCTCGAGTACCCGGTGATCCGGCACGCCAACAACCTGGAGTCGGTGCTCACCTACGAAGGGACCTCGGAGGTCCACCAGCTCACCATCGGTCGCGCGCTGACGGGCTCCTCGGCGTTCCGCTGAGCGTGACGCGTGCCCGTGACCGTCGGCCGTCGGTTTGCCGCCCACGGGGATGACGCAGTGGGTTACGTTGGGTGGGCACGCCGAACAATGCGCGTCCGTGGTCGTCGGTGCCACGTCGGGCGTCGAAAGGGGCTCGACCATGACCGATCCGACTGATGAGGACGTCCACCGCAAGATCGCGGATCTGGCGCGCGAACTGCACGGCGACGATTCCGACGAACAGGTCGCGAAGACGATCGTCGAGAACGCGCTCATCGACATCCCCGGCGTCGGGTACGCGGGCCTCACCGTGACCACCAACCGGAAGTCGATCGAGTCGTTCGGTTCGAGCCACGACGTCGCCGATACGCATGATCGCATCCAAGCGGAACTCGGTGAGGGGCCGTGCATCTCGGCCGCGCTGGCCGACCGGGTGGTTCGCGTCGACGACCTCGAGACGGACGAGCGCTGGCCGGCGTATCGGCAGCGGGCGCTCGCCGAGACCTCGATCCGCTCGGTGCTGTCGTTTCAGCTCTTCGCCGACACCACGACGATCGGGGCACTCAATCTGTACGCCGACGCGCCTCGCGCCTTCGACATCCACGCCGAGGACATCGGGGTCGTCTTCGCGACACACGCCGCCCTCGCCTGGAACAAGGTCAAGAAAGACAAGCAGTTCCACAGTGCCCTGGCCAATCGCGACGTGATCGGGCAGGCCAAGGGCATGCTGATGGAGCGGTTCGAGATCGACGCGGTCGCCGCGTTCGAGCTGTTGAAGCGGCTGTCGCAGGATTCGAACACCAAGCTGGTCGAGGTGGCACGTCAGATCACCACGAAGCGGTGACCCGACGTGCCCTTCGAGGCTCGTCGCTATCGCTCCTCGCACCTCAGGGGGCAGGGGACGCTCGTCGACCTCGACGCGCTCCTTCGTCGCTTGCTCGGCCCGGCGGCTATCGCTCCTCGCACCTCAGGGGGCAGGGGCCGACCTACTCGGCGAGCGTGAACTCCATCGTGCTGGGGCCGACCTCGTTCTGGGTCAAGGCGCGTCCGGCTTCCTCGAGAGTCTCGAAAGCCCGGACGTAGGGCGCCATTCCGCAGAGTTCGAGGGGGCGGGTCACGCTGCGACCGCCCACGACGACGACCGGGACGAAGCGTCGGCCGGCGTCATCGATGAAGGACCGTAGCAGCACCAGTCCGACGGTCCCGAAGAAGTTCACGCCCGAGAAGTCGAGAACGATCCCGTCGACGGGACCGCTGATCACACGGTCGAGGGCGGCGGCGAAGTCGGCGGCGGAATCGCGGTCGACGCTGCCTGAAAAGCCCTGGACGCAATACGATTTCGGTGAGACAAGCTGATGCGGATGTGCCGTCGGTGTCGGCTCGATCGCCGGATCGAAGGCCGAACGGAAGGTGGTCGAAGAGGTGAGACCCATGATGTTCTCGTTTCAGTCAAGTGCGCGTTTGGCCACGACCATCACCTCTGGATCGAAGACCTTGATACTCCACCGATTTGGCGTTGAGTAACCCAAGTTCACGACCGTCAGAGAAAGATCGACACGTGATGGTGGGAAGCGAAGAGGCCCTGGGCGCCTGTCACTTAGAACGCAGCTTCTACCTGAACCGCATCTCTTACCCTACGTTGCACGAGCATTGCGTACAAGGTTGTGCCCACTTCGGCAGCTTTTATGCGGTGTGTTCCTGCCATGCATCGCTCTGACCAGGCCGCACCCGGCGTGGCTGGACGCTGTCGTACGACCATGGTTGGCTGGAGCCGGATATGCGTCGAACCCGGTGCGCACATCGTTCCTGTTCTGGTTGCGGCACGAGGTCTGCGCATCAGTTCTCGTGTTGTCTTCGAAGTCTGGTGGTGAGAATGGCGTCGGGAGACCGGGGCGATCACGACGACTACAGCGACGTCATCCCATCTCTGCGTGCAATGCACGAAGAGAAGGACGACGACAGTCGTGCCCGGCTGCGAGAAGGGGTCATCGCGAGGTGCCTGCCTCTGGCCGACCACGTCGCCAGGCGCTTCTCCGAGCGCGGCGAACCCATCGACGATCTGCGGCAGGTGGCGCGGATCGGTCTGATGCATGCCGTCGACAGGTTCGATGTCGAGCGCGGCAACAACTTCCTCGCCTTCGCGGTGCCCACCGTCATGGGCGAGGTCAAGCGGTACTTCCGCGACAGCACCTGGTCCATCCGCGTGCCCCGCCGGGCTCAGGAGGCCTCTCTCAACATCGCCAAGGCCAGCGAAGAGCTGCTGCAATCCCTGGGTCGGTCGCCGCGCCCGAGCGAGATCGCGAAGCACCTCGACCTGCCGGTCGGCGAGGTGATCGAGGGAATGGTCGCCCGGTCGGCCTACACCGCGAGCTCGATCGACGCCGAGGCCGGCTCCTCGACCGACGGCTGGACCCTGGCCGACACCCTCGGCGACGAGGATTCACGGCTGGAACTCGTCGAAGAATTCGTCACGCTCCAGCCGGCACTCGAGCGACTCACCGAACGCGAGCGCACGATCCTCACCCTGCGGTTCTTCAAGTCGATGTCGCAGAGTGAGATCGCGCGTGAGGTGGGGATCTCCCAGATGCATGTGTCGCGTCTGCTGACACGCATCCTCGAGACCCTGCGGTCCGAGGTCGTCGTCGAGGACGATGACGAGGACGCGGGGGACGACGACTCCCTGCCGGCCGGCGGAGAGCCCGCCGCAGCCAAGGGCCGCGGCAGGCCCCGCTGAGTCACGGCTTGAGGATCACCTTGACCATGCCGTCGTCCTTGCGCTGGAAGGTCTCATAGGCCTGCGGCGCCTCGTCGAGCGGTAGCTCGTGAGTGGCGAAGGTGTCGACACCCAGCGGGTCGTCGTCGGAGAGCAGCGGCATGATGTCGTCGACCCACCGCTTCACGTTCGCCTGTCCCATGTGCAGCCGGATCTGCTTGTCGAACATCGTCAGCATGGGCAGCGGGTCGGCCGCGCCGCCGTACACGCCGGACAGCGAGATCGTGCCGCCGCGCTTGATGATGTCGATCGCGGAATAGAGCGCTCCGAGCCGGTCGGTGCCCACCTCGGACATCGCCTTGCGGGCCACGGCGTCGGGCAGCAGTCCGACGACGCTCTGCAGCGCCTTGTTGATCGGCGATCCGTGGGCCTCCATGCCCACCGCGTCGATGACCGAGTCGGTGCCCAGTCCGCCGGTGAGGTCGCGGATGGCGTCGCCGACGTTGTCGACCGCGTCGAAGTTCACGGTCTCGATGCCGCGGGCCTCGGCGCGGGCCAACCGTTCGGGTACGCGGTCGACACCGATGACCCGGGCGCCCTGGTGCGCGGCGATGCGGGCGGCCATGTCGCCGATCGGACCGAGGCCCAGCACCGTGACGGTCCCGCCCCGGGGGATCTCGGCGTAGGCCACGGCCTGCCAGGCCGTCGGCAGCACGTCAGAGAGATAGACGTACCGCGAATCGGGCTTCTCCAGCGGCACCTTGATGTGCGTGAACTGTGCCTGGGGCACGCGGAGATACTCGGCCTGTCCGCCGGGTACTGAACCGTAGAGCTGGGAGTAGCCGAACAGTGCGGCGCCCATACCCTGGTCGGTGACGCGCGTCGTCGCACACTGCGTCATCAGCCCGTCGTGGCAGAAAAGGCATGAGCCGCAAGAAATCTGGAACGGGATGACGACGCGGTCGCCGACCCGCAGGTCGCCGGTCTCGCTGCCGACCTCCTCGACGATCCCCATCGGTTCGTGTCCGAGGATGTCACCGGCCTGCATGAACGGGCCGAGCACCTCGTAGAGGTGCAGATCGGATCCGCAGATGTTGGTCGAGGTGACCTTGATGATGGCGTCGGTGGGCTCGATGATCTTCGGGTCGGGCACGGTGTCGACCGACACGTGTCGTTTGCCCTGCCAGGTCACTGCGCGCATTCTTCAGGCCTTTCCCTCGTTGTGTCGCCGGTTGTGCCGATGACCGTCGTCGTGCATCTCGTCCAAACGGTCGTCCCGTCCGCGCTCTCGCTTTCCGGCGTGTTCGACCGGGAAGTCGTGGAAGCGTTCCTCGTACCGCTCGGCCTCCTCGGCGGTGGTCTCCGGCTGGATCGGGTCCTGATGGGCGCGATCACCGTCTCGGGCGGCGCGGCGTCGAAGCAGGACCCGGCTGCTGATGAGCAGGCCGATCGCGAGCAGCCCCGCGAGGACGGCGCCCACCGCCAGCCACACCGTCGCATCACGATCACCCGCGCCGGCGGCGATCGCGAGGCCCGCGAGTACCAGCATGAGTCCGAGGCAGACGAAGCCGAGGAGGCCGATCGCCTTCAGCCCTCGTGACTTTCGCGCCGGACGTCGGGCGATCGCCTCGCGCGAGGCGACTTCTCGGTCGGGTGTCAGATCTGGCATGGTGCACTCCCTGCACTGTCTGGTTGTGGCTCGGTGGCCGGTGCTGGACGACCGGCCTCGGTGCGGACGGGTTACCGCGTCGGGCCGGGGATGAAACGTCATCGCGCGGACGCCTCGTCGGAATTGGGACGAAACGAGATGTCAGTCTCATCGGGTCCGAGTGCCGAGAAATGCTCTGCTACCGTGGCCAGACGTGTTGGGGGCACGCTCAGCGCGGCGAACTCCTCGAGCCGCGGTTTGGAACACGGAATCACGGGGCACTCATGACCAGACCAGCCGAGATCGGCACCACCAAGCAACGGGCGAAGAAGACTCATTTGATGACCGATTCCGACGCGACGTCCCAGCTATCGATCGACGGCCGAGCGCCGACGGTCCTGCGGGTTCCGGCCGCCACCGATCGCCTCGCACTGGTACGAGGGCTGGTCGAGACCGCTCTCTACATCGACGACTGGGCACTCGACGACGTCATCGACGCCAAGGTGGCCGTGGACGAGATCTGCTCCCAGATCATCTCCGCCGCAGCCGAGGACTCGTCGATCGAGCTCACGCTGCACCTGTCACCGCAGGGCGTGGTCGGGGAGATCCGCGGCGAACTCGTCGGCGGCGTGACGCTCAAGCAGTCGACGTTCGGCTGGCGAATCGTGCAGACCGTGACCGACACCCACACGATCTCCTACGACGAACCGCTGACGGACTCGGAGTCCCACGGCGTCGTCATCCGGTTCTCGAAGTTCCGCCGCTGACCAACCGCCAATCATCGCCGACTGGATCGTAGGCCGCGAGACCGCGTTCGGCGAAGGCGCGCAACCATCCCTCCATGGGCCACGTGCCCCAGCGCCGGTGGAAGACCCGGGCGTTGCGGAGGATGTCCGCGAGATGCTCGATCGGCGGGTTCGACACGGCGTGGTGCTGGTGATAGGCGTGTGCGCCGCCCACCCAGGCGATCCGGAACCCGTTGTTGCGCGCGGACATCGCGAAGTCCGTGTCCTCGCCACCGTAGCCCCGGTAGCCCGGGTGGAAGCCGTCGAGGGCCAGCCAGTCGGCGGCCCGCACGGCGAACGACAGCGACCAGAACAGCATCAGTTCCGACGAGAGCTGGGTCTGTCCGCATCCCGGTGACGGACGCGCCGGGTGCGGGTCGGTGAACCGGGAGAGTTCACGGGCGTCGAAGGTCGGCTGGTCGGATGGCAGGTAGGTGACCGGACCGCAGTAGAGGAGCTTGAGGTCCGGCGTCGCCGCGCAGGACCGCAGGTACCGCCCCAGCAGGTCCGGACCGGGGATGCAGTCGACGTCGAGGAACACCAGGATCGTCGCCCCCGCCGCGATCGCGGCCGCTGCCCCGGCGTTGCGCGCGTCGGCGAGTTGCAGGGTGTGCGGGTCGTCGTTGCGGATGTGGATGACACGCACCGGATGATCCGCGACGACCGTGGCGATGTCCGGATCGTCCATGGCCACGATGATGTGCACGTCGGGCCGGTGGGTTGAGTGGCCGAAGGCCTCGAGCTGGCGCCGCAGGTGGACGTGTCGCCCCGACACGATCGTGATCACCGCGACCACGTCGGGCGAGCCGGTCATCGGTGGGCGACCGCTTCGATGGCGCGCGCGGCACGCCCGGCGGCACCCGCGGTGTGCCACCGCGACCACGCCGGCGACGAGTCCCCGACGGTGTCGAGGATCGACCGCCACGTCTCGGTGTCCGGCCATGATGACGTCACGAGCGCGAGTTCGGAGCGCGCCAGGGTGTTGCCGGTTGCCCGCTGTTCGGCGAACGGCCGGTCCTCGGGGATCACGACGGCCGGTCGGCCCGCCGCAGCGGCGTCGGCGACGCTTCCCTGACCCGCACCGATGACGGTCACCCGGGCGCTGCACAAGAAGGGCCACGGGTCGTCGACCCACGTTCCGAACGCAGGTCCGAGCCCGACGACGGTGCGTCCCGGGAGCTCGTCGGCCAGAGTGGCCGCCGGGTGCGGTACCCCGCGTTCCCCGCCGGCGCCGGTGAGGACGAGTATGTCGGTGGCAAAGGTGGGGTGCGAGACCGGAAGCCGTCCGTCGAAGCGGGAGATGCCGCCGGTGAAGACCGTCTTCGGCAGGTGCTCCCGAAGCCAGTCCGGCTGATACAGCTCGGCGGGCCAGGGCGCGATGATCGCATCGGCGGCCCGGTAGGCGAGCTGATGCGGCAGGTCGTCGCGGACCCCTGGTTGTGCTGTCACGATCACCGGTACGCCGAGCAGCCGGAGGAACAGGGTGACCTCGACCGACACGTCGACGACGACGGCCGCCGGGGTGCGCTCGGCGACGAACTCCGCCAGTTGCGCCATGCGCGTCCGCAGACCACGGTCGTGCCGCGGCGCCCAGTGCAACAGGCCATGCACGTCGACCCCGCGGGGCTCGGGGTCGGCGTCGTCGCGGTCGAGGGTGATCACCTCGCTGAAGGCCGGATCGGACAGCGACGCGCTGGTCAGCGCGACGACGTCGGTGTCGATCCGGCCGGCGATGGCCGTGGCGCGGGAGCAGTGTCCGCGTCCCTGGTGGTGGACGTAGTAACCGATCACACCGGTACCTCCAGGGCCGGCGACTCGGCGCCGGTGACCGGACGTCCGGCGACCAGATCGGCGTAGATGTCGGTGTACCGGCCGATCATCGCGGTGTCGGAGCAGTGCTCCTCGGCCCGGCGCCGCACGAGTCGCCGGTCGATGGTGAGCGCTTGCTCCGCGGCGAGTGCCAGCGCGTCGACATCGCCCGGCGGGACGAGGACGCCCGCGTCGTCGCCGACGATCTCCGGGATACCCCCGCGCGCGAAGCACGCCACCGGGGTGCCGCACGCGAGGGACTCCGCGACCACGAGCCCGTACGGTTCGTCCCAGACGGGGCTCACCAGGGTCGTCCCGCAGGACCCCACCAGCCGGGCCAGGTCGTGCTGGTGGAGGTGTCCCTCGTAGTGCACGAGGCCGCCCAGGGACGGAGCGATCTGCTGCTCGAAATACCGTGTGTCGCTGATGGGTCCGGCCAGCCGGAGCCGGCGCCCGGCGCGCTGCGCGGCCTCGATAGCGAGATGCGCCCCCTTCTCCGGGACGAACCGACCGAACCAGACCAGATCGTCCCCGCCCGGACCGGTGGGCCAGCGCTCCAGCTGAACTCCGTTGTGCACCACCGGGATGTCGCCGAGAACATGCGACCAGGACCGTGCCGTGTGCCGGCTGACCGCGACGCACCGCGTACCGGGCGCGAGGGTCAGAGCCGACTCGAGCCACGGCGTCGGCGGGGTGTGCAGCGTGGTGACCATCGGGGTCTGCACCGCCGGACCCATGGCGACCGGGAGGTAGTGCAGGCTGTGATTGTGGATCACGTCGTAGTCGCCGGGGTTGCGCGTGAACGAGAGCATCAGCGACAGATACGCGTGATGATCCTGCAGCGCTTCGAGCTGAGGCATCGACACATCCGAGCGTGCGGCCGCGGACGGCTCGAACAGCTCGCCGCGCAGGCGATCCGAGTCGACCGGGAGGTCGCTACCGGCACCCGCGAACAGCGTGACCTCGTGTCCGGCGAGGGTCAGGGCGCGAGTCAGATGCCAGACATGGGCCTCGAGTCCGCCGGCGAACGGCTGTGCGATCGGATAGCGGCTCGATGCGACGATGGCGATCTTCAGCGTGTCACGCATCCAGGATCCGGGTGTAGAGGGCGGCGTGGTGTTCGGCGAGCGACTGGCGCTGGGCACGTCGCTCCGGCCACAGTGCGGCCGACCGCCGAGCCGTATAGGCCTGCGCCACAGCGGAAACCAGCGAGTCCGGATCGAAGTGGTCCTCGGTGAACTCGTAGGACAGGCACTCCTGTTGCTCCCGGTAGAAGCCGCAAGTCGGTGCGATGACGGTGGTACCGAGATCGTGGCAGGCCTCGAGCCAGCCCGAGTGCGTTCCGAACCGGTACGGGAGTACCGATACGGACAGGCTCCGCAGATAGTCCCACAGCTGATCGTCGGTGAAATAGTCATGGACCCGCACGCGCGCGTAGGGGTGCCGCGACAGTGCCAGGGCGGTCGTGCCGAAGTCGGGGTTGTAGGCGTGCTCACCCGGAACGAACACCTCGTCGTGCAGGTTGATCTGGACGGTCATGTCCGGGTAGTCGGCCGCGGCCTCGAGCAGGGTCATGATGACCGGCAGGGGGTCCATGTTGGCGCGGATGCTCTTGGCGTGGACGCCGACGACGAACTCGTCGGTGTTCGGTTCGCGTGCGGCGAATCGTCCCGGCGGCACGACGTGCGGGTGGGGGAGGACGGTCGCCTCCCGGTGCCAGCGACGGGCGATCTCATCGGCCACGCCCGGGGTCAACGTGATGACCTCGTCCGCAGCGGGCACGAGGAGGTCGAGGACCTCTTCGTGACGTCCCGGCTCGGGGTGATGCGGGTTACGCAGATCATGCAGCGTGTACACGAGCGGTTTGCCGTGGGTGCGCAGTTCGTCGATCACCGCCGACATCACCGCCGGCTCGATGGCGTCGAACCCGAAGTGGATGTGGAAGACGTCGAACTCGGTGTGATGCCGCGCAATCCACGCGGGATCGAGCATCAGCGGAGGCCACCAGCCGCCCGGCACCTTCGCGCCGTCGGCCGGTGCCGGATCGGGTAGGCGCACCACCGACACCGGTCCGGTGTCGAGGTCGCTGACCGCTCCGTTGAGCGGCGACAGGTGCCGGACGTACACATGGGATTGCGGCACCGACGCGACGCGCACGCGGGTGGTGCCGACGTCCGTGCGCCGGCGGGGACCCGCCGGCATGACCGACCGATCTCGTGTGGTGCTCACCCCCGTGGTCTCGAGGGTTCCTGTTCCGCTGGGCTGCCCACTGCTCACTGCCACATCCGTTCACTCGGGTCGCAACGGCTGTGTTCTCAACCGGGCCTACGCGATCGCGGCTTCGCGAGCCGCCGATGACTGCCGATCTCCGGCCAGTTCTCGTTCGGGGACGAATACCCCGGATCGCCGGCGGCGAAACCGCCGAGGTACCCGGTGAACGGTGTTGTGATCAGTGTGAGTTCGAGTGTGGAGAGCTCTGGTCCTCGGTGCGGTGCGCGTTGAGCAGCAGGTGGTCGAAGGACTGCCGCACAGGGTCCGGCAGCACCACGTACTTGTGGACCCCGGTGACGATCGACCGCGCGAGTTCGTTCACCTTGACGTTCGCGGTCTGCGACCGCCATCGCATGACCTCGAACGCGCGATCGGCACTGACCCCGTAGGCCAGCGAGATCATGCCCTTGGCCTGTTCGATGACGCCCTGGTGTTCCCGGAACCGCGCGACATGCTCGTCGACGCGGTCCTTGACCGCGCGCTCCTCGATCGCCGTCAGATCGAGGTAGAAACCCTCGGCGCCGATGACCGCACCGGAGTCGTCGGTGAGTTGTTGCGAGACGACCGCGACGTGACGGACCTCACCCTGGGTGTCGACGATGCGATGCCGGCTCGAGAACGGGATGCGGCGGTCCAGCATGGTCGCGAGCAATTCCTCGAACGACTGCCGGTCCTCTGGATGCTTGTGCCCGGCGATCAGCTCCGTCGTCGGAGTGACCTCACCGGGTCGGTAGCCGTGCATCTCGGCGACCTCGTCGGACCACTCCCACTCCTGGGTGTCGAACAGGAATCGGAAGCTGCCGACGTGACTGATACGGGACTCGCCGGCGGTGTGATCGTTGGCGTCTGTCACCCTCACCCCTACAAACCACAAATTCAACATGGATGCCAGCGGTCTCGGGCGAAAGATGAGCTTACCTGGCCGTCGTGCCGAGCGAGAATCGGCCTGGTCCGTGTCGTCGAAGCCGGACTCGCGGAGATCGTTTCGGCACCGTGTCGCTCGGGTACTGCGAGCAACCCGGGCCGGAGACCCCGGCTGCATCCGAGCGCCGATTCCGGCTACGACGAGAGGACGAGAATGAGCACCGACAACGTGGGTGACAGCGCAGCAGCGGCGACCGAGGGCATCAATCCCGATCTGACGTCGACGGCCGGTTTCGAGGATCTCGACGAGGACCGACTGGGCCAGGATCCGCTCGAGGAGGGCATGGATCCGCCCGAGGACTGGTCGGCCAGCGACCGCACCGGCACGACGGCCCGCGAACAGCGCGAAGGCGAGTCGCTCGACGAGAAGCTCGACCAGGAGATTCCCGACGAGAATCCCTGACGCCGCCGCGATGGGGCCGGCGGCGATGTTTCCGGCCGCCGCCGCGCGGGCATTCGTCGCCCATGAGTGACGAGAATTCCGAGCACGTGGCGAAGACGATCCCGTACCCCGGTGAGACCGACGAGATGGGTGACCGACCGCGCGACGAGATGCGCGAGTACCGCGGGCGCGATCTGCTCGCGGGCAAGACCGCCCTCATCACCGGCGGTGACTCGGGGATCGGCCGAGCGGTCGCGGTCGCCTTCGCCAAAGAAGGGGCCGACGTCGCCATCGCCTACCTGGAAGAGGACAACGACGCCCGGCACACCGTCGGGCTCATCGAGGCGGAGGGTCGACAGGCCCGCGCCTATCGCGGCGATCTCGCCGACCCGGCGCACTGCGCCGACATCGTGAAGCGGACCGTGGACGAACTCGGTGCGCTGGACATCCTGGTGAACAACGTCGCCTACCAGGAGATCGTCGACGATTTCCTGGAACTGACGCCGGAGCAGTGGCGGCGCACGTTCGACGTCAACATCGACAGCTTCTTCCACACCACCCGTGCCGCGGTCCCGCATCTGACCGGCGGCGGCGCCATCATCAACACCTCGTCGATCAACGGGCTGCGCGGCAACGACAGTCTCATCGACTACTCGGCGACCAAGGGAGCAGTTCTCGCGCTGACCTACTCGCTGGCCCAGTCGCTGATGAAGCGGAAGATCCGCGTGAACTGTGTGGCGCCCGGTCCGGTCTGGACGCCGCTCATCCCGGCCACGATGCCGGCCGAGGCGGTCAAGGACTTCGGCACGCAGGCGCCGATGGGCCGCGCCGCCCAACCGGACGAGATCGCGCCGTCATATGTGTTCTTCGCAGCCGAGCAGCTGTCGTCGTACTACACCGGCGAAGTCCTCGCGCCGATCGGTGGCGAGACTCTGCCGGGGTAGATCACCGGAGCGCATCGAGATCCCATGAGACCGCCGCATGAAGCGGTTCGAGGGTAAAATCCGATGATGTCGGCGTCGCACTGCTACGCCGACACGGAAAGCGGAACCACGACGAGAGGCGGACGGTGCCCGTCTCGAACGAGAACATTCGCGATCAGATCGGGCGACTCGCACGGGAACTCCACGGCGATCCCGGGGAAGACGTGATCGACCCCGAGGGAATGCTGCTCGAGGTCACCGAAGCGGCCGTCCGGGTGCTGCCAGGCGTCGACCATGCCGGGGTCACACTGGTCACCCGTCGCGGTTCGGCCGATCGGCTCGCGCAGTTGACGTCCACCGCCGCGACCGGTCCGGTCCCCAAGACGGTCGACGCCCTCCAGGAGGCCCACGACGAGGGTCCGTGCTTCGACGCGATCTGGCGGGAACGGACCATCCGGATCGACGACGTGGAGTTCGAGACGCGCTGGCCGGCGTTCGTCGACTCGGTGCGTCGCGAGACCCCGGTGCGATCCTCCCTGTCGATGCAGCTGTTCATCGGGGACCACGAACTGGGTGCGCTCAACCTCTACTCCGAGACCCCTCGCCTGGCCAGTCCCTCGCTCGAGGATCACGCCAACGATCTGGCCACTCACGCCGCCATTGCCTTGCTCGAGGCCCGGCGCGGGCAGCAGTTTCGTAGTGCGCTGGCCAGCCGTGACGTCATCGGTCAGGCGAAAGGGATGCTGATGGAGCGATTCTCGGTCGACGCGGCGGATGCGTTCTCGCTGCTGAAGCGGCTCTCGCAGGAGCGCAACATCCCGCTCGCGCAGCTCGCCGAGCACGTCATCGCCGCCGAGAAACCGCCGCGAACGTGACTCAGGGCACCGGAAGCGGTGCCAGGCTGTTCCCGCGCGGTAGCGAACCGCAGTTGCTCTGCGTCGGCGCCCCCGCGAACCTCTCCGTGAGGTAGTGCAGCGCAAGGGGTTCGAACGGCAGGAAAGCTTCCTGGTGGGTCAGACCGTTGAGCTGCCGGTAGGTGATGTCGACGCCGCGCGAGCAGTAGTCGTCCGCCAGGCCGATGACGTCGCCGGTGATCATCAGGGTGTCGCCGATCGCGTTGTAATGGCCCACCGCGAGAAGCATCTTGGTCGCCGGGGTGCCGGAACGACCCATGATGTTGTCGTTGATCGCCCGCACGACCTGCGGGACGTCGAGAAGTCCGGTGTACGGCGGTTTGACCATGTCCGCACTGGTGAGTCCGGCGTACTTCGACGCGAACTCCGAGATGCACTCGTCGCTGACGTCTGCGGCGACCTGCCGGCCGCGCGCGGACAGGAACGTCGACGTGTCGAGTCGGTAGGTCCGCTGGTAGGCGACCACCAGCGCCGGGATGACGCCCGCCCACTTCGCGCTGCCGTTGATGTAGGGCAGGTTGTGCGCGAGGTCCACGGGCAGGCCGCCCGCGGCGGCACCCACGATGTTGAGTTCGGGGGCGTATCGCGGCGCGACCTCGGCGCCGAACTGTGTCGGGATCGACCCGCCGGAGTAGCCGACCAGGCCGACCGGGGTCGACTGCGGCAACCGCAGGAAGGACTGCGCGGCGCGGACGCCGTCGAGCGCGGCGTATCCCGACTGCCGGCCGATGGTCCACTGCAGCTTCTCGCCCTCGTAGTCGGGGACCACGACGGTGTAGCCGGCCGCGAGATAGCCTGCGATGACGCCTTGTTCGGCGGTTGCCGTGCCGTTGGTGTACCCGCCGCTGAGCGTGTACGACGGATCGCACTGAGACCCGAGCGCGTCGTAGGCCATGTGATACGAGACCAGGCGCGTGGGGCCCGGGGTCAGGGGCCGGAGCACGGTCGCGACCGTCACCACGCTCCGGCCGAACTGGTCGGTGGTGCGATAGAGCACCTGTGAGCCGGTGATCGGCGTGGACATCGTCGGCGTCCGGAATTGCATGGGACGGCTGCGGAGCACCGCGCCGGGCGCGACCCCGGCCAATGAGGCGTCGTAGGAATAGAACGGATCGGCCGACGGCAACGGCGATCCCGGGCCGGGCGTCGCCTGCGCCGGAGGCGCGCTCGCGAGCATTCCGGCGATCACGCCGACGACCAGACCGATGACACCCACGCGCAGCCAACTCGTGCGCACCCCGAACGACATGGCTCATCTAAGCACCGAACGGACCGGTATGGGCGGGTGTTACGCAACGACGACGCTGCTCACCGCACCGCTCATGCGGTGAGCTTCGAGAGTGCGGGCTCGAGGGCGTCGACCGCCCACGGAACCGAGTAGACCGTCGGCGCCCCGAACGCCGAGGCGGTGTCGTTGGTCAGGAACACCGTTGCGCCGGACCGGACCGCGGGCAACGAGTCCCATCCCGGGATCGTAGCGAAGACCTCGGGCCCGCCCACCAACGGCCAGAAGATCAGCAGATCGGAACCGAGCAGATCCACCCGCTCGCTCGAGACGATGACGCGCTGGCCGTTGTCGGAGAGCGTGGTGACGCGGGGGTCGAGCCGCAGGCCGAGTTCTGCGAGCAACTTGGCCGACGGATCTTTGTCGGAGGTGACCACACCGAACTGACGCTCCGGCGTGAGCTGACCGAAGGTCGCGGTCTTGCCCTGGACCGCAGGGTATTTCTTCTTGATTGCCTCGATCTTCGCGTCGACCTCGGTCTGCGCTTCGGACGCCTGGTCCTCCTTGCCGAAGATCGTGCCCGCGGTGCTCAACACCTGCTGCCAGGTGTCGTTGACGGTCTCGGTGCTCATGACGGGAATGGTCGGCGCGATCTTCGACAGGATGTCGTACGCCGCACGGTCGGGCAGGTAACCCGCGAGGATCAGGTCCGGGTCGAGCTTCGCGACCTCGGCGACGTCCGGCGAGGCGCCGACGTCGACCGGGATGACGGTCGACTCGTGCGGTGGGGTCCATGCGAACCGGTTGCCCGGACCCGAGTATCCGGCGGAGACGAACTCGGCGGTGATCGGGACGTCCAGTTTGATCAACGAGTCGGACCAGGCGGTTGCGCCGGTGAGGGTGACCACCCGCTTCGGCGTGCCCTCGACCACTGTCGACCCGTACTGATGGTCGACAGTGGTCCGCTCTGTCGACTCCGCTGAGTTCCCACCGGAGTTCCCGTCATTTCCGGAGGAACACCCCAGGGCGAACACGAGCACGGCGACGAGCAGGACCGGGACGGTGAGAGGCCGTTTCGAGTGCATGGAGGTTAGGTTAGGGTAACCAATCATCTCGGATCAAGCGTGATGTCTGCCCGGCCTGTGCGGGCTGTTCTGCTGAGGGGGCCGGTCGGGCCGCCGATTCCATTGCTTCTACGTTGGACGGATGAGCAGACCGACCACGATCGCATGGGCGGCCCTCGCGGCCGTCGTCGTCGTCCTCGGTGTCGCCGTGCTCATCGACCGCGAACCCGCGCCCGCACCCGCGGACACCGCCGTCGCCGCCGACCGCCTGGTACGCCCGGACAGTCACCGCCTGACGGCTCCGGCCGACGAGCGGGCCCGATTCGTCGAATTCCTCGACTTCGAGTGCGAGGCCTGCGGCGCGGTCCATCCGATCATCGAGGACCTGCGGCGCACTTATGGCGACCGGATCACCTTCGTGGTCCGCTACTTCCCGATGCCCGGCCACTTCAACGCCGAACGCGCGGCCCGCGCCGTCGAAGCCGCTGCGGCACAGGACAGATTCGAGCAGATGTACCAGCGCATGTTCGCCACCCAGGCGCAATGGGGTGAGCAGCGGGTGCCCGCCGACGATGTGTTCCGCGGCTTCGCGCTCGACCTCGGACTGGACATGCCCGCGTTCGACTCCGCGTACAACAGTCCGGCCACGCTGGAGCGGATTCGCGCCGACGTCGCCGACGGTCTGGCCCTCGGCGTGCAGGGCACTCCCACGTTCTTCCTCGACGATCAGCGCCTCATGCCGACCACCATCGACGACCTCGCCGGTGCGCTACACCGGGCGGCCACCGCCGCCTGAGCCATCGGGGCGGCGCGACCGGGCGGCGCCGGAGCTCGAAACATGGGATGTTAGGTTGTTTTTCGTGTCCGGACAGATCACCCCACCCCGTAGGACCAGTGAGCTCGTCGTGCAACGAATGCAGGAGCTGATCGCCGACGGCACCTGGCCACTCGGCGAGCGGATTCCCGCCGAGCCAGAGCTCGTGGCGCAGTTCGGGGTGGGACGGAACACGATCCGCGAGGCCGCTCGGGCGCTCGAACACGCCGGCATGCTGGAGCCGCGGCGCGGCGACGGAACCTATGTGCGCGGTCGGAGCCCACTCGCCGGCGCCATCGCACGGCGCTCCACTCCGTCGGAGCTCCGCGATCTCCTCGAGGTGCGTCGCGCACTCGAGAGCGAGTCGGCGGCCGGTGCAGCCGGTCGTGCCGACGACGAAGACGTGAAGCGACTGCGCACGCTGCTGTCCCGCACCGAGCGTGCCTTGGCTGACGGCGACCTGGATCGATACACCGAGGCAGACATCGCTTTTCACGCCGAGCTCGTCGTCGCCTCCGGCAACGCACTGCTCATCGAGATGTACGACGGGATCGCGGAGGTCATCGCCCGCACGCACCCGGCGGTGCTGCGCCGTCCGCTGGCCGAGCAGACGCACCCGCGGGGGCACCGCGACGTCGTCGACGCGATCGAACGGGGTGACGCCGGTGCGGCGCGCGCGGCCGTGTACGCGTACGTCGACTTCACCGAGGTGCCGGAATGAGCGGGCAGGCTCTGTCGACCCGCGAGCGGACCGGTGTCGGGGTGATCGTCACCGCGGTCGGGGTGATGCTGGTCGCCGCTAACCTGCGACCGGCCGTCGTGGCCGTCGGGCCGCTGATCGGCGTGATCTCCGACGATGCCGGGTTCAGCAGCGCGGTCGCCGGCCTGCTCACCGCGCTTCCGGTGCTCTTCTTCGGACTCTCCGCCCCGGTCGCGCCCCGCCTCGCCAACCGCTTCGGCATCGAACGGGTCATCTTCGGTGCGCTACTGGTGCTGATCGTCGGCATCCTCGTGCGGCTGATCCCGTCCGCGGCGGCCCTCTTCGCCGGCTCGGCGGTCATCGGAGCCGCCATCGGCACCTGCAACGTCGTGCTCCCGGCGCTGATCAAACGCGACTTCGCGCACCGCTCCGGGCTCATGACGGGTCTCTACTCGATGACGCTGTCCGGCGGTGCCGCGGTGGCCTCCGGGGTGAGTGTCCCCATCGACGACGCGCTGGGCGGGAACTGGCGTCTTGCGCTCGCGATGTGGGCGATCCTCGCCCTGGTCGCCGTCGTCGTGTGGATCCCGCAACTCCCCATGGTTCACCGGGTGACCTCGGCCGCGCCGACGTCGTCGTTGCTGAAGAACCCGATCGCGTGGGCGATCACGGTGTTCATGGGTACGCAGTCGTTGATCTTCTACACGTTCGTCGCGTGGTTGCCGCAGTACCTCGTCGAGACCGGGATGTCGCCGCTGCGGGCGGGCGCGGTTCTGGCGTCGGCGCAGGTCGTCGCCTTGATCATGTCGCTGCTCGCGCCGATCGTCGCCGGCCGCTTCGCCGATCAGCGTGTCGTGACCCTGTCGGTGATCACCGTGTGCGCCGTCGGCTTCGTCGGCCTGTTGAGCACCGACGTGTGGCCGGGGTTCTGGGCCGCCTGCGTGATGGTCGGACCCGGCTCGTCGATCAGTCTGGCTCTGCTCTTCATGGTGCTGCGCAGTTCCGGGTCCGAGCAGACGGGCCAGGTGTCCGGGATGGCGCAGTCCGTCGGGTACCTGGCCGCGGCGGCCGGTCCGATCGTCATCGGCGGAATCCATGACGTCACGGGGTCGTGGACACTCGCGATGGCGGTCCTCGGTCTCGTGTTGGTGCCGCAGGCCCTCTCGGTGCTCGGGGCGGCCAAGAACGTCAAGATGACCGGCTGACTCCGGCTGAGTCCGGGCGGTTCCGGTGCTACAGCGGGCGAATCCGCGCAACCTCGATACCGGTCAGCCCTGACCGCTAATCTGTTGCGCATGCATTGCGTGGTCGTGGGTGGGGGACTCGCCGGTCTGGCGTCGGCGGTGTGGCTCTCGGAGGCAGGTCAGCGCGTCACCGTGCTCGAACGGCGCGGTTCGCTCGGCGGTCGCACCATCTCGATGCCCCTGCACGCCGTCGACGACGTCCCCGACAACGGTCAGCACGTGTTCGCCAGCGGATACGAGCACCTCATGCGCTACCTGGACAGTGTGGGCACCCGTCAACACGTGGCATTCCCGGGGCGCATGACGGTCCGCATGCCCGGCGGGGCGACCCGCACATCGGGTTTCGCGGGCCTGTCCGGGCTCCGCGCGGCGCTCGGCGACCTGCCCGGGGTGACCGGCCTCGACCGGCTACGGACCGCGCGTGCGCAGATCACCCTGATACGTCAGGCATTTCGGCAACCCGACTGGCTCGATGACATCACGGCCGACGAATGGTTCCGGCGCATCGGACTGCCGCAGTCGGCGCGCGACGCGCTCTGGGACGGCATCGTCATCGGTCTCACCGGGGACAAGCCGGACATCTCGTCGGCCAAGGTCCCGGCCGATCTGCTGGTGACGGGAGCCCGGCGGGCTCGGGAGACGCGGACGCCGATCTCGATCGGATACCCCACCGTCGATCTCGACACGCTGTTCATCGAGGGCGCCGAGAAGCGTTTCGCCGATGCCGGTGTGGAGGTCCGTCACCGCGCGGTGGTGTCGTCGATCGACGTGACCGACGGGACCGTGCGCGGTGTGACCCTCGCCGACGGCGAGAAGATCGCGGCCGACGCGGTCATCTGCGCGGTGCCGGTGTGGAACGTGAAGGGGCTCCTCGATCAGGTCCCAGGACACGACCGCATCTATCGTGCCGTCGAGAACCTGACCCCGGTGCCCATCGTGAGCGTGAACCTCTACCTCGACCGCTCGATCGGGATGGCCGACTGGGGCGAGATCCTCTACGGCGGTGAGGGTGTGCTGGAGCAGGTCTGGGACCGCCAGCGTATGCACGGCCGCGAACCGCGCGACAATCACTTCTATTCGACGACGGTATCGGCGTCGTATGACCTGATCTCGAAGACGAACGCCGAGATCACCGACATCCAGATGGACATGCTGCGGCGGTACTTTCCGCAGGCGGCCGATGCCGAGGTGGTCCACAGCCATGTGGTCCGGATGCCGAAATCGACCTTCGCGCAACGACCGGGAACCGCGGGCATCCGCCCCGACCAGCGCACCGAGGTCGACGGTCTCGCCCTCGCCGGTGACTGGACCCGCACCGACTGGACCACGACGATGGAGGGCGCGTGCCAGAGCGCGGCCCGGGCCGTCGACATCATCCTGGAGTACGCCCGCCGCGGCTGAGTCGAGGGTGCTGTCCGCCGCGCATACCAGCATGGTTGCGGGGCGCCGTCGTCCCTGGCAGGGTGCAAGATACGGACGTTCCCGGCACGCGTGAAGACCGATCGCGCCGCCGACGCCGTGCAGATCGCGACGCGTCGCCGTCCGACGGTCGTGCACAACATCATCACCTTGCCTGCCGCCGAGGCGTATCTGCGTCGAGAGCGGCCCGCCGGATGAGGGAAAGGATCGTTGAAGATCGTGGCAACTCACACAGCAACCAAGATCTCCGAGACCGCCGACACTCGCGGACCGGCCACCGTTCCGTCGGGCGCACAGCCGACGAGTGCGAGTGTCGACGTCTATCGCACCCGCCTCGCGCAGCGCAGCCAGATCGAGCCGCGTCCGCACAACACGGTGTGGGGGAGCATGGGAAACCCCGGGCCACTGTCCGCCCCCGAGCTCCGACGCTACGCCGACCGCGGATATCACACGGAGACAAGCGTTCTCGCCGACGCCGACATCGCCGACTGTCTTCGCGAGGTGGACGCGATCACCGAGCGGCTCGGTGACGACGAGCGGGTGATCCGCGAATCGTCGAGCGGTGACGTGCGATCGTTGTTCGCGGTGCATCAACTCAGTGACATCATCGCCGAGATCTGCTCGCGTGAATCGATCGTCGGCGTCGCCCGGCAGATCCTCGACGACGACGTGACCATCCACCAGAGCCGGATCAACCTGAAGCCGGGCTTCGCCGGTGGACCCTTCTACTGGCACTCGGACTTCGAGACCTGGCACGCCGAGGACGGCATGCCCGCGCCGCGCGCACTGAGTGTGTCCCTCGCCCTCACACCCAACTTCACGACCAACGGCCCGCTGATGATCATTCCCGGTTCACACCGGCGGTTCGTCAGCTGTGTGGGCTCGACACCCGGTGACTACCACCGCGAGTCGCTGACGTCCTACCGGCCGCCGTTCGGGACGCCGGAGGAAGAGGACGTCGCAAGACTCGCCGACGAACTCGGTATCGACACGATCACCGGGCCGGCCGGGTCCGCACTCTACTTCGACTCCAACTGCCTGCATGCCTCCGGCGGGAACATCACGCCCTACCCGCGTAGCAATCTGTTCGTCGTCTTCAACGCGAAGTCGAACGCACTCCAGGAACCTTACGGCGGGACCGCACCGCGCCCGGATCACCTGGCGCACCGGTGATATCGACCGACCCATCGCTCCCTGAGGTGCGGTCGCACCCCCGCTGCTCCCTGAGGTGCGGTCGCACCCCCGCTGCTCCCTGAGGTGCGGTCGCACCCCCGCTGCTCCCTGAGGTGCGGTCGCACCCCCGCTGCTCCCTGAGGTGCGGTCGCACCCCCGCTGCTCCCTGAGGTGCGAGCGAAGGCCCACCTTTGCTCCCTGAGGTGCGAGCGAAGCGAGCCACGAAGGGTCAGAACCCCGTCGACGAACCCAGGTCCGGGGCGGGTCCGGCGAAGAGGTGTTCGTTATCGAACCTCGCGGGGAGTCCGGCCGCGAGGTAGGTGCCGATGCCGGGCTGGTCCAACTCGCCGAAGAGTGGATTGCGTTCCAGTACACCCGATTCGACGACCTCGCCGAAGGTTCGGTAGCGCTCCCAGAGGACGGAGGTCTCGCTCAGCGCGGCCTCGACCTCGGCGGTGGTGTGCCGCGCGAACCACGCCGCGAACAGCGGTGTGAGAACTGCGCGGTGGGTGTACCTGTCGTCCTCGGTGCTGAAATCCGCATGCAGTGCCCGCTCGACGGCGGCGACCGCGTCACCGGTCCCGGTCATCTCGACGAGGCCGCGGAAGTGGCGCGGGGTCAACGCGACCAGCATGAACCGACCGCCATCGGCGGCCTCGAAGTCGGTTCCGTACGTGCCGTACACGTCGTTCCCGGTGGCCGGGCGGGTGCCGCCGCCCAGTTGCGGTTCGGTGAGATATCCGAGCGTCCCGGCGATGGCGAGGGCGGTGTCCTCCAGGGGCAGGGTGATCTGGGCTCCGATGCCGGTCCGATCCCGGCGTCGGACCGCCGCCGTGATCGCCAGTGCGGCATAGAGGCCGCAGGCGACATCCCAGGCCGGCAGTGCGTGGTTGACGACGCCGGCGTAATCGGTGGGCCCGGTGATCGCCGGGAATCCCAGCGCCGCGTTGACGGTGTAGTCGACTCCCGGGGTGCCGTCGGTGCGGCCGAGCAACTCCAGCGTGATGACGTCGGGGCGCCGGGCGGTCAGAGTCTCGTGACTCATCCACGACCGTCCACCCGCGTTGGTGACGAGGATGCCGCCGCCCGGGCCGCTGTCGGTGACGAGGTCCTGAACGACCCGCTGACCCGCGGGATCACGGAAGTCGACGGTGACCGATTTCTTGCCGCGGTTGAGGCCGGTCCAGTAGATCGAGTTGCCGTCGCCGGTGACCGGCCACCGGTTGACGTCGGCGGCGCCGCCGATCGGGTCGACACGGATCACCTCGGCGCCGAGCTGCGACAAGGTCAGACCACACAGCGGTGAGGCGACGAAGCTCGACACCTCCACGACGCGGAGGCCTTCGAGCGGACGGGGATGCGAGCTCATGCGCGGAAACTCCTGGAGTGTGGAATGGGGGATTCGGCAGACGATCAGGCCATCAGGACGCGGAAACGCCAGTCGAGGACCTCGCGATCGGAGTCGTCTCCGTGTACGACGACGGTGGACCGCAGGCGCAGGACACCTCCTCCGGTGGCCAGCGGCGTGGCCTCCTCGACGAGGATCGTCGAACTGAGGGTGTCGCCCTCGTGTACCGGTCCGGTGTGATCGCACGAGTCCCAACCGGTCACCGTCACCAGGTTCGGGAGGGCCCGGTTCGCTTGTGCGAGAGCCAGTCCGATGGTGTGGCCGCCGTAGACGAGGCGTCCGCCGGCGGCCGCGCCGGCCACCCGTTCATCGTGGTGTGTGGCCGCGATGTTCAGCGAGAGCCGGGCGAGTTCCGGTGCGCTGGACACCACGTCGGCGCTGGAGGTGAAGGAGCGGCCGGCGAGGTCGGGAGAGAAGTGCTGTCCGCGTACGGATTCGCGGAAGGTGGCGAGGTCCCATGCGGGGATGACGGGTTCCGCGTCGTGTCCCGGTCCGATGGTGCTCAGGTCATCCGCGTGCCCGGTGCGTCCGGCATCGGTGCCG
The DNA here is from genome assembly GCF_002149015.1 of Gordonia lacunae. Taxonomy (GTDB): domain Bacteria; phylum Actinomycetota; class Actinomycetes; order Mycobacteriales; family Mycobacteriaceae; genus Gordonia; species Gordonia lacunae. The sequence goes on along the minus strand of NZ_NGFO01000003.1, from coordinate 242,592 downwards.
GGCGACAACGGCAGCATCGCGCAGCGATAGAAGTCGAGGACGGTTGCGCCGTGCTGATCGGTCGTGACCATGTGCAGCGCGGCGAGGCCGGTCGGCGCGCGACCCGGCTTCGATGTGTTCTCGCGCAACCCGACCACCTCGGTCACGGTTGTCAGCGTGTCGCCGATCCGGGGGTGGCTCAGGAACCGCAGGCCGCGGTAGAAGAGGTTCGCCTTCACGTGATGGGTGGCCAGCGTGGATTGACCGATCGCGATGTCGGTGACCAGCCCCGGATGGGCGAGTGTGCCACCACCGATCACGCGACCGGACAGGTGCGCGTCGAGTGCCAGGCGCAGACGATCGCCGAGGATCATCTGGTGCGCCGCCGCGAGGCCGTCGGTCACCGTGAGCGACGGGGCATCGTCGAAGATCTGCCCGGGGGACAGTTCGTCGAAGTAGGGGCCGCCGACGGCGGTGGTCGCGTCGCCGGTCGGGTCGGGTGCGGTCATTCTGCTCCCTTCGCAAGCACGCGTCGCGCGGAGACAGCGAGCGCCTCGTCGAGCATCCGGCCGTCGAGTTCGGCCGCACCGGCGCCGGCGGCGGCCGCCTTCTCGAGCGCGTCGAGGACCCGTCGTGCGTCCTCCACGGCGGCGGCGTCCGGGGTGAAGATCTCGATGGCGGACTGCAGCTGAGCGGGATGGATCACCCAGGTGCCGTCGAATCCGAGGTCGCGGACCCAGCGCTTGGCGTCGCGGAAGGTGTCGTCGTCGGCGATGGTGAGATGCGGTCCGTCGATGACGTCCACGCCGGCCGCCCGCGCGGCGAGCAGCACCGAGTCCTGGACGACGTGCCACGTCTGCATCGGCAGCCCGGAGCTGCGTCCCAACGACGCGGCGAGATCGGCGTAACCGATGAGGACGGCGTCCAGCCGGTTCGTGGCCGCGCAGATGGCGCCCGCGTCACGGATACCGCGGGGCGATTCGAGCAGCGCTTGCAGGCGCACCGGCGCCCGGCCGAGCTGTTCGTCGGCGGACCGGAGATCGGCCGGCGAGTCGGCCTTCGGCAGCACCACCGACGTCAGAGTGGGCATCTGGGCACAGGCGGCGAGGTCGGCGGCGGCCCAGGGCGTGTCGATGGCGTTGACGCGCAGGGAGATCGCGCGGTCGGCGCCGAACTCGGCGACCAGATCGGCGGCCGCTGCGCGTGCGGAGTCCTTGTTCGCCGGGGTCACCGCGTCCTCGAGGTCGAGGACGACCTCGTCGGCGATCGAAGCCAGCGCCTTGCGGGCCTTGCGGTCGTCGGAGGCGGGCGCGACCAGGACGGCTCGTCTTCTCTGCACGGGTGCTCCAGGGGTCGAGTCAAATGTGCGGCCATATGTGATGCCGTTCCGGTTCTATCAGACTCCGTCGGGCTTTGAAAGTGTTGACAGGCGGGGCGACGATCGACAAAATGGCCGTACAAATCTGGCCGTACACCGTAGGGGCACCATCATGAGCTCGCTTTCCGCCGAAGAGACTTTTCTGGTCGACACCGTGCGGTCCTTCGTCGACCGCGAGGTGAAGCCGTCGGTCCAGGAGGTCGAGCACGCGAACGAGTACCCCGAGAAGTGGATCGACCAGATGAAGCAGATCGGCATCTACGGTCTCGCCGTGCCCGAGGAGTTCGGCGGCTCGCCGGTGTCGATGCCGTGCTATGCGCGGGTCACCCAGGAACTCGCGCGCGGGTGGATGAGCCTGGCCGGAGCGATGGGCGGGCACACCGTCGTCGCGAAACTGTTGGCGCTGTTCGGCTCCGAGGAGCAGAAGCTCCGGTACCTGCCGCGGATGGCGACCGGCGAACTACGCGCCACCATGGCGCTCACCGAGCCGGGTGGCGGCTCCGATCTGCAGGCGATGACGACCGTGGCGAAGACCGATGGCGACGAGCTGGTGATCAGCGGCGCGAAGACCTGGATCAGCAACGCGCGGCGATCCGGTCTGATCGCCCTGATGTGCAAGACCGACCCGGGAGCGCGGCCACGGCACAAGGGCATCTCGATCGTGCTCGTCGAACACGGTCCGGGACTGACCGTCTCACGCGACCTGCCCAAGCTCGGCTACAAGGGCGTCGAGAGCTGCGAGCTGTCCTTCGACGGCTATCGCGCACCCCGGTCGGCGATCCTGGGCGAGGTTCCGGGCAAGGGCTTCGGTCAGATGATGAAGGGCCTGGAGACCGGTCGTATCCAGGTCGCGTGCCGCGCGCTCGGGGTGGCGACCGCCGCACTCGAGGATTCGCTCGCCTACGCGCAGCAGCGGGAGTCGTTCGGTCAGCCCATCTGGAAGCACCAGTCGATCGGCAACTACCTGGCGGACATGGCCACCAAACTCACCGCAGCGCGCCAGCTGACCTGGCACGCCGCGGAGCAGTACGACCGGGGCGAGCGTTGCGACATGGAAGCGGGTATGGCCAAGCTCTACGCGTCGGAGGTGGCGATGGAGATCGCCCTGAACGCCGTGCGCATCCACGGTGGCTACGGTTACTCCACCGAGTTCGACGTCGAGCGATACTTCCGCGACGCCCCGCTGATGATCGTGGGGGAGGGCACCAACGAGATCCAGCGCAACGTGATCGCGGCGCAGCTGGTGTCCCGCGGCGGCATCTGAGTTCGTGTCGATCGGAGCGGAAGCGGTGGGATGAGTGGGTGACATGGGCCAGCCCGAACCGGCGTACAAGACGCTGGCCGCCGAGCTGCGATCGCAGATCGTCGCGGGGCGATACGCCGGCGGCGTGCGGTTGCCGACCGAATCCGAGCTGTCCGAGGAGTACGGGCTCAGCAGGCAGACCGTCCGCCGCGCATTCCTGGAACTCGTGACCGACGGCTCGGTCTACCGCGTCCCCGGCCGCGGGACGTTCGCGACCGAGAACGCGGGTCAGTATCTGCGCCAGCTGGGTTCGATCGAAGACCTGATGAACCTGTCCGCGGACACGGCGATGCAGGTGCTCGAATCACCCGCGCGCCGTGTCGATCTCGAAGCCGCGGGCCGGCTGCGACTGGACACCGACGTGGTGTACCGCATCGTCTTCCAGCGCTTCCACGACGGGGTCCCGTTCGTCGTGACCACCGTGTGGTGGCCGGAGTCGGTCGCACGCCTGGTGATCGACGCCCCCGAGGTCGAGGCCGGTGCGCGCAGTGACCACACGATGATCGGCCTGCTCGAACCGCATCTGGCACACCCGATCGAGGAGTGCGCGCAATCGATCACCGCCACCGTCGCCGATGCCGCGACCGCCGCCCGACTCGGCTGCCCCGTGGGGCACACGGTGCTGCGCGTCGACCGGTTGTACACCGATTCACGCGGCCGGGCAGTCGAACTCGCGGTCAGCCACTTCCTCCCCGAGCACTACACCTACCGGGTCACGCTGCGCCGCACCACCGAACCGCGATCGGAGTGAGTCGTAGACCCACTGGTCGCTGACCCGCAAGAAGCGTTCCCCCTCCGCTCCCTGAGGTGCGAGGAGCGCTACCCCCTTCCGCTCCCTGAGGTGCGAGGAGAGCGGGGTCCCGCACGAAGCGGTACCCGTCTCAGCTCCGAGCGGGAAGTGGTTGCTCTTCCGGCACATTCGACGATCCGCGACGCGACGGAATGGTGAGTGTGATCGCCATGCCGACGAAGGCGGCGGCCGCGGCGACGAGGAAGCACCAGGTGAACGTCGACTCATCGGGAACCTCGGTGCCGCCGAGCGGGATCGTGGCGCTGGCCAGGATCAACGCCATCACGGCGGAGGCGATGGTGGTGCCCAGCGAACGCATGAGTCCGTTGAGTCCCACGGCGGCACCGGCCTCGGTGGCCGGGACCGAACCCATGATCAGGGTCGGCATCGCGGCGTAGCCGACACCCACGCCGATGGCGCACACGATCGACGCCAGCATCAGCTTCCAGGCCGCATCCATGAGGAAGAAGGCGAGCAGGTAACCGAATCCGAGGATGGCGGCGCCGATGGCGAGGGTGATCTTGGCGCCGATCCGGTTGATGAGGATGCCCGAGATGGGCGCGAAGATCATCATCATCAGTCCGCCGGGCGCCATCCACAGACCCGCGGCCAGAAGCGATTGTCCCAGACCGTATCCGGTGGCCTCCGGTAGGCGCAGCAGCATCGGCAGCACGATGGACTGGGCCATCATGCCGAATCCGATTGCCGCGGCCGCGATGTTGGTCAGCAGGACGGCGGGTCGTGCGGTGGTGCGCAGATCGACGAGCGGCTCACGCTGGCGCAGTTCGAAGAATCCCCATCCGATCAGCACCAGGATTCCGCCGATGCCGAGTCCCAGTGTGGCGCCGGACGTCCAGCCCCAGTCGTTGGCCTTCGACACCGCGATGAGGAAGGCGGACAGTCCCACGGCCAGCCCGATCGCGCCGGGGATGTCGATGCGGCCGCCGGCGGCGTCGTTGACGCGCGGGACCAGGACCAGCACCGCCACCGTGACGAGGACGCCCAGGCCGGCGGCCACATAGAACAGGGCATGCCAGTTCCAGGTCTGGACGATCCAGGCCGCGAGCGGTAGGCCGATCGCGCCACCGACACCGAGGGTCGCGCTCATCGCGGCGACGGCCATCGAGGTGATCCGGGGCGGGGTGATCTCGCGGATGAGGCTCATCCCGACGGGGATGAAGCCCATGGCCAGGCCCTGCACGCCGCGTCCGATGATCAGGGGGATGAGTGAATCGCCCAGCGCGCAGATCAGCGAACCGAGGGTGAGCAGCACCGCGCTCACCAGGAGGACACGCTGCTTGCCGAACATGTCGCCGAGACGTCCGGCGATCGGCATGGCCACGGCGGCGGCGAGCAGGGTCGCGGTGATGATCCACGAGGCGTTGCCGATCGACGTCCCGAGGAGACGGGGGAGGTCGGGCTGGATCGGGATGATCAGCGTCTGCATCAGCGAGGCGACCAGACCGCCGAAACAGAGCACCACGACGCTGCCGATGGCACCGGCGGGTGCCTTCTCGACGGCGTCCGACGGGTCGTCGGTCAGCTCGGGTGCGGAACCTCGTACTTGGCTCATGGGAGAGACCTCCTTCGAGGTATGCAGCATACATATGTAATGTACACATGCAAATCGGACAGTAGATTGTCCACGTCGAGAGATGGAGGAGAGATGTCGGAGGACCATGCGCCCTGGCAGTCGCCGGTGCATCGTGACCTGGCGCAGGAGTTGCTGCGGATGTCACGGCGTCGCAGCCTGGTGCACCCCGGCGTCGGGCTGGAACGCTCGGCCTTCGCGATCCTCTGGATTCTGTCCGACGGTCGGCCGCGGACGTTGCGTGAGCTGACCGCCGACCTCCAACTCGAGCAGTCGACGGTCAACCGGCAGGTCAACGCCGCCATCAAACACGGCTATGTCGAGCGATTCGAGGTCGAGGACTCGTTGTCGAAATTGATCCGCCCGACCGAGGCGGGGCGGGAGGCGTTCCGGCGCGATGGTCTGCTGCGCGCCCAACGGCTCGAGCAGGTCTTCGCCGACCTGGCCCCCGGCTCGCCGCAGGCTCTGCTCCACGAACTGCGTGCCTTCAACGATGCCTACGAGCGGACCCAGCACCGGCACGGCGCGACCGATGAATCCGACAGCGGGAAGAGGGGATTGGCGTGACCCCGGCCGGCACATACGTGGTGACCGGTTCGGCGTCGGGGATGGGTTCGTCGGTGGCCGCCGCCCTGCGCGCGGACGGACACGCCGTGATCGGGGTCGATCAGCGGGACGCCGAGGTCATCGCCGATCTGTCGACACCCGAGAGTCGACGCGGCGCGGCCGATGAGGTCCTCGCCCGATCCGGCGGGCGGCTCGATGGGGCCGTGTTGGCCGCGGGCATGGGCCCCGCGACCGGGCGGGAGCGGAAGATCGTCGAGGTCAACGTGTTCGGCGTACCGACCTGCTGACCGCCTGGCGTTCGGCGCTGTCCGCCGGTACGGAATCGAAAGTCGTTGTGTTCGGCTCCCATCGGGCAGCGCCCCGATTCCTGCGGACGATGTACCGCGCGCCCAGGAGGGGAATGGTCGCCGAGTACTAGCTGGTCACAGGCCCGCCCGTTCGAGCGCTTCGTCGAATTCCTCCGAGGCCTGCTTCTCGCTCTTGCCGTCGTCGAGCGCCTGGCGATAGACGGCGAAGAGTTCGGCGCCCCGTTCTACATAGGCCTGCGTCCAGCGCTCGGCGTCGACACGCCAGTAGCCGATGACGTCATAGGACCCGCGGTCCCAGCGGAGGTTTCCGCGGAGGTGCTTGCGCACCGCGCGCGACTCGGCGGCCTCGCCGGCGAACCAGCAGTACGCGCCGGAGGTCGGCAACGTGAGCCCGCAGACCGTGTCAGCGAGCCGGCTCGGCGTGCGGGAGTTGCCACCGACGAGCGTGATCAGCTCGACATCGCGCTCGGGTAGGTAGGACAGTTCGGTCGGTGCGGGTACCTCGACCACTGCGGTGACCCCGTCGGTCGACGGCAGTTCGTCGAGGATGCGTGCCAGGGCGGGGAGCCCGGCGAGGTCGGCGGCGAGGATCAACCGCTCGACGCCGGCGGGTGGCGCGTACCAGCACCGCGCGTGCGTCATCACCACGTCGTACCCCGCCTCGGCGCGTTGCGCCCACAGCGTCGCGGGGCCGGCGGCATGGATGACGAAGTCGACGACCATGGTCCCGGCGGAGTGGTCGACCGACCGGATCGAGTAGTTTCGGCCGTCGGGTGCCGGTTCGATGTCGTAGTAGGCCCACGTGCCGTCGCGACATTCCATATCCGGTGTGACACGCTCGGGGTCGTGCGGGAAGTAGATGCCCACGGCTTCGTCGGCGCCGCCGGGCAAGCCGAGTCCTGGCAGATCGGCCACGTCGAAGACGATGCGACGCAGATTGGGCGTCAGGTCGGCGACGTCGGACACGCGTGCTCTGGAATAGCCCATGAGGTAACCCTAACCTGAGTTGGCTGGACCCGGGTTACTAGGATATGCAACCATCTGAGAAGCCTGTCGGTGTGGAGAGGAGTTCGTCCGTGTCGGAACCATCGGTCTTGACGGAGAAGAACGGGTCGGCGCGGTCGCTGGTCCTGAACCGTCCGAAGTCCATCAACGCGATCGATCACGAGATGGTCGGCTCGATGGCCGAGCACCTCGCGGCCTGGGCCGCCGACGACGCGGTCGAGGCCGTCGTTCTCTCCGGCGCCGGTGAGCGGGGGCTCTGCGCCGGCGGTGACATCGTCGCCATCCATCGCGATGCGTCCGCGCTGAGCGGCAATCCCGAGTCGACCGACCGCGATGCCGAGCAGTCGCCGTCGGCGCGGTTCTGGTTCGACGAATACCGGCTGAACGCGCTGATCTCCGGCTACCCCAAGCCGTATGTCGCGATCATGGACGGCATCGTGATGGGCGGCGGGGTCGGGGTCTCCGCGCACGGCGACATCCGTGTCGTCACCGACCGCACGAAGCTCGCGATGCCCGAGGTGGGCATCGGATTCGTGCCCGATGTCGGTGGCACGCACCTCCTCTCACGCGTTCCGGGCGGACTCGGAACCTACGCCGGTCTCACCGCCGGACACCTGCGCGGGGCCGACGCCATCGCGATGGGTCTGGCCGATCACTTCGTCCCGTCCGAATCGCTCCCGGCGTTCCTCGCCGCGATCGGCGACTCGGGAGTCGAGGCGGCCCTGTCCGAGCACGCCGTCGACGCGCCGGCCTCCGAACTCGCCGAACAGCGGGAGTGGATCGCGGAAGCGTTTGCGGCCGAGACGGTCTCGGAGATCATCGAACGATGCCGCGCGGTCGGTACGCCCTTCGCCGACAAGACCGCCGACGCCATCGCCGCGAAAAGTCCGACCGCACTGGCTGTCACGCTGCGATCGTTGCGGGAGGCGGCCGGCGACGCGACCCTCGAGGACACGCTGGTCCGTGAATTCCGCGTCTCGGTGCGCTGCCTGCTTCATCCCGACATGGCCGAGGGCATCCGCGCCCAGGTCATCGACAAGGACCGTGACCCGAAGTGGGCCGCGTTCTCCGAGGACGCCGTCGACGCCTTCTTCGCGCCGCTGCCCGACGACCTCACGTTCCCGACCGCCTGACCCAGGAACGCCCTTCACCGCGAACCAACGGCGACGATGCCGGACCTTCCCGCGTGCGGGTTCAGCCCGTAGCATCCCGCCCCGTACGACCAGCCCCGTACGACCGGGCCGTCACCGACCGAAAGAGGACTCACCATGACCGAACACCAGACCATCATCGTCGAGACCAGCGGCCGGGTGGGCATCATCACCCTCAACCGCCCGAAAGCACTGAACGCGCTCAACACCGAACTGATGAACGAAGTCGTCGGTGCCGTCCGCGAATTCGACGTCGACCAGGGGATCGGCGCCATCGTGATCACCGGTTCAGAGAAGGCGTTCGCCGCGGGCGCCGACATCAAGGAGATGTCGTCGAAGTCCTACGCGGATGTGGTGAACGAGCAGTTCTTCGGCGCCTGGGATGAGCTGTCGCGGGCGCGTACGCCGATCATCGCGGCGGTCACCGGTTACGCACTCGGCGGCGGCTGCGAGCTCGCGATGTTGTGCGACACCATCATCGCCGGCGACAACGCCGTCTTCGGTCAGCCCGAGATCAACCTCGGCGTCATCCCCGGCATCGGCGGCTCGCAGCGTCTCACCCGCGCCGTCGGCAAGGCCAAGGCGATGGACATGGTGCTCACCGGGCGGCAGATGAAGGTCGACGAGGCCGAACGCCTCGGCCTCGTGTCGCGCGTCGTGCCCAAGGAGGACTGCCGCGCCGCCGCCATCGAGGTCGCCGAGGTCATCGCCTCGAAGTCGCTCATCGCGTCCGCGGCGGCCAAGGACGCGGTCAACCGCGCCTTCGAGTCGAGCCTGGTCGAGGGCGTCCGCGCCGAGCGCGCGCTGTTCTACTCCACGTTCGCGACCGACGACCAGACCGAGGGAATGGCTGCCTTCGTCGAGAAGCGGGACCCGAACTTCACCCACCGCTGAGCCACAACGTCCGCACACCCACCCTTTGTCGGCATTTCCACCCCCTGTGCGGTGGGTGGATCTGCCGAAAAGGGGTGGGTTCAGACGATCAGGAGAGGGTGCGTAGTACCGACAGAGCCCGGTCGACGAGCGGGGTCCGGCGCCCGTCCGGGAACGCGACGGCCAGTTCGACCTCGTCGGCGGTGTCGAGCGGCCGATAGACGACGCCGGGCACGCCCAGCGCCGAGGTGGGTTCGGGGACCAGGGCTACCCCCACCCCGGCAGCCACGAGTGTCACGAGCGTCGACGTCTCCTCGACCTCGTGCCGGATGCGCGGGACGAATCCCGCGCGTCCGGCGGCGGCCGACAGGACCCCGTGCATGATCGACTTCCCGCCGCCCGCGTGCACGATGAAGTCGTCGCCGGCCAGCAGTGCGAGGTCCACGGTCGCGTCCGGTGCGCCGTGGGCGAGCGGATGGTCATGGGGCAACGCCACGATCAGGCGGTCGCAGCGGATCGGTTCGATCTGCAGTCCGGTCGTGTCGACCGGCATGCGCAGCAACGCGAGGTCGATGTCCCCGGCCGCGAGCGCGGCGATCTGGGCAGGTGCCAGCATCTCGCCGCGAACGCTGACGTCCACATCCGGTAGTTCGTCGTTCAATGCGCGCACCAGCGCGGGTAGCAGCGAATAGGTGGCCGAACCCACGCACCCGATCGCGAGGTTGCCCTGACGTCCGTCGGCGATGCGCTGCGCCTGCCGTGATGCGGCGTCGACCGAGTCCAGGATCGCGACAGCTCGCTGCAGGTAATCAGCACCTGCCGGGGTCAGCTCCACGCGCCGCGTCGACCGGACCAGCAGAGCGACGCCGAGCTCGTCCTCGAGCTGGCGGATCTGCTGCGACAGCGGTGGCTGGGCCATGTGGAGCCGATGGGCGGCCCGGCCGAAGTGCAACTCCTCGGCGACGGCGCGAAAGTACCGCAGGTGTCGCAGTTCCATGCTCGCCAGTGTGCGCTGATATCTGGTCCATATCAATTTCTGCCAAATGGATACTTCTCCATATCGATGCCGGTCCTTACGGTGGTCCCATGGCTTCTCTCCCCACAGATGCGGGTACCGACGTCGTCGTCTGCTCACCGCTGCGCACCCCGGTCGGGCGCATGGGCGGGGCGTTGTCGACGGTCCCCGTCACACGCCTGGCCACCGACCTCCTTCGTGAACTCACGGGTCGCACCGGGCTGGGGGAGGGCGATGTCGACGACGTGATCCTCGGGCAGGGCTACGCCAACGGCGAGTCACCGGCGCTCGGCCGGATCGCGGCCCTGGACGCGGGTCTCGGTGTCGGAGTGCCGGGCATGCAGATCGACCGTCGCTGTGGTTCCGGACTGCAGGCGATCCTCACCGGCGCCGCGGCGGTCGCGACCGGAGGTGCCCGCCTCGTCGTCGCCGGTGGCGCCGAGTCGATGTCGACCGTCGAGCATTACGCGCTGGGCCTGCGGTCGGGGATCAAGCAGGGCGGCGTCGAACTCCGCGATCGCCTCGACCGCGGGCGACTGACCGCGGGCGGCGAGTCGCACCCGGTTCCCGGCGGGATGATCGAGACCGCCGAGAACCTCCGTGCTAAGTACGGCATCTCGCGGGCCGAGCAGGACGCGTTCGCGGCCCGTTCCCACGAACGGGCGATCGCGGCGCACGACAGCGGCCGCTTCGCCGACGAACTGGTGCCCGTCACCATCCCGGGCCGGCGGGGCCGTCCCGACACCGTCGTCGACCGCGACGAGCATCCGCGATCCGATGCGTCTGTCGAATCCCTTGGCGCGCTTCGTCCCATCCGACTCAAGATCGACGCCGAGTCGACGGTCACGGCCGGGAATGCCTCGGGCCAGAACGACGGTGCGGCCATGGCCGTGGTCACCACGCGCGCCGAAGCGGAGCGTCGAGGGCTCGAACCGCTTCTCGCGCTGCGCTCGTGGGCCGTCACCGGGTGTGAGCCCGAGACGATGGGCATCGGACCGGTGGGAGCCACCGCCGCCGCCCTCGACCGCGCAGGCCTCACGCTGGACGAGATCGACCTCATCGAACTCAACGAGGCCTTCGCCGCCCAGGTGCTCGCCTGCCTGGCCGAGTGGAAGGTCGACCCGACCGACGATCGACTCAACCCCAACGGGTCCGGCATCTCGCTGGGCCATCCCATCGGGGCGACCGGCGCACGCATCCTCGCCACCGCGGCCCACGAGGCGCGCCGTCGCGACGCCCGATACGTCCTGGAGACGATGTGCATCGGCGGCGGACAGGGACTCGCGGCCATCTTCGAGGCGACCCGATGAGCGTGCAGGTCCATGCTGTCGTCACCGGGCGTCCCGACGGGCCGGCGGTCGTGCTGTCCAACTCACTGGGGTCGACGCATCGGATGTGGGACGCGCAGATCGACGCGCTCGAGGAGCGGTTCCGGGTCGTCCGCTACGACACCCGCGGGCACGGTGATTCGCCGGTTGCGCAGGGCCCGTACACGATCGACGAGTTGGCCGACGACGTCATCGCCCTCCTGGACCGGCTCGACATCGAACGCGCACACCTCGTCGGGCTGTCGCTCGGCGGAATGACCGTGATGCGGGTCGCCGCACGGAATCCCGAACGCGTGGAGCGGTTGGCCCTGCTGTGCACCGCGGCGTATCTGCCACCGGCACAGGGCTGGACCGACCGGGCCGCGCTCGTGCGTGCCGACGGCACCTCGGCGGTCGCCACGGCCGTGGTCCAGCGATGGTTCACCCCCGGGTACCTCGCTGCGAACTCCGAGGCGCGTCAGGGGTATGAGGCGATGGTCGCCGGCACTCACGCGGAGGGATATGCGGCCTGCTGTGAAGCGATCGCCGCGATGGATCAGCGACCCGACCTCTCGTCGATCACCGCCCCCACGCTGGCGATCGCCGGTGCCGACGACCCGGCCACCCCGCCGGATCTGTTGCGCGACATCGTCGATGCTGTGCCGCACGGCCGCCTGCTGGTGGTCCCGGACTGTGCCCACCTGGCCAACGCCGAACAAGCCGACACCATCACACCCGCACTCATCGAACACCTGGAGCAACAATGAGCACTCGCGACAGTGCCGCCACGACGACGGTCCTCGACCGTCCCGGCGGCCCGATCAAACTCGCGGCGTCGTCGGCCGAGGCGGTCGCCGACATCCCCGACGGTGCGAGCATCGCGGTCGGGGGCTTCGGGCTGGCCGGGATCCCCGGCTTCCTGATCGACGCGCTTCTCGAGCAGGGTGCGGCGAACCTGACCATCGTCTCCAACAACTGCGGAGCCGACGGCGCGGGCCTGGGGCTGCTGCTGGAGGCCCGTCGCATCGACCGGGTGGTCGCGTCCTACATCGGCGAGAACAAGGAATTCGGTCGCCAGTTCCTGTCCGGCGAGGTCACCGTCGAACTCACACCGCAGGGCACCCTCGCCGAACGCATGCGCGCCGGCGGAAGCGGGATCGGGGCGTTCTTCACCCCCACCGGCGTCGGCACGCTCGTCGCCGAGGGCGGGCTGCCCTGGCGCTACCACTCCGACGGCACCATCGCGGAGGCGTCGCCGCGCAAGGAGGTTCGGACCTTCCACGGTCGGGAGATGGTCCTCGAGGAGTCGATCGTCACCGACTACGCACTCATCCGGGCAGCGGTCGTCGACACCGATGGCAACTGCCGGTTCCATGCCGCCGCACGCAATTTCAATCCGCCGGCGGCGATGGCCGGGCGCGTCACGATCGTCGAGGCGGAGAAGGTGGTCGAGGTCGGCGAGCTCGGACCCGACGAGATCCATCTGCCCGGCATCTTCGTGCAGCGGATCGTCGAGCTCGCCCCGGAGCAGGTCGCGCGCAAGGGGATCGAGAAGCGCACGGTCCGTGAACGTCCCACCGCATCGCCGTCAGCCTAGGAGTGTCGACATGACCTGGACCCGTACCGAGATGGCCGCCCGCGCCGCTCGCGAACTCACCCCCGGTGACTACGTCAACCTGGGAATCGGGCTGCCCACCATGATTCCCGACCTCATGCCCGACAACTCCGGTGTCCACCTGCACGCGGAGAACGGCATCCTCGGGGTCGGACCGTTTCCCTACGACGACGAGGTCGACCCCGACCTCATCAACGCCGGCAAGCAGACCGTGTCGGTGCTGCCCGGGGCCTCGTACTTCGATTCGGCCACGAGCTTCGCGATGATCCGCGGCGGGCACGTCGACGTCGCGGTCCTCGGTGGCATGCAGGTCGCGATGAACGGCGACCTGGCCAACTGGATGGTGCCGGGCGCGCTCGTCAAGGGCATCGGTGGCGCCATGGACCTCGTCAACGGCGCAGGCCGGGTCATCGTGCTGATGGACCACGTCACCAAGAAGGGTGATCACAAGCTGCTCGAGGGCTGCGCGCTCCCACTGACCGGCCGCGGCGTGGTGAGTCGCGTGATCACCGACCTCGGTGTGTTCGACATCGCCGGAACGGGATTCGACGTCGTCGAGTTCGCCCCGGGCGTCGACCTGGGGATGGTCGCGGACGCGACCGGTGCGCCGGTGGTCGACCGCACCACCGCCTACGCGACGGCCGGGACGTAGATCGCCTGCAGGCGCAGACGCACGGTCGACGGAATCTGACGCACAGTCGACGGAATCGGACGCACGGTCGACGGTTTCGGACGCACGGTCGACGGAATCTGACGCACGGTCGACGTCACCGGCGTGTGGCGGCCAACTCGGCGCGGGACCGGACGCCGAGCTTCGCGTAGATCCGGGTCAGGTGGTACTGCACCGTCTTCGGTGAGATGTAGAGTTCGGCCGCCACTTCCCGGTTCGACAGGCCACGCGCGACAAGGGCGGTCACTGCCTCCTCCTGGGGTGTGAGTTCGGCGCCATCCCTTGCGGCGGTGTGGTTCTCGCCGCGCGACGTCGCGAGTCCGCCGGCCTTCAGTTCGCGTTCACAGCGTTCGACGTAGGTGGTCGCGCCGAGCGACAGATACAGGTCGCGGGCGGTCCCGATGACGGCGTCGGCGGCCCGGCGCTTGCCCGCACGTCGCAACGTCTGACCATAGGCGAAGTTCACCCGCGCCTGGTCGTAGCGCAGGCCGAGACCGTCGAGGAGTTCGATGCCCTCTTCGAAGGTGCGTCGTGCTCCGTGGATGTCACCGGTCGCGCCGAGGTGGCGGCCGCGTGCGTATTTCATCCGGGCTGCCGACGACCGGTGGCCCCGCTCGGCGGACCGGATCTCGTAGCGTCGCAGCAGGTCGTCGGCGGCCTCGTGCCGTCCCTCGAGGACCAATGCGTTGGCGAGGACGTCGACCCACGGCCACAGGCCCGGCTCGGACAGGGCCGGGACGGACTCGGCCATCGCGACAAGCGGTGTCAGTATTCGCCGAACCCTGCCGTAGTCGGCCGCGGCCTCCGCCAGCTGGGCCCGGGCCAGCAGGTCGGGTATCCGCATGATCTCGTAGTCGCCGATGGAGGTGCTGCTCTGCGCGATACTCCCATGCGCGTCCTCCCAGTTCCCGCGCAGCGAATGGATCTGGCTCGCAGTCCAGTTGAGCAGGGGCGTCGTGAGCGCGATGCCGCTGCTGCGGGCCAGCGCGCGACCGGTCTCGACGCCACGCAGGGCCTCGTCCCAGTCGCCGGTGAGGAACTGGACCCGGGCGAGCCAGGCCATCGCCCACAACGTGATCCGGGTCGAGCCGCCGAGTTGCGCCATCGACACGGCGGTTTCGAGATCGGTACGCGCCGCGTCGATCTCGTCGAGGCCGAGCTCGAGCCAACCGCGGCCCATGATCGCGCGCTGCGCCTGCGCGCCGTACCGAACCCGTTCGGAGACGGTCTCGTACTCGGCGCGTGCGGCATCCGGATGTCCCGACCACGCCAGTCCCAACCCGCGGATGACGGCGGCCTCCACTCGGGCGGCCGATCCGGCGTCGGCCATCGCGTTCGCGCGATCGGCCCAGTCGACCAGTTCGGTGCCCTGGCATCGAACCAGATTGTGCAGGACGAAACGTTGCGCGATCAGGGCGGCGACATCGGGCTCGCGCTCGACGTTGACGATCGCCCACGCCCGGTCGAGACGCAGCTGTGCCTCCGCCGACCGGCCCCGCAGGATGGCGAGGTACGCCAGGGTCGCGTTGCGCAGCGGTGTCTCGCGCAGGCTCTCCACGGTGGGTACCAGCGAGCCGGCGCCGGTGCAGTCGCCCGCGGCGAGAAGCGAATCGACCGCGAGCGTCACCCGTGTGTCGCGCTGCAACGGATCGGGGGTGAGCCGGCCCGCCTGACGGTACAGCCCGGCGGCCTCGGCCCACGCACCGTCGGCGCCGCGGGCACGTGCCAGGTCGGCGAGCGCGTCCGCGAGGGCGGCGTCGACCGTCGAGGTGGCCGCGACGCGGTGATGAAGCTGTCGGGCTGGGTCGTCGACCAGCCCCGCGGCCCGGCGGTGGGCGTCGCCCACGGTCTTCATGCCGAGGACCTCGAGGACGGCGGCCCGCACCAGGGGGCCGGCGAGACGCGGTTGCGCCTCCGCGGGTGTCAGCGCCCCGTCGTCCGTCACCAGACCGGTTGACCGCGCGTCGTCGATCGCGGCCAGGGGGTCGGTGATCCCGGCGAGCGCGATCGCGGTGGCGAGGGGCTCGGCGGGGTCGAGGATGGCGAGCGCCTCGATGAGCGCGCGAGCGGGTGTCCCGTTGTCGGGCAGTCGGTTCCGAACCATGGAGACCACGTGGGCCGGCGCGGGCAGCCCCACACCGGTGCGGGACCAGGTGCCCGCCGGGACCTCGTCGAGCAGGGCGACGATGTCGCGCGGATTCCCGCCGGTGTGCCGGGCCAGTTCCTCGCGCATCGCCGGGTGCAACACGATGCCGCGCTGCGCGGCGATGTCTGCCGTACCCGGTGCGTCCAGGCCCTCGAGTCGTAGCTCGTCGAGTGCGTTGCCGACGAGCCGGGCACCCGGCCGAGACATGGTGATAACGACGAGGATTCGGCGATCACGGTGTTCGCGGGTGAGCGAGACCAACGCCTGCAGGGACTCCTCGTCGGCGAGGTCGGCGTCGTCGACGGCGATGAGTACGGCGGTGTCGCCGGGCATCTGGGTCGATGTCTCCGCAGGGGCGGTGACCGCTGCGAGGAGTGCGTCGAGGAGGTCGTCCGCGGTCGGGTCGGTAGCGGTCGTGGGGGTGGCGTCGGGCCGGTCCTGTATCAGTTGCCGGATGAGTGCGCCGGGCGTGTGCACTCGCCACGGTGACACCGCGGCCCACAACGTGGAACCGGTTGTCGGAGCGGACAGTCGCCGCCGGACCAGGTACCTCAGCAGCGTCGTCTTGCCGATGCCGGGATCTCCCGTGACGGCCAGAAAACCCGACTCCGACACGGCGTCGAGCCGCGAGGACAGCAACTCGATCTCGCGGTCGCGGCCGACACACCCGCCGGTGACCATCATCGGTCCATACTAGTCAGCAGCTCAACCCTGGTCGCCGCCGGCGACGGGCAGTACGGTCCCGGTGATGTACGACGCCTCGTCCGAGGCGAGGAAGCAGATGGCGGCCGACTGCTCGTCGAGGGTGCCGTACCGGTGCATCGTCGACGACGAGAGAGTCTGGTCGATGTGTGCCTGGTACCACTGCGCTTCGGTGTCGCTACGCGGTTCCGGGGTGCCGCGGGAGATACGGCGGGGTGGTGCCTCGGTTCCGCCGGGGGCCGTGGCGACGACGCGGATGCCGTCGTCGGCGCACTCCAGCGCCAGGGACGCGGTGAGCGCGTTGACCGCACCCTTGGCCGCGGAATAGGGAATCCGGTGGATTCCCCGCGTCGCGGCGGACGAGACGTTGACGATCACCCCGCGTCCCGATCGCACCATCGGCGGCAGCGCCGCGCGGCAGGTGAAGAGCGTGGTCATGAGCGACCGGTCGATCTCGGCGCGGATCTGTTCGTCGGTGAACTCGGTGAACGGTTTGAAGTTGATCGCGCCGCCCACGTTGTTGATGAGGACGTCGACGCGGCCGTAGCAGTCGATCGCCCGCCCGACGACGGCCTCGGCGCCGCCGAAGGTCTCGAGATCGGCGACGGCCGACACCGCACCGGTCCCGGTGCCGGCGAGTTCGCGGGCGACGTCGTCGACGAGTTCGGAACGGTCGGCCAGCACGACCTGCCCGCCCTCGGCGCTGATCCGCCGCGCGGTCTGCTCCCCGATACCCTGCGCGGCGCCGGTGATCACCACGACCTTGCCGGTGAATCGGCCCGGGGTGACGAAACGTGGCCGCCGAGAATCGATCTCGTCGGACATCGCTCGTCGCATGGTCTGCTTGGAGCGGTCGGCGTGTGCGACGATCAGCCCCCGGGCGGCGTCGTGGTCGCCGGAGGTGAACGCGGTCACGATGTCGAGGTGGTCCTGTGCGCACAGAGGGTGACACCATGTCGCGTTCCGCAACACCTCGCTCATGCGGCCTTTCACACCCAGGGCCTTGTAGGCCTCGAGCAGGTGATCGTTGCCGGTGAGCAGGAACAGATAGTCGTGGAACGCGGCGTTGGTCTCGGTGTATTCGGCAGAATCGACGAACCGGTCGCCGTCGACGTAGGGCACCGTGGCGTCGGCGAGCAGCCGGTAGCCCGCCAGTTGCCGGGTGGACAATCGGCCGAAAGTCAGCTCCAGCGCACCCAGTTCGAGAGCGGCCCGCGCCTCGAAGAGGGCGTCGGACTCGGTGATCTCCGGATGCTCCTCACCGATCTGGTATCCGTGTGACCCGATGACGGTCGGTGCGGGGGACGCGTCGCGCTCGAGAGTCTCCGGCGGGGTGAGGGTCGGGGCGGCGTACGCGTGGAGTTGAGTGATGTCCGATTCGGCGAACATCTGCTGCCCGGCTATCGACCGGGCGGCTCCGCCGGGTTGTGACGCGGTGGCCTGGATCGTCTCGGCATCCACGTCGACGGTCGCGGCGCCCGAGCCGTGGGGCCAGATGAGTTGACCGGCGATCCGGGTGGGGGTGTCCTCGGCTGCGACGGGGCGGGGACCCGACCACGCATCGAGGGCCGAGGACGGGAGTATCTCCTGACCTGCGACAGCCCGTGCGTCCGGTGACGGCAGAAGGAGGTCTGCGGACACCGGTGCGTCGGTGTCCTGCGCCAGAGCGGTTTTCGGAGTCCCGTCCTCCCCGGCCTGACCGACCTCCGTGTCGGTCACGGCGCCCGCATCCGGGCCGGCGTCGGTATCCGGGGTTCCCTGTGCGGCGAGCGCGAACTTCTCGTAGTAGAAACCGGTCGGCTCGATTCCGGCCTGTGTGACGTGCTGCCGGACCGACTCCACCATCGGCGGCGGACCGCAGAGGTAGATCGCCACGTCGCCGTCGTTGAGGTGGCCCGGGCCGATGAGGCTCATCACGTAACCCTTGTTGGGTGCTGAGCTCGCCGGGTCGGAGACGCAGTGATCCCAGGTGAACCCGGGCAGTTTCCCGACGAACCACTCGATCTCGTCGACCGCCACCAGGTCGACGTCGGTCGACACCCCGTAGATGAGGTGGACCGTGCGTTGACTGTTGTCCGAGTGCAACTTTCGCAGCATCGACAGGATCGGGGCCACCCCGGTGCCGCCGGCCAGCAACAGCACCGGTCGGTCGGCCTCGCGAAGGAAGAAGGAACCATGCGGACCGGTGAAGGAGATCGACTCACCCCGGGCGGCGCGGTCGGTGAGATAGGTCGACATGGCCCCGCCGGGCGTCAGCTTGATCAAGAAGGTCAGCCGATCCTCGTGCGATCCGTTGGCGAACGAATACGACCGGGTGACCGGGTTGCCCTGCCCGTCATCGCTGCCGGGGATCTCGATGTTCACATACTGACCCGGCAGGAACGCCAGTTGCCCACGATTCTCGATGCGGATACCCAGCCGGACGGTGGATTCCGACAGTCGGTCGAGCTCGACGACGGTCCCGGTGAATCTGGCCGCCTGTGTCTTGGCGATGTCCGACGTCGCCGGGATCTGCAGGACCAGATCGGATCTCGGCGTCATGCAGCACGGCAGTGCGTAACCCCTTGCCGACTCGTCGTCGCTGAGGGCGTCCTCGATGTACGTGCCGCCGTCGTAGTCCCCGGACTCGCAGAACGACTTACACGTGCCGCATGCGCCGTCGCGACAGTCGAGCGGAATGTTGATGCGCTGACGATACGACGCGTCGGCGACGGTCTGATCCTCTCGGCACGTGATGAATCGCGTGACCCCGTCCTCGAAGGACAGTGCCACCTGGTGGGTGGGCGCGTCGGTGTCGCCGGTGCCGCTGCGGACACCCGCCTCGGTGGTGACAGTCATGGGTCGGTCCTCGCTGATCGGGCTGACTGGGATGGGGATCGGTCAGAAGTGATACACGTCGACGACGTGATGGATGTAGTCGTTCTTCAGCACGATCGTCTTGCGCCGGATCAGCGGATGCTCGCCGGAGAAGTCGATCGTGTAGAACGAGGTCCCGTAATACGGGTCGACGGTGTTGTACCGGAAATACATGGTGTGCCAGTTGAATCGGACGTCGACGAGGTCACCGCGCCGGTCGATGACCTCCACGTTGGTGATGTTGTGACTCGTCCGTGGCTCCGGCAGTGACGTCGCCGAGGACCGCTCGGTGCGGATCCGGAACACCCGGTCCTCGAGGCCGCCCTTGTTGCCGTAGTAGATGAGCGAGATCTCGCGGTGGGGGTCCTCGGTGAGGCGGTCCCGGTCGTCCCACGACGGCATCCAGTAGACGACGTCGTCGGCGTAACAGTCGAGCCACTTCTCGAACTCGCGGTCGTCGAGGTGACGCGCCTCCCGGTAGAGGAACTGCTCGATCATGTTCTGGGTGATGAGTTTCCGGGTCGCGCCGGCGGCGCCCCGGGCGGACGTCGGTGCAGGGGAATCGGTGTGGGCGTTCGTCATGGCCATCCCTTTCAGCGCTCGGTGGCGGAGATGCGTTGTTCGGCGGCTGCGGCGGCGCGCATCGTCTCGAGCCAGTAGCCGTGTTGCACGGGGTAGAGACCCTCGTCCTCGTTCTTGACGCCGGCCGAGATCACCCCGGTCATGCCCAGCGACTCGGCGACGGGGTCGGGCCCGGTGAGCCAGTGCTCGGCCCCGCGGCTCATGTCGTTCCACGGCGCGGCCTGGGCCCGGAACGTGAGCTGGCACGAGCGGAACTCCTCGAGGTCGTCGGGCGTGGCCATGCCGGAGGCGTTGAAGAAGTCCTCGTACTGGCGGATGCGATGCGCCCGTGCGGAGTCGCTCTCCCCCTTGGGGGCGATGCAGTAGATGGTGACCTCGGTCTTGTCCGGGGCGATCGGGCGGAAGTGGCGGATCTGCGTCGAGAACTGGTCCATCAGATAGACATTCGGGTACAGGCACAGGTTGCGCGAGCCCTTCACCATGAACTCGCCCTTGGCGTCGCCGTGGATCTCCTTGAGCTGCTCCAGCGAATCCCACAGCGGACGGTCCTGCGGGTTGGCCGCCCAGGTCCACAGGCACAGGTGGCCGTTGGGGTAGGACCAGTAGCCGCCGCCGGACTTCCCCCAGCCGCCGGCGTCGAGTGCCTTGGTGTCGTTCTTCGACTCGCCGGTGCCGCGTCGAGATGTGGTGGCCGCGTAATTCCAGTGGGTGGCGGTGACGTGGTAGCCGTCGGCGCCGTTCTCCGCCTGCACCTTCCAGTTCCCGTCGAAGGTGTAGGTGGACGCGCCGCGCAGGACCTCGAGACCCTCGGGGGACTGGTCGACGAGCATGTCGATGACGACGCGGGTGTCGCCGAGATGGTCGCCGAGCGAACTGACGTCGTCGTTCAGGCTGCCGAACAGGAAGCCGCGGTAGCTGTCGAAGCGGGCGACCTTGGTCATGTTGTGCGAACCGTCGACGTCGAAGGTGTCCGGGTACCCGGCGCCGTCGGGGTCCTTGACCTTGAGCAGCGTGCCATCGTTGCGGAAGGTCCACCCGTGGAACGGACAGGTGAGGGTCATCCGGTTGTCGGTCTTGCGCCGGCAGATCATCGCGCCGCGGTGCGCGCAGGCGTTGATCAGGCAGTGCAGTTCGCCGGTCTTGTCGCGGGTGATGACCACGGGCTGCCGGCCGATGTAGGTGGTGAAGTAGTCGCCGGGCTCGGGGACCTGACTCTCGTGTGCGAGGTAGATCCAGTTGCCCTCGAAGATGTGCTTCATCTCCAGCTCGAAGATGTCCTCATCGGTGAAGATCCGCCGGTTGGCGCGGTAGACACCGGCGTCGCGGTCGTCGACGACCGCGTCGCCGAGGACCGAGTTCACATGGTTCAGGTGTTCCGATACGGACGCGGTCATGGTCGTATACCTCCAGAAAGTGGGCTGCTCTCTGCACTGTGGCAGCACGTGGTGGCGATCACACCGGGGTAATTGCCAGTCCTGGCCCAGTAGCCAATTGATCGATGCGATTGATCAATCGCTGCAAATTGTGTCTTTGTCATGTATGGATCGACGCTCTACCGTGAGACGTGTCCGCGGTCACAACCGCGGTTCCATCGGTACGAGACGAGGCGGGTCATGGAGCTACGACACTTGCGGTACTTCGCCGCCGTGGCCGACACCTGTCATTTCGGGCAGGCGGCGGAGTCGCTGCACGTGGCGCAGCCCGCGCTGTCGTACGCCATCCGGCAGCTTGAGGCCGAGCTCGACGTCACCCTGTTCACGCGGACCACCCGCCAGGTGTCACTCACCCCGGCCGGGCAGTACCTCAGGATCCAGGCCGAGCGAATTCTCGCCGGCGTGGACGAAGCCGTGGACGGCGTGCGCCGGATCGCCGCCGGCCGCAGCGGCCTCGTCCGGGTCGGTATCACCGGTATCGCCGCGTTCTCCCACCTGCCGCGCATCGCGCGGGTCGTCAAGCGGGAGTTGCCCGACGTGGATCTCCGTATCCAGTCCGACATGCTCACGCCGGGCCAGTGCGACGCCCTGCGTGCCGGAGCCCTCGACCTCGGAGTGCTCCGTCCGCCGGCGATCGGCGAGGACATCGAGACAAAGGTCATCGATGTCGAGCCGATGGTGGTCGCGGTCTCGGTCGATCACCGCCTGGCCGTCGAGCCGGTGGTCTCGGTCGCCGACCTACGCAACGAACCGTTCGTGCTCTACGACAGCCGGGACTCGGCGGTCAACGACGCTGCGATGCGAACCTGTCGCGCAGCTGGTTTCGTCCCACATCGGGCGCACCAGGCGCCGGGTACCGCGGTCCTGCTGGCGCTGGTCGCCGCCGGGCTGGGGGTCTCCCTGCTCCCGGCCTCGGTGCGGTCACTGCCGCTCGACGGTCTCGTGGTGCGCGACCTCGCCGACGCCGACACCGTCGAGGTCGCACTCGCCTGGCGATCGGGTTCCGACGACCCGGTCGTCACCGCGGTCGCCGACGTCATCGCCGCCGCCTTCGCCCCGGATGATGCCATCAACACCGATCCCGCCGTCGTCGCCCGAACCGGCGGCAGCCGGGTCGCCGACCATCGTTCCGTGAGTGCCCGTCTGGGTGTTCGATCTGGAGAGAAATCGTGAAGATCACCGCTGTGGAGGCGATCCCGTTCGCCATCCCGTATGTGAAGCCGTTGAAGTTCGCCTCCGGTGAGGTGCACGCCGCCACCCACGTGCTGGTCCGGGTGCACACCGACGCGGGTGTGGTCGGCGTCGCCGAGGCACCGCCGCGCCCGTTCACCTACGGCGAGACCCAGGACGGCATCATCGCCGTGATCGAGGGCATCTTCGCGCCCGCGGTCGTCGGCCTCACCTTGCTCGAGCGCGAGGTCGTCGCCGCCCGGATGGCGCGAACGGTCGGCAACCCGGCCGCGAAATCCGCTGTGGACATGGCAATCTGGGATGCACTGGGCAAGGTCCTGGGGCTTCCGGTGGGCGACATGCTCGGCGGGTACACCGACCGGATGCGGGTCGGTCACATGCTCGGTTTCGCCGAACCGGCCGCGATGGTCGCCGAAGCCGAGAAGATGGTCGACACCTACGGTATCCGCACGTTCAAGGTGAAGGTCGGACGTCATCCCGCCTCCCTCGACACCGCGGTCGTCCGCGCGCTCCGCGAGCGATTCGGCGACGACGTCGAACTGTACGTCGACGGCAACCGGGGGTGGACGGCGGCCGAGTCGGCGCGAGCCATGCGGGAGATGGCCGACCTCGATCTGCTGTTCGCCGAAGAGCTGTGCGACGCAGCGGATGTGCTCGGCCGACGCTGGCTCGTCGAACAGCTGGCGGTGCCGTTCATCGCCGACGAATCGGTGCCGACCCCGGCCGACGTCACCCGCGAGATCCTCGGCCGGTCGGCGACCGCCATCAGCATCAAGACCGCGCGTTCGGGTTTCACCACCTCCCGCCGTACGCATCACCTCGCCGAGGGTCTCGGCGTCCCGGTCGTCATGGGCAATCAGATCGACGGCCAGATCGGAACCGCCTGCACTCTGGCCTTCGGCAGCGCCTTCGAGCTGACCTCACGCTACGCGGGTGAGCTGTCGAACTTCCTGGACATGAGCGACGACCTGCTGACCGAGCCGCTGCAGATCCGCGACGGCCATCTGCACCGCTCGACCGCGCCGGGCATCGGCTTCGAGGTCGACCCGGACAAGCTCGAGAAGTACCGCACCGACAACTGAAAGCACGACCCCACAACACGTCTCGTGGCAGCCCCACGAACTCGGAGTAACAAGGAGAAGGACATGACCACCACCGAGCATCCCCAGGAAGTCGCCACCGCCGCCGCGTCCGGCGCCTCCGCGACCGAACGGTTCCACGCGGACAAGTCGCCGTTCGAGGCCGTCAAGGACACCCCGCCCGAGCGCGTGTCCACCCTCATCAACGAGGTCCTCGCGGGCGTGCACGAGACCATCCGCAAGCACAAGGTCACCTACGACGAGTACAACGCCCTCAAGGCATGGCTCATCAACGTCGGCGAGGACGGCGAGTGGCCGCTGTTCCTCGACGTGTGGGTGGAGCACGTCGTCGAAGACGTCGCGACCGAGCACCGCCAGGGCAACAAGGGCAGCATCGAAGGTCCGTACTACGTCCCGGACGCACCGGAACTCGGCGCCAAGGGCACCCTCCCGATGCGCGACGACGAGGCCGGCGACCCGCTGGTGTGGACCGGCCAGGTCCGGTCCTGTGACGGCACCGCCCTCGCGGGTGCCACGGTCGAGCTCTGGCACGCCGACGACGACGGCTTCTACTCGCAGTTCGCACCCGGAATCCCGGAGTGGAACCTCCGTGGCAGCTTCACGGCCGACGACGACGGTCGTTTCGAGATCACCACCATCCGGCCCGCGCCGTACATGATCCCGACCGACGGCTCGTGCGGGAAGATGATCTCCGCTGCCGGCTGGCATCCGTGGCGTCCCGCGCACCTGCACCTCAAGGTCTCGGCACCGGGCCACGAGCAGCTCACCGCGCAGCTGTACTTCCCGGGCGACCCGCACAACGACGACGACGTCGCCAGCGCCGTCAAGCCCGAACTGGTGCTGGACCCGAAGGACGACGGCCGGGGTGGCTTCACCATCTCCTACGACTTCGTGCTGGATCCGGCGAAGTAATGCTGTTCCACGTGCGGATGGACGTGTCCATTCCCGACGACCTCGACCCCGACGTGCGGGCCGACACGGTCGCCCGGGAGAAGGCGTACTCGCAGGATCTGCAACGCGCCGGCAAGTGGCCGCACATCTGGCGGATCGTCGGCGAGTACTCCAACTACTCGATCTTCGACGTCGAGTCGAACGACGAACTGCACACCCTGCTGTCGGGTCTGCCCCTGTTCCCCTACATGCGGATCAAGGTCACCCCGCTGGCGACCCATCCGTCCGACATCAACGGTCCGCCTGCTCCCTGAGGTGAGCCCGAGCCCCCGTCGTGATCCCTGGCGGGGGCCCCGTTCCTGCTCCCTGAGGTGCGCCCGAGCCCCCGTCGTGATCCCTGGCGGGGGCCCCGTTCCTGCTCCCTGAGGTGCGCCCGAGCCCCCGTCGTGCTCCGTGAGGTGCGCGGGCCCCCGTTCCTGCTCCCTGAGGTGCGAGCGAAGCGAGCCTCGAAGGGCCGGCGAGTCACACTCACCAGCCCTTCGAGGCTCGTCGCTATCGCTGCTCGCACCTCAGGGGCCAGAAGGTCTGCTTTCGCTCCTCGCACCTCAGGGCGCAGGGGGCGCCGATCGCAGCGTGAGGATCGTGATCTCGGGCGGCGTCAGAACACGGACCGGCGGGCCCCAGGCGCCGGCGCCGCGGGTGGTGTACACGACGGTGTCGCCGATCTGGTCGAGCCCGGTGATGGTCGGCTGCTGGGCCCGGACCAGGTAGCGGATGGGCCAGAGCTGCCCACCGTGCGTGTGCCCCGACAGCTGCAGGTCGACACCCAGATCGGAGGCCTCGACAGCTTGCTTGGGCTGGTGGGCGAGCAGCAGGGTGAAGTCCTCCGGGGATGTCCCGGCCAAGGCCGCCGGCAGGTCCGGCTCATACGGTTCCGGCGCGGTGGCGTCGTGGACACCGGCCAGGGTGATGGTCGCGCCGTCGACCTCGATGGGCACACGCGCGTTGCGCAACGTGCGCACGCCGAGTCCCTCCCAGACGTCGAGCCAGCGGTCGCCGTCGTCGGCGTAGTACTCGTGGTTGCCGCTGACGCCGAAGACGCCGAGCGGCGCCTGCAGATCCGCAAGGGGTTCGAGTGTGTCGCGGACGTTCGGGATGGTGCCATCGGTCAGATCGCCGACGAGGACGACGAGATCCGGCTTCTGCTCGTTGACGTCGTCGACTACGCGCTGGGTGAACGACGCGTCGCGGGCGGGACCGACGTGGAGGTCGGAGATCACCGCGATCCGCGTCCCGTCGAACTGGGGCGGCAGGCTCGCGAACGTGGCGTCGACGTCGACCATCTGTGGTCGGGACGCCTCGAACACGCCGTACCCGGTGACCGCGAGAGCGATGATCACGATCGCGGCGGTCGCGACCCGGAGCTTGCCGAGTCGACGGGCGGCGAGCGCCGGGGTGTCCTGCACCCCCGACCGCCGCCGCCGGATCCAGCGGACGATGTGCGCGGCGAACGAGACGAGGCCCACCACCGCGAGCCCGAGGAAGAGGTAGAAGACGGCGGCGAGCCAGATCAGCCCGATGGTGCCGACCGGTCGCGCCCACGACGGATCGAGCACGCGCCCGGTGGCGAATCCGATGAGGGCGAGCGCCCACAGGACGGCCAGCGCGACGTCGGCGACGATCGACCAGGGCCGCGGCAGCGCGGTCGCACGGACGATGCGCCGGTGCAGCCAGAACGTGATGAGTCCGAAGACGACGGCAGGAAACAACGCCACGGATGGACTCCTGAGGGTGGTGACGACGGGGCGACGGATCGCCAGGTGCCCGGTCATGGGCGGATTGCCCCATTCTGCCATCGCTCCGCGTTGGTACCCTCGCCGCCATGAACGAGGTCCTCATCACCCCGCTCGACCTGGCCGAGATGCTGCTGGCGAGGCCGCCGGTCCTGCTGGACGTCCGCTGGCAGTTGGGCGACTTCGACGGCCGACGGGCCTATCGGGAGGGACACATCCCCGGCGCGGTCTACGTCGACCTGGACTCTGAACTGGCGGCCCCGCCCTCGGGCCCGATCGGCGGCAGGCATCCGCTGCCCGCCGTCGCGGACCTCCAGGAGGCAGCCCGGCGGTGGGGGATCGACGACGGCGTCCCGGTGGTGGTCTACGACGACTCCGGCAATCTCGCGGCCGCGCGTGCCTGGTGGCTGCTGCGGTGGGCGGGTGTCGCCGACGTGCGACTCCTCGACGGTGGTCTCGCGGCGTGGCGTGCCGAGGGCCTGCGCACGACGACGGGGGACGGCGGTCGGCCGCGGACCGGCAGCGTGACCCTCACCTCCGGGCAACTGCCGGTCGTGACGATCGACGATGTCGCGGCCGGGCCGGAGCATCTGCTCGACGCCCGGGCCCCCGAGCGCTACCGCGGCGACGTCGAACCGGTCGATCCGCGTGCGGGGCACATTCCCGGGGCGATCAACGTCCCGACGGCGGACAACGTCGACACGTCCGGCCGTTTCCATCCCAGTGACGAGTTACGACGCCGGTTCGCAGATCTCGGCCTCGACTCCGACGCCGGCTCCGATGTCGTCGTCTACTGCGGTTCCGGGATCAATGCCGCGCACCAGATCGCGGCGCTCGCCGTGGTGGGGATCGACGCCGCGCTGTTCCCGGGTTCGTTCTCGCAGTGGGCGTCGGACCCGGAGCGGCCGGTCGCCGAGGGCGACCGGCCGTGAGGCGAGAGGAGCGCAAGCCGCACCCTGTGCTCCCTGCGTCCGACCACCGCTCCCTGAGGAGCGTCCGGAGCTTGCGGAGGGCGCCTCCGACCACCGCTCCCTGAGGAGCGCCCGGAGCTTGCGGAGGGCGCCTCCGACCACCGCTCCCTGAGGAGCGCCCGGAGCTTGCGGAGGGCGCGTCACGAAGGGTTCGCCACGCACCTCGCCAGGACCCTTCGAGGCTCGTCGCTTGCGCTCCTCGCACCTCAGGGAGCGGGGGGTGACGCGCGCAGGCTCGCTCCTCAGGGGGCGGGGGTGAGGCTCGCTCCTCAGGGAGCAGGAAGTGGCTCGCGAGCTCGCTCGTGAAGGAGCAGGGCGCGCGGGTCAGGCCGCGAACACCGACAGTCGTGAGGGTTCCTCGACGACCGAGTAATGCGTGGCGTCGCCCTGGAGGACCTGGCTCGACTGACCGTGGATGTCGACCGGCACGTCACCGGCCAGGGTGATGCGGTGCAGTTCGCGCTTCTGGTTGCCGAAGTCGGCGATGCCGTAGTGCTGGGTGGCGCGGTTGTCCCAGATCGCCACGTCCCCGAGCTTCCAGTTCCACCGGAAGGTGTTCTCCAGCTTGGTGATACGCGCCTGCAGTAGCTGGTAGAGGTCGGTGAACTCCGAGCTCTTCAGGCCCCGGAACTCCTTCGCGAAGTGTCCGAGCAGCAGGCTGCGTTCGCCGGTCTCCGGATGGACACGGACGACGGGGTGCAACGTCTGGTACTCGGAGCTGGTGAACTCCTTGTAGTGATCGGCCTTGCGGCTGACGTCGACGCCGCCCGACGGCTCCTTCTGGCCGACATAGTCGTAGAGATTGGTGTGGGTGGCCCACAGCTCTTCGGTCAGCGCGCGCAGCGGTTTCGGCAGCTGTTCGTAGGCGGCCACCGTCGAGGCCCAGGTGGTTGCGCCGCCGTAGCTCGGCAGCGTCACCGCCCGGAGGATGGACGCCTTCGGGATGCGGTCGACGAACGTCACATCGGAGTGCCAGCTGTTCGCCGCACCTTCGATGGTCAGCAACTGTTCGCCGCGCGAGGTCACCGTCGGATGCGGTGCGGTGGGATCACCCAGGAGTTCGGCGAAGGCATACTGTTTGTCGTCGTCGAGGTGATCCTGGCCTTCGAAGACGATCGTCTTGTTGATCGCCAGCGCCAGGCGAATCGCCTCCACCTGTTCCGGGGCGATGTCCCCGCCGAGCCGCACCTGTCCGATGCGTGCCCCGATGTGCTCGCCGAGCTTGTCGACGGTGATCCCCGCATCGCGGTAGATCTGCTGAGCTGCCTGCTCGCGTTCGGTCCGGTCCTCGATCTGCGCCAAGGTCATCTCTTGTCCTCTCTTCTCAATAACGTTTCGTGACAATCCGATTCATCAGAACACTGCGATGGTGGTGCGATCGAGGAAAACGCTCACGGTGATCGGAACGGGTCAGTCCGCGGAGGCTTCCGCGGCCTGGTCGATCCCGCGACGGACATCGACCGGGACGCGCACGATCCCGGGCCGGTAGGTGACCGCGCGGAGCGTCGGCCCGAACCGGAACACGCCCCGTCGGCTCCGGACGTCGGGGTCCACCGGTCCACGGGCGTCGAGGCCCAACGAGATTCCCGTCCACGGTGCCATGCCGACAAGCTGCACCTGATCGTCGAGTTTGGCGATGATCGACGAATGTTCGCCGGCGACCGCTTCGATCGTGAATCCCCAGCGAACCGCGGGCGTCGCGACGGCATGGACGACGAGTCGGGTGGTGCCGGCGGGTAGGGCACCGGACACCCGCTGCCGGCGACCGTATGCATTGAACACGAAATGGGCCGAACCCGATTCGATGTAGAGCAGGTACCCGCCCTGGGGATCGCCGTGCGCGACCACGACGCCCTCGGCGTCGGCGGTCCATCCGTCGAATTCGGCCTCGATGTCGAAGTCGCGGTAGGCGATCAGCCGACTGGACCGGTAGCGCTCCAGGGTCGGTGTGCCCGCAACGATTCGCACCGGATCGCTCAGCCGCTCCTCCGCGGGACGCCGCCGGGACTGTGCCGAGGGCGAATCGAACAACGGGAACACCGTGTTGTGCCAGGCCGCCTCGTCCCAGGCGCGGGCGAGCTCGGCGACCTTGTCGGGATGTGTCGCAGCCAGGTCGCGGGTCTCGGCGGGATCGTTCGTGACGTCGTACAGTTCCCAGGTCGGATCGTCCACCGCGGCCGGATCCGTGTGCAGCGACACCAGCTTCCAGCCGTCGCGGTAGAAACCGCGGTGTCCGCCGAACTCGGCGTACTGCTCGGTGTGGCGTGACTCCGCCGTCGGATTCCGGAGGAACTCCGCGATACTCACGCCGTCCCGCTCCTGGGCCGGCCGCCCGTGCCGATGGGTGGGGCTGTCGACCCCGGCGAGTTCGAGGAGTGTGGGGACGACGTCGGTGACATAAGAGAACTGGCGTCGCACGCCGTTGTCCTGGTCGTCTCGCGACAGGCCGGCCGGCCACGAGATCACGAACGGCACCCGGACACCGCCGGCGAAGGTCTGCCCCTTGTAGAACCGGAACGGCGTGTTCGACGCCTGACCC
Source organism: Gordonia lacunae (assembly GCF_002149015.1). Lineage (GTDB taxonomy): Bacteria > Actinomycetota > Actinomycetes > Mycobacteriales > Mycobacteriaceae > Gordonia > Gordonia lacunae. Next base: position 212,836 of record NZ_NGFO01000003.1, on the reverse strand, counting down.
CAGCCACGCGGATAGTGCACTCCCAGCTCCGACGACCCGATGAGGTCCTCGTCATGAGGTACGTCGCGTTCCCAGTCCGGTGGAACCGGTCCGTGGACGAATTGGCTGAAGTACGAACGGGTTCCGACCGGGCCGCCTTCGGCGGTACCGCCGTTGTCCGAGGTGAAGACGACGATGGTGTTGTCGAGCTCACCGAGTTCGTCCAGTGTGTCCAGGACCCGGCCGACGCTCTGGTCGACGCTGTCGACCATCGCGGCATAGACCTCCTGGTAACGCTGGTAGCGGCGCTGCTCCTCGGCGGTGAGGTCCGCCCACGGCGGGGCGTCGTATCCCGGTTCGGTGTTGCGTTCGGCCATCGGGGTGTCGGTGTCGAACAGCCCCGCTTCCTTCTGGCGTTCGAAGCGGCGCTGCCGCACCACATCCCAACCCTCGGCATAGCGGCCGCGGTATTTGGCGAGGTCGGCGTCCTTCACCTGATGCGGACCGTGCATCGCGATGTGGGCGAAGTACAGGAAGAACGGTTTCGTGGGGTCCTGCGCGCGCAGGCTCTTGATCTGCCCGATGGCGCGATCGGTGAGATCGTCGGTGACGTAGTAGTCCTCGGGATAGGCCTCGACGTCGACGACCGAGTTGTCGGCGATCAGCTGATTCGGGTAGAAGAACGAGTTGAGGCCCTCGAGCGAACCGTAGTAGCTGTCGAAACCGCGTTGCAGCGGCCATGATTCGCGGTTGCGGCCCGGTCCCATGTTCGCGTCGCGCACCAGATGCCATTTGCCGACAGCGTATGTTGCGTACCCGGATTCCCGAAGTATCTCGGGCAGCGCCAGCACGTCGTCGGCCAACTCGAGACGGAGACCGGGAAAGCCCGGGTCCGAGTTCGCGACGCTCCCGTAGCCCGCGCGATGCGGGTTGAGTCCGGTGAGCAGGGCAGCTCGCGCCGGTGAGCACACCGGGGTGGTGTGATAGTTGCTCAACCGGATTCCGTTGCGTGCCAGACGATCCAGATTGGGTGTGTCGATCTCGGCGCCGAACGGACCGATGTCGGAGTAACCCATGTCGTCGATGAGGACGACCACGATGTTGGGTGCACCGGGTGGCGCAGACTTCTCGTCGGGCCACCACGGCTCCGACTCCGAGGTGGTGCGCCCGACCACACCACCGAAACCCTCGTAGCCGCGGGCATTCTCGGGAATGGTGGGCGTGTTGCGGTCGGCCACGTGCCGATCCTCCTGTCGTCGCGTCCGGGGTCGTCGGATACCGGGCACGACGCACGGTGCCGCACGGCCCCACGGGTGTCAAGGGTTGTATCCCGGTGAAATCCAAGGACGCATCTCTTGTGGTCGGTTGTCCAGAATGGGCGTCGAACCCCCACCTCGGAGGTGTCGATCCCTCCCGAGACCCCGGTCCGCCCTGCGGCACGTCCGCAGCCATCACAGAATTGCCGAATCCATATGCTCCGACGTCGAAGCGTCCGTGTGGGCTGCGTGCTGGTCGTGGCCGTCACGACACTGCTCGCGGTGACCGGTTGCCAGTCCGCCGTGTCCCGGCAACAGAACTCCGCGGTCCGGTCGCTGGAGCCCGGCGAGCCCGCACCGCGCGGCGGCGAGCTGCGGGTCGGTGTGCTCAACGACCTGTCGCCGAAGACCTTTCTGCAGATCGGGACCGGCAATCTCAACGGGCATGTCGTGGCGAACACCTATGACACGCTGATCCGCTACGCGCGAAACTCGCTCACCGTCGAACCCTCGCTCGCGACCGGGTGGCAGCTGTCCCCGGACGGACGGTCGCTGACCCTGGATCTGCGCCGCGACGTCACCTTCCACGACGGCCGGCCGTTCGTCTCCACCGACGTGGAGAACTCCATCAGGGCGTACGTGGGTGGGCCGTGGACACCGCAGTTCAAGCGGACGGCCGCAGCCATCACCGGCTTCGACACCTCGGACCCGCATCGCATCGTTCTCGGATTCGCCCATCCGCTGAGCAACATCTTCGACCTGCTCGACTCGGCCCCCATCATCGACGGGAACACCCTGGCCGATCTGAAGGCGGGCAGGCGGTTCAACGGCACCGGCCCGTTCCGGTTCGAGTCGTGGCAACCGAATTCCTCGGTCCGTCTGGTGCGCAACGACCGGTACTGGGGAGGGGCCCCTCCGCTGGACGCCGTCCGGTTCGTCGTGGTGAAGGACGATCAGTCGTTGTCGACCCGGCTGCGCACCGGTCAGCTCGATGTCGCAGACGGGCTCAGCTACCACGACCAGCAACTGGTCACCTCGCGATACGGCTTCAAGGAGATCACCCTCACCGGCGCCGAGTCCCAGCAGTACGTGGGCATCAACGTCGCCAACCCGGTGCTGTCCGATGTGCGGATCCGCCGCGCGATCGCCTTGGCGATCGATCGCGAACGGATCATCGCCGATGTCTACCGGGGCAGCGGTTACACCGTGAACCTGCCGTGGCCGGAGTGGTCTCCCGCGTTCCAGCCCGCCGACAACACCACCTACGCCCGTGATCTACCCCGCGCACGAGCCCTTCTCGCCGAGGTCGGACCGATTCCTCCGCTGGCGCTGGACTTCTCCACTCAGGGTGTCGACCGGGTCATCGCCGAGATCGTCCAGTCGAACCTCAAGGACGTCGGGATCACCGTGGAGCTGGTGCCCAATGACCAGACCCAGCAGGCGTCCAAGCTCATCGGCGGTAAGTTCGCCGGATTGTGGTTGCTGCAGCACGGGTTTGCGCAATTCACCCCGTCGACACTCGCGGTGTCGGCGTACCCGTTCAACGCGGCCAAGAATTCGTCGAACTACGTGAACCCGGCCTACGCGGCCGCGGCCGAGGCGGCGTGGAAGGTTCCGGACGGCTCGTCGCCGGAAGCCCTCGCCGCCTATCGCCGACTCGACGACATCTGGCTGGGCGACCTGTTCCTCGTGGAGGTCGGCGTCGTCCTCACCAAGGTGGCGACCGCCGCGTCGGTGGGCAACGTCGACTGGGACCGGCGCAACCAACTCCATCTCGCCCACACGTACCTCACCTCGGCAGGGAAGCAGTAGACATGTTCGGATACCTGGCTCGCCGGCTGCCGACCGCGATCATCGTGCTCGCGGTCGCGTCACTGCTCATCTTCTCCATCGTGCGACTCATCCCGGGCGGCCCCGAGGCGGCTCTCGCCGGGCCCGACGCCTCGCCGGAGGCGCTCGCGGCGATCCGCCACGACCTGGGTCTGGACCGCAGCTTCTTCGCGCAGTACGTCACCTGGATCGGCGGTCTGCTCACCCTCGACTTCGGTCAGAGCTATCAGGTCGGTGGCAGCATCGGGGACCTCATCACCTACGGCCTGACGAACACGCTGATCCTCACCGGCGCCGCGCTCGTCGTCGCGCTGGTCCTGGCGTTCGGGTTGAGCCTGGCGGCGACGCTGTGGGACAACAGATTTCTCAACGCGGCGCTCACGAGCGTGAACGCGGCCGCGATCGCGCTGCCGACGTTCGTCGTCGGCACCGTGCTCATCCTGGTGTTCGGGGTCAAACTCCGATGGCTGCCGGCAGGCGGCACACCTCCCGACGGATTCACCGACAGCCTGCAGATCAGCGCGCAGTACCTCCTGTTGCCCGCACTCACGCTGGGACTGCCGGCGGGTGCGATGCTCGCACGCTTCCTCACCGAGTCGATCCGCACCGAGCTGCGGCAGCCGTACGTGCTGACCGCGCGCGCCCTGGGGGTGTCGCATTCCGACATCATCCTGAGACATGCTCTGCGGAATGCTCTCCCTCCCACTCTGACCGCTCTCGGCCTGACGGTCGGCGCATTGCTCGGCGGAGCCGTGCTCGTCGAATCGATCTTCGGGTGGCCCGGACTCGGGCTGCTCACCGAGGAGGGGATCTTCTCCCGCGACTATCCGCTCGTCCAGGTGCTCGTCCTGCTGTCGGTGGCGGTCTTCGTGATCATCCAGCTGCTGGCCGACATCGCACATGCCTGGCTCGACCCCCGTATCCGTCTGGCAGGTGAATAGACATGTCCCACAGCCTCACCGGGTTTCCGAACGCGTCGGCATCGACCGGCACGCCGCTCGACGTCGACCTCGCGCCCGGGTTGCTGCCCGAGGGTCCGGACGACCGCGAGATCCGCGGGTCCCGATCGCCGTTGTGGCGCAGCCTGTTCCGGGGGCCCGGACTGGTCGGGAGCGTGCTCGTCGGTGTCGTCGTCCTCCTCGCGATCGTCGGCCCCTTCCTCACCGCGTTCGGGCCCGACCAGCAGATCGACGGCGCATACCTGTTGTCGCCGAACGCACAACACTGGCTGGGCACCGATGAGGTCAACCGCGACCTGCTGACCCGGGTGCTCTACGGCATCCGGATCGATCTGCTGATCATCTTCACCGCGGTGCCGGCGGGTGCCGCAATCGGCATTCTCGCCGGGCTGGTCACCGTCTCGAGTCCGGTCAGCGACGTGGTCGCCCAGCGGGTGTTCGATGTGATCCTGGCGTTCCCGGCCCTGATCCTGGGCATCACGCTCACGGCCATCCTGGGTCCCGGTGCGCTGACGGTGGGAATCGTCATCGCCGTCGCCGAGATCCCGATCTTCGGCAGGCTCACCCGCACCTCGGTGTTGCGGATCCGGGAGATGCCCTACGTTGAGGCCGCGCGGGTCAGCGGCGCGTCGACCTCTCGGGTGCTGCTGCGGCACGTTCTGCCCAACTCCGTCGAGTCGCTCGCGGTGCAGTTCGCGCTCTCGCTGTCGCTGGCGGTATTCATCGAGGGCGCGCTGAGTTACCTCGGGGTCGGAGTGGTCGCCCCGACCCCGTCGCTGGGGTCGATCCTGGCGACCGGCAACGGGTATCTGGAGACCAACCCGTGGTTCTCCCTCGGCCCGCTGCTGATCGTGTCGGTCCTCGTCCTGGGGTTCTACCTGATCGCCCAGTCCATCTCGCATGACCGGAGGGTCGGACGATGACCGTCGAGAGCTCGAACGAGACGTCCCCGGCCCTCGTCGTCGACGACCTGCATGTCGACTTCTCCTATCCCCGGCCGGCTGTGGCGGGCATCGGCCTCCGGGTAGACCGGGGTGAGATCGTCGCCTTGGTCGGGGAGTCCGGGTCCGGCAAGAGCGTCACCGCGCGCGCCGCCATCGGGCTGCTCCCCGACACGGCCCGCGCGACGGGGTCGGTGCGGGTCGACGGCGTGGAGATACTCAACCGGCCCGAACGCGTGCTCGACGGCATCCGCGGTGACCGGGTGGCGATGGTCTTCCAGGAACCACAGACGGCGCTGAACCCGTCGCAGACCATCGGATGGCAACTGCGGCAGGCCCTGCGCGCGCACGGGCGCGTCTCCCGACAGCGGACGCGGGCGCGCGCCGTCGAACTCCTCACGCTCGTCGACATCCCCGATCCGCAGACGCGGATCGACCACTACCCACACCAGCTGTCCGGCGGGCAGAAACAGCGAGTCGTGATCGCGCTCGCGCTCGCGAACGATCCCGTCCTGCTGCTCGCCGACGAACCGACCACCGCGCTCGACGTGTCGGTCCAGCGCGAGATCCTCGACCTCCTGGTCCGACTGCGTGATCGGACCGGTGCCGGAATCCTGCTGATCACCCACAACCTCGGTGTCGTCGCGGACATCGCCGACCGCGTCGTCGTCGTCCAACTCGGCGAGGTCGTGGAGACCGGCGACGTCTACGACATCTTCGCGGCACCGCAGCAGCCCTACACCCGGCAGCTCTTGGCCGCCGTGCCGCGGTTGCCCGACGGCGATGTCGATGTCGCCGTCCCAGTCGGCCCGGCCGTCACCGACGACGTGCCGGAGACCGTCGTCGCGGTCGAGGGGATCACCGTGCGTCACCCCGGCCGATTCGGCGCCCGTCCGCACACCGCACTCGCCGACGTGTCGCTGACCGTGCGCCGCGGCGAGGTCCTCGGCGTGGTCGGCGAATCCGGTTCGGGCAAGACCACACTCGGACGCGCCATCGGCGGGCTGGTACCCGTGCAGGCCGGCCGCATCCTCGTCGAGGGCGACGACATCGCCGCGGTCTCGAAGGCGCGGCTGCAGGCGCTGCGCCGGCGGGTCGCCTTCGTCCCGCAGGACCCGACGGCGTCGCTGGATCCCCGGTTCAGCGTCGCCGAATCGATCCGCGAACCCCTGGACATCCAGGGCATCGGTACGCGCGCCGAGCGGGCGGCGCGCGTGGCCGAACTCCTCTCGGCGGTCCAGCTGCCCACGTCGTTCGCGCACCGCCTGCCGCACGAGCTGTCCGGTGGACAGCGGCAACGGGTCGCGCTCGCACGGGCCCTGTCGGCGGACCCCCACCTGCTGATCGCCGACGAGCCGACGAGTGCCCTGGACGTTTCCGTCCAGGCGCGGGTGCTCGACCTCTTCCTTCATCTCCAGCGCGAGTTCGGTTTCGCGGCGATCTTCATCAGCCACGATCTGGCCGTCGTCGAACAGGTCGCGGATCGCGTCGTCGTGCTGCGCAACGGTGGGGTCGTGGAGAGCGGCCCGGCGCGGGATGTGCTCACCAGGCCCGAGAACCAATACACCAGGGACCTCGTCGATGCCGTGCCGTTCCCGGACCCGGTCGTGCAACGGGCGCGCCGGGAACGGATTCGATGAGTTTGTCTCAAGCGTCCACCCCGGAACGGGCGGAGATGGTGTGATCGGGTGACCGACGATCCCGGGAGTCGCCATGAGCATCGCCCTGACCGAAGACCACGTCGAACTCGCCTCGGTGGTGCGCGATTTCACCGTCGACCGCAAGGTGCGGGCGCAGGCGCGTGATCGTCTGGATGCGGCAGAGGAGGCCCGACCCACCTTCTGGCCTGAGGTCGCCGACCTCGGGTGGCTGGGTCTGCACGTCGCCGAGGAGTACGGCGGTTCCGGTTACGGCGTCGCCGAGTTGGTCGTCGTCACAGAGGAATTCGGGCGCGCCGTGGCGCCCGGCCCCTTTCTGCCCACCGTGATCGCCTCGGCGATCCTGACTCGTGCCGACGACGCGGCGCGAGCTCGCTGGCTCAGGTCACTCGTCGACGGGACGGTCACCGCGGGTGTCGCGCTCGCGCCGGGACTGACCGAGTCCGGTGGCACGGTCTCCGGTCACGTCGACGCGGTGCTCGGCGTACCGCTCGCGGATCTGCTGGTCCTCATCGCCGACGACGACGTGTGGGTGGTCGAGTCGTCGGACCCCGGTGTCGAGGTGGGTGCGCAGGCCGATCTCGACCCGACCCGGCGGTCGGCGAGGGTGTCGTTGTCGGATGCCGCCGGTACCCGTCTGCCCCGACTCGCGGCCACCGCGCTGGCGCTCACTCGCACACTGGTGGCGGCCGAGGCCGTCGGCGGGGCGCGGGACGCGCTCGACACCGCGGTGGCCTATGCGAAGGTCCGCGAGCAGTTCGGCCGGACGATCGGCTCGTTCCAGGCCGTCAAACACCACTGCGCGAACATGCTCGTCGGCGCGGAGGCCGCCACCGCGGTGGTGTGGGACGCCGCACGGGCGGCCGACGAGGAGGCCGATGCCCTCGGACTGGTCGCGGCGTCGGCCGCGGCGCTGGCGCTGCCCACGTACACGCGAAATGCGGAGCTGAACATCCAGGTGCACGGTGGGATCGGGTTCACCTGGGAGCACGACGCGCACCTGCATCTGCGCCGCGCCGCCGTGCTGCAGGCGTTCTTCGGCGGACAGCGGCCTGCCCGCGACGTCTACGAGTACTCCGCGGCCGGCATCACCCGCGCCAACAGTCTCGACCTGCCGCCCGAAGCGGAGGAATTACGGGCCCGGGTACGGGCCGACATCGCCGACCTCGCCGGTCTCGACGACCCGGTCGCGCTGCGGGAGAGGCTGATCGACACCGGTTACGTGATGCCCCACTGGACCAGGCCGTGGGGGCGTGCCGCGGACTCCGTCGAGCAACTCGTCATCGAGGAAGAAATGGCTGCGGCGGGTGTGAAGCGCCCCGACTACAGCATCACCGGATGGGTCATCCTCACCCTCATCCAGCAGGGGACGCAGGACCAGATCGACCGGTTCGTGCGGCCGGCCCTGCTCGGCGACGAGGTGTGGTGTCAGTTGTTCTCCGAGCCGGGCGCGGGGTCGGACGCGGCGGCGGTCAGCACGAGGGCCACTCGCGTCGACGGCGGCTGGCGCATCAACGGCCAGAAGGTCTGGACCAGCGGCGCCCACCTGTGCCGGCGAGGCCTGGCGACGGTACGGACCGACCCGGATGCCCCCAAACACAAGGGCATCACCGCGGTGTTGATCGACATGTCGGCGCCGGGTGTCGAGGTACGCCCGCTGCGTCAGATCACCGGCGGCTCCGAGTTCAACGAGGTGTTCTTCACCGACGTCTTCGTCCCCGACGCCGACGTGGTGGGCACCCCGAACGACGGCTGGGCGGTGGCCCGCGCGACCCTCGGCAACGAGCGCGTCAGCATCGGTGGCGGCGCGCCGGGCAGCGACGGTGCGGTGCAGCAGATGGTGGCGCTCGTCCAGGGCTACGGCGACCGGGTCGAGGGAGCGGCCACGACGGTCGGGGAGTTCCTCGCCGTCGAGGATGCGCTGCGACTGCTGAATCTGCGTCGCGCCGCCCGGTCGGTTGTCGGCGCGGGCCCCGGACCCGAGGGCAATGTCACGAAACTGCTTCTCGCCGAACACCTCAGCGATCGCGCCCATCTCGCTGCGGAACTGCTCGGACCCGATGTCGCGTTCTCGGCCGGCCCCGGCAAGCTGGCCGGCCTGCTGATACTCGGGGCCCGCGGGATGTCGATTGCCGGCGGGACGTCGGAGATCACCCGCAACCAGATCGCCGAGCGCATCCTCGGGTTGCCGCGCGACCCGCTCAACCGCTGAGGAGTCGCCCCGATCCCTGAGGTGCGAGCGACGCCACCCTCGATCCCTGATGACGCTACCCCCGATCCCTGAGGTGCGAGCGACGCCACCCTCGATCCCTGAGGTGCGAGCGAAGCGAGCCTCGAAGGGTCACCGGCGCCCGGGCGGGGGATCACCGGCGGGGCGCAATGCCCACGACGGCACCCAGTGCGTGACCTTCTCCTGCCGGTCCTTGGACGTGATCGTGTAGGTGACCTTGCCGTACCAGGCGCCCCACTCGTCGCGTCCCCACTCGGTGAGGACGCCGAGGTGCACCGAGCGGATCTGCAGCCCGTCGGGGTGGTATTCGCCGCTGAAGTGCGGTGCGTTGGGGTAGAGCGCGCCGAGGTCGATGAGCACCGCCTTGTGGCCGACCCGCACGAAGGCGGGCCGGTGTGGTTGGCCGTTGTCCCCGCCAATCCACTTCATGCCCACATGCACAGTTTCGCACGTGTGTTCGAGTGATGTCACCTCCGGTCGGCGAGTCGCCAGGGGCTCGCGCGAGCGGTCCGACCGTCGGTCAGCCGGCGCCCGACCGCTCGCCGACCGTGTGGACGACGACGACCTCGGGGTCCCAGGGGACCAACTCGTCGACCGTCGTCTGGAGCTCGCCGACCGGCGGCAGATCGGGTGGGGCGAGCACGCTGACCGTCACCGTACTGCCGGTCCAGGACACCCCGGTGACCTCGGACGTGACGCTTCCGGTGGATCCCAGCCACGACTCCGCCGCGGTCGCGATCTGCCGGGACCACAGTGACGAGAGCGAGTTCGCGACCATCGGAACCGTGACGACGACGAGCGCGATGGCGAGTACGGCGTAGGCCCGTCGTCGCGACCGGCTCGAGTGCTGCTCGCCCGCGTCCTGGGCGGCCTCAGCGGCTTCGCGACCGTAGCCCGCGATCGTCAGCACGACCAGGCTCGTGATGATCATCGCGACCACGTTCGACGCGAACAGCACGAATGCGCCCAGCGCGAGCGAGGGCGCTCCCGACCCCAGGCAGACCCCGACGACCCCGAGCGGCGGCACCAGGGAGATGGCGATGGCCACGCCGGGCAACACGTCACCGACGTCGCGACGTGTGATGGCCACCGCGCCGGCCATACCGGTGGCCAGCGCGGCCAGGAGGTCGACGAGCGTCGGCGATGTCCGGCCCAGGACCTGCGAATTGGCGAGCACGTTGGTCGGGTTGGGGAGCAACTGCGCGAACACGACGCCGAGGGCCGTCACCAGGACCACCCCGGCGAGCACGTAGCCGATGCTTGCGAGCACGAGTCGTCCACGGCCGGTGACGATTCCGAGCCCGATGCCGAGGATCGGGGTCGACAGCGGCGCGACGATCATCGCGCCGATGACCGTTGCCGTGCTGTCGGCGACGACACCCGACACCGCGATGATGCCGGACAAGGTGAGCATCAACCAGAAGGCGCTGCGTTTGGCGGTGCGGTCGCCGACCGAGAAGTCGAGACGTTCGTCGATCTCATCCAGGGTGCGCCGCTGGGAAGCGGGGATGAGGGAGAGCGTCATCGGATCCCCTTCGTCTCGAGGTCCTCCGAAAATACCCCGCCGCGGTCCGCTGTCCAGCGAGTTCGGGCCGCGCATGTGACCATGGGGAAACGCCGGGGAGAACTCTAGGGGGCGACGATGGATCGATTCAGCGGATGTCTACTCGCGGGGGCGGTCGGCGACGCCCTGGGCGGGGCGGTCGAGTTCTCCGCCCGGGAAACGATCGTCGAGCGGTTCGGAGCCCGGGGGATCACCTCGTATGCGGCAGCGTACGGCGGCGTCGGCACCATCACCGACGACACCCAGATGACGCTGTTCACCGCCGAAGGGTTGCTGCGCGCGTGGGTGCGTGATTGCGCGGGAGGCATCTCCTGTTACGCGGCCACCACGGCACGCGCCTACCTGCGCTGGTTCATCACCCAGGGCGGCCATCCGCGCCACGGTGTACTCGCGACGAGCGAACGGTCGAGTTGGCTGGCGGGACACCGGCAGCTCCACAGCCGGCGGGCGCCCGGCGCCACCTGCCTCGAGGCGCTGCGGGCGACCACTCGCCCCGGCGCGCCCGCCGACAACGACAGCAAGGGGTGTGGGGGCGTCATGCGGGTCGCGCCCGTGGGGTTGTTCGCGGCCCGCGCGGAGTGGTCGGCCGCAGGCACTTTCGATCTCGCGGCCACCCTCGCCTCGCTCACGCACGGGCACCCCTCCGGTTCGCTGCCCGCCGGTGTCCTCGCGGTCGCGATCCGCGATCTGGTCGCCGGGGCGAGCCTGCCCGAGGCGCTGACGGTCGCGAAAGGGGTCCTCCGGACTCGTGCCGGATACGAGGAGACCCTGGCTGCGCTCGACGCCGCCGAGGCACTGGCCGGTTCGGGCCTGTCCCACGAGGCGGCGATCACGCGTCTCGGCGGCGGCTGGGTCGGAGAGGAAGCACTCGCGATCGCGATCTACTCCGCCCTCGTGGCCGAGGACCTCGAAGACGCGGTGATCATCGCGGTCAACCACGACGGCGACTCGGACTCCACGGGCGCGATCGCCGGTAATCTGCTGGGTGCCCGCGACGGCGTCGCAGCGATCCCGCAGCGGTGGCTGGCGTCCCTCGAACTCCGCGACGTCATCGTCGAGATGTCACGCGACCTCTACGACTTCGTGGACTGGGACATCCCCGAGCCCGATGCGCAGGCCGGGTCGGGCAGCTGGGTCGAGAAGTATTGGGGACCGCGTCCGGGGACGCCCTCGGACCTTCGCCCGGTCGGTTGATCTCTCGGCGCGCCGGCGAGGTGCGCAATACGACGGCCACGACAGGGTTGCCCGGTGGTCACAGACGTCGGCTTGAGTTCTCCCATGGTAACCGCTCCGAGAACCGGCCGTGGAATTCGTGTGCTGGCAGGCGCTTCCGGGGTCGGGTTCATCCTCGCCATCTGCGGCTCGAATGCGATGACGCCGCTGCTCCCGGGGTACGTGGAGACCCATGACTTCGGGCCCGCCGCGGCGTCGGTGCTGTTCGCCACCTACTTCATCGCGCTGATCATCGTCCTGCTGATCTCGGCGCGCGGCCCGCTCGTCCGACACACGCACGGTGCTGCCGATCGCCTTCCTCGCGGGGATCGTCGGCGACCTCCTGCAGCGCGTACCTGGTCGGCGCACTGGCGTGGGCGATCGGTGCGCTCGCGGGGGGAGCGCACTGATCGCCGCGATCCTCGCGACCGGAGCGAGTGACTCACTCCTGGTGGCCCAATGTGTCTGTGGCGCATGCCTGTTGGTCTCGATGGTTGCGAGTCTCGCCGGCGTGGGGGTGCGGCTCGCGACGACCCTGCCCACGGTCGGCGTGCTCCTCGTCGTCGGCTGGTCCACGGCGGTGATCGGTCTGGTGGTAGGTCGACTGGATGTGATCGTTCTGGGCACCGTGATCGGCGTGGCCGGGCAGGCGGTCGGAACCATCGGCGGAGCCGTCGTCACCGGTCTCGTCTACGCCGTCGTCGCGGCTGTCGCCATCGGTTTGGTCGTGCGGCGGGATCGAGCGTCGGCCGGAGCGCAGTCGTCACCGACGAGCGCGATGAAGGGCCAGAACCGGCGCGTCGCCGGCACTGTCTCCTGAGCCACCGGGACATCGCGGCGGAAATGCTTGCTGCAAGCCGATTGTCGCTACGAGACCCCGGTGGTCAGGGGGTGGTTGCACACTGTGGAGTTGTCAAAGGTCGTGTGGCGTCGGGTCGGCGCCGGAGGGTCTGGGGGTGGGGCGGTTAGACGGGGGCGTCGTCGAGTCGCATGGTGCGCCGGTTGTAGGCGGGTCGGGGTAGGCGGCGGGAGTCGATGTCGGCCGGCGGGATCAACCACGGGTGCCGGTCGGGGCCCATCACCACGCGCCAGCCGTGGTGATGCACCTGGGTGTGACAGCGCTGGCACAGCAGGCACCCGTTGTCCAGATCGGTCGCACCACCATCAGCCCAGTGCACGATGTGATGGACCTGTGTATGTGCGGCGGGGGCACCGCATTTCACGCAACACACGTCACGCACGATGATCGCCTGCCGCAGATGGTGCGGGAACAATCGTTTCGTGGTGCCCATCCGCAACGGCACGCCCTCGTCGTCGAGGACGATCTCGGCCACTCCGCCGTCACACGACAGGCGACGGGCTGTCGATGCTGTGACCGCCCCGACCCACGGCAGGCGCGCCGGATCAGCGCCGTCCGCGGGGATGGTGACCAGGACTTGGGTGCGGGGTGCGCCGGCGGTCGTCATCGCCGCACCGATCGCCGCTTGATCGAGAAGGAGTTCCAACCCATCGGCGCGACGCTGCGCCACACCACGGCGATCGTCAGCGCCGTCGGGTTCCGGCCGCGGGCAGGAGCGTTCGTCGATCATCGACAGAAATTTCTCGCCGATCACCGCGGTCACATCGGCAGTGATCGCGACCCGACCATCTTCGGTGACGCGGGTGTGCACGGTGTTCAGTGACGCATCATCAGCCGCCGCAACCGCGTCCGGGTCAGTGGCTGCGACCCGGACTGCGATACTCCGGGCGTGGTCGTTGATCTCGGCGGGTGTGGCACCGGAGAACGCCTGGGTGAGCAACTCGCTCTCGACCAGCGACCGGTCGTCGTCGGACAGCGCTGCCGGAGCACGTGTGTCGATGAGAGTGATGCCGCGGACCACCGCATCCACGCACTCGGCAGACAGATATCCGTCGGCGGCGCAGTCGGCGAGTTTCGGCAACGACGCCAGGCCACCGGCGATCCGCACACCACGGCCGGCGGCTGCCGGGGGCATTCCCATCTCGATCAGCCACGACCGGGTCGTCGAGCCCGCGCGCGCCGCGGCACCAGAGGCGTCGAAAAGCGCTATGTGGACGGCGATCTGGTGATCGAGCACGTTGCGCAGCACCCGCAGTTCGTCGAGACGCTCGAACACGGCGCGACCGGTCCCGTCGTCGGGTGGTGGCGGCAGGCCGATGAGGGTGTCGCGGAGTGCGGTGATCGAGGTCATGACACCAAGGTACTCGCCCAAACGTTCGACGACGAAGTTTCTCCACAACCCATTCTTCGCCGAATCTGACTGCGCGGCAGACTATATCACTCACGCACCAGTGGTGAACCGTGGTGGACTGTGGTGAACAGAAACCCCGTTAGTCACACGGGTGGACGGCCTGCTTGGAGACGGATCACTGCCGGAGGCGGGGTGCTTCACCTTCGCCGGTCCGGCCGGTTGTGTGGCACTGCAGTTGTCACCGATGGACTCGAACTCGACTGATGGACTTCGATCGAAGTCCATCGGTCGAGATGAGGTTCATCAGTCGGAGGGGGGCTCGCGAAGACCCTTCGTGGCTCGTCGCTATCGCTCCTCGCATCTCAGGGAGCGGGGAGGTGGGATCGCTATCGCTCCTCGCACCTCAGGGAGCGGGGAGGTGGGACCGCTATCGTTGCTCGCACCTCCGGGAGCTGGGGAGTCCGTCGCTGCGCAAGGTCCGCTTGCGCCTCAGACAGTGCGTCGGCGTGAATCGGGCATCTGCGCCTACGTTGGGACATATGACACCGACGCGTATCTCCGGTCCGATCACCTGGCTCGCCGTGTTCCTCGCCGCGGCGCAGGTGTTCGCGCCGGTCGTCCCGTTCTCGGGCTTCGGCGCATCGCCCAGCGAGTCGACGACCGATCTGCTGATCACCCCGGCGGGTTACACGTTCTCGATCTGGAGCCTCATCTACCTGCTGTCGATCGTGTTCGCTGTGGCGGTGGTGTGGAAGGGGGCCACCGGGACGGGTGACCCGCGGCGGTTGCTCATCGACCTCGAAGTCGCGTTCGCCGGCGCGGCGGTGTGGATTCTGGTGTCGGCCGCGGAGTGGACGTGGGTGACACCGGTCGTGCTGACGGTCATGACGGTGGCCCTGCTCGATGCGGCCCGGATCGCCGCCGGACCGGCCGACGGCTCGGCGCCGCGATGGCTCACCGTCCTGACCCGGGTCCTCGTCGGTGTCTACGCGGCATGGGCGACCGCGGCGGTGTTCCAGAACTGGGCCGCGGCGATCGGCGCCGACCTCGCGGACCCACGGTCCCTGGGATGGCAGCTGGCCGTTCTGCTCGCGTGCGCCGTGGTCGGTCTGGCGGTCACCGCCGCTGTCGGGTCGGTGCTCATCGCCTACCCGCTCACGCTGATCTGGGCGTTGTCGGGATCATCGTGACCGCACAGGGTGAGACCACAGCTGTCGTGGGAGTTGCGGTCGGGACGATAGTCGTGCTGGTCGTCACCACGGCGGCCGTGACGACACTGCGGCGTCGGGCGGGTGCGCCCGCTCCTGCTGCGGCACGATGAGCGGGACCGATACTGCGAGAGGCGGACCATGACCACCACCGTTGTCGCCGGGAATCCCAAGCCCGGTTCACGCACGCTCGACGCCGCCCGCCGGTTGGCGAGGGCGCTGACCGGGACCGAACCCGACCATGTCGTCGACGTGATCGAGCTCGGGGCCGGTCTGCTCGGGTGGGGCGACACCGCAGTCGGGGGCGCGGTCGAGACCGTCGCCTCGTCGGATCTCGTCGTGGTGGCGAGCCCGACCTTCAAGGCGACCTATACCGGCGTCCTCAAACTCTTCCTCGACCAGTTCGCCACGGGCGAGGGCCTGCGCGATGTCACGGCCGTCCCATTGATGCTCGGGGCGGGGCCGGCGCATGCGATGGCACCCGATCTACTGCTCAAACCGGTCCTGGTGGAACTCGGCGCGGTGTGCCCGGCGCCGGGCCTGTACCTGATGGATTCCACCTACACCACCGATTCCCGGATCGCCGATTACACCGACCGCTGGTCGTCAACGCTCGTGCGATCCTGATCGCGATGCGCTGGGACGACCGGATGAATCCCGGACTGCGCCGCTGACGCGATCATCCGTTCGGTGAGTTCGGAATCCGCCTGTGCGCGCCGGGGGTCGACGACGTCACGGTGCCAGACCGACTGCCCGCCGACGACGACCTCGCGCAGATTCCGCAGCCCGCATCCGAGTACATAGGTCGCGACCGGATCCCAGATCGGCCCGAGGTGAGGTGAGCGTGGATCGACGACGAGCAGATCCGCGAACTTCCCGACCTCGAGCGAACCGACCCGGTCGGCCACGCCCATCGCCGACGCCGAACCCAGCGTGTGCAGCACCAGCACATCGAGCGGTGTCAGAATCGCGGCGTCGCTGTGCTTCCCGCGCTGCAGGAACAGCCCGGTGCGCATGTTCTCGAACGGGTCGGACACGTCCGTGCACGACTGGTCGTCGACGCCCATCCCGACGGTGACCGAATCCCGCAGCAGGCGAGGCACATCGGCGATCCCGGAACCGAGGCGGCCGTTGGACATCGGTTGCCACACCACCGCCGACCCGGTCTCGCGAACACGCGTGAACATGTCCTCGGTGGGGTGGACGAAATGGCCGAACGCGAAGTCGGGGCCCAAGACACCCGCGGCGTCGTACCAGTCGAACTTGGACTGTTGGATCTCGATCTGTTCGGCCGTCTCGACGAAGTGCGCCTGATTGGTGATCCCGTACCGATCCATCAGGGCGCGTTCGCGTTCCGCGGTCGCCGGCGAGGACGACCACTGCACCGAGCCGTAGACCGAGCCGCCCAGATCCAGCGCCGGGTCGACGGTGGCGAGGTGGGTCATGACCTCGTCGAAACCGGCGAAGGCAGCGTCCTCGCCGAGTTGCTCGTCGTCGAGCCGCACGCTGGTGACGAACCGGATTCCAGCGGCCGCAAGTCCATCCACCTGGGCGGTGACAAATTCGGGCGGGTGCACGCGCGCCGCCTTGAGGACGGACTCCTCGTAGTCGAAGAGGGCCAGGACGCGCGACTGGGTGAAGTTGTACACCGACGTGATCCCGGACGACAGGTGATCGAGTCCGCCCGCCATCGTCATCCAGTACAGATCCTCGGCCTCGGCGCCGAGCAGCATCGTGCTGTTGAGTGTGACCCATTCGTAGAGCGGACTGTTCGGTGCGACACCGCGCATCCCGGCGGTGTAGATGTGGCTGTGCGCAGAGACGAAGCCGGGCGCGAGGAAAGCGCCGTCGAGGTCATGACGAGGAAGCGGGGCGTCGGCGGGCGGGGTACCCTCACCCATCCCGGCGATCCGGCCGTCGTCCCCGATCGACAGCCATCCCCAGAACCATGGCTTGTCGCCGCTGACCGGCAGGATCAGCGCGTTGTGGTAAGTGCCGGTCATCCCGGTAGAACCTCCGATGTCCAATGATCTGCGTTGTGGGTGAACCGTACTCGTTGCGACGGACCGTCCGGGTCGCCCCGCCAGAAGGTGATCTCCCGCAGGTCGACGGCGTATCCGGTCCAGGTCGGTGGTGCGGTCAGTCGTGGGTGGGTCGCGTCGAAGTCGGCCCAGCGGCGCCGCCGTTCGTCGGTCGACAGCGCTGCGAGATCGTCATCGTTCATCCATGCCAAGAGCTGCAGGTATCGAGACCGGCGTGAATATGCCTCGTGCAGTTCGGCATCCGGCGCCCGCCGCACGTCGCCGTGCGCGACGACCTGACGGCCCACGGCCGGCCACGCCACCGCGACCGAGGCGCGGGGGTTGTCCGCGAGCTCGGCCACCTTCGCCGACCTGCTGTCGGTGTGGAAATAGACCGCGGTGTCGTCGGCCTCGGTGATCAGGACGTGCCGGACCCGGGGATAGCCGTCGCGACCGCATGTCCCCAGCGCCATCAGTGGGCGCGGTTGGTCCGCCGCGGGAAGCCAGCGCTGCAACAGCTCCATCGGCTCGATCGTGAGCTGATCCGTGACCGCGCAATCGGTTCCGAACCCCGTTCCGCTGGTGATCAACGTCCGACCCGGCCCGGGTCGAACGTGGCGATCTCCGGTAGCGCCGCGACGAGATTCTCGACGCGCTCGTCGAAGAGCTTCGCGCCGATGGATGCGTCAGCGCCGGTGGGGTCGCCGATGACGCCCGACTCGGCGAAATCGGTGGACAGCCAACCGAATCGAACCGTGTCGGCGAACCCGACGTGCTCGGCGTCGGCAACCGAATCCGCCACGGACGCCACCGCCTTGTCCATGTGCACCAGGTCCGGCCGGAGGTGCAACATCATCGAGGTCTCGGCCCAGCCGGCGTGGATGCCGAGTCCGCGTTCGGTGCGACCGGGATGTCCCGGACCGGACGAGAAGAACGTCTGCAGATCGAACCGGCGGCGGAGTTCGCGCGCGGCGACCTCGATCAGGGCGGAGTTGCCGCCGTGCGCGTTCAGGAAGAGCACGCGGCGGGCCGGGGTCTGCGCGAGTGAGGCGCCGATGTCGACGATCGTCTCGAACAAGGTGCTCGCCCGCAGCCAGATCGTGCCCGGTAGCCGGGAGTGCTCGTCGGACTTGGTGTAACCCAGGGCGGGCAGCAGCCAGACGTCGTGTCCCGCGGCGGCACCGCGCTCGACGACGGCCTCGGCGACCGACTCAGCGACGATGAGGTCGGTGGCGAGCGGAAGGTGTGGTCCGTGCGGTTCGATTGCGCCGGTGGGCACGACGAGAATCGAATCCCGCGACAGGGCGGTGCCGATCTGGTCGGTGGTCAGCTCGGCGTACCGCCGGTGCCCGGCCGGGCGCCCGGTGCCAATGTTCACCGTGTTCACATCCACCTCCCCGGATTGAGCAGACCCTTCGGATCGGTCTGCTGCGCCAGCGCGCGGACGCGCTCGGCGTCGAGATCGACGTACCACTGGTGCGGGGAGTGGACGCCGACCCCGAGTTCTTCGAGCGCGGCGACGCCGTCGATGACCTGCTGGGGACTGCGGTAGATCCCGTTGAGCATCCCGAACATCATCTCGTGGCCGACCTCGAGATGCAGCATGCCGCCCTCGTAGACCTGCTCGACCTCGTCGAGCCGGGTGACGAGCGCGTCGCCGCGCACCTCCATGTGGAACCACTTGTCCGGCTGCGACTTCTGCAGCCACCACGTCGGGTGGTTGTAGGACAGTGTCGACAGCTTGACCGTCTCTGCGATGCCCTCGCGGACCGCCTCGACGCGTCCGCCGGCCGACGCGATGAGGTCGGTGGTCTCCGCCAGCGCCCGAGCGTCGATGATCCCGCGCACGCTGGCGCGACCACGGACGAGCGCGGGGTCGTCGGGCAGCGCCGCGGTGATGGTGGGGCCGTCCGCGGACAGCAGACGCGGCTTCGGCTCGACCGTCGCCAGCCGCAATGCCGCGTCGAAGGCCTCCCGCCCGGAGGCGAAACTCGCATAGACACACCGCCATTGCTGCAATGGTTCGACCCGGATGGTGGCGCCGACGATGATGCCGGCGACCCCGTAGGTGTGCACGAACGGCGTCGCGTCAGCGCCTTCGAGATGCACCACCTCGGCGTCGGCGGTGGCGTGGACGACATCGAGCGCGTCGACGAAACCCTGATGGTTGCGACCGTGCACGATCGTGCCGGTGCCGGCCGAACCACCCGCGAGGAACCCGCCGAGTGTCGACTGGACGGTGGACGGGTACATCCACAGCTGGTGCTCGTGCGCCCAGGCCGTCTGCTCCAGGTTGATCATCCGTGCTCCGGCCTGCGCGGTGACGGAACGTCCGGTGACATCCCGGATCTCGGTCAGCGACGTCATGTCGAGGACGAGTCCGCCGAAGCGGGGGATGACCTGACCGTAGTTGCCGGTGCCCTTGCCGCGTGTGGTGATCGGCACCCCGCGGGCGACCGCCGCGCGCACGATCGCGGGCACCGCGTCGGCCGTGCGCGGATAGCACACGAGGTCCGGCTCGCCGAGGTCTTGCGCCGAGAGGATCGGGCTCATCCCGGAGCCGTCGCGGGCTGCTCGTGCGAGCGCGCGCGGTAGCGAGCTGATGCCGCGCGGGCCGGCGATCGCGAGCAGGTCGTCGGCCAGCGCGTCGACGTCGTCGGGTCCGAAGTCGGGGCGCCCCTCATCGGTACCGACGGCGACCACCGGCGCGGTCATGACGGCAGGCCCACCGAGGTGTCGATGAACCGGTTGGTCGCGATCGCCTCGGGTGTCAGCCCGTCCGCGGCCGGGGTGCCCTGTTCGGTGAAGATCGGTCCGGTCACCTCCATCACGCGGGCGACGCGGGCGGTGTCGAAGTTGCCGATCGTCGTGTCGGTGCCGTTGCTGACCAGGTTGAGGTCGGCCATCGTCTGGCGGGCGTAGTCGGCGTTGCGCTGGGAGTACACCCACCCGGTGTCGTACTGCTCGACGGCGTCGAGGATGACCGCGTCCGCCGCTTGCGGCGACGCCAGGTAGTCGACCGACCCGCGCTGCATCACCGGGACCAGCTGCTCGAGGCAGGCGGCGTTCTCGTCCAGTGCATCCGAGCGAACCGCCACCGACGACTTGTAGGACGGGAAGCCGACGTCGTGGATCAGCTGGTACTTCACCGGCTTCTGCCAGCCCTCGACCTCCTCCTGGTAGACCTGCGGCTCGGAGCTGGCGAACCCCTGCTGGGCCGTCTTGCCGCCGTCGGAGACGAAGTTCGCCGGTGACCCGTCGTAACTGCCGTCGACCTGCCCGGGGGAGAGGACGCCCGACCCGGTCAGGTAGTCCATGTATGTGGCCCCCTCGAAGTACAGGACGCGCGCGTTCGCCGCCTTGAGGTCGGCGATGCCCTGCACCTGCGGATAGGTGGCGGGGTCCCACATGATCATCTGCGGGCTGATGTCCAGCGGTGCCATGACCGCGGTCGTCGGATTGTCCTTCGAGTTCTGGATGGCCTGATCGGTGTCCACGTAGCCGAGGAGGATCTCCGGATCGGAGTACATCTGCGAGGTCACCGACTGGAAGCCGATGGCCGGTCCGCCGGAGCGGATCTCGAGGTCGACGCCGGTGTACTGGCCGCGGTCGAACAGCGGGCCGACGACACGCTTGTTGCCGGCATTGATCGTCGGGTCGGGGCCGAGGAGCTGGTAGAGGTGGCCGTGCTCGGCCTCCGGGTTCCAGTCGGTCTGGACCACGATCTTCTCCGGGCAGTTGGCGCTCAGGTCGACCGGGCCGACGGCCCCGGTGTACCCGGAGGACTCGGTGCTCTCACCGGAGCCGCATGCGGCGGTGAACGTGAGGGCGGCGGCCACGACCGCCACGCCGGTGGTCTTGGACAGGCGGCGCCAGACATGTGTGTTCATCAGATGAGTTCCTTTTTCGTACAGACGATTCGGGGGGTGGAGTGACGAGATCGTCGGGTGTCGACGATCAGGGGCGGGTGCCCGGGTGGAGTCAGTGCTGGTACCAGCGGCCGACGATCCGGTTGCCGAGCCAGCCGAAGAACCAGAAGACGGCCACGCCGAGGAGTGAGGCGAGCACGATCGAGGCGAACAACTCCTCGGCCTGCAGCCGCGACCGATAATTGTCGATCAGGATGCCGATGCCGGGGTTGCCCTGTTTGAAGAAGAAGTCACCCACGATTGCGCCGACCACCGACAGGCCCGCCGAGATCCGCAAGCCGGCGAAGATCGCCGGCATCGCGGCGGGGAACTCCAGTTTGCGCAGGATGGTGAGGCGGCTCGGATGATGCAGGGCGAACAGGTCGCGCATCTGCCGATCGACGGACCGTAGGCCGAACAGCGTGTTGGACACGATCGGGAACAGCGAGATGAGCACGCAGACGAAGACGCGGGCGCTGAAACCGAATCCGAACCAGAACCCGACCAGCGGCACGAGCGCCAGGATCGGGACACACTGCAGCACGACCGCATACGGGAACAGGGCGTTCTCCATGAGTCGCGACTGCGACATGATCACCGCCCAGGTGATGCCGATGACGGCGGCGATCGCCAGTCCGGTCAGCGCGACGGTCGCGGTGCGGCCCAGGGCCTCCCACATGGCCTGCGCGGCATCGCCCAGCAGTCCGTCGGTGACGACCTGGTGGGGCGGTGGCATCAGGAATCGTCGCCCGGGGTCGAGCACCGCGTAGCTGACGAGGTACCAGACGCCGATGACCAGTGCCAGGACGATGAGCGGAGCGGCGACTCCCACTGCCTTCGAGCGAGAGCGGCCGCGTCGGCTCGTGCGTGCCGCCACGGCGAGTTCGGTGGTGGATCCGGGGTCCGGGGTGCCGGCCTTGCCGGGCTTCGGGGTTCGCACGCCCGGGGTGGCGTCGGTGTCGGTCTCGGGGGCGCTCATGAATGTGCCTCTCGGAGTGCGCGGGAGATCCTGCCGGCGATCGCGCCGAATTCCGGTTCGAACCGCAGGTCGGGCGATCGGGGGTAGTCGAACGGGACCTCGATCTCGTCGACGATGGTCCCCGGACGTCCGGACATCACCAGCACGCGGGTGGACAGGAACGCGGCCTCGGCCACCGAGTGCGTGATGAACAGACCGGCGAAGCGTTTGACGGCGAAGAGCTCGGTGAGATCGGTGCCGAGCCGTTCGCGGGTGAGTTCGTCGAGTGCGGCGAACGGCTCGTCGAACAGGAAGAGGTCAGGGTCGAGGGTCAGGGACCGGGCGAGCGACACCCGCATCCGCATGCCACCGGACAGCATGTGCGGCAGGTGTTTGTCGAAGCCGGTCAGGCCGACCGTCTCGAGTGCTGCGCGAACCCGCTCGCGCCGTTCGGCTTTCGATGCCCCATCGAGTTCGCCGAGCAGCGCGACGTTGTCGGCCACCGACCGCCACGGGAGCAGGGTGGCGTCCTGGAACACGTAGCCGATTCGTTCGGCACCACTCTGCAGGTACCCGTCGGTGATCGTCTCCAACCCCGACGACAAACGCAGCAGGGTCGACTTACCGCACCCGGAAGGACCTACGACGCTGACGAATTCACCTTCTCGCACGGTGAGGTTCACGTCCCGGAGGGCATGGGTGCCGTCCGGATAGGTGAGTTCCACGTGTTCGAAGCCGACGAGCGGGTGACCGAGTGCCGGTCTGGGGGTCGTTGCTGGTGAACTCATCATCTCTCCATACCGACGGGGGACATGGGCAGCGGTGGCACATCGACTGTCGACGCCTGTGTCGGCGCCGCCGCTGCCGGGGACGGAACCGGAGGCCACGGGAAGGCCGTCCAGCTGGTGGTCTCGGTGCGCGCGACCGGGACACCGTTCACGACGACGACCCGGTCGGCCGGAGCGGTCGCGATCACCTCGGTGAGGTCGTTCCCGCGGATCGCGACGAGGTCGCCGCGCGCCCCGACGACAGGCCCCGCCGGTTCCAGTCCGAGCACGGCACGTGCCTCGGCGGTGACCAGTTGCGTTGCCGTGTCCGGACTCTGGTGTGCCGCGGTGATCAGCAGGGCCGCTGTCTCCAGGGGGTCGGCCCGGCCGACGGGGTTGAACGGGTCACGGATGTTGTCCGCGCCCCCGGCGACGCGGACGCCGTGGTCGCGCAGAACGTCGATCGGGGTGATCCCCCGCCGCCCGGCCGACGGGCCGTGACGGCCCTGGAGGTACAGGTTCGTCACCGGCAGCGCGACAACCGACACGCGGGCTCGTGCGAGCGCTCGTGCGACGCGGTGCAGGTCGTCGGTGGCCAGGGTGTCGAGGCGGCAGCAGTGGCCGGCGGTCCGCACACGGCCGTCGGGCCAGTCGGCGACGCGGTCGGCGAAGGCCTCGATGGTCAGGTGGTCGCCGTCGAGGAACTCGTCGACGTGCAGATCGGCTCCGACGCCGCGTGCCTCGGCCAGGTCGAGCAGCCTAGTGAGTTCGAGGAGCGGATCGTCGGCGATGTGTGGGGCGCCGCCGACCAGATCGACCCCTGCGTCGAGTGCGGCCTCGATGTGCGCGGTGGGCGTCAGGGGACTCGCCAGCACGGCGATCTGGATGTCCATGAGACCGCGCAGATGGTCGCGGACCTCGGTGAGGACACGGACGGCGCGCAGCGGGTCCTCGTGCGGGAGTATGTCGGCGTGGGTGCGCACCGCGGTGATGCCGTTGGCCAGCATGGACGAGGTCGCCAGCAGCGCGCGCGTCCGGAAGGAGTGCTCGTCGAGAGAGACGCTGCCCGCCCGCCAAGAGGCGATCGCGTCGGCGAGATCGCCACTCGGAGGTGACAATTCCGGCCAGGACAGAGCCTTGTCCAGGTGTGCGTGGGGCTCGGCTGCGGGCGCCAGCAGCAGGTGATCGCGGAGATCGAGCCAGTCCGGCCGGGGCGGCGAGTCGGGCGAGGACGGCGTGACGGCGCGGACCCGGCGGATACCGTCGGCGTCGGTCGACAGTTCGACATCGACCACCGACCCGTTGGGTAGTGACCCGGTGATGCCCGGGACGGGCGCAGTCTGCGGAGCCTGCATACGAAACTTCCTCGAGGACGTCGGAGGGCGTGCAACGGCGCACGTGAGGTCGGTGGTCCCGCTGTGGCTGGGATCGGCGGGGGTGGGGCGGTTCGTGATACTTGTTGATCACGTCAACACGACCGAATATAGGAATGCGCTGTTGCCGCGACGTTAACCAGCGCTGCGGGCGTGTAACCATCGGTCCGATTTCTCGCCGGAGGAAGGGGTGTGGCCACATGGCGCTCGACGAGCCGGATATCGCGCAGGTGTCACTCGGCACCGAAATTCGCCGACGCCGCAAGCAGCACGGTCTCACGCTGGCGAATCTGGCTGCACAGGCCGGTATCTCGCACCCGTTCCTGTCCCAGCTCGAGCGCGGCTACGCGCGTCCGAGCATGACGACGCTGGAACGGATCGCCCGAGCCCTGGACACCACGCAGGTGAGTCTCATGCTGTCCGCCGACCCGGGGCACGTGGCGGGTGCGCCATGCCCGGCGCCGAACGGGGCGCAACTGGTACGCGCGGGAGAAGGCGCGACCCTCCCGCAGTCCGGGGACAACGCCGGATATGCGCGCCTGCTCGTCCGGGGCGACGCCGCGTTCTTCCCTCAGGAACAGTTGTTGAACAGACGGGACCACGGCGAGTACTTCCAGCACGAGCAGGACGAATGGTTGCACGTCGTCGACGGCGAGGTGGAGGTCGACCTCGGAGATGGCGGTCTGCTCGAATTGCGAAGAGGCGACAGCCTTTACTACGCTGGCGGCATTCCCCACCGGTGGCGGCTCATCGGTGCCGCGGCTGCTCGCCTCATCGTTGTCCAGGCGTCGGCGCAGGTGCCCTGACCCGCGGTGGTGGGGGGTGGCTCCCGTGGCTGGGATCCCGGCGGAGATCGAAGTATCGAGGAGATCTCCGATGTCATTGTCAATGAACGACATCCAGGACACCGTGCGTGTTCGCGTGGTGTCTCGGCGCCGAATCGCCCGGCGGGTGGAGGAATTCGTCCTCGCGCCGTCCGGAGGTGAGGCGCTGCCGCCGTGGTCCGCCGGTTCGCACATCGATCTACACACCCCAGCCGGGCCGGTGAGGCAGTACTCGCTGCTCTCCTCGCCCGACGACAGGGGAAGTTACCGGATCGCCGTCGAACGTCGCCTCGACAGCCGCGGCGGTTCGGTCTCCGCGCACGACGACGTCGAGGTCGGGGCCGAGGTGACGATCAGTCTGCCGCGCAACCACTTCGCGTTGACTCGCGCACTCGGGTACGTGTTCGTGGCCGGCGGCATCGGCATCACACCCGTCCTCGCCCTCGTCGACGAGGCCCACCGATCGGGCCGGCCGTGGCGGCTCGTGTATGTCGGGCGGTCCCGCGCGGACATGCCGTTCGTCGAGGACGTCGAGTCCACGTACCCCGGGCTGGTGACGGTCCACGAGTCGGTTCGATCGGGTCGCCTGGATCTCGGTGACGAGCTCGCCGGGCTGGCGCGCGGCACCGCCGTGTACACATGCGGTCCGCCGTCGATGCTGGATGCGGTTGCGCGCCTGTGCGAACCGCAACCGGCAGTCGATTCGTTCGCGGAGAAGTTCACCGCCACGTCGACGGAGTCCGAGGCCAACGCGGAGTTCGAACTCTCGCTCGCCTTCTCGGGTGTGACGGTGACGGTGCCGCCGGACCGCACGATCCTCGACGTGCTCGACCGACGAGGCGTGGTGGCACCCTCGTCGTGTCGCGAGGGGGTGTGCGGAACGTGCGAGACCGGGGTGGTCAGCGGCGAGGTGGACCACCGGGACTCGATCCTGTCCCCGGAGGAGAGGTCCGAGAACGAATCCATGATGATCTGCGTGTCGCGGTGCACGAGCGGTCGTTTGGTTCTCGAACTGTGACCACGACCGTGCTCACCGGGGCCGCGGCGATCCTGCGCGACGCCTCGACGGTCACGCGGGACCCGGTCGTCGTGGTGGACGGGTGGATCGGGACCGGCGCCGACGCGCAGGACGGGGCGGATCAGGTCGTCGACGTCTCGGGGTGCGTGGTCACCCCCGGCCTGGTGAACGCGCACCATCATCTGCTGCAGACCGCGTTCCGATCGCGTCCGGAGAGTCGATCCGTCCCGATGCCGCAGTGGCTGGCCTCGATGGCGAAACGCTATTCGTCGGTCGGTGTGGACCCCGAACTCACCGCCGTGGCGGCGTCCGTCGGACTCGCGGAATCGCTGCTGTGCGGTGTGACCACGGTGGCCGATCACCACCTCACCTGGCCACGGGATCAAGACCCGGTCGCACTGGCGGGCGCGACGATCGGCGCTGCCGCACGAGTCGGTGCGCGTCTCGTGTTCGTGCGGGGCACCGCTCGTGACGACCCGGATCTGGCTGCCGCGTCGGTCGCGGACATCCACCGGACGTATCTGGGTGGGGCATCGACCGGAACCAGCGCCGACGGCATGCTCCAGCTGGCCGTCGGACCATCCGGAGTGCACGCCGACGGACCCGAGACCTTCGCGACGCTCGCCGAGGTCGCATCTCGATTCGGTCTGCGTCGCCGTACGCAGGCCAACGAGGAGGTCGACGTACAGGTCGCCGCAGCACGATACGGTCGACGTCCCCTCACACTTCTCGATGAGTGGGGATGGCTCGACGACGACGTCACCGTCGCGCATCTCTGCGACATCACGGACGACGAGATCGCTCTGCTCGCCCGGTCAGGGGCATCGGCGACCCACGCCCCGGGGTGCGATGTACCGATGGGCTGGGGCGTCGCGCGGGTGGCCGCGCTCATGTACACGGGCGTGCGGGTGGGACTCGGCACCAGCGGCGGCGGGAGCAACGACGCCGGGCACCTGCTCGCCGACGCCCGTCTGGCCGTTCAGGTCTCGGGGTTGATCGGTGAACCGGTCACCGCCCGTGCGGTTCTCGCGATGGCATCCGAGGGTTCGGCGGCCGGTCTCGGGCGCAGCGAGCTGGGGCACCTGCGGTCGGGCGCCGCGGCCGACCTGTGCGTCTGGGACTGCTCGGACGTCTTCGACGCCGGGGTCCCCGACCCGCTCGACGGCCTGCTGTGGGCGGGCCCGGGACGCCGTCCCCGTGACGTGATGGTCGGCGGACGGTGGGTCGTGCGCGACGGCCGGCTCCTCACCGCGGAATCCCGCTCGCTCGCAACCGAACTCACGACACAGCTCGACCGGCGGCACCGTCATGCTCCCTAGGTTCACCCCGCTCCCTGAGGAGCGCCCGGAGCGTGCGGAGGGCGTGGTCAACCACCGCTCCCTGAGGAGCGCCCGGAGCGTGCCGAGGGCGTGGTCAACCACCGCTCCCTGAGGAGCGCCCGGAGCGTGCGGAGGGCGCGTCACGAAGGGTCTGCCACGCAACTCGCCAGGACCCTTCGTGACGCTCGCAAGCTCGCACCTCAGGGAGCAGGGGTTGGTTCGCAAGCTCGCACCTCAGGACCGTGGGTCCAGGCGCTTGCCGTCAGGGAGCGGCTGTCGCACAGGGGGGTGCCGGCGCGTCCTCGGAGAGCGGCTTGTTCAGGGGCATCAGATAGAGGACGTCGAGGACGACCGGGGTGGTCCCGAGATTGGTGCCCTCGTGGGTGTTCACCTTGCCGCCGGGCTCCTGGATGATGTCACCGGTCCGGTAGACGACCGGCTTGCAGTCGGAGCCGGGATGGGTGAGCGTGCCCTGGCGGACCAGGCCGTAGAGCGGGCCGTCGTGATAATGCCAGCCGGTGGTGCCGCCGGGCGCGATGGTGATCTCGCGGACTTCGACGTGCACGCCGTCGGGCACGAAGGGCAGCAGATCCGCCGGGATGTCCGCCTTGGCCAGGCTGACCGCCGAGATTCCGGATGACGGCGTGGCATTCGCCGTCGCCGACGACATCGCGAGGGGTGTCAGGAGTGCGGCCGCGGCGGCGAGCGTCGCGACGGTGGTGCGCAGGAGTGGTGTCATCGTCCGACCGTACGTCGACCCGGCGGAGGGGATAACCGATTCGTCCGATTCCGCTGTGCGACAGCTCTGGACGATTGACCCGAACGGTTCTGGGTACAGGGCGATGTGCATACGATGACGGAGCCGGTTCGATGACCCGGCCCGAACTCAGGGAGCCACGGATGCCTCGCTTGTCCAACGCCGCTATCGCCGCCGGCACTGCCGTCCTGTGCATGGTGCTCGGCATCTCGGGGCTGCTCGTGCCGGCGGCCGGAACCGCGGCCGCGGACACCCTCGCCGGGGTCCGCTACGCCAAGGCGACCGCGGGAGCGCCATACCGGGAGACCTGGGTGTCGCCGCGGAACCTGGTGGTGTCGGTGTGGTCGCGGTCCATGCATACCCAGGTCCCGTCGCTGGTGCAGACGCCGGCCAACCGGAACCAGGCCGCCCCGGTGATGTACCTGCTCAGCGGATCGACCGGCGGCGAGGACAACGACGACTGGACGCACGCCACCGACGCCAACGCGTTCTACGCGAACAAGAACGTGTGGACCGTGACCCCGATCGGCGGTGCCGCGAGCTACTACGCCGACTGGCGCCGCGTCGATCCGGCAGCGAACTTCCGCTTCGGCGTGAAGACGTCCCGGCCCCTGCGGTGGGAGACCTTCCTGACCTCGGAGTTGCCCGCGGCCTTCGAGAACGCACACGGGGGACGATCCGGTCCGGGACGCTCGCGCGGCGTCGCGGGTATCTCGATGGCGGGTACGGCGGTGCTCCGGATCGCCGAGAACCACCCCGGGTTCTACCGGGCGGTGGGCTCCTACTCGGGGTGCGCGGACACCGCATCGCCCACCGGGCAGTTGCTGCTGCGCAATGTCGCGTTCGTCCCCGGACTCGCCGACGCCAGCAACATGTACGGTCCGCCCGGTGACCCGCAGTGGGCGGCGCAGGACCCGGTGATCAATGCCTACAAGCTCGCTCGCCGCACCCCTGCCCTGTGGATCAGCGCCGCGACCGGCCTGCCCGGCGCGCACGACAACCTGTCCGACCGGCGAGTCGCCGGCAACGTGGGGGAACTCGCCGAGCAGGTCGCCGCCGGCGGTTTCGCGGAGGCGACCGCACGATCGTGCACGGTGACGATGGCGAATCGCCTCGCCGCCCTCCGCATCCCGGCCGTCGTCCGGCTCCCGGCGACCGGTACGCATTCCTGGGGGTACTGGGAGGACCAGATGCATGAGTCCTGGCCGATGTTCGCCCGCGCGCTCGGGGCGTGACGCTGCGGGAGATGCACCGCGGGCGGCGTTCGTCGTCGACCGCCGGACCTCACGTTTCAGCGTCCGTTCAACTCGCCGGACCTACGGTCGGGACGTGATCTCCGGGCGCGGCTTCACCCGACGATGTCCAGGGGGCGATCCGCGATGACCGTCACCCGCCGCGGCCTGTGGCTCTCGCAACTGCTGCATCCCGAGGTCTCGCATGTCGTCGCCTTCGGCCTGAACCTGAGCGGCCCGCTCGATGCCGAACGACTCCACCGCACGGCCGGTGCCGTGCTCGACCACGTCGGCTGGTGCGACGTACGTCTGAGTCCGGATCGTTCGCCCGCCGACGGTCATCCGCACCCCTTGCAACCAGCCGGTTCCGGACTGGACCCGGTGGAGTACGTGGACCTGTCCGGGTGTGCCGACCCCGCGGCCGAGAGCGAGGCGCGTGCGCAGCGTTTCCTCGATGACCCCGCAGGTGCCGACCTCGGACTGCCGCTGTTCCGCAGCGAATTGCACGTTCTCGCTCCCGCCGCCCACCGGTGGATCGTGCGGGTACACCACGTGCTCACCGACGGCGCCGGCGTCCTGCGGGTGATGGCACACATCGCCGCTGTCTACGCGGGTACCGCGCGGCCGGACGAGATGCCTCTCGCCGACGACATCGAACTCGAGGCCGAAGAGGAGAAGTACCGCGACTCGCGACGCCGAGGGACCGACGGACAACACTGGGCGCGACGACTCGACGGCCTCGAACCGTCCCTGCTGGCCGGTTCCGTCCCACATTTCACGTCGTCGATCACGCGCGTCACCGACACCCTGACCAGCCCGCGCACCGCATCGTCGGCCGAGTTCGTCACCGCGTTCGCGGGTCTGTGCGCCCGCCTCCTCGACACCCCGGACGTGGGACTGAGTCTCCCGGTCGCCGCACGTACCTCGGCGACACGTCTCCGCGCGGTCCAGCCCGTCTCGAACGTCGTGCCGTTGCGCCTCGACGGGATCGGGGACCGCGATGCCGGGCAGGCCCTCGCCGAGGTGTCGTCGGCCCTGATCGAGGCACTGCGCCATCAGCGCTACCATCGCGAGGACATGCTGCGAAACCAGCACGGGCTGAACGGCTTCGGTGCGGTGGTCAACCTCTTGCCGGGTTTCGAGCCGCCCGCTGTCGACGGCTTGCACTGGGGACTCGAGGTGATGCGGACCGGACCGATCTCCGACGTCGCGGTGACCCTGCATCCCGCCGACCAGAACGGTCGCCGGGCGGTCACCTGGGAAGCTCCGGCCGCCGTCGTCGACAGCGATGCGCTGGCCACCGTCGCCCGACGTTTCGACCGGCACCTCACCGCCACACTGCGCGAACTGGACGGCGGCCCACCGATTCCCGACGATTCGGTGTTCGTCGACGGGGAGTGGGAGCGCTTCCGGTGCCGGAGCGGACCACCGGCACCGCCCTTCACGCCCACCGTGAGCCACCTGGAGGACCACCGGTCGGCGGACCCGGAGGCCATCGCGATCATCGACGGTGAGGTGCCGGTGTCCCGACGAGAATTCGCGCGTCGGGTGGATCGCGGGACCCGGTTGCTCCTGGAGGCCGGGGTCGGTGCGGGCGACCGGGTGGCGGTGTCCATCGAGCGGTCGGTGGCCTCCGTCGTCGCGTTCTGGTCGGTGCTGTGTGCGGGCGGCGTCTGGGTGCCGGTCGGCGACCCGTTCGCACCGGAGGCGCGTACGCGGGATCTGCTCGATCGCTCCGGCGCCAAAGTCGGATTGTGCGTGCCGGGCGCCTCCCGCCCGGGCTCGATCCGGTGGCTCGACCTCGAGCACGACGACCCCGGTTCCCCGATCGCCGAACGGTGGCCGGGCTTGGAACGTGGTCCCGACGATGCTGCCTACCTGCTGTTCACGTCGGGTTCCACCGGAACCCCCAAAGGCGTGATCATGCCCCACCGCGGGCTGCCCGCCCTGATCGCGGAGATCCGACAGACGTACGCGCTCGTGCCAGGGTCACGCATTCTGCACGCGTCATCCCCGACCTTCGACACCGGGATCGTCGAGATGCTGTGCGGGGTCGTCTGTGGGGCGACCGTCGTCGTCGCGCCGCGGTCGACTCCCGGTGGTGATGCTCTCGCGCACCTGATCCGCCGGCATCGCGTCAGTCACCTCATCGTCACGCCGTCGGTCCTCGACACCCTGCCGCTGGATCTCGCCGACGACCTGGTGCAGGTGATCATCGGTGGCGAACCGCCGTCGCCGCGGGTGATCGACCGCTGGTCGGGACGCGTCCGGCTGCGGAATGCGTACGGACCCACCGAGGCCCGGTGCAGCATCAACATCTCGGCACCGCTGTCGCCGGGCGGGGCGATCACCGTGGGCCCGCCGATGGTCGGGGTCGACGAGGCGGTCCTTGATCGCCGGGGCCGGCCACAACCTCCCGGGGCGCTCGGCACGCTCCACTGCGCGGGACCGCAGCTGGCCGACGGTTATCTCGACGACCCGGCGTCCACGGCGGAGGCCTTTGTGCAGAGCACGTTCTCGGCCGAGGAGGTGATGTACCGAACCGGCGATCTGGCCCAGTGGACCGAGGGCGGTGAGATCCGACTGCTCGGACGCCGCGACGGTCAGATCACCCTGCGGGGCTTGCGTATCGAACTCGCCGAGATCGACGCCGCGCTCGGGCGATGCACCGATGTGCGGAGTTCCGCGACGATTCTGCGCGAGTTGCCGTCGGGCCGTACCGCGCTGGTGTCATTCGTCGTGCCGCAGGGCACCGGAACGGACGTCGATGCACCCGGGCTGCGTCGCGCGGTCTCCGGTGTCCTGCCGTCGTACATGGTGCCGGCGCTCATCGTCGGCATCGACGCACTGCCCCGTACCGGCAACGGCAAGCTCGACGTCGGAGAACTGGCGGACCACCCGCTCCCCGGTCGCCGGGCGGCGCGCGGACCCGTCGGCTCCCACGAGACCCTGCTGGTGCAGGTCGTGGGCGAGGCGCTGGGCACTGATGAGGTGGATCTGTTCGCCGGGTTCCTCGAGCAGGGCGGCGACTCCCTGGCGGTCATGCGGGTCGTCGGGTCACTGACTGCGGCAGGACATTCCGAGATCGGGCCCGACGACGTGCTCACCGCGCCCGACCTGGAGACACTGGCCGAACGGATGGTCGAGCCGAGGCGCCCGGACGTTGCTGCACGGCGGCCGGCCGCACCGGACGACGATCGTCCACTGACGTCCGCGGAACGGACGGTCGAACGTGCGCCGGGACACCCGCACGGGCAGCTGGTCCGTGTCGGATGGGTTCCACCCGAGAGCGGGCGGCCCACCACGGCCGAACTGCGAGAATTGCTCCGTGCGTTGGCCGATCGGCACCCGGCCCTGCGGTCGAGCTATCCGGACACCCCCGCCGGGCCGGTCCAGCGGGCGCTCGCCGGGGGCGCCGACGCCGCGGTCGACGTTGCCGTACAGGTGGTTTCGGACCGAGACCTGAACCCGGGGCGCGCGAGGCTGCGCACACACGCCGAACAGATGTCGGCGTCGCTCGATGTTCGGGTCGCGCCGCCGTTCTGCGTGCGGATCCTGGCGGATGCCGACGACGGTGTGGTGGCCGCGGTCGCGGTGTTCCATCACATCGCGGTCGACGGTCATTCGCTCGGAACACTGGCCCGAGAGGCGGACCTGATCGCCCGCGGAGTGGATGTTCCGGCGGTGCAACTCATCTCGCCGCCCGCACAACGCGCCGACACCGACGAGTTCGACGGTGGGTCGTGGCACCGATTGCTGGGCATGCCGCCCGCGGGGGCCTTCACCCTGGATGGGCTGGACCCCGTCTCGTGCGCGCAGTCCACGGCGATTCGTCGACGGGCTCTCGTCGACGCCCGCGTCTACGCACGGTTCCGTTCCGGTGCGGCCGAGCAGGGTATGACCCCGTTCGAGGCATTCGGGAGATCGGTGTCGGAGGCGCTCGCGCGGCTGACCGGACAAGACCGGGTGATGGCGGCCACCGCGGCGTCCACGCGCCCGGCGGGCGCCGAGGACACCGTGGGCGACTTCGTCGTCGCTGCGGTCACGCCGCTCGACGCCTGCGAGGATGTCCGCGGCTCGGTCGAGCGCACCCGTCGATGCATCGCGGCGGCGACGGGGCCGATGGAGGAGGTGCTGGACGTACTGGGTCGGCCGGTCGTCGATGGGCGCCTCTTCCCGGTGCCGGTGCTGCTCGGCTGGACCCCGATGATCACCCGGCCGAGCGCGGGCGGTCGCCTGTACGTGTTCGCGCCACGGACCACGCGATGGATGCTGCAGATCGAGGGCTCGCCGACCGCGCAGGGGGAGCTGCAGGTCCTGGTGACCGGCGCGGCCTCCGCGCTCGCGGAGTCCCGGGTCGAGCAGGTGCTCGCCGAGGTCGTCGCGTGCGTGCGCCGGGCGTGACCCCCGCGGCGCCCGACCGTCGCCGGCGGCTCCGGGCGACCAGCGTGCGCACGCGACTGACGTTCGTCGGCGCGGCGATGCTGTTCACCGCTCTGCTGATCGCCGGCGGAATCGTGCTGTTCGTCCTGCATCACTCGTTGAATGCCGCTGCCGACGGTGCCACCGCCGCGCGCAGCGGCGAGATCGTCGATGCGATATCGCGGTCCGGCGTCGCCGGGCTCGACCCGTCTCTGCTGGAACGGACCGAGGCCGTGGACATCGTCCAGATCGTCGGTGCCGACGGTGGCGTGCTGGCCGCCACTCCCGGTTCCGAGCAGAACCGGGCGCTCGTGCCGCCTGCCGGCCGCGCCGGGACCCGCCACGTGATCGACATCGCGTTCCCGGGCAGCGACACCGAGTACCGCGCGACCATCCAGGGTGCCGAAGTGTCCGGCGACCTGGTCACGGTGGTGGTCGGTGCGGGGGAAGGCCGAATCCATGCCACCGTGTGGACGGTGTTCGCCGTGCTGTGCGTGGTGTTCCCGATCATTCTCGCGGCGGCGGTGATCGCGACCAATCAGCTGCTGCGGCGAGCGCTCCGTCCGGTCGAGTCCATCCGTGCCGAAGTCGCCGACATCTCCCGCGCGGGGGTCGCCCGCCGTGTTCCCGTTCCCGACACCGGAGATGAGATCGCGACCCTGGCCGAGACGATGAACGAGATGCTGGACCGGCTCGCGTTCGCCCGCGACCAGCAACTCCGCTTCGTCGGCGATTCGTCGCATGAGCTGCGGAGCCCGCTCGTCACGATCATCGGGCTGCTCGAGCTGGCCGACCGGACCGGTGAGCCGATCGATGCCGACGCGGTGTCGACTCTGTTGTTGCCCGAGGCCTATCGTCTGCGAGATCTGATCGACGACCTGCTGTTGCTCGCGCGCGCCGACGAGTACGGGCTGCGCCCCGAATTCGAGGACGTCGATCTCGACGACGTCGTCAACGACGAGGTCACCCGGCTCGACCTGACGACCGAACTCGACGTCGACGCCACGGTGGTGCCGGTTCGGGTGACCGGCGACCGCCGCCAGCTCGCGCGAGCATTGCGCAACCTGGGCGACAACGCGGCCCGTCACGCCGGTGGCGCGGTCAGCGTCACGATGGCGGTCCGGCCGGAGCAGGTGGCGGTGACGGTCGCCGACGACGGTGTCGGCGTCCCTGACGACGACCGGGCCCGGATCTTCGATCGGTTCGTCCGGCTGGACGCCGCCCGTGCGCGTGGTGGCGGCACGGGTCTCGGGCTGTCGATCGTGGCCGAGATAGTGCACGCGCACGGCGGTACGGTGTCGGTCGTCGACACGGGGGGCGACGGGTTCGCAATCGAGCTGTCGCTACCGCGCGCGGCACCTCACGACAGCGGCCCGCCGCCGTCGCCGGCGAGGAGATAGCCCGCGCCCCGGATGGTTTCGATGGTTCGGCAACCGAACGGGGTGTCGATGCGGCGGCGCAGATAGCCGACGTACACCTCGACGATGTTGTCGTCGCCCCGGTAGTGCGCGTCCCACACCGACTCCAGGATCTCGGTCTTGCTGACCACGGTTCCCTTGTGTCGCATCAGGAATTCGAGCACGGCGAACTCACGGGCGGTCAGCCGGATCGGGGTGTCGCCGCGCCGGACGTCCCGCGTCGCGGGGTCCAGGGTGAGCGAACCGGCACGGAGCACAGCGGGACGCTCGGGAGCACCGCGTCTCACCAGCGCCCGGAGGCGGGCTGACAACACGACGAACGAGAACGGTTTGACGAGATAGTCGTCGGCACCGAGGTCGAAGGCGTCCGCCTCGTCGTACTCGCCGTCCTTCGCGGTGAGCATCAGAACCGGCGTCCACACCCCGCGCCTGCGGAGCTCGCGGACCACCTCATACCCGTTGAGGCGCGGCATCATGATGTCGCTGACGATCACGTCGTAGGTCCGGGTGCCGGCATTCTCCACGCCGTCGGCCCCGTTGTCGGCGGTGTCGACTGTCCAGCCCTCGGCCGCCAGGGTGCGGCGAAGTGTCTCGGCCGCCCGCGGGTCGTCCTCGATCACCAGCACGCGCATGCGTCCCAGTATCACCGGTCGGGGCCGCCGCCGGCGGGCCCGTCGGCCCCGCGCGTCTCATGTCCAGACGGCGCGCGCCCCGCTCTCGCCGATGCGGTACACCATGATCACCGACAGCACGGCCACGACGACGAGGAGCGCGCCGAGCACGACGGCGACGGGCCGGCTCGTCGGGATCGTCGAGTCGGACACCCTGGTCCGGACGGCGGTCATCAACCGGTCGTCGTGCACGGCCCACCACAGCACGGCCAGGGCGAAAAGGGGTCCGACCCAGTAGATCAGCTGGTCGCCGAGGCCTGCGTGGCGTTCGACCGCCGCACTCGCGGGCATCTGTTTCTCCAGCGATTCGCCTGCGGAGGTGGTCAGCGGGACCGCGATGAGGGTGCCCAGCGCGACCAGTGGGGTGAGGATGCCGAGCCGACGACGCGCCGCCGGCCACACCACACCTGCGATCGACATCAGCGCGGTCAGGGGAACGAGGACCACGACGAGATGCACGAGGAGCGGGTGAAGAGGGAGCCCGTTGACGGTGTCCACCCAGCGAACCTAGCTCGGCTGAGTTGAACGGCTGCTGAACGCGGAACACCCCGCGGGCAGCTGACCCGCGGGGTGTTCTGGGTTGCGACGGTGAGAGGTCAGGCCAGATCGAACCGATCGTTGTCCGAGACCTTCACCCACGCCTTGACGAAGTCGTTCACGAACCGCTCCGCCGAGTCGTCCTGGGCGTAGACCTCCGACAGGGCACGCAACTGGGAGTGCGAACCGAAGACCAGGTCTGCGGCGGTCGCCGTCCACTTGGTCTCGCCGGTGGCGCGATCTGTTCCCTCGTAGACGTTTTCGTCGGTGCCGGACTTCCACTCGATGTTCATGTCGACGATGGTGCGGAAGAAGTCGGTCGACAGGACGCCGGGACGGTCGGTGAACACACCGTGCTTGGTGCCACCGTAGTTGGCATCGAGCACGCGGAGCCCGCCGATCAGGACGGTCAGTTCCGGCGCGGTGAGATCCAGCATGTACGCGCGGTCGAGCAACAGCGACTCCAGCGGTGTCTTCTCCTCGCCCTTGCTGTAGTTGCGGAAGCCGTCGGCCCGGGGCTCGAGAACCTCGAACGAGTCGACGTCGGTGCTCTCCTGCGATGCATCGGTGCGACCCGGGGTGAAGGGCACCGTGACCGGGAATCCGGCTGCCTCCGCGGCCTTTTCGACAGCAGCCGCGCCGCCGAGGATGATGATGTCGGCGAGCGACACCTTCTTGCCGCCCGAGGCCGAGTCGTTGAAGTCCTTCTGGACCTGTTCGAGGACCGGCAACACCTTGGCCAGTTCGCCGGGCTCGTTGATCTCCCAGTTCTTCTGCGGCTCCAGGCGGATGCGTGCGCCGTTGGCGCCACCGCGCTTGTCGGTGCTGCGGAAGCTGGCGGCCGACGCCCACGCGGTCTTGAGCAGCTGCGTCGGCGAGAGGGCCTCCAGCAGAGTGCTCTTGAGCGATGCGATGTCGTCGGCGTCGATCAGCTCGTGGTCGACCGCCGGCACCGGGTCCTGCCAGATCTGTGG
This sequence comes from Gordonia lacunae, assembly GCF_002149015.1. Lineage (GTDB taxonomy): Bacteria > Actinomycetota > Actinomycetes > Mycobacteriales > Mycobacteriaceae > Gordonia > Gordonia lacunae. Next base: position 175,590 of record NZ_NGFO01000003.1, on the reverse strand, counting down.
CTCGGGAACCCACGGGCCCAGGTAGCGGCTGACGGGGCCCATGTCGCGGTGGAGCAGCTTGTACCAGGCCTTGGCGAACGCCTCGGCGAGCTCCTCGGGGTGATCGAGCCACCGGCGGGTGATGTCGGCGTAGATCGGCGACTCACGCAGCGCGACGTCGGTGACCAGCATCGTCGGGGCGCGCCCGGGACCGCCGAACGGATCGGGGATGGTTCCCGCTCCCGCACCGTCTTTCGCGACGTACTGCCAGGCACCTGCCGGGCTCTTGGTGAGTTCCCACTCGTAGCCGTAGAGGTTCTGGAGGAATCCGTTACCCCACTGGGTGGGGGTGGAGGTCCAGACGACCTCGAGGCCGCTGGTGATGGTGTCCTCGGCTTTGCCCTTGCCGTATCCCGACTTCCAGCCCAGGCCCTGCTGTTCGATCGGCGCGCCCTCGGGCTCGGGTCCGATCAGGTCGGCGTCGCCGGCGCCGTGCGTCTTGCCGAAGCTGTGACCGCCGATGATGAGGGCGGCAGTCTCCTCGTCGTTCATCGCCATGCGACTGAACGTCTCGCGGATGTCCTCGGCTGCGGCGATCGGGTCCGGTTTGCCCTCGGGGCCCTCGGGGTTGACGTAGATGAGGCCCATCGTGGTGGCGCCGAGCGGCTGCGCCAGCTCGCGCTCACCGGAGTAGCGCTTGTCGGTGCCCAGCCACGCGTCCTCCGGACCCCAGAACACCTCCTCCGGCTCCCAGATGTCCTCGCGGCCGAAGCCGAAGCCGAAGGTCTTGAAGCCCATGGACTCCAGCGCGACATTGCCCGCGTAGACCAGCAGATCGGCCCAGGACAGCTTGGTGCCGTACTTCTGCTTGATGGGCCACAGCAGACGACGCGCCTTGTCCAGGTTGGCATTGTCCGGCCAGCTGTTCAACGGGGCGAACCGCTGCGCGCCCTGGCCGCCGCCACCGCGGCCGTCGAAGATGCGGTAGGTGCCGGCGGCGTGCCAGCTCATGCGGATGAACAGACCGCCGTAGTGGCCGTAGTCGGCGGGCCACCAGTCCTGCGACGTCGTCATCAGCGAGATGAGGTCGGCCTTCAGCGCCTCGACGTCGAGCTTCTCGAATTCCGTTGCGTAGTCGAAGTCCTCGCCGAGCGGGTTGGACAGCGAGGAATGGGCGTGCAGGATCGAGAGGTCGATCTGCTCGGGCCACCAGTCCTTGTTGGTCAGCGGCGCATGCGCTTTCGGCTTCGGCGAGGGGATCGCCGGATTCTCGCTCTCGCTGGCGCTTGCGGTGTCGGCGTCGGAGTTGGGCGGGCGGCTGTCGGAGGTCACGACATTCCTTTCGAGGGGGACTGACGGGCTGTGATCACGCGGGGGTGATCAGGTCGGGGTCGTGCTGGCGCACTCGGGGCAGAGTCCCCAGAAGATGACCTCGGCTTCGTCGACAACGAAGCCGAGGTCGTCAGATGGGGTCAGGCATGGGGCTTCCCCGACTGCGCAATCCACGTCGCCGATCGCGCCACAGGCGCGGCAGACGACGTGGTGGTGATTGTCTCCGGTGCGAAATTCGTAGCGCGACAACGAACCAGACGGTTGAATCCGACGGATCAGACCGCGCTCGGTCAGGGCGTGCAACACATCGTAGACGGCCTGACGTGAGACCTTGGGGAGGGTTTCGCGTACCGCATGGTAGATCGTGTCCGTGTCGGCGTGTGGGTGATCGTCGACGGCATGCATCACCGTCACCCGCGGCTGGGTGACACGAAGATCTGCGGCCCGGAGTTGCTGGGCATAGTCCGATGTCGATGCCACGTGACCCACCATAGGGGCGTCAGTGCGGTCTCGCACGGTTTTTCTGGATCTGATCCAAATTTCTTTCTGTCCGGACGACAACGGCCGCCATCGGATGGATGGCGGCCGTCGGTCGGTGCGGTCGATCAGCTGTCGATGCCGACCAGGTCCTTGGCGACTTCGGCGAATCGGATCTCGACCGCCGAGATGACGCGCTGGCGGTTCTTGTGCGCCTCCTCGTAGGCGAGGGTGACGCGCAGGTCGGCCGGCTTGGTGAGCTCCTTGACCGCGGCGACCGCGTCGGTGACGTTCAGGTCGACATAACCCTCGATCGGGAGATCCTCGGCCTCAACGGTTCCGGTGATCTCGCGCAGCTGATGGAGGGCGTCGGCCGCGCCTGCGGCGCCGTTGTCGCGGGCGCTGTCCTCGACGGCCTCGAGGGCGGCGTCGCGTCCGGCGGCGACCGTCTTGGATACGGCTGCGCCGGCATTGCTCACTGCGTCACCGGCGCGCGACGCGGTCTCGGTGGCCTCGTCGACTGCGCGTCCGAAGCGGCTGCGGATCGTGTCGACGGGATCGGGCAACTGACGCGCGAACTCGGCGGTGCGGTCGATCGCCCATGATGCGCCGAGAGCCGGCGCGGTCAGGGCGCGCGCCGCGAGGCCGCTGGCCCACTGCGAAGGTCCGCGACGCAGCGCGGCCGGTCCGCCCAGTGCCTCTTCGGCGAGGACAGTGGTGAGCCAGTGGACGGTCGCCGTATGGGCGTCGATGAGCTGATCGGCCAGGCCGACGAGCGCCTGATCCTCCTGGCCGGTGGCCAGTGCCTTCAGGTAGGTGGAGCGTGCGACGAGCCGTTGTTCGAGCGCGAGGTCGTCGAGCAGGGCCTCGTCGAGCGGCTGGGTCTGCTCGGCCAGGGTCTTGGCCACCGCTCCGAAGCGGCCGAGAACAGGTCGGATCACGTCGACGAGACCGCCGCGGTCTCGCAGCGCGTTCTCGATGGTGAGTGCACGCTCGCGTGCGTTCTCGGCATTCTGGGCGAGTTCCTTGCGGATGGCGTCGGTGCGGGCCTGGGCCTGCCGGGTCTCGGCGATCTGGATCTCGGTGTGCGTCAGCGCGAGGATCGCGCGAAGTTGCTGGTGAACGGTGGTGGTGGAAACGGTCATCGGTTCTTGCTCCCCTCTGGTGCGGGTCGGGATCGGGCTACAACCCGAGTGTTGCCACGACGAGGGCAGATGTAACACCCCGGCGGAAATCGGCACCGGGTGAGGTGGCAAAGGGCAAGCACCACAACGCTTTCGATCGGTTGTGAGGCGTGTCACAGTTGCGCGAGCAACTGGCTCATGTCCGATTGCCGGGTTTTGCACGATAACGGCGGGAAAGTCGACCGAGCGGCACCATACGTCGAGGTTTGGGCTCGCCCGCGCCCCGGGTACCTAGGCGCGATGAACCCGGAGCGGAGTGGTCGCCGGACGGACCCCGACCCGGGTGCGCGGCTCACGATCGCGCGGATCGCCGACCACCTCGGGACGCCGATCGTCGGCGGGGCCGGAGCCGGCCCGATCATGGTGCGCGACATCGACGACGATTCCCGGACGATCCGCCCCGGGGACGCCTACCTGGCGATACCGGGCAGCCGGTGGCACGGACTCGACTTCGAGCGCGAGGTGGCCGCGGCCGGTGCCGTGCTGGTGATCAGCGACCGTCCGGCGTCCCTGTTGCCGACTCTGGTCGTCGACGAACCGCGACGCGTGATGGGGCCGCTGACCTCCTGGTTCCACGGGAATCCGTCCCGGGACCTGCGGATCTTCGGTGTCACCGGCACCAACGGGAAGACCAGTACCACCCACTTCGTCGACGCCGCGCTGACCGCGGCGGGCGAGGCCGCCGGACTCATCTCCGGCGCACGCATCCGCGGTCCCGGATGCGATGTCGTCCCGGCGCGCACGACGCCGGAGGCGCCGATGCTGCAACGGACGCTGGCGACGTTCCGGCGTCACGGCATCACCTGCTGCGCGATGGAGGTCTCCTCGCATGCGATCGACCAGGGGCGGGTCGACGGCACCGTGTTCCGGGTGATGGCGTTCACCAACCTCTCCGACGACCACCTCGACTATCACGATTCGATGGAGAGCTATTTCGCCACCAAGGCCGCGATGTTCACCGCCGATCGGACGCAGGTCGCCGTGATCGACATCGACGACGAGTGGGGTGCGCGACTGGCCGCCGGCACGACCACGGAGACCTGGACGTGCTCGACCTCCCGTCCGGACGCCGATGTCGTCGCCACCGGGATCCGGACCGGACCGCTCGGAGCCGAGTTCACCGCCCACACGCCCTACGGGCGAGCCCGCATCGGACTACAGGTGCTCGGCCCCCATCAGGTCGGCAACGCCCTGCTCGCGCTCACCTCCGCGGTGGCCGACGGCGTCGACCTCGCCGCGGCGGCCGAGGGGATCTCCTCGGTGACCGGCATCCCGGGCCGGTGCGAACCCGTGCACGCGGGACAGGCCTACCGGGCGATCGTGGACTACATGCACAACACCGCGGGTCAGCACGCCCTGTTCCCGTATCTGCGGTCACTGACCGAAGGCGGGCGACTGATCGTGGTCATCGGCGCGACCGGCGGGCGAGACCCGGGTAAGCGGGAACCCCTGGGTGAGGTCGCGGCACGATATGCCGACGTGGTGATCGTGACCGATGAGAGTCCCGAGGACGAGGACCCGGGGGCCATCCGGGCACGGGTGCTCCGGGGTGCACGCCGCGCGGCGTCGGCGCTCGTCATCGAGGAGTCCGACCGGCAGGCCGCCTTCTCGATCGCCACGACCATGGCCGGGGACCACGATGTCGTCGTGGTCACCGGCCGGGGCAGCGACACCTTTCGGCGGTACGGACCGGAGACGACGTTCTTCGATGACCACACCGAGCTGCGGCGCGCGATCCTCGAGACGCCCGGCGGTTGAGGGGCCGGCGTCAGCTCTGCCCGGACAGGACGGCTTCGCGGGCTGCCGCAGCGGCGGCGAGTTCGCGCTGATACAGGATCCCGTAGGTGAATCCGTTCTCGCCCTGACGAACTCCGGCACCGGCACCCAGCTCCCGGATCGTGCGGGCGGCCACCGCGGCATCCTGGTGTTCCCCCAGGACGGTCTGAATCTTCTTGTAACGTTTGGCCTGCGACCGGCCCAGCGACCGATCGACGACCGGCGCAGCCAGCTCGCCCGCGTACCGGGCCCGTTTCGCCGCCTTGCGCGCTCGGTGGAGATCCTCCACGTTGCCCGTCGCCAGCGCGTGCGCGAGGCGCTTGTCGGCCTTGCGCGCCGCACGGATGGTGGTGCGTCGCAACGCCTTCTTCGAGATCTGGTCGTCGGCGAGCGGGACCGACTCGTTCCAGGTCGCGAGGGCCGACAGCAGCCGGCGGTACCGATCCGACCGCATCTCGTCGGTGACGGTCTGCCGATGATGATGCTGCTGCGCGGAGAGCTCTTCGTCGATCCGCGCCGCGACCGGCCCGAGCACCAGCTCGTCGGGGAGATCGGCGACTGCCGAGGCGAAGCGGGCGCGCAGGACCTCACGGTCGCGCACCTCGCCGAGCACACCGGCGAACCACCGCAGTTCGTCGTCGAGATCCGCGAGACCGTCCGGTGCGAAAAGGGGAGCCGCCGTCCGCAGTGTGCTGCGCAGCCGGCGGATGGCCACGCGGACGGCGTGCACCGGGTTCGCCCCGCGTCGCAGGGCGATGTCACCGGCGACGATCGTCGCGATCTGCTCCCGGACGTAGTCCAGCACCGCGCCTGCGGCCGGTGATGCCGGGTCGGCATGGCGCAGCGCCTCGTGACCGATCGCACGCTCGAAGGTCGACGATGCCGACGCCGGCCGCGCGCCGGCCCCGGCCATCCGTCTGCGGACGCTCGTGGGGATCGCCTGCTCGCGGGAACCCGCGCGCACGCTGACCTCGCGCCACGATGTGGCGGTGGCGACCGGGCCGGTGACGGTGGCCGAGACGGTGTCGTCGACCACGTCGTAGGCGTGCTCCCCGGCGGCATCCAGGTGCCGGTGGCGGGTTCGGTGCGTGTGGACGATCGCCGCGACGCGCAGGGGTTTACCTCCGGCCAGGCCCCACAGGGCGTCGGCGATCGCCGATGGCACGGCCGCGGCGGGCGCGTCGATCCGCTCGGTGATGACCTCGCCGACGGACGGCGTCGTGACCCGCCACCCGGGGACCCGGCCGTTCCCGCCGCCGTCATCCCCACCGTCGTCATCCCCACCGTCGTCATCCCCACCGTCGAGGTAGACGACCGTGGTCCCGTGCGCGAGCAGGTCCCGGTCCTCGGTGTCGTAGTACGTGTCGCTGAAATCGGTCGACGAGACCTCGACGTCGCCGGAGTCGCCGAGGTCGGGGATCGCGCTGTCCAGACCGAAGTCCCAGCTGTTGTCGCGCGTGGTGTCGGTGGGCACTTGTTCGCTCCTCACTCTCACGTGTGTCGCTGACACAGGGTGACCGAACCCGACATCGGGTAAACGTGTGGAGCAGGCGATCGCCCTAGATGCGGTGGTAGACGTCCTCGTCGGAGCGCGCGACCTGGCCGTGGCGCAGGAGCCGAGCGAGATGGAGTTCGGCAGTCCGCTTCTCCACCGCGTCGACGAAGGGCAGCCGGACGTGGGGCCGGTAGACGAGCCGCTCGACGACGATCTCGTCGACCGTGCGCGGACGTCGCAGCAACTCCAGCAGCCGCTCGTCCCGCCGATGGATGACGCCCTCGTAGTCCGCGAGCCGTGTGCGGAAGTCGTCGGCGCCGGTGACGACCCCCTTCTGGTGGAAGGTGCCGTACCAGTGGGCGTCGATGTCTCGCACCCGCGCGATCGACGCCAGGTAGTCGTCGACGCTGCTCCCCAGATCGCCGTACATCGGTCCGAACGAGGTGAGGTCGATGTCGGCGAGATAGAGGAAGCCGGTGGGCTCGACGAGTACCCCGGAATGTCCCGCGGTGTGACCGGGCAGGTGCACGACCGTTGCCGTGACGTCGCCCAGGTCGAAGACGTGCCCGTCGTCGACTCCGGCGGCGTCGGGGAAGCCGGGCGTCAGGCCGAAGGTGTCGCCGATCTGAGCGTCGACGCCTGCCCGCTGCTCGTCGGTCAGGCCGTAGTTGTCGAGGAGGACCTGCAGGGACCGCACGCCGCCGACATCCGCGTGATGGGCGAACTTGTCTGCGGCGAAATGGCGGAGACCGGCGATGTGATCCTCGTGTGCGTGGCTGATCATCACCGCATCGGGTTGCACGGGATCGTGGTCGACCTCGAGTGAGGGATCGATCACCAGCGTGCCGGCGGAGCCGCGGACGACGACGGAGTTGCCGTATGGAAACGCACCGCCATGAGACGACGCGAGCACGGTCACCTCGTCATAGCGGTTCTCGATGAAACTCGGTGCGAGGGTCACGTCGTCTGCGTACCCCGGGCAGGTGAACGCTGTCAACGCCGCGGGTCGTCGGTGGAACCCGCCGGCGAGCCGGTCACCGCGCGCAGCCACAGTGGGATTATCAGCCACGCGAGCGAGAACACGACCAGCGTCACGACCCCGGCGATCGCCGACGGGACCGGGCCGGCGGTCGCACCGAAGACGACCGTGACCGCGCCGGACAGCGCCAGTCCCAACAGGGTGAGTCCGGCGAATGAGAGAAAGTGCGCGTAGGTGACGATCAGCGCGAGCTGATGCTGCCGGAACAGCGCGCGGTGCAGGGCCACCGGTGCGGCGAGCAGGATCGCCGCACCGACCGCGCACGACACGGTGATCAGGTAGATCACGCGTAGTGTGCCGCCCAGCTCCTCGAACCCGTCGTGGAACGGCAGGGTGAGCAGGAAACCGGTCAGGATCTGCACGCCCGTCTGCACGACGCGGAGCTCCTGCAGCAGCGAGTTCCAGTTGCGGTCCAGCCGTTGGGTTTCCGTCTCGTCGCGCTGCGCGCGATTCCACTCGGCGTCGTCGGCGCCGGGCTGGGGTCGGTCGGTGTCCGACGGACGGGTCATCTGCTCATCGTTGCATTGTTGGGTCTCGTCGAGCCGTGCCGCCGAGTCTCGAAGCGGTCACTCCTCTGCTCCGAGGCGTGAGGAGCGCAAGCGCCCCCACCGGTCCCTGAGGTGTGAGGAGCGCAAGCGCCCCCACCGCTCCCTGAGGTGTGAGGAGCGCAAGCGACGAGCCACGAAGGGTCGCCGGTCAAGTCAGCGAACCCTTCGTGACGCTCGCAAGCTCGCTCCTCAGGGAGCGGGGTGACGCTCGCAAGCTCGCTCCTCAGGGAGCGGGGTGACGCTCGCAAGCTCGCTCCTCAGGGAGCGGGACGCTCGCGAGCTCGCTCCTCGGGGAGAGGCGGCGATCGTCGGGGACCCGATCGACCCTGGCGTATGACGCGCGATCGGAGGACCATCGGACCATGGCCACGTCGATGGACGAACTCACGATGTCCCAGCTCGGTTCGCTGCGCTGGGCCGACATGCGTCGGCGGGTGCGCGCGACGGTCGACGGACGGGACGTCGTCGACTCACCAGCGCCCCTCCAGGTGTGGGAGCCCTACCGGGTGGTCGGATGCTATGCGGTGCCCGTCGCCGATGTTGCTGTACGGCTTGTGAATTCGCAGACGGTCGACGCTTCCGTCGAACATGCGCCGATCCTGACACCCGACGACCCGTTCGCGATCCACACGACGCCCGGTACGGTCTACGACCTGCGGGCCGGCGGACGAACGCTGCGCGGCGCCGGGTTCCGCCCGCGAGATCCGGACCTCGCCGATCACGTTCTCCTGGACTGGTCGGCCTTCGACGAGTGGCGCGAGGAGGACCAGACGGCGATCGGCCATCCGCATGATCCGTTCCAGCGCATCGACTGCCTCGACACCAGCCGGCACGTCGTGGTGCGGGTCGGCGACACGGTTCTGGCGGACAGCCGACGCCCCACCCTTCTGCTCGAAACCCATCTGCCGCCACGCCACTACCTTCCGCGCGAGGACGTTCGCATGGACCTGCTCGTGCCGTCGGACACCGTCACGGTCTGCGCGTACAAGGGGGTGGCGACGTACTGGTCGGCGGTCGTCGGCGACGATGTCGTCCCCGACGTCGCGTGGACCTACACCGATCCACTGACCGACGCCGAGCCTGTGCGGGACCTCATCTGCTTCTACGACGAACGGGTCTCGCTCACCGTCGATGCGTGAACGAGCCACCGCGGAAGATCTGTTCTAGCGCAGCGAGTATCGGATCGGCAGGTGCTTGAGTCCGCCGACGAAGACGGTCGCGGCCAGCTCGGGCGTCCCGGCGAGCTCGATGGAGTCCAGCCTCGGGATCAGTTCGGCGAAGAAGCTTCTCATCTCCATCCGGGCGAGGGCTGCGCCGAGACAGAAGTGGACGCCGTACCCGAACGACAGGTGCTTGTTGGGGAAGCGGCCGACGTCGAAGGTGTCCGGGTCGTCGAAGACCTCTTCGTCCCGGTTGCCCGAAGTATAAGCGAGATAGACGGATTCGCCCTTCGCGATCGGTACACCCCGGACCGAGGTGTCCTCGGCGGCGGTGCGCATGAACTCCTTCACCGGCGTGGTCCACCGGATCATCTCCTCGACCGCGGTGCCCATGAGTTCCGGTTCGCGGCGAAGGCGTTCGAGCTCACCGGGATTCTCGATGAGCGCCCGCAGACCGCCGGAGATCGCGTCCTTGGTGGTGTCGTGGCCCGCACTCGCCACGATCACGTAGTACGACGCGGTGTCGACGTCGGACAGGGGCTCGCCGTCGATGAGGCCGTTGGCGATGGCCGAGGCCAGGTCCTCGGTCGGGTGAGCGCGTCGGGACGCGGTCAGCTCGTTGAAGTAGGCGAAGAAGTCCAGCAGTGTCGCCATCCGCTCCTCGAGCGTTGCCCCTCGCCGGTATTCGACGTCGTCGGCGCCGAACAGTTCCTGCGTGAGCTGATGCATCCGCGGGAAGTCCTCTTCGGGCAGGCCCAGCAGCGACAGGATCACATACAGCGGGAAGCCGACCGCGACCTCCTCGACGAAGTCGCACTCCGGGCCGATGTCGCGCATCCGGTCGACGTAGCGCTTGGCGAGCTCGTCGACGCGGGTCTGCAGGTCGCGCAGGGCCTTCGGTCGGAACCAATCGGCGCCGATCGCGCGGACCTTGCGGTGGTGCGGGTCGTCCATGTGGATCAGGGTGCGCAGTCCCGCACCCGATTCCAGCTGCGCTCGCGCGACATCGTCGGCGGCGGCCGTGGTCAGCACGGGACGCGGTTCACTCAGCCACAGGTTGTTGTCGCGCTCGACGTCCATGATGTCTGCGTGCTTGGTGATGGCGAAGAACGGCCGGTAGGGGCCGTGGTCGACGCGTGGAACCGGATCGTGTGCTCGCAGGTGTGCCATCGCGGCGTGCAGGCGCGGCTCGTCGGTGTAGGCCTTGGCGTCGGCGAAGACGGTGGCGGCGTCGTCGGTCATGCTCGTGCTCACGCTGCTTGTCGGCACCGCGCGTCCTTCCGTCGAGGGGTACTTCTCGCTCCGAGTGTCCGATATCGAGGTGTTCCAGATCGGCGGATTGACGAACCCGGTCGGCGTGCGGCCGGAGCTGCCGGCCCATCCGCGATGAGTCAGGCGCCGAATCGCCGCCATGAGCACCGCGGCCGAATCCGGCGAGGACGCGACCCCGACTTCCCGCTGCGACGGCGCGACTACCGCCGACGCCGCCGGCGACTACCTGCCGATCGCCGACCACGGTGTCATCGGTGACCTTCGCACCGCCGCGGTGGTGGGAGTCGACGGGCGGATCGACTGGTTCTGCTGTCCGCGGTTCGACTCGCCGAGTGTGTTCGGCTCGTTGCTCGATGCCCGTCGGGGCGGCGCCTGGACAGTGGAACCGGTCGATGGGGACGTCACCACGCGGCAGTTCTACCTCCCCGACTCCAACGTGCTCGTCACCCGCTTCCTGAGCGAGGACGGTGTCGCCGAGGTGCAGGACCTGATGCCGATCGCGCGACCACACGATCCGGACCACCACACCCGGATCATCCGTCGCATCTCCTGTGTCCGCGGCTCGGTGCGGTTCCGCGTGACGGTCGCGCCACGGTTCGACTACGGCCGTACGGCACACACCCTCGTCGTCGAGGACGAGCGTCGGATTCGTTTCGAGACCGACGACCTGGTGCTGCATCTCGTGTCGACGGTCGCTGTCGACGCGATCGACGACCGAGACGCGCGAGCCGACTTCACCGTCGAGACCGGCGAGTGCGTCACCTTCGTTCTCGCGCCCGACCCGATCGGACCCGAGATGCTCGACCACGACAGCTCTCCCGCGGTCGTTGCCGCGACCGTCGCCTTCTGGCAGGACTGGGTCTCGCGGTCGTCGTACACCGGCCGGTGGCGGGAGATGGTGCATCGATCGGCTCTCACACTCAAACTGCTGACGCACGAACCCTCCGGGGCAGTGGTGTCCGCGGTCACCGCCGCACTTCCCGAAGAGATCGGCGGCGAACGGAACTGGGACTACCGCTACGTGTGGATCCGCGATGCCGCGTTCACGCTCTACGCGTTGCTCCGGTTGGGGTTCACCGACGAGGCCGGTGCGTTCATGGACTGGCTGACCTGCCGCTTCGACGACGGTGCCGACGAGTCGGGGGACCTCGGGCCGCTGCGACTGATGTACACCCTCGACGGCGACCCACCACCGAAGGAGACCGAACTCGACCATTGGGAGGGTTACCGGCAGACCTCGCCGGTGTTGATCGGAAACGCCGCCGCCGACCAGCTTCAGCTCGACATCTACGGCGAACTCATCGACTCGGTCTACCTGTACAACAAGTACGGGCCGGGGATCTCCTACGGGTCCTGGACCCATCTGTGCACGGTGGCCGGGTGGCTCGTCGACAACTGGGATCGCCCGGACCAGAGCATCTGGGAGGTGCGCAGCAAGCCGCAGGACTACGTCTACTCCCGCGTGATGTCGTGGGTGGCCCTCGAGCGGATGATCCGGATGAGCCGGCAGCGGGGGTTACCCGGGGACATCGCCGGCTGGATGAAGGCGCGCGACGACATCTTCGTGCAGATCATGGGACGCGGGTGGAACGACGAGGTGGGGGCGTTCGTCCAGACTCTCGACTCCGACCGTCTGGACGCGGCTCTCCTGCTCATCCCCGCCGTGAAGTTGCTGTCGCCCATCGACGACCGATTCGTCCGCACCCTCGAGCGGATCGAGGAGGAACTCGTGAGCGACTCCCTGGTGTTCCGGTACGACACCGACGGCGGCCACGACGGCCTCGACGGAGCCGAGGGAACGTTCTCGCTGTGCTCGTTCTGGTACGTCGAAGCGCTCACCCGGGTCGGCCGCCTCGCCGACGCGCGTCTGGCGCTGGAGAAGATGTTCACCCACGCCAATCACCTCGGCCTGTACGCCGAGCAGGTCGGTTTGACCGGTGAACAGCTCGGCAACACGCCGCAGGCGTTCACTCACCTCGCCCTGATCAGCGCGGCGATCAACCTCGACCGGCGACTCGGGGATTAGATCCGACGTTCGCACTCAGATCCAGCCGGACCCGCCGCACAGGTCGTCGGCGGCCGCCGGGCCGGTCGACCCAGCCGCATACGGTCGCGGCGCCGGCGGATTCGCCAGCACCGGTGCGGCGACCTCCCACACATGGGCGAGGCCGTCAGGCCGGGTGAACAGCGACCGATCGCCGCGCAACACGTCGACGATGAGTCGCGCATAGGGCGACAGACCGTCGGCCACCTCGTCGAGCTGTTCGGTCATGTGCGCGACGGAGAGGTCGGTGCCCGAACCCGGTTCCTTGATCGTGACGGCCAGATCGATGGCACCGTCGCCGGCCAGGTCGAACGTCAGCACGGTGCCGTCCTTCGGGGTGTCGGTCACCGGACCGTCGGCGGGGGCACGGAACACGAGGCTGAGTCGCTGGGAGCTGTGGTCCAGCATCTTGCCGGTCCGGAGCAAGAACGGGACGTCGCGCCAGCGGTCGGTGTCGACCCACAGGCGTACCGCCGCGAATGTCTCGGTGGTGGAGTCCTCGGGGATGCCCTCGGTGTCGCGGTAACCGTCGTACTGGCCGAAGACCACCTCGGTCGGGTCGAGCGGGCGGAAGGCCGCGATGACCGACTCCCGCGCGTCGAGCAGGTCGTCGGCGCCGAGCGAGACCGGGGGTTCCATCGCGACTTCGGCCGCCACCTGGAACAGGTGGGTGACGATCATGTCCAGGAATGCGCCGGTGGCGTCGTAGAACGCGGCGCGGTCGGCGATGTCGAGGGTTTCCGGGACGTCGATCTGGACCTCCGCCACGTGTTCGCGGTTCCACACACCGGCGAACAGTCCGTTGGCGAAGCGGAGCACGTGCAGATTCTGGGTGCTCTCCTTCCCGAGGAAATGGTCGATCCGGTAGATCTGCTTTTCGTCGAGGGACTGGTGGACCGCTTCGTCGAGGGTCCGGAAACCGTCGGGAGACGTGCCGAACGGCTTCTCGTAGACGACGCGCGAATCCTTCGCGAGGCCGTGCGCGGCAATCGCTTTCGTGTAGTCGACGAAAGTCGTGGGCGGGAGGGCCAGGTAGTGGACGAGCTGGGCGGAGCCGACGGCCCCGCGGGCGGCGTCGAGCACCTCGAGCAGACGGCCGGGGTCGTCGACGCTGAACCCACCGCCGGCGAAGTGGATGGTCTCGGCGAACGACGCCCATTCGTCCGCAGACACCGACCCGTCCGAACCGAATTCCTCGATCGCGTCCTTCACGTGCTGCCGGAATTCATCGTCGGTACGGTCGCCTCGCCCGTTGCCGATCAGCTGCCATCCGTCGGGGAGCAGGTCTCGACGGTGGAGTTCGTACAGCGATGGCAGGACCATCCGCTTGGCGAGATCGCCCGTCGACCCGAAGAGGATGAAGATCACTGCCGTGCCGGTGCCGGACTGCGTCGTGTTCTTCCGTGCTGAGCTGGCTGCGGTCATGCACCAATAGTGCCCATCGACGTTCCGGAGTTCCGATATCTGCGGAGCGCGTCGCTGGTGCGCTTACTTCGTGCGATGGTGAGCTAGATCACAAACTCTCAAGACCTGAGTGGAATGCGCTCAACTCTGTTGGCGTTATAGACCGCGTAGGGCTCATACTTGAGCCTGTTGGACTAAAGAGAAAGGTGCACGCGAGTGGACAGCTTCAACCCCACCACCAAGACACAGCAAGCATTGAGTTCTGCTGTGCAGGCGGCGGCCAGTGCTGGCAACCCCGACGTGCGACCGGCCCACATCCTCGTGGCACTGCTCGATCAGTCCGACGGCATCGCGTCGCCGCTGCTCAAGGCAGTGGGCGTGGACCCGTCGAGCGTTCGTGCGCAGGCCCAGGCATTGGTCGATCGCATGCCGACGGTGTCCGGCGCCAGCTCGACGCCTCAACTATCCCGCGAATCGATCGCAGCCATCACCGCAGCCCAACAGCTGGCCGGTGAACTCGACGACGAGTACGTCTCGACCGAGCACGTCGTCGTCGGCCTGGCGACCGGTGACTCCGATGTCGCCAAACTGCTGCACAACCTCGGTGCGACACCGCAGGCTCTGCGCGAGGCATTCGTCGCCGTGCGCGGCAGTGCGCGGGTCACCTCCGAGGACCCCGAATCGACCTACCAGGCTCTCGAAAAGTACTCGACCGATCTGACCGCGGCCGCCCGCGAGGGCAAGCTCGACCCGGTCATCGGCCGCGACACCGAGATCCGGCGCGTCGTGCAGGTGCTCAGCCGACGGACCAAGAACAACCCGGTCCTCATCGGTGAGCCCGGCGTCGGCAAGACCGCGATCGTCGAGGGCCTCGCCCAGCGCATCGTCGCCGGTGATGTGCCGGAGTCGTTGCGCAACAAGACCGTCATCTCCCTCGACATGGGTTCGATGGTCGCCGGCGCGAAGTACCGAGGCGAGTTCGAGGAGCGCCTGAAGGCCGTGCTCGACGAGATCAAGGGTTCGGCCGGCCAGGTCATCACCTTCATCGACGAGCTGCACACGATCGTCGGTGCCGGTGCGACAGGCGATTCCGCGATGGATGCCGGCAACATGATCAAGCCGATGCTCGCCCGCGGTGAGCTGCGCCTGGTCGGTGCCACGACTCTCGAGGAATACCGTAAGTACATCGAGAAGGACGCCGCACTCGAGCGTCGCTTCCAGCAGGTGTACGTCGGTGAACCGTCGGTCGAAGACGCCATCGGCATCCTCCGCGGCCTCAAGGACCGGTACGAGGTGCACCACGGTGTGCGCATCACCGACTCCGCACTGGTCGCCGCCGCAACGCTTTCCGATCGCTACATCACGTCGCGGTTCCTGCCCGACAAGGCCATCGACCTCGTCGACGAGGCGGCGTCGCGGTTGCGGATGGAGATCGACTCCCGCCCCGTCGAGATCGACGAGGTCGAGCGGATCGTCCGCCGGCTCGAGGTCGAAGAGGTCGCCTTGCAGAAGGAGACCGACGCGGCGTCGAAGGAGCGGCTCGAGAAGCTGCGCGCCGAGCTGGCCGACCAGAAGGAGAAGCTCAATGAGCTCTCCGCCCGGTGGCAGTCGGAGAAGACCGCGATCGATGCTGTCCGAGACCTCAAGGAGGAGCTGGAACGGCTTCGCGGAGAGGCCGATCGCGCCGAGCGCGACGGTGATCTCGGACGGGCCGCCGAGCTGCGGTACGGTCGCGTCCCCGGACTGGAGAAGGAACTCGAGGCCGCGATCGAGAAGACCGGCACCGATCCGTCGCAGGACGTGATGCTGCAGGAGGAGGTCGGACCCGACGACGTGGCCCAGGTCGTGTCGGCGTGGACCGGAATCCCGGCCGGACGCATGCTCGAAGGCGAGACCGCCAAGCTGCTGCGCATGGAAGAGGAACTGGGACACCGGGTCATCGGTCAGAAGGACGCGGTGCAGGCGGTGTCCGACGCAGTGCGTCGTGCCCGTGCGGGCGTCGCGGACCCGAACCGGCCGCTCGGCTCGTTCATGTTCCTCGGCCCCACCGGTGTCGGCAAGACCGAGCTCGCCAAGGCGCTCGCCGAATTCCTGTTCGACGACGAGCGGGCGATGGTCCGCATCGACATGAGCGAATACGGCGAGAAGCACAGCGTGGCGCGGCTCGTCGGTGCTCCGCCCGGCTACGTCGGGTACGAGGCCGGCGGCCAGCTGACCGAGGCCGTGCGGCGTCGTCCGTACACGGTGGTCCTGTTCGACGAGATCGAGAAGGCCCACCCGGACGTCTTCGACGTGCTGCTGCAGGTGCTGGACGAAGGTCGACTGACCGACGGACAGGGCCGGACGGTGGATTTCCGCAACACCATCCTGATCCTCACCTCGAACCTCGGTGCGGGTGGCGACAAGGACCAGGTCATGATGGCCGTGCGGTCGGCGTTCAAGCCGGAGTTCATCAACCGTCTCGACGACGTCGTGATCTTCGACGCCCTGAGCCCGGAGGAACTGGTGTCGATCGTCGACATCCAGCTCGGCCAGCTCAAGAGGCGCCTCGCGCAGCGTCGCCTCGATCTCGAGGTGTCGACCAAGGCCAAGGAATGGCTGGGCGCACGCGGATTCGACCCGCTGTACGGTGCTCGCCCGCTGCGCCGGTTGGTGCAGCAGGCCATCGGTGACCAGCTCGCCAAGCAGCTGCTCGCCGGCGACATCCGCGACGGTGACGTCGTGCCGGTCAACGTCAGTGCCGACGGAGAATCGTTGGTACTCGGCTGAGTTCATGAAAGACAAAGGGACCCATCCTTCGGGATGGGTCCCTTTGTCGTTGTGCGTAGTTCAGAGGGTGGCGAGTAGCTCCATGAGGTGCGCCTCGACGAGGGAGGGGTGAAGCTGTCGTTGGCCGGGTCGGGGTGGGCGAACGTCAATGACGTGGCTGATCGTCAGCCATGAGCTGCGTGCTTGATCGCCGGGCCGGGTTGGCGGTCCGTGGATTTCGTCGCGCACGGTGTTCAGATGTTCCGCGAATCGCCGGGATATGTCGGGTCGGCGGTTGAGGTGTTCGGGGTTGGGCGGCGCGCCCGGTTCGGCGTTCAATCGCCACACGCAGCGGCCCTCGTCGGGTCCGGACCGAGCGATCCGGGTGGTGTACTGCCCAGGTGCGTCGCCGACCATCCGATTGTGACGCGGGCAGGCCGGCGCGAGGTCGTCGATGTCGGTGAGACCACCGTCGGCCCAATCCTGTTGTGCGTGATGCATGTCGACGTGGGTGGCGGGTTGGTCGCAGCCGGGTGCCGAGCACACCTCACCGTCGGGACGGGCGAAGGAGACGAGTCGTTGTTCGCGGGTCGCAAGGCGCTTGCCCCGCCCGAAATACAGGGGAACGGCGGTGGCGTCTTTGAAGATCGCCAGCCACGGCTGAACCTCACCGGCCATCGCGATCAGGTCAGCGATGGGCAGCAGGGTGCCGGTGGCGGTGGTGGCCAAGCCGGCTTCGCGGATCAGGTCGTCGAGGTCGGCTTTGATGATCAACTGGACGGGTAAGCCACGGTGAGATTTCCCGAGCAACCCGTCGTCGAGGACTGCCTTGAGTAGGGCGTTGAGTGCGTCGTGATTGGTCTGGGCGAGGGTGCGCCCGTCACGATCGGCAGCAGTGGCCAGGGCGTCAGGGTCGGCGTTGCCGGCCGGCCCGCTGGGTGACTCAGGGTCGTCGGGGTTGTTGAGTCCAGGCTTTCCCCAGACCGCGAACATCATCGTCAGTCGGGCGACGAGTTCGGGGGTGAGTGTGCCGGAGATCTTGGCGGTACCGTCGGCGCGTTGCCGGCCAATCCACAGGTTGCGGCGTCGTTTCTGGTCGGTGTCGTCGGCCAGGGTGCCGTCGGGGTCGAGATAAGCGAGGAGCCGGGCACCGAGTTGGGTGATGTCGGCGGGTGTGTGGGCTTCGGCGATTTCGGTCATCTGACGTTTGGCAGCGACTTTCACGTCGTGGTCGACAGCGTTCGGGATGCGGTCGAGGACATCGAGGGCGGCCTGGACGTGCGCGGTGCCCACCGTTCCTTGGGCGAAAGCCTCGGCGACGCAGGGATATTCGGGTGGAAGGAGCTCGCCGCCGAGGCTGGTGCGGGTGGCGGTGGCGTCCATCTGCTTGCGGCGGCGCATCGGATTGGAGATCCGCAGGCGGTGGGTCATGAACTGCATCAGCGTGCGGCAGCCGGTCTTACGGGGAAGGTCGCGGGCCTCGACCTCATTGATCTGCCGGTCGCCGGCGACGGTCAGTCGCGCGATGGCACGTTCGGTGGCAGCCGCGACCTCGGTGAGTTCGGCGTCGGTGCACGGCGACAGGTCCACGGACTGCAACGCGTCGAGGAGCCGGTGGAGATCGGCCACCAACTCGACCGCACGAGGCCGCGGCGCGTCGGTGCCGATGACGTGTTGGGAATCGAACATTGACCGTCACCCCCCCCGTGTGCGGTTCGAATATCCTTCAAGTGTACATCAATGTCAGCACATGGCAAGACCAAACAGGCTGTCGTTCAATGCTATTCGGCGGCGACAGCTTGTCGGTGCCGTGTGGTAGGGGACTCGGGCGGTGGTTCTCTCGCGACTCGTGCGGCGATCTACCCGACAGGCGGTCACCGCGCCACCGCCTAGGTGAAGATCGCCTGGAGAGCGGGCACCACGTCGTGGTGACCCCGGATCGGCCGGCACCGGCCTCGACCGATGAGCGCCAGGTCTTGTGCGAGTTCGGCGTCGTGTTCACCGGAGATGTCGAGCAGCACATCGAGGCGGGGTAACCGGCCGGCCACGTCCCGGGGGTCGGGTCCGGCGTTGTGGACGCAGTCGCTCAACAGGATCACGCGAGCGTCTGCCTTGGATGCGCCGGCCAACTGTTCCACGGCGATCTGCAACGGGAATGACACATTGGTCAGGCCCTGTGCGGGTAGCGCGAGGAGTTCGTCGACGAGACGCTCGGTGGTGACCGGCCGGCCGAGGGGGACGATGAGCGCGGCGTCGGACCAGAAGGCGATGACGGCGAGGTCGTCGCGACCGAGCTCACCGGCGAGGGCACCGGCGGTAGCTGCCGCGGTGCGGACCTGCTCGCCACGGGTCGAGCCGGACACGTCCACGGCGAGCACGATGGAACGCCGGCGCCGGACCCGCTCGCGCACGTGGATGTCGTCGTCCTCGGGAATCGGGTTGCCGATGAGCGCCTCGAGTGTCGCATCGAGGTCGAGCTCGTCGGAGCTGCCCCGCCATCGCTGGGTCGTCAGGGTTCCGTTCGCGCCGCGGCGTGCTTTCCGTACGTCCACCGGGCGTGCGAGTCGGAGCCGTCTCGCGAGCTGGACGGCCCGTTCACGTGCAACCGAGTCCGATTGTGCCGCAGCGGAGGCGTCGTCGCGCGCACCGGTGTCGCCGGTGATGGCGACGAGCGCACCCGACGTCCCGCGGGGGATGTCAGGGTTCCGGCCACGTCGCCCTATCGGGGCGACGGCGCTGCCTTGACCGGCGGGCCCGAGCAAGATCGGACTCTCCGACAATTGCTTGGGATTGCGCCGCAGCGGTTTCCGACGGCGGGCCCGCTGGGCCACCGAGTCGCGCCGGAGTGGCGAATCTGCGTCGACCGCCCTTCAACCCGGTTCTGCCGCCGCCGGCGCCAGAAGGAAGTGGTTCTGCCAGATCTCGCCGAGCACCTGTTCGGCGGTGGTGAAAGCGGTGTCGTCGAGATGGATCCGTCCGGACAGGGCTACCTGCATGGCGTCGAGGAAGGTGGCGGTGTACGCCTCCGGTAGGTCGCGTGGCGCTGCGATCGCATCGTCCGCCGGGACGGCGATGCCGCGCATCTCGCACAGTTGATGCGCGAGGAGTGCGGTGTCGATGGCGCCACGTACGCTGCTGCCTTGGCGGACGGCGTCGTGTCGACGCGTGTCGCGGGTGACGCCGACGGCGTCCGCGACCATTTGAGCTGACGTCACTCCTGTTCTGCGCGAGACGATCTCCCGCTCCGCCACGTCATCCTGGTAGTCGACGACCAGACGGCACATGCGATCGTAGACCGAGGTCGACAGTCGCGTCGTGCCGACATTGTCGAAGGGATTCATCGACGCCACGATGCGAAAACTGGGCTGGGCGGTGATGGTGCCGACGCGCGGAACGGTGATGGTGCCTTCGGCCATCGCGGTGAGCAGCGTGTCGATGGTGTCCTCGGGTGCCCGGTTGAACTCCTCGACATAGAGGAATCCGCCCGCGCGCATGGCCTCGATCAGCGGGCCGTCGACGAAGTTGTCCGCGGAGTAGTCCTCGCGCACGACCCGTGCCGGATTGTGGTGCCCCACCAGGCGCCCGGGGGTCAGGTCGGCATTGCCCTCGACCAGGACCAGCGGGATGCCCCAGTCGGCGGTGATCGACCGCAGCAGTGTGCTCTTGGATGTGCCGGGTGGGCCTTCCAGGATCAGATCCCGGCCGGCGGCGACGGCGGCCAGCACGAGGTCCAACTCGCGATCGCGGCCGACGACCTCGGCGGCGATCCGTGTCCGGATCGCCGCGAGGCCGTGGGTCTCCATCGGCCGAAGCCTGGTCACCTGACCGGTTCCTGGTTGACCCCAGTGAGGAGAAGGTGGCCGGCATCCACCGGGATCGTCACACCCGTGACCGACGCCGCCAGGTCCGAGTTCAGATACAGAGCGGTGTCCGCGATCACCTCGGGTGGCATGAACGAGTGTCCCTTGAGTGCGTGGAAGTGATAACCGCCTTCGACCAGGTCGTCGGGGGTGCCGCCCTCGTGGCCGGCGAACATGTCCCACGCGCCCTGCTGATCGGTCATCGGGGTGCGGATGGCGCCCGGATTGATGGAGTTGCAGCGGATTCCGTGGGGTGCGAGCTCGAGCGCGATGTTCTTCATCAGCCCGATCACGCCGTGCTTCGTGGCCACGTAGTGCGCGTAGTTCATGCCGGGTTCGAGTCCGTTGACCGACGACGTGATGACGATCGATCCGCTCTGCCGCTCGATCATGTGCGGTGCAACCGCTTTGGCGGACTTCCACACCCCGGTGAGGTTGACGTCCATCATGTCCGACCACATCTGTTCCGACATCTCCCAGAACGGAGCGCGGGTCCAGATGCCGGCGTTGGCGATGAGGACGTCGATCTTTCCGAACTCCGCGATTGCTGCCGCCACCGCGTCGTCGAGTTGTGTCTGATCGCGGACATCGGCGTCGAAGGTCAGGGCCCGGCGGTCGAGCGCTTCGACCTGACGCACGGTCTCGGTCATGTCATCTGCTGTCGCCAAGGGATATTCGACGGAGTCGAGTTGGCGGGTGATGTCGAGCAGGATCACGTCTGCGCCCTCACGGGCCGAGGTGAGCGCGTGCGCGCGACCCTGGCCGCGCGCTCCGCCGGTGATGAGTACGGTCTTGCCGTCCAGAAGTCCCATGTCGGTGCCCCTCCTACAGTCGTCCGCCGGCGTCGACGACGTGAGTGGTTCCGGTGACGTAACGACCGTCGTCGGAGACGAGGTAGAGGATCGCGTTCGAGATGTCGACCGGCTTGACCATGGACACCGGCAGCCTGTTCAGTTGGCGGGCGGCTTCCTCGAAGTCGGCGCGGGTGGGTTGCTCGACGTCGGGACGGAAGAGTCGGTAGGTTGCGTCGTTGAGAATCATCTCGGTCGCCACGGTGGTCGGGTGTACGGTGTTGACGCGGATGCTCTGCGGTGCAAGCTCTTTCGCGAGGACCTGCATCATGCCGATCAACCCGGCCTTGGCGGCGGAGTAGTGCGCGATGTTCTCGTTGGCCCACATCGCGGCGAGTGAACTGGTCAGCACGATCGAACCGCCGCGTCCGCCGGCGACGATATGCGGTGCGGCCGCGCGAACGGTCTTCCACACACCGGTCAGATTGATGTCGATCATGGTCTGCCACATGGTCTCGTCCATCTCGAGAGTGGGTGCCATGGTGCTGATGCCGGCGTTGGCGAGGACGATGTCGATGCGACCGAGCTGTGCCACCCCGTTGTCGGCGGCCTGCTGTAGCGCGGAAAGGTCACGCACATCCGCCTCGGTCGCGACGATCCGTCGGTCGAGTGCCTCCACCTCGCGCACGGTCTCCTCGAGGTCGCCCGGCCGGGCGGTGTCGTAGGGGACGGTGTCGACCTGCTGGGAGACGTCGACCGCGATGATGTCGGCACCCTCCTGGGCCAGGCGTATGGCGTGACTGCGTCCCTGGCCGCGTGCAGCTCCGGTGATGAAGGCGACTTTGCCCTCGAGTTTGCCCATGGTGATCCCTTCGATACGACGTGCCATCAGTGATGCACGTCTCATCGACGACGATATGTCACAGCGTGCCATAACGGTGTCGAAACCGACTTTTCCGGTGTCAGGCGACTGGGGCCGGCGGGGGTGACACGATGGCGGACATGAAAACCGCACGGTCTGAGGAGGTGCGCGCCGACCGGGGCGGCCGACCCGCCACGACCAGCGCGCATGCGCTCGCCGCCCGAGCGCAGGAATTGTTCCTCGAGCGCGGCTTCGAGAAGACGAGCGTGGGCGACATCGCCGATGCGGCGGGAGTCAGCCGCCGGACCTTCTTTCGCTACTTCCCGACGAAAGCCGACGTGGTGTGGGTGGAGTCGGCAGCCGAACTCGATCACTTCCGTCGGCTCGTCGCAGCGGCGTCCACCGACACGCCACCCCACCTGACGGTGACCGACGCGTTCATCGCGGCGATCGATCACGGCCGAGCCGAAGAGCGGTGGGCGCGTCATCGGGCGCAACTCATCCTCAGTGTGCCCGCGGTGCAGGCGCAGGCGAATGTCGTCTACCGGCAATGGCGGACGGTCATCGCCGACCACGTCCGGATGCGTGCTGCCTATGGTGGCGACGACGCGTACCCCACCGCGGTGGCATACGCTGTCATCGCCGGATCATCTGCCGCGCACGAGATGTGGCTCCGACGAGACGATCTCGAGCTCGGGCACTGTCTTCGGCGCATGTTCGAGCTGATGGTGCCGGGGCCACCGTCCGACCTGTGAGGCGGCACAGTCCGGGACGGAGCTGCAACCCCCGAATTCAGCGCGCGACCTCGCGGTGCCCGGCGTCGATCCGCCTTGTCCAGCTGCGGGAGTCGAGGTGCTCCAGGAGCGGAATCGCCACGCGCCGGGTGGTTCGCAGCGCCTGACGGGCGGCGCTGGTGGTGAACGGCTGCTGGAGCGAGGCGAGGGTGCGCATGGCCAGGGCAGGGGCGGTCGGCAGCAACACGACTCCGTCGCGCAGCCGGAGGATTCGGCCCGTGTGCTCGGCGGCGGCGAGTTCCCGGGCGCCCAGGCCGAGTGCGGCCAGGTCGTCGGCCTCGGGAGCGCGGAACGGGTCGTCGGCGAGCCGGCGCTCCAGTGCGCGGACTGCGTCCTCCGCATCGCCGAGGGACGGGCGGTGACCCGGGATCGCGAGGTGGCCGTCGGATGACGTCAGTCCTGCGCGGTCGACGACGGCTGCCAGCAACGTCGCGTCCGGAAGTCCCACGAGCGCGGGCGCGCCGGCCGCGGAGAGCCCCGCCGACAACGGGTCCCGGCCGTGCAGGTCGAGAAGGGCGGCGCGGAGCCGTTCCGCCCATACGGTGAGGGCGGATTCGGCCACCCACCACTCGCCGATCACCCGGACGCCCACGGGAGCGGCGGTTTCCGCCTCGTCGACGAGACCGAGACGCGCCAGATCGACGACGCGGATGGCGCCGAGCCTGGCGACCTCGTCCGCGGCTCCGGCATCGTCGGGCATGGCCGCCAGTGTGGCCGCGCGTCGGGCCGCGTCGCCGCGCCGGGTCAGCGCCGGGGGGTCGGGATGCATCACGACGCCGCCGCCGACGATCCGCCGGCCCGGATCGCGGAGGACCACGCGATCGCCCCGCGACATCGGCACGGGGCGAGCGAGGGTCAGGCGTGCGTGGTCCCCATCGAGGGGTCGCAACCGAGCCGGTAGCGCAGCGGTGCCGATGTGCGCGACGAGATGTTCGGGCGCCTCGTCGAAGCGCGTACCGCTCACGCGACGGACATCGGCGACCGCGGAGGAGTGCCATGCGCCGGGCGTCACCAGTGCGTAGCCACGGGAGACGTCGTCGACGCCGACACCGCGGAGGTTGACCGCGACCCGGCTGATCGGACCGGCGGCCGCGAGAGCCGTACCCTCGCTCTGTAATCCGCGGACGTCGACGCGGCACAGACCGTCGGACGTGAGCAGGTCCAGGGTGTCGCCGACGGTGATTGTCCCCGACGCCAGGGTGCCGGTGACGACGGTGCCCGCGCCGGTGCGGGTGAAGACCCGGTCGATCCAGAACCGGACACGACCGGAGATCGGTGGCGACGGTGACTGCGCCAGAACGTCGTCGAGTGTCGCGCGCAGTTCGTCGATCCCGATCAGGTGGGGTGCCGACACCACCACCGCGGGCGCGTCGGCGAGACCGGTGCCGCTCAGCCGGCGTCGCGCCTCGTCGATCACCTCGTGGATGCGGCGGGTCGATGCGCGGTCGGCCCGGGTCACGACCAGGAGTCCGGCGTCGATGCCGAGCGCGGCGACCGCGTCGCGGTGATCGTCGGACTGGGCGCTCCATCCCTCGTCGGCGGCGACGACGAACAGGACGACCGGTGCCGGTCCCAGTCCGGCCAGCATGTTGGGGATGAATCGCTCGTGGCCGGGGACGTCGACGAAGGCCACGTCGGCCCCCGAAGGCAGAGTGGTCCAGGCGAAGCCGAGATCTAGCGTCAGGCCGCGGCGTCGTTCCTCATCCCATCGGTCCGGTTCGATGCCGGTCAATGCCCGCACGAGTGTGGACTTGCCGTGGTCCACGTGTCCGGCGGTGGCGACGACGTACTTCACGGGCAGTACTTCATGAGCAGCACGTCACGATCCGGGCTTCACGGCTCGTCCAGCGCGCGCCGGATCGCCGCGAGCACCCGGGGGTCGTCGGCCTCGGGAACGCAGCGCAGATCCACCAGGCATGCGTCGTCGTGAACGCGGGGCAGGACCGCCGGTTCGCCGAGGCGCAGGCGTGCAGCCGTCGCCACCGGAAGCCGTATGGCCCAACCGGGCAACGGAACGCCGGGCGCGCCGCCACCACCGACCCGGCCGTCATGCGCGACGACGGGGAAACCGACTGCTGCACCCAGGGATTCGGCCCGCACGCGAAGGGCCCCGGGGTCGGCGTGCAGATGGTTCCAGACCGGCGGCCGCGGCCCGCCGACGGTCGCCTCCATCGCGGCGAGCGCGAGCTTGTCCGCACGAACCGCCCGTGCGAGTGGATGTTTCGCCAGACGCTGCACGAGCGCGGCGTCGCCGAAAAGGAGTCCGGCCTGCGGTCCGCCCAGCAGTTTGTCGCCGCTGGCGATGACGAGGTCGGCACCGGAGTCGAGTGTCGTCGTCGCGTCGGGTTCGTCGGGCAGCAGCGGGTCCGGTTGCAGGAGTCCGCTGCCGATGTCGGCGACGACAGGCACGCCGTACGCCCGGCCGAGGGTGCGCAATTCGGCGAGCGAGGTCTCGCTGGTGAAACCCTCGACCCGGAAGTTGCTCGGATGCACCTTCAGGATGGCCCCGACATCGTCGGAGGTGAGCGCATCGGCGTAGTCGTGTGCATGGGTCCGGTTGGTCGTGCCGACCTCGTACAGGCGTGCACCGGTGGATGCGATCAGCTCGGTGAGCCGGAAACCCGCGCCGATCTCGATCATCTCGCCACGACTGATCACCACCGCGCGCCCGGCCGCCAGCGCCGTGGTCGCCAGTACCAGCGCGGCCGCACCGTTGTTCACCATCAGCGCGTCGCCGGCCGCGGGGCAGGCGCGTAGCAGGGCGGCGCGGGTGGTCGCACCGCGTTTCGACCGGGCGCCGGTCTCGAGATCGAGTTCCACGTCCACATACCCCGACGCCGCGACGACGGCGTCGAGCGCCGCGGGCGACAGCGGCGCTCGTCCGAGGTTCGTGTGCACGACGACGCCGGTCGCGTTGAGCACCGCGCGGGACGACGACGCGTACGACCCACTCACCGACTCGACGATGATCCGCTCGACATCCTCAGGTGGTGTGTCGCCGCGGCGTGCGGAGTCCTGCGTCCGGCGGATGATGTCGCGGATCGCGTTGTCGCCCAAACGCACTCGCGCGTCGGACACCGCGGGAAGGGCCAGCAGGGTGTCGGTTCGCGGAATCCGGCGACGTGGATCGGTGACGGGGGGCTTCGACACGGCTCCTCGCTTCGCTCGTCACCGGCTCAGCCGGCGGTGGGTGGCTCTCGCTTCGCTCGTCACCGGCGCGGCCGGCGGGTTCGTGTGGGGGACCGGGTGGCGGAGGCGGACGGGAATCGAACCCGCCAGGCCGAGATACTCGACCTCCTCGGTTTTGAAGACCGGGGAGCCCACCAGGACCCATACGCCTCCATGCGTTCCAACCTATCCGACGCCCGGTGGGTCAGTCCTGCTGGTGCGGCCAGTTGCCCTGGGTGATGAGTTCTTCGAAGTGGCGGATCAGTTTCGGGTTGAGATCGTCATCGACGGCACGCTGAAAATCGCCGTCCCACTTCATAAACCAGTCGTCATCGCGCTTCATCAGGAAGATGGGCCAGCCGTGGGTGATATCGAGTTCGTCGGCGTACAGGTCGGTCGACCCGTCCTCCCGCATGTACCAGTAGTCGTGACCGGATTCCCAGAACGCCTGCAGCTCGCCGGCCGTGACGTAGTACTCGCCGTCTGCTTGCCTCATGAGCCCGATGGTAGCGATCGCCGGAGGACCGCATCGGAGATTGCCGGAGGGCTACCCTCGACACGGTGACCGTGCGGAACGAGACACCCATCCGACTGACCGGCTACGCCCACGGGGGTGGATGCGCGTGCAAGATCCCGCCGGGCGAGCTCGAGCAGGCGGTCGCCGGGCTCACCGGCCAGGTCGGCGACGACATCATCGTCGGACTCGACGACGGCGACGACGCCGCCGCGGTACGCATCCGCGACGACCTCGCGGTGCTCTCCACCGCCGACTTCTTCACCCCGGTCGTCGACGATCCCTACGACTGGGGTCGCATCGCCGCCGCGAACGCCCTGTCCGACATCTATGCCATGGGCGGTACCCCCGTCGTCGCGATCAACCTGGTCGGCTGGCCGCGGGAGGTACTGCCGATGGAGCTGATGACCGAGGTGCTGCGCGGCGGTCTCGACGTCGGGGCGCAGGCCGCCTGTCCGGTGATCGGCGGGCACACCATCGACGATCCGGAACCCAAGTACGGCATGGCGGTGACCGGGGTGGCCGAACCCGACCGGCTGTTGCGCAACGACGCGGCCGAGCCGGGGTTGCCCATCACCCTGACCAAACCGATCGGCGTCGGACTGTTGAACAACCGGCACAAGCAGACCGGTGAGGTGTTCGACGAGGCGATCGCCCTGATGACGACGCTCAATCGCGATGCATCGACAGCCGCGGTCGCGGCCGGCGTCCGCGCGGCGACCGACGTGACCGGCTTCGGTCTGCTCGGGCACCTGCACAAACTGTGCCGCGCATCGGGCGTCGGCGCGGTCCTCGAGCGCGGTGCGGTACCCGCGGTCGACGGCGCGGCGCAGGCGCTTCGGGACGGTTTCGTCTCCGGTGGCACCCGTCGCAACCTCGACTGGGTGCGTCCGCATCTGACGGTCGACCCGGGCGTCGCCGAGGACGACCTGCTGTTCCTGGCGGACGCACAGACCTCGGGCGGGCTGCTCGTGGTCGGCGAGGTCCCGGGCTATCCGGTGATCGGCGAGACCGTGGCGGGCTTCGGGATCACGTTGCGCTGACCCTTCGTGGCTCGTCGCTTGCGCTCCTCGCACCTCAGGGAGCAGTGGGTCGGGCGCTCCCCGCACCTCAGGGAGCAGTGGGTCGGGCGCTCCTCGCACCTCGGTATCTGCGGCCTGGGAGCCGTCGTGGACCGCGAAAGACCTCCGCTCCCTGAGGAGCGAGCGTGCGAGCGTCTCGAAGGGTCCTGGTGAGAGGCAACGCAGACCCTTCGTGACGCGCCCTCCGCAAGCTCCGGGCGCTCCTCAGGGAGCGGTGGGTGAGGCGCCCTCCGCACGCTCCGGGCGCTCCTCAGGGAGCGGTGGGTGAGGCGCCCTCCGCACGCTCCGGGCGCTCCTCAGGGAGCGGTGGGTGAGGCGCCCTCCGCACGCTCCGGGCGCTCCTCGCACCTCAGGGAGCGGTGGGTGAGGCGCCCTCCGCACGCTCCGGGCGCTCCTCAGAGAGGGGTGTGCTCAGGGCGCGGGCGGCCCGGTGGTGATCGAGTCGTCGGTGATCCCCGCCGCGCGACGGGCCGCGAGGCGGCGCTTCTGCGGCTCGATCGTGTAGCGCGGGTTCTTGGCCGACTCGATGCCGGCGTCGAAGACGCCGAATCGGGTGCAGGCCGATGCGGTGAGCAGTGCGAGTCCCGAGGCGACGGCCAGCGGCCGGGATCGACCGCTGAACAGCGCGCCCACACCGCCGGCCACGGCCAGTCGCTCGCTCCAGCGCAGGAGCTTGCCCGCGGTGCCGTCGTGCATCGGTTCGGTGGTCACCGGGTCCATCCGGTGTTCCATCAGACGCGTCGCGGCGAGGTCGCCCACCACGCCGATCGCGGCCAGCGTGCGTGCCGGCCCGGCCTGCTCGGTCGCCGTGGTGACCAGGGCCAGCCCGCTCGACGCCAGGCTCGCGGAACTGACGAACACGAACGGCAGATCCCGGTGCATGGCGTTCCAGGTCGGCACGGCGGTGTCGGAGAGCAGCACCGCGGTGTAGACCGCGAGCGGCGGACCGGCGAGGCCGGCGGCGAGCCCGGCTGGGGCCTCGACGGCGCGCAACACCGGACGCAGGGGTCCGAGCGGCAGGCGCGCCCCGGTCATCCGGTCGATCTCGCCGACCGCGGCCACGCCGAGCGCACCACTGAACGCCGACAGGATCCACGAACCGACGCTCATCGGTGACGTCACCTTGAACGTGCGCAGCATGTTGTAGAACCGGTCGGGCCGGCCGAGGTCGGCGACGAGCGCGATCGCGCCCAGGCCCACGGCGCCCAGACCGCCGAGGCGGGCGTTGCGTCGCAGGGTGTCCCGCCCGGTGAGTTGTGCGCCGGCGGCCAACACTCCCGAACCGCCGGCGACGCCACCGAGAAACAGGTAGGCGGCCACCTTTTCGTCCCATGGTGGCGGCTTGACGACGGGATGCCCATAGTACGAGGTGAATTCGGCGTCGGGCACCATCGACATCTCGCGGTTGCCGTAGCCCTGGCCGACGTTCTTGCGTGGCTTGCGCTGTCCGCCGCGGCCGAAACCCCGCCCGCGCCGCCGGGGCGGCTCCGGCGGGCGGAACGAGTCGAACTCCGACGAGGTCATCGGCCGCCCCGCACGAACGAGAGTGCGGCGGCGGCGAGCATCCCGGCCGCGGCGATCCCGGCGCGTTTGTACATGGCCGGCAGGTCCGCGGTGCACACCCGCGGGTCCGGCGGCAGTCCGTAGACCTCTGGTTCGTCGAGCAGCAGGAACACCGATCCGGTGCCGCCGACACCGTCGTTCGGGTTGGCGCCGTAGAGCCGCGCCTCGGTCATGCCCTGCTCGTGCAGCGCCCGGACGCGGGCGTGCGCGTCGTCGACGAGATCGTCGTGGTCGCCGAACTTGATCGACGTGGTCGGGCAGGTCTTCGCGCAGGCCGGTGTCTCGTCGTCGAGCAACCGGTCGTAACAGAGCGTGCACTTCTGCGCGACACCGCGTTTGGGCACCTCGGGCTGCTCCCCCTTGCGTTCGCCGGAACGGGTCGTCGGGGCGGCGGTGCCGTCGGCACGACGCTCGACGACGCCGAACGGGCATCCGGCCACGCACGTTCCGCAGCCGTTGCAGACGTCGTCCTGGATCACCACGGTGCCGAACTCGGTGCGGAACAGCGCGCCCGTCGGACAGACGTCGAGGCACCCGGCGTGCGTGCAGTGCTTGCAGACGTCCGACGACATCAGCCAGCGGAACTCGGGGGTGTCGGGGGGAGTGGTTTCGACTCGGCTCGTCGCTCCGCTCCTCGCCGGCTCAACCAGCGGAGAGGAGGGCTCGCCCGACGGTGAGGAGGGCATCGCGGGCATCCCGAGTCCGACGAGCATGCGGCCGGAGTCGCGGGCCTCGGCGATGCGGTCGGCGGTCTGTTCGACGAAGGCGACGTGACGCCAGGTACTCGCGCCGAGCGCCACGGTGTTGTCGTACGACATCCCGGTGAGCGCGAGGTCGCCGTCGCGCGGGTTGCCGTTCCACTCCTTGCACGCCACCTCACAGGCCTTGCAGCCGATACAGATCGAGGTGTCGGTGAAGAACCCCTTGCGCTCCTCGTGGGTGCTCCAGTGTGCGTCGGCGCTGGGATCGGATGGTCCGGACAGCTGCCCCATCTACTCGTCCGCCTTCCCGGTGATGTGCTGGTTGTCGGTCTCCACCGTGACCCCCGCGCGCTCCTGATGGGCACGCACCAGGTCGAGCAGTGCCCGGCCCTGCGGCCGGCGCCCGGCGATGACGTCGCAGGAGCCCACCTTGGACTCCTGGATCTGCACGTTCGGATCCAGTGTGACCCCGATCAGGTCGTTGGCGGCATCACCGCTGACGACGGCGTCGGAACCGACGCCCCAGTGGTAGGGGAGCCCCACCTGATGCACTTGCCTGCCGTTGATCGTCAGCGGCAGCATGCGGTCGGTCACGAGTACCCGCGCCTCGATCGCGCCGCGCGGCGAGACGATCGTCGCCCAGCCCTCGTTGGTCAGACCGCGCTGCTCCGCGAGTTCGGGGGAGATCTCGCAGAACATCTCCGGCTGCAGTTCCGACAGGTACGGCGTCCAGCGACTCATGCCGCCCGCGGTGTGGTGCTCGGTGAGACGGTACGTCGTGAACACGAACGGATACACCTCGGAACCGGGGCTCTCACCACTGGGCGCGTCGAGATTGTCCGGGCGCGGGAACAGGATTCGCGAGGGCGACTGCTGCTGGGGATACAGCGCGTTGACCACCGGGGATTCCTGCGGCTCGTAGTGCGTCGGCAACGGGCCGTCGACGAGCCCGCGCGGGGCGTAGAGCCAGCCCTTGCCGTCGGCCTGCATGACGAACGGGTCATCGCCGCACAGGGCTTCGACGCCGCCGACCGACGGGTCGGGCCGGGCGTCGGGCGCCAGGTCGACCGGGAAGTCGGGTACGTCGGGACCGACCCACCGTCCGGCGTCGGCGTCCCATTCCATATACCGTTTGCGTTCGCTCCACGGCCGGCCGTCGGGGTCGGCCGACGCACGGTTGTAGAGGATTCGACGATCCGCCGGCCACACCCAGCCCCACTCGTGCTGGGTGACGCCACCACCGCCCTGCGGGACCCGGCGGGCGGCCGAGTTCGACGGCCCGTCGGTGTCCGCGCCGGTGTAGACCCCGGTGTAGATCCAGCATCCGCCCGCGGTCGAGCCGTCCCGCCTCATCTGGGTGTAGGACGTGAGGTTCTTGCCGGCGTCTTCGCCGGTCACGTGGTAGCCGTTGATCTCCGACAGGACGGCTTCGGGATCGGGATTGCCGTGCTCGTCGAGCGGATAGTCCCAGGTGACGTCGAGCAGTGGGCGGTCACGTTCGTCGGTCGAACCGGCGAGGCGTTCGCGGATGCGGCGTCCGAGCTCGAAGAAAAAGTCCAGCTCGCTCTGGCACTGACCCGGCGGTTCGACCGCCTGGTGGCGCCACTGCACCATGCGCTGGGTCTGCGTGAACGAGCCGGCCTTCTCCACATGAGTGGCCGCGGGGAGGAAGAACACCTCGGTGGCGATGTCCTCGGTGCGGAGTTCGCCGGATTCGATCTCCGGGCCCTCCTTCCACCAGGTCGCCGTCTCGATCATGTTGAGGTCGCGGACGACGAGCCATTTGAGATGCGACATCGCCATCCGCGCCTGGCGGCCGTTGGCCGAGCCCACCGCCGGGTTCTGGCCGAGGACGAAGTAGCCGTCGACTTTGTCGGCCAGCATGTCGACCGTCGTCTGGAAGGTGCCGGCCGGCCCGGTGAGCCGGGGCAGATAGTCGTAACACCAGTCGTTCTCCGCGGTCGCGGAGTCGCCGAACCACGCCTTGAGCAGACTCACCGCGTAATCCTCGGCGTTGGCCCAGAAACCCTTCTCGGCCTTCGATGTGATCGCGTCGATGTACTCGCCGAAGCTGTCGTGTTTGCCCGCCGAGGGCATCGGCAGATACCCGGGCAACAGGTTGAACAGAGTGGGGATGTCCGTGGACCCCTGGATGCTCGCGTGCCCACGCAACGCCATGATGCCGCCACCGGGACGCCCGACATTGCCCAGTAGGAGTTGGAGGACGGAGGCGGCGCGGATGAACTGGGCGCCGAAGGTGTGCTGGGTCCAGCCGGTCGCGTACCCGAAGCAGGTGGTGCGTTCCCGGCCCGAGTTGTCGGTGACGGCCCGGGCGAGATAGTCGAAGTCGCGCAACGAGATCCCGCACATGTCGCGCACCATCTCGGGGGTGTAGCGCGAGTAGTGGCGCCGGACGATCTGGAACACGGTGCGCGGGTGTTCCAGGGTGTCGTCGCGGACGGTCGCGCCGTGTTCGAGTGGCGGTCCGCCGGAACCGTGCTCATGACCCACGGCGCGGTCCTTCACGCGCGGCCCGTCGTCGGGATGTCCGGGCGAGTCGACGGTGCCCGACGACCCGGTCGGATGGTCGGCGGCCGCGGTCGGCTCCTCGTACGCCCAGGAGGTCGCGTCGTACTCGCCGGTCTCCGCATCGAACCCGGAGAACAGGCCGTCGAGGTCCTCGGTGTCCTGGAAGTCCTCGGCGATCAGGGTCGCCGCGTTCGTGTACGCGACGACGTACTCGCGGAAGTACTTCTCGTGCGTGATGGCGTAGTTGATCAGCGCACCGAGGAGGACGACATCAGACCCGGCCCGGATCGAGATGTGCCGGTCGGCCACCGCGGAGGTGCGGGTGAAGCGAGGATCGACGTGAATGACCTTCGCGCCCTTGGCCTTCGCCTCCGACACCCATTGGAAACCCACCGGGTGCGCCTCGGCCATGTTGCCACCCATGAGGATGATGCAATCGGCGTTGGCCATGTCCTGCAGTGATTGCGTTGCGCCGCCGCGTCCGAACGAGGCCCCCAGACCGGGAACCGTCGCGGAGTGTCATATGCGCGCCTGGTTCTCGATCTGGATCGCGCCCGCGGCGGTGAAGAGCTTCTTGATGAGGTAGTTCTCTTCGTTGTCCAGGGTGGCGCCGCCGAGCGAGGCGACACCCATCGTGCGCCGGAGCAGCCGGCCCTCGTCGTCGCGGTCCTGCCATCCGCGGCGCCGGGCCTCGAGGAAACGGTCGGCGATCATGTCGATCGCGGTGTCGCGGTCGAGATCCTGCCACTGGGTCGAGTACGGGGCCCGGTAACGAATCGCGGTCTGCCGCATCGGGTTGTTGACCAGCTGCTCGCTCGACGCCCCCTTGGGGCAGAGGCGGCCGCGGGAGATCGGGGAGTCCGGGTCGCCCTCGATCTGGACCACTCGTTCGTCCTTGACGTACACCTTCTGCCCGCAGCCGACCGCGCAGAACGGGCACACGCTCTGGACCACCCGGTCCGCGGTGGCGGTGCGCGGCTCGATGCCGCGTGTCTTCGCCGACGTGACCGCCGGTCCGCGCCCGAAGACGTCGCCCGACCGCAGCTGGCGGAACACCGGCCATTCGAGGGGGCTGAAGGCTGGCACGGGATCGAGTCTAGACCTCTTCGCTCACTGCGACAGGGCGACGCTGATGTCGCGGGCGGTGGACCGGCCGAGGTCGACCAGAAACGGGATGCGTTCGGCGCTCATGAGTTCGGTGCTGCCCCGGATACCGAGGGCGAAACGCACGTCGGTGCCACCATCGGCCGGGAAGATCGGGAGTCCGATGGTGCGGTGGCCGGCCGCCAGCTCCTCGTCGTTGAAGCCGTAGCCCCGTTCCCTGGTGAGGGTCAGTTCTTTCGCGAGCTCGTCGGCGGTCCGGACGGCACGGTCGGTGCCGTCCAGATACGGAAGGCGTTCGAGTTCGTCGTGGCCGACCTGGGAGAAGGCGAGCAGGGCCTTGCCGAGCGCCGAGGCGTGCAGCGGCAGCAGGACGCCCTGGAGCGCGTGCCCCTCTGCTTCGCGCCAGCGGCTCGTCCCGAGCAGGACGACCTCGTTGCCGTATCGCATCGCGACCGAGGCCGATGCGCCGGTGGTGGCCGCGAGCCGTTCCAGATGGGGTTCGGTGAGGTAGATCCGGTGCTGGCGGTAGGCGATCTGGCCGTACTGCGCCAGCGCGCCGCCAAGGCGGTATCGGCCGCCCTCCGCGGTCTTCTCGAGGAAGCCGGCATCGACCAGCGCGGTCAGCAGACGGTGTGTCGTGCTGAGCGCGAAGCCCTGCGCCCGGGCCACGTCGGTGACACCGAGCTCGTCCCCACCGCGGAAGCAACCGAGAACGGCCAGCGCCCTCGACACGGTCTGCACACCCGAACCCGCCATCTCCTCTGTGCCTCCCGACTAGAAATCGGCCTGATTCAGGGCCTGGCCACTTTCCACTATTCGGAAGATACTCCTCGCGGAGTGGGCCGTCGACATCAGGATCAGCGCGGTTCGAGCTCGGCAGTTCAGAAATCAGGGCAATCGTGAGATCGACGAGGAGACGTGTGACCGACGAGAGTGGGCCGGGCTGGCTTCGACGGCTGTGGCAGTGGGTGCGTCCCTACCGCGGCCGGGTGTCCGTGGCGCTCCTGCTGGCGGTGGTGGGGCAGGGGTTGCTGGCCCTGGTGCCGCTGGTCCAGCAGATCATCGTCGACGATGTCCTGCTCGACCCGACGCAATCCCTCGCGTTCTGGATCTGCGTCCTGTGCTCCATCGGTGTGCTGAGCTTCGTCTCCCATGCACTGCGCCGCTACATCGGCAGCCGGTGCGCCGTCGACGTGCAGCACGATCTGCGGGTCGCGGTCCATCGCCACCTGCACGCGCTCGACGCGCGACGCCGGGCGGAACTCGCTGCGGGCGACGTCATCTCGCGGGGGACGTCGGATCTGAACCTGATCCAGATGTTCATCTCCCAGGTGCCGCTGTTCGTCGCCAACCTCACCCTGCTCGCGGTCGGCCTGGTCGTGATGTTCGTCCTGTCCCCGCCGCTGTTCGTCGTCGTGGCGGCGAGTGTCCCGGTCCTGTTCTGGGTCACCCGCCGGCTCCGCCGCGAACTGTATCCCGCCTCGTTCGGCGACCAGGTGCTGCTGGGCCAGGTCGCCGCGGCGGTCGACGAGGAGATCGCCGGGGTCGAACTGATCCGCGCCTTCGGCCAGGAGGGGGCGCGGCTGGACCGGTTCCGCGCCCGGGGGACCCGCCTGTTCTCGTCGCGGCTGCGCAGTGCGCGCATCTCGGCCCGCTGGAGCGCGGCGATGGTCGCGATCCCCGTCTTCACCCAGCTCGGCGTCCTGGTCGTCGGCGGGTGGCTGGCCATGAACGAGCACGTCTCGGTGGGCGTCTTCCTGGCGTTCGCCTCGTACGTGCTGCAGTTCGCGCCCCCGGCGAGGCTGCTCGCGGCGATGGTGACGACGACGCAGCTCGCGCGGTCGGGGGCGCGCCGGGTGTTCGCGCTCTTGGACACGGTGCCGGCGATGGACCCCGCCGGTCCGGATCTCCCGTCGCCGCGCGGGACGATCGAGGTGACCGGCGTCGACCTCGCGCTCGGCGGTCACCCCGTCCTTCGTGGTGTGACCACCTCGATCGCCCCGGGCAGCAGGGTGGCGATCATCGGTCCGTCCGGCGCGGGCAAGACGACGCTCGGGTCGCTCATCGCCCGCCAGTTCGACCCCGACCGGGGATCGGTGCGGATCGGTGGCACCGATCTGCGTGCCGTGTCGCCGCGGTCGGTGCGGTCGGCGGTGATGATGGTGTTCGACGAGAGCCTGCTGTTCTCGGGCACCCTCCGCGAGAACATCGCGATGGGTGCCCCGGCCGACGACGCCGGAATCGCCGCCGCCGCCCGCGCGGCCGCGGCCGACGAGTTCATCGAGCAGCTGCCCGCGGGTTACGACACCGTGGTCGGACCCGGCGGGATCTCGTTGTCGGGCGGTCAGCGCCAGCGGATCGCGCTCGCCCGCGCCTTCTTCGCCGACCCGGCGGTACTGATCCTCGACGACACGACGTCGGCGCTCGACCCGACGACCGAGCGGACGGTGTTGGCGAGCCTGGAAGGGCTGATGTCCGGCCGGACGACGATCCTGATCGCCCGTCGGCCCGCGACGACCGAACTCGCCGACCAGGTCATAGTCCTCGAATCGGGTCGGATCACCCACGACGGTCCGCCGGCGGAGGTGCTCGCCGACCCGCGCATCGCGGCGCTCCTGGCCGGTGGCGCGATCCGGGGCGCGACCGCTGTCGCGCGTTCGGTGAAGACGGACACTCAGGCGATCCCGAGTCCGGAGAGCTGGCCGGAAGTCGACGAGGCGGGCGCTGATCCGGTGGTCCGGGCCCGGCTGGGACTCGACGCCGACGAGAGCGGCAAACAGGTCCAGCAGGTGGACTCGCACCTGCGCGAGGCGCTCCTGGCGCTCCCGCCGCTGACCGAGGTGCCCGCGCCCGGCGACGACCGTCCGCCGCCGAGGTCGTCGCGCACCAGAGTCTTCGGCCTGGCCGGTTCCCTGCGGCCGTTCTGGTTGCCCGTCGGGCTGTGCGTCGTCCTGGTCATCGTCGATGCGGCCACGACCCTGGCCGTCCCCGCCCTCTTCCGCCACGCCATCGACAACGGTGTCTCGGTGGACGCGACGACCGTGTTCTGGGTGACGTGCGCGATCGTCCTGGTGATCGCGCTGGTGTCCTGGTTGAACTCGTGGGTGCTGGCGCTGCGGGCGGCGAGGGTCTTCGAGCGCGTGCTCTTCGCGCTGCGGCTCCGGCTGTTCGGGCACCTGCAGCGACTGCGCATCGACTATTTCGACGGACGGCAGTCGGGCCGCATCGTCACCCGGCTCACCAGTGATGTGGACGCGGTCGGTCAGCTGATGACGCAGGGCATGGTCAACGCGATCGTCAACGTGTGCACGTGTGCCGGCATCCTGGCCGTGCTGGCCCTCCTCGACCTCCGGCTGGCAGCCGCGATGCTTGTCACCATCCCGTTGCTCGCCGTGGGGTCGTGGATCTTCGTCCGGGGCTCGAATCGCGCCTATCTGCAGGCGCGTTCGCGCATCGCGACCGTCACCGCGCTGCTCTCCGAACACCTCGGGCGGGTGCGGGTCACCCAGGCGCACAACGCCGAGGAGTGGGCGGCGGGCGCCTTCGACGGGCACTCGCGACGCTACCGCGACGCGCGCCGCCGTTCGATGCTCTACATCTCGGTGTTCTTCCCCTTCCTGAACCTGCTCGCGGTGGTGGCCAAGGCGCTCATCCTGATCGTCGGCGCACAGCTCATGGATGCGGGCACGCTCACCACCGGTGTGCTGGTCGCCGCGCTCCTCTACGTCGATCTGTTCTTCACCCCGCTCCAGCAGTTGTCGATCGTGCTCGACCTCTGGATTCAGGCTCGGGTCGGCACCCAGCGGATGCGCGGCTTCCTCGACACCCCCGTCGACACCCCCGTCGACCAGAACGTGCGGCCGGCGACGACCGGTACCGCCGCCGGACCACTCGGCGCGGCAGTCGAATTCGACGGGGTGGTGTTCGGCTACTCGTCGGCGGCGCGGACGCGGGGTCGTCCCGCGCTCGACGGGCTGGACCTGGTCATCCCCGACGGCGAGACCGCGGCCGTCGTCGGCACCACCGGCGCGGGCAAGAGCACCGTGATGAAGCTGCTGTTGCGGTTCTACCGGCCCGACCGCGGCGTCGTCCGGGTCGGCGGCGTCGACCTGCGCGACACCGGCGCACCCGGCCCCCGGCCGGGGATCGCCTACGTGCCACAGGATCCCTACCTCTTCGCCGGAACGGTCGCGTCCAACATCGCGTTCGGGCGTCCCGACGCCGGACAGGCCGAGATCGAGCGCGCGGCGAGGTCGGTCGGCGCGCACGAGAGCATCGCGGCGCTCCCGCTCGGCTACCAGACACCGGTGGGGCCGGGCCGGGCCACGCTGTCGGCGGGACAGCAGCAACTGATCTGTCTCGCGCGTGCCGAACTCGTCGAGCCGGACCTGCTGATCCTCGACGAGGCGACCTCAGACATCGATCCGGGGACCGAAGCCGAGGTGCTCTCCGCACTGCAAGCCGTCGCGCGGAGTCGCACAACGGTTCTCGTGGCGCATCGACTCACCACCGCCGCGTGGGCGGACCGGGTCGTCGTGATGCGGGACGGCCGGGCCGTCCAATCCGGGCGTCATGCCGATCTGGTGTCGAGGCCGGGTGAGTATCGCGATCTGTGGGAGAGCTATGCGCCGACTGACCCAGCCCTGAGCGAAGTTGTCAAGCTTTCCAACTGATGGAAACCCAGAGGTGTGCGCGGCGCCTGAGTCCACATAACGTCTGCGGTAACCCAGTCCTCGTGTTCGTCTGAACACGGTCTCCACCTGTCGAACAGGAGTCCTTCATGCCCGGATCCCCACGATTTCGTCTCGCCGCTGCCGCGGTCGCAGCGGCCGCGTTGCTCACCGTCGCCACCGGGTGTGCGTCGGGCGACTCGGGCGGCGCCGCCGCCGGTGGTGGCGACCAGTACGTGCTCAAGGTGACCGACCCGGGCAACGCCGGCCCGCTGGCGGTCGGCAAACGTGACGGGACCTTCGACGAGGCGCTGGCCCCGCTGGGTGCGAAGATCGAATGGGTCAACTCGACACCGGGCTTCTCGTCGAACCTCAAGCTGTTCAACACCGGTCAGCTCGACGTGTCCGGCGGTGCCTACAGCCCGGTCGTCGGGGCGCTGTCGAAGAACGTCGGCGTCCGGATCATCGCCGTGGCCGACCCGGCCGGCAAGGACCAGAACGGCATCTTGGTCACCAAGGACTCCGGGGTCACCGATGTCGCCGGTCTCGTCGGCAAGCGGATCGCGGTCAATCCGGCCGGCAAGGGTGAGTACATCACGCTGAAGGCATTGCAACAGGCCGGGATTCCGTTCGACAAGGTGGAGCGGGTACCCCTGCAGCAGGCCGAGGCCGGGTCGGCGTTCTCCACCGGTCAGGTCGACGCCTGGGCGTCCTTCAACCAGCCCTACCAGGAGGCGAAGGCCGCCGGCGGAGTCGAGATCGCCACCGAGGAGAGCATCGGTTCGGTCGACAACACCATCGTCGCCTTCCGGACCGAGGTGCTCGAAGAGCGGCCCGACGTCGCCGACGTGTACCTGAAGACGTTGCAGCAGCTGACCGATCAGCAGCGGGAGAACCCCGACGACTACGAGAACGTCTTCGAGAAGGCGGGACCCCGCGCGCTCAGCGGCGACCGCCTCACCCGTGCCCTCGCACTCGGCGCCGACGCGTCCACGCCGCGCTATCCCACGGCGAAGGATGCCGAGGATCTCGAGTCCGTGTCGGCGCTGTTCGTCGAGGCCGGCGTGATCCAGAAGCCGGTCACGGCCGAGGACGTCTTCTTCGATCTGCCCGCACAGTTGCAGAAGTACCAGAGCGGACAGAAGTGACCTCGGCAACGGTCGCGCAGTCCACCTCGGGAGACGCTGCGTCGCAGCGGGTGTCACGCATCGGCCTGGAGACCCCCCGGACACGGAAGCAACGCAACCGGCCCGTCTGGCTCTCGCTTCCTCTGCGGTTCCTGGTGCCCGGGGTCATCGTGGCGGTCTGGTGGATCGGCACCGCGACCGGCACGATCTCGCCGGCGGTACTGGCGTCACCCGGGGCGGTGTTCGACGCGTTCGTCGAGCTCTACCGCACCGGCCAGCTCGTCGACTTCGCGGTGGCGTCGCTGGAGCGTGCGGCGCTCGGTGTCGGTCTGGGCGTCGGAGTCGGGTTGATCCTCGGCGTGCTCGCGGGTCTGTACACGCTCGGCGAGGAGCTCATCGACTCGACGATGCAGATCAACCGGGCCATTCCGTTCCTCGCGCTGGTGCCCCTGTTCATCGCCTGGTTCGGCATCGACAACACCTTCAAGGTGCTGCTGATCGCCATCGCCACGGTGTCGCCGATGTACGCCTACAGCTATCTCGGCGTGCGCAACGTCGATCGCAAGATGATCGAGGCGGCACAGGGTTTCGGGCTCACCGGGGGCCGTCTGATCCTCGGCGTGATCATCCCGGCAGCGCTGCCGGGCATCCTGATGGCACTGCGGATCTGCCTGTCGATCTCGATCACCGGACTGATCGCCGCCGAGCAGGTCGGCACCCGAGAGGGGATCGGCTATCTGGTGAGTCTGGCGCAGGAGTACAACCGCACCGACTACATGATCCTGTGTGTGGTGCTGTACGCCATCCTCGGTCTGATCTTCGACCTGATCGTCCGCATCCTGGAGAAGTACTCGATGCCGTGGCGGGCGGGGGTGACCGTCCGATGAGCCCGGAGTCTCCGCTGCCCCCACTCCTGGAACGGCAGCCGACGCAGGTCACCGCACGCGAACGCCGTGCGGGCCAACCGGTTGCGGTCTCGCTGACCGACGTCACCAAGACCTTCGGCCCGAAGACCGTGCTGCAGTCGGTCGACCTGACCATCCGGCGCGGCGAGTTCGTGGTGCTGCTCGGTCCATCGGGTACCGGCAAGACGACGCTGCTGCGCCTGCTGACGGGGCTCGAGGAACCGGACTCCGGTGAGATCCTCGTCCCCGCTGCACGCACGACCGTGTACCAGGAGCCGCGCCTGGTGCCCTCCAAGCGGGCGCTGGCCAACGTGACGATCGGCCAGCGTGGTGGCAAGAGCACGAAGGACCGCGGTCGGGCCGCGCTGGCGGAGGTCAACCTCGCGGACAAGGCCGAGGCCTGGCCGGCCACCCTGTCCGGCGGTGAGGCGCAACGGGTCGCGCTGGCCCGAGCCCTCGTCCGTGAACCGGAACTGCTGCTCCTCGACGAACCGTTCGCGGCGCTCGACGCCCTCACCCGGCTCCAGATGCAGGACCTGGTCGGTGATCTGGTGGCCCGACACCAGCCCGCGGTGCTTCTGGTGACCCACGACGTCGACGAGGCGGTCCGGCTCGCCGACCGCGTGATCATCCTGTCGCACGGCACCTTCGGCGTCGACGAGGACATCGATCTGCCCCGCCCGCGTGACCGCTCCGACCCCGAATCGCTCCGCTACCGGGCCGAGTTCCTGCGCGAACTCGGCGTCGGCCGCATACATCCCGACACCGAGAGTTGAGGAACACCATGACCATCGACAGCGCGACCTCCCTGCACACCCCGGTCACCCCGGCGAATTCTCCCGGTGCCGACACCGTCTGGTACACCCGGTGCCCGGTCCCCACCGCGAGCGGTCTGGCCAACAGCCTGGGCTGGCTCGGCGAGCCGGCATCGGCTGCGGGCCTGGAATTCTCGATCCTCCAGGACGCGGGCGCCGAACTCGCTCCCCGCCACTTCGATCATCAGCTGTCCGGCCTGATCCGCGAAGGCGGCAACGTGCCCGCGATCGTCGCCCGCGCGTCGGGTTCGCCGACACGTCTGATCGGACTCACCTGGATCGACGAGTCGCAGTCGATTCTGGTGGGACCCGACTCCGACATCGACGATGCTGCGGGGCTCCGCGGCAGACGAGTCGGCATTCCCGCGTGGGCGGTCGACCAGGCACGCAGCTTCCCCCGCGCGATGTCGTTGCACGGCTTCGCCTCCGCGCTGGCACTTGCCGGACTCTCGTTCGGCGACGTGATCGTCGTCGAGACGGCCGGCAACTGGGAACCGCGCGTACGCACCGAGGAGGCGGCGCGGTTGCGATCGGTGCCGTCCGGTTTCCCCGAACTGCTCAACGGTGACGTCGACGCCATCTACGTGAAGGGCGCCCGGGCCGCCGAGGCCGCCGTCGAGCACGGTCTGCGCGTCCTCGTCGATCTCGATTCGACCGAGTCGAGGCGGTCGCGGGTCAACAACGGCACGCCGCGACCGATCACCGTCCACGAGTCGCTGCTGCAGGATCATCCCGAGGTCGTCGTCGGTTTCCTCGCCGCCAGCCTCCGTGCGGCGGACTGGGCCGCCGGAAATCTGAACACCGTCCGTGAAGTGCTTGCGCGGGAAACCTTCTCGGGCCCGGACGGCGTCGTGGCGGCCTACGGGGACGATTTCCACACCTCGTTGCACCCGTCGCTCTCCGAGGAGCGGCTGGATCTGCTGGGAATCCAGAAGCGCTTCCTCTACACCTACGGCTTCCTGCCCGCCGACTTCGACATCGAGAGCTGGGTCGACGTCGAGCCGCTGCGACGTGCGCGCGCCCAGGTCGGTGCGGCCACGCCCATCTCGGACATCGTCGGAGAAGCGTGATGGTCGCCTTCGAATGGGAGGTGCCGACACGCGGAGACAGCCGGCACGTCGGTTCCGCCGCGCGTCACCGCGGTGGCTGGGCGCCGACCCCCGGGTCGGCGGTGGCCACCGACCTGCGAACGGGTGGCCGGTGGGATCCGTTCGACCCGACCGAACAGGTCATCACCGCGATCGACACGGCCGGTTACGACACGGTGATCGCCCCGTACGACCCCGCTGGTGAGGAATCGTGGATCCTGGCGGGTATCGCGTTGCGGCGCACCCGTCATGCGCGCGTGGCAGTCGAATTCCATCCCGGTTTCGGGACACCGGTCTACGCGGCGAAGGTGTCGGCGACCCTGCAGCGGAACTCCGACGACCGGCTGCAGTGGCAACTGCGCGTGGTGACCGACGCAGCGGACAACCGGGCTCGCGGAGACCGACTGACGGACGCCGAGCGTTACCGCCGCGCCGACGAGTTCCTGACCGTGGCGAAAGGGGTGTGGGACGGGGCCGGAGCCCGCCAGGGTGGTTTCGACGGTGGTGAGTTCAACCACGTGGGCGAGTTCTACGAGGTCACCGACGGCGGGCTCGACCGGTCGGTGCACGGCCATCGTTTCCCGACTGTCCGCCTGACCGGCGAGAGCGACGAGGCGCTCGCGCTGTCGGCCAGGCACGGCGACATCCACCTGTTCGAGTTGTCCTCGACCGGCGCGGCGCCGTTGATCGGGCCGCTCTCCGAACGGGCGGCAGCACTCGGACGGACCGTGGCGGCCGGCCTCTACCTCCCGGTGATCG
The DNA here is from genome assembly GCF_002149015.1 of Gordonia lacunae. GTDB lineage: Bacteria > Actinomycetota > Actinomycetes > Mycobacteriales > Mycobacteriaceae > Gordonia > Gordonia lacunae. The sequence continues at coordinate 132,800 of NZ_NGFO01000003.1, read as the reverse complement.
CCCGGGCGACGAAAGACGAGGCGGTGCAACGCCTGCGCCGCCAGTGGCGTGACGCCTACGGCGCCGACGCCGACACCCGCGCGGAGGATCTCTGGGTCGACGACCTCACCTTCGCCGGGTTCGACCGGATCGGCCACCGGCATCCCATCGGTCTGGTCGGCTCCTACGACGAGGTCGCGCAACGCATCGTCGACCTGACCGGGCAGGGCTTCGAGCGCTTCGTCCTGTCGGGCATACCGAACATCGAGGAACTCAACCGCAACACCGAGCACCTGCTCTTCCGGGCTGACGAGCGCAATCGCGTCCTGGCCTGACCCGACTCCTGACCGACCCGTTTCCTCCATCGACGAGCGGAGACCCATGACCATCGACTTCTACTGGCGGATAGGGATGGGGGGCGACCATGCCACCCTGCGCACGCCGCGCCGGCTCAACCGGGGCGACTGGCGCGGCGTCCAGCCGGGCAACCTGACGCCGGCGATCCGTGCGGGAGAACGCGACTCCTACAGCTACATCGACCACATGGCGGCCGTGGCCAAGGCCTCCGAGAGCGCCGGCTTCGTCGGCGGGTTGCTTCCGTCGTTCCCCGGGACCGATGACCCGTGGGCGGCCGCTGCGGCACTGGCCCGGGAGACCAGCACCTACCGGTTCATGGTCGCGTTCCAGCCGGGGTTCCTGCATCCGCTGCAGGCCGCCCGGATGTCGGCCAGCCTGCAGCGGGCGAACGGGGGCCGCCTGGTCTACAACATCATCAGCGGGGGCGGCGGTCCGGCCCAATTGTGGTGGGGCGACAAGGTCGCCCACGATGACCGGTACCGCCGGACCAGCGAGTTCCTCGACGTCCTCAAGGGGGTGTGGGGGACTGAGCCATTCGACTACGACGGCGACTTCTTCTCCACCGAGGGGGCAGCGCTGCCACCACAACTCGCCGAGACGCCGTTCCCGGAGATCTACTTCTCCGGGTCGTCCGGCGCCGCGGTCAACGCCGCGGGCAGTCATGCCGACTACTACCTGTCCTGGCTCGAACCCTTCGCGGATCTGCGTGCCAAGTTCGACGGGGTGCGCGAGCACGCGGCGCGGCTGGGACGGCGTCCGCGGTTCGCGGTCCGCATCGACGTCCTCGCCCGGCACACCGCCGAGGCGGCGTGGGCCGAGATCGCCGAGGGTTGGCAGCACGTCGACCGCGCCGCGGCGAACCGCCAGGCGCAGGGCGACTCCGTCGGCGCGGGCCGGATCAAGGGCTGGGTGCCCGAGAACATCACCGACTACACCGATCTCGAGGTCCAGCCCAACGTGTGGTGCGGATTCAGCCTGATGCGCGGCGGCCCGGCGTTCGGGCTGGTCGGCAGCTACGAGCAGGTCGCCGAACGACTCGACGAACTGATCGATCTCGGCGTCGACGCCTTCATCCTGGCGGGCAACCCCCATCTCGAAGAGGCCTATCGCGTCGGCGAGGAGGTCCTCCCGCTCCTGGGACGATCCCGGCTCGGCCGGCCCGAGACCACCGCCGGGTCCGCCCTGGGTGTGGCCTGAGCACCGCCGCGCCTCCTCTCGCACGCCATCGTCGAAGACAGACAACCCATTTCATCGCAAGGAGAGACATGACCACCGTAGAGACCGGACTCGACCGCGAGGTCGCCGAATTCGTCGCCGAGGCGACCGAGCACGCACAGAAGGCGTTCGACGTCTTCCGGACCACCGGGACGGTGTCGGCGAACGGTACCGCCAACTTCGTCGAACGCGTCCCCGGTCGTGAGATCGCCGTCGCACTGAACGACCCGGGTCCCTGGGCCGACGACCTGACCGTCCGTCCGGTGGTGGCGACCTTCGACGGGGAGATCCTGTCCGGTTCGGGTGCAGCGGGTTTCGTAACATCCTATGCGCCGGTGTTCCGCGCCCACGAGGACATCACGACCGTCGTGCACATCCACACGCCGTGGCTGGGTGCCTGGGCGCAGACCCACCGGACCCTCCCGATCCGGTACGCGGCCTCCCAGCGGCTGACGCTGTCGCGGGAGATCCCGCCGCACATCAACCGCCGCCAGCCGGCATCGGAGTTCATCCTCGAACGGCTTCAGGAGGATCCGCATCTCGCCGCGATCTTCGAGGCCAACGGCGGGTCCAACGTGATCGGTCGCCGAGGACTGCTCGACACCGCCAAGTTCATCGTCCTGCTGGAGGAGGGGGCCCAGTTCCAGGCGATCGCCGAAGGACTCGGCGGGTCGGCGGAATTCCACCCCACCAATCTCGAGGTGCAGTGGAAGCGCAGCGGTCTGCTCCCCGAGGCGCGCGAACGCGGTCTCATCCCCGAACTCTGAACCGCCCCGAACTCTGATCCGCCCCGAACCACCCCACACCACTCAGGAGAGACAATGACCGTTCGAGTCGGCTATTTCCCGCACAACAACTCCCTGTTCGTGCTCCGCCACCGGGGCATCCTCGAACGACGCATCGACGTCGAATGGGTCGACCTGCGGAGCCTGCCCGCGTCGCCGGAGCCGGACCCGACCACGGGCCTGCCCACCCTGCACTCGGACTGGCTGTTCACCGAGGGCGGGTACGACTTCATCGGCACGGGTTTCACGCCGCCGATCACGGGTCTGGCACAGGAGCGCGACCTCGTCTACGTCGGAGTGTCCGGACCACGTACCGAGAACGGGCGTCTCGTGGTGAAGGCCGACTCCGACATCGACTCGGTGGCCGCGCTGAAGGGCAAGCGGGTGGGCATCGCCCACGGTTCGTGGCAGACGACACTGCTGCTGTTCGCGCTCGATTCGGTCGGGTTGACGTGGCGCGACATCGTGCCCGTCAACACCTCGGTCACCGACGGCGCCGACTCCTTCCGCAGTGGTGAGATCGACGCCTGGGTCGGCGCCTACCCCGGTCTGGCCGCCGTCGAGCGCGACCTCGAACTCCGGACCCTGATCGACACCGAAGGACTGTTCAGCCATCCGTCGCTGTGGTTCACGCGACGCGACTTCGCCGAACAGCATTCCGAGGAACTGGCCGCCATCGTCGACGCGCTCCGTGAGTCGGATCAGTGGATCGTCGACCATCCCCGCGAGGCCGCCGAGTATTTCGTCCGTGACGTCGTCGATCGCGGTGGGGACGCCAGTCTCGACGCCTGGGAGGCCGCCATCCGCAACCGGCCGTTCGGAATCGGGCCCGTCACAGAGGAATTCCTCGACGAGCAGCAGCGCGCCGCCGACCTCCTCCACGCCAACGGTCTTCTCCCGCGCCCGGTGCGGGTGCGCGATGCCGTCCTGCCGTCGGTCGAGGCCGCCGTGACGAACTGAGGGCCGGCCGACTCAGTGCTGCCCCGACTCAGTGCTGCCCTGACTCAGTGCTGCCCCGACTCAGTGCTGCACCGCCGTGACGTCTGTGCCGCGCGGCACGAGCACGAAGACAGCCACGGCGACGGCGACGAGGGTGAGCCCGCCGATGAGGCTCGTCTCCTGCATGGCGTCGGTGAACGCGGTCGCCGCCCGCTCCGCGAGGCCCGGCGAGCCCGCCGCGTCGGCGAGACCCATGGCGGCACCGAGGGATTCGGCGGCCTCGTCGGTCGCCTCGGCTGGCACGCCGGGGATCGGTTCGGCCGTCAGCGTGGACCGGTACAGAATCGACGCGACACTTCCGAGGATGGCGACGCCGAGCACGTTGCCGAGGTCGTACGCGGTCTCCTCCAGGGCAGCAGCATTGCCCGCCTTGGCATCCGGTGTGCCGGCCATGATCATCGCCGACGCGATCGCCAGCGAGCCGATGCCGAAACCGACGAGGACCTGGGCGATGGCGACCGTGCCGTAACCGATTCCGTCGGAGCCGAGCGACATCAGCGCCATGCCGACACCGGCGATGCCGATGCCGCCGGCCACGACGGCGCGCGCGCCGATCATGCGGGACAGCGGGGCGGCGATCATCGAGGACACGATCGCCGCTCCCGCCACCGGCAGCAGCCGGACACCGGCCGCGATCGGGGAATGGCCCTCGACCAGTTGAAGCCATTGCGCCAGCAGCAGCAGTGCCGCAGCCAGTCCGAACATCGAGCCGAGCGCGGCCAGGACGCCGGCGCTGAACGGCCGGCTGCGGAAGAGCGAGACGTCGAGGAGCGGTTCGGTGCGGCGCAGGCATCGCCGCACGAACAGGGCCAGGATGAGGATCGCGCCGAGCAGGGCCAACCAGGCCTCTGGCGCGAGGAGGCTCTCCTCCTTGGCGAACCGCTTGATCGCCCAGACCAGCGCGACCATGCCGGCGATCGACATCACCGCGCCGAGGGCGTCCCACCGGCCCGGTTGCGGGTGCTTCGACTCCGGCAGGATCAGCAGGGCGGCGACGATGGCGACGACCATCAGCGGGACGTTGACCAGAAACGCGGCGCGCCACGAGAAGTACTCCAGCAGAAAGCCGCCGACGATCGGACCGATGGCCGCACCCAGACCCGACACCGCGGCCCACAGCCCGAGAGCGGTGGCACGTTCGGCGGGGTCGGTGAAGATGCTGCGCAACAGCGACAGCGTGGTCGGCATGATCATCGCGCCGCCGACGCCCAACAGCACCCGAACCGCGATCACCGCGCCGGGCGAATCGGCCAGCAGCACCAGGGCCGAGGCGCCGCCGAACACCGCGAAGCCGGTGATCAGCATCCGCTTTCGGCCCCACCGGTCGGCCAGCGAACTCATGGAGAGCAGCAGGCCGGCCAGGACGAGCGAGTAGGCGTCGATGATCCACAACTGCTGGTCGGCGGTTGGGCGCAGGTCGGCCGCCAGATCGGGCAGTGCGACGTTGAGGATCGTCAGGTCGACGGTGATGACCAGCAGGCTGGCCGACAGCACGGCGGCCGACGCCCACCGGCGCCGGACGGACAGGCCCGGTCCGGCGCCCGTCGGCGAGGTGGTCTTCGATGAGTGCTGCGTCATCGTCGGCTCCGGTTCTGATCGGTGGTGGAGGGAGTGGAGGGCAGTGCGGTGAGAGCGGTGAGGGTCGCCGTCAGGTCGTGTAGCGACAGCGGTGACCCGTACAGGAGTGCGTGCATCGCCACCCCGTCGGTGTAGGCGGCGATCGCACGGGCGGCCGTGGCCCCGACGTGGGGCACGAGCATCTCGATCAGTCCGGCGGGCCAGCGAACCGCGAGCGGGCGCAGTGCGGGATCGATCACCGCGGCCGACACGAGTGCGAGGTCGGCACGGATCAGCCGCTCGTCGGACAGGTACTCGTGGAGCGCCTCGGCGAAGACGGGAGCCGACGGGCCGTGCTCGCCGAGTGTCTCCGCGACCTCGGCCAGGCCCGAGTCGATGTCGTCGGCCAGGCGGGCGAGCGCGGCCTCGCGCAGATCGTCGAGCGTGGCGAAGTACTGCGTCGTCGAACCCAGTGGTACGCCGGCCCGCCGGGCCACGAGCCGGTGCGTGAGAGCGTCCGAGCCGACCTCGGTGATCAGGGTGGCGGCGGCCTCCACGATCGTGCGACGGCGTTCTTCGGGGTTCCGGCGACGGCGGGCCGGGACCTCGGTCATGACGGTCTGCTCACGACGGTCCGGTCCTCTCAACGTTGATGTACGTATGTACATGTACAAACGTACACTACCGCTTCGTCGGTTTCCGGACCTGGTGCTGGCATCATGCGACCATGACGCGACAGCGCCACGACGACGCGACCGAACCCGGGCGTGCACCGCACCGGATCGATGCGGTAGAGCTGCCCCGGACGGCACTCGACGCCTTCCTGTCCTCGTCGGCGTTCGCCGAAATGCTCGACCCCGGCGACGAGCGGACGGCGTCGCGGAGTGCTGCGGCGCGCCGCGCCGAGGTCGCCGAGGTCGTGCGTGCGGTCGACCGTTTGGCCGGCCGCCGGTTCATCGATCGGGAGCGTGCCGGCGAGGTGGTCTTCGGTGGGATCACCGGGGGTGGGCTCGGGGTCCGGCCGTCGGTCGTCGACGAGGTGCTCGCCCTGCTGCGACCGGTCGCGGTCCCGGCCCCCGGTCCGCCGAAGCCGGTTCCGTACGAGGCGCAGTCCGCCCTCGGCGTCTATGTGTATGCGCTCGTCGATCCGCGGGACGCGTCCTTGTTCCATGTCGGTGCGGGTCGGGGTGACCGGGTGCATCGTCATTCGGCCGCCGCCCTGGCGGGGGTCGTGCCGGACCCCGTCGACATCGTGGGTGACGACGACCCGGTGGCGATCGCGGATGCGATCGAAGAACGTATCCGCGACATCGATGCCGACGGGTTCGGCGTCGAACACTGGATTCTGCGGTATGACATCGGCTCTGCGAATTCTGCTGAGCTGCATGCGAACTCGTTGCGGCGCGCGGGCCTCGACGTCGCCGACCTGGCCGGGTCGGGTTCATCGGATGCGCCGGATGCGCACGGGCCGTGGCGCATCGAGGAACTCGTCGGGCGATATGCGGCGCCGGTGTCGCCGCCGCTACCGGAGCTGTGCGTGCTGGTGAAGGTCGACGCGTCGGCGCGGGGCGACGCCACCGCCGACGTCATCTACGAACTCTCCCGCAGCGCCTGGCGCGCGGGACCGCACCGGACCGTTCCGGACCTGCCCGTGTTGGTCTTTGCCGACGACCTCGTCCGTGCGGTCCATCGCGTCGACTACTGGGAGTCCTATCGCGACGCCGAGGGCAACCTCGACCCGAAGCGGTGGGTGTACACCGGGACACCCGACCCCGATCTCGAGGCGCGATACGTGGGGACCAGCCTCCGCGAGGTCCGGCGGGAGCGCGGCGGCAAATGGAACCCGTCCGGATGGCACCCGTACGGTCACGTGTCCTGAAGCGCCCCACCCGGCGTTGGAACGAATCCCGCTGTCGTCGCCAATGATGCGGCGTGCGGCCTGGTAGAACTCGCGGCATCGTCCATCGACCGAGAGTCCACTCATGTCATCGAATCGACACGGGTCGCCTGATCACCGCACGGCCCTGATCACCGGCGCCTCCGCCGGCATCGGCAAGACGTTCGCAGACCATCTCGCCGCACAGGGATACGACCTCATCCTGGTTGCGCGGCGAGCCGAACGGCTCGATGAACTGTCCGCGCGCCTGCGTCGAGAGCACGGTGTCCGATGCGAGACTTTCGCCGGCGACCTGTCCGATCGCGCGACCCCGCTTGCGATCATCGAGCACGCCGACGAGCTCGGGCTGGCGATCGACGTGCTGGTCAACAACGCCGGGATGTCGCTGAGCACCACGTTCGCCGAGACGTCGTGGGAGGAGGTCCGAGGTCATTTGCAGTTGATGCTGACCTCGCTGACCGAGCTGTCCCACGGCGTGCTCCCGGGGATGAAGGAGCGCCGGTGGGGGCGGATCGTGAACGTCTCGTCCATCACGGCGCTGTTGCCTCCCGCTGAGGGTCTGCTCTACAGCGCCATCAAGTCGTACGTGCTGTTGATGTCTGAGTCCCTGGACATGGAACTCAAGCCGCACGGGATCCACGTGACGGCGCTGTGTCCCGGATTCACCAGAAGCGAGTTCCACGATGCGATGGGCGCAGAGACCCGCAAGACCGCCGACCGGTTGCCGGGTGTGCTGTGGCAAGAGCCCGAGGACGTCGTGCGGGAAGGGTGGAACGCGGTGATGAAAGGTGATCCGGTGTGCATCACCGGCACGGTGAACAAGCTGGTCACGGCAGCGGTACGACCGATCCCGCCGGGTGTCCAGTACTTCCTCGGCCGGACGCTCAACCCGTTCAGGTAGGAACGGGTGGGCTCACTTGTGGGTGCGCCGGCTCCCGCCGTGCCAATCCTCCTGGACACCCGCCTCGTCGTCGGACACGCCAAAGGCCCGCAGTTGCGGCTTCTCCCGCAGACTGCGCTTGAGTTCGGCGAAGCCCGGGAAACTCGCCAGCCCGATCACGTGATCCCAGAGGACGACCGCGTCGTCGTCACTCGGCAACCGGCTGATCACCGGTCCGAAGAACGCCACGCCCTCGGGCGGTCGGAAGTGGATGATCGGCGTACCCACGTCGCGACCCGTCAGTGACAGGGCCTCGTCGGTCTCCGACTGGATCTCGGCGTCGAAGCCGGTGTCGTCGAGGGCGTTCAGGTGATGCGCGGGCAACCCGAGTTCGTCCAGGACGGGTCCGACGAAGTTCGCGGTACCGCGGATGTCGGTGGCGTCGACCGTGTAAGAACCGGTGTGCGCGTCGAAGATTCGCGTGCCGAGTGCCTGATAGAGCGGGCCGATGGCGGCTCGTCCGTGGTCGCGGCGGATGCTCGCCGCGGCTCGCAGCAGCCGTAACCCGGCCGTGTGCCCGGCCTCGTACTCCGGTGGGAACTGGGCGTCGTAATCGACATGCGCGTTCAGCAGGCGCAGCGAGATGAAACGCCAGTCGACCGTGTAATCGCGCTGGGACTGCACCTTTCGCACCCAGGTGCTCGTCATCCAGGCGAACGGGCAGACGGGGTCGAAGTAGAAGTTGACGTCGGCCATGGACTCGAGGGTAGACGAGGGGGAAGCCCCACATCCTCGGGAAGCCACGAACAATCGATGACCGGCTTCTGCATGAGCAGGACCTCGTCGACCGGGACATCGCATTCGAGTTGCCGCGAGGCGGCCATCACCTCCTCGAACGCATTCAGCCGGATCTCGGTCGCTCGGTATCGGCGGGTATGCCGGCCGACCGTCCGTGTTCGCGGGCGATGTCGCGTCCGACCTGTGTCAGCAGTTGTGTCGTGAGTACCGGATCGGCGGCGGTGTCGCTCGAGGTGAGGTCGGCCAGCGCGTGGACGGCGGTGAAGCCGGCCCGCGCCCATTCGCGCCTCGGCAGGTCGTTGCGGCCGGCCACGGCGACGACCGGTGTCGGGTGGGCGCGGGCGGCCAGGGCCGACAACAGCTTCCCGTGCGCGGTCTGGCGGTCGATTCGTCCCTCGCCGGTGATGACGAGATCGGCGGCGGCGCGGTGTGTGTCGAAGTCGAGGAGGTCGAGGAAGAAGTCGGCGCCGGACACCATGCGCCCGCCCAGGAGCATAGCGGCGAATCCGGCGCCTCCGGCCGCACCGGCGCCGGCACGTGCGGCAATCGCAGGTGCGGCGGGAAATCCGTTGTGGCTGAGTACATCCACGAACTCGGTAACTGCCGTGTCGAGCCACTGCACGGTCGCGGCGTCGGCACCCTTCTGCGGGCCGTAGACGTGCGCGGCCCCGTCGGGCCCGGTCAACGGGTTGGTGACGTCGCCGGCGATGAGCAGTTCGACGTCGTCCAGTTCGGGCAGCGGGCGCCCCTCGATCCGGGCTATGTGGGGCAGCGAGGCGGCGTCGGGGGTGAGGATGTGTCCCGCGTCGTCGCGAAAGGTGACCCCGAGTGCGGACAGCAGGCCGACGCCCGCGTCTGAGCTCGCGCTGCCGCCGAGGGCGAGGACCACTCGAGGGGTCCGGTGTCGCAGCGCCGCTCGCAGGACTTGGCCTGCTCCCAGGCTGGAAGCTCGCAGAGGGTCTTTGTGACCTGCGGGCAGGGTGCTGAGTCCGCAGGTGTTGGCGATCTCCACGACAGCGGTGGAAGCGTTGTGCGCGTAGGACGCGGTGTGGACATCACCGAGGGCCGCGGCGACGCGGACCCGCTCGTGACGGAGTCCCGCGGAGACAGCCGCGTCGACGCTTCCGTCCCCGCCGTCGGCCAGGGGGAGGGTCGTGATCTCCACACCCGGCACCCTCATCCCCTCGGCAAGACCGTCGGCCACCTGCCGGGCGGTGAGGCTGCCCTTGAACTTGTCCGGCGCGATCAGGGCGTGCATGGGACCGAGGCCTTTCAGTCGTGGTGGATCGGTTGCGGCTCGGGGCCACCGAGCCGCAACCGCGCTGCGTGTCTTTCGGATGGGTTGGTCGGGCACCGGTGATCACCAGTGCGCAACCGAGAGCGGAACGGGACTCCCCCGCCGGGCTCCGGCCGTAGGCCTACCGGCGCCCGACGGCCAGACGCATGAGATACCAGACGATGAGTATCGCGATTCCGAGGACAGCCGCGATGGCGGTGATCCCGGTGCGCAAGGTTGTGATCGTGGCATGAGCGGCGTCATTCAGCACAGTGCGCCCTTCTGTGGATTCGGACATACCGCGACGGGGCGAGTCGACATCGACATGTCTTCCCCGCCCCGCCGTGGAGTTCAGCCGGCGTAGACCGCCGCATAGATCTCTTCGATCTGTGCCTTGCTGGGGACCACCGGGTTGTTGCCCGGAGACCCCGATGCCAGTGCCTGTTCCGCCATCGTCGGGGTGAGGTCTCGCCATGTGCGGGCGTCGATGCCGTAGGCCTGCGGAGTGGGAACCTCGACGTCGGCGCACAACTGATCGATCTCGAGGACGAGTTGCGCTGCGGCAGTCGCATCGTCGGTGTCGTGGGTCGCGACGCCATATGCTCGCGCGCAGTCTGCGTAGCGAGAGACGTTGCCGAGCACCGAGAATCGGGTGACTGCCGGCAACAGCATGGCATTCGACAGACCGTGCGCCACGTGGAAGTGGGCGCCGATCGGTCGGCTCATGCCGTGAACCAGGCAGACGCTCGAGTTCGAAAAGGCGATGCCGGCCTGGGTGGCTGCCATCATCAGACCTTCGCGGGCTTCCCTGTCGTCGCCGTCGGCATAGGCTCTGCGGATGAACGTGGAGATCGTCGAGATCGCGGAGAGCGCCAGCGAATCCGAGATCGGATTGGCACGCATGCTGACATAGGCCTCGATCGCGTGTGTCAGTGCATCCACCGCGGTGTCGGCGGTCAGTCGAGGTGGCATCGACATCGTGAGCTCGAAGTCGAGTATGGCTGCGGCCGGCAGGAACGACAGGCCGGGACACAGCATCTTCTCGTCGGTCGAGTCGTCGGTGATGACCGTGAACTGCGTTGCCTCCGAGCCGCTTCCCGCAGTCGTCGGGATGGCGACGACCGGAAGCGCCGGTCCGCTGAACGACGACGGCGCCTTGAATTCGTTCATGGAGCTCTCGGCGTTGACGGCGAGAACCGCCAACGCCTTCGCGGTGTCGATCGGGCTGCCGCCGCCGAGACCGATCACACTGTCGGCTCCGTGGTCGTCGACCGCCCGGAGGCCGGCTTGCAGGGACGTGGTGGTGGGGTCCGGCACGGTGTCGGAGAAGACCGCGACCTCGTGCCCGCACTGCTCCAGGGCACGGCACAGGCGGGTGACCGTCCCGGTCGACACCATGAAGGCGTCGGTGACGATGAGTGGTCGAGTGAGCCCCAACGCGTCGAGGGCCTCAGCCGCGGTGTCCAGCGTGCCGGGCCCGACGTTCAGGAATCTGGGGAATGCGAAACGGGACACGAATCCTCCGATGTCAGTCGTTCTGGGGGAAGCCGAGATTGACGCCACCGTGGCTGGGATCCAACCATCGGGTGGTCACTGCCTTGGTCCTCGTGTAGAAGTGGACGCCCTCCATGCCGTGCGCGTGCGAGTCGCCGAACAGCGAGCTCTTCCAGCCGCCGAAGCTGTAGTAGGACATCGGCACCGGGATGGGCACATTGACACCGACCATCCCGACCTCGACCTCCGTGGTGAATCGGCGTGCCGCGCCCCCGTCGTTGGTGAAGATGGCGGTGCCGTTGCCGTACTCGCTGCTGTTGACGAGCTCGAGTGCTTCGTCGTAGGTGTCGACTCGGACCACGGCCAGAACCGGCCCGAAGATCTCGTCTCGATAGATCGAGGTGTCGGTGGCGACGTGATCGAACAGTGTCGGGCCGACGAAGTACCCCTTCGGGTCTCCCAGCGGTGACGTCTCCCGACCGTCGAGCACCAGCTTGGCGCCCTCGTCGACCCCGGCCGCGATGTAGCCCACGACCCTGTCGCGGTGTGCCGATGTCACCAGCGGCCCCATCTCGTTACCGGCGGTGGGGTCCCCGGGAACGATCTGTGCGGCCCGGGCGGCCAGCTTGTCGACGAGCAGATCACCGATGTCACCGACCGCTACCGCGACGGAGATGGCCATGCAGCGTTCGCCGGCCGAACCGTAAGCGGCTCCGACGATCGCGTCGGCCGCAAGGTCCAGATCCGCGTCCGGAAGCACGATGGCGTGGTTCTTTGCTCCGCCCAGAGCCTGTACGCGTTTGCCCGCGGCGGTACCGGTCGAGTACACGTACTGTGCGATCGGTGTGGACCCGACAAAGCTGATCGCCTTCACCGCCCGATCGGTGAGGAGGGCGTCGACCGCGGTCTTGTCGCCCTGCAACACGTTGAAGACCCCGTCGGGGAGGCCCGCTTCTTTCCAGAGTTCCGCCAGCCACAGCGACGCGGACGGGTCCTTCTCGCTGGGTTTGAGGATCACCGTGTTGCCTGCCGCGATCGCTACGGGGAAGAACCAGAGGGGGACCATCGCCGGGAAGTTGAACGGGCTGATGATCGCCACCGGCCCGATCGGCTGGAGTACAGAGTGCGCGTCGACATTCGTCGATGCATTCTCGGTGTACCCGCCCTTGAGTAGATGCGCTATGCCACAGGCGAATTCGACGACTTCCTGGCCGCGGCTGACCTCACCGAGGGCATCGTCGAGAACCTTGCCGTGCTCGGCGGTGATGATGGCGGCGAGCTCACCCTTGCGGGCGTTCAGCAACTCGCGGAAACGGAAGAGGACAGCCGTCCGCTTCGACAGGGACGTGTCGCGCCATCCCGGGAAGGCCGCGGCGGCGGCGGTGATGACCTCGGCGGCGTCGTCCCGGGTGGCGAGCGCGACGCGACCGGTGACGGTGCCCGTCGAGGGGTTGGTGATATCGGCGGTGTCCGCGCTGGAGCCGACGTGTCGACGGTTGTCGAGCCAGTGCGAAATTGTGATCGGAGGAACAGTCATGTCCTCACTGTGTGATGCGGATGTGCAGCAGTCAATCACCGAAATTGCATCTGAGGCTGCAGATTCGCATATCCGCTGGGCGACGTCGCCGCGGGTGGTCACCTTTGCGGAAACTGCATAATTGCAGTCAAGAGTGCACATCACGCCGTTGACGAATGCATCCACGCCTTGTGAGATGTGGTTCACACGTATTGGGTAGATGCGACGCCGACGGCACACCGACCGTCGGTGGACGCGTGAAGGGAATGCACGTGAGTCTCGCTGACTACTTCAAGGGTCCCTCCGCCAGCCTCGACGACCAGATCGAGAGTTACGCGACGGAGCGGGTACCCGACACGGCGCGATGGCGCCGACCGGCGATCCTGTTGGTCCTGACCGGCAATGTCACCGCGATGTTCTGGTTTGCGCTGGGTGGCCAGATCGGTTTTCTGGTCGGCTGGCCGCTGTTCCTCGTTCCGGTGGCCTATATGGTCATCGGTGCAACCATCGTGGGCGCCTTGATCATGAGAATCGCCAGTCAGCAGGGCCTCTCACTCCCGCTCCTCTCGCGAGGGCTGGGCTTCGGCGCCAAAGGCTCGGCGGTTGCGTCCTTCGTCTACGCGATCAACTACGTCTTCTACTTCATCTTCGAAGGCAGCATCGTCTCGCACGGCCTGAGTGAACTGCTGGGTATCTCGATCAACTCCGCCGCTGCGAGCGTGGTCTTCGCAATCGTCGCGATGGTGGCCCTGTACTTCTCGTGGCGCGGAATGCACTCGATGAACCTGCTGCAGCGATTCGGTGCGCCGATCTTCCTGTTGCTCTTCATCATCGGGCTGGTGATGCTGGCGAAGGGGTACGTCCTCGTCGGTCCGGGGCAGTGGGAGGTCACCGGCGGAGTGACCGGTGCGGCGATGTGGCAGGCGATGAGCCTCGCCAACGGTCAGGTGGTCTTCCAGGCGCTGATCGCCACCGACTACGGACGTTTCATCAAGCGGTCGGTCTCCTATGTCGGCGCCGGCGCGGTGATGCTGGTGGAACTGCTGCTGATCGTCGTCGTCATGATTCTGGGTGTGTTCCTCGGCTACACCATGCTCGAGCACTTCTCCGGGACTCAGGCCGAACGGGAACTGTCGGCCACCGATCCCGGCCTCATCTTCGCGGTGGTGATGGGCGTCCTGGGCGTCGTCTTCGCGATCATCACGCAGATCCGGATCAATGTGATGAATCTGTACTCGGGTTCTCTCGCCCTGGCAAACACCTGGGACGCATTGTCACAGAGGAGAGTTGGGCGTCAGTGGTGGATGGTGGCGCTGGTCTTGGTGGGGATAGTGTTGTACCCCATCAACATCTTGCAGTACACCGACAAGTTTCTCGCGGTCACGGGCATCATGACCAACACCTGGATCTTCATCCTCCTCAGCGACTACTTCGTCTGCCGCAAGTGGCTGCGGCTGGCACCATCCGAGTCGATCGAGTTCCGCGAGGGGGAAGTGAAGAACTGGAACGTCTGCGGTCTGGTGGCGCTGCTCGTGAGCATCGCCGTCGGGGCGGCCGGCGTCGCCGGCGTGTACCCCCTCTACTACGCTTCGTTCGTCGCGATGCTGCTCGGTCCGGCCATCTACATCCCGTTGGCCATCATCACCAAGGGCTCGCAGTATCGTCCTGCCGCCAGGTCTGCGCCGCACGATGAGGAACCGAGTCCAGCGCCGGCCATGGACTGAACACCCCGCGACTGAACACCCCGCACAGATCACGGAGCACTCTCGATGAGCACACACAATCCAGACCAGCTGCACTACCAGGAGATCCACGAGATCGCCGACCAATTGGCGACCGGGGAGCAGACCTCGTACGCCATCACCGAAGCCTTGCTCGACCGTATTGGCCAGGTCGATCAGACCATCGGCTCGTACGCCTGGGTGGCACACGATGACGCGCTGGCCGCCGCACGGCGGTCCGACTCGCGACGTGCGGAGGGCCGACCCCTCGGACGGCTGGACGGTGTTCCGCTGGCGATCAAGGACATCTTCGATCGGGCCGGGTGGCAGACGGAGGCGGGAATGGCGTCGCGGCGGGGAACGGTCGCGACGACGTCCGCGACCGTCGTCGAGCGTTTGGAGGCGGCGGGCGCGGTTCTCCTGGGCAAGGTCCACACCACCGAGGGGGTGTACACCGAACACACACCACCGTTCCGGGCACCGTTGAATCCCTGGGACGCGGGGCGCTGGGTGGGGGTCTCCTCCAGCGGAAGCGGTGCGTCGGTGGCGGCGGGCCTCTGCTTCGGCGCCCTCGGCTCTGACACCGGTGGCTCGATTCGGATGCCGTCGGCGTCGAACGGCGTCACCGGCTTGAAGCCGACCTGGGGTCGGGTCAGTCGCGCCGGCGCCGTCGAGCTCGCAGCGACACTGGACCACGTGGGACCCATGTGCCGGTCCGCCCGCGACGCCGGCCTCGTTCTCGGGGTCATCGCCGGTGCGGATCCACGGGATCCGACGGCCGCGCAGGTGCCGGTACCCGACATGTCGGTCGGGGACGGTCCGCGCTCCCTCGCCGGAGTCCGGATCGGGGTCGACCCGGAATGGAGCTACCGCGATGTCAGCGCCGACGTCGAGAAGGCACACCGAGCCGCCGAGGCCCGGCTCGCCGACCTGGGGGCGACGATGGTCGAGGTGACGCTGCCGGACCCCACGCAGGCGATCGACGATTGGTTCGGGGTCTGTGCCGCGCAGACCGCACGCGCGCACGGTGACGGTTTCGTGGGCGCTCTGGATACCTACGGGCCCGCACTGCGCGAGCTTATCGAGCGTGGCCGGTCGATGTCGGCGATGGAGTACGACGAGTTGCTGCAGCGTCGTTGGATCTTCAAGGGCCGGATGGAAGCTGCGGTGTCGCAGGTCGATTCGGTTCTGATCCCGGCCATGTCCTTCATCGCTCCGCCGGTCGAGAAGATGATCCGCATGGATGACGAGACGACGGCGGGCGTGCACCGTTTCACCGTGCCCTTCACGCTCTCCCAGCTGCCGACCGTCACCTTCCCGGGCGCCTTCACGACCACCGAGTCCGGCGTTCCGTTCCCGGTTGGCCTGCAGATGGTCGGCCGGGCGTTCAGCGAGCAGTCCCTGGTGTCGGTGGTCGACGCGTTGCAGCGGACGACTGACTGGAATCAGACACATCCCGCGCTCTGAACGGTCCTCGGTCGTGTCACGTCGGCGTTGCCTCCCAGGGGGCAATCGGTGAGTATGGGACCGGTGTTGGCGGCCGACAATATGCAGTTCTTCCTGGAGGTGTCCCGGACCGGACGAGTCTCCGATGCCGCACGTCGGCTGCGCGTCGATCAGACGACGGTGTCGCGCCGGATCGGCCGGCTCGAGAAGGATCTCGGGGTCCGACTCTTCGATCGCTCAGCGGGTGGCTGGCGCCTCACCGACGCGGGACAACATCTCGTCCCGTATGCGGAAACGGTGGAGACGACGGTGGTCGCGGCTTCCGGAGCGGTTGTCGAAGCACAGTCCGGCGGCGCGTTGTCGGGGACGGTGCGCATCCTCGCCCCGGACGGGTTCGGCACCTACCTGTTGCTTCCGGGTCTGTCGTCGATCATGACCCGCCATCCGGATCTGACCCTCGAGGTACTCACTGCGACCACGCACGACCTGTTGACCGGTCGTGACTTCGACATCGGGATCACCCTGGAGGAACCGTCACCCCGCTCGGTGGTCGTCGACAAACTGGCGCAGTACCAGCTGAAGTTGTATGCCTCGCATGAGTATCTGGAGCGAAGGGGAACCCCGGAGTCGGCGCAGGATCTGCACCACCACACGTTCATCTGGTACATCGAGGATCTCCTCGACGTCGACCCGCTGCAGATCTTGGAGCGGCATCTGCCCGGGGTCCGCGCCAGACTCCAGGCGAACGGGATCGCGGGGCACCGCGAGGCGGTCCTGGCGGGTCTCGGCATCGCGCCCTTGCCGACGTACATCGGAGAGAACCTGCCCGGCGCGACGGTGGTCCTCGGCGACGAGTTCGTCGTCGAACGCGGCTATTGGCTTGTGGTGCCCCGCGAACTGGTTCGCATGGCACGCATCGCTGAGATCGTCGACGCTCTGGGCCGGATAGTGGCCGACAGTCCACACCTGCGCGCTCCGCGACGTGATCGGGTGCGACGAGTCCACTGACGGCGGCGTTCGGCAGGTTCGGCGTGGGACTCATCCGAGACCCACGCCGACCTCCGCATCAGCGCTGCGCGCTCGCGAGTGCGTCGTTGAACGTCGTGCTCGGACGCATGACGGCGGCGGTCTTGTCCCAGTCGGGGTAGTAGTAACCGCCGATGTCGACCTGCTCACCCTGCACCGAATTGAGCTCGTCGACGATCTTGTCCTCGTTGGCGGCGAGCGTCTCGGCCAGCGAGGCGAAGTGCTTCGCGAGATCGGAGTCCTCGGTCTGCGCCGCGAGTTCCTGCGCCCAGTAGAGCGCGAGGTAGAACTGGCTGCCGCGGTTGTCGAGTTCGCCGGTCTTGCGCGACGGTCCCTTGTCGTTCTCGAGCAGCTTGCCGGTGGCGGTGTCGAGGGCCTTCGCCAGGATGACGGCGCGCTTGTCGTCGAACTTCTTGCCCACGTCCTCCAGGCTCACCGCGAGCGCGAGGAACTCGCCGAGCGAATCCCACCGGAGGTGGTTCTCCTCGATGAGCTGCTTGACGTGCTTGGGTGCCGAGCCGCCCGCGCCGGTCTCGTAGAGTCCGCCGCCGGCCATCAGCGGGACGATGGACAGCATCTTGGCGCTGGTGCCGAGCTCCAGGATCGGGAACAGGTCGGTCAGGTAGTCGCGCAGGATGTTGCCCGTCGCCGAGATGGTGTCCAGGCCGCGGACGACGCGCTCGAGGGTGTATCGCATCGCGCGTACCTGCGACATGATCTGGATGTCGAGGCCCTCGGTGTCGTGATCGGGCAGGTACTTGTGGACCTTCTTGATCAACTCGTTCTCGTGCGGGCGGTACGGGTCCAGCCAGAACAGCACCGGCATCCCGGAATCGCGGCATCGGTTGACAGCCAGCTTGATCCAGTCCTGGATCGGGGCGTCCTTGACGATGCACAGACGCCAGATGTCACCCTCTTCGACGGTCTGGGTCAGCAGGACCTCACCGGTCTCGAGATCGGTGATGTTCGCGGTTCCGCCCGCGGGGACCTCGAAGGTCTTGTCGTGGGAGCCGTACTCTTCGGCCTTCTGCGCCATCAGGCCGACGTTGGGCACGGTGCCCATCGTGGTGGGATCGAACTGCCCGTTGGTCTTACAGAAGTTGATCATCTCCTGATAGATGCGGGAGAAGGTCGACTCCGGGTTGACGGCCTTGGTGTCCTTGAGACGGCCGTCGGCACCGTACATCTTGCCGCCGGCGCGGATCATGGCCGGCATCGAGGCGTCGACGATGACGTCGCTGGGGGAGTGGAAGTTGGTGATGCCGCGGGCCGAGTCGACCATGGCCAGCTCGGGACGATGCTCGTGGCACTTGTGCAGGTCGTCGATGATCTCCTCGCGCTGCGCGCTGGGCAGCGACTCGATCTTGCTGTAGAGGTCCGACAGGCCGTTGTTGACGTTGACACCGAGCTCGTCGAAGAGTTCGCCGTGCTTCTCGAACGCCTCGCGGTAGAAGACCTTCACCGCGTGCCCGAAGACGATGGGGTGCGAGACCCGCATCATGGTGGCCTTGACGTGCAGCGAGAACATCACGCCGGTCTTGTAGGCGTCCTCGATCTGCTCCTCGTAGAACGCGATGAGCGCCTTCTTGCTCATGAACATGCTGTCGATGACGTCACCGTCGGTCAGCGACACCTCGGGCTTGAGGACGAGGGTCTCGCCGGCGTCGGTGAGGAGCTCCATCTTGACCTTTCGGTCGCCGGAGACGGTCATCGACTTCTCGCCGTGGTAGAAATCGCCTTCGCGCATGTGGGCGACGTGGGTGCGCGACGCCATCGACCACTCGCCCATGCTGTGCGGGTGCTTCCGGGCGTACTCCTTGACCGCCCGGGGTGCGCGGCGGTCCGAATTTCCCTCGCGCAGAACGGGATTGACCGCGCTGCCCAGGCACTTGGTGTACCGGTCGCGAATCTCGCGCTCGTCGTCGTTCTTCGGATTGCCCGGGAACTCGGGGAGGTCGTATCCCTTCTCCTGCAGTTCCTTGATGGCGGCGAGGAGCTGGGGGACCGACGCGCTGATGTTCGGGAGTTTGATGATGTTCGTGTCGGAGCGCTGGGTCAGCTTGCCGAGCTCACCGAGATTGTCGGTGACCTTCTGGTCGTCGGGCAGGAGGTCGGAGAACTCGGCGAGGATGCGAGCCGCGACCGAGATGTCACTCGTCTCGACGGCGATCCCGGCCGCTCCGGCGAACGTGCGCACCACCGGCAGAAACGCGTGAGTGGCGAGCATGGGTGCCTCGTCGGTCAGCGTATAGATGATGGTCGGCTGTTCGGCACTCATGCGATGTGTTCTCGATTCTGTCTTGGTTGACGCTTCAGTGTGCGGCCTTGTGGGTCCGGCTTTACCGATATCACGACGGGGATGGACTCGTGTGACATCCACCCATGATTTTGCCTGTCCACCGCGAACGGCGGGAGACGTGGTGGGTGGAATCGGACAGAACTCGGGGTGGTAACGGCTGTGACCTGGCCTGTGTCTCAAAATTTGTGTGGCCGACGACACAGTGAATCCCCGGGGTGCCGACATGAGTCGACCCCGCTCGGGCGGCGCTGTGTCGCCGTCGAGCGGGGTCGTGGAACGGGTGGGTCGCGGGGGCGGAGCCGGTGTCAGGCGGCGCGGCCGGGCACGGTCTGACGCAACCGGATCAGGCCGTCGCGGATGCGGGACTTGACGGTGGGCAGGGCCACGTCGAGATGTTCGGCGACCTCGCGGTAGGTGAGCCCGTGGAAGTAGGCGAGCTCGATGGCCTGTCGCTGCAGCGGGGTGAGGGTCTCCAGGCCGGTGTGGATGAGTCGGGCGATCTCGCGTCGCTCCACCGACTCGCTGACCTCGTCGACCTCCCGACCGGTGTCGGCGATGCCGTAGGCGACGGTGCGTCGGGTCGCGGCGGACTCCGAGCGGACACGGTCGACGGCGCGACGATGGGCGAGCGTCAGAATCCAGGAGAGTGCCGAACCGGATGCCGGGTCGTAGGCATCGGCGTTGCGCCACACCGCGAGGAAGGTCTCCTGTGTCGCTTCTTCGCTGTAGCCCGGGTCGCGGAGCACGCGCAGCGTCATGCCGTACACCCGATCGCAGGTCGCGTCGTAGAACTGGGCGAAGGCGTCCATGTCGCCGGTTGCCACCCGGGCGAGGAGGGCGCTCAGATCGGTGTCTTTCATCTCGAAGCTCCTAGCCGCAGGTGATGTGTGACGATCGCGGGGTCCGGGTCGGCGGTGACGTCCGGGGTGTCCTGCGATGCGATGTGTCCAACGCTAGGCGGCTGACCCTGCGAAGTGATCATCGCGAGACACAACGGGATGGTTTCGCAATACTTGATAACGGCGAGATAACGACGACGCGAGGGGGTGCACACCGGCGTTGAACAGGGCTGTCGGTATCGCGGAGTAGCCTGCCTCGCGACGAGAGGGGCGGCATGCCTGACGACACCATAACGATCGCCGACGGTCGGGCGCGCTGCCTGTGGGCGGCGCGTGAGCCGGAGACCACCTACCACGACACGGAGTGGGGATTCCCGATCGCCGGCGACACGGCGCTGTTCGAGCGCGTCTGCCTCGAGGGTTTCCAGTCGGGGCTGAGCTGGCGGACAATCCTGACCAAGCGCGAGAACTTCCGGGCCGCGTTCGCCGGATTCGACATCGAGCAGGTGGCCCGCTTCGCCGATACCGACGTCACCCGGTTGCTCGCCGATGCCGGCATCGTTCGGCACCGCGGCAAGATCGAGGCGTCGATCAACAACGCGCGCCGAGCGGTCGAGCTCATCGACGAGCACGGCTCGCTGGAGTCCTATTTCTGGGGATACGCCCCCGCCGGGGAGCATGTGCCCGGCTCGATGACGACCTCGCCCGAGTCGGTCGCGCTGTCGAAGGACCTGAAGAAGCGTGGCTGGCGCTTCGTCGGTCCGACGACGATGTTCGCCCTCATGCAGGCGACGGGAATGGTCAACGATCACGCCTACGGATGCGTGATCCGGGCGGATGTGGACGCAGCACTCCGCGCCGCCTATCCGCAGCGATTGTAGACAATCCGACAATATGTCATCATCCCTGCATGACGGCCCAGATCGGCATCGGGATGGTGTGCCCTTTCGACATGGCTCTCGATCGTGAGCTGTGGCGATGGATGCCGGACTCGGTGTCGCTGTACTTCACCCGCACCGGGTTCATCGACGCACCGGTCGACGTCGAACTGTGTCGCGATCTGAACAATCACGCCGAGATAGCCGCCGCGGTGCGGGCCGTGTCGTCTGTCGGACCCCGCTCCTTCGGCTATGCCTGCGCGTCGGGAAGCTTCGTCTACGGGATGGCGGGGGCGCTCGAGATCTCGAACTGCATGCTCGCGGCCGGCGCCGACCGGGCGGTGACGACCTCCGAGGCCCTGATCCGTGCCCTCGACGCGCTGGACATCGGTACGCTCTCGGTCGCGACCCCGTACACCGCCGCGCTCACCGGACTGTTGTGCGACTTCCTCGCCGAATCCGGCCGGGGCGTCGTCGCGCAGGCGGGGCTCGGTCGTGACCACGAGATCTGGACGATCCCATATCCCGTGACCGCGGACCTCATCCGGGCCGCGGACCACCCCGACGCCGACGCGATCTTCGTGTCCTGCACCAACCTCTGGACCTACGACATCCTCGCCGGCCTCGAAGCCGAGCTCGGCAAGCCGGTCCTGTCGGCGAATCAGGTCACCGCCTGGGCGACACTCTGCGACGCCGGGGTGCTCGGTGAGAGCACCGGGCCCGCGGGCTCATCGAGCGGCCACGCGCAGACGCTGTTTGCCCGTAGCATGGCCGCATGACCTCGAGCGCGGCGGCATTCGGCGAAGCAGGCACCGCCAAGTACGTGAGCCTGACGACCTACCGCAAGGACGGCACCGCGGTGACCTCACCGCTGTGGGCGGCGCTCGACGGCGACCGCCTCGTCATGTGGACCGTCGCCGACTCGTGGAAGGTCAAGCGCCTGCGACGCGACCCCCGCGTCGTCGTGCAGGCCTGTGATGTGCGGGGTCACAAGACGTTCGGCACGCCCGTCAGCGGTACCGCCGAGGTCCTCGACGAGGCCGGCAGCGACCGCGTGAAGCGCGCGATCGCCCGCAAGTACGGACTCCTCGGCAAGATCACCATCCTCGGCAGCAAGATCCGCCGCGGCAAGCACGGCAGCGTGGGGATCGTCATCACGCCTGCGGGGTGAAACCCGCACGCCGGCCTGCGGCCCGTCGCTTATCGTCGGATGTTTGACCCGACTGTTTTAAGGTCCTACCATAAGACAGTTCGCGGGATGATGAAGGGACTGAAACGTGGCCGGAGTGTGGTTCGACGAGTTGTCGGTAGGGCAGACATTTGATCATCCGATCCGGCGGACGGTCACGGAGACCGACAATGTGATGTTCACGGCGATGACGCACAATCCGGCGCTACTCCATCTCGATGAGGAGTACATGAAGGGCACCCCCTTCAGTCAGCGGATCGTGAACAGTGCGTTCACGCTCGGGCTGATGGTGGGGATCTCGGTGGGCGACACCACACTCG
This sequence comes from Gordonia lacunae, assembly GCF_002149015.1. Taxonomy (GTDB): domain Bacteria; phylum Actinomycetota; class Actinomycetes; order Mycobacteriales; family Mycobacteriaceae; genus Gordonia; species Gordonia lacunae. The sequence continues at coordinate 110,329 of NZ_NGFO01000003.1, read as the reverse complement.
GGACGGCCGTCGCGAACCTGGGGTGGGACGAGGTGCGCTTCCCGAAGCCGGTCTTTCACGGTGACACGCTTCGGGTCGTCACCGAGGTGATCGAACTGCGGGACTCGAAGTCGCGTCCCGACCAGGGAATCGTGACGTTCTTCCATCGGGCGTTCAACCAGAATGACGAGTTGGTGGCCTCCTGCAAGCGGAGTGGTCTCCAGCGGAAGAAGCCGGCATGAGCCGTCCGATCCGTTCGTTCCTGTTCGTACCCGGTGACAGCGAGAAGAAGCTCTCGAAGGTCGGCCATTCGACTGCCGACGCGGTGATCCTCGACCTCGAGGACGCGGTCACCAGCAGTCGGAAAGACCTGGCCCGGGAATTGGTTACAGAGTTCATCCGGTCTCACGCATCCGAAGGCGGAGCCCCGCAGCTGTGGGTTCGGATCAATCCGCTCGATTCCGGGTTGGCTCTGTCTGATCTCGCGGCGGTCGTGCCGTCGATGCCGGCCGGCCTGGTGATCCCGAAGATCGACGGACCGTCCGATGTTGTCCGGGTCCATCACTACCTAGAGGCCCTGGAATCGGCGAGCGGGATTGCCGCAGGGGCGATCCGGGTGCTCCCGGTAGCAACGGAGACGGCCATCGCGCCGTTCCGGTTGGGAGACTTCGCGGATGCAGGACTGTCCCGGCTGTACGGGCTCACCTGGGGGGCCGAGGACCTGAGTGCCGCACTCGGTGCGACGACGAACCTGGCGCCGGATGGTCAGTGGGCGAACACCTATCAACTCGTTCGGTCCTTGACCCTGATGGGTGCGCGGGCCGCCGAGGTCGAGGCGGTCGAAACCCTGTACGTCGACATCCGGGATGGCGAGGGGCTCGCCGAGTCGTCGCGTCGAGCTCGTGCGGAAGGGTTCAGCGGACGGATCGCGATACACCCGGCGCAGGTGGACATCATCAACGCAGCGTTTACGCCGACCGCTGCCGAAGTGGAGTACGCGACCCGCGTGGTCGAGGCCTTCGCAGCAGGTGTCGGCGCCGTGGCACTCGATGGCCGGATGCTCGATCTGCCCCATCTGAAGCAAGCGCAGCGCGTTCTGGCGCTGCAGTCCGCGACCGACGCGTAGGGACTGGTCGTGTCACGGAGCTGGAGGTGCCGATGCGTGCCGCGGTGATGACCGGGTTCGGCGGGCCCGAGTCGCTCGTGTGCCAAGAAATCGAGTCCCCCGGGGCACGCCCGGGCTGGGTCGATGTCGAGTTGCGGGCCAGCGCCCTGAACTGGCACGACGTCCTCGTCCGGCGGGGACGCTACAACTCGCCGCTCCCTCACGTTCCGGGTGCCGACGGTGCCGGTGTCCGAACCGACACCGGCGAGGAGGTCCTCATTCTGCCATCGCTGTTCTGGGGCGACCGTTCTCAGGCGCCCGGCGACGAATGGGAGATCCTTGGCGACACGACGCGGGGGACCTACGCCGAATGCGTCAGCGTTCCCGAGGAATGTCTGGCGCCCAGACCCGAGTCCTACTCATGGGAGCAGGCAGCCGCCCTGCCCCTGGTGGGGGTGACGTGCTTCCGGGCGCTGGTCACGCGCGCTGGTCTGACAGACGGAGAGTCGCTGCTGATCGTGGGTGCCGGCGGAGGTGTTGCGACGATGGCCGTACACATTGCGGTGGCCGTGGGCGCGCACGTGGTCGTGGCGGGCTCGACCCCGTCCAAGATCGGGCTGGCCCAGCAGGCCGGTGCCGAATCCGGAGTGCTCCACAGCGATGACGACTGGCCTGCGCAGGCGAAGCGACTCTCGCCCGACGGTCGCGGATTCGATGTGGTGCTGGATCCCGTTGGCCTGTGGGAACGATCTGTCGAGGCACTTCGGCCAGGAGGCCGAGTGGTCGTGCTCGGTGCGAACGTCGCAGAAGAGGCCCGAATGGACGTGCGCGGCTTCTACTTCGGTCAGTTCAGCCTTCTCGGTACGACCATGGGCGGACCCCAGGACTTTCGCGGACTGCTCGATCTCGTCGTCGAGCGCGGGGTGCGACCGCCACCCATCGCTCGCGCATTTCCGCTCTCGGAGGCGGCAGCGGCGCATCGTGCAATGGAAGCCGGCGAGTCGTTCGGCAAGATCATCCTGTTGCCCTGATCGGAACACCCCGTGCGGGAGAAGGGGCGATCACGGTGGACATCCACGCGGCACCGACGGCGTCCACCCACCGATCTACCGATCAGGGATGGACGCCGTCGGCGGTCACTCGTCGGCGTCGGTGCGTTCCCGGCCCAGGACCTGGATGAGATCTTCGTGAAGTTCCATCCACACGTCGTGGTAGGAGCCCGACATCGGTCGAGCGAGCGCCGCCGCGTCACCGGTCTCGAAAGCGCCCAGCGCCCTTGCGAACCGGGTTTTGTACGTCGTCATCCGAGGGAGCGACTCGGCTGCCAGGTCCACGACCTCGCCGACGTCGGCGTTCAGGGCTCTCAGGTCGGGCAGTACCACTGAGGTGTCTCCGTCCGCCTCCGTCTGCCACTTGGTGGTGAGTGCCTTGAAACCACGGTTGGGACCGAGAAATGCCACGTAGGCGGCCGTGAGCTCGGTGAGACTCTCAGGAACGCCGGCTGTGCGCAGCGCTTGATGGCGCTCACGGCCGGCGGCGGTGAGCATGTAACCCTGCACCTTTCCGCCGGTTCGATGGCGGGCGCGCTCGCACTCCACAGCTCCGTCGAGGATCTCGGTGACGAGCCCCTTGTCGAGACCGGTCGACTCGGCGACCTCCTCGGGCTGCGTCATGCCCTTGATGCGAAGTCCGTGCAGGACCTCGAACTCGTCCTTCTCGGTGTAACTCATGGAGTTTCCTCTCCGGATGTGCACGTCGATGTTCGGTGGTGGTCAGTCGGGGAGTGGGTGAACGGAGCACGCTCGCCGACGTCGTCCGTGTGGTGAGGCGATGTGTACGCCGGGACGATCAGCAGACTCGAGTTCATCGGGGCTGTGGCCTCAACACGACCCGTAGTGCCCGGCCGCTCTGCTGAGCGTCGACCGCCTCGTTGATCTCGGACAGATCCGCCGTGGTGGTGATCAGCTTCTCCACCGGCAGGCGGCCGGTGCGCCACAGCCCCACGAGCATGGGCAGGTCCCGGTGCATACTGATGCCGCCGTGAAAACTCCCGGTGAGCTTCTTGTCGTCGTGGAAGAGTTCGTAGGCGTTGATCTCCACGACCTGATGTGGGCGCCCGGCACCCACCACGGTCACGGTGCCGCCACGACGCACCGCCTTCCATGCGCTGCTCACCGTTGCCGGGGCGCCGACGGCGTCGATGACCACGTCGAGGCCGCTGAGCCCGTCGAGTTGGCCGGGGTCGATCCCCTCGGTGGCCCCCACCTCCTTCGCCAGAGCCTGCCGCTCCGGCATCGGGTCGATGGCGATCACACGCGCCGCGCCGGCGACCACAGCTCCCATGACAGCGTTGAGTCCTACTGCACCACAACCGATCACGGCAACGTTGTCACCCGGTTGGACGTGGGCGCTGCGGAGCGCGGCGCCCACGCCGGTCGGAACGGCGCAACCCATCATCGCGGCGACGGGGAACGGTACGTCATCGTCGATGCGGACGACGGCGTTCGCCGGTACGACGGTCCGCTGGGCAAAAGTGGAGGTGGCCATGCCCTGATGGATCTCGGTGCCGCCGACGCTGAGCGGAGACGCCCAGGCCGCGCCCTTGCCCGCACGTTTGTCCGCCGACGAGCGTCGGTTGGCGCACAAATAGTCGTCGCCGCGGCGACACGGCGCACACTTGCCGCACGGCGGAACCCAGACGAGCACAACATGAGTGCCCACCTCGACCGAGTCGACCCCATCGCCTACCGCTGTCACGATCCCGGAGCCCTCGTGCCCGAGTACGACGGGGGTGGGCTGCCCGAACGCGGTCGTCAGGGAGAGATCCGATGCACACACCCCGCAGCTGTGGAGGTCGACCGCGACCTGGCCAGGGGCGGGATCGGCGACCTCGATCTCCTGGACCTCGAAGGGCTTGCCCGGGCCCCACATGACCGCTGCTCTCATGGCGTCTCTCTTTCTCGGTAAGTTCAGGATTGGTAGTGGATCGAGGTGAATTGGAGATATGCGTCCAGGCCCTCGGCGGCGAATTCGGTACCCAACCCGCTGTCCTTGTGACCACCGAACGGGGCGGCCGCGTTCGACCCGTAGTGGTTGATGCCGACGTTTCCGGTGGCGAGACGCTCGGCGACCGCTGTCGCCCGTGTTTCGTCGGTCCCGAACACCGTGGCGGCCAATCCATACGGCGAGTCGTTGGCGATCGCCACGGCGTCGTCGATGTCGTGGTAGGGAATCACCGACAGGACCGGGCCGAAGATCTCTTCGCGCGCGATCGTCATCTGCGGGGTGACATGGGAGAAGACAGTGGGCTCGATGTAGAAGCCCCGGTCGAAGCGGGTGGAGACGTCGCCGCCGGTCACCGATGTGGCGCCCTCGGCGTGTCCGGCGTTCAGATAGCCGGCGACGCGGTCGCGCTGGCGGGCCGACACCACGGGGCCGAAGAACGTGGCCGGGTCGAAGGGGTCGCCCATGGGGGCGGCGGACACGATCTCGCCGGCCAGGGTCGCGATCTCGTCGTGCCGGTGTGCGGGAACCAGCAGACGGGTACACGCCTTGCAGGTCTGGCCGGTGTTGCGCATCGACACTCGCAACAGGTTGCGGGTGAACATCTCTCGGTCGAAGTCGTCGAGGACGATCGCCGGTGACTTGCCGCCGAGTTCGAGGGTCACCGGTCGCAGGCGCTCGCCGCATGTGCGAGCAATGATGCGGCCGACGTTCGTCGACCCGGTGAACGAGATCTTGTCGACGTCAGGATGACCCACCAGCGCCGTGCCCGCGTCGGTGGCGCCGGTGACGAGATTGACGACGCCGTCCGGAACACCGGCTGCCGCGACCGCATCCATGAGTGCGCGCATGGCCATGGGTGTCTCCGGGGCCGGTTTGATCACCACGGTGCAGCCGGCAAGCAAGGCCGGTCCGAGTTTGATGATGATCAGGCCCAGGGGGAAGTTCCAGGGCGTGATCAGCCCGGCGACGCCGACCGGGACCCGACGTACGACCGTGTGTCCCGGTGCCATCGGATTCGGTCGGTCGTCGACGGAGTCGAGGAGACCAGCAAGGTCGGCGGTCAATCGCAGGTGGGCAGCGCTGTGACCGGGCGCGGCGCCACTCTCCGCGATCGGGGTGCCGTTCTCGGTGGTGATGATCCGCGACATCGCGGCCGCACGGGCGTCGAGCTCGTCGGCCAGCCGATGCAGCACGGCAGCCCGGTCGGCCGGGCTGGTGGCAGACCAGGCGGGGAAAGCGCTCCGGGCGGCCCGGACCGCCTGATCGATGTCGTGCTCGTCCCCGTCGGGGACCGATGCCCACGCCTCTTCGGTGGCCGGGTTGAGGACCTCGATGCGGGCGGACGAAGCGGACCGAACCCAACGACCACCGATGAAAACATCGTCATGAACGTGCACGTTCTCAACTCCTCCGTCTGGATGTCAGGCGCTCGTCGCGGCCGCGGCGTTGCGTTTTGCGGCGAAAGCCATTGCTGCGTAACAGCTTCCGCGTCGAGAGATCTGCACCCGGTACTTCATGATGTCGCCTCGGCGGTTCACGGCGAGGGCTCCGATCAACCGATCTCCGTCGCGGTACAGCGCGACGACTTCGTCGGAATCCCAATCACCGCTGACGATGTGGGGTTCGCCGACGGGCAGCCCGGCGAACTGGATCCGATGTCCGTACCAATCCGACCAGAAGTACGGCACGTGTTGATATGGGGTGGCGTCCGCCGGGGCCAGGAGATTCTCCATGGCATGGACCGCCTGTTCGCCCGCGTTCGTCCAGTGCTCGAGTCGCATCGGCGAGTCGAACAAAGGGTTGGTCCACCGTGCCACATCTCCTGCCGCCCAGACCTTCTCGTGGGCGCGAAGCGTCTCGTCGCACACCACCCCGTTGTCGAGCCGGAGTCCGGAATCGGTCAGCCAGTCCGTCGCTGGGTCGGCGCCGATGCCGACGACGACCAGGTCGGCCGGGATCTCGGTACCGTCCGCGAGCCGCACGGCCTCGACCCGCTCGTCTCCGAGCAGTTCGGAGACAGCGACCCCACACCGGAGGTCCACCCCGTGGCGCGCGTGCAGTCTCGCCAGGCCGGTGCCGCCGGCCTCACCGACCGCCCGCACCAGCGGCGTGGGTGCGGCCTCGAGAATGATCGGTTCCAGACCGCGTTTCACCGCAGCCGAGGCGACCTCTGCGCCGATGAAGCCCGCGCCGATGATGACCACGCGAGCGCCGGCGTCCAATCCGTTCCGGATGGCGTGTGCGTCGTCCAGGTCGCGCAGGACGTGTACGCCTGCCAGGTGCTCGGTTCCCGGGAGCCGTCGGGCACGGACGCCGGTGGCGATCAGCAGGGAATCGAAGCCGATGCTGCCATCCCTCGTGTGGACCTCACGGCTCATCGGATCGAGACCCGTTGCACAAGTGTTGATCTTGAGGTCGATGGCCAGCACCTCGGTGAGATCCGCGGTGCCCGGGAATTCGTGCGCGGTGGTCAATGGTCCGGCCGCGAGGTATTCCTTCGACAGCGGGGGTCGATCGTAGGGCAGGTGGATCTCGTCGCCGATCAGGGTGAGTCTGCCGGTGAACCCGACCTCTCGGGCCGTCTGCACCGCACGGAGACCGGCGAGGGAGGCGCCGACGACGACGACATGTTCGGGAGCCGCGGCGCTCATGCGGGGGACACCTCCCGTTCGCGTGCCCAGCCCTCGATACGAAGGAGCTGTGGCAGACGCTCCGCGACAGCGGTTTCGGCCGCCTGCGACGAGCCGGACACGGTGCCGATCCAGACGCACCCCGCGGTGCCGTCGATGGTGATCACCTCGCCGGCGCGCACGACGAGTCCGTCTTCGGAGCGCACCTCGTCACCGGAGATCGTGAGCGCGTCGGCCCCGACGACCGCCGGGACACCCCATCCGCGGGCCACGACGGCGGCGTGGCTGACCAGTCCGCCACGCGTGGTGAGGATTCCCACCGACGCCGACATGCCCGCAACATCCTCGGGACTCGTGGTGGTGCGAACGAGGATGACCTCGTCGTCGGCGCACATCGCGTCGTCCGCGGTCAGCACGACCCGCCCGGAGACCCGTCCGGGAGATGCGCCGAGTCCCGCGGTCAGCAGCGTGACCCCCTCCTCGGGGTGGTGCGCCTGGGCGGCTACTTCGGCGCGCGCGCGGGCGCGGAGGGATTCTGGCACTCGGGCGAGCACCTCGGCGGGACTGAGCGCGATCTCCGGGTCGTCGGCGAGATCGACCGCGATCCGCGTGGCGGCGACCGCCCCGCGCTTGCCGATACGGGTCTGGAGCAGCCAGAGTTTCCCGTTCTCGACCGTGAACTCCACGTCGCAGATGTCGCGGTAGTGCAGCTCGAGCTTGCGTAGCGCGGTGATGAGCTCGTCGTAGGCATCGGGCTGGTGCTCGGACAGGAAGACCAGCGGCTTGGTCCGCGAGTTGCCGGCAACCACGTCCTCACCCTGAGCACACGGTAGGTAGTCGCCGAACGGCGTGGCCGCGCCGGTGGACGGGTCGCGTGTGAAGACGACCCCGGTTCCGGAGTCGGTGCCACGGTTGCCGAAGACCATCGCCTGCACGTTGCAGCCGGTGCCCATGTCCTCGTCGATCCCCTCGTGCCTGCGGTAGGCGCGAGCCCGATCGGATCCCCACGAACGGAACACGGCTTCGATCGCCTCGCGTAGCTGCTGGGCCGGGTCGCTCGGGACCGGACGTCCAGCCGCTGCCTGGATCTCGTCTTTCAACAGGGCGACGTGCGTCTTCAATTGTTCGGTGGTTGCCCCCGCGGGGGTTTCGGTCAGCGCTTCGTGTCCGACGCCCATCACCGTGCCGGCGAACATCTCGAGGAATCGTCGGTAGCTGTCCCAGGCGAAGTGATCGTCAGCCGAGCATCGCGCCAGGCCGACCACTGTCTCGTCGTTGATGCCGAGGTTCAGGACAGTGTCGAGCATGCCCGGCATCGAGACGGGGGCGCCGCTTCGGACGGCGACCAGGAGCGGGTCGGCAGGGTCGCCCAGGTGGCGTCCCATCAGCTCGCCGAGCCGATCGATGTGGGTGGTCAGCTCGGTGTCCAGCTCGGCGGGCCAACCGTTGGCGAGGTACTGACGACATACCGGGACCGCGATTGTGAATCCCGGGGGCACGTTGAATCCGAGCGCAGCCGTCATCTCCGCCAGTCCGGCGCCTTTCCCGCCGAGGAGGTGGCCGAGGTCGCGGGCGGGCACTTCATGGGCATGGTCGAAGGGGTAGACACCAGTCACCATCGCCTCCATCTGGTTTGGTCAGACCGTTTACGGGGTGGCGGTAACTTAGCGCGCCACGGGTCCTCGCCGAAAGGCTGGAGAGTGACGACAGGCACACTTCCCCCTTTCGGGGGATGGCACTGCCGGATGACGGGCTCGCTTGGCTCGACGTGGCGTCGGCGCCTACCCCGAAAGGGGGAAAGTCGTCGGGTCCCGCCGAACAGGGTTGACGCCATTGTGACGTCCGCTACATGATCACCTGAATTGGTCTGACAATTGGCGTCAAGCCTCGATAGCAGGAGGAACGAGAATGACCAGCAGCGACACCGTGACCGGCAAGCAGATCGGAACCGGCATCAAGGCCTTCACCTCCGCGACCGGCGCCACCGGCAAGATCCGGTTCCTGGACTCGCCGGAGGAGGTCCTGGACTTCATCGACGGGCCGGATGTCGAGTCGACCGTGGTGATCTCGCGGGGCGGGACGACGACGTTCATGTCGCCGGCGCTCATGGCCGGGGTCGCGGGGCTCATCACCCTGCAGGGCGCGCCGGAGAGTCACCTCGGCATCCTCTCGCGCGAGTTCGGTATCCCGTGCGTGATGTCCACTCAGTTCTCCGAGGGCGTCAAGACCGCACGTGACGAGACGATCCCGGCGGACGGGGTCACGGTCCGGCTCGACACCTCGGGCGACACCGGGCTCGTCTTCCTGGTCGACGAAACAGCCTGAGGCGAGGAGCAGCCATGTCGACGACAGAGCCCGAGGCAGCGTTCGACCCGACGCCGTTCCTGCGGGCGTTCAAGGCCGAGGTGCCGCAGGGCATCGAGGGTGATCGACAGATGCGTTCCCGGGTCGAACTCCCGTTCATGGACACGACCTCGACGGACGTCCGGCTGACCGCACTCGAGGACGAGCAGATCAACAGCTGGCTCGACTACGCGGCGTGGAACCTCTGGGACTTCATCCTCGGTCGTGCCTCCGAAGGCGAATCCGGCTTGATCCCACGCCAGGAATACGAGACCGTCTCGTTCGTCCAGCAGTGGAACAACTACCCGAAGTTCATCCGGATGCTCACCGACGAGGTCGGGATCGACGGAATCCTGGAACTGGCCAAGACCTCGAGCCGCGAAGTCGGCACGAAGATCAACGTGACGAGGAACTGGGCCGCATCGGTGTGCCCGATCCTCGGCCGCGGGATAGGGATCGAGCTCGAGCAGGACACCCCGGAGAGCCGCCGTGAGGACGTCGAGACGCTCATCCAGTTCGGTCGCCGCCTGCAGCACGGAACCTGGGGCGACGGACCGGGTTTCGTCTCGGGTCGGCAGTACGACGTCGCCGTCCTCGCCGAGGACGTACTGCACTCCCTCGTCGGCCAGGCGCGGCCGCTCGACGACCCCGCCGCGCTCCAGGCGTTCCGGCAGTTCAACGCCCGCACGGAGCTCTTCGGCTTCATGCTCCACTACGACTGCCGTGCCGGGATGGCCGACACCGGGCCATATCCGCTGCCCGACAACAAGTTCGCCATCGTCCGGGACCACTTCCTGAACGAGACCGCCTACCCGTGGGCGGGCGTCGCCGACGATCTTCCCTACTGCGTCACGCAGGTGATGGTGTTCTCCGCAGACAAGGTCTCAGCGACCGTGAACGAGATCCAGACCACCTTCACCAAGCCGTCGAACTATCTCGAGTTCCTCGAGAGCGGAGTGGTTTTCGCGCGGGACACCATGACGACTCCGATGGGAGAGATCCGGGTGCTCGACGCAACCGAGATGGAACGGATCTCCACCCGGTGCCAGAAGGGCACCCTGGAGATGTACAAGACCCTCGCGAAGAAGTCGACCGAGGAGAAGATCCGCGATGGCGTGATGGTCTACACGCGCGAGTTCCTGCTTCCGCATGCGTCGCGTGTCGGCCTCTGGGACAAGTTCGTGGCCGAGGGCTTCGACGAGATGCATCCGAGCGCCGAGGCGGCGTGGCCGACGCTCACGAGTCCCCGCGCGGCCGAAATACTCACGCCGGTACTTCTCTTCGGTAACGGCTTTCCCCATGTTTCCTCGAACTGACGGTGAGGACCGAATGACTGTCGAACAGCAGTCCATCGACCTGATGGACCTCGAGCCGTTCATCGACGGCTCCGAGAATGCCATGCTCGCCCATCTCCGCGAGCACGAACCGCTGCACTGGAACGACGAGGCCGACGGGCCCGGGTTCTGGTCGGTCACCCGGTACGCGGACGTCATCCGCGTCGTCAACGATCCCGCGACCTTCATCAACGGCGAGGGAACCCAGATCCTCAGCCGGAAGGTCGAGGGCGGTACCAGCACCGTCCACAACACCGATCCGCCGCGTCACGGCAAACTGCGCAAGCTCGCGGCGCCCCACCTTCGTGCGGTCAAGATCAAGGAGTGGCAGGACGTCATCGACCGCGCGGTCGATGCCATCCTGGACGACATCGAGGCCCGGGGTGAGGTCGAGTTCGTGCACTCAGCGTCGGCGCTGCTCCCCATCCAGGCGCTCGGGCAGGTCCTGGGAGTCCCACTGGAGGACTGCGGCCTGCTCCTCGACTGGACGAACCGTGTCGTCTCCGACGACCCGGAGTACATGGTGCGGCCGGACGAGAAGGAGCGAGCGCGCACCGAGATGTTCGCCTATTTCAAGGAATTGAGCGAGCAACGGCGGCGCGATCCGCGGAACGACATCGTGTCCAAGCTGGTGCAGGCCGAACTGGACGGTGAGCCGCTTCCCTGGGATGACCTGGCGGCGTACTACTTCGTTCTCGTGGGTGCCGGAAACGAGACCACCCGCAATCTGTTGACAGGGATGGTGCTGGCGTTCGACGAGTTCCCCGATCAGTGGGACAGGCTCGTCGAGGATCGTTCGCTGCTGCGACCCGCGATCGAGGAGATGCTGCGCTACATCACGCCGATCCGTGCCATGCGGCGCACCGCGACGACGGATGTGGTGTGGGGTGACAAGACGATCAAGGCCGGCGACAAGGTGGTCTGCTGGTTTCAGGCGGCGAACCGCGATCCGGCGGTGTTCGCCGACCCCGACTCGGTCCGGATCGATCGGGAGGACAACGAGCATGTCGGTTTCGGCTGGGGCATACACGCGTGCATGGGATCGCACCTCGCGCGCGCGGAAGCGATCGCGTTCCTGACGAAGCTGCTGGACCGTGGCTTGCGAATCCGTCCGCTGTCGTCACCGGATCGGTTGCACACGAATCAATTCCACGCGTTCAAGCGGTTGAACGTGCGTGTCGAGAAGGAGTAGGCGATGAAGGTTCTCGTTGATTGGGATCTCTGTGAAGGTCATGGTCAGTGCGAGTATGCGGCGCCCGATGTCTTCACCATCGACGACGATGGCGATCTCGAGGTTCTGGACGACACGCCGGGCGAGGACCAGCGCAAGGCGGTCGAACAGGCCGTCCGGCGCTGCCCGGTCCGGGCGCTGCAGATCGAGGACTGATGGACATTCCCAGCGATCCGCTATTTGGTCTGTCCAAATAGCGGATCACTGGTTACACTGGGCAGAACACCACCATCGCTAGTGGGGATGACATGACGAATGCACTGCACGACACCCGAAATGACGTTGCACGGGAGATGGCGCGGTACCTCGAGCAATGGGCGCCGTTCGGCGGGGGAGATGACGAGATCTTCACGACCTTCGGCGTCAGCCCCTCGGTGTTCTACTCGCGCCTCGTCCACAGTCTGCGTGTGGACCCTTCGTTGGTCGTCGCCCACGACGTCGACAAGCTGATTGCCTACTGCGTCCGCAAGGCCGGGATCGCCGCGGACGCGCACGCCCGATGACCGACACCGCCCGGCGACTCCGAATCCCGGGGACCTCGAATCTGCGTGATATCGGCGGGTATCGAACCCGTGAGGGGCGATCGATCGCGACGAATCGGGTCTTCCGGTCAGAGGCCCTGGTCATGCCGGGCGGCAGCAACTCCTACGCCATCTATGACGAGACCGCTGCCGAGGACTACCGAAACCTGGCTCTCTCCACCGTGATCGACCTACGCGCCGATGACGAGATGGTGCGCGCACCGACAGCGTGGGCGGACGTGTCGGGGGCCGCCCTCGTGGAGATCCCGATCGCCGAAGGTGGCGAGGGTGCCGACACCAACTACATGCGCATGCTTCTCGGTGGCGACATGAAGCGCTTCGAGATCGAGGACATGACGCGGTTCTACATCGGACTCGTCGAGCGTCGCGGTGAGGCTCTGGGACAGGCGATCCGGGTTCTTGCCGACGCCACTCGGTTGCCGGCGCTCGTTCACTGCGCGGCCGGAAAGGACCGTACCGGAGTGCTGATCGCTCTTCTGCTGGGGGCTCTCGACGTCGCCGATGACGACGTGGTCGCCGACTTCGCGCTGACCGGCATCCTGCGCCCCAACCGGATCGACACCTACGCCCACCTGTTCGTGGCGAAGGACCGCGATCCCGAGATCGCTCGGGTGCTGTTCGAGTCACCACCCGAGTCGATGAGGGCGCTACTGGCACACCTTGACGCCGAATACGGCGGGGTACGAGGCTATCTCGCGAAGCGAGCCGGGGTCGACGATGAGATCGTCGAGGACTTGAGGCGGGCGCTGCTCACCGACTGAGGGCGGTGGTAGGTCTCGACACACACGAGTCGGGCAGGAGATGAAGCCGGTGACCACGACTGGACCCGCGCACGGGGCGGACAGGGACACGCAGGTGTCCCTGGCCGATCGATACGCCCGCCTGCAGCGCCGGTACGACATCGAGGTCCGACTCGCCGAGAGCCTGGGGTCCGGGTGCGACTTCGCTGAACTGTTCGCCGCCATCTCGGCACTCACCGACCGCGCCCTGTGGCTCTTCGATCCTGCGGGTCAACCGGTGATGTGCTCGGTGGAGTTGCCGCAGTGCGAGACTCCCGACATACGTGCGCTGTGTGCGGAGTTCGCAGACCGCACAGCCCCGGTTCGGTTGGGTATCGCCCGCACCCGGGCCGGGGTCGCTCGTCGGTGCCTGTTGACGCCCGTCCACGACGCCGAATCCGGTGAGATCACCGACTGGCTGATGCTCGCGGAGGGCGCGCGGAATATCGGTGGATACGACCGGTGTCTCCTTGACCGCGGGCGGACCTACCTGGCTCGGCACCGCACGCTACATCGCGCCATCCGCCGGTCCGCGGCCGAGATCCAACGTGGTCTCGTCGAGCGCCTCCTGCGACGCTCCGGGGTCGATCGTGACCCGGTCGACCATGCCACCCGGATCGGCATTCGGGCAGAGAGCACGTGCATCGTCGTGGCCATGGACGACTCGGTCCTCTCCGCCGGCTTCGGTGACATCGACGCGCTGATCGCCGAACTCGGGCGACTGGTCGACGGTCAGATCTTCGGTGCCCGTACGGCTCGCGGCCCCGCACTCATCGTCGATGCGGGTGTGTCCGAGCGCGTGGACGACTCCCGTCTGATCGAGGACGTGTGTCGCGCGTTGAGTGCGACGCTGCCTCCCGATGGAGTCCAGTGCGGGGTCTCGGGCGTCGTCTCCGCCGCGGCCATCAGCGACGGTTACGAGGAAGCTCTGGAGGTGGTCGCGTGCCTCGACAGATTCACTGCCGAGCACACGCGAATTCTGAGCGTGCGGGACCTCGGGCCCGCGCGCATCCTGGTCGCGAACGGGAACATCGCGGCGATCCGCCGGTATGTCGAGCACGTCTTCGGGCCGCTGTGGACCGAGAAGTCCGACAGCGACATGGAGACGCTGATGACGACCCTGGCTCAGTTCTCCCGAGACGGACACAACGTACGACGGACCGCTGCAGCGCTTTCTGTCCACGAGAACACCGTGAGGCAACGCCTGGCCCGAGTGCGCAAGCAAACCGGCCTCGACGTCCTCAACGACCCGTTCGCACAGCTGTCCGTACACACCGCGCTCGCGATCATCGCCCTCCGCAATCGTGCACATCCGCTGTGGGATCCGCGCGCCCGCGGACTACTGCGCCTCGACCGGTTGCGCCACGACGTCGAGTCCGTCGACCGTGATCCCCTCGGCTGAGGTCCCCACGATCGAGGCGATGTCGGGCAGGTCGTCTCCCGGCTCCCAGCCCATACCGAGGAACATCGCCCGGTTCGCATCGACGCGTAAGCGCTCGGACCGCAACAGTTCCGCCATCACAGCGCTTCGGAAGTCGTCGTCTTCGTGGTCGGCTGACGCCGCGACGATCTTCTCGATGGCCCATCCCAGTTCGGCGCTGCGTTCGCGGACGCCGGCGGGGTCGAGCGTGTGGTGCGCACGAAGAATGTCGGCGAGTTCACGGCGGGCGTCATCGACTTGCGGGTCGGGCGCGACGCGGTCCCGTCCTGCGGCCTCGAGAAGGGTGACGGCGAGTTGCTCGTAACCGTTCAGCTCGAAGCGCTCGAACGGCACCGCGGCGTCGATGTGCGCCCGGACCACGCCGAGATGCGCAAGTGACATCTGCAGTTGTTCGACTGCTCGGTCGTCGGCGTGGACCGCGGGCAGGACGACCTCCTGCAGTGCCCGGATGACCGAATCGATACGGAGATGGATGGAAGGATTCATCGGGGACCTCTCTCGATCATGGTGATGATGTCTGCCGCGAACAGGTAGCCGCAGGAGGCCAGCCACGCGAGCAGCACGTCCTGGTGGCTCTGGCGATCCCGCGCCGCCCGCACGGACGACGCCAATGTCGCCACCAGACTCTTGAAGGCACACAACACCTCGTAGAAGTGCAGCGTCTCGGAGTCGACGGGATGACCGGAGAGATGCTCGTATCGGGCGATCAGATCCTCACGGGTCATCAGACCGGTCACGAGCCGCTCGCCGTTCTCGCCGACAGTGCTGTACATGCGTTGGACACACCAGGCGAGGTCCTCGTGGGGATCCCCGATGTGCGCGAGTTCCCAATCGAGAACGGCGGTTACGCGATGAGTGTCCTCGTCGAACAGGTAGTTTCCGGTCCGATAGTCGCCGTGCACGAGAGCCAGGCGCCGTTGTCGCGGGAGGTGTGAACGGAGCCAGGCCTGGATGCCCGCAACCAGTGGGAAGGGGATGACCGAGTCGTCCCGCCACACACGTGACCACCAGTTCACCTGCCAGCGTGCGGCCTGGTACGGATCGCGGTCGGGAACCTGCAGCGTCCCGACCGCGGCGTCATCGACCGGAAGGCTGTGCAGGAGGACGAGATTGCGGACGAACTGGTCGGCGAGGTCATCGCGCAGCTCGCCGGACAGGGTTGTCTGCATTCCGGAGACGCTCTCACCGGCGTCCTGCGACGGTGCGGTGACCCCGTCGACAAAACCCGTTGCCAGGAAGGGACGCCCGAGGACCTCGCCCCGCGGTTCGACCCACCGCGGGCTGGGGACCGGGAACCTGGATGAGAGGAAGGTCAACACATCGAACTCGCGCTGGCGATCAGTCTCCATCACGCCCGCCACCGCGTCGATCCGGAGGACCACGCGCTCCCGGGGTCCGTCCGGGCGCTCGAGTTCGACGATGTACTGCTCGTTGGACGCCCCGCCGCCCAGTGGACGTACGGCGCGTACGGTGGCGTGGTCGCGAGGGGAGGTGTGATCGGTGGTGTCGCTGTCCCAACTTTCACTGCCGCGGTCCGCGAGGAAGCGGTTGAGCCCGAGGCGGACCGCGTCGACTCCGACCGGGTGGTAGTCGCCCCAATCCTGGATGGTCGCCCGTTTGCGATCGAGCATCGCGGCGATCGACGGTTCCATGTCGTCCGTCAGCGGAGAGGTCCTGGGGCGTGCCTCGCGCGCCGAAGGCCGTGTGGTCGAGGGGGGATCGTCGGCCACGGAAGACGTGGCGGACACCTGGATTGCCATCATGTGCTCCTTGTTCCGGCAGACGACGGTCATGGCGACCGTGCGCCCGCACCGTGCAGGTGTCCAGACCATGCGCGGATGCGCCCGATGCCGCAACGCCCGGCCGGAACCCAGAGTGGAGAAACCCACTTTCAGGTGTGCCTCGCATCACAGATTTGCGGTCTTCCCGGGGTTCGTCACTCCAGTGGTGGGCCGGGTGGATGTAAATCTCTCCATTGCGTGACAACGCGTTCCCGGCCGAGGCTCCGCCACCGGTGTTTCATCGGCATCAGAAACGCAGGCGGACCGTTCGGGCCCCGATGCATACGGATTGGAGAGCGACATGGCGGACATCGATTTCGAGCTGATGCTCCAGAAGTACCGTGGGGTCCACCCACTGGGCGGTGACGGGGACAGGAGCATCCTTGCCACCCTGATGTCGGACATCGTCGACACGACGGATGCGAACGTGAAGCCGAACCGATTGACGGTCGCCGAGATCGACGACTACCTGGCGTACTCGGGCTGGAATCTATGGGATCTGCTCGCGCGCCGTTCGACCGAAGGGGAGTCGGGGCTGATCCCCCGTCAGGAGTACGAGACGGTGGCCTTCGTCCAGCAATGGCTCAAGTTCCCGCACCTCTACGATCTCATCACCGAGGCCGCCGGCGGCGCTGATGGGCTGGTGGAACTGGCCCGGTCGCATTCGTCGCGGCCGGCCGACAAACTGAACAACACGCGCGCGTGGGTGAACATCTGCACCTTGATGGGGCGCGGTCTGCTGATCTCTCTGGGCCTCGCCAAACCACATGAACGGCTCCACGAACTCAATTCGGCCATCCAGTTCCAGCGACGTATCCAGCACGGGGTCTATGGTTCCGGGCGCGGGTTCATCTCCGGGCGGGACTATAAGCCTCGCATCCTCGACCAAGAGTGGATCGACCGGTTCGTCGACGAACGACAGGAGGTCGGTGATGTCGAAGCCCGCGACTTCTGTCGAAAGTTCAACGCGGCCACCGAGGTGTTCGGATTTCTGCTGATGTTCGACACCCGGTCGGCGACGAACACCAGCGGGCCCTACGAACTACCTGACGGAAGCGTGATGCTCGTCCGCGACCACTTCCTCCGCGAGCCTCTCTATCCTTGGATCGACGACGCAGCGGGCGACCTTCCGTATTGCGTGACCCAGGCGATGATCTTCGACTCGACTGCCCCCGAGTTCAACATCAATGACATCGGCACGACCTTCACGGTCGATCATGCCGACTACTGGCAATCGTTGACGCACTTCTCGGTGTATCGCAAGGACCGTTGGGACAGCACCGAACTCACGCGGATCGACGCCGAGGAGCAACGGGAGATCGCCGACCGGTCACGCCGGGGCGTTGCTCGCCTGTACCGACGTATCGCGGGCATGAGCCGACGCGACCGGATCATGGCCGGGGTCCTGGTGTACACCCGGGAAATGTTGGCGCCGTTCGCCCGACCTGTCGGATTGTGGGATTCGTTCGTGAACGAAGAGCAGTTCGACGAGCTCGATCCGCTGACCGCACAGGCCTACTTCCCGCTGACCGATGGACAGGCTCAGGATCTCCTGCCGCCCGCTTTCGTCATGGGTGAGGCTTTCATTCCCGTCGGGCACAGCGCCACCTGGTGAACAGCGCCACGAGCACGGCCCGTCGCATCGACCGACGACGAACCAACCAACGAACGGAGGCACCATGCCTTTGACAGCTGCGGACCATCTCCGCCACGACATCGACGGACAGTTCGCCCGTGAGAGTGTCGCGTACTGTCTGATACTCCCCGAGCACGGACTGATGGGCCACTGGTACACCTGGGTGAACGAAGCCGGGGTCGGCGGACGCGCCTTTGTGCTGCACGGCGCGGGCCCTGATCCGATCTTCTTCGACCACCGCGACGGGCTGACGGTCGGTTCGCAGGACTTCGACGACTGGAACCTCGACGGAGCGGTGCTCCGGGTCGGTGAACCGCTCCGGACCGCGCAGGCTCGGTTCGAATCAACCGATCTGGCGGTCGAGTTCACCTTCGAGGGGATCCACCCGGCGTTCGACTACGGGTCCAACGCCGGGGGCACACCCGGCTATCTCGCGCAGAACCGATACGAACAGACGGGACGGATCGCCGGCGAGTTGCGCTGGGGCGGCGAAACGTATGCGTTCGACGGGCCCGGCCACCGGGATCATTCATGGGGAACCCGGGATTGGGACGCGATCCATCACTACAAGTGGATCGCGGCGTCCGGCGAGGACTGTTCCGCCAACCTCATGTGGACGATGGCCGAGGGCGAGGTGGACGTCAACGGTTACCTGTTCGTCGACGGTCTCCAGTCGCCGGTGGCGCGGGCCTCGATAACGACCGACTACGGCGACGCGTTCGTGCAGGATGTGGTCCGGGCCGAGATCGTCGACGAGGCGGGGCGGAGCACGGCCCTCGACCTCGACACCCGGCACACGCTCGCTCGGTGGGACGTGAGCCCGACCTTCAACTTCTCCGACACGATGTTCACCGGCCGTCTCGCCGGCCACGAGGTGCGGGCCTACGTCGAATACACTTGGCCGCGCGCCTATCTGGACCATCTCCTGGCGCGTGAAGACCGCGCGGGAATCGATCAGGGTCGAGCGGTCCATGCCGGCTGACGGCGTGGCGGGAGGGGGTCGGGCGTTCACCGAGGGTCGCCACGTGCTGGATCCAGCGAGGCCGCGGCACCGGGAGTCGATCGTCTGGGTGATTCCGCGCGTCGCCGATGGGGTGACCGCCTTCGTCTACACCTGGGTCAACTCCAGGGGTGAAGCAGGCGCTGCCCTGAGCGTGTTCGGGGATGTGCTCGGCGAGCAGATCTTCGAGAAGGTCGACGGGATCGCGGTGCCGGACTCGGCCGGTTTCGACGACTATCGTGTCGGACCTCTGTCCCTGTCGCTTGCCGACAGCGGAATGTCATCGACTGTGCAGTTCGCGGGTGACCGGGTGTCGATGTCGGTCGAGTTCGAGGGTCTCCATGCGCCATTCCGATACGGCGAGCACATCGACGGTTGCCCGGGCTTCTTCGCCGACGACCGACTGGAACAGACTGGCATCGCGCGCGGAGTCCTGCGCGTCGACGGTCGGGTGCTCGAGTTCGACGAGATGTGCCAGCGAGACCACTCGTGGGGTGAACGGGACTGGGAGGCAATGCATCACATGAAGTGGGTGAATGCGCTGAACCGATCGACGGCGGTGCACGCGGTCGAATTACTCGCCTACGGTCAGCGATACCTGCGTGGCTACCTCTACCGCGCCGGCCGGTGCGTGCCCGTGCGCGATCTCGAGTTGCGGTACGACCTGGACTCGGAGCTGCTGCACACGCGCATGCAGGCGACCTGGACGGACGAGGAAGGACGAGTGGCGAGAGTAGATTTTGCCGACGGTGGACCACATTTCGTGTGGGACGTGAGCGCGAACTTCACCCTCCGCGACACCGCGATGGCCGCTCGCATCGACGGGGATGACGCGGTGGCGTATGTCGACATGTCGTGGGATCCCGCGTACATGACCCGCACGACGGCGAAGACGGGCTCGGTGTCGGTCTCGTTGTGAGTGCGCGCCGCGGCTGTCTGTCGCGGCGTGCCATGACGACCGGATCGGACTCGAACAGCGAACTGCCCCGTCCTGTTTCCCAGGCGGGACAGTTCGGTGTCGTGGTGTCCCGGTGCTCAGTTGTAGAGCTTGGTGAAGTGGTAGAAGTCGAGAAAGTCGGTGCTGGTGCCGTACGCCGTCTTGTCTCCCATGGTCCACTTCGGCAACACCATGAACGCCATGGAGCCGGGCCAGAACTGACAGGGAAACTGCGTCTGTGCCTCGCCGGAGAGTTCCCACACGCGGTCGTCTGCGTCGACGAGGTGTAGATCGATTGTCTCCGCGTACATTCCGCGACGCTGGATGGTGGCCTTGCCGTCTTTGAGTCCGATGCCCCGGCCCTTGTTCATGATGTAACCGTGGGTGATGTCGGCGACCACCTCGGCGTCGGGACCGATGGTCGGATCGAAGGCGAACATCGAGTGGACCGCGAGATCGTGGTCGAAATGCGCCTGTAACCAGGTCATGGTGCCGAGCTGCTTCTCGGTGCGCACACCCCAGCTGTGGTCCATCGTCGACATCGAATCGACCTGGTGTGTCACACCGTTCAGCGTCATTTCACCGGTGATCTTACCGGTCATGTCGAAGTGGCCGGCGTAGGCGGCGCTGCCGGAGAGGTCGTCGACCGAGGTCTTCGCGCGCGGATCCATGCCGGGATCGTGGATGTCGAAACCGTTCATCAGCGCTTCGAACCGGACGTTGATCGTCAGTGATTCATCGTTGTCATAGGACAGATCCCACACCTTGTTCGGTTCGAGGCAGGTGACCGACAGGCCGTTCTCGAGCCGATAGTCGAGTAGGCTCCCCGACTCGGGAAGCGGAAGGTAGGCGCGGCTGTCCCAGTAGTCGATCTCCCAGGCGGAGGTGACCCGACGAGAGTTGACGAAGATGACGGAGTTGACGACTCCGAGATTCGGGCGGAACAACGCATACAGGCCGACATGCAGCGGGACCTCGGGGACCTCGAAACCGAAGTAGTTGGTCTCCGTCCACATGCGATCGTCGTTTGGCGGGTGGAACTGCGCATCCTCAGGGGTGATCATGTCCCCAGTGTGTTCGTCGAATGCCTTGTCCGACACCGGTCCGAGGCGCGTTACCTCTTATGGGGTATTCCGGACGTCGGTCGGTCTCGGAAACGTGGCTCGTCCCTACGCTCCAGTCACCATCGATTGACAGAGGAGCGCACATGACCATCACCTGGCCTTGTGATGACAAGCCGAGCGAGCGATTTCCGATCTTTACGCGCGCCAACACCGGAGAGGTGTTCAGCGATGCCGCCACGCCGCTCACCTGGAGCACTTTCGGGCGCGGGGTCTACGACGCGGGTTACCGAGACGGTCTGTACCAGATCGGGGTGTTCAGCCCGGACGATTTTCGTCCGGAGGGCGAGTGCGAGGTAGTCGGCTGCTTCGGCGGCTACGTGTACATCAACGTCTCGATCTCTCGCGTACTTGCGGTACGGACACCAGGTATGACCGCGGAAGCGATCGATCGGTCGTTGTTCGGCGAACACCCCGACGTCCGGCCATACGCTCCGCACCCCGACGACGAGAACGAGCGTTGCACCGAGAGGATGGTCGCATGGATGGAGTCGCTGTTCGGCGCCACCGGGGTACCAGAGGTCGCCGAACACCGCGTCCGGATCGACCAGGTGATCGCCGAGCGGCCGGATCTGTCCGCTTTGAGCGACAAGGAGCTGATCGAGCGCTACCGAGCCCTCGTCCCGGAGATGCGTCCGGTGTTCGCGACTCACATCGTCCATCTGTACGCGAGCAACATCATCACGGGCCTGCTCGCCCAGGTCGGTGACGCGGTCGGCGAGGGGCAGCTTGTGGCGAAGACGACTTCCGGTCTGGGAGAGGTTGATTCGGCCCAGCAATCGTTCGACCTGTGGCGTCTGTCCCGGGTTGTCCGCAATTCTCCGGAGCTGTCGACGGAGTTCGATGCGGGTGTCGAGGGAGTCCTCGAGCGGATCGCCGGTCTCGAAAGCCCGGAAGCGGGCACCTTCATCTCAGGCTGGCGCGACTTCCTGGAGGCCTGGGGGTTCCTGGGACCGAGCGTGTGGGAGGGCAGGTCGCCGACCTACCGGTCGCACCCCGCTATCCCGCTTCGCATGCTCGACCACGCGCGTCGGGTGCCGGACGCGGGCTCACCGTCGGCCCGCACGGCGCACGCCGAAGCCGATCGTGAAGCAGCGGTCGAAGCGATAGCCGCCAAGCTGGACGCCGAGACGAAGGCACAATTCCTGGCGGCAGCGCAGGCCGCGACCATCTTCTTGCCGGCGCGCGAGGCGACAAAGGTGCAGTGCACCCGGCTGTGCGAAGAGGCGCGGATGACCATGCGAGAACTCGGCGGACGGCACGTCGAGCGCGGAAACCTGGCCCGCTGGGAGGACATCCTGCTACTCATGGACGAGGAGGTCGATGCATTCGTGGCGGATGCGGCCCCATTCGCCACGACCGTTGCCGAGCGCAAGGCCACTCTCGAAGTGCTCGAACGGAAGTGGCCGCCCTTCATCTTGGAGGGGCAGCCGCCGGCGATCGACGATTTCGCCGATCGCGACGAGACCATCGTCAACGCGGTCACCAGTGGCGAGATCCTCGGCGGTCTGGGAGTGGCGCCCGGCGTCCACACCGGCCCGGCACGCGTGGTGCGATCGCTGATCGACGACGTCGACATCGAGCCGGGTGACGTCCTGGTCGCGATGACCACGGACTCGTCGTGGGGCCCGTTGTTTCTGTCCGCCGGGGCGGTGGTGTGTCAAACCGGCGCGGCTATCTCGCACGCGGCCATCGTCGCGCGCGAACTCGGTATCCCCGCTGCTGTGTCGGTGCAGGATTGCACCACCAGAATCACAGACGGCACCATCATCACGGTCGACGGCAGTAGCGGCAAGGTGACCATCGTCTGAGCGGCTCGTCGTGCACCGCATCTCTTCGGAGGTGCGGTGCACAAGGGTCTTTCGGGATCACGAACTGTGCGAGCGCTCGAGGTGGCTGGTCTCGTTCACGGATACGAGCTCGCGGTAGCAATCTGCTTCGGCGATGATTCGCGACACCGACGTGTACGCGACATCGACGAAGAACGACTTCGCCGTGCCCAGCACGTGCGAGAGATAGGTGCTGATCACGCCTCCGTGGCAGACCACCGCGACAGTTGATCCGGGGGTCGATGTCTTGATGATGTGGTCGAAGCCGGCAAGCACGCGCGCGCGGAAAGCGCTGATATCGAAAGTGTTCCCGCCGAACGACCCGGAGTTCAGATCCGCCCACCCGGCTCGTCGACTGGGATAGGAGGCGATGGCAGTGCCGTAGTTCTTCCACCCGGAATCGACTTCGACGATGCGATCCTCGATCTCGAGCGTCACACCGAGCGCGGTGGCCAGTGGTTCCGCTGTCTCGCGTGCGCGGCGCATCGAGCTGCTGACGATGCGGGTGATCTCACCGTACGGCTCGCCGGCGAGACGGTCGGCGAGGGTGTGCGCCTGCACGACTCCCTCGTCGGTCAAACCGGGGTCTGCCCCGACGGGATCGTGTGTGACCCGGTGCGGTCGTGCGTGCCTGATCATCAGCAACTCAACAGTCATGGTGTCAGCTTCTCATGCCTGTCTGCCCGGCGGGGATTTCAGCCAATAGGCCACTGCCTCTGCACGATTGGCGGAACCGGTCTTCTTCAGGATTCGCTTGACATGAGACTTGACGGTACCCTCGGTGATGGTCAGTCGGCGTCCGATCTGCAGGTTGGTCAAACCCTCTGCCATCAAGGTGACGACCTCGATCTCCCTCAGCGACAGGGTGCTTCGCGAGCTGGGCCCGCCGGGGTCGACGACATGAAGTCGCTGGGAGTCCGACGTCGACTCACGCTCCGCGAGCCCGCGCGGGAATGAGGTCACGGTCGTCCCCTCGATCGTCATCTGAGCCACGAGGGGTGCTACCTGCCGACAGAAGTCCTGCAGGGCAGCGATCTCAGTCTGCGTCGGAAGCCTGTCGGACAGGTGGCAATCCGCATGAATCATCCCGACGACCCGATGGCTGTGGATGAGCGGGATCATCCAGAAGTTCTTGGACTTGGATCGCTTCCACAATGCGTACCCGAACTCGCGTTGCTGGTGCTCGAGCATGGTGGCGGCGTCCACCCGCACGGTGTGGCGTTTCGCGGCCGCGGAGGGAATCCGGTAGGCGGCAGCTCGCTCGGTGAGGTATCGGGAGGCCCAATCCGAATCATCGCGGTTGAATGCCGATCGCGGACGCCAGCTGCCCGATGCGACCGTCGAGAACAGCACTCGGTCGAACCCGAGAGTGGCCGCTTGTTCGGGAATCGAACGTATGAGGGCCGGTCGCGAGGAGGCGCAGGAGACTGCGAACAACGCGTTGACACTTCGTTGATGAAGCGACGCTGCACTGGACCGGCGGTGGGAGATGGTCGCGGCCTCCAGGTCGCGGAGTCTGTTGAGAACTGTGACGAGATCGGTGACCTCCGCGGGGGAGAGGTCGTGCGCCGAGTTCAACACGCTGGTGGTCTCGAGCCATGACCTCGCGACGAAGCGTTCGACTCCGGTGACGTCGCTGAGGTGCTGCGAGCTCAGCCAGGCGTCCACCCGAGCGGGGCTCACGTGGCCGGCGACTCGTGAGCGCACCATTCGCAATGTATCGAGAGCTTGAACGACCACGTCGTCGGTGAGGCGCTCGGAACCGTACAGCGGACGTATCGAAGCCGAATGGATAGGCCAGGCGAATGTGCTCGCTTCAGAAGCGGTTTCGGCAAGATGCAACATGACGTTTCCGATCGACTGAAGGCTTCTGCGGATGCCGGCGGTGCGGATGGTGGCCGACATGAGGTGCTCTGGATCACTTTAAATATCGACCATAGAATGGTGTGACCAAAATCGCAAGAGGGTGAAGAGCCGGACAGTCCCTCTGAAGGCAGTCGAACGTGTTTGTCGCGGTGCCTGATCCGGGGCGGTGGTAACTCACCCGACCTGGATCAGGCGGCCGACAACCGCGGACCCCTCATCAAGCAGGACGCCGGGGCGCCGACGAGCAGTGGTCGAGCGCGGAAGGGGTGTCGGAGTCCTCCCCTGCCTGCGGCGCCGCCGCGGAGTGGTGGGTCATGAGCCGGTAGGCCGACGCAGAGTCGCGCGCTTCGATCGCTTGGGTGACAGCGCGATGCTCACTCAGTGACCGCTGCAGCGCAACAGGATCCCGGTGCGCCGCCACGTCGGTCTGCCGAAGGATCGCGCGCGACACCGCTTCCATGAACGTAGACAGCAGATCATTGCGGCTCGCCGTTGCGATCGTAGTATGCCAACGGATCTTGCAATCGATGAATGCGGGGAGGTCGGATGTGCTCGCCGCTGCCTCGTCATTGATCGCCTGCAGACGTTTCAGGTCGCTGTGAGTTCTTCGCTCGGCTGCGAAGTAGGCGCACCACGGCTCGATGACCTGACGGGACTCGTACAGCATCTGGGTCCCCGGGGCCCAGCCCTGCAGTTGTAGATCCACTGAACTCATGAAGGCGGAGGGAGTCGGTCGGGACACGACCGACCCGCCCCCGCGACCTGGCCTGGTGACGATGAGACCTTGGCGCTGTAGACGTGCGAGCGCCTCGCGAATGATGGATCGGGTGAGGCCGCTCTCCTCGACCAGGACGCGTTCGGGGGGCAGTTGTGTCCCGATCGCCAACTCCCCCTTCACGATCTTGTCCCGGATGAGGTCGGCGTATGCGTCGGCGGGCCGTGGGATTTCGACACCGCCGATGTCTGGCGCCGCTCGATGGGCCATCGGTTCAGTGCGCCAGGACGGGCTGGTGTTCACCGCGAGGACGGCCTTTCGGGCATGACTGCGCCGCATCCCTCCCGCGCGGCCACGATCGGTTCATGGGGTCTCCTTCGTACAGTTGTGACCCACCGTAGGTCCGTGCCGGATGCGGTCGGCTCGTGCTCATCGAGTTACCTCTTTCGAGGTACGCAGACCCGGTGAGTCGGGTTGACGACGAGGATCGGGCACACGGAATCACGCGCACACGAGGGCCGAACACCTGGTCCCGCGGACTGAGGACACCGCGGGACCAGGACTGGCTCAGAACACGCTCAGAGCTGGTCGAAGACCAGAACTGGTTTGACCACATCGCCGTCGTGCTGTGCGGTCACGGCTCGATTGATGTCGGCGAACGGAAAAGTGGTGACCAACTTGTCCAGGGGCAGCCGACCGTCGCGGTACAGGCCGACGAGCTCCGGGATGAACTCGTCCGGCACACTGTCACCTTCGATGATGCCAGTGACCGTCAGGCCGAGGGTCAACGCGGCGA
Organism: Gordonia lacunae; assembly: GCF_002149015.1. GTDB lineage: Bacteria > Actinomycetota > Actinomycetes > Mycobacteriales > Mycobacteriaceae > Gordonia > Gordonia lacunae. The sequence goes on along the minus strand of NZ_NGFO01000003.1, from coordinate 84,258 downwards.
TGATGCTCAGGTCGACACCCGCCGCCGGGTCCGAGGGAACCCCGATGAGGCCTATCGTGCCCCGTACGGCCATGGCGCCGATGAGTGTTTGGATCACACCAGGGATACCGGTGGTGTCGACGGCGTAGTCCACACCTCGCGCGACGATGCCGCGGATCTGCCCGGCGACATCGCCGGCGGCCGGGTCGACGGCATGCGTGGCGCCGAGCTCGAGCGCGAGATCCCGACGTTTCTGGTTGGGCTCCACGACGATGACGGTGGCGCACTCGGCGACGGCAGCGCCGAGGACCGCGGCCAAGCCCACCGACCCTCCTCCGGTGACCACGATGGCCGAGCCCTTCTCGGCCCCCAGCGACCGGGTCACCGCGCCGAAACCTGTCTGCACGCCGCACCCCAGCGGCGCGAGCAACGCGAAGGGGATGTCGGCGTCGACCTTCACCACGTTTCGTTCGTTGGCCAGTGCGACCCGGGCGAAGGATGACTGACCGAAGAACAGACCCCCGACGGGCGCGCCGTCCTTGCTGAGCGGCTTGCTGCCGTCCGAGCGCACGCCGCCGTAGTTCATCTCATTGAAGCGCTCGCAGTACGACTGTCGTCCCGTCGTGCAGGTGACACATTCGCCGCAGCTGTTGAAGGTGACCCCGACCTTGTCGCCGACCGTCACTTTCGTGACACCGGCGCCGATTTCGAGTACGACTCCCGCTCCCTCGTGACCGACGACGCCGGGGAACTCGATCGGGAGGACCCCGTCCCGCGCGGCCAGGTCGGTATGGCAGATGCCGACCGCCTCGACCTGGACCAGTACCTCGCCTGCGCGCGGTCCCTCGATCTCGATCTCCTCGACACTGAAGTCGCTGCCTTGTTCGGTGAGCAGTGCCGCTTGTGTTTTCATGATCTCTCTCCTGTGATGTGGTGATGCGGGTGTCAGGAACCGACCGGGGTCGCTCCGGCGACCTCGTGTAGCGACACCGACGGGTCGCCCAAGGCGTTGGGCGACAACGGGATGCGTTGCGAGATGAACTTCTTCGCGGCGATGAAGTCGGATGGAGCGTTGGCTGTCTCCACTGCGTGGACCGTCTCATCGGCCCCGAGGTGGTAGAGCGCGAAGGAGCCCTCCTTCTTGCCGGGTCGATGCACGATCCGCGCGCCGGGCCGGACCAGGCCCGCGATTTTCAGTTTGATGTCGAACTGATCCGACCAGAACCAGGGGACCTCGGGCTCCGGTTGCGGCCGCCCGGTCAGCGCGGCCACGACCTGCTTGGCCTGTTCGGTCACGTTCGGAATCGACTCGAGCCGAAACAGGGCGCCGGTGTCGTCGATCGGCCGACGGGCGACGTCACCGATCGCGAACACCGATGGGTCGCTTGTCCGTCCGCACGAGTCGACGAGTACGCCGCCGTCGCAGGCCAGGCCGGCGGCGTGGGCGATACCGTCGTCGGGGACCGCCCCTATCCCCGCCAGAACCGTGTCGGCGGAGATCGTCGAACCGTCCGCCAGTTCGACACCGGTCGCCCGGCCGCCCTGCTCACCGACCCCGGTCACGATCGCGCCGACCCGGATGTCGGTCCCGCGTGCACGGTGATAGTCGGTCAACCGTTGCGAGAGTTCGGAACTCGCCACTCTCGCCAGGATGCGGTTCTCGCGCTCGACGACGGTGACCGGCACATCGTGCGACCGTGCGACTGCTGCGACCTCCATGCCCACGTAACCGCCGCCGATGATGGCGAGAGCTCCCTGGGCCTCGAGAGATCGGCCCAGCGCGGCGGCGTCCTCGATCGTGCGCAGGGTGAGCACGCCCGCGGCGTCGGAACCGCGGACTGCCAACCGTCGCGGTGACGATCCGGTGGCGAGCACGAGATGGGCGTATCCGATCCGCTCACCTGTCGATATCTGCACCGTCCGTGAGGGCCGGTCGAATGCGGTCACCGATACCCCCGTACGGACCACGATGTCGTTGTCGGCGTAGAACTCCGGCGGTCGAATGGGCTGCTGGAAGCCCGGATCACCGAACTTCTTCGACAGCGGCGGCCGGTGATAGGGGAGGTGGGGCTCTGACCCGATCATCACCACGGGTTCGTCGAAACCGGACTGGCGGAGCAGCGCGGCGAGCGTGGCACCGCCGTGACCGGCCCCCACGATGACGACTGCACCGGAAACCGGGCTCATCGGCCGGCGAACTCGAGTTCGACCGGCATGTTCTTCAGGCCGCCGACGAAGTTCGTCTGGATGAACTTCGTGTCACCGGTGAGGTGGACGGCTTCCAGGCGGGGGAGCAGTGTCTCGAACATGATGCGGAGTTCGATCTTGGCCAGGTGCTGCCCGATGCACATGTGGGGCCCGTAGCCGAAGGCGATGTGCTTGTTCGGCCGGCGGTCGATGTCGAACACGTCGGGCTCGTCGAAGACCTCGGCATCGCGGTTGCCCGACTGGTACAGGAGCATGAAGCGGTCTCCGGGCTGGATCGCTCGCCCCCGCAACTCGTAGGCCTCGAGCGCGGTTCGCATGAAGTGCTTCACCGGGGATGCCCACCGCAGCGCCTCGTTGACGAGGTTGGGCACCAACGAGAGGTCGGACTTGATCCGCGACAGCAATTCCGGGCGCTGGGCGAGAGCATGGATCGCGCCGGCCATCGTCGATGACGTCGTGTCGTGTCCCGCGGTGGCGATGGCGATGAAGTACCCGTAGGCCACTTCTTTCGGAAAGTACTCACCGTCGGGGGTTTTCGCGATGGCGATGATCGACGCGAGATCGTCGGTGGGATTGTTGCGGCGATCCATCAGGAGAGCGTCGAAGTAGGCGTAGAAGTCCTGGATCGTCGCAACCCACTGTTTGGCCGCCGCATCAGGGGTCAGCGGTTCGACGTCATCGCGAGCCGCATCGGGATCCGCCGTGCCGAAGAACTCCTGGGTGAGTGTCATCATCCGGGGTTCGTCGGACTCGGGTACCCCGAACAGGCTCATGATCACGTGCAGTGGGTACTGGAGCGCGAAATCCTTGACGAAGTCTATCTTTCCGTCGCCGGCGAGGAGCCGATCGACCGACTCGGCAGCCAAGCCGCGAATGGTGTCCTCCCACTGCTTCAGGTTCGCAGGTCGGAACCAGTCGGCGGCGATGTCCTTGACCACGGTGTGCTCCGGAGGATCGAGGTAGGTCAGGGTCTCCAGGATGCGCAGGCTTCCGTTGTTGATGGACTTCGTGAACTCGTCGCCGGCTCTGTTCGCGAGAATCGGATTGAACCTGCCCTTGTCCTCGCCGCCTGCACTGGAGAAGATGTGCGGCTGGCGTTCGATCTCCATGATGTCGGCGTGCTTGCTCACCAGGTAGACCGGGTCGTACCCCTCGACCTCGGCGACACCGAGCGGATTGTTGTCGCGCAACCACCGGTACGCCTCGAACAGTCGGGCGTCGTCACGGTGGCCTTCGGGGAGGACGATCTGCTGCGCGATGTGGTCCGGGATGGTCACGGTCGGCGACGGTTGCGTGGTGGAGGTCATGGGTCTCCTTCGGGGTTGGGCTGGACCCCTTCAGTGTGTTGTCCACATCACATCACCCACATCACCCCGGCAGGGTAAAAACATCGGCCCGAAGAGTGATCCGGGTCCCGGACGACGCTCCGACTCGAACCGTCTACCCCTGTTGGACAGTGGATTACGTCTTCAGGAGGGATGTGGGTGACTCGAGCCACCCGCAGGATGGGTGCCGGGGCCGGTGGCCCTGACAGCTCAACCGCGTCACAAGGAGTCGCAGATGGCACGAGTCGTTTATCACCTGCCGGACGGTACCGAGCAGGCCGTCGACGTCCCGGCGGGCCAGAGCGTCATGGACGGATCCGTGCGCAACAACCTCCCCGGAATCGTTGCCGAGTGTGGCGGGAGTTGCTCGTGCGCAACGTGTCACGTGTTCGTCGAGGACCCGGGAGCGGGACAGTTCGATCCGCCCTCTGACGAGGAGGCGGAGCTCGTCGAATTCCTCGAGGGTGCGCGGCCCAGTTCGCGACTGTCGTGTCAGCTGATCATCTCCGACCAGGACGAGGTGCACGTCGAGGTGGCTGATTCGTCGCTCTGATCCCGGCGGTCACATCGAGCGCGCGATCAACTCCGCACGGTTTGTCGCCCCCATCTTGCGCAGGATGTGTTTGACGTGTGTCTTGACCGTCTCGACCGACAACGTGTACTTCTCGGCGATCGCCGCGTTGGACGCTCCGGCGACGATCTGTTCGAGAACCTCGCGTTCCCGCCGGGTCAGCAACGAAGCCGCGACCGCGAGATCGGAGACCGCCGGTCCCTCGGAAATGCCTGGGCCGGTGTCGGACTGGAGCCGGCGTAACGTGTCACTGAGTCGGCGGAACCGGTCCTCATGATCGGCGACGAGCTCTTCACTCTGCAATCGGCTCAGTGTTGCGATGGTGAGATCGATCAGGAAGCGGCAGGTCTCGCGGTCATCGTCGTCGAGGGTTCCGTGGACGACGAGGACGATCTCGGGATCTGCCGTGTGGACACTGAAGGTCGTGGTCGTGGCCGCCGCCGACGAGCCCTCTGATCCGGATCTCGCGATCTCGCTCATACCTGTTGAACGGGCCTCCGCGAGGGTGACGAGCGGAGCTGCGACGCTCATGGCGACACCCTCGCAGAGTGCGATCGCCAGGCGAGTCCGGTCGGGGGCGTCCAGCACCCCGGCCGCGGCCAGATCGAATGCCGACCCGGCAGCCGGATGTGGACTCATCGCATCGAGGCGGCGGCGACCCGGACTTCCCGGTGGTATGCCGCGGCCTGGGCGCGGGAGCTCACGCCGATCTTGCGGAAGATTCGTCGCACATGGCATTTGACGGTGCCGTCGGAGATGAAGAGCCGTTCGGCGATCTGTTGGTTGCTCGCGCCGGAGGCGAGCAGCCGGAGTACCTCGTCTTCGCGTTCGGTGAACTCGATCGCCGGCTGCGGGGACAACTCGCCTGCCCTGCGGCGGGCACGTGTCGTGTTCCCGAACAAGGCTTCCGCCTGACGTGCCGTCGTAGGCCGGACGAAGTCGTCGACGAGCGCGGTCAGTTCTTGCGTCTCCCGACGGACTCGCCGACGGTTGTCCCGCGCGGCGACGACGGTGCCGGAGATCCGCGCCGCAAGGAGCAGCAGCCGGACGTCGTCGTCGGAGATCCCTTCGCGGTTTCGATCGACATGCAACGTCGCGACAGTTCGGCCGCCGACCACGATCGGCGCGGCCGCGTATGCGGCGGGATCGGACAGATCGATGAGGGGGCGGTAGGCCTCTCGATGAAAGGAAGTGCGGTCGAGTACATAAGCTCGCCGATGGCGGATGAGATCGGCCTCGCGGGGTGCATGTAGCAGCGGCACCGGTGTTCCGTCGACCGCATTGCGGAGTTCGTCGTACTCGTCACGGACACCCTCGGCGACGTGGACGTGCTCAGGGGCCCACGACGCGCCACGGACCCAGGAGAACATCGCTTTCGAGAAGCCCAGGGAATTGCAGGCCTCCCGGCAGGCAACGGCACCCGCCGTGGAGTCGTCGGCCCTCTGCAGCTCGAACAGGAAGCGGCGTAGTCGCTGTGCGTTCGTTGTTGCAGGTGGTGATTCCGCCGTCGTCATGATGAGGTCTTTCGGGATGGTTCGGCTTGTGACGCAGAGCACACCTTACCAGGGTGCTCTGCGTCGACGCCGTGGTCAGCCGGCCGGGGGGAGGTAGACGGTGTGCAGATGCTGGAAGGCGTGCAGCCCCTCCGGTCCCAGCTCGCGTCCCATGCCGCTGTTCTTGATGCCGCCGAAGGGCGCGACCGGGTCGTTCGAGTAATGGTTCACGCCGACGGTGCCGGACTTGACCCGGCCGGCGACTGCGGCGGCTCGTTCGAGGTCCGATGACCACACCGACCCGCCGAGCCCGTACTCGCTGTCGTTCGCAATGGCGAGCGCCTCGGCCTCGTCGCCGAAGGGGATCACGCTCAGGACCGGGCCGAAGATCTCTTCACGCGCGATGGTCGCGGTGTTGTCGAGATCGGCGAACACCGTCGGCTGGACGAAGTAGCCGCTGTCGAGTCCGGTCGGGCGTCCGCCGCCGGTGGTCAGACGTGCTCCCTCGCTCTTGCCCTTGGCGATGTAGCCCTCGACCCGCTCCCGCTGGCGCGCCGAGACGAGGGGCCCGACCTTCGTCTCCGGGTCGAGCGGATCGCCGACCTTGAGGGACTCCGCAAGCCCGGTCAACGCATCGACCACCTCGCCGTACCTCGATCTCGGCGCGAGTACACGCGTGTTGAGCCAGCAGATCTGGCCGTTGTTCAAAAATGTTGCACCGAACAGAGACTCCATCGATGCATCGAGGTCCACGTCGTCGAGGAGGATGGCCGCTGATTTGCCGCCCAGCTCCAGGGTGACCGGGCGCAACAACCGACCGCAGGTCTCGGCGATCGAGCGACCCGCGGCGGTCGATCCGGTGAACGAGACCTTGTCGACGTCGGGGTGTCCGACGAGATAGGCGCCGATTTCGCGTCCACCGGGAATGACGTTGAGAACGCCGGATGGCAGACCGGCGGCGACCGCGGCCTCGGCCATCAGAAAGGCGTCCAGGACCGTCTCTTCCGCAGGCTTCAGTACGACAGTGCATCCCGCCGCCAGCGCGGGCGCAAGCTTCAAGAAGGTGATGGCCTGGGGGACGTTCCACGGGACGATCGCGGCCACCACGCCGATCGGTTGCCGGGTCACCCGTGCGGTTCCGCCGAGCATGCCCGGACGTTCGTCGACCTCGGGGGACTCGACCATCATCTGACTGAAGTAGCGGAGTAGCACGGCCGGGAAGCCGCCTTCGAACTGTTCGGCGAGCCAGATCGGCATGCCGTTCTGGATCGTGACCCGACGGGAGGTCTCGGCGGCCCGCGCCTCGAGTTCGGTGGCAAACCGTTCGAGGATCTCTGCGCGTTGTCTCGGATGCAGCGTCGCCCAGCCGTCGGGGGCGTCGAAGGCCGAGCGGGCGGCCGCCACCGCCCGGTCGATGTCGGCGGTGGACGCCGAGGGCACGCTGCCGATCGAACTCTCGGTGGTGGGCGAGTGCACATCGATGACGTCAGACCCGACTGGAGTCTGCCAGCCTCCGTCGATGTAGAACTCGCGGTAGTCGATCGTGGTCATCTCGCTCCTAGGTCAGTTCCATGACGGCTTGCTGCCATGACGACGTGCTGTCGGTGTGAACGGCGTCACCATAGCTTCGTCGAAGCACCCAGGCAAGGCAATGGTTTCTTTGGTACGACCAAAAAGATCCCTCGCCGGGGTCTGCGCCTACCCCGTTCGGGTGATCTTCGGCGGAGTTCGGGATCGGCGGTTCCCGTTTCCGCTTTCATTCCCGACAGAGAGGCTTGCGTGTTTGGTCCAACCATTCTAGCCTTTGGGTGATTGCGCGATGGACCAACGGAGGATGGCGTCATGACGAGCGAACACGACCTCGGCCGATATACCGCGGAGCAGGTCGAGCACTTCTACGCGAGTGGTCAGTGGACCGATGAGAACTTCACGGAGTTGCTCAGATCCCGTGCGGAGGCCAAGCCCGACAAGGTGTTCGTCACCGACGGGGTCCACGCGCTGACGTACGCAGACCTGTACGACAGTTCGCAACGACTCGCTCTCGGACTTCGCCGCCAGGGGCTCGAATCCGGCGACCGGGTCGCCGTCCAGTTGCCGAACTGGGCTGCGTTCGTGGTGGTCGCCGCCGCGTTGTCCCGGCTCGGGGCGGTCATGGTTCCGATCATGCCCATCTATCGCAAAGACGAGGTCTCACACGTCATCTCGGATGCATCGGTGACGATGGCCATTGCGCCGGTCGAATTCAAGGGATTCGACTACGTGACCATGTTCGACGAGATCCGTCGAAACTCGGACTCCCTGACCTCCATCGTGGCGGTGCGCGCGCCCGCAGGTGTCCACGAAGCGCTCGCCGATCGCGATGTCCACGTGCTCGAGGATCTGGTCGTCCAAGACGTTCCCGCTGGGAGCATCGACGATGCGCTCGATGTCCGCGTGCATCCGGATGATCCGTTCGTCATCGTCTACACCTCGGGGACGACGTCGCGTCCGAAGGGGTGCCTGCACACGTTCAACACCTACGCCTCCGGGGCGCGTGCGCTGACCGTGGCGTTCGGGCACACCGAGTCCGACGTGCAGTTCGGGCCGTCGCCCATCACGCACACCACCGGACTGGTGACCAGTGTGCTCATCCCCCTCCTCGCCGGCGCGTCCACCCACGTCATGGCGGAGTGGAACCCTGTTCAAGGCCTTGCGGAGATCGAGAAGTTCGGCTGCACCGCCGCGGTCACGGCCACGACGTTTCTGCAGACGCTGATGGCTGCCTCCGACGAACATCCCGAAGCGGACCTCTCGTCCTTGCGGGTGTGGACCTGCGCCGGTTCGCCCATCCCATCGTCCGTGGTGGAAAACGCGAAGGCCAAACTTCCGGGCGCCAGCATTCTCTCCCTGTATGGGCGTAGCGAGAATCTGTCGACCACCACGTGCACGATCGAGGATGATCCGCTGCGCGCGGTCACGTCGGATGGTGCGGCTCTTCCGGGTGCCGAGGTCAGGGTCGTCGGCGAGGACGGCTACGAGGTCCCGCGCGGTAGCGAAGGCGATATCGCCTATCGCGGACCCTCGCACATGATCGAGTACGTCAACAGACCTGAGGACACCGCGGGCCTGTTCACGCCCGAGGGGTTTTCGCGGTCCGGCGACGTCGGCGTGATGACCGACGACGGATACGTCCGGGTGACCGGAAGGACCAAGGACATCGTGATCCGAGGCGGCATGAACATCAGTGTTCGCGAGGTCGAGGACAAACTTGCCGACCACCCGGATCTGTCGGCACTGGCCGTGGTCGGGATGCCCGACGAGAAGTTGGGTGAGAAGGTCTGCTGCTACGTCGTCGCGAAGCCCGGACACGCCGCGCCGGCCGTCGAGGAGCTCCGCGAATACCTCACCAGTCGTGGCGTGGCGATCCAGAAGACCCCGGAGCGGGTCATCGCGATCGACGAATTGCCGATGACCGCAACAGGAAAGATCCAGAAGCATGTCCTGCGCAAGCGGATTGCGAAGGAGCTGGATCAGCCGTCCGCCGCGGGTGCACTCTGAGCGTGGACCGGATCAGCACCGGCGACTTCGTCGTCAGCGGTCCTGAGATCCTCCTCGGCGTGCGGGCCGAGTTCCTGTCGGCGGAACGCGCGTCGCTGTGGATGGACACCGGCCCGCGGCTGTCCGACGAGCGCGCCGGCACCCTGCGGAGTGCTCTGGCGGTTCCGCTCGACGACGTGACCGGTTACGTCGTCGCCGCCGGGGCCCCGGAGGGTCGCTGGCCGGTGAGCCTGGGGATTCGTGTCGACTTCCTGCGCGACCCGCCGTCGCAGGGGCGGCCCATGACGATCACCGGCGATCTCATCGACAGAGATGGTCGCGGTGGTACCACCAGGGGAGACGTGTTCGACGCGGATGGCGCGCGGATCGCGATCGTCGTACAGCGGTCGCACCTGGTCTCGGTGGCCACCCGCCCGACGAGTCGAGTGCACCGGCCCGCCTGTCCGCCCGAATCGGTGTCCCTCCGCGAAGCGCTCGGAGTCGTCGAATCAGCGCCTGGTCTCGTGGCCATGCCACCCGTCTCGCTCGCGGCCAACGGGATGAACAACGTGCACGGTGGAATCCTGCTCTGCGGAGCAGAATTCGCTGCGATGTCAGCTATCGATGCTCGCGGTGACTGGCGGACCACCAGCGTGGACATCAACTATCTTCGACCCGTGTCGGCTCTCGACGCCACGGCCTTCGCGGCCGACGTCGTGCACCGGGGGAGATCGACCGCAGTGGTTCGAGTGCTCGTCTCCACCGCGGTCGGTAAGCCCTGTGCCATCGCGACCGTGACTCTGCAGCAGGGGTCCTGACCAGACCGGCGATCCGGCCCGACGACGCTGTGCCCACGACATCGTCGTGGGCACAGCGTCATTCGGATTCGTGATGCGAGCTGCGTCGTCGTGCCTGATCAGCTCGAGGACACCCGGACGCGTGCGCGTCCGGACACGACAACCCGGTCGCCTGCGGTGGCGGACAGGGAGAGTTCGGCGACCGAGGACTCCCCGGTATCCCGGACGTTGTCGACCTCGCCGGTGAGAGTGAGCGTCTCGCCGATCTGCAGCGGCGAGACGAAGCGAACGGAGAAGCCGAGCAGGTGTTCGACGTGCACCAGATCGGCCACCCACGCGGCGAGCATCCCCGCCTGCATCTGACCCATCGAGATGACTCCGGGCAGTCCCGCGCGCACGGCGTACCCCGGATCATGGTGCAGCGGATTGAAATCCCCACCGGCGCCGGCGAATTTGACGATGTCGGTCTGGGTCACCGGGCCGATCGACCGGGGTTCGAGGTCCTGGCCGGAGGCGAGTAGGACGGGTTCGCGCATCGCTCAGGCGCCTCTCTCGATTAGGACCTCACGTTGTACGACCGCGGGTTCGCCTGATGCGTCCACCCATGTGGTCTCCAGGGTGACAAGGCGCATCGTCCCGCCCCGCTTGCCTTCCCGGGTCGTGTCGTCGACGATCCGCCGGGCGCCCGTGAGGTGATCCCCGGCGAGCAGCGGTCGCCGGAACTCCCACTCGACCGATCCGACGACCACTCGGTCGATGGCCAGTCCGAGTGCGGCCACGAACTCGGTCTGGTTGCGATGGTGGCCGGCGACGACCACATGAGTCGGGGTCGCCGGAATGTGCTCGAACCCGGCTGCCGCGGCGGCCGCGGGGTCGACGTGCACCGCGTCCTCGGCATGGGTCGCGCGAGCGAACTCCCTGATCTTGCCCGTCTCGACGTCGAACGAGACGACGTCGAGGACGTCGTGTTCCGGCACCGCGAGTCCCATCGGGTTCCTCCCTTGGTTTTTTGGTCTGACCTATTGTAGCGTTGGTCCGTAACGATGTGGAGGTTCGAATGGATCTGAGCGATTCGCCCGACGAAGCCCGCTTCCGGACCCGCGTCCGCGACTGGCTGACCGAGGTGCTGCCCAGCCTGCCGTGGCCGGAGCCCTCCCGGCTCGAGGACAAGCGCGAGTTCTGGTCCGTGTGGCAACGACAGCTCTACGACGCGGGCTTCGCAGGCCTGTCCTGGCCCGAGGAGTTCGGTGGCGCCGGAGCCGACGCCAAGATCAAGGCCATCTTCAACGAGGAGATGGACCGCGCGGGTGCGCCGGAGCGGCTCAACATCATCGGCGAGGATTTCGCCGGTCCGACCATCGTCGCCTTCGGGAACGGCGAGCAGAAGCAGCGTTACCTCGGGCCCATCCTGAAGGGCGAGGAGATCTGGTGCCAGCTCTTCTCCGAGCCCGAGTCCGGTTCGGATCTCGCGTCGCTGCGGACGAAGGCCACGAAGGTCGACGGCGGCTGGAGCATCCAGGGCCAGAAGATCTGGACGTCGCGCGCGCAGATCGCGGACAACGCGATCCTGCTGGCACGCACCGGTGGTGGCGATCGGCACAAGGGCATCACCTACTTCCTGCTGCGCATGGACTCCGCGGGTGTGACGGTGCGTCCGCTCGAGCACATGCTCGGTGAGGCGGAGTTCAACGAGGTGTTCCTCGATGACGTCTTCGTCCCCGACTCGGCCGTCGTCGGCGAGGTCGACGGTGGCTGGAAGGTGGCGATGGGCACGCTCGCCTTCGAGCGCGTCGGGATCGCCACCGGCCGGGTGAACACGACTCGAGCGGTCAAGGACCTCGTGGCGCAGGTCTCCTCGACGTCCGACGAGAACGGTGCGCCGCTCTCGTCGGATCCCACTGTCCGGCAGACGATTGCCGATCTGTACGGTCGTGCGCTCACCCACTACCTGATCGGCCAGCGGGTCATCACCGGTGCGGCGTCGGGCGAACCGCCCGGCCCCGTCGCATCGATCGGGAAGCTCTACTTCTGTCCCCTGGTGGAGGACATCGCCGATTTCGGACTGTCGCTGGGTGAGATGGGTGGTCAGTTCGGACTCTCCGACAGTTCCGCTGATCCGGTCCAGCAACGGTGGCTTCGTCTCGCGTACCAAGCGCGCGGTACCGCTATCGCCGGCGGCTCGACATACATCCAACGCAACATCGCGTCCGAGCGTGTGCTCGGGATGCCCCGCAGCTGAGAGAGGTCGCGACATGAGTTCCTACGTCTGGAATCCCACCGCCGAGCATCTCGAGCGCGCGAACGTCCTGCGGTTGGCCCGACAGCACGGCATCGACTCGATCGACGAGTTGCGCCGGCGATCGACGAAGGACGTGTCCTGGTACTGGGACGCGGCGGTGAGGGATCTCGGCATCCCCTTCGCAACGCCTTACGAGGCCGTGCTCGACACCTCCCAGGGCATCCAGTTCCCCGAATGGTTCGTCGGCGGCACCTTCAACGCGGTGCACGCCTGTATCGATCGATGGCTGGCCGAGAGCGCGCAGCGCCCGGCCATCGTGCACGAGCGTGAGGACGGTGCGGTCACCACCCTGACCTACGCCGAGCTGGCCGAACAGGTGGGACGTGTCGCAGCCGGTCTCATCGAGTTGGGTGTCGGCGAGGGCGACGCGGTCGCGATCTACATGCCGATGGTGCCCGAGGCAGTCGTCGCCTGCTACGCGGCGGTCGGGATCGGCGCGATCATCGTGCCGCTGTTCTCCGGCTTCGCCGCCCCGGCGATCGCGTCCCGGTTGAACGACGCCGAGGTCGCCGCGGTGGTCGTGGCCGACGGCACGGTCCGGCGAGGTCGGACGGTCGGGATGTCCGGTGAGTTGGGCAAGGCGCTCGCGCAGACCCCGTCGGTCCGATCGGTGATCACCGTGGACAACATCGGCGCCGCAGTAGATCTCGGCATCGACGGTCGAGACATCACCGTCACCGAGTGGACGTCGCTGGTCGCCGACGGCAAGCCGGGCCACGAATTCCGGCCGTTCCCGGCCATGCAGACCATGATGCTCGGATACACCTCGGGTACCACTGGCAAACCGAAGGGTGCGGTTCACACCCACGCGGGTTTCACCATCAAGGTGGCGACCGAGGTGGCGTACTCGTTCGACATCTCCGAAGGTGATTCGTTCTGCTGGATCACCGACATGGGGTGGGTGATGGGCCCGCTCGCGGCTTTCGGCACGCACGCCAACGGCGCCACCCTGGTGTTGTACGAGGGCTCGCCGGATGTGCCCGACACGGCCCGGCTGTGGGATCTCGTGGCACGCCACCGGGTGACCATGCTCGGCGTCTCGCCGACCCTGATCCGGGCGCTGAAGTCGACGCCGCTGGACGAGATCGGCCGGCACGACCTGAGTTCGGTCCGGGTGCTGGGCTCGACCGGCGAGCCCTGGGACCCCGACTCCTACGACTGGCTGGCGGCCGAGGTCTTCGGCGGGCGGGTCCCCGTCATCAACTTCTCCGGCGGTACCGAGGTGGGCGGCTCGTTCCTGGCGCCTTATCCCGTGGAACCGATCCCGAGCTGCTCGCTGGGCGGCCCGTCACTCGGCATGGACGTCGACGTCGTGAGCGACGACGGGACGCCGCTGCGTGGCGCGATCGGCGAACTCGTGTGTCGTCAGCCGTGGCCGGCGATGACCCGTGGGGTCTGGCGTGATCGTGAACGGTACCTGGAGTCCTACTGGTCGACCTTCGAGGGCATGTGGTGCCACGGGGACTTCGCCCTGGTGGACGACGACGGCCGGTGGTACATCCTCGGTCGTTCCGACGACGTGATGAACGTGGCGGGCAAACGACTCGCACCCGCGGAGGTCGAGTCGGTGCTCACCACACATCCGGCGGTGGCCGAGGCGGCCGCGGTGGGGATTCCGGACCCGCAGAAGGGTGAGACGGTGTGGGCCTTCTGGGTTCCCCGCGCCGGCGCCGACACCGACAGCGTGTCCGACGAGCTCCGTCGACTGGTCGCCGACGGCCTGGGCAAACCCTTTGCGCCATCGCAGGTCTGGATCGTCGACGCGCTGCCGAAGACACGGTCGGCGAAGATCCTCCGCCGGGCGATCCGAGCGGCTGCCACGGACACCGACCCCGGCGATCTGTCGAGCGCCGAGAACCCCGACGCGGTGGACGCGATTCGAGACGTCGTGCACGGCACGTCGGTGAACTGAGGAGGAGCGCATGCACTGGGAGTTGTCCGACGAACAGGAGATGTTCGCCTCGTCCCTTCGTGAGTGGATCGGGGCGAAGTTCCCGACCGACACGGTGCGGGAACTGCAGTCCGGGGGTGACGCAACGAGCTTCGGTGCCGCACTGCTCGGTGAGGGCTGGTGGGGCGTCGGATATGCCGAAGAGGCCGGCGGTGAGGGCGGCGGTGTCCTCGAACTGGCCCTGGCGTCGCGTGAGTTCGGCCGCGCTGCCGTCGCGAACTCGCGGTGGCTGGCCGCGGCGCTGGCAGCTCCGCTCCTGACCGCCGACGAACTAGCCGCCCAGGTGGCGGGCGACCGCCGGTTCACGGTGGCGATCCCGGCCGACCGCGTGCCCAGCTGGAATCCGGTGGCGACGAAGGGTTCGAACCTGACCGGATCGATCGCGCACGTCCTGGGCGCCACCGAAACCGACGTGTTCCTTGTCCCGGTCGACGGTCCCGACGGCCCGGGATTCGCACGAGTCGAGGCATCGCAGACCACGGTGTCCGCGGATGATCTGCTCGATCGGTCCCGTGCGACGGGCCTCGTCGACTTCGCCGGCGCATCGATCGCCGAGATCGTCGGCGGTGTCGACGGTCTCGCCGAGACCGCGAACCTCGCGGCGGTGCTGGTGGCCGCCGACGCACTCGGCAGCGCGGAGCGGATGCTCGAACTCGCCGTCGACTACAGCAAGCAGCGCAAGCAGTTCGGACAGTTCATCGGCTCGTTCCAGGCGGTCAAACATGCTGCGGCGCAGATGCTGGTCACCGTGGAAGCGTCCTTCTCGACCGTCCTCTATGCCGCGGCAGCTGTCGACGCCCGCCTCGAGGACGTCGAACCGATCGCGGCGGTCGCCAAGGCCCAGACCACCAAATCGGTCGCGGACCTCGCCGACACGGCGCTCACCGTGCACGGCGCGATCGGGTACACGTGGGAGCACGATCTCCACCTGTTCTACAAGCGGGCCAAGCTCGATCGGACGCTCTTCGGTAGTCCCAAGGCATGGAACGAGCGGATCGCCGCGGCGCTGTTGGACGGCGTACCGGCGTCGTGAACACCACACTTGTATTTGGTCAGTCCATTGATATAGTTGCGAATAAGTGAGAGACGGAGGACCGACGTGGATTTCGAGCTGACAGACGATCAGGCCACGATCCGGGACGCGGTTGCCGAGCTGGCCGCCAAGTTCGATGACCAGTACTGGGCTGAGAAGGACGAGGCGCACGAGTTCCCTCGTGAGTTCTACGACGCGTTTGCCGAGGGTGGCTGGTTGGGGATCACCACGCCTGAGGAGTACGGCGGCCACGGCTACGGGATCACCGAGGCGTCGATCCTGCTGGAGCAGGTCGCCGCGTCCGGCGCCGGGATGAACGGAGCCAGCTCGATGCACTTGTCGATCTTCGGGATGCACCCGGTGATCGTCCACGGCAGTGAGGAGCTCAAGCAGCGCACGTTGCCGCGCATCGTCAGTGGCGATCTGCACGTGTGTTTCGGAGTCACCGAGCCCGGCGCCGGGCTGGACACCACCAAGATCACGACGTTCGCCAAGCGGGACGGGGACAAGTACGTCGTCAACGGCCGCAAGGTGTGGATTTCCAAGGCGGTCGAGTCCGAGAAGATCCTGCTGCTCACGCGGACGCAGAAATTCGACGAGTCGCCCCGCAAGACGGATGGGATGACCCTGTTCCTCACCGACCTCGATCGAGACAAGGTCGACATCCGGCCGATCAAGAAGATGGGTCGTAACGCGGTCACGTCGAACGAGTTGTTCATCGACGGCCTCGAGATCCCGGTCGAGGACCGGGTCGGCGAGGAGGGCGAGGGCTTCAAGTACATCCTCGACGGCCTGAACCCGGAACGGATGCTGGTCGCCGCCGAAGCGTTGGGTATCGGTCGCGCGGCGATGCGCGCCGCGGTGCGCTACGGCAACGATCGCGAGGTCTTCGGCCGTCCGATCGGCAAGAACCAGGGCATCCAGTTCCCCCTGGCGGACTCACTCGCACGTCTTGACGCCGCGGAACTGATGCTGCGCAAGGCCACGTGGCTCTACGACAACGGCAAACCATGTGGCCGGGAAGCGAACACCGCGAAGTACCTGTGTGCGGACGCCGGATTCGACGCGGCTGACCGAGCGTTGCAGACCCACGGCGGGATGGGCTACTCCGAGGAGTACAACGTTTCCCGCTACTTCCGTGAGGCGCGCCTCACGCGTATCGCCCCGATCAGCCAGGAGATGATCCTGAACTACCTCGGATCTCACGTCCTCGGCCTTCCCAGGAGCTACTGATGAGCGCAGTCGACAAGAACGACCTGAGTACTGCTTACCCGGTGGCCACCGGTGTGTTCGGCCTGTCGGGCCGGACCGCCCTCGTCACCGGCGCCGGCGGCGGTGTCGGCGCGGCGGTGGCCGAGGCGTACGCGGCGGCGGGTGCCGCAGTCCTGGTGACCGACATCGACAAGGACGCCGCGGCGACGGTCAGCCAGCGCATCACCGCGCGTGGCGGCGTCGCCGAGCCGTTCGCGCTCGACGTGTGCGACGGCGACAGTGCCCGCGATGCCGCGGCGGCCGCCGCCCGGCTCGGGAACGGGACGCTGAACATCGTCGTGAACAATGCGGGCGTGATCGCTCCCGCGATGTTCCCGAAGATGGACGAGGCGAGGTTCCGCAAGGTCCTCGACACCCATCTCATGGGCAGCTACCACTGCAGCCATGCCGCCCTCGATCACCTGCCCGATGACGGCACCGGCCGAATCATCAACGTGACCTCGGCGGCCGGCCTCACCGGGACGATCGGACAGGCGAACTACGGTGCGGCCAAGGCGGCGATCATCGGGCTGACGAAGTCGCTGGCTCGCGAGCTCGCGAAGCAATCGGTGACGGTGAACGCGGTCGCACCACTCGCCGCCACCGCCATGACCGAGAACATCCGCTCGAACGAGAAACTGGCGGCCAAGACCCTCGCCCGTATCCCGTTGGCGCGCTGGGCGTTTCCGGAGGAGATCGCACCGACTTTCGTCTTTCTGGCGTCGGATGCGGCCGGGTACATCACCGGTCAGATCCTGCCGGTCGACGGCGGGACGGTGATCTGAGATGGCGCGTGTGACAGGACCGTTCGTCTCCTCGGGGCGGGAAGTGGTGATCGCCGAGGCGGTACGGACGCCGATCGGCAAGTCGCATCCCGAGAAGGGTTGGTTCCGCGACATCCATCCCAACGCCATGCTGGCGGCCTGCTATCAGGATCTGATCGGGCGATCAGGGCTCGACCCGAGCGCAGTCGAGGATCTCGTGATCGGTTGCACCGCACCGTTCGGTGAGCAGTCCCGCAACATCGGGCGTAACGCGTGGTTGCAGGCGGGCTATCCCGCCGAGGTGCCCGCCACCACCCTGGACCGTCGCTGCGGGTCGGCCCAGACGGCAGTGAACTTCGCGGCGTCGCTCGTGGCGTCCGGAGTCCACGACATCGTCATCGCCGGCGGCGTCGAACACATGGGGCATGTGCCGATGAACTCGCCGGCCAAGATCAGCGAGCTCTATGGCGAACCGTGGCCGGCCGAGTTGCGTGAGCGCTACGACTTCGTGACGCAGGGCGAGAGCGCCGAACTCATCGCCGAGCGGTGGGAGCTGTCCCGCGAGGAGATGGATCGGTTCGCGGTGCGTTCGCACGAACTCGCCGTCGCCGCCATCGAGGCGGGCCGTTTCGTCGACGAGATGGTCCCGATGGAACTCGACGGCGAGGTGCGCACGGGGGACCAGACCGTTCGTCCCGGAACCTCGATGGAGTCGCTGGCCGGTCTGAAGACCGTGTTCCGCTCCGAGAACGGACGGATCACCGCGGGGACGTCGAGCCCCATCTGCGACAGCGCGGCCGCGGTCCTGCTGTGCACTCGCGAGGCCGCCGAGCGTCACGGGCTGCGAATCCGCGCGCGCATCGCGGACCAGACGACGGTCGGCGTGGACCCGATCATCATGCTGACCGGGCCCATCCCGGCGACCCGGAAACTGCTCGAGCGCAACGAACTCACGATCGATGACATCGATCTCTTCGAGGTCAACGAAGCGTTCTCGTCGGTGGTCCTGGCCTGGCAGCGCGAGCTGAAGCCCGATGAGGACCGGGTCAACGTGAACGGAGGCGCGATCGCGCTGGGCCACGCGGTCGGTGCAACGGGTGCCCGGTTGATCGCGAGCATCTTGCACGAGATGGAGCGCCGGGACAGTCGGCTCGGACTTGTGACGATGTGCTGCGGCGGCGGTCTGGGCACCGGAACGCTGATCGAGCGAGTGGATTGATGATCCCCTTCGACGAGTGGCTGCGGCCGGGGATGGGGGTGTGGTGGAGCCAGGCGGCCGCCGAACCCCGTCCCCTGGTCGACCGGCTGCTGGAGCAGGCGCCGGGGTTGGGCCCGCTGCGCCTGTTCACCGGTCTGAGTTGGAACGACCAGCTCGCGCATTCGATCTCACCGGCCGACATGATGGTGTCCTACGGCGGTCTCGGCGCCCTCCGCGAGCTCGGCGCCACCGACCAGCTCGACGTCGTGCCCTGTCACTATTCGGCGCTGCCACGGATGTTCGCCGAGCACCGGCTGCCCTGCGACGCCGGTCTGCTGCAGGTCGCGCCGCCCGACCGCGACGGGATGTGTTCCCTCGGGATCGGGGTGGACTACATGGCCGACGCGATCGAGCACACGTCGCTGCTTTTCGCCGAGATCAACCGGCAGATGCCGGTGGTCCCCGGGTCGCCCCGGGTCCCGCTGAGCCGTTTCACCGCCACCATCGAGACCGATCGTCCACTGCAGGAAGAGGATCGGAGACCAGCCGGTGACCTCGACCGTGCGATCGCCGGCCACATCGCGACGCTCATCGACGACGGGGACACCATCCAGGTGGGCATCGGGTCGACCGGGGCGGCCGTGTTCGACGCGCTCTCCGGTCACAAGGACCTCGGGATTCACACGGGTATGGTCACCGACGGAGTGCTCCGCCTGATCGAGAAGGGCGTCGTCACCGGCGCCCGCAAGCAGATCGACGTCGGAATGGCCGTCGCGGGTACGGCGCTGGGGTCCGCGGAACTCTATGAGCGGATATCCGAACTGCCGGTGTCCTTCCGGCCGACCAGCTACACCCACACCCCGCCGGTGCTGTCGCGATTGAGCTCGCTCGTCGCGGTCAACTTCGCGATCGAGGTCGATCTCACCGGCCAGGTCGGAGCCGAGATGAGTCGCGGGACCTATCTGGGTGCCGTCGGCGGACAGGTCGACTTCGCGCGTGCCGCGGCGTTGACGGGCAAGCGATCCATCGTCGCACTCCGATCGACGATGCGCGGCCAGTCCTCCATCAAGTTCGCCCTCGACGAAGGCGTGGTCACGACCGCCCGCGCCGACGTCGACTGCGTGGTCACCGAGCACGGTGTCGCGCATCTTCGGGGGCAACCACTCGCCGAGCGGCGCCGCCGTCTCATCGACGTCGCGGCCCCGGAGTTCCGCGATGCGCTCGCCCGAGCGGTGCAGTCCGCGACCGGCTAGCCAGTCACCGAACAACCACCCATCAATCCCGAAAGGACACACCATGAGCAACCGAGTAGCACTCGTCACCGGCGGCGCGCAGGGCATCGGCGAGGGGATCTCGCGCAAGCTCGGCACCGAAGGGTTCCGCGTCGCGATCGCCGACCTCAACCTCGAGGTCGCGCAGCAGACGGCCAAGGAGATCGTCGCCGCGGGTGGAGAGGCCATCGCGGTGCCGATCGACGTCACCGACACCGCCTCGGTCACATCGGCCGTCGAGCAGGTGACCGCCGAACTCGGTCCGATCGAGATCGCGGTGAACAACGCCGGCTGGGACGACTTCATGAAGTTCGTCGACACCGACGAGGACTTCTGGGACAAGATCCTCGAGATCAACTTCAAGGGTTCGCTCCGCGTCAACCACGCTGTGGTCCCGGGAATGATCGAGCGCGGTTTCGGTCGGATCATCAACATCGGCTCCGACGCCGGACGGGTCGGTTCGTCCCTCGAAGCGGTGTACTCGGGGGCCAAGGGCGGCACCATCGCCTTCACGAAGACACTCGCCCGTGAGGTCGCCACCAAGGGAGTGACCGCCAACAGCGTGTGCCCCGGGCCCACCGACACCCCTGCTCTCCGCAAGTTCGCCGACAACTCCGGCCAGGACGCCGACAAGGTTCTCGGCGGCATGACCAAGGCAGTGCCGATGAAGCGGCTCGCGACTCCCGCCGACATCGCCGCCGCGGTCGCCTTCTTCGCATCCGATGAGGCCGGTTACATCACCGGGCAGACCCTGTCTGTCAGCGGCGGCCTGACGATGGCGTAAGGGAGTGGACAACGTGGCTGTGGAGTGGTCGACGGTTCGTCGCTACGAGGACGTCGACTACTCGCGCACGGCGGACGGGATCGCGAAGATCACCATCTGCCGGCCGGAGGTGCACAACGCTTTCCGACCGCAGACGCTGATCGAGATCTCCGACGCGCTCACCCATGCGCGTGAGGACCCCACGATCGGCGTGGTCGTG
Source organism: Gordonia lacunae (assembly GCF_002149015.1). Taxonomy (GTDB): domain Bacteria; phylum Actinomycetota; class Actinomycetes; order Mycobacteriales; family Mycobacteriaceae; genus Gordonia; species Gordonia lacunae. Next base: position 63,619 of record NZ_NGFO01000003.1, on the reverse strand, counting down.
CTGACCGGCGAAGGCGACAAAGCGTTCTGCTCGGGTGGCGATCAACGCGTGCGCGGCGACACCGGCTACCTGACCGAACCCGACAGGCCGGGCGCGGTCGGGCGCTTCCACGTCACCGATCTCCAGGTGCAGATCCGGCGACTGCCCAAACCGGTCGTGGCCATGGTCGCCGGATACGCCATCGGTGGGGGACACGTACTGCAGATCGTCTGCGATCTCACGATCGCCGCCGACAACGCCCGACTCGGACAGGTCGGCCCGCAGGTCGGCTCGTTCGACGGCGGATTCGGTGCTGGTCTGCTGTCGAACATCGTCGGTGCCCGCAAGGCCAAGGAGATCTGGTTCCTGTGCCGGCAGTACGACGCCGCGCAGGCACTCGAGATGAACCTCGTCAACACCGTTGTGCCGCTGGCGGATCTGGAATCGGAAACGGTCGCGTGGTGCCGCCGGATGCTGGAACTGTCACCGATGGCGCTGCGCCTGATGAAGGCCGGCTTCCACGCCGCCGAGGACGGACTGGCGGGAATCCAGCAGCTCGCGCACGACACCAACCTCCTGTTCTATTCGACCGACGAGGCCAAGGAAGGTCGCGAGGCCTTCAAGGCAAAACGGACTCCGGACTTCGATCAGTTCCCCCGGCGTTCCTGACCGACAGCGAAAGGCACTCACTCATGACGACGTTCGGCATCAACGCCTTCGGTACCGGCTCGGGTCCGGGCCGGTTCTCGACGATGGTCGAGCTCGCCCGGAAGGCCGAGGAGGCCGGTTGCTCGGCGATCTGGACGAGCGAACTCTACAGCCGTTCGGCGACGATTCCGATGGCCGCGCTCGCCGGCGGCACGAGTTCCATCCAGATCGGGTCGAACATCGCCTATGGCGTCGGGCGTAGTCCGCTGATGTGGGCTGCCGAGGCGCGTGATCTCGACGAGATGTCGGGCGGAAGGATCATCCTCGGACTGGGCAACGGAACCCCGAAGATGATGGAAGCCTGGCACGGCGTGAGCGGAGAGGCGCCCGCGGCGCGGATGGCGGAGCTGCTGTCGGTACTGAAAGCCCTGTGGCGTCTGCACGAAGGCCCCGTGCACCACGACGGGCGCTTCTACTCCGTTCACGTCGCGCCGACTGCCGATGTCCCGGTGCCGATCCGGCCCGAGATCCCGATCTGGATCGCGGGCGTGAACAAGTACATGTTGCGCACCGCGGGCCGGCACGCGGACGGGCTCGTGGGTCATCCCATGTTCACTGCCGAGTACGTCCGGGGGCCCGTGCAGGAAGAGATCTCGCTCGGCGCGCGAGGCGTCGAACGAGATCCCGCCGAGGTGACCATCATGGGGATCCGAATGTGCGCGATCAACGACGATGTCGAACTCGCGCGTCGCCAAGCAGCTTTCGCCATCGGCCAATACGCGGCTTCCCGGGTCTACGATCGGCTGTTCGAGCTACACGGCTGGAGCAAGGACCAGGCTGTCATCCGACAAGCCGCTCGGGACCGCGACGAGGAAGCACTGGTGCGGGCGGTCACCGACGACATGATCGACACGATCACCATCGCGTGCAAGCCGGTTGAGTTCGCGGACGCCCTGGCCCGCATCCCCGACGGCTTCGATCACCTCGACCTGATCGCGCCGCCGTGGGGCCTGTCCGACGAGGAGACCCGGGCGACGACCTCGGCGATCCTCGACGGGCTGCGGGTGCACCTGTCGACCGAACAGTCCTGACGCAGGTCCGCTCAGGCGTCGGTGAGGTCGATCTCGGTTCGCTGTTCGACCTGCACGACTGCCTCGGCGTAGCCGTGGACATGCTTGGTCATGCGCCTCATCGCTGCTGCGGAATCGCCGGCGCGGATGGCGTCGGTGATGTTCTTGTGCGCGCGGTGTGTGGTCTTGCGGACGTCGTCGTCGACGAATGCGGTGTTCTCGGTGGAGCTGTAGATCGCCGTCGACAACGCCGTCATGAAACCGGTGAGCAATTCGTTGTGGCTGGCCACCGCAACCGCGAGATGCCAGTCGACGTTGGCCTGCAGGAACGCCTCGAGCGGCAGGGAAGTGTCGCCCAGGGCGGTGTTGGCGGCGTCGAGAGCGGCCAAGTCGTCGTCGGTGCGGTACTTGGCCGCCAGACTGGCGCACGCCGGCTCGATGGCCTCCCGAGTCTCCAGGAGCGCGGTCAACCGCAGCTGCTGGCCGCGGATGAGGAGGTTGACCGAGGTGGCGACCGAGTCACCTCCCGGTTGCTGCACGAATGCGCCGCCCGACCGGCCGGTCTTGATGACGACGAGACCCTGGACCTCGAGGATTCGCAGCGCTTCGCGCACGGTCGTCCGACTCATCCGGGTCTGGGTGACCAGTTCTCGTTCTGGCGGCAGCGCGGTACCCGACGGGAAATCCCCCCGGAGAATGCGTTCGCGGAGGTCGTTGGCGAGAACATCGGATGCCTTGGGTACCTGCATCGGCTGGAGTTGAACGGGGTGGCGCGCAACCGTGCTCGACGAGGATGACTCGGGCATGAGACCTTCTTCCTGTGCATTTGGTCGTACCTAATGTAACAGCACTCGACGGGCGTACGCGACCTCTAGCTGCGAAGGTGTGGTCATGGTATTTTGGTCATACCAAAATAATGGTTGACTTGCTGCGTGGCCAATAGCTACGTTGCAGGAGGAACCGCGGTCGATGGTCGACCACTGCGACGGATGTGAGGGATCATCGATGGCCGAGCGAGCCGAGGACATTGTCACCTGGACGACGGCGAAGCCGGGTATCAGTTCGGTCGTCCTGGACCGTCCGCCCGCCAACGCCCTGGGAATCCCGTTGCTGGACGGCATGCATCTCGCCATCGATGCCGCCGAGAAGGCCGGGGACGTCAAGGTCATGGTGATCTCGTCGGCCCAGCCGAAGTTCTTCGCCGCCGGGGCTGACATCAAGCACCTCTCCTCGATCGATGCGGAGACGTTCACCGCCTACGGCGACAAGATGCGTGAGGTCAACGATCGCCTGGCCGCAGCGGGGTGGATCTCGATCGCCGCGGTGGACGGTGTGGCCCTCGGTGGTGGCCTCGAACTCGCGATGGCCTGCACACTCCGGGTCGCCGGTAGCGGCGGGAAGTTCGGTCTGCCCGAGGTGAAACTGGGTCTGATCCCGGGTGCCGGTGGGACGCAACGGCTGCCACGGCTCGTCGGCAGGGGCCGGGCGCTCGACATCATGCTCACCGCCCGTCAGGTCGGCGCGGAGGAGGCGTACCGCATCGGTCTGGTGGACCGCGTGACCGACGGGGACGTACTCGAAGCCGCGCTCGCCTTCGCCGACGAACTCGTCGGTCCCTCGCTGCCGGCCCAGCTGTCCGTCGTCCGCACTGTCGACGCCGCCTTCGACCTTCCTCTCGACGAGGGCGCGCGATTCGAGGTCTCCGAGATCCAGTCGCTCTTCGAGCGCGGGGAGGCGGCCGAGGGGATCTCGGCGTTCGTCGCCAAGCGCGCACCGCAGTTCCGCTGACGCCCCCTGAGACCGACACCCGCCATCGACCGTCAACCGACAAGGAGCCAGGCGATGAAAACTCTGGACGAGACCTTCGAGACCTTCCTCGTCGAGGAGGTGAAGCCGGGGATCGTGGTCGTCACGCTCAACCGGCCGGATCGCTACAACGCGATGACCAACACGATGTTCCTGGAGCTCGAGCGACTTGCATGGGGTCTCGAGACCGAGGATGCCTGTCGTGTCGTCATCCTGACCGGCGCCGGGAAGGCGTTCTGCTCGGGCTACGACCTCGCCGACGCCGACGACCTGCCCCACCTCGGGGCATTGGGCATGCTGGATCAGCAGGAGCGCGCCGCCCGGGCATTGACCGCGATCCGATCATTGCGGGTGCCGGTGATCGCCGCGATCAACGGCCCGGCCGCCGGGGGCGGACTCGCGTTGGCACTCGCCGCCGACATCCGGTTGGCCGGCGCCGCTGCCAAGTTCAACGCCGCGTTCGTCCGGATCGGCCTGTCTGCAGGCGATCTCGGGACCTCCTGGCTGCTGACCCGCCTGATCGGCCCGGCGAAGACCAGCGAGATCTGCTTCACCGGGCGCATCGTCGATGCCGAGGAAGCCGCGCAGCTCGGTATCGCCAACTCCGTGAGTGCCGGCGACGTCGTCGACGATGCGATCGCCCTGGCCGAGAAGATCGTGTCGAATTCCCCCGGTGGGGTCCAGCTGTCGAAGCGCGCACTGCAGGCGAACCTCGAAGTCGGGTCGTACGCCGCTGCACTCGAACTCGAGAACCGGGGACAGGCTCTGCTGACGCGGAGTCCGGACATGGCCGAGGCGCTCAACGCCTTCAAGGAGAAGCGCGCGCCGGTCTTCCAGGGCCGATGAGCATCCACCGTTCCAACACGACCGAGGTAGACGATCATGGCATGTGAGTTCCCATCGCTGGAGACCCTGACTTTCGACGAACCCGAACCCCGTGTCGGGGTGCTCCGGATCAATCGGCCTGATCGGCTGAACTCTCAGACGGTGACGATGTTCCGCGAGTACCTCGTCGCCGGTCGTGCACTGCGCGACAGCGGGTTGCGTGCGCTCATCGTCACCGGTGCCGGCGAGCGTGCCTTCTGCGCCGGATTCGATCTCGACGAGATCCACGTGATCACCGAGATGGGTGTGCGCGAGTTCCTGAAATTCCAGGAGACCGCGACCGGTGGTATCCAGTCCATCAGGCACCTGCCGTTCCCGGTCATCGCCGCCATTCACGGACCGGCGACCGGCGGGGGAATGGCGCTCGCCCTCGCCGCCGACATCCGGTTGGCCGCACCGACGCTGAAGATGAGCGCGGCTTTCGTCAAGGTCGGCCTCTCGATGGGCGAACTCGGTACCTCGTATAACCTCGCCCGCCTGGTCAATCCCGCGCGTGCCGCCCAGATCGGTTACACGGCCAGGATCGTCGAGGCCGAGGAGGCCCTCGCCATCGGCCTCGTCAATCATGTCCATCCGACGGAGTCGCTGCTCGACGAGGCGATGGCGATGGCTCGGCAGATCGCGCAGAACTCGCCCGGCGGTGTGCGGATGTCGAAGCGCGCTATCCAGCGCAACACCGAGATCAGTTCCTACGAGGCCGCTCTGGAGCTGGAGAACCGCGGCCAGGCGCTGCTCACCCGCTCCGAGGACATGCCTGAGGCGTTGGCCGCCTTCAAGGAGAAGCGGGCTCCCGAATTCATCGGGCGGTGACCGGGATGGCCTGGGACTGGACCGACGAGACCCTCGCATCATTACGGTTGTTCCTCGAGGAGCGCGAGGTGCTGAGCGGTGACATCACGACCAAGCCCATCGGCGACGGGCATTCGAATCTGACGTTTCTCGTCAGCGACGCGACGCGCAGCGTGGTGGTCCGCCGCCCGCCGCCCCCGCCGATCCCGCCGGGAGCGCACGACATGCTCCGGGAAGCGAAGCTGCTGTCCGCGTTGTCCTCGAGTCCTGTTCCGGTTCCCGAGGTGCTCGCCGTCGCCCAGGCGGGTGATGTGCTCGACGTCCCGTTTTACGTCATGAGCTTCGCCGACGGCCACGTGGTGACGACCGCGACACCGTCGCCGCTGGACACCCCGGAGTGCCGGCGCGCCATCGGGCACAGCATGATCGACACCCTCGCGGAGCTGCACGCGGTCGACTGGCGCGCGGCCGGGCTGGAGAAGATGGGACGCCCAGAGGGTTTCAACGCCCGTCACCTCCTGCGGATGCGCCGGCTGGTGGCCGATGATGACGGTCTCGTACCCGAGGCATTCGCTGATGTCGACAGCTGGCTGCAGGAGAACACGCCGCCGGAATCGGGTGGCACCCTCATCCATTGCGACTTCCGGATCGGCAACGTCGTCATCGCGCCGGATGCGCCGGGACGCGTCGCCGCGGTTCTGGACTGGGAGCTCGCCACGGTCGGCGATCCGCTGCTCGACGTCGGCTATCTGATGGCGACCGTGCCGTCCCCGGGTCTTCCGACGAACCCGACCGCCGAGCTCAGCGCTGCGCTGCTCGAGGACGGATACCCGTCGAAAGACGAACTCGCGGAACGATACAGCGCCAGAACCGGCCGCGACCTCGCCAACCTCGCCTGGTACACGACATTCTCACTGTGGAAGCTGGCGGTGCTCTATGAGTACAGCCGCCGCCGCGTGGATGACGGCATCGGCGATCCGTACTACACCGACCCCGCGCTCGTGCAGCGGTTCCTCGCCGACGCGCGTCGTGCGTCCGGTCTCGACTGAGCCCGGCTGCGCTCCGGTGACAGATGGCCGCCTGACGCGGTCGCCACAGTTGGAAAGGATTTCAGATGGCCGCACCCACAGACACGGCAAGCTTTCGCGACCGCCTCGTCGGTCCGGAAGACGTCGACCTCCCACCGGGATTCTTCGACCGCCTGATGTTCAACATGCACCCGGTCCAGGACCTGTCACCATCGGTGATCATGGGTTACGGCATCTACCCGCCGCGGGGCACCAGTGACGGCTTCGTCGTCGTCTCCGACGGTGCCGAACAGCGCAACCTGCGATTCTCGAGCGAGATCGAGGCCAGTGGACGAGACGGGGCGGGCCCCTTCTCCTTCGAGATCGTCGAACCCAACCAGGAGTGGCGTCTCCGACTGGCGCCGAACGACATCGCGGTCGAGTTCGACCTGACCTGGCGTGCGCGGACGCCCGCCTGGTTCGGCGAGGTGGCGGTCGAGAACGCGTCCGCCACGCGGACCGCATTCGACCACCTCTTCCAGTCGGGTCGCTACGAGGGTTCACTCCGGATCGACGAGCGCGAGATCGCCGTGGACGGCTGGTACGGGCAGCGCGATCGGTCTCGCGGGGTCCGCACCATGGCCGGTGGCCAGGGCCTGCATGTCTGGTATCAGGCTCAGTTCCCGGAATTCGCAATCGGATTCCTGCTCGTGGAGACCCGTGACCATGATCGGCTGCTCCTCGAGGGCGCCGTCATGCATCAAGACGGCCGGCTCGACCCGATCACCGACGTCCGGCACGGGTTGCACTTCACCGACACGGGGGACCTGATCGAGGGTGACGTACTCGTCGTCACGGCCGCGGGCGAGAAGTATCCCGTTCACGCCGACGCACGGGCGGGTGGCGGGTACATGGCCGGCGCCGGATATGGGGGCCATCACGGTGAATCCCACGGGATCGATCACATCGAACACGATCGGTACCCGCTCGATGGTTCGGTGTCCCCGCGCACGCTCGACTCCGCACTCACCGACAGGTTGTGCTCATTCAACCTCGACGGCACAAGGGGATCCGGCATCTTCGAGTTCGCGCTCACCCGGAGTTCGAAGTACCGCTACCGGCCCACCCTCTGAGTTGTTCACCGTCAGGTAGCACGACGGAAGGGGCGCATCCGATGGATGCGCCCCTTCCGTCGTCGGTGCCGGGTCACACGCTCCGCTGGGCTTTGCTCGACTCCGAGGCGGCCTTGCTCGTCTCCTTGATCTGCGCCCAGTCGGCGTCGGACAGACTCGTGAGACCGGCGAAGGTGCCGGGGCCCGCCAGCATCTGACCGCCGTCCATCGCGATCGTCTGCCCGGTCAGGTAGTCACAGGCATCCGACAGCAGGAACATGGTGAGGTTTGCCAATTCCGCCATGGTTCCGGTGCGACCGGCGGGGATCTGGTCGGCCTGAGTTGCGCCGACCGAGCTCTTGTCGGTCGGGTTCAGCATCTCCCACGCGTAATCGGTCGGGATGGGGCCGGGGGCCAGGGCGTTGACGCGAATGTTGTACTTGGCCCACTCGACGGCCAGCGACATCGTCATCGAATGGACCGCGGCCTTGGCCATGGCCGAGGGTACGACGAAGGCCGACCCCGTCCACACCCACGTGGTGAGAGTCGACAGGACAGAACCGGGCAATCCGTCTGCGATCCAGCGCCTTCCAGCGGCGTGCGTGGTGTGGAACGAGCCGTTCATCACGGTGCTCGTGATGGCGGAGAAAGCACGCGGACTGAGGTCCTTGGTCTGGGCGATGAAGTTCGCCGCCGCATTGTTGACCACTCCGGTCAGGGGCCCGTGGTCGTCCCAGATCCGGCCCATGGTCTCGTCGACGTTGTCGTAGTCACGCACATCCACGGTGTGGAAATGCACGGAGCCGGGTCGCGACGCGGAGGCCTCGGCCGCAGCCTCCGAGAGCACCGCTTCACGCCGACCCCACAGGTGGACCTCGGCGCCGTGGTCGACGAGGTGCCGGGCGACGCCGCGTCCCAGGCCGGTACCACCGCCGGTGATCAGGATCCGCTTCCCCGACAGGAGTTGTGGTGAGAAAGTGGGAGGTTGCTCGGTCATCGTGTTTCTCCATCTGTGTCACGGTGTCGGCGGGTGTGATTCACAACCCGACGTGTTTGGCGATGATCTCGCGCTGGATCTCGTTGGTTCCCCCATAGATCGGCGGTGCCAGGGCGCGTCGCACCTGCCCCTCCATGCCGTACTCGCGCGCGTACCCGTAGCCACCCATCATCTGCATGGCTTCCAGGCTGGTGTTCTTGGCGACTTCGGTGCAGCGCATCTTCGCCATCGCGCTCTCCCGGGCGAGGTCGTCTTCGAGGCCGGCATCGATCTTGGCCGCCACGTCGTAGACGAACACGCGGGCGAGCTCGACATCGGTTGCGAGATCGGCAATCCGGTGCCGAAGCGCCTGGAACGACGAGATCGGTACACCGAACTGCTCACGCCCACGGGCATACGCCACGACGTCGTCGAGGGCTCGACGGGCGGCTCCGACACTCATCGCGGCGATGATCAGGCGTTCGATACTCAAGCCGCGCATGAGTTGCTTCCAGGCGTTGCGCGGTGTCCCGACGACCGCGTCCAGCGGTACTTCCACGTCGGTGAAGAACACGTCGTTGCAGGTGTGAGCTTCCATCGTGTCGATACCGCGGATCTCCACGCCGGGGGCGGAGGTGGGCACCATCAGAAGGGTCATGCCCTGATGTCTCGTCCCGGACGAATCCTCGCGCGCGAGCACGAGGATGTGTTCGGCGACGTGTGCGGCGGAGATCCACGTCTTCTGACCGTTGAGAACGTACCGGTCGCCGTCCTGCCGTGCGCTCACCCGGAGGCCGGCGAGATCGGAACCCGCACCAGGTTCGCTGAGCGCGATGGCCTCCAGCCGTCCGGACGTCAGGTTGGCGACCACGGTCTTCTTCTGCTGATCGGTACCCCAGCGCAGATACGTCTGGGCCGCGGTCAATCCCGTCGAGTACCCGGTGATCGGAGCCAGTCCGCGGGTGGACTCCTCGAGGAAGATGCACTCGTCGACGAAACCTGCTCCGCCACCCCCGAACTCGTCCGGCAGGGATACGCCGAGCCAACCGTTGCGCGCCATGTCGCCGAGTACCGAGGGGCTGTTCGACAGCGTGCCCGACTCGGTCACGGCGTCACGTTGGGCGACAGTTGCCAGTTCGCGGCGGCAGTAGTCCCGCACTGCCGCCGCGAACTCGCGCTGTTCTGTGGAGAACTGCACTCACTTACCCCGGTACTTGGAGAAGTCGGGCTTGCGCTTCTCGTTGAAGGCGGTGATGCCCTCCTGCGCCTCCGGTGTGTCGCCGAAGATCTCGAGCGTGGAGTAGGCCATCGTGCCGATGCTGACGAAGTGCTCGGTGTCGGTGTTCATCGACTGCTTGAGAACCTTGAGCGCGGTGGGCGAGAAATCGAGCATCTGGTCAGCCCAGGCGCGGACCTCGTTGCGGAGCTCGGCTGCCGGGACGACCTTGTTGACCAGGCCCCAGTCCAGGGCCTCGTCGGCCGACAGGCGACGCAGCATGAACCAGATCTCGCGCGCCCGCTTCTCCCCGACGACGCGAGCGAGGTAGCCCGATCCCAGCCCGGCGTCGAACGAGCCCACCCGCGGACCGTTCTGACCGAACTGCGCGGTGTCGGCGGCGATGGTGAGGTCGCACAGCACGTGCAGCACGTGGCCGCCGCCGATGGCGAGTCCATTCACGGCGGCGATGACCGGCTTGGGGGCGTCACGGATGACGCGGTGCAGGGCCTCGACCTCGAACAGTCCGCTGTTCGACGGCCCGTAGTCACCGGTCTCCATGCGCTGCTTCTGGTCACCGCCGGCACAGAATGCCTTGTCGCCGGCACCGGTCAGGGCGATGACGCCCACCTCGCTACTCGCCCACGCCTTCTTGAAGGCGAGAACGAGTTCGTCGACGGTCTGCGCCCGAAACGCGTTGTAGCGCTCGGGACGGTTGATGGTGATCCATGCCAAACCGTTGTCGACTTCGTAGGTGATGTCGCTGAACTCGGTCATCAGACTCCGGTGTCCTCTCGTGTCGTGGGCGCCCGCCCGATTGTGGTCATCCTTTGTGGTTATTAGGACTGACCATTTGCACCAACCCTAACTTCAGGCGACCGTGAGGCGCAAGGGTGGCAACGCGAGCCCGTGGCGTCCGGTGCCGGCCGACAAGCCGACGCCGAACGGGTCGTCGGCGCCGGGGGTGGCTGGCTCGCAGGTTGTAGACGTCGTCGGGGATGACGTCAGCAAGCGGCTCGTCGAGGGAGAAGTGCGCGGACAGGGGCGGATTCGCGCAGGATGTAGCTGAGTGGGCCATCGCGGACGGCCCCCTCGTGACAGCGCCCGATCCCGGGTGTCGACAACGGCGATGGTGCTTTCGGGATGGTGCACTCGCCGCCGGTGAGCGGATGCGGTGAGAGTGCGAAGAATCCGACGACTTCGACTGCTGCGCAGTCGAAGTCGTCGGATTCGTTGTCAACGGTCGGCGGTGGCCGCCGCTGCGGGATTCGAATGACCGGGAGCCGCCTCGACCGATTCGTGGTCGAGGGTGTAGCGGTACGCGCCCATGCAGAGCAGGAGGGCGATTGCGGCGACGACCATGCCGATGATCGGGACGATCCCGGCCGTGTAGGACCCGGTTGCGCTGTAGAGCTGTCCGAGCAAGAAGATCCCGAATGCCGAACCCATCGCGTAGAGGAAATACACGAAGCCGAGGACGCGCCCATACGAGTGCTTGGGGAAATAGCGGCTCGTCATGTAGGCGGCCACGTCACCTTCGGCGCCCAGTCCCCAGCCGACGAGGATGGCGCCGAGGATCAGGGGGACGACCGAGTCGGCTGCGATCAGCAGGTAGACGCCTCCCCCGCAGGCGACGAAGATCCCGGAGGCGACGAAGGGCGCGAAGAAGTGATCCAAGAGATAGCCGGTGAGAAGTCGTGCGCCCAGCGACGACAGGCTCAGGATCGAGAGGATGGTGACTGCGGTGCCCTGTTCGATTCCCTTGTCCGTGGACATCGGCACGACTTGCGACATGAGCCCAAACGTCGCCGAGGAGACCAGGAAGATTGCGATCGACAGCAGCCAGAACTGGCGGCTCTGACGCGCGAGGGTGAGCAGCGACTCTCCGGCAGTCCGGCCGTTCGCGCGCGCGGTGAGGCGCTCTGCGTCGTGCTCCGGTGGCATCCGTGTGACGAATGTGTACACGAGCACCGGGATGGCGGTGCACAGGACGCCGATCACCGCGAACGCGCCCCGCCAACCGAGCAGGTCCAACATCCAGTTGGCGAGGTAGGGCATCAGCACGCCGCAGGCGCCCAGTCCGGCCATCAGGATGCCGAGCGCCGTGCCCCGCCGGTCGCTGAACCACGCACTCACCACGGTGGAGTGGGCGATGGGATTGACCGCCCCCGCGCCCGCGCCGATGAGGATGCAAATCAGGTAGAAGATCGCCTGGTTGTTCGGTACGACCGACATCAGGATCAGGCCGGTGCCGAAGATCGCCGCCATCAACGCAGACGGTATCCGCGGGCCGTGGCGGTCGATGAGGATGCCCAGAGCGACAATACTGATGCCCACCATGATCGTCTCGACGGACAGCCCGTTGCTGATCACGCTGCGTTCCCAGCCGAACTCCGCCGTCATGGGCTTGCCGAGCACGTTGAAGAGCACGTTCACAACGGTCGTGCCGAAAAGCAGTGTCAAGAATCCGGTGGCCACGTACCACCACCTGTTCAGCGTTCGCGACGGTGCCGTCGTCAGTGCCGCAGAGTTCATAGCCGTCCTTCGCGTTCGATGTCGGTCCGAATGCGCCACAACTGCTCGGCCGACGTGTCTCAGGTCACTCGAAGTCAAGCATATGGACTAACCATTTGTAAATGTTGGACCGAGTCCTATGCTCGTCTGGTCCGCAGGAAACGGACCAGCCCGGACCTGCGTTCTGACGGGCCGAGCGGCGCGGGCCCGCCGGTCTCCATGACAGCTGTGGGCAAGCATCATGGGCAGTGATCGAGGAGTGAGAGATGAATGGAAGAACGGTGATGATGGCCGGGCGGACGGGGTTCGCGACCGCGGCAACTGTGGTGATCCTCATCGCTGCCGTGGTCCTGCTCGTCGTCGTCGAGGTCATCGCTCTCGTCCGGCAGCGGTAATGCGGGTGTGAGGTCGGCGAGGCCATGACAACGCCGCGTCAATAACCGTGGGGTCCGCGTATGGAACGCGTTAAGGACTCTCCCGCGGCCCGTCGGGCTGCGTGATCCTTCGATGTGGCCACCGAATCGGTGGACGTCGATGTGATCGGAGAGTGACTGCGTGGCGGACCTCGTGTACCTGCTGCTGGCCCTCGTGGGGTTCGCCCTGTGTGTCCTGGCCGTACGGGCCCTCGATGTCAGGACCAAGTCGTGACCGCCGACGGGGTGACCAACGTCGTGCTGCTGGCGCTGGCCGCCGCGACAGTGCTGTTCCTCGTGGTGGCGCTGGTGTTCCCGGAGAGGTTCTGACGGCGTGAACACAACTGTTGCGGGACTCCTCCAGGTGGCCGCTCTCGTGGTCATCCTCGCCGTCGCCTACGTGCCCCTCGGCGACCACATGGCACGGGTGTACACCGGCGAGAAAGACCTTCTCGCCGAGCGCGTCCTCTATCGGATGGCGCGGGTGGACCCACGTCGTCAGCAGACCTGGGTCGGATACGCCCTTGCGGTGCTGGCATTCTCGTTGATCTCCCTCCTCGTCGTCTACCTGGTGCAGCGTCTGCAGGGGGTGTTGCCGTGGTCCGACGGCAAGTCCGGTGTGTCTCCCGCGATGGCGTTCAACACCGCCATCTCCTTCGTCAGCAACACCAACTGGCAGTCCTTCTCGCCCGAAGTGGTGATGAGCAACCTGACGCAGATGCTCGGGTTCGCGGTCCAGAACTTTGTCTCGGCAGCGGTGGGCCTGGCGGTCGCGATGGCGGTCATCCGCGGCATCGTGAGCCGGCGCGGGACCGGCGAGATCGGTAACTTCTGGGTGGACCTGGTGCGGGGATCGATCCGAATCCTGTTGCCGCTCAGCCTGGCCCTCGCGACGCTGCTGATCACTCAGGGCCTGGTCCAGTCCTGGCACACCGGGTTCGGGTGGACCACCTTCGACGGTGCCGATGCGCGGAGCATCCTCGGTCCGTTCGCCTCGCAGGAGGCGATCAAGGAACTCGGCACCAACGGGGGCGGGACGCTGTCGGCGAACTCGGCACACCCGTTCTCCAACCCCACGCCGCTGTCGAACCTGCTGGAGATCACCGCACTCCTGCTGATCCCGGTCTGCCTGACGCGCACCTACGGGACCCTGGTCCGCGACCGACGGCAGGGTCTGACGCTGCTGGCTGTGATGGCCGCGATCTGGTCGCTGATGCTCACTCTCGTGTGGGTCTTCGAGAGTCGTACCGCAGGAACCGCTTCCGCGGCCGCCGGAGCGATGATGGAGGGCAAGGAGGTTCGGTTCGGTATCCCCGGGTCGGTCTTGTTCGCGGTCTCGACCACCGGCACGTCGACCGGCGCGGTGAACTCCGCGCACGACAGCCTCTCCGCGGTCGGCGGTGGCGCCGTCCTGTGGAACATGCTCCTCGGCGAGGTCGCGCCGGGCGGCGTCGGGTCGGGTCTGTACGGCATCCTCGTGATGGCGATGATCACCGTGTTCATCGGTGGACTGCTCGTCGGACGCTCGCCGACCTTCCTCGGCAAACGCATCGGCCAGCACGAGATCACCATGGCCGCACTGTATGTGCTGGTGATGCCGGCGCTGGTGCTGACCGGTACCGGGGTCTCGATGATCCTGCGATCGACGACCCGGGCGCAGGGAAACAGTGGGGACCCGGGCAGTCCTGGCTCGATCCACGGGTTCAGCGAAGTCCTGTACGCGTACGCCTCGGCGGCCAACAACAACGGCAGCGCCTTCGGCGGGTTCACGGCGACCGGTGACTGGTTCCAGGGCTCGCTCGGCATGGCGATGCTGCTGGGCCGATTCCTGCCCATCGTGCTCGTGCTCGCCCTGGCCGGCCTGCTCGCCCGCCAGACCCCGCGCGGCGGTGGCCCGGACCCCGGCTCCGCCACAGCCGGAACCGTCGCGGTGGCCGGTGCGGGTGGAGCGGGGACCGCCGTCCTGCCGGTCCCCGCCGGCGGCGCCGTCTCCGTCGCCGACCCTGATGACGATGCGTCGGAGACGCCCTCGACCCTGCCCACCTCCGGTCTTCTGTTCGGATTCCTGCTGGCCGCGACCATCGTGCTCGTCGCCGGACTCACCTTCTTCCCGGCGATGGCGCTGGGACCGATCGCCGAGGCGCTCCTGTGACCACACACCTCGTCTCCACCGACGAACCCGCGACGCCGGGCGTCGAGAAGTCCGACGAACCCGAATCGATACTGGTGTCGCGCGGCGCCTTCGACGCCCGTTCCCTGGTGACGTCGATGCCGCTCGCGCTACGAAAGCTCGCCCCGCGTGCTCAGGCCCGGAACCCGGTGATGTTCGTCGTGTTCCTCGGAGCCGTCGTCACCACCGTGCTCGCGCTGCTGCGTCCATCCCGGTTCAGCTGGACCGTCGCCGCCTGGCTGTGGTTCACCGTCCTGTTCGCCAACCTCGCCGAGGCCGTCGCCGAGGGTCGGGGCCGGGCGCAGGCCGACAGTCTTCGAAAGGTGAAGCGGGACACGATCGCCCGCCGCCTGTGTGCCGATGACGACCTCGCCGGCGTCGGAGCGACCGAGGAGGTCGCCGGCAGCGACCTGCGGATCGGGGACCTCGTCCTGGTCGAGGCGGGCGAGGTCATCGCCGGTGACGGTGACGTCGTCGACGGGATCGCCACCGTGGACGAGTCGGCGATCACCGGGGAGTCGGCGCCGGTCGTCCGTGAATCCGGTGGCGACCGGTCGGCGGTCACCGGCGGAACCGTGGTGCTCTCCGACCGCATCGTCGTCCGCATCACCACGGCGCCGGGAGAGACCTTCGTCGACCGGATGATCGCCCTCGTCGAGGGTGCCGCTCGCACGAAGACCCCCAACGAGATCGCCCTCGACATCCTGCTGACCAGCCTGACGGTGATCTTCCTGCTCGCGGTGGTCGCGGTCGCACCGATGCAGGAATACGCCGGCCAGTCACCCGATCCGGTGAAGCTGATCGCGTTGCTGGTGTGCCTGATACCCACGACCATCGGCGCGCTGCTCAGCTCCATCGGCATCGCCGGGATGGATCGGCTGGTACAACGCAACGTCCTGGCCATGTCGGGACGCGCGGTCGAGGCGGCCGGCGACATCGACACCCTGCTGATGGACAAGACCGGGACGATCACCTACGGCAACCGCCGCGCCACCGATCTGTGTCCGGCGCCCGGGGTGTCCGTCGACGAACTGGCGCGGGTCGCCCACCGCTGCAGTCTCGCCGACGACACACCCGAGGGCCGCAGCATCGTCGAACTCTGCCGGTCCGCATACGGGGTGGCGCCGGACGAGGGGACGGATCCCGACCGTCGTGTCACCGACACGATCATCCCGTTCACCGCGCAGACGCGGATGAGCGGCGTGGATTCCGACGGCGTGGATTCCGACGGCGGCGGCGCACTCGTCGAATACCGCAAGGGCGCCGCCGATGCGGTCACCCGATGGGTCGTCGCCGGCGAGGGCACGGTCGACGACACCGTCGCCGCCGACGTGGAACGGGTGTCGTCGGCCGGCGGCACACCGCTCGTGGTCGGCGTCCGCACCCACGGGCAACCGGCCCGGGTCATGGGCGTGATCGCCTTGTCCGACGTGGTGAAGCCGGGCATGACGGCGCGGTTCGCGCAGCTGCGCGCAATGGGGATCCGCACCGTGATGGTCACCGGCGACAATCCCCTCACCGCCCGGGCGATCGCCACCGAGGCAGGCGTCGACGACTTCGTCGCCGAGGCGACCCCCGAACAGAAACTGGACCTCATCCGCGCGGAGCAGGCCGCCGGACGTCTGGTCGCGATGACCGGTGACGGCACCAACGACGCACCCGCGCTGGCGCAGGCCGACGTGGGTCTCGCGATGAACACGGGCACGTCGGCGGCCAAGGAAGCCGGCAACATGGTGGACCTCGACTCCGATCCGACCAAACTCATCGAGGTGGTCGGCATCGGCAAGCAGTTGCTGATCACCCGGGGTGCGCTGACGACGTTCTCGCTCGCCAACGACCTCGCGAAGTACTTCGCGATCCTGCCCGCGATGTTCACCGCCGTCTATCCGCAGCTCGACGCCCTCAACATCATGGGTCTCCACTCGGCGCAGTCGGCGATCGTGTCCGCGGTGATCTTCAATGCGCTGATCATCGTGGCACTCATCCCGCTGTCGTTGCGCGGGGTGCGCTATCGGCCGGACTCGGCGTCGAAGTTGTTGGGTCGCAACCTACTCGTCTACGGGGTCGGTGGGGTCGTCACGCCGTTCATCGGCATCTGGCTGATCGACCTCGTGGTCCGTCTTCTTCCGGGAATGGGATGACGTCATGAACACAGTCTGGTCCGGCTTCGTCCGGCAATGCGTCGCCGCCGCGGGCATGATCCTGGGTCTCACGCTGATCCTGGGTCTCGCCTATCCCGCTGCGGTGTGGGCGATCTCGCGGGTGAACACCGCAGGTGCGGAGGGGTCACAGGTGACCGACGCCGCGGGATGCGCCGTCGGGTCCACGGTGATCGGCCTCGACCCGCGGGTCCGACCGGGCGCGCCCGACCCGTACCTGCACGCTCGGGTCCTGGGTGCTGCGGGCGAGCCGATGGCGACCGGCGACCCGTCGGCGTCGGCGGCGTCCAACAAGGGACCCAACAGCGAGGCCCTGCTGGCCGACGTCACTGCGCGTCGTGCGCTCATCGCCGAACGGGAGGGGGTGGCACCCGCGCAGGTGCCGGCCGACGCGGTGACCGGATCGGGTTCGGGGCTCGATCCGCACATCAGCCCTGCATACGCCGGTCTGCAGGTCGCGAGGCTGGCCCGCGAGAACCGTCGGTCGCCCGCGGAGATCGAGGCAGTCATCGACGCGCACACCGAGGGCAGACAGTTCGGATTCCTCGGGCAGCCGCGCGTGAACGTCCTCGAGGTGAACCTCGCGTTGGGTCTCGCGCCGCCCGGCTGTCGCGCACCGTGACCGAGGATAGAATCGGCCGATGACGTCAGCGGCGACCGGGCACCCAGAGGGTCGCGGCAAGCTGCGGGTGTTCCTCGGCTGTGCTCCCGGTGTCGGCAAGACCTACGAGATGCTCGCTCAGGCCCGAACCCTCGTCGACGAGGGCGCGGACGTCGTGATCGGGGTCGTCGAATCCCATGGCCGGGTGGCCACCGCCGCCCTCCTCGAAGGGCTGGAGGTGATCCCGCGGGTCAGCCGGTCCTACCGCGGCACGCCGCTCGAGGAGATGGACCTCGACGCGGTGCTGGCGCGTCGGCCGCGGGTGGCGCTCGTCGACGAACTCGCCCACACGAATGTCCCCGGGTCGCGAAACCACAAGAGATGGCAGGACATCGAGGAGTTGCTCGGCGCCGGCATCGATGTCTACTCGACGATCAACATCCAGCACCTGGCCAGCCTGAACGACGTCGTCGCCCAGATCACCGGTGTGGTGCAACGGGAGACCGTGCCCGACGACGTCGTGCGCGGTGCCGACGAGATCGAACTCGTCGACATCGATCCACAGGCGTTGCGGCAGCGCCTGTCCGCGGGCAAGGTCTATCCGGGCGGCCGCGTCGACGGCGCACTGGCCAACTACTTCCGGCAGGGCAATCTCACGGCGCTGCGCGAACTCGCGCTGCTGTGGCTGGCCGACCAGGTCGACGACAAGCTCGCGGACTACCGTGCGGCACATTCCATCACCGAGACCTGGGAAGCGCGCGAGCGGGTCGTGGTGGCCGTCACCGGCGGCGCAGAATCGCCGACACTGCTCCGGCGCGCGAGCCGGATCGCATCGCGCTCGAGCGCGGAACTGCTGGCCGTTCACGTGGTCCGGGGTGACGGGCTCACCGGAGCGGGCGTGGACCTCGCCGCGCTCAAAGAACTCGCCGCGGGCTTCGGGGCGCGGATTCACACGGTCGTCGGCGACGACATCCCGGACACGCTGCTGGAGTTCGCCCGTGGGGTCAACGCCACCCAACTCGTTCTCGGGACCTCACGGCGACCCAGGTGGCAGCGGATCTTCGACGAGGGTGTCGGGGCCGCCGTGGTCAGCGCGAGCGGCCGGATCGACGTGCACATGGTGACGCACGACGAGACGTCTCGACGGTCCCGTCTCGACATCCGGGACACCCGCTTCCATCGGCCGTTGAGTTGGGTGTTCGCCGGGGTCGTCCCGGTCGCGTTGACCGGTCTGCTGCAGCTGCTCGATCCATGGCTCGGCTTCGCCAGCCAGTCGGCGCTGTATTTCGTTGCGGTGCTAGCGGTGTCGATGCTCGGCGGCATCCTGCCGGCCGCCCTGTCGGCGGTGATCTCGGGGTTGCTGCTGAATTTCTTCTTCACCGACCCCAGGTTCACGTTCACGATCAGCCAGCCCGACAACCTGATCACCATCCTGGTCATGCTGATCATCGCGATCGCGGTTGCCGCGCTGGTGGATTCGGCGACGGTGCGGCGCGCGCAGGCGCAGGACGCGGCGCGTGAGGCCGAACTCCTGGCGCTGTTCTCCAGCGTCGTACTCGGTGGCGCCGACGTGCCGGTCCTGCTGGAACGGTTCCGGGAGACCTACGACCAGTCGGCTGTGTCGGTCGTGCGGCGGACCTCACGGGTCGGGCGGACGATCGAGGCCGCGGTGGGCTCCGCGCCGCCGGCGACACCGGAGGATGCCGACACCGTCTGTGCCGTGCCGGGCGAGAAGTTCGAACTTCTTCTACGCGGACCGAAACTCGGTGCACGGGACCGACGCGTACTCGCGGCCGTGGCCGGGCAGGCCGCGGGCGCGGTGCAGCGCCACGCGCTGGAAGCCGAGGCAGCGACGGCCGAGGCGCTCGCGCGCACCGACGAGTTGCGACGAGCCCTGCTGTCAGCGGTCGGTCACGACCTCCGCACGCCGCTCGCTGCGGCCAAGGCGGCGGTGTCGAGCCTGCGCAGCGACGATGTCACATTCAGTCCCGAGGACACCGCCGACTTGCTGGCGACCGTCGACGAGTCGGTCGACCACCTCACCTCCTTGGTGGGGAACCTGCTGGATTCCTCGCGGCTCGCCGCGGGCGCGGTCCGGCCGCACCTCCAGCAGACGTTCCTCCCCGAGGTCGTGCACCGAGCCGCCGCAGCGGTGGCCCGGTTCGACCACGAGCCGGCCCTGACCTTCGATCTCGGCCATGCGTGGGCGTACACCGATCCCGGGTTGCTCGAACGTGCGCTGGCGAACCTCATCGACAACGCGCGCCGTCACGGCGGCGGGGATGTCGAGATCACCGCTGGCCTGACCGCCGCCGACCCGCCCCGATGCGTGATCCGGATCGTGGACCACGGGCCGGGTCTCCCGGTCGTGGGCCGCGACCAGGTCTTCGTGGCATTCCATCAGGGTGGTGACACCAGCGGCGCGTCCTCGGGGGTGGGTCTGGGACTGTCGGTGGCACGGGGATTCGTCTCCGCCATCGGGGGAGTGCTCGGCGTCGAGGACACGCCGGGTGGCGGCGCGACGATGGTCGTCGACCTGCCCGCGACCGCCGACGACGAGCACTCCGAGACCTCTGGACCGATTCGATGAGCGCGGAGAAGACGAGGGTGCTGGTCGTCGACGACGAGCCACAGTTGTTGCGGGCCTTGCGGATCAATCTCAATGCCCGCGGCTTCGCGGTGACGACCGCGGCCACCGGCGCCGCCGCGCTGACGGCGGCGGCGCGGGAGAACCCGCACGTGGTCGTGCTCGATCTGGGTCTGCCCGACATCGACGGCCTGACGGTCCTTGAGGGGCTGCGCGGATGGACGACCGTTCCGGTCATCGTCCTGTCCGCGCGGACCGACGCCGCCGACAAGGTCGTCGCGCTGGACTCGGGGGCCGATGACTACGTCACCAAACCCTTTGGCATGGAGGAGTTCCTGGCCAGGTTGCGGGCGGCGCTGCGGCGCGGGGCCGTGTCGAACGCGACGTCGGAGTCGCCGGTGGTGGACGCGGGCGCGTTCGTCGTCGACCTCGCCGCGAAACAGGTGACGCGTGGGGAAGGTCCGGTCCATCTCACCCCGACCGAGTGGGGCATCCTGGAACTGCTGGTACGGCACGAGGGGAAGCTGGTGTCACAGAGCGACATCCTCACCGCGGTCTGGGGCCCGGGATATCTGGGGCAGAGCAACTACCTGCGCGTCTATCTGGCGAGCCTGCGGCGCAAACTCGAAGAGGATCCAGCACATCCCCGCCATCTCCTCACCGAGGCCGGGATGGGCTACCGGTTCGTCCGGTCGGGGCCGCGATGATCACCGCCTCCGACATCCCGGTCGGATTGTCGGATCAGGCCGAGCTGGGGCCGCTCTGGGTGGACTGGTTGCGACGACTTCCGGGCACGATCTCGGTGCTCCTCGACGAGTGGGACCTGCGCCGCGACGGCGACGAGGTGTGGCACGGGTTCGAGTCGCTCGTGATCCCGGTGCTCGATCGCCAGGGCGCGCCCGCGGTCCTCAAGGTGGCGTTCGACGGCGACGACGAGGGTGCGCACGAGGCTCTCGGACTGCAACATTGGCACGGCCGCGGAGCGGTGCGAATGTTGCGCGCCGATCCCCGCCGCCGCGCGATCCTCCTCGAACGTCTGACCCGACGCGACCTGACGACCGTCGACGACGACGAGGCGTGCCTGGTGGTCGCCGATCTCTATGGCCGATTGCACATCCCGGCGCCGGGCCGACTCACGCCGCTCACCGGGCATCTCGAGCGCTGGCTGGACGACCTGGCGGGTATCCCGCGCGACGCGCCGGTGCCGAGACGTTTCGTCGAGCAGGCGATCTCCCTCGGTCGGGACCTCCTGGCCGACGCCGCGACCGTGGGCGTCATCGTGCACGGCGACCTCCACCACGAGAACGTCCTCGCCGATGCCAACGGCCGATGGGTCGCCATCGATCCCAGCCCGATGTCGGGCGACGCACACTACGAACTCGCCCCCATGTTGTGGAATCGTCTGGACACGCACGCTTCCGACGTGCGGCACGACATCCGACGGCGCTTCTTCACGATCACCGACGCGGCGAACCTCGATCCGGATCGTGCGCGCGACTGGGTCATCGTGCGGATGATCCTCAACGCGCACTGGGCGATCGAGGACGCCGAACGCGCGTCCCGCCCGCTGCGCGCGACCGACCGCGAGTGGATCACGACCTGCATCACGGTCGCGAAGGCAGTGATCGACTGACCTCGCGTCCGAATCCGTCGACTGTGCCCCCGATTTCGTCGACTGTGCGTCCGATCCCGTCGACTGTGCGTCCGATCCCGTCGACCGTGCAGACAAATGGCCCTACGGGGGCACGGGTCTTCCTCCGCGTTCGCGGGCGCGGCCGTTCTGCTGTGGAGCGCCCGGCTCTGCTGGTTGAGACCACACTCGGTGAGATCAGTTCGGGTGTAGGGGATTCGGTCTGGTCACCAGGTGGTTTCGACACGGCTCCTCGCTGCGCTCGGTGCCGGCTCAACCAGCAGAGGGGGGGGCTCCTCGCTGGGCTCGGTGCCGGCTCAACCAGCAGAGGGGGCTCCTCGCTGGGCTCGTCACCTGCGCGGTCGTCCAGCGAATGATCGCCCGCAACAACACCTTCGAGGCCCGTTTCCGTCGACCGCCTCGACCCGCCGCCGTTCTCAGCGGGTGGGGGCGCGACTAGAGCCTCCGACGCATCTCGGCCGCCGGGGGCCACGCCATCACGAGCGGGAGGCGAACAGGCTCCCGAGGCTGGGTACCGCGACCGTGAGTCCGGCGAGCCGGAGCCCTTCCCACGCGGTGACCTGGTTGGCCGTGAGCACGGGCTTGCCGAACTTTGCCTCGAGGTCGGTGATCCACATCGCGGTGTGCAATGCGGTGTCGGGAACCACGATCGCCTGCGCCGAATCGCAGTCGGCAGCCGCGAGCATCTCGAACAACCCGTCACCGTCGAATGCGCCTGCCTCGGTCGCGGTCCCGATGTCATTGGCGCGCATGGCCACGACCGTCACACCGGCGTCGGCGAGGAATCCGATGAACCGGGCGGCCAGCGGCTCCGGGTAGGTCGCGGCGATCGCGACCCGCGACAGGCCGAGATGCCTGCAGGCCGCGGCGAACGCCAGGGATGTCGACGAGGCCGGACGGCCGGCCCGGTCGGCGACGCCGGCGGCCTGACGCCGGGCGCCGTCGAAGCCGTAGACGAAACTGCCGGAGGTGCACGCCCACATGACCGCAGACGGATGGTGGTCCAGCGCTCGTCGCACGCCGTCGGCGAGGCGGTCCGGTTCGCCGACCGCAGCCATGGCCTCGACGGTGTGATCGTCGGAGTCCACATCGGTGATGACAACCGGCAATCGGACCCCGAGGGCGGACGCGGCGGCGCCGATGGCTGTCTCGATGAGCTCGTAGTCGTCCTCGGCGGCGTGGCCGGGGTACAGCATGGCGACGGCAGTTGTCACGCCCACACCTCCAAGGTAGATTGTCAACAATCTACCAACCTTCCGTGAGGGGGCGCATGTCGGACGCCACGCGGTGGCTCAGCGCCACGGAACTGGCCGAGGCCTACCGTACCGGTGCGCTCACACCGGAGACGGTGGCGGCGGAGCTGCTCGACGCCATCGCGGACGTCGACCCGCCGATCAACGCGTTCTGCCTGGTCGACCGGGACCGAACGATGGCCGAGGCCAGGGAATCCACGGTGCGATTCGCTGCCGGGACGCCCGTGGGCCCCCTCGACGGGGTGCCGATCTCGATCAAGGATCTCCTCCTCACCGCCGGGTGGCCGACGCTGCGCGGTTCGCTGATGATCGAACCCGATCAGATGGTGTGGGACACCGACGCCCCCGCCGTCGCCCGACTGCGTGAGGCCGGCGCGGTGATGCTCGGCAAGGTCACCACGCCGGAGTTCGGGTGGAAGGGCGTGACCGACAGTCCGCGGACCGGTGTCACCCGCAATCCGTGGGATACGACGCGGACATCGGGCGGGTCGAGCGGGGGCAGTGCCGCGGCGCTCGCGGCCGGTCTGGGACCGCTGTCGGTCGGTACCGACGGTGGCGGTTCCATTCGCATTCCGGCCGCCTACTGTGGCGTCGTCGGGTTCAAGCCCACGCTGGGCCGGGTGCCGATGTATCCGCCGAGTCCGTTCGCACCGGTCGCCCACGTCGGCCCGATGACGCGGACCGTGTCGGATTGTGCTGCGCTGCTTGACGTCCTGAGTGGGTTCGACGCCCGTGACTGGTCTGCCCTGCCTCCGCCGTCGACGCCCATGGCGGCGGTGGTCGACGAGGTTCGCGACCTCTCGGATCTGCGTGTAGGGTACAGCGCCGACCTCGGTTTCGGATCGAATGACCCTGGGGTACAGGCCAATACCGATCGGGTGGCATCTGTCCTGGAGCAGCTCGGGGCGACGGTGGAGAAGGTCGATCTCGGCTGGGATGACCCCGCCTGGGCCTATCACGTCATCTGGTTCGCCGGTGCCGACGTCGTCGTGCGGGGGCTCGGGCCGCATGCCGCCGAGCGCGTGGACCCGCTGCTCATCGAGGCACTCGAGCGCCACCGCGATCTCAGCGCGGCCGATGTCGTCGGTGCCACCGCCCTGCGGATGGAGATGGGCACCCAGATGAGCCTGCTCCACGAGGAATTCGACGTCCTCCTGACCCCGTCGATGCCGACCGTCGCATTCGGGGCCGGTCGCACGGTTCCCGACGGGTCGGCATCCCCCGACTGGACGTCGTGGACTCCGTACACCTACCCGTTCAATCTCACCGGCCAACCGGCGATCTCCGTGCCGAGCGGATTCGCCGACGGTCTGCCGACCGGGGCGCAGTTCGTCGGCGCACGCCATCACGATGCAACAGTGCTACGCGTCGCCGCGGCGTACGAGGCGGCCGCGGGCTTCACCATGCTGGGGGATCGGCCGTGACGGCGGAACAGCGGTCCCGAAATGACCGATTCATAACCGTGACACTGGAGAAGCGAGGCGTGCGCGCGGTGGCGCGGATGCTGGATGCCGAGGCGCCGCGTACCGCCGCCGCCGTCTGGGATGCCCTGCCGCTGGGCGGCCAGGTCTTCCACGGGAAGTTCGCGCGCAACGAGATCTACACGCTGCTGCCGGCCTTCGCCACGGCGGAACCGGGCATGGAGAACACCACGATCACCCCGATCCCGGGTGACCTGTGCTACTTCACCTTCGATGGGGTCCTCGAGAACCCGGCCTATGGTTACGACAGCGGATCGGCCCCCGCCGAGCATCGACTCCTCATCGACCTCGCAGTGTTCTACGGCCGCAACAATCTGCTGGTCAACGGCGACGTGGGCTGGGTCCCGGGCAACGTGTTCGCGACGATCGTCGAGGGACTCGAGGACTTCGCAGCCGCCTGCAACGACGTCTGGATGGGCGGCGCGCGCGGGGAAACACTGACTTATGCGCGCCATTCACGGTAAGAAAGAGGGGATGACGGTGACGATGAAGGTGGGGGCCGAGACTCCGGGTCCGGAGGACCCGGGGATTGATCGAACCGTCGTTCACCAGCCGAAACGGGGCAAATCGCCACGTCGCCGGGTGTTGTCGCCGCTGGTTCAGGAATCGACACCGGCGATCATCGCGCGTAAGTTGCACGATGCGATCGCGAATGGAGACTTCGCACCCGGCTCGCAACTGACGGAGTCGGGGCTGGCGGCCGACCTGGGCGTCAGTCGTGGTCCCCTCCGCGAGGCCATGCAGCGTCTCACCGCAGAGGGGTTGCTGGTCAGCCACCGCAACCGCGGACTGTTCGTGGTCTCGATGGAGGACGACGACATCCGGGACATGTACGTAGCGCGTACTGCGGTGGAACGCGCTGCCGCACAGCAGGTGATCGCGCACCGCGAGCAGGAGGCGGTGCAGGCGCTCGGTGAGGCGGTCGACGCGATGCGCGACTTCATCGAGGAGCCCAACGGCGCCGGGATGGCGGAGGCGGACATGGCCTTTCACCAGACCCTGGTGGAATACGCGGGAAGTCAGAGGCTTTCGCGCCTGCACGAGACGATCCTCGTGGAGACACGAATGTGCCTGCGAGCCATGCGAGGAACGTATTCCTCGGGAAAGGATCGAATCGACGAACACCAGGCGTTGGTGGACGCCATCGCCGCGGGAGATGCCGCGGCGGCGGATGCTCTGATGATCGAGCACATGGCCGACGGGTTGCGTCGCCTGATCGGTGACGGCGAGGATGCCGCGAACCTTCAGGTGGCCAGGGGCTGATCGCCCGCGGCCGGAGGAGTACGCAGCCGAGAAAGTCGCTGCGTGCACCTCGTGGGCCCACCGAACGCTGCACGACGAGCTCGACCCTCAGCGGCCCCACGAATCAGGAAGCGCAGATGAGCGACACGACGACAGCAGACACTTACGAGCAGCTCGCACCGGACCCGAATTCTCCAGAGGGCAAAAAACTCCTGCGAAAGGCCATCGGCGCCTCGGCGATCGGCAACGCGACCGAGTGGTACGACTACGGCGTCTACGCCGCGGCCTCGGTGTATCTGACCCAGGCATTCTTCCCGGGCGAATTCGGAACCGTCGGAACCATGCTCGGTTTCGCGATCTCCTTCGTGCTGAGGCCACTCGGTGGCATGATCTGGGGGCCGATCGGCGATCGTATCGGCCGCAAATCCGTTCTCGCGATGACGATCCTGCTCATCTCGGGCGCGACCGCGTTGATCGGCCTGCTGCCGACACACGCGTCGATCGGCTTCTGGGCGCCCGTCTTGCTGATCCTGCTCCGCGTGATCCAGGGCTTCTCCACCGGCGGTGAATACGGCGGTGCTGCAACGTTCATGGCCGAGTACGCGCCGGACAACAAACGCGGTAAATACGGGTCGTTCCTCGAGTTCGGAACGCTGGCCGGCTTCTGTGGCGGCACGCTGTTCGTCCTCCTGCTGCAGCTGGCCTTGACCGACAGCCAGATGGACCAGTGGGGCTGGCGCATCCCGTTCCTGTTCGCGCTCCCGATGGGCCTGATCGGTCTCTACCTGCGGTCGCAGATGGAAGACACGCCGGTCTTCCAGGAACTGGAGCAGGACAACGAGATCAAGGGTTCGGCCTGGACCCGCTTCAAGGACCTGCTGGTCAACTACCGGCGTCCGATCATCACCATGTTCGGTCTGGTGATCGCGCTGAACGTCGCCAACTACACGCTGTTGGCCTACCAGCCGACGTATCTGCAGAACACGATCAATCTGTCCGAGACCTCGGCCAGCGTCGTCAATCTCATCGGTCAGCTTGTCATGATGCTGCTGATCCCCTTCTTCGGGTGGTGGTCGGATTCGACGGGCCGCAAACCCATGTGGTGGGGTTCGCTGATCGGCCTGTTCGTCCTCGCCCTGCCGCTGTATTGGCTGATGGGGCAGGGGTTCGCCTGGGCGATCGTGGCATTCGTCATCCTGGGAGTGCTCTACATACCGCAGCTCGCGACCATCTCGGCGACGTTCCCGGCGATGTTCCCGACCCAGGTCCGCTACGCCGGCTTCGCGATCTCCTACAACGTCGCGACCGCCGCCTTCGGCGGCACAGCGCCGCTGGTCAACGATGCCGTCGTCGAGAGCACCGACTGGAACCTCTTCCCGGCGGTCTACATGATGGGCGCCTGCGCCATCGGGATGGTCGCCCTGTGCTTCCTCAAGGAGACCGCGGGCGCCTCGCTCCGCGGCACCGAGATCCCGAGTCTCGAGAACGATTTCACGGCGCTGCAGAAGCAGAAGGTCGGGAAGTAGGGGAGCCGAGCAATCGCATCGCGGCGAGGGCGTACGCCCTCGCCGCGGTGACGAGGTCGGCGATGGCGACCGACTCGTCGGGCTGATGAGCGTCGGTGTTGATGTTGCCCGGACCGAGGACGATCGACGGGACGCCGAGGTCGCGGCTGACGAAGCCGCCGTCGCAGGCGGCGGTCCAGCCGCCGACCGAGGTGTCGGCACCGGCATCGACGACCGCCCCGACGGCCGTGGTGACGAGCGGATGTCCGGCATCGGTGGCGAACCCGGGCATCTCCATGGTCACCCGGACGTCGACGGTGATGCCGTCGGTGTCGATTCGGCGGTCGCGGATGGTCGCTCGCAACTCCTCGGCGATCCGATGCGGGTCCTCGTCGGGCATCAATCGCCGGTCGATGCCGAGTGAACAACCTGGTGCGACCACCGAGATGCCCTGTCCGCCCACGATCGTCCCGACATTCCAGGTCCCGTGGCCGAGCAGGTCGTCCGAGGTCTCGGCCAGTCGCGCGGCATCGGCGCGGATGATCTCGACGATGGCCGCCGCGGCGTCGATGGCGCTGCGCCCGTCCGCGGGGCGTCCGGAATGCGCGGCGCGTCCGGTCACCTCGATCTCGATGTACGACGCGCCGCGGCAGCCCCGCACCACCTGCATGTCGGTGGGTTCGGCGACCACACAACCGAGGAAGTCGTGATCGGCGGGGCGGCTCACGAAGTCCCGCACCCCGATTCCGTGCTCCTCCTCGTCGACCGTGCACACCAGACGGAGCGGTCCGTAGAGTTCGATGCCGACCTCGGGGGTTCGGCGCAGAGCACTCATCGCAGCGATGACGGCGGCGAGTCCGCCCTTCATGTCGGTGGCACCGCGGCCGTAGATGCGGCCGTCGCGGATGCGGGCCGTGTACGGGTCGGCCGACCAGTTGGGCCCGGCCGGGACCACGTCGGAATGTCCGAGGAACATCAGTCCCGGTGCAGTCCCGGCACGCACGGTGGCGACGAGGTTGGGCCTCCCGGGGGCCACTTCATGGGTCTCGACATCGAAACCGAGCGCGCGGCAGGCACTGTCGAGCACCGCGACCGCGGCCGATTCGGTCCCGCCGGGGTTCTCGCTGGGCGCCTCGACCAGGGCCGAGGTGAGCGAGGTGATGGCGGCCTCGTCGATGAAGCCGAGTACTGCGGACTCGGCGGCGGTCAGGTCTGGTTCACCACTCACCCGACCATCTTCTCAAGACTGGCCGTGAGACGTCGGACACCCTCGTCGATTCGTTCGGGTGTGCTCGAGGCGAAACAGAGACGCATCGAGTTGCGGAATCGTCCGCCCGGTGACAACGCGGGGCCGGGGATGAACGCCACCCCGTCGGCGAGGGCGACCTCGAAGAGTTCCCGCGTGTCGATCTCGGCGAACTCCTCGCGCAGCGTGACCCACAGGAAGAAACCGCCGGCAGGGTTCGTGGTCACCACCCGATCGCCCAGATGACGCCCGATCGCATCGAGCATGGCGTTCTTGCGCTCCCGGTACAGCAGGCGGATACCGGCGAGGTGGTCCTCGAGACCGCCGCGGGCGATGTACTCGGCGACGATGTGCTGATTGGGCACGTTGGTGCAGGTGTCCATCGCCTGCTTGCCGTTGATCAGCAGTTGGCGCAGCGACGGATCGGCGTCGACCCAGCCGACCCGCCAGCCGGGGGCGAGGATCTTGGAGAAGGTGCGCACCGAGAAGATCAGCGGATCACCGGGGCTCAGGGTCTGGAAGGTCGGGATGTCGGTCCCGGCGAATCGCAACAGCCCGTACGGGTCGTCGTCGATGATCACCGACCCCCAGGTGTGCGCCAGCCGCAGCAACTCGCGGCGTCGTTCCTCGGACATGGTGACGCCGGACGGATTCTGGAACGTCGGGATGGTGTAGATCGCCTTGGGCGTCTGACGGGTCCGCGCGACGAGGGTCGCCAACTGGTCGACCTGCATGCCGTCGTCGTCGACGGGCACCTCGAGCAGTTGCGCGCCATAGGAGAGCGCGGTCGCGCTGCCGTTGGTGTACGTCGGGGACTCGACGACGACCAGGTCTCCGGGGTCGACGAACAGCTTGCAGGCGAGGTCGAGTCCCTGCATCCCACCGGTGGTGATGACCAGCCGGTCGAGGGACGACAGGTCGGGAGTCGTGGCCAGGTAGTCGACGAGGAGCTGTAGCAGCCGGGGTTCGCCCTCCGTCGCCCCGTAGGTGAACGATGTGTTGTCCAGGATCTCGCCGGCGATCTGACGGAACTCGTCGGCCGGCACGGCCTCGTCGGCCGGCGAGCCCATCGCGAAACGCACGATGTCGTGTGACTGCGCGGCCAGCAGCGAGGTCGACGAGTCGATCATCGAACCGACGAGGTCCTTGGCGCGGCCCGCCAACGGCAGTGTCGGTGCCGAATGCCGGGTCTGGTAGGCGGTTTCGGTTGTGGTCACTTTCCTCACCTCGTCTCTCTGTGGCTATTTCTGGATCAGTTCGCGGGGGAAGTCGGTGAACGTCTCCACGCCGGTCGGGCTGACGCGCACCGACTCGGACAACTCGAAACCGTAGTTGTCCATCCACATTCCGCAGACGATGTGGAAGGTCATGTTGGTCTCGAGCACCGATTCGTCCTCGCTGCGGATGCTGATGGTGCGCTCACCCCAGTCGGGGGGATAGCCGATCCCGATCGAATAGCCGAGGCGCGAGGGCTTCTCGAGGCCGTACTTCGCGAGCGTCCAGTTCCACGTGGAAGCGAGTTCGCGCGTGGCCACGCCCGGTTTGATGGCCTCCAACACGTTGTTCAGTCCCTCGGCGGTCGCCTTGGCGACGTAGTCGAGGTCCTTGCTCGGGGTGCCGAGCGACACCGTCCGGGCGAGCGGGCAATGATATCGGTTGTGCGCACCGGTCAATTCGATGACGACCGCCTCGTCTTCCACGAAAGTGCCCTGATGCCAGGTGAGGTGGGGGGTGTCGGCCGCGGCGCCGGTGGGCATCATCGGCACGATCGCCGGGTAATCGCCGCCGTACTCCGGGGTTCCGGTGATCTGTGCCTGCGAGATGGCGGCGGCGGCATCACATTGCCGGACACCGATGTCGATGGTGTCGATGGCGGCGCGCATCGCCGTCGAGCACACCATCCCCGCCTGACGCATCAGCTGCACCTCGGCGTCGGATTTGACCGAGCGCACCCAGTTGACCAGCTCGAAGTTGTCGACGAGCTTCCACTCCGGGATCGCGTTGAACAGCGCACGGTAGGCCTTGGGGGAGAAGAAGTGTGAGTCCATCTCCAAGCCCACCGAACCGGTGTTGGACGCCGGGGCGATGAGGTGTCGCTGGCGCAACGACCAGGCGACCCAGTCGAACGGGTGCAGGTGCGGCCGGTGCACGTAGCTCTCCGGATAGCCGACGATCTGGTCGGCGGGCAACCATGTCGTCCGGTGTGCGCCATGCGCATCCATCTCGCGAGCGTAGAAGACCATCTCGCCGTCGATCGGCACGAACAGCATCTGCGGGGTGTAGAACGACCAGGCGTTGTAACCGATCAAGTAGAAGATGTTGGCCGGATCGGTGACGATGATCGCCGACAGACCCTGTCGGTCCATGAGTTCGCGGACTCGGGTCAGGCGCTGTTCGTACTCGCTGTCGGTGAAGAGCTGAGCACCCAGGTACATGGTCTTCGCGCTCCTGTCTGAACGGGACTCGTTCCGGAAACTCTTGTCAGCGACGGGGAATGGGCGTGGCGGTGTACTTCATGTCGAGGAATTCCTCGATGCCCACGCGTCCACCTTCGCGGCCGAGTCCGGATTCCTTGACACCCCCGAACGGGGCTGCCGGATTGGACACGGTGCCGGTGTTGACCCCGACCATACCGGTTTCCAGCGCAGCCGACAGTCTGGCGCAGCGATCGACATCCTGGCTGAACAGGTAGCCGACCAACCCCCAGGGGGTGTCGTTGGCCAGCGCGAGGACCTCGTCGTCGGCCGCGGGATCGTCCGGCTCGTCGGCAGTGCCGAACGGAATGATCGCGGCGACGGGTCCGAAGATCTCGGTGCGCGTGAGATCCGCGTCGAGCCCGACGCCGGTCAGTACGGTCGGCGGATAGAAGAAGCCCGGGCCGTCGGGGTTCTCGCCCCCGCAGACGACTCTGGCGCCCTTTGCCACGGCGTCGGACACCAGTGCCGAGACCTTCTCGACGGCTTTCGATTCGACGAGGGGGCCGACCTGGACACCCTCGGCGGCACCATCACCCACCCGCAGGGCGCTCATCTTCGCGGCGAAGGCGTCGGTGAACTCGTCGATCACGCTGCGATGCACGAAAACTCGATTGGCCGCCGTGCAGGCCTGGCCGATGTTCCGCATCTTGGCGAACATCAGTCCGTCGACGGCTCGGGAGACGTCCGCGTCGGCGCACACGATGAACGGCGCGTTGCCGCCCAGTTCCATCGACGTTCGCATGACCGTCCCCGCCGCCTGGCGCAGGAGGAGTTTCCCCACCTCGGTCGACCCGGTGAAGCTGATCTTGCGGGCGAGTCCGCTTTCCATCCACTCGGTGACGACGGTCGACGGGTCGCTGGTGGTGACGACGTTCAGCACCCCGGGCGGCAAACCCGCCTCGACGAGGATCTCGGCGAGCAGCAGAGTGGTGAGTGGGGTCAGTTCGGCAGGTTTGAGAACCATGGTGCAGCCCGCCGCGACCGCAGGGCCGATCTTGCGGGTCCCCATGGCCAGTGGGAAGTTCCACGGCGTGATGAGGATGCACGGGCCCACGGGCTGCCTGGTCACCACGATCCGGTGCGATCCATCGCCGGTGGTGGTGGAGTCGCCACCGATGCGGACCGCCTCCTCGGCGAACCACCGGAAGAACTCGGCGCCGTAGGCGACCTCACCCTTGGCCTCGGCAAGTGGCTTACCCATCTCGGCGGTCATCACCGCGGCGATCTCGTCCACGCGAGCCATGATCAATTGGTTTGCGCGATAGAGGATCTCGCTGCGGTACCGCGGTGAGGTCGCCGCCCAGTCGCCCTGGTGCGCTGCCGCGATCTCGAGCGCGCGCCGGGCGTCGGTGGCGTCGGCGTCGGCGACTCGGGCGAGTACCTCGCCGGTGGCCGGGTTGACCACCTCGAATCGCTCGCCCGACGCGGCCGGGGTCCATGTGCCGTCGATGAAGAGATCGGTGCGGACGCGTGACACGGCGTCGGGGCCTGAGTGGGGACCGGCGATGTGCGGGGTAGCTGGGGCGGGGGCCGTCATGGTCGTACTCCTCGGGAATCGGTCGCTGGGTCGGGTGCTGACGTGAGCAGTTCGGCGAGGTGGACTCCGCGGACGTGACCGGGGGAGAGGCCGTCGTCCACGGTCGCGAGGTGTTCGACGGCCATCGCGCAGCTGAAACCGTCGGTGACGACCGGCCGTTCGGGGGCGTTCCGCAGCGCCGGAGCCAGACCGTTCTCGGCGACGGCCATGCTGACCTCGTAGTGCCCTTTCTCGAAGCCGAAGTTGCCTGCGACACCGCAGCATCCGTCTGCGGTGTGCACGGTGACCCCGAGTGCCTCGAGGGCGGCGATGCCGACCCGGGCGCCGAACACCGCGTACTCGTGGCAGTGGGTCTGCAACGTGACCTCGTCGGGCAGGGGCGGCGGTCGCCAACCCGTGTCGAGCAGTGCGGGTACGTGGGCGGCGAAACTCCGCACCCGTGCGGCGACGCGGCGCGCGGCGCCGGTCGGGACGAGTTCGGGCAGATCCTTCGCCAGCGCCGCGGCGCAACTGGGTTCGACCACCACGATCGGCCGGTCCGTCCCGTCGTCGAGGTCGGCGACGGTGCGACGCAGTACCTTTCGGGCACGGTCGAGCTGTCCCGTCGAGATCCAGGTGAGACCGCAACAGTTGTCGGCCGCACAGCCGACGGAATCGGGTGCACGGTCGACGGGATCGGGTGCACGGTCGACGGGATCGGGTGCACGGTCGGCGGGATCGGGTGCACGGTCGACGGGATTCGATGCACAGTCGACGGGGTGGGCAGCACCGAGGATCTCGGCGACCGCGGTGGCGACGTGCGGCCGGAAGGCGCGGGTGAAGGAGTCGACGAACAACACGACCGTGGAACTCTCGTCGACCGGGGAGAGCGCTGCGAGGTGGGTGCGCCGCGCCTGCCGGGTGGCGAACGCGGGCATCGTGCGCCGGGGGTCGAGTCCGCCGGCGCGCGCGGCGAGACCGCTGAGCCGGGATCGCAGTGCGCGGTTGAGGACGGGCGCCGCGAGCCCCGCTGCCGAGAGCCACGCAGGCATCCACCCGAGGGAGTAGTGCGACAGCGGACGGAGCCGGCGCCGATAGTGATGATCGAGGAACTCCGACTTGTAGGTGGCCATGTCGACGCCGGTCGGGCAGTCGGTGGAACACGCCTTGCACGACAGGCACAGCTCCAGCGCTTCGGCGACATCGGTCGACCGCCAGCCCTCGTCGACACTCGGCGCGGTGCGGACCATGTCCTGCAGCACGCGGGCGCGCCCGCGGGTGGAGTCCTTCTCGTCACGAGTGGCTTTGTAGCTCGGGCACATCACTCCGCCGGAGTCCGCGCGGCACCGCCCGACACCGATGCACCCCTGCACGGCGTGCACGAACGGGTCGACGAGCGGGAGTTCGTGTCCGAGCGTGAAGGCGGTGGGCCAGGTGCGCCGCGGCACCTCGGCGAGCGCGAGGTCGGCGGTGATCGGGGGCGCGTCGATGATGCTGCCCGGGTTGAGGATTCCGCGCGGGTCCCAGATCGACTTGAACCGGGCGAAGGCCGACATCATCGCCGGGGTGTACATGATGGGCAGGAGTGCCGACCGGGCCCGCCCGTCGCCGTGCTCGCCGGACAGCGAACCGCCGTGGCGCACCACGAGTTCGGCGGCCTCGGTGCAGAAGCGCGCCATCACCGCCCGCCCCTCGGGGGAGCGCAGGTCGAACGTGATGCGGACGTGCATGCATCCGGCGCCGAAGTGCCCGTACATGACCCCGGTGAGGCCGTGCCGATCGAGCAGGTCGGCGAAGTCGTCGAGGTAGTCGGCGAGTCGCTCGGGTGCGACGGCGGCGTCCTCCCAGCCCGGCCAGGATTCGTAACCGTCGCCGATGCTCTCGTCGTCGGGATCGGCGAGGCGCGACGACAGGCCCGCGCCGTCTTCGCGGACCCGCCACAGCGCCCGGCGTCGAGCAGGGTCGTCGACCACCGTGGCGTCGATCATCCGTCCCTGCGCCCGCAGGTGGTCCAGAAGGCGTTTGGCGGTTGCGGGCACGTCGGCTTCCGAGTGCTCGGCGGCGCTGTGGTCGTCGAGATCGATGAACAGCCATGCGGATCCGTCGGGCAGGCCGGCGACGGACTCGCGCCCACGTCGCGCCGCCATCGTGGCGACGATCTTGCGGTCGATGCCCTCGATGGCCGACGGGGCGAACGGGAGGATCGCCGGGACGTCCCGGGCGGCGTCGGCGGGGGAGCGATAGCCCACACACAGCAGGAGTTGTGAAGTCGGGACCGGCACGAGCATCACGGTCGCGGACACGACGAGCGCGCAGGTTCCCTCGCTGCCGACGAGTGTTCGGGCCACATCGAAACCGTTCTCCGGCAGCAGCTTCGCGAGATGATATCCGGAGACCTGCCTCGGGATGGTCTCGAGCTGGGTGCGCAGGATCGCCAGGTTCGCAGCGGTCAGCTCCCGTAGCGAATCGCTGATCTCGGCCGCCCGCGCCGCTGCCGCGGCATCGGCGGGATCGGTGGCCCGCAGGCCGTCGCGGGTTGCGGTGAGCAGCAGTCCCTGCGCCGTGACGAGATGGAGTTCGACGATGTGATCGCTGGTGCGGCCGTGACGGACCGAGTGATTGCCGCAGGCGTCGTTGCCGATCGCGCCGCCCAGGGTCGCGCGCGACGCCGACGACGGGTCCGGCGCGAACGTGAGCGCGCCGCCGGTGGTGGCTCGTGCGTCGGCGGCGAGGGTCGTCAGGACGATGCCCGCACCCGCGACCGCGGTCGCGGATCCGGCGTCGACGGACAGGACCCGGTCGAGATGCCGGGACAGGTCGATCACGACGCCGGGTCCGATCGCGTTGCCGCCCATGGAGGTCCCGCCCCCGCGGGGGATCACCGGGATCCGGTGCTCATGACACCACCTGACCACCGTCGCGACCTCTCGCGCGGTGCGCGGGAAGGTGACGGCCAGCGGGGAGACGCGGTAATTGGAGGCGTCGTAGGAGTATTCGGCGAGGCGACGTGTCGAGGAGTCCGCATCGACACCGAGTTCGGCGAGTTCGGCGGCGATGTCCACCCGTGGCATCGGTGACCGGGCTGTCAGTTCTGGCCGAGCGCCGCGGCGAGCGCGGCCCCGAACCGGGCGACACCGAGGTCGATCTCCTCGGCCGTCACCACGAGGGCGGGAATGAGTCGTACGACGTTGGCGGCCGGACCGCACGTGAGCGACAGCAACCCCTGGGCAGTGGTGGCCTGCTGCACGGCCAGCGCGGCCGCCGCGTCGGGAGCGGTGTTCCCGGCGGCATCGGTGGTGATGAACTCGATGCCGGCCATCAGTCCCAGGCCGCGGACGTCCCCGACGCCGGGGAAGCTCGCGCACACCTGGCGCAGGCCGGCGAGCAACTGCTCACCACGTACGCGGGCGTTCTCGACGAGACCCTCGGACTCGATCACGTCGAGCGTGGCGATCGCGGCGGCCGCCGCGACGGCGTTGCCGCCGTATGTGCCGCCCTGCGACCCCGGCCAGGCCTTGCTCATCAACTCCGTCGGTGCCGCGATCGCCGAGATCGGGAATCCCGACGCCAGGCCCTTGGCGGTGATCAGGATGTCGGGGGTCAGGCCCGCCGCGTGCTGGTGACCCCAGAACTTGCCGGTGCGACCGAATCCCGCCTGCACCTCGTCGAGGACGAGGAGGATGCCGTGGCGGTCGGCGCGCTCCCGCAGGCCCTGGAGGAAGCGCGGCGGGGTCGGCAGGTATCCGCCGTCGCCGAGAACCGGCTCGATGAGGAAGGCGGCCGTGTCATTGGGTGCGACCCGCGACTGCAGCAGATAGTCGAGCTCGCGCAGTGCGAAATCGACGGCGGTGTCGGTGTCCCAGCCGTAGCGGTAGGCGTACGGGAACGGCGCCATGTGCACGCCGCTCATCAGGGGCGAGAAGCCCGCGGAGAAACGCGTCCCGGCGGTGGTCAGGCTGGCCGCCGCGACGGTGCGGCCGTGGAAACCGCCCTGGAAGACGATGATGTTGGGTTTCGCGGTGGCCATCCGCGCCAGGCGGACGGCGGCTTCGACGGCTTCGGAACCGGAGTTGGCGTAGAAGACCGAGTCGAGCCCGGCGGGCAGTACCGCTCCGAGGCGCGCGGTGAGCTCGAGGAGCGGGGTGTGCATCACGGTGGTGTACTGCGCG
The DNA here is from genome assembly GCF_002149015.1 of Gordonia lacunae. GTDB lineage: Bacteria > Actinomycetota > Actinomycetes > Mycobacteriales > Mycobacteriaceae > Gordonia > Gordonia lacunae. The sequence continues at coordinate 27,147 of NZ_NGFO01000003.1, read as the reverse complement.
TGGATGACCTTGGCGCACTGTGCCTGCGCGGCGGCGACGACGTGCGGATGGCAGTGGCCGGTGCTGGTCACGCCGATGCCGGTGGTGAAGTCGAGGTAGTCGCGACCGTCGGTGCCCCGGATCCACGAACCCGCCGCGGTGTCGACCACAACGGGGGTCGCCTGCTTCAGCGCCGGACTCAGCGACGCGGTCTGGCTGGAGCGGATCGGGGAGTCAACACTGGCGGTCATGGGTACACGGTGACGCTCGATCGTACGATTGTCAACAATTGGACATCAGTGCTGGCCATCGAGTGTGTCGAGAGCGGCGCTGAGGTCTCGCAGTGCGTGCAGGGCCTGTTCCCATCGCGCGGGGTCGAGAACGGTCGCCAGGCGATCGGCCGCTTCCCGGTGCCCGGGGTTGATGGCCCGCACGGCGGCGAGTCCCGCTGCCGTGGGAGCGACGAGTTTGGCCCGGCGGTGAGCCGGATTGTCCCGGTATTCGGCCAGTCCGTCGGCGACGAGGAGGTCGGCGGTGCGCTGCACGCTCTGCCGCGTGATGCCCATCGCCCGTGCGATCCCCGCCACCGGCAGCGGCTCGTCGAGGACCGCGCCGAGCACCTGCCATCGCGTGGCGGTCAGCTCGGCGGGTGCGGCGAGGCGTTCGGCGAGGGCGAGGAACTGGCCGTTGAGGCGAAAGGCCGTCAGTGCGGAGGCCGACAGGAGGTCCTGATGATCTCTCACCGCTTGCCGGCCAGGGCGTAGAAGCCGCTGGGGTCCTGGTGTCCGTAGAGCCGGTACCAGGCGTCGAGAACCGGCGGTGTGTAGAGGCCGAGCAGTGCGAAGACCTCACGTGCGAAGTCGACGGGTGCGATCGCCGCGGCGGTGATCACCCCGCGATCGGCGACGGCGGGAGCGTCGACGTACTGCGCCGCGCCCGCATAGCCCGTGGGTGCGAGCTGCTCGGGGGCGTTGCTGGTGTGGCGGCGGTCGTCGAGCAGTCCGGCGCGCGCGAGTCCCATCGTCGCGCCGCAGATCCCGGCGACCGGCGTCCCGGCGTCCGTCCAACGCCGGGCGGCGTCGACGAAGTCGTCGTTGGACTCCCAGATCTGGGCGCCGGGCAGCACCAGCATCGCGCTGTCCTCGGGCCGGATGGCGTCGAGCGTGGTGTCGGGCACCATGGTGACCCCGCCGATCGTGCGGATCGGGTCGGCGGACGCGCCGACGGTCACGATCCGGAACGATCCGGGTTCGGCCTGGTAGTCGGGGTTGTTGATGCCCGCTGCGACGTAGCCGAACTCCCAGTCCGCGAGCGTCGGATACAGCGCGAGATGCACGGTTCGCATGATTCCTCCTCGATGACGACAATGACAGCATCCTGTCATTCATGACAGGATGCTGTCAATGGCCCGAGGGGGTGTCAGCCGCGCAGGCGCTGCCCGAGCGACGGCCGCCCGGCGAGGGCCGGGGCGGTCTCCCGGATGACCATCAGGCAGCAGAGGCTGATCGCCATCAGGACCGCCGCGTAGATCCCGACGGGGATCACGCTGCCGGTGGCGCTGACGATCCGGTTCGCGATCATCGGGGCCAGCCCGCCGCCCAGCACCGCGCCGACCTGGAAACCGATCCCGATGCCGCTGTAGCGCTGGGTGATCGGGAACAGCTCCGCGAAGGTCGTGAGCATCGGACCGTAGACGAAGCCGGTCAGGGCGAAGCCGATCGAGATGACCGTGATGCAGGCGGCCAGCGACCCGGATGCGGTGACCCAGAACAGGGCCGGCGCGAACAGCAGCGAGGTGATCATCCCGAATCCGATCACCGTCTTGCGGCCCAGCCGGTCGGACAGATAACTGCCGAGCACCACGGTCGCGGCGTGACAGGCGAGCGCCAGCGTGCTGCCGAGGACCACCGGCGACCGCTCGAAGCCGCGTCCCGGATCGGTCTCGGTCAAGAAGGACAGCATGAAGGTGAACAACAGGAAGGCATAGCAGTTCTGCCCGACGTTGATCCCGGCGGCCAGGGCGACACGACGCCAGTTCTGCCGGAGCACGGCAAAAGCCGGCGGCGAACTCTCCTCGGCCTGCTTGGACTGGACGAAGTCCGGTGTCTCGCTCACCCTGGACCGCGTCCACACCCCGATCGCCAGCACGACTCCGCCGATGAGGAACGGGATGCGCCAGCCCCAGGCCAGGACCTGCTCCATCGGCATCAGCAGCACGAGCGCGAAGGACAGATTGGCCAGGATGCCGCCGACCGGCGAGCCGAGGGTGACGAAGCAGCCGTACAGACCACGCCGGTGCGTCGGCGCGTGTTCGGCGGCGAGCAGGGCGGCGCCGCCGATCTCACCGCCTCGCGAGATACCGTGCACCATGCGGAGGAAGACCAGGATGATCGGCGCCACGATCCCGATGGCCTGGTAGTCGGGGAGGACGCCCATCGCCAGGGTCGACCCGCCCATGAGCAGGAAGGCCGCGGTCAGCGCCTTGCGCCGGCCGAACTTGTCCCCGAAGTGTCCGAAGATCAGGGCGCCGATCGGCGCCATCACGAAGCCGACCGCGAAGGTCGCGAATCCGAGGAAGGTGCCGAACCAGGGATCGTCGACGTTGAAGAAGATCTTGTTGAAGACCAGCGCCGTCGCGGTGCCGTAGATCGCGAAGTCGTAGAACTCCATGATCGTGCCGACGCCGGATGCGACGGCGACGCGAGTGGTTCGCTCCCGCCGGGGCGCGGCGGTGCTCGGTGCCGACGGGTCGGGCGGTGCAGAATTGTCGAGAGTTACCACGGATCACTCCTCATCGGTGGGCGAACGGACCGTCGAGGCCGGCGTTCGTTGGCTGTACTCGTGGATGGGTCGATTGTGTCGAACCCGCGCGACGCGGGGAATCGGGAAAAGCTTTACAGCGCCGAGCTATTGGCCAGGTTCGGGCACGCTTCACCGCGCCACCGGGCCGGCCCGGTGGCGGGTTGGTCGTCGCCCGAGACGTCAGTCGGCCGTGCTGAACTCCTCATGGCGGGCGAGACGTCCGACCGCGTCGAGCACCCGGGCGAAATCGGCGATGCGCTGTGCCCGATAGTCGGCGACGGTCGCCGGGTCGAAGTCGTAAAAGCCTGCGCCGTCGGAGATCCCACGGCGACCGGACGTCATGTTCGCCTCGACCAGAGGTGCGGGTGCGAACCTCTCGCCGAGTTCGCGGCTCAGGTAGTTCGACGCGTGGAAGAGGGTGTCGCACCCGCCCCAGTCGATGAACTCGAGCAGGCCGAGAACCGCGAAGCGCGAGCCGAATCCGATGCGGACCGCGGTGTCGATGTCCTCGGCGCTGGCCACGCCCTCGGCCACCATGCGTGCGGCCTCGTTCATCACCAGCGCCTGAAGCCGGGGCACGATGTACCCGGGCGACGCGGCGCACACCACGGGCACCTTGCCGACCGCGAGCAGCAGCTCGCGGGTGGTGTCCACGGCCCCGGGACTGGTCGCCGTGCCGGACGCCACCTCGACGAGCGGCATGAGATCGGCCGGATTGAGCCAGTGCGCGTTCAGGAAACGCGCCGGCGCCGACAACGCCCCGGCGAGTTCGTCGACGAGGAAACTCGACGTGGTCGACGCGATGGGGACGGTGTCGCCGACCATGGCCTCGATCCACGCGAGCGCCTCGCGCTTGACCTCCGCGACCTCCGGCACGGCTTCGAAGACGAGATCCGCCGCGGCCATCGGGGTGAGGGCGTCGACCTCGCCGACGACCGTCACCAGAGCGGTGACACCGTCGAGGTCCTCGACCGTCAGCAGGCCGAGTGTGACCTTGTGCGCCAGCGCCTGTCGGATCGACGCACGGACACCCTCGAGATAGGCCGCGGCGTCGGCGCCGCGATCGCGGAGGTCGACGACGGCCACCGGGACATTCCCGAAGGCCAGCGCCGCGGCGATGCCCTGGCCCATCCGGCCGGCGCCGACAACGGCGACCTGACGGGCCGTCACTGCGCCGGCCCGTCGTGGAGCAGTGCCCGCATCCCGGACGGGTCGAGCCCGGCCAGTCCCAGGTTCTCCAGGGTCCGCCCGCCGGTCGCGGCCGGCCGGCCGGTGACCGCGCCGGCGAGGGCGAGCAGACCGTCGGCCACCGGAGTCGGCACCGCCGCCCACCGCCCCACCGAGCTCAGCAGCGCCAGCCCGATCTCGACGTCCTCGACCATGTAGCGGTGGGTGTGCAGGTCGATGTTCTCGCGCCAGTCGCCGCTGTCGGTGAGCTTCTCGTGGGCGGCGTTGCCGTACATCCACTCGTCGCCGTCGGCGGTGTAATGGTCGGCGAGCGGGAAGTGCGGTGCGCCGTAGCCGAGCGCCTCGCGGACCGCGATGCGCTCGGCGTCGAGTGCGGAGGTGACCCGGCGGATGGAGTCCTGGGTGCCCTCGTTGTGGATGTCCCACGACGGAAAGTGCTCCAGCGGACCGGCATTCATGAGAATGAGCGGCGGGTGGATGATCGGGCCGGCGTTCATCAGCGCGCCACTGAGGGCGTCCTCGACGCGTTCGACGGCCGGGTAGACCTCGCCGAGGACCGCCAGCGCCCGGTCGGTGTGCCGCGCCGGGAAGACGCCCGTGGGTAGACGCGTGGCGTATCCGCTGACCACGACGCGGGTGTCGCCGTGTTTGCGCGCGAGGTAGGGCAGGGTCCCGGTCTCGGCGAACGCGACGTCGGCGGGGTTGCCCGCGGCGCGTACCGCCTGCGCGAAGACGACCGACCCGAAGCTGCCCGGCGGGAGGTAGACGACCTGACCGTCGCGCAGATGCGGGGCGAGCTGCCGAGCCAGCGACTCGTGGGCGAAGGCGGGGACCGGTGCGACGATGACCTCGGCGTTGGACACCGCCTCGGCGAGGTCGGCGACGATCGAGATGCCACCGCCCGTTCCGCTGTCGACGCCGTCGACATCGATCTGCCGGCGGCCGCGGTGATCGTCGATCTCGAGCGCACCGCGCTCGACCAGCGACGAGAACGCCGCGGAATCCCGTCGCCACCAGGTGACATGGTGGCCCTTCTCGCTGAGCTCGGCCGCAGCCGCGTAAGAGCCGTGACCTCCGCCGATGACGCAGACCTTCACGAAACGTCCTCCTCGATCTCGGGCCGCCCGCGCGGCCTCTGGGGTGTTGGGAGGAAACGTAGGAGCGCTGCCGCGGACTGTCCCGGCGTCTGCCGAAACCGAAAAAAGTTCACCGCGTGATGCAGGATTGTTGCGTGCCGGACGACCTCGATTATCAGATCGTTCACGCTCTGCAGGTCGCGCCGAGGGCGCCGTGGGGCGTCGTCGGCGACGTCGTGGGCGTGAGCCCGGCGACCGCGGCCCGCCGGTGGGAACGGCTGGTCGACAGCGGTCTCGCCTGGATCGTGACCTATCCCGGGGCCGCCTATCTGAACACCCGCTGCAGCGCCTTCGTCGAGGTCCAGGCGTCGTCGCACCGCGAGGCCCTCGTCGAGCGGCTCGCGGGGGACCGGCATGTGGCCACGATCCAGCGCACCGCGGGCGACGGCGACCTGCTGCTGACCGTGATGGTGCCCGACCTCGGCTTTCTCGGCGACTGGGTGCAGTGCCTCGCCGAGACCGAGGGCGTCGCCCGGACCCGGACCCGAGTGGTGATGCGGGTCTTCGGCGAGAGCGAACGCTGGCGGGTGCACACACTCTCCGACGCGGACGAGTCGGTACTCGTCGAGCACCGGCCCGAGCACCGCCCACTGGCACACGAACCCGACGAGATGGATCTGCGACTCATCGCCGCCCTGGCCGAGGACGGTCGACGCTCGGCGGTCGATCTGGCGACCGCGAGTGGTCTGAGCGCACCGACCGTCCGGCGCCGGCTGACCGCACTCGTCGCCGAACGCGTCCTGTCGATCAGATGCGAGGTGGCCCATGTCATCAGTGGATGGCCCGTCACGGCGAACGTGTGGGCGCGGGCGTCGTCGAGGTCGATCTCGGCGCTCGTCGACGCGCTCGACGAACTGCCCCAGGTCCGTGTCTGCTGCGAGGTCACCGGCACCGCGAACATCCTGATGGCGGTCTGGCTGCACACCATCGGCGAACTGTCCGAGTTCGAGCAGCAGCTCGAGAGCCGGGTGCCGGGGCTCGTCGTCGCCGACCGGTCGGTCACCCTGGAGACCCCGAAGCGCCTCGGCTCACTGCTGGACCGGTCGGGCTGTCGCACGGGCTCGGTTCCGGTGGTGCTGTGAGATGACCACGTCGACCTCGCTGCGCTTCGCCCTGCTGATCACCGCGGCCTGCGGCTTCCTCGACAGCTACACGTATCTGTCCCGGGGCGGGGTGTTCGCCAACGCCCAGACCGGAAACGTCATCCTCCTCGCGCTGAATCTGTCCGAGCGGCACTGGTATCAGGCGACCGGTCATCTGTGGCCGATCCTGGCCTTCCTCGTCGGTGTCGTGCTCGCGGTCCACGTGAAGGCCGGCCGGTTCGACCGCCTGCTCGTCTATCCGATCCGGGTGACGATGGCACTGCAGGTGCTGATCCTCGTGGTGATCGGCTTCGTGCCCACCTCCGTGCCGCATTCGTTCGTCACCATCCCCATCTCGTTCATCACGGCCATGCAGATCGAGTTGTTCCGCAACATCGGCGATCTCAACTACATCGCGGTGGCCACGACGGGGAATCTCATGCGGCTCGTCGAGGCCGGCTACGGCGTGACCGTCGACCGGACGCCGGATGCGCGCACGGCCCTCGCGGTCTACGGCCGCCTGGTGGGGGCGTTCGCGGGCGGCGCGCTCGTCGGGGCGGTCTGCACCCAACTGCTGGGTGGTCGCGCCGCGTGGGTGCCGGCCGGTTTCCTCGCGGTGACGCTGCTGCTCTTCGTGATCGACGAACGCGGTGACCCGTCACCTACGGTGGGGTCATGAGCCCGCACGCGCCCGTGGTCGCCCTGCTGATCTCACCCGACGATCCCCCGCCGGGGAACCTCGCCGAGATCGAGGAGCTCGCGACGGTACGACTCTGCACGGCTGACGATCTCGGCTCCGCCCTGCCGGGTGCGGACGTTCTCGTGTTGTGGGATTTCTTCTCCCGCGGGCTCGCCGACCACTGGGGTGAGGCGACGGCGTCGTTGCGCTGGGTGCACGTGTGTGCGGCCGGAGTCGACTCGTTGCTCTTCGACGAGTTGCGGGCCTCCGACGTGGTGGTGACCAACGCACACGGCGTCTTCGACCGGCCGATCGCGGAATTCGTCCTCGCCGCTGTCCTCGCGCGGCACAAGGGTTTACACGAGTCGATGGCGTTGCAGCGCGAGCATGAGTGGCGGCACCGCGAGACCGTGGCGACGCACCGCACCTCCGCGCTCGTCATCGGTACCGGTGGGATCGGCCGCGCAACCGCGAAACTCCTACGCGCCGTGGGTGTCCGGGTGGTGGGAGCGGGCCGGACCGAGCGCGCCTCGGACCCGGACTTCGGTCACGTCGTCGCCACCGACGACCTCGCCGCGCACGTGGGTGACTTCGACACCGTCGTCGCGATCGCGCCGCTGACCGAGCAGACCTCCGGGATGATCGACGCGACGGTGCTGGCGGCGATGAAGCCCGGCGCACATCTGGTCAACGTCGGACGCGGCGAGCTCGTCGACGAGCCGGCCCTGGTGCAGTCGCTCCGATCCGGACACCTGGGTGCGGCCACACTCGACGTCTTCGTCACCGAGCCGATGCCCGCCGACAGCGAACTGTGGGACCTGCCCGGGGTCGCGATCTCGGCGCACATGAGCGGGGACGCCGTCGGGTGGCGCGAGGCGCTGGCCGAGCAGGTCCTCGACAACCTCCGGCGCTACGTCGCGGCGGGGGCCGAGAGGCCGGCCGACGTGCTGGTCAACGTCGTCGACAAGGAACGCGGGTACATCCGGGTAGGCGGATGACCTCACCGCAGGCCCGCCGATAGTAGGCTGTAGCGCGATGACCACCGTCTATTTCCTGATCGCCGCCGTGGCCCTACTGGGTGCGGGTGTCCTGTTGTGGCTCGACCGCCAGAGGTCGAGCGACGCGCGGCACCAGCGTGCGGTCTGGGGCGATGAGCACGAGTTCAAGTTCCGCGAGTCGGACACCAAGCTGCGCAAGGTGTTTCGGCGCGCAACCATGAATGTCGGCGACCACATCCCGGTCCAGGACGTCGCATACGGACACTACGCCGGGGTGGAGGCCGTGGTCTTCGACCTCGCCGAGACCGCGACCGTGATCGCCGTCCGACGCTCCTCGCCGTCGCATGTCGTCGTCGACCTGCGGCACGAGGACGTCCTCGCCCCCGCCGAGGACGACGTGGAACTGCTGGGTGCGATGGGCCCGCGCGTCATGTTCTCCAACAATCTCGAGGTCGCCCGCCGGGTCTGCGACCGCCGGATGGTCGCGCTCGCCAACAAGGCGCCCGCGTTCGTCGAGGTCCTCTGGAACGAGGGCAACTGGGCGCTGGGGTCGATGCCGGTGACCAACGACCCGGCCAAGCTGAACACGGGTCTGGAGGTCGTCCGCCGATTCGCCGACCTGCTCCGGGTGCTGCCGCCGGTCCGGGAGCCCGAGGACTCGCCCGATCCCCGCGACCCGCACGGACCCACCCGCGCCGAACTCGCCGACGAGAAGACCGAATCGTTGCGGGACAAGCGCAGGCGACAGGCCCAGGGCACGTCGCAGGCCGGCGCATCCCAGACGGGGGAGTCCGAGAGCCCCGCACCGACACGCACACCCCCGTCACCGATCACCGGGGGCCGCCGGATGTCGCCGATGCCCGTCCGCGGGTCCGGCGGAACCGACGAGGCACCTCGCCGGGACCCCGGCGAGCGGCCCAACCGGCACCGCAACTGATCGCCGCAGCACGCCACGCATCCGGAGATCGTCGATCCCGGCACGCTCGACCGAGAGGGAAGTCGCATGTCCTCGTCCGCCCCGGTTCCCGCCGAGACCCCGCGGGTCGACCCGGCCGCGAAGGCACGGCTCGCCGAGCTCGTCCGCGAGCTCGCCGTCGTCCACGGCAAGGTGACGCTGTCGTCGGGTAAGGAAGCCGACTACTACGTCGACCTGCGCCGGGCGACGCTGCACCACGAGGCCTCGCGACTGATCGGCACGCTGATGCGCGAACTGACCGCCGACTGGGAGTACGCCGCGGTCGGTGGCCTGACCCTCGGTGCGGACCCCGTGGCGACGGCGATCATGCACGCGGACGGCCGGTCGGTCGACGCGTTCGTCGTCCGCAAGGCGGCCAAGACGCACGGCATGCAACGTCAGATCGAGGGGCCCGACATCGTCGGCCGGGACGTACTCGTCGTCGAGGACACCAGTACGACCGGGGCCTCACCGTCCACGGCCGTCGAAGCCGTTCGCGGTATCGGTGGCAACGTCGTCGGGGTGGCCACCGTCGTCGACCGCGCGACCGGTGCGGACGCGGTCATCACGGCCCTCGGCGTGCCGTACCGGTCCCTCCTCGACCTCGCCGACCTCGGGCTTGCCTGACACGTTGGCCGATCACGACGGGGACGCCGCCGCGGGACCGACCGAGTGGCAGACCGGACCGGCCGTCGGGGTCGGGCCCTGGGCCGTCGACCATCCCGGCGAGCCCGTACCCGACGATCCGCGCCTCGACGCCGAATTGCTCGCCCACGGCGACACCCGCAACGTCGTCGACGCGTATCGGTACTGGTCACGCGAGGCGATCGTCGCCGACATCGACGCCCGTCGGCATCCGCTCCACGTCGCCATCGAGAACTTCGCCCACGACGCCAACATCGGCACCGTGGTGCGCACCGCCAATGCCTTCGCGGTGGCCGCCGTCCACATCGTCGGGCGGCGCCGCTGGAACAGGCGCGGGGCGATGGTGACCGATCGCTATCAGCACCTCATGCACCACGAGACGGTCTCCGACCTCATCTGCTGGGCTCGCGACGCGGGACTGACCGTGGTGGCGGTGGACAACACCCCCGGTGCGCAGCCTCTCGAGACGGCCGAACTACCGCGCGACTGCGTGCTGCTGTTCGGTCAGGAAGGCCCCGGGGTCAGCGACGACGCGCAGCGCGAGGCCGATCTCACGGTGTCGATCGCCCAGTTCGGCTCGACACGGAGCATCAACGCGGGTGTCGCCGCCGGGATCGCCATGCATGCCTGGGTCCGGCAGCACGCCGACCTCGACGCCGCGTGGTGACGGGCGGGACTCCGAGCTCGGGCAGCGTGCCGCAGATCAGTTGTTGGCCTCGTCCGACGCGGGCAGCGGAGCTTCCTCGACGACCTTCTTGCGCGAGCGCAGGATGCGCTTGCCGATCTCGGTGATGATCGGCAGAACCGAGATGAAGACGATGAACAGGAAGATGTAGTCGATGTTGTCGCGGATGAACTCGATCTGCCCCAGGAAGTAGCCGAGCAGCGTGACACCCGCGCCCCAGGCGATCGCGCCGATGATGTTGTACGTGAGGAAGATGGGGTACCGCATCTTCGCGGCGCCGGCGACCAGCGGGGCGTAGGTCCGCACGATGGGGACGAAGCGCGCCAGGATGATCGTCACCGGGCCGTGCTTCTCGAAGAACTCGTGCGCCTCCTCGATGTAGACCTGCTTCAGGATCTTCGCGTCCGGCCGGAACAGCGAGTACCCCGCCTTCTTGCCGATCCAGTAGCCGACCTGGTCGCCGAGGAACGCCGCGATGGGGATCAGGACGAGGAGCACCCAGAGCGGGGCGAACGGCTCGATCTCCGCGGACTTCGCCGCCACGATGAGACCCGCCGTGAAGAGCAGCGAGTCGCCGGGGAGCAGCGGGAACAGCAGACCCGACTCGATGAACACGACCAACAGCAGACCGGCCAGCATCCACGTGCCGAACGAGTTGAGCAGGTTCACCGGATCCAGGAATCCCGGCAGCAGCGCCAGGTTGGTGGTCGTGGTGGCAAGCGCGGAGTCGATCACGGGGACCCAGAGTACCTGCGCGTCCGTCGAGGACAGAATCTCACGGCCTCGCCGTCGCCGTTTTCCAGCAGGTCCGGGCACGAATGGTGCCCGCGCCGGGTGATGTGGCACCTGCCATACTGGGAGAAGTCCGGCCGCGGGAAGTCCGGCTGCTCGCCATCGAAGCACCAATCGAGGCGAGAGAACCCGAACACCAGAGCACATCAACACCCTGGAGGATTCGTCGATGCCCATTGCAACCCCGGAGCAGTACGCCGAGATGTTCGACAAGGCGAAGAAGGGCGGTTACGCATTCCCCGCGATCAACTGCACCTCGTCGTCGACGATCAACGCCGCCATCAAGGGTTTCGCCGACGCAGGCAGTGACGGGATCATCCAGTTCTCGACCGGTGGCGCCGAGTTCGGGTCCGGCCAGGGTGTCAAGGACATGGTGACCGGCGCGGTCGCACTCGCCGAGTTCGCGCACGTCGTCGCGGCCGAGTACGACGTCCTCATCGGTCTGCACACCGACCACTGCCCGAAGGACAAGCTCGACACCTACGTCCGGCCGCTGCTGCAGATCTCGCAGGAGCGCGTCGACGCCGGCCGCAACCCGCTGTTCCAGTCGCACATGTGGGACGGCAGCGCGGTGCCGCTGGACGAGAACCTGGAGATCGCCAAGGAGCTGCTGGCCAAGGCCGGCGCCGCCAACATCATCCTCGAGATCGAGATCGGCGTGGTCGGCGGCGAGGAGGACGGCGTCGAGAACGAGATCAACGACAAGCTGTTCACCACCCCCGAGGACTTCGAGAAGACCATCGAGGCGCTCGGTGCGAGTGACAGCGGCAACCGCTACCTGCTGGCCGCGACCTTCGGCAACGTGCACGGCGTGTACAAGCCGGGCAACGTCAAGCTGCGTCCCGACGTCCTCAACACCGGCCAGGAGGTCGCCGCCAAGAAGCTCGGCCTCGGCGACGCCGCCAAGCCCTTCGACTTCGTGTTCCACGGCGGATCGGGCTCGCTGAAGAGCGAGATCGACGAGGCCCTGAGTTACGGCGTCGTGAAGATGAACGTCGACACCGACACGCAGTACGCCTACAGCCGCCCGGTCGCCGGCCACATGTTCAGCAACTACGACGGTGTCCTGAAGGTCGACGGCGACGTCGGCAACAAGAAGGTCTACGATCCGCGCAGCTGGTCGAAGAAGGCCGAGACCAACATGAGCGAGCGCGTCGTCGAGGCGTGTAACGACCTCAAGTCCAACGGTAAGTCCCTGACCGCCTGACCGCAGTCCGCCTGCTTCTGCCCGCGCCCGACAAGGGTGCGGGCAGAAGTCTTTTCGGCCTACCTGACGCGTCGGTTGTCGGTTCGCGGCGACCGCGTGGCGCGGCGCTCGCCCCGCTGCAGCGGCGGGAGGTGTTCGACGGCCCCGGCCACGGATGCGACGGCGGCGCTCGCCGATCGGGCCAGTCGAGAGCCGGCACCGGCGGAGCGCGCGAGCGCGTCGAGCCGGTCGCGGATACGGTCCAGCACGCTGAGCGGCACGGCGGCGAGCACATTGCCCGGTGGGCGCCTGGCCACCACGGGATGCGGGCGGGTCGGCGCGGTCGAGCGGACCGCCTGCCAGTAGGAGCCCCATCGAATCAGTTCGGCGGTGGTGCTCACCTCCTGCAGTCGCGGAAGGAGCTCGTCCTCTTCATCCCGGACGTCCTCGCGGAGCAGCCGGACGATCTCGGTGAACAACTCCCGGTGCTCGGCGCTGTCGACATCGACTTTCGCCAGGGACGTGACGAGCTCGTTGATCGCCTGATGCTCCTTCTCGACCTCGAGCGTCAGCTGTTCCCCGTCGGGCAGCCGGCGCCGGATCACCGGCCACAGCACGGCTTCCTCGGCGAACGCATGCGGGAACACCAGGCGGGTCAGGTCGTCGAGCGCGGCCGCGCGCTCGGTGCCACTCGACTTCTCGGCCGCGGCGATGAGCCGGTCGAGTTCGACGTGATCTCGTTTCTGGCGGCAGAGCACGCTCTTGATCCCGCCCAGTTCCTTCTCGGTCTGCTCGGCCAGTGAAAGAGGCATGTCGTCACTCCGGACCTCGGGACAAACGACCACGATGTCCGACGGATTCTCCCCGCCGTGCCGGACGTCTCGACACTCGTGATCACTCGGCGGTTACCCCGCCGCCGGACGGCGAAACCGTGTCGAGCGGGTTCGGACGAACTCAGGTGAGAGCGAGACCCACGACGACCGCGGCGGCGAGCGCGACCATCACCAGGGCGGCGATCACGACGGCCGGGTCGACTCGCGACCGGGACCGTTGCGGTGAACCGACCTCGTACGGACGGATACGACTGGTGCGAACCCGGTGCTCCGGCGCGGGCCCCCGGTGGGGCGTCGTGTCCGCGGGAGGCGCCGACCGAACCGGAGGCGTGAAGTATCCAGGCGTAGAACGGTCACCCGGGCCGGCCGCCGGCGGGCCGTACCGGTGTCCGTTCGTCACGTGGGGTTGCACACCTTCCAGTCGTCGCCGTCGCGCTGCAGATTCAGCGTGACGGTCTCGGGCTGATCAGGGGTGTTCGTGTGCACCGCGACCACCTCGACGACGGCCTGGTTGCCGCCCTCGACGACCCGGACCGCGTTGATCGCCTGCGTCCGCACGAGCTCGTTGCGGGCGCGCTGAGCCTCGTAGGTCCGCTGATACGCGGAATCGTCGAAGTCGCTGTAGAACGCGTTGAGCTCGCCGCAGGTGACCGACCGCAGCGTCGAGAGGTCGCCCTCGTACAGCGCGGTCGTGTAATCCATGGCGACGGTCGCGGCCTCGTCGGCAGGTGCCGGACCGCGCAGGCTGTTGTAGGCGAAGATGCCGCCGACGACGGCCACGATCACGACCACGATTGCTGCCGCCGCGATCAGCAGCCCCTTGCCGCGCTTCTTCTTCTGTGACCCGGGTCCGCTTCCCGGGATGACCTGGGGTTCGCGGTCGGTGGTCGTCCACCCCTCGCTCGACGCCGGAACGACCGGCTCGGGGGTCGTCCGGACCCCGTCATCCGTGGTCGAGGTGTCGCTCCGGGCAGAAGCGGCGGCCGCCGCAGCGGCTGCCGCGGGGATCACGGTCGTGGCGGCGTCCGGTCCGGAGTCCTCGTCGGCCTCGTCGTCGGTCTGGTCGTCGGTCTGGTCGTCGGTCTTGGACTCGTCAGCCGCGTCGTCGGTGTCGGTGTCGGTCGTGTCGGTGTCGGTCGTGTCGGTGTCGGTCGTGTCGGTGGGGACGACGATCGCCTCGGTGGGGGAGTCCGTTTCGTCCGTCTCGTCCGTCGCTGCGCCGGTCTCGGGTGTCTCGTCCTCGATCGCCCCGGCCTCGATCGCCCCGGCCTCGGCGTCCGACTCGACGACGGAGTCCTCGTCTGACTCGGGCGTATCCGCCGGGTCGTCGGACGCGGCGTCAGCAGAGTCGGCCTCGTCTGCCGGCGGCTCCGTGGCCTCGGTGTCGGACTCGGCGTCGGTCTCGTCGTCGGAGTCACGAGCGGTCGCGCCGGCCGCCACCGCGGCAGCCCCGGCCGCTGCCACCCCGGCGCTGACCGCGGTGCCCGACGACGGGTCCGTGTCGTCGTCGGGGAGCTCCGGTTCGGCGGCCGCCTCCGTGTCGGTGTCCGCCTCGGTGGCGGTGGGCTCGGTGTCGGTGCGCTCGGACTCGGTGGACGCCACCTCTGCTTCGGTGGCGGCGTCCGGCGCCGCTTCCTCGGGCTCGGGGGCCGTCGGGTCGATGTCGTCGAGGTCCTCGAGCCCCTCGGTGTCCGGAAGGTCCGACCGCCGGATGACCGTCGTCTTCGAATCGCTCGGGCCGCGGCGCGCGGGCGGAGGTGTGGCGTCGTCGGCCGTCGTCGCGTCCGCTGTCGTCTCGTCGGTTGCGGCGGCCTCTGGGTCCCCACTCAGCGGGTCGATGTCGTCGAGGTCCTCGAGGTCCTCGGCCGACGGAAGGCTGTCGCGACTGATGACCTGGGTGGCGCCGTCGATCCCGCGCCCACCCTTCGGTTTCGGTGCTGCGGGCTTCGTCGATGCACCGCCCGCCGTGGACGCGTCTCTGGTGGACCCCGCTGTGGTGGACCCCGCTGCGGTCGCCTCGGTCCCGGTGGCCGTGTCCTCGGTGGCCTTGCCCGCGGCGGTCTCGTTCTGGGTGGGATCGTCCACAGCTGGCTCGCGGCCCTCTCTGCTGGTGCTGGGTGGAGTGGCGGCGGTGCCGGTCGGAACAGTATCGGGGGTCGGTCGCGCGCCCGCCAGGCGAGCGCGACGGTCCTCCCGAACCTGCTTCAGGGTCGACAATGCCCTGGTGACCGCAGCTCTCGGCCTCTCAGATCGCGCCATCTACTGATTCACCCCGCATTCCCGCCATGTGCACGACTTCGGTCCGGCCGCCCGACGACGCCGATCACCGGGAGGGCGGCAGGACCGATTGCGTCATTCACCCTAGCGAATGGCCCGACGTTCCAGCACTAGGGCGTTTGATCGAACGAACGGCCGCACCCGGCGCGATGCTTGAATAGAGGACATGACGTCTTTCGGAGATCTTCTCGGCCCACAACCGGTTCTGCTCACCGGGGACGACGACGCCGAATCGGACCTGCTCAACGGTGCGGCTGCGGCGGAGGTCGCGGCCGCCCACCCGACCGCCTCGATCGCCTGGGCCCACCTCGCCGAGGCAGCTCTCGAGTCGTCGAAGGGCGCCGCTGCCGGTGGCGACATCGACACCGCCGCGGTGATCGCGGCGTATGCGTACGCGCGGACCGGCTACCACCGCGGCCTCGATCAGCTGCGTCGACACGGCTGGAAGGGTTTCGGTCCGGTGCCGTGGAGCCATGAACCCAATCGCGGCTTCCTGCGGTGTGTCGGGGCGCTGGCCCGGGCCGCCGAACTGATCGGCGAGGAGGACGAGCACCTGCGGTGCCTCGATCTGCTCAACGACAGCGATCCACGCGCGGCCGCCGAACTCGGCCTCGTGTGATCGCACCGAGTCGACCGGTCACCCGCGGATGACATCCGCCTGATGGCATCGACTGCCGCGAACCCGTCGTATCCGCGCCGGGTGTTCAACGCGATGCCCGCGCCGCTGAAGAACCGGCTGCGCCGGTTACGCGTGTCGCTGGTGCCGATCGTCCAGTGTGCGCTGGCGGCGGGGGTGTCGTGGTGGATCGCGGTGGAGATCTTCATCCACCCCGACCCGTTCTTCGCGCCCATCGCCGCGGTGATCTCGCTGGGCCTGTCCCTGGGGCAGCGGTGGCGCCGGGCCGCCGAACTCGTCGGCGGTGTCGCGATCGGCATCCTCGTCGGCGATCTCTTCATCAGCCTGGTCGGTGAGGGGGCCTGGCAGATCATGGTCGTCGTCGCCCTGGCGATGACGGTGGCGGTCTTTCTCGACGATGGCCCGCTGGTCCCCATGCAGGCGGCCTCGTCGGCCGCGCTGGTCGCGACACTCCTCCCGCCCGGCGGCGTGGCGGGTTTCCATCGCGCGCTCGACGCGCTCATCGGCGGGCTGGTCGGCATCCTCGTCGGGGCGCTGCTGCCGGTGAACCCGGCGAGCCGGGCGCGCCGGGACGCGGCCGGCGTCCTGGCGACCGTGCGGGACGCGGCACGCCAGCTGGCCACCGGACTCCGCGAACGCGACGAGGAGCTCATCGCGGCCGCCCTGGAATCCGGGCGCGGGACGCAGGCTGCGATCAACAAGATGCGGTCGGACATGACCGGCGGACGCGAGGTCACAAGGATCTCACCGCTCTACTGGGGTTCGCGGATGCGGCTGGACCGGATCTCGGCCACCGCCGACCCGATCGACAACGCGGTCCGCAACTTCCGGATCATCGCGCGACGGTCGCTCGGCATGACCCAGCGGGGGGTGCCGGTGCTGCCCGAGCTGATCGAGATCATCGACGATCTCGCCGGCGCCTTCGAGGTGCTGCGCGCGATGATGATGGCCGACCCCGGCGAAGAACCCGACCAGGCCGACGCGGCCCGGGTCATTCGCAGCATCGTGCGCAAGGCCCGCATCGACCTGGTCACCAACAGCGATCTGTCGGAGGCCGCGCTGCTCGCCGAGATCCGTTCGCTGCTCGTCGACCTGCTGATGACCGCGGGTCTGCGCCGATCCTCCGCGCTGGCGACGCTGCGGAGCTGACCAGCCTGTTGCCACATATGCGAACTTCTGCATATATTGACCGGCATCATGGGGCACTCACATTCGCACTCGCACGCGCCCGCCGCCGGGACCGCGGGGCAGCGTCGGCTCTGGCCGATGGTGCTGGCGGTCGGGCTGATCGGCAGCTACTTCGTCGTCGAGCTCGTCACCGGCATCCTGGTGAACTCGCTGGCGCTGATCGCCGACGCCGGACACATGCTGACCGATGTCGTCGCGCTCGTGATGGGCCTGATCGCGCTGTTGCTCGGCCGGCACGGGCGGATCACCGACACCCGTAGTTTCGGCTGGCATCGCGCCGAGGTGTTCACCGCGGTCGCCAACGCCGTGCTGCTGATGGGGGTCGCCGCCTTCGTGCTCTACGAGGCGGTCGAGCGGATCGGCAGCGATCCCCAGGTCCCGGGGCTCACCCTGATCGTCGTCGCGCTGGTGGGCCTCCTCGTGAACCTCGGGGTGATGCTGCTGTTGCGGGCCGACGCAAAGGAATCGATCGCGGTCCGCGGCGCCTACCTGGAGGTGCTGGCCGATGCCGTCGGCAGCGTCGGCGTACTGGTGGCCGGCATCGTCGCCATGACGACCGGTTGGGGGTACGCCGACATCGTCGTCGCGGTGCTGATCGCGCTGTGGGTGGTCCCGCGGGCAGTGCGGCTCGCGCTCGACGCGCTGCGGATCCTCAACCAGCAGGCGCCGGCCCACGTCGACGTCGAGGCGCTGCGGGCCGACCTGGCCGACATCCCCGTCGTCGACGACGTGCACGACCTCCATGTCTGGACGCTCACGACCGGGATGGATGTGGCCACCGTCCACCTCGGCAGCAGTCGGCCCAACGGTGAGGTGTTGCCCGCCGCGCAGGCCGTCCTGGCCCGTCACGGCCTCGAGCATGCGACGGTGCAGATCGATCCCGACGACCACCAGCGGCGATGTCGGGACGAGATGACCTGGTGACCGGTCGTGCCTGACCCCGGCTGAACCGGCGGCGCCGCAACCGGTCGAGCCTTTTCGTTCATGCTGATTCGTAGTCGCCGGATCGGCAGCCCGCGTCGTTACCGTGTGTCGGTCATGGCTACCACCACCCTCACCCCTGTACCGGCCGGCGAGACCGATGCCGAGCGGCGCAAGCGCCTCCGGACCGTCGTCGCGGCGAGTCTTCTCGGTACGACCGTCGAGTGGTACGACTTCTTCCTCTACGCGACCGCGGCGAGTCTGGTGTTCAACCAGCTGTTCTTCCCCGACCAGAGCTCGTTCGTCGGCACCTTGCTGTCCTTCGCGACGTTCGCGGTGGGCTTCGTGGTGCGTCCGATCGGCGGAATCGTGTTCGGGCACATCGGCGATCGCATCGGCCGCAAGCGCACGCTCGCGATCACGATGGTGATGATGGGCGTGGCAACGGCGCTCATGGGTGTCTTGCCGACCGCGGCGTCGGTCGGTGTGCTCGCCCCGATCCTGTTGCTGCTGTTGCGCATCGTGCAGGGGTTCGCGCTGGGCGGGGAGTGGGCGGGTGCGGTCCTGCTGTCGGTCGAGCACAGTCCGGACGGCAAGCGCGGTCTGTTCGGGAGCATTCCGCAGATCGGTCTGGCACTCGGACTGGCGCTGGGCACCGGTGTGTTCGCCCTCCTGCAGGTGGCCCTCGACGATCAGGCGTTCCTGACCTACGGCTGGCGCATCGCGTTCCTGGTGAGCATCGTGCTGGTGGTCATCGGCTTCGTCGTGCGCCTGAAGGTCGACGAGACGCCCGCCTTCGCCGAGGTCGCCGAACTCGCGAAGAAGTCCACCGCACCGCTGCGCGACGTCGTGGTCCCGCCGAACACGCGCAACACCGTCCTCGGCCTCCTCGCCCGGTGGGGTGAGGGCTCGGCCTTCAACACCTGGGGCGTCTTCGCGATCGCCTACGCGACCACCGAACTCGACATGGAGAAGGTCCCGGTGCTGGTGGCCGTGACGATCGCCTCGCTGGTGATGGCGGCCTTGCTGCCGTTCTCCGGACTGCTCACCGACCGCTACGGCGCCAAGACGATCTACCTGATCGGGATCACCGCCTACGGCGTCGCGGTCTATCCGGTGTTCGTGCTGTTCGGGACGTCGAACCTGCTGTGGTTCACCGTCGGGCTGGTGATCGTCTTCGGCGTGATCCACGCGCTGTTCTACGGCGCGCAGGGCACGTTGTTCGCGAGCCTGTACCCGACCCCGGTGCGCTACACGGGCTTGTCGGTCGTCTACCAGTTCTCCGGCATCTACGCCTCGGGTCTGACGCCACTGATCCTCACCGCGCTGATCGGCGCGGCGAGCGGGTCGCCCTGGCTCGCCGCCGGATACCTCGTGCTCACCGCGATCATCAGTGTCGTGGCGACCGCCCTCATCCGACGCGACGACCTCCACCTCACGACCGGTCCCCAGGCGCGGCCCGTCGCCTGACCCTCCCGGGAACCGGTGGCGACAAACCTTCATGCGCAGCGGCGCCTTGGATACCGGGTCAGGGGCGGACGAGCAGCAGATCGGCCACGTGGCGGTAGAACGTCGACCGTTTCACGACGCGCGGGTTCACCACGCCTTCACGTTCGACCACGACGTTGGTGCCGCCGGTCTGGCAGGCGCGCCCGGCGAACCACCTGCCGGGCAACAACATCCGCTCCACCTGTGCGCGCAGCCCGGGCGCGGTCAGTGTCGGCTCGATGAGGATCGAACGCACCTCGCCGTCGAACAGACGGTCGTTGTCGACGTAGGTCTCGCCGTGCAGCTTCGCCCCCTCGGCACCGAGGTGGCGGGCGCTGCCGATCACGACCGTCGCGGCGTCGTCGCGGATGAGCGGCACGGCGACCGCGGTACCGTGCTCGGCGAGCTCGCGCGCCGCCGGTCCGTGCGGCAACCCGTAGCGGCGCGTCGCCGGGGTGGCCTCGGCGGAGACGTACGCGACCTCGACGTCGAGTCGCTCGGTGACCATCAGTGCGGCGAGCACCTGAGACAGGAAGATGTCGTTTTCGTGCGCCACGGTGGGTGCGAACCGCTCGGCGACGCGCGGTTCGACGACGAGTCGGGAGATGTCGGGATCGGTGAGTGCATCGGCGACCGCGGCACGGACGGCCTTCTTGTCGTCGGCGCGGCTGGTCTGGGTCAGAAGGGCAAACGGCACGCGGATAGCGTAACGAGCGCGCCGACCCAGTAGTGTTGGTCAGGTTTGGTCCCAAGCGCGCCACACAAAGGAGTACCGGACATGGCCGCGATCGTGCTTATCGGAGCCCAGTGGGGTGACGAGGGCAAAGGCAAAGCGACCGACCTCCTCGGAGGCCGGATCAACTGGGTTGTCCGCTACCAGGGTGGCAACAACGCCGGGCACACCGTCGTACTGCCCAGCGGGGAAACCTTCGCGCTGCACCTCATCCCGTCCGGCATCCTGACGCCCGGCGTGCAGAACGTGATCGGCAACGGCGTGGTCGTCGACCCGGGCGTGCTCCTCACCGAGCTCGGCGGCCTCGAGGACCGCGACGTCGACACCTCCGGTCTGCTGCTCTCCGCCGACGCGCACCTGCTCATGCCGTACCACGTCGCGATCGACAAGGTCACCGAGCGCTTCCTGGGCAACAAGAAGATCGGCACCACGGGCCGCGGCATCGGTCCGTGCTACCAGGACAAGATCGCGCGCGTCGGGGTTCGCGTCGCCGACGTCCTCGACGAGAAGATCCTCACCCAGAAGGTCGAGGCCGCGCTCGAGCTGAAGAACCAGATCCTGGTCAAGATCTACAACCGCAAGGCCCTCGACCCCGCGCAGGTCGTCGACGAGGTCCTCGGTCAGGCAGAGGGTTTCAAGCACCGCATCGCCGACACCCGGCTGCTGCTCAACAAGGCCCTGGAGAACGGCGAGACGGTGTTGCTCGAGGGTTCCCAGGGAACCCTGCTCGACGTCGACCACGGCACCTATCCGTACGTGACGTCGTCGAACCCGACGGCCGGTGGTGCCGCGGTGGGCGCCGGCATCGGCCCCAACAAGATCACCACCGTCCTGGGCATCCTGAAGGCCTACACCACCCGCGTGGGTTCGGGGCCATTCCCCACCGAGCTCTTCGACGAGTGGGGCGCCTATCTGGCCAAGACCGGTGGCGAGGTGGGTGTGACCACCGGGCGGGCTCGCCGCTGTGGCTGGTTCGACGCCGTGATCGCCCGTTACGCGACCCGCGTCAACGGCATCACCGACTACTTCCTCACCAAGCTCGACGTCCTCTCCAGCCTCGACACGGTGCCGATCTGTGTGGCCTACGAGGTCGACGGTGAGCGCGTCGAGGAGATGCCGATGACCCAGACCGGCTTCCACCACGCAAAGCCGATCTACGAGGAGATGCCCGGCTGGTGGGAGGACATCTCCCAGTGCACGACCTTCGAGGAACTGCCGCAGAACGCGCAGAACTACATCCTGCGGCTCGAGGAGCTCTCGGGTGCGCACATCTCGTGTGTGGGTGTGGGTCCGGGGCGGGATCAGACGATCGTGCGTCGCGAGATCGTCTGACGTTTCGCTCCTCGGGGAGCGGCGTGGTGGTTTCGACCGAAGCGGGGTGGTGGTTCGCTCCCGGGATCGTGATTAGCTAGTGCCCATGCGTGCGAAGCGGGGGAGTCGCGACTACGGGTCCATCCTGCTCGGCTCCGTCGGCGAGAGCTCGGTCAAACAGCGGGTCCGCATCCAGACGCTGCTCACCGCGTCGATCGTGGTGGCCAACCTGTTCGGGGCGATCGTCGCGGTCGCGCTCACCGCGGTCGGCATCCCGCAGCCGACCATCTTCACCGCCGAACTGTGGTGGGTCAACTTCATCGTGGTGCCCGTCTACATCACCGCGGCCTTCGTCGTGGGGATCGGGTGGGGCACCTACGTCGGCGTCCGCGACCTGCGCTGGGCGATCCGCGACGTCGCGCCGACCAAGCGCGATGCCCGTCGGACGATGCGGCTGCCGTGGCGGTTGTCACTGGTGCAGGGATTCCTGTGGGGCATCGCCACCGTGATGCTCACCATCATGTACGGGATCGTCGACCCGCAGCTGATCCCGAAGACGCTGTTCGTGGTGAGCCTCAGTGGCGTCGTGGTGGTGGCGATCTCGTATCTGTTCATCGACTTCACGCTGCGTCCCGTTGCGGCGGAACTGATCTCGGCCGGACACCGTCGACGCAAACGCACCGGTGTGAAGGCGCGCTCGGTCGTCTCGTGGATGGTGGGTTCGGCGATCCCGATCATCGGCATCCTGCTGGTGCTGGCCTTCGGGCTCGCGCGCGACGAGACGTCCAAACTCGACCTGTTCGTCGGGGCGACCGTCCTCGGGATCACCGCACTCTTCACCGGCCTACTGTTGACGCTGCTGTCGAGCATGAGCGTCACCGGGCCCATCCGGAGCGTGCGCGCCGGGATGAACCGCGTGAGCGACGGCGACCTGGACAACGCCGACCTCGTCGTCTACGACGGCACCGAACTCGGCGACCTCCAGGTCGGTTTCAACTCGATGGTCGCCGGACTCCGTGAGCGAGAGCGGATACGGGATCTCTTCGGACGCCATGTGGGACACGACGTCGCCGAGGCCGCGTTGTCGTCGAGCCCGGAACTCGGCGGCACCGAACGCCTGGCCGCCACCCTGTTCGTCGACGTCATCGGTTCGACGACGCTTGCCGCGCAACGACGCCCGACCGAGGTCGTCGAGATACTCAACAAGTTCTTCGCCGTGATCGTACGAGCGGTCGAGGAACACGGCGGCCTGGTCAACAAGTTCGAGGGCGACGCGGTACTCGCGATCTTCGGCGCACCCATCGATCTCGACGACGCGGCCGGCAGCGCACTCGCCACCGCCCGCGATATCGCCCACGGGTTGGCCGAGGAGGTGCCGGAGCTCTCCGCCGGGATCGGGGTCAGCCACGGGGCCGTGGTCGCCGGGAACGTCGGCGCCATCGAGCGATTCGAGTACACCGTGATCGGCGACCCGGTCAACGAGAGTGCGCGGTTGTCGGAGCTGGCCAAGCGGGATCCGCGGCGTCCGTTGGCCTCCGGACGCGCGGTCAAGGCCGCGCAGCAGAAAGAGGCCGACCGCTGGGAAGAGCAGGAGACCACCTCGCTGCGCGGCCGTACCGAGGAGACCACCGTGTTCGCCGCGTTCGTCGACGGGGAATGACGGTCCCGCTCAGCCGATCGCGGCCTCGGAGCTGATCAGCAACCCGTCGGGGCCGACGATGCTCAGGCTCAGTCCGTCGAAGACCGAGTACCTGTATCCGTTGTTGTAGGCGACGTAGTACGGGCGGCCGCTGCCGTTCTCCTGCACGCGCACCTCGGACACCGGGATGCACAGGGTGTTCCCGCTCGAGCGTGCGACACCCCGGTATTCGAGGGATCCATCGGTGCGCCACTGACAGATCGATGCCGCCGACTGCGCGGTGACAACGGAGGTGACGAACCGCTGCCCGGCATCGCAGGACGGGGCGGACGGCGCGGCGGTCGCGGTCGCGGTGCCGATGGCGAGCGCGCCGGTGGTGAGGACGAGGGAGGCGCCGGCGGTGGCCAGGCGGGTGAGGGTCGTGGTCATGGGAACCGACGGTAGGGCCGGGCGGCCGAACGCGGAATGGGCAGAACTCCCCGGAGTCGTTCGGATGGGGGCTAGGTGTCGCGGTCGCCCTGCCCCTCGGCGAAGTCGAGGCGGCGCAACGCGATCCGCAATACCTCGTCGTCGATGCGGCCGGCGTCGCGTTCGGCGATGAACGCCGCCCGCTGGATCTGCAGGATCTCCGTCCGCAGGCGCGCGCCGGCCGACGTGGGACTCTCGCCGAGATCCTCGGGCCCCCGGCCCAGTTCCTCCCACGCCACGTTGCGCTGCGTCGTGACCCACTTGCGGAGCATCACCACCTGGAGCCGGCGCGGGTCGTCGTCGGTCAGCTCCGCGGCGTACTCGTCGAGCCGGCGTTCGGCTTCGCGGGACGCCCGGTCCTGGGCGGCCGCATACGCCAGCCGGTCCTGCGCGTGTTCGTCGCCGCTGACCCCGAGGAACCGGATGACCCAGGGCAGGGTCGTGCCCTGGATCAGCAGCGTCCCCACCACGACGACGAAGGTCAGGAACAGGATCTCCGCGCGCGCGGGGAAGGGCTCGTTCGTCTCGGTGTACACGGGGATGGCGAACGCGGCGGCCAGCGACACCACGCCGCGCATGCCGGCCCAGGACACCACGAACACCGATGCCGGGGTGGGTGGCGGCTCGCGGTCGCGGATCCGTCGCGAGAGCAGTCGGGGCAGATAGGTCGCCGGGAAGACCCAGACGATCCGCACGAGGATCGTCGCCGCCAGGACCGCCGCGGCGTCGATGGCGATCTGCGTCCACGACTCGTTCTCGACACCGTCGATGAGCATGGGCAGCTGGAGCC
Source organism: Gordonia lacunae (assembly GCF_002149015.1). Taxonomy (GTDB): domain Bacteria; phylum Actinomycetota; class Actinomycetes; order Mycobacteriales; family Mycobacteriaceae; genus Gordonia; species Gordonia lacunae. The sequence goes on along the minus strand of NZ_NGFO01000003.1, from coordinate 2,735 downwards.
CGATGAGCAGGAAGACGAACGACTCGAGGATGGTGTCGATCGACTTGCGTACCGCCTCGTCCTGCAGGCGTGTCGCATAGCCCAACCGCACCGACCGGTGGCCGAGGTAGAGACCGGCGGTCACCACCGCGATGACACCCGAGCCGTGCAGTTCCTCGGCCGCGTAGTACGTGGCGAACGGGACGATGATGCCGATGGCGGTCTCCATCGGCGGGTCGGTGAGCCAGACGCGCACCCAGGACACCACCACCCCGACGAGGAGGCCCACGATCAGGCCGCCGAGGGCGGCCACCGCGAACGTCAGCGCCCCTTCGCCGACCGTTGCGGTGGCCCCCACCGCGGCGGCGAGGGCGATCCGGAACGCCGTCAGGGCCGTCGCGTCGTTGAGCAGGCTCTCGCCGCCGAGCAGCGTCATCATCCGGCGCGGCAGACCCAGCCGGCGGCCGATGGCCTGCGCGGACACCGCGTCCGGCGGCGCGACGACGGCGCCGAGGACCAGGGCCGCGGCGAGCGGGAGGTTGGGGACCACGAGATAGGCGACATACCCGACGACCAGCGTCGTCACCAGCGGGAGACCGACCGCCAGGAACCCGATCGCGCGCCAGTTGGCGCGGAACGCCTGGTACGAACTCTCCTGTGCGGCCGAGTACAGCAGCGGCGGCAGGATGAGGAACAGCACCAGCTCCGGTTCCAGGGCCACCGACGGCAGCTCGGGGATCCATCCGATGCCCAGCCCGACGGTGACCAGCACGAGCGGCGAGGACAACCCGTAGCGACGGCACAGAGCGGCGACCGCCACGGCGATGACCGCGACCAGCAGTAGCGATGCGCCCATTCGAGCGACTCTAATCGCGCCCAGTGCGGTGGATAATGTCGAGCATGCAGATCTTTCGCCGGAAGTCCTCGCCCGGTTCCCCGGGACCGTCGCCGGACAGCTCGGCGGCCACCGCCCGCTGTGCCGAACTGGAGGCCTTCGCCGCCGCGCCGGCCGACGACCCGGCCCCCGCTTCCGGCGACGACCGCAGCTGCCAGGATTGCGTCGCGATCGGGGAGACCCACTGGGCCCACCTACGGAAGTGCTTGACGTGCGGGCACATCGGGTGTTGCGACTCCAGCCCGCGCCGGCATGCGACGGGACACTTCCACGACACCGGGCACCCGGTCATGCGCTCCGCCGAGCCGGGTGAGGTGTGGCGGTGGTGCTTCGTGCACGAGGTCACGGGATGAGCTCCCCGCAACGGGTCATATCCGGCCCGCTCGCTCCGCTCCCGGCGCCGGGTCACATCCGGCCCGCTCGCCCCGCTCCCGGCGCCGGGTCACATCCGGCCCGCTCGCCCCGCTCCCGGCGCCGAGTGACATCCGGCCCGCTCGCTTCGCTCCCGGCGCCGACCGCGTCGGGATCTGTGCTGACGGCAAGTAGGATTTGAGGATGACGTCGAACAGCGAGAGCGCGATCAGCGCAGCCCAGCCGGCGCCGACGACGGGGCCACCGGACGTGATCGGCACGCCGCTGAGTCCGACCGCGACCAAGGTCATGGTCCTCGGAGCCGGTGAACTCGGCAAAGAAGTCGTGATCGCATTCCAGCGGCTCGGTGTCGAGGTCGTCGCCGTGGACCGCTACGCCGACGCACCCGGCCACCAGGTGGCCCATCACGCCGAGGTCATCGACATGACCGATGCCGACGCGCTGCGCGCCGTCGTCGACAAGCATCGTCCCGCGTATGTGGTGCCCGAGATCGAGGCGATCGCCACCGAGGCCCTGGTCGACATCGCCGAACGCGGTATCTCCGAGGTCATCCCGACCGCGAGCGCGGTCGTCGCCACGATGAACCGCGAGGGGATCCGGCGCCTCGCCGACGAGGAGCTCGGCCTGCCGACATCGCCCTATCTCTTCGCCGACACGCTCGACGACGTCACCGTCGCGGCCCGCCAGATCGGTTTCCCGTGCGTCATCAAGCCGGTCATGTCCTCGTCGGGCAAGGGGCAGTCGGTCGTTCACGGTCCCGAGGACCTGGCGTCGGCGTGGGAGACCGCGAACACCGGTGGTCGCGTGCGGGGTACCCGGGTGATCGTCGAGGGTTTCGTCGAATTCGACTACGAGATCACCCTTCTCACGGTCCGGGCGATCGATCCGGCCACCGGTCGGCTCACGTCGCACTTCTGTGCGCCCATCGGTCACCGGCAGATCAACGGCGACTACGTGGAGAGCTGGCAACCGCACGAGATGAGCACCGACGCACATGCATCGGCGACCTCGATCGCGGCGCGCATCGCCACCGCCCTCGGCGACGGAAAACTGGCCGGGCGCGGTGTTTTCGGGGTCGAGCTGTTCGTCAAGGGCGACGACGTCTACTTCTCCGAGGTCAGTCCCCGGCCCCACGACACCGGTCTCGTCACGATGGCGACCCAGCGCTTGTCGGAGTTCGAGATGCACGCGCGGGCGATCCTCGGCCTCCCGGTCGATGTCACGCTCGCGTCCCCGGGTGCGTCGGCCGTCATCTACGGGCAACTCGACCAGCCGGCCATCGGATTCGAGAACGTCGCCGCCGCGCTCGCCGTCCCCGAGACCGACATCCGGTTGTTCGGCAAGCCGGAGAGCTTCCACCGCCGGCGGATGGGCGTGATCACCGCGACCGCCGACGACGTCCCGGCCGCCCGTGAGCGTGCCGTTCGCGCCGCCTCGCTCGTCACCCCGGTGCCGGGTCGCGCCGCTGTCCGCACGGTCACCCCACTCC
>NZ_NGFO01000029.1 GCF_002149015.1 Gordonia lacunae | reverse complement strand
AGAGACTCCGACCGACCCGCCGCCACGCGCTGCGCTCCCATCGCGGCACCGGGCCGCTCTCCGCTCCTGCCACATCCGGCCAGCGCGCACAAGCGGCCAAATATCAGGAAAGGCCAAACCCGACCGGACGCCAAAGAAGTGTGGATCTGATGTCGAGCGAACGACGTTGCGACTGAACATAAATCGACACACGATGTGTGAAAACAGTTGCCTAACAATGAAATACGATGTATCATCGAGTAATGATGGTGAGGCCAATGACCAATATCGCACCGGCGAATATTGCCTCTCCGCCAGCCACCGCCGCCTGACCCGACCAGTCCCCGCAACGTGGGTGTCGCACTTGCCGTCGACGACACCCACCCCGAACTACACCGACCAAGGAGAACCAGGATGAGCCGTCCATCCACCACCAGCGCCACCAACGACCACACCCAGTGGACTTTCGGTGGCCTCACGATCGCCGCCGACAACGCCTCACTGTGGGCAACACAAGCCGCAGCGGATCCCGCCGACACCGCCGCACCCCAGGTGCAGGCCACGCTCGCCGACGTCGAGGGAGACCTTGTCGTCAGGATCGCCGTTCCCAACGGCCTGGCCTACGTGGCCAACTTCGACGACAACATCATCCAGATCACCCTGGCCAACATCCATTCCGACTGCTGCCAGAGGTGCGGGGAACACTTCAGCGATCCGCACGCACCCGAGTGCGAGATCGGAGCCGCCGAAGAGATCGCGCTCGCCGCCCAGGACGACACAGCGATGCTCGCCGCCCTCGAAGCCCGCGCGGAACGGCGTCTCCGATGAGCGACACCCTCGACGCCGCTCTCGCCGACATCACGGCCACCACCGGGCTGGTGTTCACCCGCACCACCTTCGGTGCGCAGCGCAGCGGGCACCTCGCCTACACCCGCACGCGCGACGCCGTGGTGATGATCGACAACGATTGGCAGGCACTCACCGACAACGGCGCCGGTGTCTTCGCGCCGAGCAACCCGCGATGGACGCCCGTTCACCCGATCGTCATCGCCGTCTACGAAGGCGGTGACCTCACCCGCCTCCCGCTCGCAGAGGTGTCCACTCGCCGCGCCGACATTGCTGTGCTTCCCCACCTGCTCGATCAGGCCCTCGAACTGGCCGACCGCGCCCGCCGTGAGTGCGGCCACTTCCTCGGCTATGACTACGACGGCCGCGGCGACACCACACGACGCCACCAGGTGATCTGAACCATGCCCGCCGCGACCCCACCCGACCCGTCGGTGAGCGCCGCCGCTCACGACGACGCGGCGCTCGCTGATGGCCACGGGTGGGCCAGCGACACCGGCCACGCCGAGGTCCTGTTGCTCTCGGCGCTGCTGTGGGCCACACCCGCCCACCACGACGACCTCGCTGACATCGTCGGCCTGGTCCGCGCCGAAGACTTCTACGTGCCCGCCCACGGCGAACTGTTCACGATCATCGCCGACCTCATCGCCGACGGGACCCGCCGCGCACACGACGCCACCACCGTCGCCCACGAACTACGTCGCCAAGGACGCGCGGCCACCCTCGGCGCCGAGCGCCTCACCCGGGCGCTCGTCGCGGCGACCTCCGCCGGCGCCGACGGCATCCAGGCACGCCACTACGCGGCGATGGTCGTCGCCGACGCCTACCGCCGCCGCTACCGCGCCGCCGGAGACGGCATCACCCACGCCGCCGACCACCTCCCCGAAGCCGAACTGTGGGACTACATGTGCGCCCACGGCATCGCACTACGCGAACACCGCACCCGACTGTCCAACCTGCGCCCGAACTAAGACATCGAAAGGAACACCGCCATGCCCACCACCGACATCCGATACCCGGCCGCCGACCTCGCCAAGCTCCACGCCGACGCCTACACCCTGCGCCACGTCGACAACCTCACCTGGGACCAAGTCGCTACCGCCCTCGATGAACCCGTCGCCGTGGTCAAGGACTGGGCCCAGACCTACATCGACCGCACCGACGCCGCCGCCGCCGAACAGCAGATGTCGCTGTTCGACTGACCCCTGCCCGCACCCGCCTCGTTCGGAGCCCTTGTCCATGCGCACCCTCACCCGTCTCGCCTCCCGCACCGTGCTGCGCCTCGCGCTGCTCGCCGCACTCGTCGTGGCAGCATTCGTGGCCCTCAGCGGCGTCGTCGACGCCCTGCCCGCACCCGGCGACCTGTGGCCGCGGACGACCTCTGTTGCTGCGCCGTCGCGGCCATCAGGCGGTACCACGCCCGCAGTGGTCACCAGAGTCATCGACGGCGACACGATCACCGTCTCCACCGACACCGATCCCGCGCTCACCGTGCGGCTACTCGGCATCGACACCCCCGAGGTCCGCAAGCCCAATACCCCGGTCCAGCCGTGCGGCCCGCAAGCCAGCGACCGCACCCGCGCACTCGCCGCCCCCGGCACCACCGTGCACCTCGAGTACGACCCCACCCAAGACCACACCGACCGCTACGGCCGCGCCCTGGCCTACGTCTGGATCGGCGACACGATGCTCAACCACACACTCGTCGCCGAAGGGTGGGCACGCACCTACGTCTACAACCACCAACCCGGCCGCCACGCCGACGCCCTCGCCGCCGCCCAACGCGACGCGCAAGCAGCCCGAGCCGGTGTCTGGGGCCAGTGCCCGCGATAGCCGAACCTCAGACGCGCACAGGGGCGGGCGCCCGCAGCGGCGGTGCCATGGTGATCCACCGTCCGGTGCGGACCCGATGCGTCAGCGCGAGCGCGACCACGCCCGCCGCAGCAACACTGACTAACCCCCAGAAGGCCAACGCGTAGCCCTCGCAGATGTTGTATGCCGCGTGCGCCAACGCGAACCCGATCACGAGCCGGTAGTCGCGCCATCGCCAGACCATGTACGCCGACACCACTGCCCACAGGGCCATGCTCACCCAGAGGCCGGCCCCGTAGTACACGTGATAGGCCAGCCGCATCGGAACGAGCACGCACAACGCCGCGATCAAGCCCACACGAGTCGACGGCAGCCACATCGCCAGCGCCGCGATCGGCACCGCGACAACGAACACCTCCTCACCGAACCCGGCCCTCAGTCCCGCGATGACCGCGGCCGCCAACGGACGCTGCGCTGTTGTGCTCGTGTCGTCGACGGCGAGCGCTGGCAGCGCGAGGTCGACGAGCCACCGAAGACCCAGGGTGGCATACACGCTCAGTACGTACACGCTCACGCACGCCACGTAGGTCGAGCGCGACAGCGGAGGGCGGCGAGTCCACTGCGGCCACGACCACCACCACGGCCTCGTGGTGAGTTCGCGAAGGATCAGCCAACTGAGGCCGACGAGCGCACCACTTGCGACGACAAGCCGTAACCACACCAGCACTTCCCCAGACCAGGAGAACGGCTGCGTGGACGCGCCTTGCCCGTAGCGGTCGATCGCTGTGGAGATACCTTCGCCGAACGCGGCCGCGTACGCCGCAGCCGCGATCACGAGCGCGCCGACGCGCGCAGCGTTGAACTGCCAACGCCCGCTCACGATCTGCGAGCCTGTGGGTTCGAGTTCGAGCATCGAAGTCCTCTTTCGGGCCTTGGGGCGGGACGACGCCGCAATGCGGTTTGTGCCCCTCGCGTGAGCGCCCGGGCACTAACACAAGGCGGGTGTCTGTTTCAGAACAGGCCGAGCTGGTCGGCGGCCGCGGACGGTACGGGCTGGAACAGCCGATGCGCGTGGTCGGGGTCGCCGCCGTCGCGTAGGTAGGTGCGCAGCATGATCGAGCGCGCGGCGCGGTCGATGGCGGTGGTTGGTCGTGATCCGCGGTGGCGGCCGAGGCCGACGGCGTAGGTGAGGTTGTTGGTCTGGGTGCCGATGCGCACGTGTGCGGAATCGACGCGCACGCACAGCGGTTCGTTGCAGTAGTGCTCGCCGATGTCGGCGGCGTCGGCGCCGAGGTCGGGGTGCACCAGCAGCAGCGCGAAACGGTGCGCACTGATCGCTCGTTGGCGGTTGTTCCGCCGGAAGGTGAATCGGCCGTACCCGTCGGGCGAGCTGATCGCCCCGATCCAGTACCAGCAGCCACGGGGTGTGAGTACGACGTGCTGCCAGAAGTGTTCTTCGGCGCGAGCATCGGGCATCAGCGTCGGGTCGGTGACCACACCCGGCGACGGAGTCGCGGTGCCGACCGCCAGGTGGGTGGCCGGCACCGCGAACAGGCCGAGTTGATCGTGGTCAGGGTCGACACTCATGGCCGAACCGTAGAGCCCTAGGCCGACATCACCGCCGGATCGGATGGCTCAGCGCGGGTCTCATCGGTGGCCGCGTCCGGCGCGACAGGATTCGGTGTTGGCTCCGCGCTGGGGGTGGCCTTCTTCGTCGCGACGGACAGGCCCGCCTCGCGCAGCAGCGTCTTGGCTTTCGCGGCACTGATCTCCACGAGATCGGCGGCGCCACTAACACTTCCTACCCGCTCGGCGATCGCGGCGAGCGCGGTGGCTTTCGCCTTCGCTGACCGTTCGGTAATCACTCGCAGTTCCGCTTCGGCAGCGGCGAGTTCGGAGTCGGCTTGCAGGAACTCGGCGATGTTGGCCTCGTTGGCTTCCATCACCCGCAACTCAGCTTCGAGTCTGCGTTCGAGTTTCGCGCGTTCCTCGGCTCGACGCGTCTCCAACGCCCCGAGGGTTCGTTTGCGCGCAGCAGCGCGCGCCTGACTGGCAGTGAGTTTTGAATTGTTCGACGGCATACCAGCCACGATAACGCCGGCCAACGCCCCCTCGCCACCGCCACACGCCCGTTCTCGGTGCACGTTTCACCCTCACTCCCCCTCAACCTCGCCACCGTTTCCGCGTTCCCAGTCCCACCCCTCAGCCTTCTCACCTGCACCAACACCCCTGCGCCACCACTTTCCACACCACCTCCCCCGATCTGCAAAATCAGATAACTCGCACACACCTCTTGCATTCCGGATTCGTCCGACGAAATTCATGTGCCAGAATGCAGCCATGGCCGGTGCCGGGGCGTGCGATCACTGCGGTGGCGTGCTGCCCGGAGACGGCGCACCGCGACGCGGTCGGCCGCGTCGCTGGTGCTCGGATGAGTGCCGCCGCGCAGCGTGGGTCCGCCGCCACGACCGGCCCGCCGCGGCCGGGGTCACCGCTCAGGATGCGGTGGCCCAGGTGCTGGCCTCCCCCACCGCCACCGCGGAACTTCTCGGGACGCTGGCCGAGCGGATCGAGGGCGGCGACGAGGTCGCCAGCGGAGTCATTGCCGAGCTGGTCCGGGCGCACCGCGCGAGCGTCCATGCGGTGATCCGGACCAACGAGTTGCGCCCGTTCCGACGGTGATTCGGCCGTGACCGCCACCATCCACAAGCTCACCGCCGGCGACGGCTATGAGTACCTGACGAAGTCCGTTGCGGCGATGGATGCCACCGACAAGGGCCGGGTGTCGCTGGCCGACTACTACAGCGCCAAAGGCGATTCCCCGGGCCAGTGGATCGGGTCTGGGCTGGCCGGATTGAGCGATGTCGGGGCCGGGCTGGAAGTGTCGGAGCAGCTGGTCGACAAGCGCACCGTCGAGGCCGGGTCGATGGTGTCGGCGGTGCAGATGAAAGCCTTGTTCGGCGAGGGTCGCCACCCCAACGCCACCGCGATCGAACAGCACGCTGTGGCGTCCTCGGACTGCCGAACGGCCGAGGCGTTGGCGGCGACGAAACTGGGCAACGCCTACGCCGCCTACAACGAATTCCCGGAGTTCCTACAGGAACTCGCGGTGGTGTTCCGCGACCACAATCTCGCCCGCGGCGAGCGGTGGGATGCGGTCATCGACGACGACACCCGGGCGGCGTTGCGCACCGAGTTGGGCCGCGAGCGATTCACGCAAACCTACCGTCGCCCGCCGCGGGATTCGCGCGAACTGTCGGGGTTCATCGCGCAGGAAAGCCGCCGCCGTCAGTCGGCGGTGGCCGGTTACGACATGACGTTCAGTCCGGTGAAATCGGTGTCGGCGTTGTGGGCTGTCGCGCCGCTGCCGATGGCCGAGAAGATCGAGGCCGCCCACCGTCAGGCGGTCGCCGATGCACTGGCGTTCATCGAGCGCGAAGCGTGCCTGTCGCGGTTGGGAACCGACGGCATCGCCCAGGTCGACACCGACGGTCTGATCGCCGCGGCGTTCACCCACCGCGACTCCCGCGCCGGGGACCCGGACCTACACACCCACGTCGCCATCTCCAACAAGGTGCGGGTGCGCGACGCCGCCGGGATCACCCGGTGGATGGCCCTGGACGGCACCCCGTTGTTCAAGGCCACCGTGTCCGCGTCGGAGGTGTACAACTCGCGCATCGAGCTCTACCTCCAGCGCGATCTCGGGGTGTCGTTCAGCGAACGACAACAGACCGATGCACGGAAACGACCGGTCCGCGAAATCGACGGAGTCGACACCGAACTGATGGCGCAGTGGTCGTCGCGGCGCGCGATGATCGAGCACCGTCTCGGTGAGTTGTCGCAGCAGTTTCACACCGATCACGGCCGCGAACCCACCACCGGTGAGGCATTCGATCTGGCCCAACAGGCCACCCTGGAAACCCGCGAAGCCAAACACGAACCCCGCTCCTATGCCGAGCAACGCCAGGCGTGGCGCGCCCAAGCGCGCCGCATCCTGGGCGGCGATCGCGCGATCAGCGACCTCGTGCACGAGGCCACCCATCCACGCCCCCGCACCCGTGAGCATCCGGAGTTCACCGACGAGTTGTGCACCGACCTCGCGGGTGCGTGCATCGAGACCATCTCGGCCACCCGCGCCCGCTGGCAGCGTCCGCATCTGCGCGCCGAAGCCGAACGCCAACTGCGTGCCCGCGACTTCGCCGGCATCACCGACACCGACGAACTCGCCGCCGCCATCGAGCGCATCGTCGACACCGCACTGGCCGCCGAGACCAGCGTCGCAGTGTCCTCTGACGCCCTCGACGGCGACCTCAACGAACCCGAGGTGTTGCGTCGCGCGAACGGCGAATCGGTGTTTGTGCGCCACGACGTCGCACTGCACACCAGCACCGACATCCTCGCCGCCGAACACCGGATCGTGGCCGCCGCCAAGCGCTCCGACGGCCGCCGCCTCGACGACACGACCGTCGACATCGCGTTGCTCGAGCAAGCCGCCAACGGCCGCGAACTCAACGCCGGCCAGGCCGCCATGGTCCGCGAGCTGGCCACCTCCGGGCGTCGCGTGCAACTGGTGCTGGCGCCCGCCGGTACCGGTAAAACCACCGCCCTGCGCACCCTCGCCCGGGCGTGGACTGACAGTGGCGGAACCCTCATCGGACTGGCCCCCACCGCCGCCGCCGCGGCGGTGTTGCGTGAGGAACTCGACACCACCACCGACACCGCCGCCAAGCTCGTCCAACTCGCCCACGCCAGCCGTGACCGCGCCCTGGCCGCGACGCCGCACTCACGCACAGAGGGCAACCCTGAACTCGCGGCGAAGGTAGCAGCGGCACAACAGAAACTGTCCGACCCCGGCTATCACGCACCCAAGGAGCCGGACTGGTTCACCAGTATCGGACCCGACACCCTCGTCGTCGTCGACGAGGCCGGAATGGCCTCGACCGCCGACCTCGATGAGGTGATCCGGTGCGTGGCCGCCCGCGGTGGCAGTGTGCGGCTGGTCGGCGACGACCAGCAGCTCGCCTCCATCTCGGCCGGCGGTGTGCTGCGCGACGTCGCCCACGAAACCGGTGCGCTCACCCTGAGCCAGGTGGTCCGTTTCTCCGACGCCGCCGAGGGTGCGGCGTCGCTGGCGCTGCGCGACGGCGACCCTGCCGCCCTCGGTTTCTACGCCGACCACGGGCGCATCCACGTCGAGTCTGACGCCGTGGCCGCCGATGACGCTTACCTGGCTTGGTTGGGCGATCGCGCCGCCGGACGTGACTCCGTCATGCTCGCCGCCACCCGCGACACCGTCAACGCCCTGAACGAACGGGCCCGCGCCGACCGTCTCGCCGGCATTGACCCCCGCCGCCGCGGCCCCGAGCTTCGCCTGTCTGATGGGTTGGCCGCCAGCGTCGGCGACATCATCAGTACCCGCAGCAACCGCCGGGATCTGCGCCTGTCGGCCACCGACTGGGTCCGCAACGGCGACCGGTGGCGGGTCACCCACATCGGCGCTGACGGCACCCTGACCGCCCAGCACCTCGACCTCAACCGGCACGTGCAGCTACCCGCTGACTACGTCGCCGAGAACACCACCCTCGGCTACGCCTCCACCATCCACGCCGCCCAGGGCATGACCGCCGACACCTGCCACGTCATCGGCTCCGACGCCCTGGACCGCCAGCTGCTCTACGTCGCGATGACCCGCGGCCGCCACGGCAACCACATCTATCTGCCCACCACCGAAACCGACCCGCACAACGCCACCACCCCCAAGGCCCGCCACCCCCAAACCGGGCTGGAAACCCTGGCCGCGATCCTCGGCCGCGACGGCACCCAACAGTCGGCGACCACTGCCCAACGCGACGCCGTCGACCCGTTCCTACGTCTGTCCCGGGCCGCGGCCGCCTACGACCACGCCCTCGGTTCGGCCGCCGAACACACCCTCGGCGCCAAGGCACTGCGCAACCTCGAACACGATGCCGACACCCTCTACAGCACCCACACCGGCACCCCCGCGGGCACGCTCACCGCGTGCGCAGCCTGGCCCACCCTGCGCACCCACCTCGCCACGCTGACGCTGGCCGGTGACGATCCGATCACGCGGCTGCAAGCAGCGATCATCCACCGCGAACTGGCCACCGCCGCCGACCCGGCCGCCGTGCTCGACTGGCGCCTGGACCCCACCCAGCAACACTCCGCAGGCGGCGGACCCCTGCCCTGGCTGCCGCAGGTCCCCGACGGGTTCGACGACCCCCAATGGGCGCCCTACCTCACCCGCCGCGGCGCCCTCGTCACCGACCTCGCCGCCGCCGTCACCGAACGCGCCTACGCCTGGGACGCCACCACCGCCCCCGTGTGGGCGCGTCCACTGCTCCTCGCTGACCCCGACCGCGGCGGCGAGCTCGTCGCCGAACTCGCCGTGTTCCGCGCCGCCCGCGGCGTCGACGACACCGACCGGCGTCCCGCAGGACCACGACCAAATTCCATCGCCTTGGCGCGGCGTCACGCCGCGCTGACCGAGCGCGCCGACGCCCTGGTCACCACCACCGCCGAGGCCGCCCGCTACGCCGACCTCGCCCGCGACCTCGACCCCCACCTGCTCGCCGACCCGTACTGGCCCGAACTCGCCGACCACCTGTCGCTGGCCGCCCGCGCCGGCCTCGACGTCGATGCTCTGGCCCGCGACGCCCTCGCCGACAACCCGCTGCCCACCGAAATGCCCGCCGCCGCACTGTGGTGGCGCCTGTCCCGTGAGTTGGCTCCCGCCGCGGCCGAAGCCACCAACACCGGCCTGCGCCCCGACTGGGCCGACGCTCTCGTCGGGATCGTCGGGGACCGGGCCGCCGAAGCGATCCTCACCGACCGCGCCTGGCCCGCACTCGTGGCCGCGGTCAGCGCCGCCGACCCCACCCAGTGGAACCCCCACGAGCTGCTCGACCTCGCCGACACCCTGCTCCACAGCGGCACCGACGACGACCACACCGTCCACCTCAACGAATACGCCCGCCTGCTCACCTGGCGAGTCGAACTGCTCGTCACCCACAGCAGCCACGCCACCGACACCACCCCACTACCGCCGGCACCGCCCACCCCGGAAGACGAAGCCGCCGCCGAAGCAGCCGCCGAAGCCGCCGGACTGGCCGACCCCTGGGCCGACACCCTCACCGGCCAACCCGGCAACGACCTCGACGAGAACGTCGGCGTTCACGAGGACTACCTCGCCGCGCTCACCGCCACCGAACCGCCGCCGGAAACTGGCGTCGACGTCCTCGATCCGGACGACCTCGACCGCTACGAGGACCTGGACTTCGACGAGTTCGCCACCGACGTTGTTGCTGCTGCACCCGATCGCTTCGCCGCGCCGACCGACCTCGCCGAATGCATCGCGCTGCGCTACGAACTCACCGCCCAACTCGCCGAACTCGGCACCGACATGGCACAGCTGCGCGAGGCGATCAACGCCGGCACCAGCGCCCACCAGCAGGCCATGGCCCCGCATGTCCTGGCGTTGCGCGCCGCTGCCGACCACCAGTTCGCCGCGGCCGCCGACACCGCAGGGCACCACCACGACCTGATGATGGCCGAACAACTCATCGAAGACCTCACCAACCAGGCAACCGCCCTGCGCCGCACCGCCGCCCAGCTCCGCGCCGCCGACACCACCGACCTCGACCCCCTCAGCGACGACGAAGCACCCGACCTCGCCGCGCTACGCGCCGAGGCCGACGCCACCGCCCTGGACTGGCGCGTCACCGCCGCGACCGCCGACCGCGACGCCCTCGCCGCCGTCTACAACGACGCGAACGCCCGCCTCGAGTCCGCGATCGCCGAATCCGGCGGCGTCCGCGTCACCGACACCGACGTCGAACTCATGCGCCTGCAAGCCAGCGAACTCGACGAACTCAACCTCGCCGACCTGCGCGCCCGCCGCGCCGACCTCACCACCCGCATCTACCGAATCGACAACCGTCTCAACCACGTCCACGCCCTCACCCACACCGCTCACCACCACCGCGACACCTACCTCATGCCCACCACGGCCACCGCGCCCGTCACCACTACCGACGCTGTTACGCCGTCGGCGACCCAGCCCGCCGCCGAAGCCACCGCCACCGCGGTCGCCGAACCGGCGGCCGACACCGAGCTGCGTGACTGGCTCCACCAGGACCCGCTCCGCGCAATGAGCGACGACCAGCTCACCGCGCACCTACGCACCCTCACCCGCCGCCACACCCTCGCCGTCGACGACCTGAAAACCAGCAGACCAGCGCCCGAACAGACCCCTCGGGTGCGTGCCGACCACGCCGAACTCGCCGACACCGTCGACCGCATCGCCACAGCCCGCACCGCCGGACGCGCTCTCGCTGACGCCGCCGCCCGCGTCACAGAGGCACGCGCCGCCCTGGCGGGACTGCCGCCTGCCGGCCGCGGCCGCAAAGCACGCGCCGAGCACGACCAACACCACCAGCACCTCGCCGAGGCGGTCGCCGCAGCCGAGCGTCAGCACCAGTACTTCGCCGCCGCCCACGAACAGACCCGTCGGGACGTCGGCGCCCCCGAATACCAATGGGACGACCTGACCGCCCGCGCCGCCGACACCGGCACACTCGCAAGCGAACTCGCGGCCGCCGAACACGCCGACAACCGCGCCCGCGAACTCCGACAGAAAGCCCTCGACGACCGCGACACCACCGCGGTAGCGATCGAACACGGCCGAGCCGAACGCGACCGCCGCCAGGCGCTACCCGCCGCCCGACGCGACGCCGAAGACGCCATCCGGGTTGCCCTCAACCCGCCAGACCCCGAAGCAACCCCCACAGCAGCACCCCACTCGCCCGTGCCCCACGCTCCCGACCTACCCCCAGCCAGGGATAGGGGCCACGACTCTGGTGTGGGCGACTAACCCTCGCTCAACCCCAAGAAATTGTGCACGGCAGGCGGCGCCCGCCGACTGACCGATCGTGGAGCGTCGAGAACGTGCGAATTTGCTAGCGTAACGGCACGGTTGATAAGGGGGATCACTGTCTATGGGCCTGAGACGAATCAGAGCCGGGCGGAGCTTCTTCGCCGCCTTGGGTGTCAGCGCGGCCTTGGCCGTCACGCTCGCGGGATGCGGCGACGGCGACGGCGACCAATCAGCGGAGGTGGCGACCTCCACCCAATCCACAGCAACGCAATCGACTTCGTCGCCTGAGGCGTCCTCGCCGACATCGGTGACCGACGGGTCGGTGGCGTCCTCGCAGGCTGTCGACGCCACTGTTCGAGGTCCCGGGACCGTGTGCGAATCGACCCAGGCTCGGCGCATCGTGATCAACCGCGGCCACGCCGACTGCGCACAAGCGGTCCGCATCATCAGCGCGATCCCGGGAGTGGGAGAAGCCGCGCCGCCGGACATCGAAGGCTGGTCCTGCGGACGCGACGGTGGTTACGGACACCTGGCCATGTCCGGCTACATGTACCGCTGTGACCGCGGCGGTGATCAGGTCCTGTCGCAGGACGATTCGGTGCCGGTGGCGGCCAACTGGGTCGACAACAACGACTACTACCGGACCAGTGACCAAGTCGACGGACAGAGTGGCTATTACTTCCAGAGCCCTACTGGCTACTTCGCCTGCGCGATCATCGGCACGCCTGGTGCGGCCTCGGCCGGATGCCACGGCCAGCTCCCCTCTGCGGCCCCGACCATCAACCAACATCCAGACTTTCAGACAGCCAACACCATCGACTCTCTCAACGGCGAGCACGGGCAGCTTCGGCAACGCGGTGACCCGCAGTACCAGTTCATCAGCGACGTAAAGTCTCGCGTTCTCCCCTACAACCAGCCGATCTTCGTCTCCGGCTACACCTGCACCGTCGACAGAGACGCCGGCACCACCTGCCGCAACTTCGACACCGGCCACGGCTTCACAGTGAACCGATCGACGTACAAGCTGTTCTAAACGTTCCCACCGAGCGAAGGAATGCCGCCGCGCACCGCGACGGAAAGAAATACCGAACACCTGAGCGACCGCATTAGACTGTGAGGCATGACGTCCACGGTCC
This sequence comes from Gordonia lacunae, assembly GCF_002149015.1. Taxonomy (GTDB): domain Bacteria; phylum Actinomycetota; class Actinomycetes; order Mycobacteriales; family Mycobacteriaceae; genus Gordonia; species Gordonia lacunae. The sequence goes on along the minus strand of NZ_NGFO01000029.1, from coordinate 61,764 downwards.
GCATCAGCACCCCCATGACGGGGGTCGTTGCGCGGAACGCTGAGGTCGTCCGCCGGATGATGCCGCGACTACCCGACTTCGGCATCGCCAGACCGCGGCCGTTCGCGTCTCTCATTCGTACTGCTCCAACCGTGTCACTGGTCGATTTCCCGGACCTCTCGCCCGTCATGAGATCGGTGGCGCCGTCGATTCCCACACCGCACCAGATGATCGCTGCGTCGATGGGCCGCGGGTTTGGCCCTGTACGGAACCCGCAGACATCGACTGATCCTCGAAAGCGCTTCTGGACCTCGGTCATCGACCAACGCCGCGCCGCCGGCGACGCGCTGAGCGCATTCCTCTCCTTCGACCTGCTGGCCTTCTTCAATCTGCACGTCGTCCCGGACGCTGTGTCCGCTGGGATCGCCGCCGTCCAGGCGACGATCCTGCACTACGCCCAACTCCTAACTGTCGAAATCGCGCTGGCGATCAAGGCTCTGCTGCAGCAACGGTCAGCACGCCAACGACCACCAGGCCATCAGGTACCCACCCAGCCACGAGTGGTCCGCGGACCCACCTCCCGCAAGGTTCTCCACATCCCTCACCTTGCGGGACCTCGCATCGCGCACACGGCCGCCTAACCCCGGTTTCTCGTCAACAGCGTTGCGCTGTCCCCTTACCCAAGGAGACAGACCTCGTGTCATCCCTGAACTTTTCGACCCTGCCCCCCGCCCTGCTCGCCGCCGCCATCGGGATCGCTGGTGCGGTACTGCTGTCGACCACCTGCACCGCACTGTGGAGCCCTGACCCTGTCCAGCGCGAGCACGCCCGACTCGTGCTGGCCGATCTGCTCCACACCGTTCGAGTCGTCCTCGGCCGAGGCGACAGGGAGTCGCGGTCATGACCAGAACCATCACCCGCCGCCCGGTCGGGCGGCCACCGCTGTGCTCGGCCGCGATCGCCCGCACCATCGCCGACTGGCACACCGCCGGGGACAGTGACCGCGTTATCGCCGACCGACTCAACCAGGCCGGGGTCCCCACACCGGCCGGCGGGACGCATTGGACCCGCGTACACGTCTGGCGGCTGCGCCACACCGCCCACCTGCGCGCTGAATGGTCACAGGTGGCCTCAGTTGCGGCGGCGCCGCACCCGGCGCGGCAGCCAACGTCTCCGCGCCGGTAGCGCCACCGCGGTCTGGGCGGGCCCGGTCTGGGCAGGCATCGACCAGATGGTCTCGGTGTCCCAGTGCGCGGGGAAACCCAGTTCGTCCGCCCGCCGCCCTGGTGGCAGTTCGCTGAGCACCAGATGCCGAAGTCGTTGCGGCCAATCGTCGTTCGGGTTGATCCGCCGGACCAGGACCGCGATCACCGCCAGCGATGCATAAGGCCGCGACACCGATCGACCAGCAGTGATGTGGGCGAGTTCAGGAACCGACGGCAGCAGCCTCGGGCTCACCTGCTGCGTGACGTTGGCATTCCAGAACCGGGCATGGTGGGCACACACGTTGCGGACGTAGTTGAGGTTTCTCAGCCAGTCCTTCAGTGCGCCACTGTTACCCGCTCCGGCGCTGTCGAACAGACCCAGCTCGGCGGCGATCGCGTCTCTGTCCTTCTGCAGCATCCCGCCGTAGAGCATCGACAGACCCCCGAAGTCGAGTAACTCGGTAATCACCCACACCGGTAGCGGCAGGCCGTACTTCTTCTTGAAGTGGGTCACGAAGTCGGCCTTGGAACGGGAGGTTTCGCGGGTCCGGTTCTCCAGCCATTTGCGATGCTCACTGTCGAGCCAGGTGCCCACACCAGGTGGCGGAACCACGGCGCCGCCGGCGAACTCGGTATCGAGGACAGACGGATCGGCGTGAGCAAATGCGCCGTGCCGACCGAGCGTGTGGCCGACATGAAAGCGAATGCTGACCTCGATCGTCTCGATGGCATCGAGGGTGAGCAAGCGGAGCTTCCGGTCGAACTGGTAAATCTCGATGACATTGGCCAGCGTTGCTCCGGCGACAAACTGATCGGTCACGACCGGAGCCTGGCCCGGAGTCTTCACGCTCTCGCGTAACGGATACCAGTAGCCACTGAGCCGGTAGTAGCCGACCCGGCGTAGGTGTTCGCGAGCTTCTGTCCGATCTCCGAGTGTCAGTCCGCGGCTAGCGAGCAGGTCGAGTTGCTCGTCGACGGACTTGAACGGCTTCGCGTAGGGCGTGGAGGGCGTGACTGCCATGCATATAGAGAACCAGCCTCCCCCCTCGCGAAGCGAGACGGAAGGCTGGCCGTGATGTCCAACAGTCTACGGCTCCACCCGGACAAGGTGCAATATGCCTGTTGAGTCGTCGCCGCGCTGCGATACGGGAGGCCCAGGACGTTATTCGCCGATCTTCACCGCGGCACCGCCGCCGGGCGCTGTGCAGGTGCTGTAGGAGTCTGCGTGCGAACGCCCGGCAACGTACGGCCACTGACACTCCCAGCCGTCGACGGCGAGAAACAGGGCCTGGCCCTGGGCCTGGCCGATCGAGGCGAAGTACTTCTGGCTCACTGTCATTGCTGTGGCGCAGTCGAGCGGTCCGTTGAGCACGATGACGGGTTGCTCCCCGGTCTCTGCGGGCACATACCCGCAGATGGTGCCCGCCGGTGCCGCAGTGGGTGCGGTGGGTGGTCGTGTTGTTCCGGTGATCGGCGGACTCGACACGACAGGGGGTTGTGTCGTCGCTGGTATCTGCGTCGTCCACTCCACCGAATCTGATCGTTCGTAGTCCACGAACGGATCGGCGGTGTCGGCCCCGTTCTCGGTGCTTTGCCCGCAGGAGGTGAGCCCGAGCGTCATCACCCCCGCCGCAAGCAGGGTGACTGCGACCCTCGCCGCCCGCTGTCGTGAAGTCGCCATGCGCGCGAGTGTCTCGCCGCGTGTGGCCGCGGACTGACGGCTTCTCCACGAGCGGTTCAGGTCGGGTCGCGATCTGGCTGCTGGCACTGTGCGGGTTTCTCAGGACGGTGTAGGTGGTTGGTATTGCCGGAGCATCGCGGCTTCGAGCGTCCCTGTGTCGGGGTCGATCACAAGACTCCAGTGCCCGCCACGGATCTGCACATGGCCGTGCTGACACAGGCCGTCACGGGCGGTCGCAGCCAGGTAGTCGTCGACTCCGACACGGAGCTCGGTGGAGGGCGGCTCGCCCAGCGCCGCCGCAGAGTCGTGAACCTTCGTCCGGGCGGTCTCGTAGACGACCATGGACGGATAGTCGACGAGGGGCAGCTCCTCGGCGAAGCGGGCCAGCGCCGGGGTCGACCGATTGGTAGCACTGAGCGCGATGAGTTCGTCGCGCTGCAGAATCGCCACATGCGGCCGCGGCGGCGGGAATCCGCGAAAGACCCCGTCGTCGTCGACGGCGTCGGCGAAGTCACGAAAGCCCATGTTCGAGATTGACAGGTTGTTTTCGACCGACTGCACCTGGTCGGGGATGACGCGGAAGGTCCGGCCAGGTTCGTCGCCGAAATCAGGACGGCCGCAATCGACCACCAGGATCGGCATCTCCGGATGGGTCATTGAGATCGAGTCAGCGATGAACGCGTAGTAGGGCGGATCGTCACCGATCCGCTCGACAAGGGCCTCGACGGTCAGACCGTCGTTGTCTCGGTGGTCGATACACGTCAGCCTCGCCTCGAAGGTGGAATCGTCATCCATGCCGCTGTCCACAGGGGCCATCGCCGCCAGCGCGAGCTCGCGCCAGCGGTCGTCGTCGCTGAAATCGGTGCGCACCAGCAGCGACACACCGTTAAGGCTGTGCAGGTAGTCGTCGAGGTTGCGGCCGATCCCTAACGCGGAGATGATCGCAGCCTCGTCGTCGGCTTCCTGGCGGGCCGTGGCGGCGTCCCGGATGTCATCGACGTTGCCGGGCGGGTCAGGTAACACCACCTCGGCAAGGACTCGGTCGGCGTCCTCTATGGAAATTGCGTTATAGGTGCGTAATTCGACTGTCCACGGTCCAATCGTGGTGCGTGCTCGGGGCGAGAATAGTTCCATCGAGAATCCCACTTCGGGCTCACCGAGTTCGGTCAGCCAACGACGGATACCGAATTGGGGTGTATCCGCCGTCACGGTGACATCTAGTGCACCAGACAGGGGGTCACCTTCTGTTGGTGACGCGGTGACCTGCATCGGCACCCACCCGATGCGGGTCGGCGGCATATCCATCAGTTCTTGCATCTTCTGCTGGTGTTCGAGCTGTTCTCGTGACTCGAGGTACTCCTCGAACTCGACTGTTGGTCCGTCCCAGGTGAACAGGGCGGGGTCGAAGTCCTCGTCGAGCACCGGCGATTCCATCTGCATCCACTGCTCGCCTTGCCTCCATGAGAGCGCGATCCCCAACTCGGCGTCGATCACCACCGTGATCGTGGGACCGCCGTAGGAATCGTCGAACTCCACCTGCCAACCCCGCCGGCCCCGAACCTCGGCCTCGATCAACTGCTTCGGCTCACCGAACCGCGGTGGCCGTCCCGTCAACTCCATTGGGGTCCAACTGCGGTACGCGGTGAACAACACCGTTGCAGACACGCCCGTCACTGCGACAAGGCGGTTCGGGTGCTTCGCGGTATGCACGGCGACGCCGTCCTCACCGAACACGTACTCATCGGTGGCGCTCTCGATATAGGAGGGTGACCCGTCAGCGTTCTCCATCCGCCACGACGTGGGCGGAGCGAACCACACCGAACTTGCTGTCCCGTCACTGGAATACACGGTGCCACGGGCCGTTCGACCCATCGTGCCGAAGGATAAACCCCGAATCTGCGACCACGACGTCATACCCACCAACCTAACCGGCGTACCTCACCCTGCTCGCGACTTCAGGCTCTATGAAGTGGCCGGTGGCTGATCGCCGTCGTCAGTGCGGTCGGCGGCGCGTTGTTGTTCGCGGGCGGTCTGACGTTGTTTCTCGGCGCGATCTCGCAACTGCTGCAAAAACTCCCGGTCTGCCTCAGGGTCTTGCGGGACGTAGCGGCCCGGATGGTCGTATTCCGGGAACTCGCTGGCCGCACCCGAATCCTGCCGGTGTGGTCGCTCATCAGCGGCCGGGCGTCCGACCGCAAGCCACACCAGCGCACCGACCAATGGCAGCATCACCACCAGGATTACCCAGGCGAACTTGGGCAGCCCGCGCACGGCGGCGTCGTCGGTTTTGATGATGTCGATCAGCGCGATCACCAGGATCACCAGGTAGATCAACCCGAGATACGGCACGTCCACTCCCTCTTCGTCACGCCGCTCACCAGACCTGCTGTATCCACAGCGGATGTCCGTTCAGGCTCCTGGTTCGATCAACGTAGACCGCGACCACGACCCGCCCGCCCGGGTGGGCGGCGGCCTCGGAGATGACCTGGTGGCCGGTCACGTCATTCCAGCTGGCGGCCTTGTCCGGACGGTAGTACGCCCCTGCCCGATAGCGGGAGTCGTTGTCGAGGATGACACCCCAGTAGTCGTTGCCCAGAACGGCGTTGATGACCCGTCCGGCGCCGAGGTGGGCGGCGGCCACGGTGTCGGCGTGGCTGAGTTCGATCACCACCACCCCCGGTTGCGAGGTCTCGACGATCCGCGCGGCCTGTGCCGGCGGACCCGTCAGTATCGCCCCACCGGTAGCTACCGCGAGACTGAGCGCCGCACCCGCCACCCCCGCGCGTATCCCCGACCTCGTCAGCACCGTGTATTCCCTTTCATAACCCCAACCTTTGTCATCGCGAATGGTAGTGACAGGACGTCCGCCCCGTCGACGCCTCAGTCGGAACGCGGTGAACGTCACTGTTGGCCAGCACCGCCCGCCCAACAACGCCGGTCCGCCCGATCGCACCGAACGGCAGGGGTCGCACAGGCACTTCCTGCGCGACCCTTGTGTGGTCAGCGGACTTTACGTAGGTAGACGTCGCCGGTGGGGACACCGCCGGCGAACAGAACACCTTTGTAGCCGTGTGGTGTCTTGCGTAGTTCGATGCGGGAGTACCAGTGCGCGACTGGGTCACCGGCGATCGAGACGATGCCGCCGTTGCGGGTCTGGGTGATGTGGCTGTTGGTGGCATTCCACGGCCCGACGCCGTAGACGTCTTGGAACAGACGGTTGCCGATCACTCGCGCGTTCGATTCCGGGTAGGGAATGACGCCGTACATGACCAGCTGGAACTTGTATCGGCCGTCGTCGATCTTCGCGTGTGCTTGACCACTACCGAGGCCGAGACCAGTGGCGAGGCCGGCGGTGATGAGAAGTCCGGCGACGATGGTCTTGACGGCGGTGGAGAGTCGAGCCGTTGGCAAAGGCATGAAGTCACGTCCTGTTCGGTATCGGTTGCTAGTGATGGGTGCGCGGGTGTGGCGGTTCGCTTCTATCACGAACCCGGGACAGGCGGGGCTGGTAGCGCGTGGCGAGCCACTCCTGTCCGGTCGGTCACCGCCGCGGGGCGGGCTTGTGCTCCTGGGGGCCAAATGATCTCGACGTGGCAGGTTGTTGAGAGCGGTTGCCCCTTGTCGAGTCAGGTCCGAGGCGGCCTGCTCGATCTGCTTGCCCGCAGGGCCGAGAGCCGCATCGGGGGTGCGGCAGCGAACTCGCACCCGCCAACGCCTGACTCGGAACGCGGCGAACGTCACTGTCGTACTCACAGGCCCAGGTCCGGGTCGCGCTGGGGCTGTGTGCCGTCACCGAGCGGATCGTGGGGCGGTTGCTGGGAGTCCGTGCCCTGCGTGCGCTCGGCGTCCGGTGCTGGTCGGGTGTCGGCGAGCAGCGTTCCGATCCCCGGTTCTGCTGTCGCGGTGCCTTTTTCGGCTTGGTACAGCTTTGCTTGGTGTTGGTGACTGCGTTTTATCGCGGCGACGTAGTCATCGGCATGGTCGAGTCCGGCTTCTTCGACCATGACCGGTGTCGGGTTGAGTTCCAGACTCCAGCCGGGTTCGCGACCGGCGCTGCGCATCCGTTCTTCGGCGGCTTGGCGGGCGGCGACCGCTTCCTCGGACTGTTGGGCCTGTTCGACCTCCATGCGCAGTTGTCGTAGCCGCACTTGTTTGGTCTGCAACTCCTCAGCCCGGGTGAACGGTGCGTCAATGCGTGGGGCGTTGACCTCGACTTCCCGTCGGTAGCTGGCGATGTCAGCCTCCATCTGGGCGCGGGTGTCGTCGAGCCCGGCGTACAGGTTCTCCAGGCGCGTAGCGAACCCAGACGCGGTCGCGGTGCGCCGCTCGGCGGTGGTGAACACCTGGGAGGCGTCGAGAGTGAACCCCGGCCGCCCAGGGCAATCGAGCCACACATGAATCTTGTCCTGGGCGAACTCGCGCGAGGCGTGCGCCTGGAGCCCCGACGGTATCGACGCGATCGGCATCGACTGCTTCATGCCGGCACCTTTGAGCTCGTGATAGACCGCGGTGACCCGCGACAACAGCGCCTCAGATCGCTCCGGACGCTGAGCCCGGGACCTGTCTCCGGTGACCACGAACTGCTTACCGGCATCGATCCACTCCTGATGCCCGACCAGCAGAGCGTCGAGTTTGTCGATGCTGCCTTCCAAGCGTGGGATGGCGTGGTCGGCCGCGGCCACGACCCGGCGGGCGTGGGAGCGGGAGTCGGCGTGCGCGCTGGCCAGTGCGGACAGGCTTTTCACCTCGTCTTCCAGGGTGGCCATTTCGAGGAACCGTTCATCACCGGTCGCGGCGGCTTTGGTCGCCGCAGCAGCCTCAGATAGTGAGTCGTCGGCGATGTCGTCGACTTCGGCGACGTCGTCGAGCTGCCCGCGTTTGGCTTGTTCGATGAACGCGGCCTTGGATTCGACTTTCGACCACATGACGGTGTCGGTGGTGCCGGCGGTGACGTAGTTCAGAATCTCGATTCGCGGATTTTGGTTGCCTTGGCGGATGATCCGCCCTTCGCGTTGCTCGAGATCGGCGGGCCGCCACGGCACGTCCATGTGGTGCAGACCGATGAGGCGGCCTTGGACGTTCATGCCGGTACCCATCTTCGAGGTCGACCCGACCAGCACCGCGATCCGCCCGGCTCGGCAGTCGGCCTGCAGCGCCAGTTTCTGCGACGGCGATTTCGCGTCGTGGATGAACGCGATCTTCTCCGCGGGCAAGTTGTGCTGCTCCACGAGAAGGTCTTTGAGGTTGGAGTACACCGACGGACCGTCGGGTCGCGGGGTGCCGCGGTCGCAGAACACCAGTTGCAGCGCCCCGCGGATCGGGGACCGCTCCCCTTCCTCGGTGAGGTACTCGTTGTCGGCGGTGGCGTGGTAGATGCGGGCGACCTGTTCGGCGACCGCGTCGGCGCGGGTATTTCCCGGATCCGGTTCGAGGTTGCCCAGTACCGGGTCGAGGGCGACGTTGCGGCCGTCGTTGAGGATCTTGAGCACGTTGTCGATGTCGGCGCGGCGTGGGTCGAGATGGTCGGCCCGATGGTCCAGGTCGGCGATGAAGTCCTGTCGCTCTTGACCGGGTGTGCTGGTGATGATCTGCCGCCCGTCATGGACGGGCAGGTTTGCCGGGACCTGTTCACGGACAACGACATCGGTGTACTGGGCGGCCATGGCGAACATTTCCTTGGGGTTGGCGAACGCCGACACCTTCGACACGACACGCAGTTTGGTGCCGGTGGCGTTGGGGATCGTCTCCGAGCGGGTCGCGGTGAACGACGCCGCCCAGTCGGTGATCGAGCGGACCCCAGCCACCTCCAGCACATCGGGGCGCAGGTACTGCTGCATCACCCACGACTCGGCCAGTGAGTTGGCGATCGGGGTGCCGGTGGCGAACGTCGCGACCCGCTCAGCGCCCGGGGCGATGACCCGCCCGGCCGCGGCCGCCTGGTGTTGGCGACGTTCACGCAGGTAGTCCAGTTTCATCGACAGGTCCTCGGCCTTGTTCGACCCGGTGAGCGACAGCGAGTCGATGGCGCACTGGCGGCCCTTGTTCTTGTACTCGTGGGCCTCGTCGACGAACAGATAGTCCCCGCCGGTGTCTTCGAACAACACCCCGTGGTCCTTCTTGGCCTGATCGGTCGCGGCGTCGAGACGCTTCTGCAGTTGCTTCTTCGCCCGTTCGATCTTCTTGACCGTCGCATGCGTCATCTCGCCTACGCCCGCGGACAATTCGGCGTCGAGGTCAGCCAACTGGTTCGCGATGTAGTCGACACGGCGTTGCGGGTGGACCCGGATCGCCTCGAACACCGACGCCGGGATGATGACCATGTCCCAGTCGCTGGTCGCTGTCTGCGCGGCGAACACGCGGCGGTCCTCGGCCGACATGCCTTTGCGTCCCACGAGCACGTTCGCCGCGGGGTACCACATCTTCACTTCGCGGCCGAACTGCTCGATCAGGTGGGTGGGCACCACGATCCACGGTTGAGTGACCAGGCCGCGGCGTTTGAGTTCCATTGCCGACATGAACATCGTGCCGGTCTTGCCGGCGCCGACCACGTGATCGAGCAGCACGGTCGGCTCGGCGAGAATGCGTGCCACCGCATCGCGTTGGTAGGGGTGCGGCTCGAACACCGGAGACAACCCGGGCAGCACCAGCCTGGACCCGTCGTGTTCGGGCCGAACCCAGGTGTTGAAGCGGCGGTTCCACTCGGCGACGAGGCGGTCGCGGCGCTCATCGTCCGACCACAGCCACGACCGGAACTCGGTGGTGATCTTCTCCGCTTGGACTTGGGCGAGGATGGTGGCTTGGGCATCGACCTCCGGTGCACCCTCTTCCTGCGCCCGCCCCGAATTCTTGACTACGATCGAGCGCTGGTTGAGCAGCATCTCGGTGAGGTCGACCGCGTCGAGCGCCTTGTCGAGGTCGGCATTGTCGGCGCCGTAGTCGGTGCGCATCACGGTGCTGTTGCGTTCGAAGGGTGGCACTTCGACTCCCCAGCTACCCGCAGCGCGTGACACCCGGACGTTGGCGGCACCAAAGGTCTCGCGCACGAACGCCTCGTAGTCACGCGGCTCGATCCAGGTCGGTCCGAGTTTGACCGACCCGATCTGGGAGGGCTGCTTGTCGGTTGGAATCACCTGCGCCAGTGCTTGTGTTAGTTCTGCCCAATCGCGGTTGCCGGGGTCGGTGCGGGCAGCTTCGGCGGCGCGGGCGTGTTTGGCGCGCACGTTGCCCGACAACGCTGTGGGTGCGGGCACCAGGTCCTCGGGCATGTCCGGGTCGGCGTAGACCAGGCCGCGGATCGACTCGCGTGCCTGCTGGGTGGGTTGGTCGAGGAGTTCGGCGACGCGGTCGAGATCGACTCGGCCGCGTTCACCGAGACTGATCGCGACCGCTTCGGCGGGGGTGTCGGCGCGCGATACCGGGACCGGAGCGACGACGACGTCGCGGGAGAACACCGCGGTCTTGCTGACGGTGCCGGTTTCGTCGTCGTAGCGTTCCAGCGCCAGCACGCCGGCCATTCCGGGATCCGCGCGGACGGCCTCGAGATGGGTTTGACGTCGCGAGGGTGCGCTGACCTGCCACGCTTTCTCCTCGAGGTCGGCCGCCACATCCTCAGGCAGCGGCCCGGGATAGTCGGCGCCGTCGGCGTCGCGGTGCGCGGCGCGCCACTTGGCTTCGAGTTCGGCGAACTTCTTGGCGGCCTGCTCGGCGGTGCGTTCCTTGCCGCCCACCAGCTTGGCTCGGTTCACCGGGCCGTAGGTGTTCAGGTAGGCGTCGTAGACCTCGTTGAGGTCCGCGCGCAGCGTATCTCGCTCGGCGCGGCTGCTCTGGGTGCGCTGAGCGGCGATCGTGGCCGCGAACAGGTCCCGCAGCCGTAGCAGATGCCGGGTCTCGGTGGCGCGGGTGGCTGGCACCCTCATCGGCTCGTCGCCGCCGATCCCGCGCCGCGAGAACACCCCGGTGGTCTCGTCGTAGCTGACGTGCCCGATCGGAATGTCCTCGCTATAGAGGGCGTCGGTGTCGAGGGCGCCGGCGGTGAACTCTATTCCGGCCGTGGCGGTGTCGTCGGCGAGGAACAGCCCGTCGCCGCGTTGTAGGGCGGCGTCGACGATGCCGGTCAGCCGGTCGTCGAGGTCGGCGGCGACATCGCCGCCGGGTTCGGCGGCCACGACGAGCATCCCGTCGCGGTAGAGGCCGCGATCGACACGCATCGTGCCCAGCACGTGTTCCGGGTGGGTGGTGAAGTAGCGGTTCATGCCGATCTCGGTGGTCTCGCCGGTCCGGTCAGCGAGAGCAACGAGGTCGGAATGCAGCCAGTCGGCGTCCGCAGGCGTGGCGGCGTCGGGTTCGCGGCGGCGGAACACCAGGACGTCGGTGACGACTTGGGTGCCGGCGACCCGTTCGAACGCCGTCGACGGCAACCGCACTGCGCCGACGAGGTCGGCGACGGCGTGCATGTCTCGGCGGGCTTTGTCCGAGGCCGCATCCAGCGTGCCGGCGGTGGTGATCGCCATGACGTATCCGCCGGGGGCGGTGAGGTTGAGCGACTTGAGGAGGAAGTGGTTGTGGATGCGGTGGCGGGCCGGATTGTGGATCGGGTCGTGCACCGTGAACCCACCGAAGGGCACATTGCCGATCACCGCGGCGAACGATCCGTCCGGGACGCGGGTGGTCTCGAAGCCCTCCAACCGCACCTGCGCGTCGGGGTAGAGCAGATGGGCGATCTGGGCGGTCGTCGGATCGAGCTCCACACCCACCATCTGCGCACCGGGAGGTGCCAGCCCGATGAATGTGCCGCTGCCGCAGCCCGGTTCGAGTACCAGCCCCTCGTCGAACCCGGCGCGCGCCATCGCCGACCACATCGCTTGGGCGATCGCGGGATCGGTGTAGTGGGCGTTGAGCGTGGAGGCCTTCGCTTGGCGCCACTGCTCGGAATCCAGCAGCGCGCGCAGCTGCTCGCGCTCGGGTGCCCACTCCGACTTGGACTCATCGAAGATGTCGGCCGCGGCACCCCAGCCCGACCACTGCGCCAGAACCTCGTGCTCGGCCGTGGTCGCCGGGCGTCCGGTGCGGGCGGTCTCGGAGAGGACCTCGAGTGCGGCGATGTTGGCGCGGGCGCGGGCTTTGGCGCCCGACGGCACCAACACCGTCCCTGGATGGGTGAACCGGGTCGCAGAACCCACCTCGGCTGGTGAGAGGGTGGTGGCCTCGTCGACGGCCGCGATGCTCGACGGCTCCGGCTCCGGCTCGGGAGCGAGAGCGGGCGCCTCTGAATCGGGTGTGGGGTCTGGTTCGAGACCGGCCACCACATGGTCGGCCTTGATGTAGACCACCGAGCCGTCCGGGCGTCGTGCCGGGGCGACACGGGTGCTGGCCCACGCCGTCAGTGGCAGCCCGGTCTCGGACTGCGGGACCTGCGGCAGCACGTCGTCGGCCTTCGGTGGCAGCGGTGTCCCGCCTGGGTCGACGACGGCCGGGTCAGTCGGGATCCGCAGATCGTCCAGGGACTCAAACAGCAGTCCCTGGCCGTCGTCGACTACCTCTGCGCGCGCTCGGCGTCGGCGCGAGCCTGATCGGCTAGCGCCGCGGCCACCATCGCGGTCAGTTCCGGAACCAGCGGATGTTCCGGCCCGTCGGGCACCGCCAGCCCGTCGGTCAGACGGGCTTGCAGCAGTTGCTCGGCCCACACCTGAAACCGCGGTGTCTGATCCGGCCACACCCGCTCGGTCAGCTGTTCGGTCTCGCGAGTCGCCTCGATCGCCCACGGCGTCAGCCACCGCTGCATCCCGGTCATCGTGTCCGGGTTCGGTTCGATCGGCTGGTCCTCGTCCTCGGGACTGCGATGACCCTCCCACAGCGTCGCCAGCACCGTCTCCTCCGCGGAGTGCCGGGCCTGTTGGTACAGCCGCTGCGTCGTCAACACGTCCGGGTCGTTGCCCTCGTGGTCGGCTTTCCACGCCGCGATCATCGCGAGCTCGGTCTGTGACTGCGTCTGAGCGATCTCGGCTTCCAGCCGGTTCGCCTCGGCGGTCAGGAAGTCCTCGAACTCCGTGCGGTCCATCTGCGTCAGTTCCTGGGCGTACCGCTCGGTCAGTGCCGTGCGCAGATCGTGAAACATCGGTGTCCTCCTCAGTGTGGGTATCCATAATGCTCTGCGGTGCCGACATCGGCTGCCTCGATGGGTCGGTGTCGGCGAGCAGATCGAACAGATTGGGGGTGTTGTCGTCAGGGGTGGCGTTACGCGCCATGCGTCGAGCTCCTACCAAAGTGAGGTCCGCCCGGCCCGGCCAACGCCGGCCCTCGCGGGGGTGGTTATCGTTTCTCACTGGTCAGAGGCTCGATCTCTGGCCGATCAGTGCCCTGGCAGGTGTGTCCAGCACCTGTCAGGGCCTGAGTCTTCTCACGGCGGGTCCTCGCCGTCGCCTGGTTCAGGCATCAGGTCACTCGACCGGCGGTGCGGGATACGTGGTGATTCGTACGTGGGTGGCGTGGTTGGCGACCGGGTTGCCTCGGCGGAAACGACGCGAGAGGAATGGCGATCACGACTGGCCTCCTTCGGGGGCGTTGTTGTGTGGGTGTCGGTTAGTCGTCATGGTGTTCCGTCGTGGTCAGACTCGTGGTGGTGTGAGGGGGGTGTGCGGCGTTGGCGCAGTGTGGCTTTGGTGACGACGATGGCCCCGGTGATGGTCAGGACCACCAGCAGCACGAAGCACCCGACGAGCGCTATATGGATCAGTGGCGGCATGACATGGCTCTCTCAGGCGTTATGCGGCGGTGGTGTGGTCGACGGGTGGGTCGAACCATCCCGGCGGTGGTGGGGTGCAGGTGTCGGTGAGTGTCTCGGTGTTGGTGTGCTTGTCGGGTGTGCACAGATAGAGCGGCCCGTTGCCCGCGGTGAGTGCTCGCCAGTGGGCGTCGAGGTGGGCGGTCCACCACGACGACAGGGCGGCGGGGTCTTCGCTCAGGCGGGCAGTCTCCCAGGCCTTCCACAGCTCCTCGAGGCGGATGACGACTTCGTCGTGGCGCCACCACTGCGCACACCAGCGGGTGTCGCGGTCGAAACGTCCAGCCTTGATGTGGCTGAGCCAGTTGGTGAACCAGTCGGCGCCGGAAGTGAACCGCCAGTGCGCGCGCGGGTCGTCGTCTGGGGTGTCGGTGGCGGGGGTGGTCATCGGGAAGTCCTTTCGCGGAGGGCGGCGGGTTGGGGTGAGGCAGACAGTGCGGCCTGCTGGGCTGCGCGTTCTGCCCCGCAGGCCTTCTTGGAGGCGTCGATCAGTTCGGCGTAGGGGCCGAGCCAGTAGGAGTTCTTGGTGGTGACGACGGTGCGGTTGCCGGAGGTCGCCAGCACTGCGCGTTCGGCGGGTAGTGCTTTGAGGTCGTCGATCCCGAGAATGGGTTCGCTGGACCAGGATTCGCTGGTGCTGGTCGATCCCAAACCTGAGCTGGAATGCGAGCGGCTGCGGCGGCGGACGTCGCGTTGGCCGATCATGCGGCTCAGCCCGGACAGGTAGGACTCGTTGTTCGATGAGCCGGCGTAGATGTAGACGTTCGAGGAGTCGACGAGCATGTCGAGTTTGTCTTTGGACCACACTTTCGCGGCCTGGGCCAGCGATTGGAGCATCGTGACGATGACGATGCCCTGGCTGCCGAAGTGGGAGTACCAGTCGGGCAGTTCGGGCAGTTTGCACACGTTGGCGGCCTCGTCGAGCACCGCCACGACCGGCACCGGCAGCCGTCCGCCGTTGCGTCGGGCTTGGGCGACGGCGGCTTTGAAGATGGTGTCGGCCAGGGCGGTGGTCAGGGCGGTGGCCGCGCCGGCGCCTTCCATCGACAGGGCGTACATGGTGTCGGTGGAGGTGACGAACGCTTGCGGATCGAACTTGGGCAGGTCGTGGCGGATGTCGTTGCTGCCGACGGTGTTATCGCCGTCGAACCGGACCCGTTGGGGTGGGAGGACTGATCGGGCGTAGGCGGGCACGGTCATGACGTTGATGAACCGGCGCGCCATGTCGTAGAGGCCGTCTTGCTGGCGGGGGTTGAGGTTGGCGGCGGTGTCGATCTTGGCTGCGGCGTCGTGGTGGCCGTGGCGGGTCAAGACTTGGCGGGCGACTTTGAGTGTGGGGTCGGTGAGCCAGCCGTCGACGTGTTTGAGGTCTCCCCCACCGACCGATGCTGCCAGGATGTGCAGGGCCAGTAGTTCTTTGGCGCCGCCGTCGAAGTAGGCGTCGAGGCGTGATCCTTCGGCGGTTTCGGCTCCGGCGAAGATCGCGGCGAGCTCGCGGGCGTCGGAGAGTTCGTGCACGCACCAGAACGGGTCCCACCACCACTGCTGGCCCTGGGTGCCGGCGATGTGTTGGAGGTCGGAGAGCCAGATGGTGCCGCGGGTGCGTGGGGGTTCGCGCCGCTGGGTGCGGTAGGCCCATAGTGCGCGCAGCCCTTGTCGGGTGGTGTCGGCCTTGGCGGCGTGGGTGGTGAGGTCGTTGCGGTCGCGTACCCAGCGGGTGGCGTCGTAGATGTCGGGTTTGTTGGAGGTGGCGAACACGGCTCCGGGTGCCTGGCAGATCATGGGTATGGCGTAGCCGGTGGTCTTGCCTGATCGGGGTCCGCCGATGATGAGTCCGACCCATTCCCAGCTCATGTAGAGCGCGGACTTTCCTGATCCGATCAGCGATCCCAGCGCGAGCCCGTAGTCGAGGTGCCCGGTGATGGCGTCGCGGCCACGCAGGCGCTGCGCGGAGTGCTTGGCGTCGCGGGCGGTGATGGCGTGCAGTTCCCGGGGACGGGGAAGGAACTGTGCCACCTGGTCGAACTCGCGCAGCACGGCGGTGGCGGCGCGATGACGCGCCACGATGACGGTCACCACGGCGGCGGCGATGACCGCGACCACGAGGAGCACGGTGGAGGCCACCGGCCACTGGAATGTGCCGTCGACGGCGGCGGTGGCCGGGTTGATTAGCACTGGGCCGGGCTGACCGGTGAGCCAGCAACCCGCCCGCCAGCACACGTAGACGATCGCCAGCAGCGCGAACACGACTGCGGCGAGGTAGTAGCCGACCATGGACTCGTGTTGGCCGCGGTCGCGGCGATGGGTGGTGCTCACAGCTGGGCTCCGGTGTCGAGGGAGACGCTGGCGCCGACGTCAGGTGCCGGGGTGATCTGCCAGCCGCTGTCGCCGGCGGCGATCAACGCGGCTTCGGGCGCGGGTTCGGTGTCGGCGATGAGCTCGCTGGTCGAGCGGTGCCCGCCCGCTGACGCAGCGTCGTCGACGTCGATGGCATAGTTCGCGGCCGCGGTCGACACCTGGTCGAGCAGATCGGTGTCGGCGACCTCGCCGAGGTCGTTGTCGCGGTCGCGACCAGAGATGGTGTCGGGGTCGACGCCGGCCTCACGTAGCCGCTCATCCCAGGCGTGCGCCCATTGCTCGGCGCGCTGCACGGTGGCCTGGGTCTGGGCTTCCCGGGCGGTGTCACCGCCGCGGGCGGCCTCGGCGGCGGCCTCGCGGGCCAGGTCGGCGGCGGCGTGCGCTCCGGCCCAGCGCGCCATCAGATCCGGTGTCAGCGGGTGGCGTTCGGCACTGGTGTCGGTGTAGCGGGGCGGACGGGCGCCGGTGGCGCGCGCGGAGTTCAGCCGTTGCTGGGCGCGGGTCTGCCGGGCACGTCGCTTGTGCTGCTGGTTGCGGACCTCACGCAGCGCGTCGTCGGCGCGACGGCGGGAGTGACGCATGATCGTGCGAATTTCGTCGAAGATGTCGTCGACTTCGCGGCTGTTGTCCTGGGTGACGTTGTGTGGGTCGAGCATGGTGTGCCTTCCTTCGAGGGGCGGTGTTGGGCGGTCGGCGGGTCAGGTGTCGGCGCGGGGGTAGGTGGCGACCTTCCAGTGGCCGTCGATGCGGACGAGTTCGGCTGTGACGGCGAACTTTCGGTAGGAGGTCACCGTGGCGTCGATGCCGAGCACGGTTTGGGTGACAGTGCCGTGCGCACTGGCCTTCTGCGGTGAGATCAGCACTGCCGAGGCGCCCTCGACGCGGGCGGTGATGACGTCGAGGGAGTGCTTCCAGGCGCCCCACTGGGCGCTGGGCCGCACTGTGGCGGGGCTGTCCGCCGAGGCCAGTGCCTGGCCGGTGAGGGTGGCGCGGGTGCGGCGCAGCGCGTCGGTGGGTGAGGTGTCGGTGGCGGGTTGCCAACTGAACATGGTGGTCACGGTGGTGGTGAACACCCCGATCGGTTCGTCGCGATCGGGCAGGCCCGGTGGGCTGCTGTAGTGCTCGCCGTGGTCATCGTGGCCGTGTGCGGGTTCAGCGGTGTCGTCGCTGCCGGAGCATCCGGCCAGTGCGGCGATCAGCACGATCGCGAGGACGACCAGGAGGTGGCGATGGGGGTGGTGGTTCATCGGTTCTTCTCCGGAAGTCCTTGATCGGCGAACTGTTTGGCGTAGGCGATGACTTTCTGGCCGTACGGGCGGGTCTGGGTGTCGTAGTCGCCGCCGGTGGGTGTTCCGCCGGCGTTGAGGACCGCGCCGACTCCGGCGTTGTAGGCGTAGGCGTAGAGAATTTCGCGGCCCTCGGCGGGTTCCTTCACCCGTCCGGAGGCGATCGCGGCGTCGATCTGTTTGGCGTTTGCGCACGAGAACCGGCCGGCGGCCATGACGGCGTCACCGATGTCGGTGGCCGAGGCGCGGCCGTTGCCGTCGTCGTCTTTGGCCCAGGACGGGTAGGTGTAGTCCATGAACTGCATCGGTCCTTTCGCGCCTGCGGGGGACACCAGGGAGGCGTTGAATCCGGTCTCTTGCTTGCCGATTCCGGCGAGGAATGCCGAGCTGATCTGCGGGCAGAGCACCCCGGCTTTGCGGAACCACGGCTCGTAGGCCGGTGGGACGCGTCCGGCGGCGAGGTTGTCGACTCCCCCGCCGTGCTGGTTCTCGACCGGGCCGCAGTCGGCGCTCTCGTCGGCGCTGATCCCGCCGGTGATATCGGGGGCGGTGTAGACCTCATTGCCGCGGGGCATGCCGTGGCCTTCGACGGTGGCGTGGACGTGGTCGAAGTGGTTCTGGGTGGGGTCGCCGCGGTCGTTCATGATGTTGGACTTGCCGACGGCCGGGTAGTAGGTCTGACGCCAGATCGTGTACTCGAGCTTGAAGTGCTTCTTGTTGTCGAGGATGTATTTGTTGACGGCGTTGCCGAGCGCGATCCCTTGTGCGGAGGTGTAGTTGGGGATCATGACGTCGACGGCGCGGCCGGACGGGTGGTCGTTGTAGCCGCCGCCGTCGGCGCGCCAGCCGCCGATGGTCTGGATCTGGGGGAACTTGGCGGCGATCGCGCGGGCGAGGCGGATGGTGTCGACCTGGAAGTGCGCTTCGGAGCCCTTGGACTTCGGCAGCGGCGGCAGCGGGCCCGACGGCGCCGACGGTGCGGGCGGGCCGCTGGGGGCGCCTGCCGGTGGCGGCACCGCGGCGGCGTTGAGGAACGTGCCTGCGGGAGCGGGTTTCTTGCCGGTGACCCCGGCCTTCTTCGAGGTGGTCGGCCAGGCGCCCCAGCCCTGGGAACCCAGGACGCGGTTGGCGACCTCCATTTGCTGTTCGCGGGTGGCTTTGTCGGCGGTCGGCGCGTACTGTCCGCCGCCAGCGCCGGTCCAGGTCGACGCCGCGAACTGCAATCCGCCGTAGTAGCCGTTGCCGGTGTTGATCTTCCAGTTGCCGCCGGATTCGTGCTTGGCCACGGCATCCCAGTCGGCGGCAGTGACCACGTCGGCGGCGGGCAGTACCCGGGGTGCGGTGAGCACCCGCGGCCCGCCCGGTTGGGCCGGAGCTCGTCCGGCCGGGGCGGCGCCGGGTTCGGGGCTGGTCGACACCCACCCGGCTGGATCGACCGAGCGGCCGCCGGTGAAGTCGCGGTGCCCGCCATCCCACACCTCGAAATGCAGGTGCGGGCCGGTGGATTGGCCGTCGTTGCCGAGCTTGGCGATGTGTTGTCCGGCGGTGACTTTCTGGCCGGCTTTGACCAGCACGCCGTCGGCGAACATGTGCCCGTAGACCGTGGACCACACGTGCCCGTTGATGTTGTGGGTGAGCACGATCCAGTGCCCGAACCCCGAGGCGGTCCCGGCGGCGGTGACGGTGCCGTCGGCGGCGGCATAGATCGGTGCGCCGAGTGCCCCGGCCAGGTCGATACCTTCGTGCATCGCCCCGTCGCGTGGGCCGTAGCCGGAGGTGATCTGAAAGTCCTTGACTTTCATCGGCTTGACCTTGGCGCCGGGTGAGAGGGAGGCGTCGGCGGGTTGGTCGATGCCGCTGGTCAGCGGCAGACACGCGTCGTCGTCGCCGGCCACGGAGATGATGACCGTGCACGAGGCGAAGAACCCCATCACCAGTGCCAGCAGCGGCACCAGCAGTTTGGAGGCGTTGCCCTCACCCACGAGGCAGACCCCGATAGTCGGCGGTGGTGGTGTCGAGGTCGCGGACGTGCTCGGTGAGGGCCTTGTTCATCGAGCGCATGACGTCGAGGCGGGTGGCCCATTCGCGGTCGCGGGCGGTGACGTCGCGGCCGACCCCGGCTGCCCGGCACCACCGCATGACGCTGTTGGTGCCGGCGCCGATGTTGGCGGCGACGTCGGCGGCCGCGGCGGTCAGCGACAGCGATGTGCGAGCGAGTAGCTCGGCGACGGCGCGCACGGCCAGTCGCCGGACTTCCTCGGAGTGGGCGGTGCGGCGAGGGTTGGGTTCGACCACCCAGTCCTGCACCTGTTCCCAGGCGCTGGGTTGCGGGTCGATCGGGGTGGCCACCCCCGGGTCGCTGTCGGTGCTCATGCCGCGGATCCGGATTTGGCGCCGCGGCCGCGGTTGAAGCGCTTGTTGGTGTTGTGCATCTCGGTGGCGCGCTCGGTGGCGGTCAACCGCATCTGCACCGGGATACCGGGCTGCTCACCCTCTTTGATCAGGAACTTGCCCATACCTGGCGGTACGGTGTTGGTTTCGGTGCCGGTCGCGCGGACCCCGTCGGCCCAGTCGGTTTCGCTGATCTCGGAGACGACCGGGTCGTCGATGCCGCGGGTGGTGGTGGCCCACTCGGCGAGGGTGGCGGCTTCTTTCTCGTTGAGGTTGACCTTGCCCTCCATCAGCGAGGCTTCGTCCTCGGGCAGCGGGAAGCACACCTTGACCCGGGCGCGGTCGAGAAAGCCCATGGCGCGCTGGCGATCTTCCATCGAGTCGAACGCTTGGAGGTCCTTGACGGTGTGGGTGGTGAACAGGCTGCCGGTGCCCTGTTCGCGCTGGACGCGGGTCACTTCGTCGACGCGCCACACGATGCCGTTGCCGACACCGAGCACCAGCGAGAACTCGTCGCACACCAGGTCGTAGTTGCGGGGCTCTTGCAGGCCGTGATCGGAGAGCAGATGCGAGGCTTCGACGGCGGAGAATCCGTCCGACCAGCACGCCAGGAGTACTGCGGCGCGCAGCTTGCGGGCGTTGGCCGGCAGCCGGGACATGTCCACGCACACCCCGAGGGCGTCGATGTCGATGGGCTCTTTGGTGGGGGCGTTGAAGATCTCGCCGAACTGCCCCGACACCAGCTGGTCGAGTGACTGGCGCAGGTTTTCGGTCAGCAGCAGGTAGCGGTCGACGGCGATCGCGTCGTGGGGTCGACGCCCCAGGGCGCCGGAGGCATCGAGGAGGTCTTGGTGGGCGCGGCGCAGTTCGGGATTGGTGTCGGCGTCGCGGGCGGTGGCGTCGATGAGAGTCTGCGGGACCTGGCGCAGCAGGTTGAGCACATCGCCCGGCAGGGGCGCATTGGTCAGGGTGAACTCGTTGGCCGTGCCGTAGAGCACCCGCAGGGCGGTGGTGAGCAGCGTCTCCTCGTGCGGAGCGATGGGACGTCCGGAGCTGATCTCGAGCAGGCCGGTGGCGGCGGTGACCTGGCGTGCCCGCATTTCGCGTTCGGCGAGCTGGCGGGCCGCGGCGGGCAGTCGGGCGATGAGGTTGCCGAAGGTGCCCACGGCCAGCGGGTTCATCGGCGAGTCGAATCCGACGCTGGTGACCTGCGGGGTGACCGGGGTGATGCCGTCCTCGCGGTACTGCACCCGGCCGTTGTCGTCGTGCAGGACCATCTGGCGCATCATGTTGACGAAGTCGGGTCGGTGATCGCCCATGATGAGCGGGCGGACCCCGGTCGCGAGGTCGTGGCAGACGATGCGCCGGTTGAGGGTGCTTTTGCCGAATCCGTTGAGGCCGAACACCATCGCTGAGGGTGCGGTGATCTGTCCGGCTTCGAACCAGCCGATCTGGTCGAACCCGACGGGTTGTCCGGTGTCGAGGTGCGAGCCGACGGGCGCGCCGTCCAGGGGGGCTGAGGCGCCGATGGGGAACGGGTAGAACCCCGGCACGTGCGCGGTGGTGCCGCGCAGTTCGTTGGGTCGGCGCACGTGGGCGACGCGGCCGCCGCCACGCCCGTCGAAGCCCCGGTTGGTGCGGATCAGGGCGGGCACGTCGAACTGGATCGGCCGGGCAATGGCGGCTTCGTGGCTTTCCCGCCGGCGGGCGTCGTTGCCGAGTTTCTGTCGGGCGAGGTAGCCGTTGACTCCACCGCTGCGGGCGGTGTCGAGCAGGTCCTCACGGGTGTCGTCGTCGTAGAACGTGGTCGGTTTGGCCGAGCGTTCTTTGGTGCTCGGCCGGGTGGCCGAGGCGGCACCGGCATCCAGGCGCAACGTCGAGGGCGCGGTGTCGCCGTCAGTGGCGGCGGTGGTGGGTGTGCGGAGGTCAGTGACAGTCATGGTGGGGCGTCTCGCAATCGGTTAGCGGTGGCGGTGGCGCAGGGCTTCGTCGGTGATGTCGCCGTGTTCGGGCAGCAACACCCCGAGTCCGATGCCGGCGGCGAACAGTTCGGCGTGGCGGTCGTAGCCGTTGCGCACGCCGAGGCGGGCGAACAGCGGCAACCGGGCACGCAGGGCGTCCACTGACGGCGCACGAGGGATCGACGACGGTGTACGAGGGCGCGGCTCGGTGATCGTCAGCGTCGCGCCGAAACGCTGCAGGGTGGGCTGAAAGGTCGCCCGGATCGGGTCGTCGGGGGCGATGGTCTCGGCGATCCGGGTCGCCCGCCAGGTGATCGCCAACCGGGTGCGCGGGGTGGTCGGGTCACGCTCGAGCAGCTGGCCCAGTACCGGACCCATCGCGTGGGGCGGTTCCAGCACGTGCGGAGCGATCACCCATGTCGCCGAGACCAGGTCGTTGTGGCAGAACACATCCCGCACCCGGTGTGGTGTCGAGTCCGGCGCGATGTCGGCGAACGCGGGCGCTGCGTCATCGACCAGACCGCCGCGGTAGGCCCGCACCCCGACCGCGGCGACCTGCGCTGCGGTCAGCGGTGTGGTGGGCAGCCCGGCGGCGTGCAGGGACCCGATCAGGGTGTGCAAACGCCGGCCCACTTCCACGGCCATTTCGTCGGGTGTGGACTTCATTGCTGAGGTGGCCGCCACGAACGTCACCGCCAGATAGGTGTCGGTGGCGAGGTCGGCGACGTCGAGGCGGTAGTGGTGATCTGTGTCCATCCACTGCCGGTGGGCGGTGTCGGTGCGCGGGAAGGTATCGGCGACGGCGGTGACCGCGACGACATCCCAGGCGTCGGCACCGAAGTCGATGCGGGTGAAGTCGCACAGCTGTTGCCAGTCGCGCAGCGTCGCGCCGGTCGCGGCGAGGATCACCGTGTAGTGGCCGGTGGCGTGTGCCCGGATCAGGCCGTAGTCGTGACCGCCGGCCGAGCGGTGCTCGGTGATCGACAGGACGGTGCTGATCTGGGGCAGCGTCGTCGCCGAGGTGGACAGGCGGGCGCGTGAGCGCTGGAGCAGCGAGGTCAGGGCCGGGAGCGTCGGCATCGCAGGGTGGTCCTTTCTGTCCTGGTTAGGCGGCGAGCTTGTCGGAGACGGTGCTCTCTTCGGAGAGCACGACACCGAAACCCAGTCCGGCGCAGAAGGTGACGAGTTGTTCGTCGCGGGCCGGTTCGAGTGGGGTGGCCGCCGAGAGGCCCAGATCGGTGACGAGGGTGTCGATCTTCTGGGTATCGGCGCCGATCGGGCAGGTGGCGGTCACGACCATCGACACCCGGGTCACGCCCGCACCGCGGGCCTGTTCCTGGCGGGCGCCTTCGGCGCTGTCCAGGCGCACCAATGCGCGTTCGGGCAGTTTGCCGACGTGGGTGCGCACAGCCTGGCGGGCATCGTTGTGGTCTTTGTTGACGATCGTGGTGGCTTGGGCCGGGGTGTAGGGCTGGTAGACGAAGGTGACCCGCTTGCGAGGCACGTCGCTGTGCGGGGACAGCAGATCAGCAAGCACGTTGGAATCGAACGGCGCCTCGGGTTCGTTGCGCATCGTCCACGACATCGACTGCGCCGCATCGTGAAGCAGGCGGCCGTGCTGGTCTGAGGCCGAGGTCGGTCCGCAGTCTTCCCACCGCAGGCGCATCGGTTCACCGCTCATCAGACCGATCTCGAGGTCGAGCTCGTCGGCCGGGGAGAAACTGCGGCGGGCGATCGCGCAGATTTCGCGTTCGAGCATCGGCCGCACCCGCAGACCGGCGGCGTGGCAGTAGTCCCGAATCCGTCCGAGACGACGCGCCAACTCGTTGCCCATGTCGGTGGCATCGCGTTTGCGGTGCATGGTGTCCGCGCGCCAGGTCAATCCGATCCGGGCTTCCAGGCGCACTTCGGCGGTCGGTACCGCTTCGGTGGCTTCGATGATGATCTTGCGGGCCAGCGCCGGTGCTGTGTCCTTGAGCCGGGACCGCACGATTGTCGAGGCCCGCATCCCCGACTCGGGCAGAGTCTCCATGGTGATCGTCGCGGCCACGAAGTCCGGCGATTGCCCGAGGAAGGTGAGCATGTCGCCGAGGCGGGCGACCCAGCGATCGCGCACAGGCTGGTCATTCCACTCCCCGCCCTGGGGCCAGGTCCGCAGCACCAGGGTGTAGAAGTTCTTCGACGACAACCTGATCAGACCGAACGGTGCCGACCCGTCGCCGGGTGAGAAGTCGAACGTCTCGGCCGTCGCCAGCGGCCCCGGTAGTGGGGTGCCGTCGGGGATCATCGTGAACGGCCCGGACCGCAGCAGAGTTTCACCGGCACAGCGGGCCTTCGACACCGAGCGTGCACCCATGCCCAACTCCCAGGCTGAGCGGCCCCGCAGCGACACCACCAGCGGCACAAACAGCACTGCCAGCGTGAACGGCAGCCCGAAGAACTTGATCACACCGGGCAGCGGCAGCATCAGGCCCACAACGGCGACGAACATGAACACCAGCAGCACCATCGTCGAGAACATGGTGAACCCGAACGCGCCGGAGGACCGGAACGCCGCGGCCGGGCGGTACAGCAATCGGCGGGTGCTCGCTTTGTCTGTCATGACAACCTCTTTCGACAGTCAGAGAGATGGGGTGGGCGGCTAGTGCGCCATGGCGTGTTCGTTCCAACCCGAGCGCATCGGCGGCGGACTACTCAGTGACGGGTCGGAGCTGGTGGATTCGACTTCGGATTCGACGCTGTCGGCGACGGTTTGCATGGCTGCCCCGGCGAGTCCGCCGGCCGATCCCATCGCGTCGCCCAGCCCGGAGGTGGGACCGCCGCCGCCACCGCCGCCGGAGCTGGCCTGTCCGCCCTGGCCGCCGGAGAGGGCGGGTTGCGCGCCGGGTCCGCCACCGCCCGATGGCGGTGGTGGTGAGGGTGCCGATGCCGTGGAGATACCGCCCGAGGGTCCACCGCCGCCGCGACCGGCGATCGAGGACATGCCGCCCGCGCTCGCACCGCCGCTGGCCCCGGCGGTCGCCCCGCCCGAGGCAGCCATGGCCGCGACCTTGCCCGCCGCGACGCCGGCACCGATGGCCGTGCCGGCTGCCGCGGCACCCGAGCCGCCGCCACCCATGCTCGCCACAGCAGGGGCAATCAGGCGCATCAGTGCGGGTAACACGAACGCGCACAACATCATCAGCACCATGCCGAGCACGACCTGTTGGGCGTTGTCTTTGGAGGCTCCGGCACGGAAAGCCACGAAGTAGGTCAGCGCGCCGACGGGTTTGAACAGCAGGAACGCCACCGACCAGGCGACGAGCCGCTGGTAGCTCTGTGACCCGGGGCCGGTGCCGGAGAATGCCGCGGCCACCGGGAGCGCGGCGACGACCAGCAGCAACATCGCCTCGCGCACCACCAGCAACGCCAACTGCAAAAAGGCGCCGAGGAATCCGACGAGGGCGAAGATGCCGATGGCGGTGGTGCCCAGCGCGGAGTTGGTCAGCAGGTTGAGTTTGAGGAAGTTCTTGATGGTGTCGCCGTTGCCGCCGCCTGCGGTCACCGATTCGCTGACCAGCCAGTTGGAGATGCCGTCGGCGATCTGCCCGCCGACGGTCAGTGCCAGCGGGATCGCGGCGGTGGCCATCGCCGAGCGGAAGATCAGTTTGAAGCCCTCCTCAGCGTCATCGGCCATGGAGCGCTTGCGGTCGATCATCATCCGCAGGCCGAAGAACATCAGCGAGAACGTCAGGCCCACGATCTGGATTTGCAGAGTGTGGTCGTGCACTTCCTGCATGAGGGAAGACTTGTTGTCTAACTGCGGGTTCGGCAGCTTGATCCACCACGCCAACGCCCACGTCAGGATCGTCTGGTAGCCCTCGAGCAACGAGTTGACGATCTTCTCGAACGACCCGCCGACCACACTGCCGGCCACATTGCTGGCCGCGTTGCCCGCGGCGCCGCACACCGCGCGGCTCAACGGGCCCGCGACGTCGCACAGCGGGTTCGCGGCGGCCCTGCCGGCACCGACCCACGACGACACCGTCGCGACAATCAGCGCCACCACGACCGCTACATGGGTCCGGCGGCCGGTCAGAAAAGTGCGCAGACGCCCCCGTCGGCCGGAACGCGTTTCCCAGAGGTGAGAGTCGTTGTGGTGGTTCACCATGGGGTCCACCCATCGCCAGTGGTCGAAATCAGCAGGCGGCTGGGATCGTTGCCGGGTTCGGGGACCACCCATTTCCACTGACCGTCGCGCCAGACCATGTCGACACCGACCGAGATGGCGGTGAAGCCGTCGTCACGATTGAGAGGTTGGGCGAACTCGACGTGGGCGAAGTCCTTCGAGTAGGTGGTGATACGGACCGCGACCGGCACATCCCGCATCTGCGCGGGCAACTCAGGGTTACCGGCATAGACTTGCGCGCCATTGGTGCGCAGAGTGTCGGCCTCGGGACGAGCGGCCTCAGAGACCACGGCTGCGCGATCAAGGAGCGCGACGTTCTGATCATCAGGTGCCCAGGTGGCGCGCTGGCCGATCTGCCAGGCCGCCAGCGCCGCGCCCTGCGGGGTGTGGGCAAACCCGGTGGGTACCCCGTCTGTGCTGATCGCGGTCGGACCGTCCGAAGTGGAGAACGGGATCGTCGCGCCGTACACGCGCTGCCACATCAATCCCTCCGGTGGTGGGAGCACAGCCTCAGGCTCATCGGTGTCCGAGGGATCGGTGGTCTGCGGGAGGACCTGGCCGAGCGGGTTGGTCGGGGTTTCCACCCGGCGGCCGCGGGTGTCGGTGGTGGGCACCCCGAACGCGTCGTCGGGCAGTCGGGTGACCGGGGTTTGCGGCGTACCCGACGTCGGTGTGTCCGTGGCGGTGACCTGTGGCGGAGCCGACGTATCGTCATCGTCGCCGCGGACGGCGACCAGCACGGCCATGCCGATGACGATGGTCAACACCAGCAGCGACAGCACCAGGGTGGTGCCTTTGTAGCCGCCGGACTGGCGCAGTGAGTGCAGCGCCGCAAGGCGGCCGAGGTCCTCGCGAGGATCAGGGGTGCTCATGATGGTTAGGCTCCTGTCAGTGCGACCATGTCGGTCGGCGTGGCCGTGATCGCGTCCACCGGTGAGGCGCCCGCCGCGGCGTCGGGCAGCAGCAGCCGCCAATCACCGAACGCGGGCGCCCACACGACCGTGGTGTGGTTGACCGTCATCGAGCCGTCCGGCAGCCGGGTGTAGATGTCGGCCGATGCCTTGTCGGGGGTGAACGCGGTCAGTTTCCAGCCCTGCACCTGCGGGGCCTGACCAGCGGGCACACCCGATGTGGTCGACAACTGAATGCGGTTGGTGATGAAGTCATCTCGTGCTTGTCCAGGTGCGATGAGTTCACGGACCACCTGCGGCCACTGGTCATCGAGCGCAACCGAGAGACGCACGATGGCATTGACCGCGGCCAGCCCAGCTCCCGGCGGTGTGCGGTCGAACCCTTCCGGAGCGACGGCATCTGTCACCTCGGTGGGGCCTTCGGCGGCTTGGGGAATGCGCATGCCGTTGAACTCCACCCATCGCAGCTCGGTGGGTGGCGTCGTCAACGGAATCTGTTGCGGCGTCGACGGTGTGGCGGTGTCGGGGTCTGATCCGCATCCGGTCAGCAACCCGGCCAGCGCGTAGGCGGCAACGAGAGCGGCGATCAGCCGAAGACCAGCACCGCCGCGGCGAGGTTGCCGGCGATCGCGACCACCCACACCCCGAAGATGATCTTGGTGAACCACTCCCCCGCGGTGATCTGTGCGAGTGGATGCTCGCGCACCTTGTCGAACGCGATCGAGGCGCCCAGAAAGACCAGATGCACGAGTGCGAGCATGTTGGCTACGAACACGAACCAGCCGCCGATCAGGGTGATGTTGTTCATCACCTCGGTAGGCAGTTTCGCGTACGCCACTGTCATGGTGGTGTTCATCGCTGTAGCTTTCGGTCCGCACGGCTCACCCCTGCCCGCCCGCAGCCTGGATGATCGTGGCGCTGGCCGCGATCACCATCGTCCCGACGATCGCGCCGATCGCGATCTTCACGCCCTTGTTGTCACCGCGGTCGGTGATCTTGTCGAAGGCGATGAAGCCGCCGCCGACGACGATCGCCACGGCGGTGGCGAAGTAGGCCAGGAAGGTGACCCACCCGCCGAATGTGTTGAGCCGGTCCGACAAACCGGGAATCGGGATGGGGTTGAACGCCACGTAGGTGGTGGTGGCTTTGGCCGAGGCCAGCGTGGACTGGAGCATGATCTCTTCCTTCTCGTGAGGGTGGAGGTTGTGGAGTTGTGCCGTTATGGGGTTGTGCCGGCGTCGCCTGACATCACCGCGACTGCGGCGTCACGAAGGCCCTGGCCGACGGCGGCGATGTCCGGGGCGACGACGGTGCGCGGATCGGTGCGCCGCGCCGCTGGGGCCGGGTCGGGACCGGTCGAGGGCAACTCGTTGAGCGGGGTGTCGACGAGGAAGTCGTGCCAGGCAACGTGCCACACGTGCGCGAAAAGCCCGGACCCGACAAGCAATTCCCGATCGCGGCGGAGCCGGGCGGTCGGCTTTCCCTTCCGCCCGGCTACCAGCACCAACCCCAGCAGCTGCACATGTGCTGGCGCATTGTTCGTCGCGTACTGGCGCGCGGCCAGCGACGCCGCGGCCAGGCCGCGCGCCGATTCCCGCGCAACGAGTACCGCAAACGGCGGCTCATCGGCCCGCCCTGGCCACAACTGGCCGGAATCGCCGACATGCTCGAGCTGGGCCGCGAGCGTGGACACTCCGGCACCGCCATGACAGCCCACGGCCGCCACCAGATGCGCCGGTAACCGTGTCGTGCGCCGCCCCAGCATCTCCGACGCGCTCGGCGGCAAAATCGACGCACCCCGAATCGCTCCGGCGTTGTGCGCCGACACCGTCTCCACACTCGCGGCCATCGTTGTTATGCCCCCTTCGGCGTGAGCTGCGGGAAGGTGACCTTGAGACCCGGGACTGCCTTCTCCGCCTGTCGGGAGAGGTCGACGGCAGCGTCGGTGACGGTCTTGCGCACCTGATCGGCGGCACCACCGAGTGCCTTGTA
Source organism: Gordonia lacunae (assembly GCF_002149015.1). Classification (GTDB taxonomy): domain Bacteria; phylum Actinomycetota; class Actinomycetes; order Mycobacteriales; family Mycobacteriaceae; genus Gordonia; species Gordonia lacunae. The sequence continues at coordinate 33,052 of NZ_NGFO01000029.1, read as the reverse complement.
GGGGGCGTCGGCCTGCTCCGCGGTCCAGTTGGCGGTGTAGGTCTGGTCGCCGATGGTGGTCTCGGCGTTGACATCGCCACCGACGTTGACCTGGTAGTGCACTGCGGGCAGACCAGCTTTGGCGGCTTGGCCGGCGGGCAGATGCACCTCGAACTGGTTGGCGCCGGGATTGGGCAGCGGAGCCGATTGCGGACGCGGCGGTTGCGGGACGCGGCGGTTCGGGTCGGGCTGGCCGGGCAGCCCGGGCTGACGCGGGTTCGCACCCGGATCTCCGGCACCCAGGGCGTGCGCGAGGAGTCCACCGGCCGTTCCACCGGCTACACCGCCGACGATCGCCGCGGGGATACCCAGGGCCGCGGCACCGATCGCCGCACCGGCGGCCGCACCGATCGCCGCGCCCGTTCCGGTGTGCGCGCCGGGGAAGGGCACCACCATGGTCGACCCGATGACGGCTCCCACGCCGGTACCGATCAACGCGCCACCGACACCGCCGGTCACTGCGGCGGGCACGCCGAGGGCGACCGCACCTGCGGTGCCGCCGAGCGCCACACCGATGATGGTGGCGGCAGCCTGGCGGGACGCTTCGTCCTCGGGAACCCCGACCGAGATGAGGCCCTGGGCGATCTTCGCTTCGCCATAGGCCGACCACTCGTTGATCGAGACCCGCTGACGGTCGGTCAGCCAGGGAGCATCGCGTTTGAGCTGGTCTTCCTCGACGAGGAAGTTGCCCACGCGCAACGTCTTCGGGGGCGGGGCAATCGGGCGGACCGGCGCGACCGGGCGGGGCAGGGTGTAGGCCTGCGGCGGCGCCGGGTTGTAGACGGTGTCGTAGTTGGGCTGGTTGTACGCCTGCGGATCGGCGTAGGGCCGGTATGGCGCTTCCCCGGGCGGTGCCGGGATAGCGCCCGGACCGGGGTTGTAGTTGTAGCTCGGCGCAGTCTGCTGCGGAGGTGCGACCGGTGGGGTTGCGTCGTCGCCGCCACCGCCGACCCCACCCTGCTCGAATCCATCGTCGGTCTCGCCCTGGTCGATACCGCCCTGTTCGTAGGCTGCGGCCGGGCTGTCGACCAGGAGGGTGGCGCCGAAGGAACCGGAAACCATCAGCGCGGCAAGCACTGTCCCGACGAATGGGGTGGCTGGTGGGGCGGTGCGGTGCCGGCGTTGTGCCCGCGACCGCCGGGGCGGGGTGTCGAACCGCGGAGACGTGACCGCTGGTGAGGTGATGTACATGGGAGGGGGTGACCTTTCTATTTCTTGTTTCGTGTGACAGACGCGATGTAGGTGCGTTCGCCGATCTGGGTGGTGGTGATGTTCTGGACATCGGGGTCGGGGTCGCGGGTCCCGTCGGGCAGGATCAACGTGACCGCCACGCGATAGGTGTTGGAACCGGTCTCCTCAATCGACAGGCAGTACCGCGCTTGGGGATTGAGCGTGTCGATGCTCGACTGCAAATCGACCGCGCTGCCGATGCCCTCGACATTGGACGAGGCCATCGCCCGCGCGGCCGGTCCCGAACGCCAGTGGAAGTAGGCGTAGTTGAACGCTTTGATCACGTTCGGCCCCGACGTCAGGTCGCCCGGGTCGCGGCCGGTAGTGGTGGCTCCATCACTGGTCGAGGGGCATTCCACCGCATCGGAGAACGGGTCCGGGGTATCCATCGCAGCAACCGGATCGGTGATGCCGTCCTCGCCGCCGCCGCTGACCAGGCCCCGGATCATGACTGCGATCGCCACTAGCCCCATGACCGCCACCACAACGGCAGCCGCCACGATCAGCAGCCACCGGCGGTCCCGACGTCGAACCGGGGTCGGAGCGGGCGCACTTCGTGTGAATGGCGCTGCGGCATAGACGTTATCGGTGTACGGGGGCTCCTCGACTGCGGGCTCGGCGACCTCCCCGAAATCGGCGTCATCAGATTCAGCGTCATCGAGTTGGGCGTAGCTGTAAGTGTCGTCGACCTGGTCAACGCCCCCTGCTGTGATGTCCTGCTTGGGGCGCGTCGGGTCGTCAACCCACTCCGTGAGCTGGTCGGAGTGAGGCTCGCTGGTGTGCAGCCAGGACTGCACGCTCGGGTCGTTCTGCCAATCAGTGCTCATCCGAACGTCACCTCGTTCCCGTGGCGGTATGCGCGGGTCCAGCGATCGCACGCGGCGAGGTGCCAGTGCAGGGGATGTTCATCGCCGAACACACCGCGCCGGACCGCGGTCAGCGAGAACGGATCGATAGTGTGCAGCGTGTCGTCGAACACGTCGCGGTAGGTGGCGCCGACCAGCAGCTCGTCCGGCAACGAGCCGTTCGAGCCGACCACCAGCACAACGCTGTTCGCGTCGAGGCGGTAGCCGCGGTCACCGGGCAGTACGCACCGCGCCCGTTCGTCGTAAGCCTCTTTGAGCCGCGTGATGCTGAGGCCGTTGCCCATCCCCCATCGAGTCGACGCGCAGCCGTTCTCATCGGTCAGGACCACCGACGTGGCCGGGTCGGTGACTGCGGTGATCAGATCGATGGGACTCAACCACGCCGGCTCACCACCCTGCGGGTTGATGGGACGGTTCGGATGGCCGGGGTTGTGAGAGGCATGTCCCCCGAACGGGGGCCGGATTGCACTGTCACTGAACATGTACTCGCTCCTTCCGGAGTGATTCGTTGAGTGCGCTAGTGGAGAGGAAGGGTCTAGCTGGAGGTGGTGGTTCGACCACCACCACAAGCGCGGCACAACCCGCGCCCGCACACGCGGGAAGGGCTGGCCGAGAGGACGGTCAGACTCATTGCGAGGCCCCGCTGAGGAACGGCGGAAGGCCGGACGCGCCGCCAGGAGGTGTGGATTGCGGGACCGGTGAGGACTCCGAGGGAACGGTCTCGGCCGGAGCCGATGGTGACGAAGTGTCGAGCTCCCACGGATACGCCGGTTCCGACGTCGCAGCGCTCGGCGGCAACGACGTCGTGGTCAACGATGGAAGAGTCGACGAACCGGACCCCTCGCCGAACAGCCACGAAAAGTCATCGCTGCCGCTGCCGCTACCGGACGAGTTCGACGAACCGCCGTCCTTGCCGGCGATGTCGCGCGCGGCCGCCACGATCCAATCCCCGATCAGCTTCGTCGGGGGCTGGCCCGTCGGTGTGGCCGATACCTGCGAGTACGACGTGTGCTGCTTGGCGGCATCCCAGTACTTCAACAGCGAGGACACCTTGAACAGGTCGGAGTTCGCCTGAAACTCGGACTTGAACGCGGTAAACGCCTCAGAGACAAGGCGTTTCTGCGTTGCCGGTGGAACCAGCGTAACCGCTGCCTGGCCCAGCTTTGCGCCCAGAATGCCGACGATGGCCAGTGGATTCGCAGCACCCGCAGTAGCGATCGCGGCGATGGTGCTCGGGGTGGCGACTGTCTGCACAACGGTCTTCACCGCGTTGAACCCGATCGTGCCCACCTTGATGACCGCCGACAACGCGTCCTGGACACTCGGCAACGGCGTACGAGGGTCTGAGGCCACGGCCAACCGCTCGGACAGGGTCTGTCGCGGTTGATAACTCACGGATTCGAGATTGTTCTCCGGCGCCTGGACATCCTCATTGACCACCGGCACCGCGGTCTTCACTGCGGTCAATGCCAGCGCTTCGGCGATCGTCGACAACGACCCGATCGGATCGTCCGGGTTGAGTTCCGATTGACCCGCGATGTTGGTGACCAACCGCGCCAGCGGTGCGTTCGCCGGGGCATCGCAGGCGAGGTCGCCGGGCGTGCACGCGGACAGATAGCGTCCCGCGATGGCCTGGTACGACGTGTCCTCGACATCGCCGGCCGGAGCGATGCCGCCACCCGGGGCGTTGGTCGTCGACGCCGCCACGACCTTGGATACGTTCGTGCCGCTTGTTCCCGGCACCGGGTCGGGAGAGGTCTGCCCCGGCTTGCCGGGAAACAACGAAGCCCCTTCGGGACGGCCGGGATCGCCGAGGTTGGCCAGCAGGGCCAGTTTGTCGGCGCCGATCGCTGCTTTGCCACCAACGATGTCGTTCAACACGATCCGTGTGACGTGAGCGCCCTGGGAGTAGCCGACCAGACCGAACTTCGTGGCCGGGCACGCGGCGGCCTTCTCTTTGATCCAGGACAGTGTCTTGGCGACCGCGCCCTGAACCGACTGCTCGTACGGGACCTTGCCGCCCGCTACGGCACCACCGAAGCCGGCGTCGTAGGGCACGTACGCGCGGTCCATATCACCGCGGGCGGCCGTGATCGCCGGGTGCAGTATCTGAGACAGGAAGCCCGCATCCTTCGACGGATCGGCGTCTGGCGACGACTGGCCGGTGCCCTGCACCGCATACACCATCAGACCAGGGCAGCCCCCCGGCTGCGCCGGCGCGGCAGACACGTTCCCGACCCCGACATTGGCCAGGGCGATGACGGCCGTCGCCATGACTGCCAAGGTCGCCGCCCAGCTCGAATGTCGCGACTCCTGTCCACCCCTCTGGACAGGACGATGCATCTCTACACTGGTCACCGGGACAGCCCCCCATCGACAGACAGGGAGCTGTCTCCTCGGGTGACCACGCGTGAGCCGTTCGACGGCAAATCAATCGCGCTCGCGCGTAGTCGCCAACCACCACTCCGGAGAGGGACTGTTCGACGGCAATCTGACCGTCCCTCTCCGGAGCCTGGGACCTGTGCCATCGATCGAAAGTCGACAGCGACACGCCCAGACCAATCTGGCCCACGAGGATCGGGCTCAAGAAGGTTCGTCATGCGAGTTCCTTCACTCCAAGGGTTTCCTCGAAGCTGTAGGAGCAGCCCACCCAGACGACCGTTGCCCGCGCATACCCGCAGGTACACTGAGCAACGCCCGCCTCGATGCCCGCACTTACCGCATCGAGCTGGTAATCACCCGGTCCGGACGCCGTTCGAGTCGCCAAACTTGGCAGCGTCCGGCCGGGGTCAAACTTCGAGACAGAGACCCTGTGCCTACATGGTGTACATGGGTCTCGCCAGGTGCCAAAAGCCGCTCAATCGGCAACTTGACCCGTGCAGTAACCGATCAATATCGACCGTCGATACGTACTATAACCCGACAGTAGACCGATTGAAAACCGAAGTTAGGCAATCATTGGTGGCATACCGTAGGGGGCACGCCCCGGACCGGTCTATAGCGCCTAGAGTGCGGGTGTGGCCGATGCTTTGCGCTTTGGGCGCCTCGTGCAACGGCGCCGGCAGGAACTGGGAATGTCGCAAGCCGATGTAAGTCTCGCCGGCGGGCCGAGTGACCCGACTATGCGACGCCTCGAGCAAGGTTTAATGGCTAAACCGCGGTTCGTCACGTTGACCAAGCTGGACGCTCCGCTGCGGTGGTCCCCCGGAAGCGCCGCGCGCGCATTCGAGGGAGGTGACCCGGTACCTCTGCAGGACGAACCCACGACCGATCTGGCCCCGGGCACGAATGATCCGGTCTCTTCTCGCCCCACACGTCCTCTGACGCCCTCTGCTTACGGCGTGTTCATTCGAACCGACGCGCTGGCCGAACTCGCTCGGAAGGTACGCGCAGTCGATGACCTGTCGCCTTCGCTCGACGAGGACCAGCGCGTTGTGGTTGCGAATCTTCGTCATGCGACCGACAGGTTGACCCGAGCGTGGATAATCAGGCAAGCAGAAATAGCGCGTCGTGATGACACTCTCGCTGATCTAATCCTTGTTCTTGACGATCATCTACGAATGCCACCACCGGAAGGCGAGTCCACCTCTGACAGCGATGACCTCAACTACTTGAGGTGGCTAGCCGGCTACCCGATGCCAATGCCTCAGGTTCGGCGATACGAAGCGCGGTTCGCTGAGTTCGTAGCGAGTCAGTCAGAGCAAGCGGACTGACACAAACTTGGAGTTTCCTCAGGTGCTGCTAGGTGCGGTGGCCCAGCGGGCCGGGTTGGTCTACTGCAACCTCCAACCCGACCCGCGAGCACGATCCGGCAAGACCAGTCTTTAGGCTGCGCAGTCATTGGACATCGCGCCGCGCCACAAGACGCCATTGGTGGTGGCAAACCGAAGTTACACCGATATTAGACCAAAATAAAGGGCGTGCTCTCTGCGCGTCCGTCGAAGCGGGTGAGTCCCAGGCTCGCCCGCAACGGTATGGATTGGCAATTCCCTGCGGGCCCGTTGCTTCGTTCTGATACGAACCCAGATATCAGACGCCCTTCGGCGACCCTCACCTATCGAACTGCGTTTAGTTGCGCGGACCCATCACCCCTCCCCCGCGTGACTGCAGGGACGCCGCGGGTTTGGGTGTGCAGCTCGTGCCTGCGGACCGCCAGCCGGCAGGGATGAACCGTCCGAGGATTGGGTGTACCGGCTTACTCCGAATCCACCGACTGAGACTGGAGGTGGGCTTCTAGAGCCGCCCTGCACAGCTGCGAGCGATTCTCGGCACCAACTTCGACAACTAAGCGATCGATGACAGTCAGGTTGCGACCAAGCATCCGGAACGTCAGCGAAGATCGCTCTTCTTCTGGTCTGGCTTCGATTCGTACGAACAGCCCATCGTCGTGGTGCTGGCGTTTGAGCTTCTCTACTAACGCCGGCAAGCGGTCGTGATTGGCGACAATCGCGTCCATCAATGTCCCGGCAATGGTTGTTTCGTTCTGCTTGTTGTGTGCCTTGGTGGCTGTGCAGAGTGGCGTGGGAAGCGACAGGGTGACTGACACCAGCATCTCGTCTGGGCGGGTTTCGACGCGTTTCGGGCGTCGGGCACCTCGCGAGACAGGCCGAGTAGACGCTGCCGGTTGCGGTCGATTGTGCGGTAGCGCTGGGCCGTCGGGTACTGGTGGGGTCGCCGCCGGTGCCGCTGTAGGAGTGGTTGGTCTACGGGGCGGCGGCCCCGGGACGCTACCGGTCCTCGCGAGACCGGTGACAGGCTTGCGATCGGTGGCCATCAGGCAGGTGCTCCTTCGTGTGCCGGCTCCGCGGAGGAATCTTGTTCGGTCTCGCGTCGGTCGATCTCCTGGAGGATCTCCTGGGCGAGGAGGACGTAGTCTTCTGCGAGAGACGGCGCGGTGCCTGGCACACGGTCGGGCCGCCTGCCTTCCTTGAGGGCCTTCCAGTACGGCTCGGCGTTGTCGACTTGCTCGGCCAGCTCGTGGGCAAGCAAGCCCTTCTCCCGTACCTGAACCGAGGTCATGGTGCTATGACGCACAACGGAATTGAACAGCGGGGCCACTCCTCCGAGCGCTGCGTCTAGCTTGGCCCGCGCCTCTCTACGAATGGCTTTCGCAGCGGCCTCGATACCGAAAAGCACGGCGCCCAGGACCTCGATGTCGGGGTTTGTTGATCTGGCACTAACCAGTTCGTCAGCGAGTTTTTGCAGGCCGTCGATGCTCGAGTCGTCCGGTTTCGTCGGGATGACGATCCAACGTGTTGCAGCCAGCGCTAACCGTAGAAGATGGGGTCGTGTAGGTGGGGTATCGATGATGATGAGGTCGTAATCATCTGCGATGGGGCTTAATGCATCTGCGAGTTGCCTGTGTGAACCTGGCGAACGCTGAGAACGACCGATCAGTATCGCTTCAAGATCGTCGAGTCCGCTCCCACCTGGAAGTACGTCCAAGTTGGGTCGGTAGTTGACAAGACTGGGTCGTAGTGGTTTCTCCTGCATGATCGCGTCGAAGATCTGTTGTCCGGAGTCGCCTGACCCATCCATCTCGTAGCCGAGGTCGCGTCCCGCGTTGCCCTGCGGATCGAGCTCAATGAACAGGACGTGCCAACCGGCGGCAGCGGCCAAACCAGCGACATTTGTCGCCGTTGACGTCTTACCGACGCCACCCTTGCCGTTTGCGATCGTGACAACCCGAGCTAGTGCGGGTTGAGATAGGTGTTGCACTGAGTCCTCCAATGGGGTGGTGCGCATGGACCGCAGGAAGGCAGTGCCTCCCGGGCGCATTGGGGTCCGCTATGCGCAGAGGATAACAGCGCACATCGGTTCGCGCGGTGTACGACACGCTACGGACGACTTGGCGTTCTACCGGGAGGTCTCTCGTGCGCGACGCCGCAGATACTCACTTGAGCTTGGCAATGATCGAGGCGTTAACAACGACGATGTCCCTGGTCGGCATGCAATATCTACGTCCTGCGTTACGTATAGACATAACTGCTTACACAGAGCTGCCATCACTGCGCACGGGTATGTGTTCACTAGTTTGGTATGTACATCGATCTACATGTACCGCATCAGCGGAGCCGGTAGACGGAGGAACATCTCGACGCACAACGCTTGCGACGTGGAACAAGATATGGCGATGCATGCGGACATGAGTGCTCTGTGCCGCGTAGGTCGCCTTGCGAGCGTCCGCAAGCAGCCCAGTACGTAGCACTTCACAGGACCTTGTACTGAGTGCAACATGGTTTCTGGTAGTCGAGTGGCTACGTGTTTTATTGCTGCGCAGCGTATGGGGGTCTGGACGCTGAGGCGCATCCCGTACTTCGGTGCGGCACTTCACGCTGTATGTATGGCGCGCCGAACAGTGCAAAGTACGGCCCGATAGACGGGGGAACGTATTTGTCGGCGTGCGGTCTGACTGGTGGCGCCCATTAACGCAGAAGATCCGGGCAGCAACCAACAAAGGTGCACTTCCTCGAGTGTTGTGGTTCGTGCTAGGGGGCCCATTGCGGGGCGTAGCGCATAGCTCCGTGACCACAGTGCTGTCGCGATTCACCTAGACGGTCTCGTCGACTGCACTGAGCGCGTGGCTGCGCGCATTGCAGCGCGAAGTAATGCGTGCATTATTACGGGCTGAACAGGCCGTTTGTGCGCACGGCATTCGCCATCGACGCGGTCGGTAACCACGTGTGCGGGGAACGAAAGTCGGAGACCAGGATCGCGGATACGATACCCAGGACAAACAGACGCATCGTGTCTGCACCCGGGAGAGATTCGCGCTCTCGACTAGACCCGTGAAAGAACGAGGCGCTGGGTGACATAGCCACACAGCTCGGCTGTCAGCTGAGTGGCTTATGAGCCAACAGCTCAATGAAGCGGTCCCCGCGCAGACTTGCGCGTCTGCGTGACCTGACCCGGTGGGACGGGTCTGACCATTCGCGACACGGGTGCACAGAGACATAAAGACATGAGACCACAGCGCAGCTCGTTCACGACGAGTTTCGTCCCACCAATGATGACCGGGGAATGGCGTCCGCCTTGCTCGATCGCTCGTCTACGTCGACGCAGCCATCCGGCAACGTGTAGCAGCGGTCCTCGAAGTCTCTGGAATGGCCGGGCGGACCCCACTGTTGGGTCACGACACAGACATCGGCCGCTCTTGTGGGTCCACAACTGAACCGGGCTGACTTAGGATGACCAGATGGCTGACCGGGGACCAGTGCCACAACTACATGCGGCAGCTCAGGCGGGCACCTACAATCCGTGCTCTACGTAGATCACCGAGTCGTCTCACTCCCCCGGGGGCACCGGTGTCGCCGCCGGCCCCCTCGAGTTCGGCCGCTAGGCCCAATGCCACAAAGCTCTCGGCACTTCGTAAGACTCCCTGAGTGATGGCTTCGGTGGGGTTCCGAGAACTGAGCCGACGTCGTCACCAACCGGATGACACCCGTATGGGTCGGCCGTATGGGCCGGCGGGAGATGTTCGACTCTGACGGTGGGCCATCCGCGTATCGACGACCCGTTGGGGCTGAGGAAGCAAGAATGAACGCTTAGTGCGGCTGACAGGAGTCCTGGCTAACGCGCTGAGACGACAGACTTACGTTAACGGCTCCAGATCGCACCGTGACGAGCTGCCACCCATTTTGGCCCTAGGGGATAGGACAACTCAGTTTCGTCGTTCTGCGGGAAACTGGGAGGCAGTTTCGATTTGCGCAGGTCACGGTGCTCAAATGCTGTCGTGATCCGATAATCGAAGTCACGCGCTGGCGCTCGACCGGCACCGCTGGCCGGTGGGGGAGCGGAGAACCGCGGCGGAGTAGACCTTTCTGACCCATCGGCGAACTACTGCTGATGGCCCGCTTGAGGCGCGCCTGTGACTCAGTCGGTACCGCTTCTACCGACAGGCCGACGGCTTGTTGATTGCCTGCCGGTTAGCCCGCTCGATGTTGCTGCTGCGAGGGCTGCGCAGCACGAACTGCGTCCAGCAAGCGAGTGAACTCGCTTGCCAGAACACTCCCGTCTGAAAGCCCCAGGAGCACACCTTCCGCGCGGGCAACGGCTGTGTCTAAGCCAGCGACTGACGAGGGCTCCGGGGTGGACTTGGGTGACGCGGACGAATCGAACGCCGCAAGGTCGCGTTCGAGCATCTGCGCCATCTCGCGATGATGCTGAAGTTGCGCGGAAATTCGTCGAGCGGCGTTCTCGGCGGAGCGCCGGCAGGCATCCGAGCAATAGATCCGAGGCCGACCACGACCCGCGGTCCTACGAAACTCCTTTCGGCACTGCGGGTCAGCGCAGTACGCCGTCACTACCGGAGCTTTGGTCGACCGGTTCTCGATAGCTGCCGGAACTGGCGTGGGTGCGCCAAGGCGCCCACGCCGGCCGTCAGCGGACCGATCCATCCACCCAGTGTGGCATAAATTCGCGCGAAAATACAGCCGAACAACGCCCATGACCTGCGGAGATGAGAGAACCGCCCTACTTGATGTCCCCTGACCCGCCGTCCAGCACCAACATAAAATCGCGCGGAAATCGCGCTCATACAATTACACCGATGTGATTCGAGCCAGCAAGGGGGTGTGATGACTGCAGGACGCGCAGGTAGCGCCAGTCCTAGCGTGGCCACTGCACCGCGGCTCGATCGTCCCTGCGGGAGATCGTGCTCGAGCTTGCGCAGTTCTTCAGCCCAGCACCACGGTCGGTCCCTACTACCGACGACGGTCGATCAGCGCCGGTGCCGCGCCTTCGGCGCGAACCAGATCTTTCCTACCCTGCGCCAGCTTCGTGCTGCGCGCCTAGCATCGCCAACCCAGAAGGGAGCCTCCGAACCTTCCGAACGCTGACATCTGAATAACGCGCGAGGTCCAACACAAGGACCCCCCGATTACCAGTCGGAGGGTCCTTGATCTGAAGTTTCGAGACTGAGTTACCAGCTCGGTCTCACGGGCTCTCGCCCATCCCCGAAGGGACTGTCTTGCCGGACAGATCTCAGGGTAGCGTGCGCCCTCTCGGAGTGCCCGCAATCCCTGTGCTCCGCGTGTCGCACAACCACACGCGGGGAATCGACTGCATTCGTCCGCAGCACTCACCCACTAGTGGGTGGACATGCTGAGTGAATGGAGGCAGTGGTCGCCCCGCTCCACAGTGCGTGTCGACGCAACAAATGAACACAGATACCGATCAGCACCATGGCCAGAACGAATGCCACCGGTGCCTATCGCGACGTATCTAGCGGACCGCCATTCCCGGTACACGCTGCTCGCATTCGACCTGGATGCAGGACCGTACGGTCCCGAGGCCGTTGCTGTGGATGCCAACGTACTTACCGGCGTCCTAACCGACTTGGGTGTGAGCCACCTGCAAGTGCAGTCGGGGCCCTCAGGAGGGCGGCACATCTGGGTGCGCGTCATTGACCCAGGGATACCCGCGGAGAAAGTCGCCGACCTTGCTCGTAGGCTGCGCGCGCATCTTCCAACCCTCGACATCTCTCCGCTTACCAACCCCGTGTCGGGCGCAGTTCGGATCCCCGGGTCTGTGCACCGGTCGGGCGGAAACGCGAGCCCACTATTGACCGGACGGGAACTGGGCAACGCCGTCAGGGACATGCAGGCTCGGCCGGCGCCACCCGACCTAGCTGAGTGGCTGATAGCGAGGTTCCCAACAACCGCGCGGCAAAACTCCAGGCAGCGAACTACGACTATCGGCCTACGTCTGGTCGGGCAGGGGCCTGCCACACGGGTTGATCGCGCGCGAACCGAACTATCCTCAACTACGGCTGAGCGCCTAGTCAGGCGGCTCACAGCCGCCGACGATCGCTCGGCACACGCGTGGTCGATCATGCTCGGGATGGCCGCCAGCGGTTGGTGCTGGACTGATGTGCTTCAACATCTGCACAAGCCTGGACTAGTCCGCTTGCGCGAAGACCTCCGCCAGAACGAGGCGCACGCCCTCACGCAATGGCACAAAGCACTGCGCACTGCTGCCGAGACAGCGTGGCCACGAGCGCAAGGCGACCACACCGTCGACGACCCAGTCCGCACCCACATCGAGGCTGTCTTCGCTGCAGCGAACTCAGATCCCGCAACTTGGGCACGAAAGGGGTGGGCCAGTGCTGAACGGGTCCTGCACAGCCTCCTCGTTGTGTGCGCTGAGGCGCACACAACGACCGTGAACATCGACGTTCGCCGGCTAGCCGAAGCCGCTAACGTTCACGCTGCAACAGCATCGAGGGCACTTCACCGCCTCCAGGCAGAAGGCTGGATCAGACGAGTCGCTGAGGCGCAGGGGACAGAGTCGGCAACTTGGGAGCTCGCACATGTTCCGCATGACACAGCTGCAACACAAGGGGAAACACGCCCCCCGTTTGCCAGCTCCACCCTGCGACTCCACCATGCCCACCACGACATCTGGGTTTGGCGAGAAGGTTTAGGCGGAATCGCCGAGAGGATCCACGCAGCCTGGCAGGGTGGTCACGTATCCGTGATCGGTCTTGTGAGTGCCACGGGTTACTCCAGCCGGTGCGTCCGTGCGTGGCTTCGCTACTTCAGGGAGCTGAACCTACTGACTCCATCCAGAAATAGGTGGGACGAAGTAGCCGTCGCATTCGGATCTTACGGCGCAATGGTCCGACGGGCACAGAGCCATCTTGTCGATCGACTGGTTCGGGACTGGTGGGATGAAGAACTTCGCTGGCGAAAGCAAAGAGGGAAGCGAAGGTATCGGGGTCCGGGCAGAGTGGCAACGGATCCGCAAGCGATCGCACTGCCAATCGCAGCGCCCTCGCGGACACGGTATGGGCGGTTCCCGACGCGGCCCAACGGCAAGGTCGACTATCCGTCGGCTCGTTCGTTGGTGCGTAGTCACATGCAGACAAGTGAGGCTGCTTAGGTGTCACCGCGATCATCAGGACTGCGCGTGACAGTCCAACGTCACGCCACACCGAAGTTCCCGCGTGGTTCGAGGAGATAGTGCTGGGCTGGATTGAACGCCTGCTCACGCTGGCACCTCCGTTGGCGGGCCGTTGATGATCGGCCGGGTGTCGGGTGTCGGGCGTCGAAACTCGGGAACCTTTAGGTGACTACACAGCAACTGACGGGTGTAAGGGTCGCCGCAGCGGCGAACCTTACACCCGATCGGAGAACCACCTAAGGCAACAACCTCGACTGTCTGGACCGCCGGCGCTGTGCCCGCTGCGGGATTGGCCGGCCTCGGAGCGGCGTCGCGACCGCGGCGACGGGCCCATTCGTTCGTTTCGGACTTCGGAGTTCATCAGGTGCACGGCAGTGCCACCGAAAGCCAGGAGCCCTGCACCCTCGAAATCCCTACCGGTTTCCGAGGTCCGGTCAACAACGACGATGAGTTCACCCGTCGTGGTTACGGCGACCCGATCGGTGACGCCGGGCAGCCGAAGATCTTCCGCCCCTGACGGCAGGGTTAGTAGGTGCCCGGACCCGACTGCCGGGTCCGGAAACCGCTGTGTCTGCACCAAGAAGACGACGACCGGCGCGTAGCTGGACTCCGCCGGTCTGTGTGCTCGTTGGTCGGCGGTCGTCAGGATCGGCGCCGGATCTCTCGCGCCGGCTCAAGAAACTGTCAGTTTTCTCGGCAGTGATCTCGGTGCGGGTCACGACGTCGACGACCGCGTGGTCGGGGTCGTGGCCTGAAGCGCCGTCGGCTCCACCAACCGTGTCGCACCCCAAACCAGGCCGCGTCACCATGGGCGAGCTGACGCTGACCGGGCGGCCGTCCGGCATGCGATCGACGGATGATCTGGACGCAATCGCCGCGACCATACTGGCGATCTCGCAGCGACGCTGCTGGCACACCGGGTTCAATTTTCTGGCAAGACCACTCACCCGCTGGCTAGTAGCTGCCTACCAGCAGTGACCGCACCCATCGAAGTGGTCCAATCCGAGCTTTTGCAGTGCCCAATGTCTCGGACAGGCCCCGGCCCTGGTGTGAGCTATGACACAATAGTGGTCGTCGGTCGGGGAGTAACACCTACCGAAAAGGGGGCGGCATCTAGATCTACCTAGCCCATCTATCCGCACATTACGCGGCCTATTTGCAGTAGACGAACCGCGCGCCTTGCTCATCCTGGCCGAGGGGAGAAGAGACGTTCGATAGTCGTCGGTTGACTTCTACGGAACTCGAGGCGCTAGTTTCTCGAGGGCCGACGTCGTCAAGTCTTCGACCGAACAGATCGACTGACAAAGGGGCCAGGAGTAGATCGCCGCTCCTGAGGGGTGGGGTGTTCTGCTTTCCGACCACCGTGCGACTCATGAGCGTGTAGCGAAGTGCTCATGCATCGTCATCTTGGAGCGGGGTTCACGGGTCACTCACATAAGGCCCTGTGTGGCCCTTGTATTCGGTGTCCAAAGGGAGTTAAAAGTGCTCCGAGAGCGCTCACAGTTGGCGGGGCGAGTAATTCGGCCGGGTTCGTCTCGTCGATCATCAGGAAGCGGCAACCCTACGGCACAACGATCGCTCCGATCCGCGCTTCCGGTTCGGTTGCTCATCGTCGTAGCGGTGGTCTCCGCGGGTGCCTGCAGTTCGACTCAGGTGGCCGAACCACAAACAGCGGGGCCTAGGACTGCCGCTGCCGAGTCTACAATTACTACGCTGAAACCAACTAAAGAGACCAAGTTCCCATTACCGCAAGGTAGCAATCTGTACTTCAGTGGAACCGCTGTATACAGTGGATGCGTCCCTGAAATGGAAGAACCCGATCCGCGAAATAGCAATCGTGAGTTTTTTGACATCTCAAAGGGGCGGAATGTTGACATGCCAAACCCCACGCCCAAGTCGGGCGATACGATCATAGAGCAGGCCTGTGTTGTCACAGAAGACTCCAGCGGGAAACCGCTAGCCATATATCTCACCAAGACGAGAACGCCGTCTCATGGTCTCGAACCAGAAGTGATCCGCACAGAATTGTCGTCATACGATATCGTGCGCGCCGAATTGAGAGATTCTAGAGAATTCGAATGGCCGGTTGGGGATAGTGTCAATTGGTCATTGCATCCCGCCTCTGGGGGGGGCGTTTTCTCTCATTACTGCCAATCCTGCTGGCTTTTCACTCGATCATGTGGCCTTTTTTGACGCGTCTACTCTTTCTCTGAAAAGTCAGACTCGGCCAGATGACAAACCGTACGATGGCGTTGATACAGGACCGCAGGGTGTGAACTACGGCGGGTATAGTCTCACGACGTCCAGGCAGGTCGGTGTGGGATACGTCAAAGACATGCACTTCTATGACAGCGACGGTGCGGAAGTTGGGGAGTTCCGGAATGTCGGACCCTACATGGTTACGCAGTTTGGAATCTTGATGGAGCACCGCCCGCGGACAGATGCGATTCCCGAGGAACGTAGGCCGGGCGTTTTCTATTTCGATTTTCGCAACAAGACCTTGGTTGGACCGATTGCGCCGTACTCCGATTTCGGTGACAGTTCATTCAATACCTGGTCTCAAGCTTCCCGGTACACCTACGGTGATCTAATCTTGCTGCGGGGCACGAGCACTTCGGAAGGGCAATATGTCTCGATTGTCGACTTGGGGAGCGGGCAGGTCGTCTTCGACCTCGATCGCACTAAGGTTGCGGGTCTACGGTTAAAGGAAGCGTTCCTTGGCGATCGTTATCTGTATCTGACAAAGTCGGACCAAAGGTCTGTCGTCGATTATCAAACGAAAGAGGAGGTTGCTACGGACTGGGCATTGCGCCCAGTTTTCAAACTCGCTGAGGGTTGGGCGCTCCTCAGGGTAGGTCATGAATCCGAAAATCACTCGCTCATGGCGAGTGGCATCTGCATCAACGTGTACTGGACAACGTGCACTCGTGGACAAAGTGTGCACCCAATAGCTAATGAGTACATCGCTGCTGGTGTCGGTGGGGGTGCATATACGGGGCCCTGGTATTGACTGACAGGTATACAAGACCGCCGTGACTGCGGATTCGGGCGGTTAGAAACGGGGTGGGGTATGGGGTATTGGAGAGGCTTTAGGACTCCGTGGTTCGGGCTGCTTCTTGCGATATTGGCGGTAATCTGGATTGCGGGTTGTTCTTCTAGCTCGGACTCAAGTGAGGCCGTCGATGTCGTACTTGGAGATTCATTCGAAGACTGTGTTGATGCTCGGGGAGTAAACTCAACACCGGAGGAAATAGCCGAGGCGGCACTCAACGCGCCGATCTTTGATCTCGCTTCGATGCGGCAGCAGCGGGTGTCCGACCAGATTGTCGGCGATGGTCAGTACGCTGTTGTGCTGGATCAGGTAGTTCAGCAAGTCTTTCGTGATGTTCCATCAGGAGGCGACGCAGCTTTTGCCCGCGCGTTTTGTCAGATGAGGGGATGGGCACCCGACCTGATTAACGGCAGCTTCCTGACGCTATCCACAGGGTTTGGAGTTCCTGGCAGCGAAGTCTTTGGACGAACCCCTCACCTACTTCGTGGAATCGGTCGCCACGAATGTAGTGCTGCAGAGCAGGGCGGGGCGGATTGGATCGAAGCGCAGGCTACTCTTGACGCCGAAGTGTTCGAAGCTCGCGCCGACCCCGCGCAGTATAAGCAGTCTTTGCTTGCCCAAATCGACGATTCGCCTGGACTGAGGCGAGAGTTAGCTGCGGCGAAGCGCGAGAAGATCCTCGCTGCTTCACCCGAAAGCCTTGTGGATCGTTTGCAAATGACGTCCAGCGTGGGCCGCCTTGCAATCGATTATCAGTGCCCACACCTGCAACAGTGACTAGTCCGGGCAAACTGCGGCAGGGCTCCGATCCAAGAAGTGGCCGCGTCGCCATCTAAATCGTGCCACCCAGGTCCCGACCCCAACTATCGCCATTCGGGTGATATGTCGTGCTCATCCCGACCAGCTCGCCTACAGGGTCAAGGTCAAGTCTGACGTGTCGGAATGAAAGCAAAGCCTCATGGAACCAGCGGCCGCGACCGGCAATGCACAGCACGCCAGATATGGATAGGTCGTGGAAGCAGTGGGGGATCGCTCGCGCGACGTCCGCCCCCGAGCCGCGACCTCAATAATCGACGACGGGCCGTCGCGCGATAGGTCGGCGTTAGTCCGCGAACTCGAAGATGTGCCTGGGAACCTTTCTGTGGTGCGGTAGCAACAGATGGGGTGCAAGGGTCGCAACAGCGGCCGCCCCATTCCTTCGAACGGAGAACAACTCTCATGGCAATAACTTCGACTCGTCTGCTCGCCGGCGCTGTGCTCGCTGCGGGGCTGGCCGGCCTTGGAGCGGGTGTCGCGACCGCGGCGACGGGCCCGTTCGTTTCGGACTTCGGAATCCACCAAGTGCATGGGGGTGCCACCGAAAGTCAGGAGCCCTTCACCTTCACATTCGGTGCGGAGTACGGCGATCCAGTTGGCAACGACGACTTCACCCGTCGTGGCTACGGTGATCCGATCGGTGACGCTGGGCAGCTGAAGGTTTTCCGCCCCTGACATCCGGGGTGAGTTCGGTGCCCGGACCCGCAGTGGCGGGTCCGGGCACCTCTGTCTGCGGGGAGATGACGACGTGCGCGATGTCGTCGGTCAGTGTGCTCGTTGGTCGGCGGTCGTCAGGATCAGGTATTGGGCCGAGGCTTGTTGGTGAGCATCGGTTTTGGTGTTGCCGATGACCTGGGCGCCGTATCGCCCGACCGTCAGTGCGCAGCTGTGTGCTTGGCTTGTCGGGTGCTTTTGGCAGGTGGCGGTGGGCAAGCCTGGTGGGCTGTCGGCGCCGGTCCAGCCGCGGGTGCGGTTGGACCCGAGGAAGCTGTCGAGATAGGTGCGCGCGCCTTCGGCGGTGTCCGCGCGGAAGACCGCCGAGTTCTCCACTGCGTTGGCATCCGAGCCAATCCTGGTCAGCACCTGGAAGTCGGTGACGGGGTCGGTGCTGGTGTGGGCGATGCCGCGGGGCCCGTACACCGCTCCGCGGTCAGGGGAGTCGGGGTTCGCCCGGAGGTAGGCCGCGGTGAACGGCAGCGCGTAGATGAGGATGGCGTCGGGGTCGATCAGCGGAGTTTCACCGTCGGGGGTGGGCGTGAACTCGTCGATGAAAATCTTCTGCTGAGTGATCGCGTTGGCCATACGCACCAACGACTCTCCGCTGCGGAACTGCGTCGTGGGGCCGTAGTACCGATCGAAGAACACATACGAGTCGTGAGCGGTGACAGCCAGGATCGCTGTGGACGCACCGAAATCTTGGATGACAGTTCGAGTGTCCGGCGCCCCGTCGAGCGGCACGATGGGCTTGTTGTCGATTTCGGCGACCGCGGCACTCATTTGCTCAGCGGCGGCCGAGGCGTCGGCAGGGCTGCGATACTTCAGGACCGCATGCCGCAGCAGGTGACGAGCAGCCCCGACGTTGGCATCCCCGTTGTCGGCGGTGGTGACAAATCCGGTGACGAACTCCGCGTTGGCCGGAATGTCGGCCGCGCCCGGGACGACCGCGCGACCGATCCCGGCAGCGTCGTCGAGCTCGCCGACAGGCCATTGCCCATGTGTGAGATCGGGATTGACCTCGAACGGCGCCAGCACGAACTGCGCCATCCGGGTCGCCTCGACCCGCTCGGGGTCGGTGACCGCGCGCCCGAACGGGGCTCGCGCCCGGGTGGGGTAGTCGCCGGTGTCGAGGGCATCAACCTGCACGGCAGGGTCGGTGAATGTTGCCGAGCTGGGCTGACCGTCGACAGTGCAGCCGGCCAGCACTGCGGTCACCGCCGCGGCCGCGGCGATGGAGCGACCGAGGTAGCTGCGCGTCATCGTCGCCTTTCGTCCCGTCTACTTGGCGTTCTGGTCGGCCTTGGTGAGGATCAGATATTGAGCCGCGGCTTGCTGGTAGACGTCAGTCTTATTGGGCGACTGCACTTCTCCGACGTAGCGGCCGACCTGCACCTTGCAGTGATAGATCGTGTACTTGCCGTCGGCGCTGGATTGGGCAGAGCAGTTGGCGGCCGGCAGCCCGGGCGGTGCGTCGATCTTCTGATCGTCGGCTTCGCTCGTAGCGGCCAGCGTGGCGGCCTGCTCCTCGGTGTCGGCGCGGTAGACGATGGAACGCTCGATCGCGTTCGCGGTAGATCCGGCCGCACGAAGGTCGTTGAAGATGCCGGCCGGGTCGCTGGAGAAATGCGACAAGCCGCGCGGCCCGTACACCGCGCGCATGCTCTGCTGCGGCCGGCCGGTGATGCCGTTTTCCATCTCGGTGTCGGTGTAGGGCAGGGCGTAGATGAGGATGCTGTTCTCATCCATCTTCGGCGGCTGAAAACCTTCGCCGTTGCCGCGGGCGGCGTTCTCCGCAGCCGTGGGGGTGCGTGGGAATTGGTCGATCAACGCCGACTGTAACGTGATTGCTTTGCGGGCCATCGGCTCGAGCTGGTCGGAGTGGGCCGCCAGGGAGGAGGCGAACTCGTAGATTACGTACACCCCGTGCGGGGTGTAGGTCGTGAAGTAGCTCTTGTCGTTGCGGGTGGTCTCGAGGGCCCAGGCGCCCTCCACCCCCGGCAGGCTGGTGACCGGGCTGTTCTGCTGGCGGGCGCTGACCTGGGCGAGTTGCTGTGCGGCGGCGCGGGCATCAGCGGCGGTTTCGTAGCGCAGCACCATGTTGTGCAGGCCACGCGGGTTGTCCCGTTCGGTCGGCGCGGTGGTGAACAGTGACGAGAAACCGCCAAGCAGTGCGTCGTTGGCCGGGATCGTCGCCGCGTCGGCGTTGATGTGTGGCACCAGGTTGCGGCGGCTGGTGATCGGTGCGTTTGATTTGTCCGGGGCGGTCAGGTCCGGGTCGACCTCGAAGGGCACCACGATGAACTGCGCCATCCGCTGGCTTTCGACCTGCACCAGTTGCGAGTCGTCGGCAACACCGAACGGTGGGCGAGGTTCGGTGGGGTAGGCGCCCGGATCAAGCGCGGTCAGATCGACCGTCGGCTCGGCGCTACCGGGCGTCGAGGATTCGGGGGCGGGTTCGCCGCCGGTGGAGCATGCGGCCAGCATGCCCGCGGTGACCGCGGCTGCGGCCGCGAGTGGGTACCAACGCTTCATCAGGGTCTCGTTTCTCTCCTGCAGCCCCTGCCGCGGAGGACCAACGACCTCACCCGGGCCAGCGCCGCACACACTGGTGTTGCTCAGTGAGTTGCTGCGCGAACCCCGAACGGTTCCCCCGAAACCCGGATCTGCACGATCCTCTTGTTCGGCTGCAGAATAGTGCGCCCACCCTCGCGCCCACACAGTCGGGTCTGCCATCGCGGGCGAACGGTCCGCTGAGGTAGCCGCGGCGAATGAGTCCGGGCCGGGGTCCCGCACGATCATCTGGGCCTGCACCGCCGGCGCCTGACGCCCACCGTTTTGCGTTTGCCCTGCCGCTTCGACCAGCATGCTTTCCATGACCGGTCGGGGGAACGGCGGCACTGCTACGAGACGATGGTCGGCGTGAACGCGCCCGCAGCACCCCAGACAGGGGTCGATGCGGCCGCGGCGGCGGTCGTGGCTGAGGCGGGAAAGGTGCTGCGCGCCTACAAACACGACGCCGTCGCCGACCTCGCCGAGACGAAACTGCATCGGGCGCCGCAGCGCACCGTGGTGGTGGCCGGCGAGGTGCAGCGCGGCAAAAGTTCGCTGGTCAACGCCCTGGTCGGCTACCGCGACCTGTGCCCGGTGGGGGTTGATGTCACCTCCTCGGTTGCGGTGTCGGTCACCACCACCGGTGATCTACCCGCCGCCCACGCCGCCGAGTTGTTCTTTCCCTCCGGCCCGCGGCCGGCTGAGATCGGCGAGCTGGCCGACTGGGTGACCACTGGCGGGCGGATGGTGTGTGATCGCAGCGTTGAGGAGCTGCCCACTGCGGCGGCGATCGCGCTGCGTGAGGCGGCGGTGGGCGATATGACCCTCATCGACACCCCCGGTGTCGGCGGTCTGGACCCCGGTTTGGCGAAACTGGCGTCGCAGTCCACGCAGCAGGCGTGCGTGCTGGTGCTGGTCTGTGATGCTTCTGCCCCGATCACGGCCCCGGAGATGGCCTTCGTCCGCGAGGCCAGCGCTGGTGTCGATGCCGTTGTTGTGGCCGTGACGAAAACCGACAAACACCTGGGACGCTGGCGGGCGATCGTCGCCGAGAACCAGCGCCTGATCGCCGAGCACCTGGGGCGTACGGTGCCGGTGATCGGGGTGTCGAGCCTCCTCGCCGTCCTGGCCGCCGAGACCCCCGACCCGCAGGCGCGTCACCGCCTCGAGGCCGACGCCGGGATCGCCGCCCTGCGCGCGGCGATCACCGACCGACTTGACGCCGCCGCGGCGGCCCCGCACCTGGATGCGGTCCGCACCTGTCTGGACGGGCTGCGCACCGTGCGCACGACCATCGCCGACGAGCTCGCCGCGCTGGCTGCTGGAGCGAAAGCGTTGCCGGATCTGACCGCCGAACGCGACCGGCTCACCGACCTGCAGGCCCAGTCACGCCAATGGGAGCAATACCTCGCCCGGGACTTGACCTTGTTGCGGCAATCGGCGGTCGATGACCTCGAACGCCGCCTCGATGGGGTGCGCGAGAAGTGGACCACCTACATCAACAGCAACGGCATGGCCGTGTTGCGGCGCAGCGAACAGAAGTTCACCGCCGACATGCAGGTCGATCTGCAGATGGCGATGGCCGAAACCCTCGCCGGGTTCCTGCAGGAGCTGCACGACACGATCATCACCCCACGCTTCGCCGACGACCCCGCGGTGTGGGAACAGATCAGCGACCGCATCGTCGCCTCGATGCAGGACAAGAAGATCGAAACCCACCAGGTCACCAGCAAACGCCAAGGGCTGCTCGACCCGACGTTGCTGACCATGGGTGTGGTCGGGTCCTCCACCCTCGGTGGCCTTGTCGGGCTGTCGGCGCTGATGGGTGTCGGCGCCGTCATCGGCGCGGTGTGGGTCGGAGTGAACTTGAGCTTCCGGGCGATCCGCGCCGGCAAAACCAACCTGCTGGCCTGGCTGCGAGAAACGTTGGCCGCCACCAAGACCGCCACCGGCCGACTCCTCGACAGCGCCGTCGCCCAAGCCCGCCCCGACATCGTCATCCGCTACCGAGATCACCTGCGCGCCAGCATCGACCAGCTTCAAACCACCATCACCCACGTCCAGGAGGCCGCGGCCGCCGACGCCGCCACCCGCGAAAAGTCCACCCAACGCCTCACCTCGAACCTGGCCATCGTCGACAAACGCATCACCGCCGCCCAAGCACTGCTCGACGGAGACCCGACATGAGTAGCGCGACACCAGATTCGGTGCACACCACGCTCGACCGCGGGCTGCACCAGCTGGCCGCGCTCGGTGGGGACTGCATCGATCACGCCAATGCGATCGGCACCATCTTGTGGTCACCGCCGCGCGTCGTGGTGGTCGGCCGACTCAAAGCGGGCAAATCCACGCTGGTTAATGCGCTGATCGGCGCCCCGGTCGCCGAGACCGCCGCCCTGGAGGCCACCAACGTCGTCACCGTCTACCGCGACGGGTCCCCGTCCCGGGCTGAGGTCCTCGCCCTCGACAGCACCCGCCACCGCGCCGCGCTGCGCCCGGGCGCAGGGATCGAGTTACCGATCCCGTCAGCCGAGGTCGCCTACGTCGACCGGTGGCTGCCCTCAGCGGCGCTGCGCGAACTCACCCTCATCGACACCCCCGGCCTGTCGACGCTGACCGCCGCCAACGACGCCGCCACCCGCCGAGTGATGATCGACGGCTTCGAACAAACCCGCACCGCCTCCATCGATGCCGATGCCGCGGTATTCCTCTTCGACGCCGCACCCCGCGTCGATGAGATCGAGTTCCTGCACCGGCTGCCGTTCACCCCGTTGACCATGCTCGGGGTGCTCTCGCGCGCCGACTCCTTCGGCGAAGGCGCCTTCGGCCGCCGCGACCCACTCACCCACGCCGCCGCCCACGCCGCCACCATGGCCGGCCCGCTGGCCGGGATCGTCCACGCGATCGTCCCGGTGTCCGGGCTGATGGCGCAAACCAGCCACACCGGCATGCTGACCGAACGCCACGCCGCGCTGCTCGCCCAGCTCCGCGACATCGCGCCGCTAGAAGTGCTGCGGATCTTCGACTCCGAAGACCCCACCAGCGGGGGAGTACCGCCGGCCGAACGGCGTGAACTCCTCGCCCTGCTCGGCGAGTACGGCGTACTCAACGGCCGCCGTATCGCCGCCGACGGAGCCGCAGCGCTCAACACTTGGCTGGCCGAACGATCCGGGATCGCCGCCCTGCGCCACGCCCTGACCGCGGCCACCGGCCGGTTCGCCATGCTGCACCGCGCCCACCGCATCCTGGCCCGCCTCGATCAACTGGCCTTCACCCATCCCGCCCGCGACCACATCCGCACCCTGACCGCCGGATTGCGCGCCGACCCGGCCCTGGCCGCGGTGACCGTGCTCGAGGACTACCAACGCATGCTCGACGTCGACCCCGACGCCGCGGTCACCGACGAACTGCGCACCATCCTCACCGCCACCACCCCCGCCGGCCGCGTCGGCCTCGACGGCCACTCACCACCGGCCGCCGTCACCGCCGAAGCCCACCGCCGCCTGGCCGCCGCCCAGCAACGCACCCTGGCCACCCGGTCGGCGGCCGAGGACGCCGCCCTGGTCACCCTCATCCGCACCTACACCGCTCTGGCCGCCGGCCACTGACACCCCCTCCCGCACAGGACGATCCGACACCATGACATCTGCCACCCAGACATCTGCCACCCATGCCTGGTCTCTGGCCATCGACTTCGGCACCTCAAACTCGGCGGCCGCGCATTCGGGCGCCACCAGCCGCAGCATCGAAGCGCTCTCGCTGACCCACACCAGCAACCTGATGCCCTCGGCGGTGTTCGTCGACACCGCAGGCACCGTCCTCGTCGGGGGTGCCGCCCTCAACTCCGCCGCACAGAACCCGGCCGGGTTCATCGCCTCACCCAAACGCCTCATCGGCGCGCAACCGGCCGTCGCAGCCAACGGGCACACCCTGCCGATCTATGCCCTCGTCGCCGCCGTGATGCGTACCATCATCGGCCGCGGGGTCGCCGCACACGCCGGCACCATGCCC
Source organism: Gordonia lacunae (assembly GCF_002149015.1). Lineage (GTDB taxonomy): Bacteria > Actinomycetota > Actinomycetes > Mycobacteriales > Mycobacteriaceae > Gordonia > Gordonia lacunae. The sequence goes on along the minus strand of NZ_NGFO01000029.1, from coordinate 8,869 downwards.
GACCGGGTCGTGCTCACCCACCCCGAAGCGTGGGCGCCCCAACAGATTCAGGTTCTCACCGACGCCGCAAGGGCCGCCGGCATCCCGGCCGAGCGGATCACCACGATCTCCGAACCCCGCGCCGCGGCCGGGCACTACTCCCGCTCCCACGCCCTGCAACACGGCACCAGGATTGCGGTGTTCGACTTCGGCGGCGGCACCCTCGACATCGCCGTCCTCGAGGTCACCCCCACCAACACCTTCCAGGTCATCGCCGCCCGCGGCGACAACGGACTGGGCGGCAAGAACTTCGACGCCCTGCTGCAACGCTGGGTCGAGGATCGCCTCGCCGACCGCGACCCCGACCACGCCGCCTGGCTGCGCCGCGCCGCCCCCATCGACGCCATCCAGTCCTTGCAGGACTCCATCCAGCAGGCCAAAGAGCTGCTGTCCGAAACGCCGTCGGCCACCATCACCGTGCCCGGCCCGAATGAACGCACCACCCTGCAGATCACCCGCGACGAGTTCGACGAACTCATCACCCCCGCCGTCGACGCCGCCGTCCACCTCACCCGAACCACCCTCGCCGACGCCGGCCTCACCCACCCCGACCAACYCACCGCCCTCTACCTCACCGGCGGGTCCTCCCGCATCCCCCTCATCCAGCAACGCCTCGGCGAACTCGGCCCCGTCGCCACCCTCGACGACCCCAAAACCGTTGTCGCCCAAGGTGCACTGCTCACCGTGCTGGCGGACTCGGCGCCCACCCAGCCCCGCGGCATCCCCGAAGCCGCCGACCTCATGCCGACCTGGCACACCCAACCCCGCACCTTGGGCTCACCAGCCCAGCCCGCCTCGACGCGGCGACGCTGGTTGCGCATCGGCGCCGCGGCGGTCGCCGTCACCGCCGCCGCCGCGATCGTGACCACCATCGTCACCACCGCCAGCGGCAGCGACGACGACCCCACCGATGCATCCCAGGCCACCCAAACCCTGGGCGCCGACACCACCCCCGCCGGCCCCACCGGCGAAGACGGCGGGCCGATCCTCACCGACCCCGACCAAATCCGCCAGCAACTCCCCGGCGCCCTGCAATCCCAGATCACCGACTGCACCAACGGCAGCTTCACCGACAACGGCGCCCTCACACTGGACTGCACCCTCAACGAGGCCGGCACCCTGAGTGGCCTCAAAATCGAGGGCGGCCTATCGGACTCACTGCGGATCGACATCAACGTCGACGACAACGAAGCCACCCGCGAGATCCGCAACCTGCGTAACGGGGTCTACAGTGCCGGCAAGGGCACCGTCGTCGAAGACACCAACCGCCAGGCCGCCGCCGAGATCACCCCGAGTCTCAGCGACAACGAATACACCATCTGGTACGCCAACACCGGTACCGGGCTGGTCCTCAGGGTCACCGAACTGTCGTCGGTAGAGAATGCCCGCACCTTCCTCACCCGCTCCGGCCTCATCAACTGAGTGCGTAGAGGTGTCGACGTGATCGGGCAACCCCACCGTGAAGGACTGGCATGACGAAGTCGCTCGAGCGCGCGATCGCCCGTGCGGTCGCCACTCGGATCGCCCAGCTCGATGACGGGCCGCGCTACGCCGTCTACACGACCGCCGGACTGGTTCTCGCCGCCTGCGCGCTCCTGCTTCCCGACTACCTCATCGTGGTCGTATTCCCGCTGGGGCTCGTCGCTTTCGGCATCCTCGTGGCCGCTATCGCTGGTGCTAAACCAGCAGAGAAGATCGCGCTCTGGGCGGGGCTGACCTTCGGCCTGGCGGCCGATTGCATCTGGGTAGGCCTGGTCTTCGACGGCATTCTGTGAATCTGGAACATCAGTTACCCACAGGCCCAGTCGAATACGTTCGATTCGAGGTCGTACTGAAGGGTGCCGGTGCCGATGTTCATCCCGGGAAGTTCGATCAGGTCGAGGTAGTACGGGGTGAGTCCGTCGGGAATCCACTGGGAGGGAAAGATTGTGCCGCCGAGGTGATTCCACCATTGGAGTTTGTTGGCCCAATCGTGGTGGTCGCCGTCGCCCCACGTGCTGAGGTACGGAGTGTCTGTGGTGGCGTCACGTTCGACGGGGGCGATGCCGGCGTTGGGGTCGTGGCGGCGCGGCGTGAGGCGCACGAGCAGCGGGGGGTCGTCGTGGTTCCACGCATGGCGGGGTAGTCCGTCGTGGTTGTGTTCTCCGGGACGTCGGCGGTCTGCCGGGGGTGAGCCGATCCGGGTGAGTTCCTCGGCGGTGAGCCAAATGGCTGCAAAGTAGAGATCAAGGATGTCGGTGAGGAGAATCTGTTGGGGGTGGGGGCGATGGTGGTGCAGGTCGATGACGAACGGATCGGCCGGATCCGGGTTGTCGGGTAGCGGCATGAAAGCCTCGCCTGCTCCCTGAAAAAGCGCGAACCCTGGGAGGTCCGGGCCGCGCCGACGGAAATGCTCGGGGAGCCACAGGGTGATGACGTGCATCATCGGCATCCCCGTCGTCGGATCGCGCGGCCACTGCTCCGGCGCGATCCCCGGACCGACCGGTCCGATCCGGCCCGCGGGGACCGAATGCTGGGCCGCCCAGCTGGCCGGATCAACCCGCGAGTCTTCGGACGTGTGGCTCGGGTCTTCCCACAACCGGCCGACCCTGTCTTCAAACACAATGTCGTAGACGGGGAACCCGCCGTCGGGGTCGCTCTCTAAGTCGGGTTCTGTGAGGTTAGGGAAGGGCGCGCCAACCATCTCTGCTATTTCCTCCTCAGCGTGCAGACTTCGGTCGGTCCGCTCTAGAGCAATGACTCACCGATCGTTGAACCGGCGCCCTGGCGAACAGTCGATGGGTGGGTGTCTACCTGGTGCTGTCCGTAGCGCGCAGGATGCTCTCGGCCAGCGTCCACAGTTCGGTCTCGGACACAGATCCGGGCTGATACTTGACCTTGATGAACAACGTGTCGGCGGTTAGTGCCCACTCATCCAGGTCGTCATGCGAGGCTGCGACGAAGGAGTGATGGCCAAATGAGGCACGACGATCGCTGGGAACTGGTGTGTAGGTATACGCAGGACTTGGGTATAGCTCCGCATCAGTACGCGCCGTGTCGGCGGTGACTGGGCTTTCCCGGGTGCTGACGAGGATGCTGGCTCTTACATCGTTGGAAGTGGTTGAGGGGGTGTACATCGTCGTGAAGAATCGGGCGGGTTCGGGCTCCTCCAGGAGCACCGGATGCAAGCCGTCCAACGCGGCGGGTAACGCCTCATCGAGCGTGCCGGGCCGCCGTAGTGCGGTCAGGTCGGCGCCACTGGGTGGCGAAGTTGTCTCTGACACCGAAGCTCCGTTGAGTGAGGAAACGCTGGGGCTATCGTCGTCGCTAGTGCAGGCGACAGCGCAGAAGCATAGCGCGAGAGCGATCACAGCGGCAGTCATTGTTCGGGCTCGCGTTATGACGTGCATCGGTGGTCCCCTGAGCCGGTCGGATAGGCTGTGATGATGTCTCCATTGGAGTCTTTGACGATGACGTGGCTCCAGAAGAACTTGCCCGTCACCTCTCCGTTGCGCTTGTCATACATCCAGATTTTGCGCGCATAGCAAGTCTTGCCGTCTCGTTGCGAGGTGGCTTCTGGGTGTCGCAACGTGGCCTCAATGGTGTAGTCCATGAGGTCCATCCACTTGTCACCAGTGATCATTGCCTTGTTCGCCCAGTCATCCATATGACGACCCTTGATGTGTTCGAATCCGTACTCACGATTGCCGCACACCATGAATGCCCGCCGATCCCCGGCAACGTCGTACTCGCCGATGGTCTTCCGCTCGGCAGACGATCCGCATGCGCGGTACGGAGGCAAACCGCTGTTATCAGCGTTACGGCGCAAACTCTCCACAGCGTCACCGAGCGAAGCTGTCGGTGCGGTAGGCACCGCGGTGTTGGAGACCGGAGGTTGAACAGTCCGCGTTTCCGGAACCGGAACGATGGGTGTACGACCTGGTGGCGGAATGTCGGTAGGGGCGTGGGCGGTCATGTTCGGCCCAGTGCCAGGGGTGGTGGGCGTAGTCGCGCCCGGCAGGCTGGGAGCCACCACTGAAGGTGTGGTGGGAGTGTTCTCAGGCGTAGCTTGAGGGTCACGGCAGACGTAAGGCACCGGGGGTGGGGGGGCGTCGTTGGGACTCTTACCGGGGTTGCTTGCAGCCCAACCCTGCTTCCAGGCGTTGTTGTACGCGTTGGTCTCGCGCTCGCAACGCTCTGCTGGTGTCTCGGCGTAGGCAACGCCCTGGCCTACTGCTAGGGAGGCGAGCGCGCAGAGAGTCGCGAGAAGCGTCACCACTGTGACCGCCAGGCCCGCCATCTGAGATCGACTGCGTGTGTAAAAGACTGAAACTTCCTTCTGGACGCGCATGTCTCAGAGCCACGTGCGGCTAGAGAAGATATTGATGGTGTCGTCGGCTGTCGGGGAAGACACTGACAGACGTGCGATGATCCGCACGGTCGTGGGTCCCAGGCATCCATCGACCCCAACACGCACCCGCTTAGCGCGGATCGAGGCCCGATCGGTCTGTAGGGTCTTCTTGCCAAGCGAGATCTCGTTGATTCGTCCGGGTCGGATCTTAGTCGAGATTGATGGGCTCACCGACGCGCTTGCGCCGAGGTTCCCCGCCGGGATGCCGCTGATCGTCACGCCGACGCTAGGGCCGAAGCTAGTAGCAAGACCGAGGGTTGCGCCGTCAGAAACGTCGATCTGGCAACCAATAACGAGAAACTGCTCCAGAACCGCCGACTGAATCGGCTGGCGTCCCTTGCCGGTAATCGAGGCATCCACTTTGGAGGAGATCCAACCCTCGCGCGACGTTGCTACGTTGGCAATATTGGACATGGGATTGACAACCAGCTCAGTAGCTTTGAGCGTTACCGTCCACCCATCATCGGTGACCAGCCGATCGTACTTCGACGACAGTGGCGTCGGCGTAGCGTCAGCTGCACCCGCCGCGGCTGCCAAGGAGCCTATAGCCACCAACGCCGCAATGATCCGGAACCCGACCCGATTCGACACGCAGAATCCTCGCCCTCATCCCCGGATTGGCCGGGGAGCCTGGCGATGTCAGCGGTAGCACGCCCAATAGGGCGATGTCCCCCGACACCGCTACGTAGACAATTCACAAGAATGAAGCGGTCGCAACTATGGCACAGGAGGTTTAAAGGCGACAAATCCCAAGCCTGGATTCGTCCGAACGGGGGAAAGGTGCCGCACGGTCGTACCTATTGACCACTGTCGTACCTGTCGACCGTCCTTCGAGGTGAGTCGTCGCCCTATCGCAGAGGGACGTCGACACTCTTGCTGCGTGGGTACGCACGATCGCGGTCAGATTTCACTGAGCTAACCGAGCAATCCACCCGGTCTGTGCGGCCGTTGAGCCGCGCCCTCAGGTGATTGCTTCGCGTGCCGCCGACATCCTGGCCACCGAGCCCAGCTCGGCCGACGCCGTCGCAGAGGCTACGGCCGAGCTGCCCAGCTATGTCGCCGACGTGACCAGATGGGACCTCGTGGCCGCCGTGGAGAAGGCCGCCGACAGCATTGCGCGTAGCCGCCACCCGCTGCTCGGCGATGTTCTCGGACCGGGTCCGGTGCCGTGGGAATGCTGGCAGTGCGAGCTCGTCGAGCCGTGGCCAATCCTCGCCGACGCTGCAGCCCGTCTCGGTTCGCCGCTGCCGTCCCGGCACCCGAATGCCGGACACTGGGCGGTGACGACCGACTGAACGAAGACTGCGGGTGGACGAAGAACGCCCACCCGCAGTGATCGGTTCAGCGCAGCCGAGCTGACTGTCAGGGCCAGGTGAAGTTGCCTGTGCCGCCGACGATGACGTCCTGGCCGTCGACACCGAAGTCGTAGGTCGTCAGCCCGTCGTCGCCGTGCTGCAGCTCGATCGGGGCGGCCGAGGCCAGCCCGCCGCCCAGCAGCGACAGCGCACCGGCCGCGGCGACGGCCGCCACGGTGGAACCGATCGTCTTACGTACTCGCATCTGAGTGTTCCTTTCGTCATGCCAGCCACTCGACTGGACTTCGGTGTTCTGCACGTCTGCGGTCGCAGACCGTGCGCGGCGCACCGCCGGTGGTGCGTCCACAGATGGGTTGCCCTCGGGGTGGTGAAATGTTCCTGCCGGGCAGCACATTCCGGCCGATTGGTTTACAGGTAGACGACGCGGCCGTAGACGGCGTTGCCGTCGTTGGCTTTCGGGGTGCTGGTCTTGAGGATGGCGTAGGAGCGGACCGCGACCGGGCCGGCGCATCCGTCGATGCTGATGTGGCCTTCGCGGGTGGTGGTCGACGCACGTCCGGCGCCGACGGCCTTCTTGTCGAAGGCGATGGTGGTGATCTTGCCCGGTGACATCGTCACCGACAGGCTCGGTTGCAGCAGTGCCTGCGGACTGATCGACAGGTTGCCGCTGGGTCCGGTCGCGCTGACGCCGCCGCCGCCGCTACCGCCGATGCCCAGGCTCGCCCCGACGCTGCCGGTCACCGATTCCAGCTGCACCGCGCATCCGATCATGTACCCGGCCTCGAGTTCACCGGTGATCGGCGACCCGGCCTGCCCGGCCGGTGGCGCCAGCGTGGACACCGCCCGCATCGACATGAACGCTTCCCGCGACGTCGGCACCGAGGACAGCGGGGCGACTTTCTGCACTTTCTCGTGGGTGGAGGCGATCGAGGCCTTCCAGCCGTCGTCGGTGACCCAGCTGCGCTGATGCCCCGGCTGGGCCTCGGCGGTACCGGCGGCGAACCCGCTCGCGACGGCGCCCATCGACACGGCGGCAACGGCAATGGTCATGGCGGTCTTGTTCATCGGTGTGTCCTCTGGTCCTGTCGCAGCGAATCGCCGCGCCCTTGCTGGCAGTCCCGCCTCGGTTCATCGGGGCGAGAAATGTGCTCTGCGTGAGCAACTGAGGATTGGTTGCGGTGCGGCACAGAGAATGTTCCCGACTGCACGACTCCTGTTGACGCCAACCAGCTGGGCGGGTGTGTCGTCAGCGTGACCGCCGCCCGTTCGGCCCTAGGGTGTCGGCTGGGGCAGCCGCTGGAAGAGCGTGCTGTGGGGGTCGACAGTAACGAGGAGTGGTTGTGGAGCTGGAGCACGTGCAGTACGAACACCGGACGGCTGATTTCATCGCTCTCACTGGCGCATTCGCATCATTCGAGCCAGAGCATTATCAGAGCTGGTACACCGGCCAGCATCGGTTGAGTATCGGCATTCAGGACACCAAGGAGTACACGCTCAGCTACGAACCTGGTAAGCCGGGGTTCGACCCGCCGCGGCTTCCCGAGTTGACGTTCCTGATCCCTAATGCGCCGGCCCCGGTGGTCGTCGACCTCATCACTCACGACGCTGAGCCGACCCTGTTGGATGCTGCCGACGGCTGGGTCCATGTCGAGCAAGGTGGCGCCGAATTCGGCTACCTGCCTGTGACGATGCAGCCTCTGGTGTGGTCGTCGCCGAGCGAACACGAGCGCATCAAGCCTCTGGTGCAGACGATTTTTGGTCCTTGGAACATGGTTCGCGTGTCCTGCCGGGACCGGCGACCCTCCGATCCCGCCGTGCAGGTGCGTGTCGACATCTGGCAGATCCCCGGGCCGGCCGGCCTCGAGGTCATCCGCTACACGCCGACCGGCCGCAACACTCCGGCCGCGTCACACGCCCCGGCCCAGCCCGCCGAGGTGCGAGAGCGCATCGACGCCGCCGTGGCGGCCGACTCTGCGACCTCGGTGTCTGGGCCGCTCGACGCCGACCATTTGGCCAACCTGTCGCTGTTGATTCGTGGTGATTTCAGCGATCCCGAGGCGTGGACGATGGTGGTGAATGCGGCGCTGGCTCCCGATCCTGTCGATGGGTTCTCTGCCGATCTCACCCTGGTCGATGACCCCACCTACGACAACATCACCGTCGACGAGCTGGCGCACGCGATCGGGGAGCCGCCGCCGTTCTACGTGTTCCTGTGCGATACCCAGACTCTGTCCGACCCCGACCACCCGATCCTGGCCATCAATCTCGACGGCGAGGACACTTCGAATCGGAGCGTGCGGGTCGTGCCCGCTGCGATGTGGTCGATCGAGAACAACCTCGCGCTGGCCAACATGGACTTCGCCGAGTTCGTCGGCGCCGCCGACGCCGACGGCATCTTCCGCGGATTCTGACGTCGAGGCCGTCAAGCCCATACACAGCGATGCCCGACCCCCAGCTGAGGGTCGGGCATCGCTGTGGTTGACCTCGGGCGGGGGTCAGACGAGGGCGTCGCTGTCGTGGCCGCCGGGGGTGGTGTCTTCGGGGGAGTCCGGGGTGTCGCTGTAGGTGCCGGTCTCGTCGCTGTAGAGGTCGAGTTCGCCGTCACCGTCGGTGTCCTGGCCGTAGACATCGGCCTGGCCGTCGAAGTCGGTGTCGAGCGCGACAGCGTCGAATTGCCCGTCGCGGTCAGTGTCGACAGCGACGGCGTCGATGGCCCCGTCGGCGTTGGTGTCGACGAGCAGGGTGTCGGGTGCGCCGTCGCGGTCGGTGTCGGTCAGCACGGTGTCGGGTGCGCCGTCGGCGTCGGTGTCGAGGGTCTGGGTGACCAGTTGCCCGTCTTCGTAGGAATCGACCTGGGTGAGGCCGCCGTCGGCGTTGAGGTGGGCGACCTCGTCAACCACGCCGTCGCTGTCGAGGTCGCTGGCGATGACCGCGCCGCCGTCGGCGGTCGGTGCCGCCGCGGTGTCGATCTGGCCGTCACCATCGGTGTCGGCCTCGACCAGGACCACCTCACCGGCTTCGTCGTAGTGCACGTCGATGGCGTTGCCGGCGTCGTCGGTGGTGTGCACCACCTCGCCGGCCGGGCCGTCGGCGGCTTCCGGGGCGGGCGCGGGCGCATCGGCGG
>NZ_NGFO01000028.1 GCF_002149015.1 Gordonia lacunae | reverse complement strand
TCAAAGAACACACACCCACCAAATACTCACCCCTACCAGGGCTTTCACCAGCAGACTTGTTCCAACCATCCAAGCTACACCCGTCTCCGGGGCAACTCTTCCAGCCTACCAGACCCAAACCCCAGCCCGCAACCCCGAAGAATTCCGAACCAGGAAGACCCAGCAACCCCCACCACTCTACCCGAGCCACAACGACTCGAACCAGACATACATTGGGGCGGCCAACAAAAAACCCGGTCTCCACTCCCCACCATCAGACCCTCTCAGGCCTTCCGGGGCGGCGCCGTGGCTCGCTGACTCGACATAAGTTACGCACCACGCCACCCGGCGTCAAATCGCCTGGTCAGCGGGGGTCGAGCGCCCTCATCGGCGGCTGGCGGTGCCGGCTCGGCCCCGAGCCTCGCCGGCCAGACGGGCTCACAACGACTTGCCGAAGCACTGGGTGGGTGGAGCGCCGGCCGGCATCGCCCGTCCCCGCCCGCCTCCGACGCGGCCATCGGGCTGCATCGCGGCGACTCACCGTCGAGCGCCCCGGCATCGACGCGAACCCGGCCTCGGCCCACCACCCGGGATGTCCTCCCAGGAAGTTCGGGTCTGATCCCGGGCGCCACCGTCTGCCCTGTGTCGGCACATAGCAAGAACCCCCGCCCGGGCATCCCGGGCGGGGGTTCTTGGTGTTGGTAGCGGGGACAGGATTTGAACCTGCGACCTCTGGGTTATGAGCCCAGCGAGCTACCGAGCTGCTCCACCCCGCGTTGGTGAACACAACGTTACACACCGGTTCGTCAGCGATGCAAATCGATCCGCCAACCGGCTGCGAGCTGGGAAAACGGCAGTGATGGCGGTCACTGTGGGTCCCGTACGCGCAGGTCGAGGCGCGCCCGCTGGTCGTCGCCGGCGCAGCCGCTCATATGTGATGCCGGTCACATACGGCGTACACTCGGCACACGAGAAGCCACCGCCGAGGAGGAACCATGAACACTCACCGCTTCCACCACGAGAGCCACGGCAACCATCCGATGAGCTTCGTCGGTTTCGTCCTGGCGCTGGGCGGGTTCGCGATGGCCGCACTCTGGCTGGTCCACATGGCGGTCGGCAATGTCGGACCCGCGATCCTCTGCGGTCTGCTGATGGTGGCCGCATTCACCACCGCGGTCTCGATCTTCTTCTCGCTGGGACATCGCCATCACCACAGCCCTGTCCTTCCCGACAACACCCCCAACGAAACCGAGCGCTACCTGCGGAAGTACCGCGGATAGCGGCACTTCGCGCAGACAGCGCTCGGTGTGGGGACCGGCCCGGGACTAGTTCGGGGCCGCCAGTGACTCGTACCGGGCAACCGCCTGACTCAACTGGTCGAGCGCCTGACCGTACGCGGCGAAGTCGCCGCCCTGCTGAGCCTCACGCAGGGCCGTGATCGCATCGCCGATGGCCTTGGCAGCGGCATCTCGCTCGGGCGAATCACCCTGTTGCGGAGGTTGATTCGGCGTCGGCGTATCAGTGTCGGGTGTCCCGGACTGATCCGGCTCGGTCGGCTGCTGATCGTCGGGCACGACCCCCGCGGCCGGCGTGATGCCGACCTGGCGCAGCGCCTCGCCGGTCGTCGGCGCGTATCCGATCCGGGCCTCCCGCTCGGCGGGCTCGTACCGGGTGATCACCCGGAACAGCCGGGGAAACGCTTCCTCACCCTGAGCCTGCGCGTACATCGGGACGACGTACAGGATGCCGTTGTCCCCCACAGGCAGCGTCAAGAGGTTGCCGAAGGTCACCGTCGCGGTGTTCTCCAGCGACTTCAGCGATTCGGCGACACGTCCGTCGGTCCGCATCGGGTTGAACGCCTGCTTCGGACCCGACCGCTGGGCGTTGCCGGGCAACTGTTTGACCGTCATCTGCCCGTAGTTCTCCGGGTTCGACGACACGGTCACGTACGCGCCCAGGATCGGCCGGTTGAGGCGGGTGAGCACCGAGGTCAGCTGGAACGTCGGCCGTCCGCTCTCGGGATCCGAGGCCACGAAGTAGTACGGCGGCTGATCCAGCCCGCGCTGGTCGGCATCCGGATCGGTCGGGTCCGAGGGAACCGACCAGAAGTCACTCGCCTGGAAGAACGTCTGTGGCGAATCGACGTGGTAACGGGTCAACAGCGACCGCTGGATCTTGAAGATGTCCTCGGGATAGCGGACGTGATCCCGCAGCGACGTCTGGGCGTCGAAATCGGCGCGCGACTTCACCGTTCCGGGGAAGACGTCCATCCACGTCTTCAACACCGGGTCCTCGGTGTCGAACTGGTACAGCTCCACCTCACCGGTGTAGGCGTCGACGGTCGCCTTCACCGAGTTGCGCACGTAGGACACCGTCTTGTTGATCTGCGTGCGGCCGGTCTGCCCCGGATTGAGGTCCTGGGCGTCGGCGGTCGCGCTCTGCAGCGAGGTGGGCTGCGAGTACGGGTAGTTGTCGAGGGTGGTGTAACCGTCGACGATCCACTTGATCGAGCCGTCCTCCATGACCGCGGGGTACGTCTTCGAGTCCACCGTCAGCCACGGTGCGACCTGTTCGACACGGTCGCGGGGGTCGCGGTTGTAGATGATCTTCGACTCGGAGTTGATCTCGCCCGACAGCAGGAAGTTGCGCTCGGCGTACTTGCCCGCGTAGAGCACCCGGTTGAACCAGTTGCCCAGGGATACCCCGGCCGGCCCCTGATAGGTGTACTTGTCGTCACCGATGTCGTGCTCGCGCGCCTGCCCGTCGTCGGAACCGACGATCGCGTAGTCCGGATCGATCTTCGCGAGCAGCTCACCGAAGTAGATCCGGGGCTGGGTCACCTTGATCGGGGCGTCGCGCTTGTACTCCTCGGACTGGTAGTTCGAGGTGTCGCTGACGTAGTAGAACGGGTCGCCGCCGCCGTCGATGTCGTTGACGTCGCGCGACTCGTTCACCCGGTTGGCCGGCGCGGCGACGAATCCGTCACCGTGGGTGTAGACGAGGTGCTTGTTCAGCCAGTTCTGCTGGTTCTCGAGGTAGCGGCTGGGGTCGAGTTCGCGGACGGCGACCACGAAGTCCCGCAGTTCGCCGTCGATGCGGTAGCGGTCGACCGCCAGCTGCGTCGGGAATCCGTAGAAGTTCTGCCGCTGTTGCTGCTGGATGAAGGTCGGCGACACGACATTCGGGTCGAGGATGCGCACGTTCGACAGCGTCGGCACGTCGCTGTTGACGAGTGCCGGCGTCGCGGGCCGAGCTGTCCAGTCGTTCTGGGTGATGACCTTGTCCGGCCCGATCCCATACGCCTCGCGTGTCGACGTGATCGCCCGGTCTATGTACTCGGCTTCCTTCTGCGCCGCGTTCGGCTTGACCGAGAACTGCTCCATCGTGAGCGGCCAGCCGACCCCGATCAGCAACGCGGAGAACAGCATCAAGACAGTGGCAAGTGCCGGCACCCGCAGGTCGCGGAGCACGATCCCGGCGAAGAACGCGACCGCGCAGATGATCGCGATCGCCATCAGGATGAGCTTCGACGGCAGAACCGCGTTGATGTCGGTGTAACTCGCACCCGGGAAGATCTCGGCTTTTCGTTGACTCGACAGCAGTGAGTACCGGTCGAGCCAGTAGGCGGCCGCCTTCAACAACAAGAAGGTTCCGGCCAGGACAGCGAGCTGGATCCGCGCCGCGGTGGTGACCGAACCGCCGCCCTGCCCCAGCCGGATGCCGCCGAAGAGGTAGTGGGTGACCAGGTTCGACAGGAAGGCGACCACGACCACGACGAACAACAGGTTCAGCACGAACCGGTAGAACGGCAGGTCGAAGGCGTAGAACCCGATGTCGAGGTTGAACTGGGGATCGGTCCGGCCGAACGACTGTCCGTGCAGGAACATCTGGACCGTCGCCCACGAACCCTGCGCGACCAGGCCGGCGAGTGCGCCGATGATCACCGCCGGGACGATCGCGAACCAGCGGACCTTGCCCATGATGGCGGTGCGGTAGCGCGCGAGCGGGTCATTCGGTCCCGCGGTCGGGACGAACACCGGACGGCTGCGATATGCCAGGGACACCGCGCCGAAGATGATGGCGCCGACGACGACCGTGGTGATCAGGAACAGGATCACGCGCGTCCAGATCACCTTGGTGAAGACGCCTGAGTACCCGACGTCGGAGAACCAGAGCCAGTCGGTCGCGAGACCGATCAGGCGTGGTCCGACGAGCAGCAGCACCAGGACGGCCACGCCGAGTCCGATGATGATCTTGCTCCTGCGTGACAGTGTCGGCATTCCCGCCGGCCCTCGGACGCCCACCAGACCCACTCTCCAAAGCTCTCAATCCGGACACCACCCGCACACGACTGCCTGCTGGGCGTGGTGCCCACTGTACTGGCACCACCCGGGTGACCAACTCACTCGGGGCGCCCGCTCAACGATCGCGACACGTCAGCGGTTCCCTCGCGGTACCGCGGACTCGTGGTCGTGCCGCACTCCGAGGCAAGATGAGGCCGTGCCCGACCACTCGAATGCCCCGCGCGCCTACTCCACCGACGACCTCGGCAGTGCCCTGAGCGAGATCATGGAACACGTCGACACGCGTGGCTGGGGACAACCGCCGTCGGTGTTCGCGCTGGCACCGACCGCTCTGCTCACCGAACGTCTCCCCGACGTGATCGCCCCGGACGGCCCGGTTCTCACGCCCGTGGAAGAGGATGTCGACGACCTCGACGACTTCCTGGCGTCGGCCATCTGGCCGCAGGCGGTCGTCGGTGCCGCGGTGGCGATCGAGATCATCGTCGTCAAGCCCGAGGACGACGCCGACCGCACCCCCCGCTATGTCGTCACCGAGACCGGCGACCAGCATCCGGACGAGGAGGTCGCACGCCTCGTCGTCGGGGTACTGCGCAGCGGCGCCGACCTGGCCCTGATGCGCGTACGTCCGGCCGCCGACGAGGAACCCGAGCTGCTCACCCACCCGCAGCTGGCCCTCGAGCTGCGGGCAGCACTCCGCGACACCTTCGCACCCGACGTGCCCGAGGATTCCACGCGGGGCTGATGCCCGGCCGGGACCGCGTCAGCAGGTCGGCGCGGGACGACCCGCCCCGATCGCGCCCAGCGCGTCGACGGCGCCGTCGAGGGTGTCGACCTTGACCAACTCGAGCCCGTCCGGTCGGTCGGAGACCGCCTCGGCACAGTTCCGGGCAGGCACGAGGAAGACCGTCGCGCCTGCGTCGCGTGCGGCTCGCGTCTTGTGCGTGATGCCGCCGATCGGTCCGACCACGCCCTCGTCGGTGATCGTGCCGGTACCGGCGATGAACTTCCCGGAGGTCAGTTCGCCGGGACTCAGCTGGTCGATGACCGCGAGTGCCAGCATCATCCCGGCCGACGGCCCACCGATGTCCCCCACCGTGTAGGTGACCTCGAGCCGGGGATCGGCGTTGACCACCTCCGGGACGACGCCGAGATAACCGGCGTCGGGTTCCGCGGGATGCGCGCCGAGCGTGACCGACACCGTCTCCCGGGCACCGGCCCGGACGATCTCGATCGGGAGCACGGTCCCGGGCGGATTGTCACCGACGACCTTCCGCAGCTGTTCGCCCGTCTCCACCGGCACTCCCCCGGCCCGCACGACCTCGTCACCGGCGCGCAGCACCCCGACGGCGGGCCCGTCGGGTCCGACGCTCGCGATCCGCAGGGCCGTCGGCCGGTCCAGGTAGCGGAGCGCGGCGACCGTCGCGTTCTCCTCCGAACCCGTCATCTGCTGAGCGTTTTCCTGCTGCACCTGTTCGGTGGTGCGGTCGGGCGGATAGACCTGGTCACGCGGCGTGAGCGAATAGGTGCCCGACAACCACATGCCCAGCGCATCGAAGAGCGAGAGCCCGTCGCGGACGGAGACGGTGGTGAGGTTCAGGTGACCGGTCGTCGGATCGGTTGGGGCTCCGTCGATCTGCACGACCTTGCGTTCGACGACCGCACCGTCGTCGGCCACCTTCGTCGTGCCCAGGGTGTTCAGCGTCGGTCCGGGTCCGAGCGCGGCGTAGGGCACCTGCACCTGTGTGCCCAGCACCAGCAATGCCAGCAGGACCACGGTGGAGACCGCGGCCGCGGCGATTCTCCGGAAGCGAGGGCTCGAACTCATTCCGCACACGATAGTGCCCCTCGGCACCGGCGAGCCTGCTGCGCCGAGGACGACGAGCCGACCCCGCCGGGCGACCATGAGCCGACTACGCGCAGGGCGAACAGTCGTCGCCGTTTGCGCGGCTCACCGGCCGGTACGGTGGAACGCATGAGTGATCTGCCCTTCGGCTTCTCGTCGTCCGGTGACGGCGACGACGACCGCGACAAGAACAGCGGCGACCAGAACAAGCCGGGCGACAATCCCGGTGGCAACCCGTTCGGCGGGTCGAACCCGTTCGGATTCGGGGGCGCCCAGGGATTCGGGGGCGGACCGGGCGGCGACTTCGACCCGTCGAAGTTCGACCCCACCATGATCGGCCAGATGTTCTCGCAACTGGGCAACATGTTCAGCGGTATGGGCGCGGGTATGACCGGCGGCGGGGACGGCCCGGTGAACTACTCGGTGGCGACCAACCTGGCCCGGCAACAGATCGGCTCGTTCACCCCGATCCTGGAGAAGGAGAACGCGGCTTCCGCCGACGCCGTCCGCCTCGCCGACGTCTGGCTCGACGACGCGACGAACTTCCCCAGCGGGGTCACCCAGACGGTGGCGTGGACGCCGGTCCAATGGCTCGAGGAATCGATGGACACCTGGAAGGGTCTGTGCGATCCCGTTGCCGAACAGCTCGCCCGGACCTGGCAGGACAACCTTCCCGCCGAGGCCGCTCAGTTCGCCGGCCCGATGATCGGGATGCTGACCCAGATGAGTGGGATGGCGTTCGGCACGCAGCTCGGGCAGGGTCTCGGCCAGCTCGCCAAGGAGGTGCTGACCTCGACCGACGTCGGCCTGCCGCTGGCGCCCGAGGGCATCGCCGTCCTGCTTCCCGAAGCGATCGCGAAGTTCGCCGAGGGGCTCGAACAGCCGGCGCAGGAGATCATCGTGTTCCTCGCCGCGCGCGAGGCCGCCCACGTGCGCCTGTTCACCCATGTCGGCTGGTTGCGTCAGCGACTTCTGACCACCGTCGAGGAGTACGCCCGCGGGATCAGCATCGACTTCAGCGGCATCTCTGACGCCACAGCCGGGATCGATCCCGCCCAATTGCTCTCCGACCCTTCGAAACTCGAGGAGCTGATCAACTCGTCGACGTCGTTCGAGCCGACGACGACGCCCGAGCAGAAGGCAGCCCTCGGCCGCCTCGAGACCCTGCTCGCGCTCATCGAGGGCTGGGTCGAGCAGGTCGTGACGCGAGCGCTCGGCGACCGGATCCCGAGTACCGGGGCGCTCACCGAGACCATGCGCCGCCGCCGTGCCTCGGGCGGGCCGGCCGAGCAGACGTTCGCGACACTGGTCGGTCTGGAACTGCGCCCCCGCAAGGTCCGCGAGGCATCGGAGTTGTGGCGTCGCGCACTGGAGGCGACCGACGTCGCGACCAGGGACGGGGTGTGGGCTCACCCGGACCTGCTGCCGGATTCCGACGACCTCGACAATCCCGCGGGTTTCATCGACCGACTCCTGGGCGGGGACGAACTCGACGACCCGATGGCCCAGCTGGAGAAGACCATCGCCGAGGAACGTGCGCGTGGTCTCGGCGACGACCGCGAGAGCCGCGGCGAGCAGAACCCCGACGACGGCGACGACTCCGCACGAGGCGGATCGTAGAAGTCCACACACCCGGGGGATTCGGCCATGTTGTGGATAACCCGCTCACCGAGCGCCCAGGAGGGCGTCCGGCTGGCAGAGTTGCCGCATGTCGCCAGCCCGGACGAGTCCCCGCGCCCTCTCGGCTCCCACCCGCGCGGAGAGTCCGACCACGGTGCCCCGGCTCCGACCGGGTACGCCGATCCTCGTACAACCCGGGAACTCGGTCCGGGTCGGGATCGATCCGACCCGCAGCCTGCTCCTCGATCTCGACGACTCGGTGTCGGCGCATTCCGTTGCCGCACTGCTGCGTTCGCTGGAGGATGCGTGCACGGCAGACACGTTCTCGCGCCGCGCCCGCCGGGCGGGTCTGCACGACGACGATCTCGACCTGGTGCTGCGCAGTCTGGTGTCCGCGGGCCGGGTGGTCACCGACGTCGACCGCGGCAACCCGGAATTCCGCATCCTGATCCACGGCCAGGGACCGATCAGCGACCACCTGACGAGCTCGCTGTCCGGAACGGGCTCCTCGTCGGCCCGGCGGACCATGCGGCGGCTACCCGACGGCTCACTCGACGCCGTCGACACCGACCTGGTCGTCCTGACCGACTTCGTCGTCCCCGATCCGCGGGTCGTCTTCGCTCTGACCCGCGCCGGGATTCCCCACCTGCTGGTCCGGGTCCGCGACGGAGTCGGGATAGTCGGACCGCTGGTGCTGCCCGGATTGTCCAGTTGCCTGATGTGCGCCGATCGTCACCGATCCGACGCGGACCCGGGATGGCCCGCGCTCGCCGTGCAACTGATCCGCACCTCGGGACAGGCGAGTCCGGCCGTTCTGACGATGACCGCCGCCGTCGCGCACTCCCAGATCGACCGGCTGGTGACCGCCGTGCACGGCCGGCGGTCGGGTTCGGATGCGGCATCGGCCCCGCAGCTGCTGGATCAGGTGCTGGAGTTGCGGGATGACCCGACGCGACTGGACATCAAGCGGTGGTCGCCGCACCCGGACTGCGATTGTCGTCCCGCACGGGATTCACGAGCCAGGTCGTCTATTGTGTGACGCGGAAAGGATGCTATGACCGACATCACCAAAGGACAGGGTCGCCGCAACGCGAAACTGGCTTCTCTTCCGATCGGTATGGCCGGTCGAGCTGCTGCCGGTTTCGGCAAGCGCATGGTCGGCAGAGACAAGGACGAGGTCAACCAAGAACTCCTGGAGAAGTCCGCCGAACAGCTCTTCGCCGTCCTCGGCGAGCTGAAGGGTGGCGCCATGAAGGTCGGGCAGGCGCTCTCGATCATGGAAGCCGCCATCCCGGACGAGTTCGGTGAGCCTTTCCGCGAAGCCCTCACCAAATTGCAGGCGGATGCGCCCCCGATGCCGGCGGCGAAGGTCCACAAGGTGCTCGACCAGCAGCTCGGTACCCGCTGGCGCGAGCGTTTCCAGGAATTCTCCGACGTCCCGGCGGCGTCGGCGTCCATCGGACAGGTCCACAAGGGAATCTGGTCCGACGGACGTGAGGTCGCGGTGAAGGTGCAGTACCCCGGCGCGGACCACGCCCTGAAAGCCGACCTGAAGACCCTGTCCCGCATGTCCGGGCTCCTGCAGCGTCTGTCTCCCGGCACCGACGTCAAGGCGATGATGGACGAACTCATCGACCGGACCGAAGCCGAACTCGACTACCTCGGGGAAGCCGACAACCAGCGCGCTTTCGCCAAGGTCTACGACGGGCATCCCGACTTCCTCATCCCGAAGGTCGTCGCAAGTGCCCCCAAGGTCGTCGTCTCGGAATGGGTGGACGGCGTCCCGCTGTCGAAGATCATCACCACCGGCGATCAGAAGACCCGCGACGACGCGGCCGCGAAGATGGCCGAGTTCGAGGTCAGCTCGCCGTACCGGGTCGGACTCCTGCACGGCGATCCACATCCGGGCAACTTCTTCCTGGCGACCGACGGACGTTTCGGTGTCCTCGACTTCGGCGCGGTGGGTCACTACCCGGACGGGCTCCCGCCCGAGACCGGTCCGATCCTCCGGCTGGCGCGGGACAAGAAGTACGACGAACTCAAAGAGCTCATGGTCTCGGCCGAGTTCATCCGCCCGTCCCACGCGAACAAGGTGACGAGTGCCGATCTCGAGGCCTACCTTCGTCCATACGTCGATCCGCTCTACTCCGAGTCGTTCCACTTCACCCGGAAGTGGATGCAACGAGCCGCGGGCAAGGCCACCGATGTCCGCGGCGACGTGTACAAGACGTCGCGAAACCTGAACGTGCCCAAGCGCTTCGTGATGGTTTTCCGTGTACTCGGGGGCTGCGTGGGCATCGCCTCGCAACTCGAGGCGCACGCCCCCTACCGCGCCATCATGGAGGAGTGGGTGCCCGGCCTGGGCGACTGACACCACCGCGCAGACACGACACCGACGCCGCGAGCATTTCTGCTCGCGGCGTCGGTGTTGTTGTCACGCAACGTTCTTGCGCGGACGGCCGCGGGGACGCTTACGCGCGATGACAGCGCCACGCTCGAAGATCTCGCCGCCCCAGACCCCCCAGGGTTCGGACCGGTCGAGCGCGGCCTGCAGGCACTGGGCCCGAAGTGGGCACTCGGCGCACATGGCCTTCGCACGCTCGAGGTCACGGGGGTCTTCGGCGAACCACAGGTCTGCGTCGGCGACCTGGCAGGGCAGGTCGAGCCGGGCGGTCACTGCGCGGTCCGCCGACATACAGGACTCGAGTACGCATTCGACAGTCATTGGGATTCTCCACATCTGCTCGTTTGGGGTGTTGAACCCGAGTCCTCGATGTGGCTCTGTGTCCGAGACCCCGGCAACGGGGTGGAGATTCGGATGACAGAAAAAGAGGGCCACGGGTGTCGCCTCTGCGATTCGCCCGTGGCCCGGATTGTTCTCGGAGATCTAACTCCGGGAACTTCGGAACAGAACGGGGAACCGACGCGGCGCGGGTGCTGCTGCTGCTGCGGGCGGCGCGATTCGCGCTACGCGCGCTTCGGCTGCCAGGTGCAGAGCCGCCGGCGGGACGGCGACCGGGCGCGCGAAGCTGCTGCACGCTCGGGCGACCGGGATCCAGGAGCGGGTGCGACCGGTACGCGCGATGGCGGGTTGAGTGCGCTTGTCCGCATGCGATGTCGTCGCATGCGCATTCGCCGCATTCAGGTTTGCCGCAGACTGGCAGATGCCGGCCTGGCGCACGATGATTCCGTTCACTGATCCACTCCCTTCTGGTCTCGTGGCTTTCCGCGGTGTCGTCGGTCGTCGGTGACTGTGGGGCCGTGTGACGGACGCACTCGACCCATCCCCGTACTGACGGGAATCAGACTAGACGCTGGGCCGAAACCCGCACAACCTATTTTTGACCTGCAGTTTTGACGAGTTCGAGGATGTCGTCGCCGTATTCGTCGACCTTCTTGGCGCCGATTCCCGAGATCGCCACCAGCGCAGCGGTATCGGCGGGCCGCTGCTCGGCGATCGCGGTGAGCGTCTTGTCGGAGAAGACGACGAACGCCGGCACCTTCTTCTCTTGCGCCCGCTCGCGACGCCATTCCTTGAGCGAGACCAACAGCCCTTCGTCGAGATCCGAGGGACACCCCGCGCAGCGACCGAGCAGTGTGGCGGTCGAATCCATCAGCCGCGAACCACAGACCCGGCACGTCGGCCCGCGGCGGGGTGCGCGCTCCTTCGCGATCGGCGAGGCAGGCGAGTCGTCGGGAACCAGATCGGCGAGGAAACGGGACCGGCGACGGGCGCGGCCACCCTCGTTGCGCGCCAGCGCCCACGACAGGTGCAGGTGCTCGCGGGCGCGGGTGACGCCGACGTAGAAGAGGCGTCGCTCCTCCTCGACCTCTTCCCACGACCCCTTGATCGCCTGACTGATGGGCAGTGACCCGTCGGTGAGGCCGACGAGGAACACCGCATCCCACTCGAGCCCCTTGGCCGCGTGCAGCGATGACAGCGTGACGCCCTGCACGGTCGGTGGGTGGCGCGCCTCGGCGCGCGCCGCGAGCTCGGCCGACAGCTGCGGCAGCGTCAGGTCGGGGTTCTCGGCCACCATGTCCTCGGTCAGTTGGACCAGCGCTTTCAGCGACTCCCAACGGCTTCGTGCCTGGGTGCCCGACGGCTCCTCCTCGGTGAGCCCGAGTTCGCCGAGCACCGCTCGCACGACCTCGAGGATCTCCACATCGGGCCGGACCTCGCGACCGGCCACCGTGGCGAGCTGGCGCATGGCCTGCCGGACCTCGGTTCGTGCGAAGAACGCCTCGCCGCCGCGGACCTGGTACGGGATACCCGCCTCGGTCAGCGCCTGCTCGTAGTTCTCCGACTGCGCGTTCACGCGGTACAGGATGGCGATCTCCGCGGGCGCCACCCCGGCACGGATGAGGTGTTTGATCTCGATGGCCACCGCCGTCGCCGCGGCCGGCTCGTCGTCGTATTCGGCGAATTGCGGCGCCGGGCCGGCGGGTCGTTGTCCGACGAGCCGGAGCCGGGTACCCGCGATCCGCCCGCGGGCCGCACCGATGACCCGGTTCGCGAGGTCGACGACCTGCGGGGTGGACCGGTAGTCCCGCTCCAGCCGGACGACCGTCGCCTCCGGGAACCGACGGCTGAAATCCAGCAGGTGGTTGGGCGACGCGCCGGTGAAGGTGTAGATCGTCTGGTTGGCGTCGCCGACGACCGTCAGATCGTCGCGCTCCCCCAGCCAGGCGTCGAGGAGACCCTGCTGCACCGGGGTCACGTCCTGATACTCGTCGACGACGAAACACCGGTACCGCGAACGGAACTCATCCGCAGCGCCGGGCTCGGCGGTGAGGATCTGGGTCATGTAGATCAGCATGTCGTCGAAGTCGAGCAACCGGTCGCCGTCGGGCGAGACCTTGGCGTCCTCGTAATGCCCGTACACGGCCGCGACCTTCGCCGGCGGCGCGGGCGACTCGCGCCCGAGCCGACCGACGGCCTCCACATAGTTCTCCGGTGAGATCAGCGAGGCCTTCGCCCACTCGATCTCCGACGACAGGTCGCGCAGGGTGTCGGTGGCGGTGTCGAGACCCGAACGCCGGGCCGCCCGCGAGATGAGTGGGAACTTGTTGTCGAGGAGTTCCCACCGCGCGTCACCGAACGCGCGCGGCCAGAAGTACCGCAACTGTCGCATGGCAGCGGCGTGGAAGGTCTGGGCCGCGACGCTGCCGCCCGCCGATCCGCCGCCGACACCGAGACCGCGGAGCCTGGTCCGCATCTCGCCGGCGGCCCGGGCGGTGAACGTCACCGCGAGGACCTGGCCGGGATTGACCTGCCCGGTGTCGATGAGGTGGGCGATCCGGCGGGTGATGGTCCGGGTCTTGCCCGTACCCGCGCCGGCCAGTACGCACACCGGCCCGCGCGGCGCCAGGACGGCGGCGCTCTGTTCGGGATCGAGCCCCTCGACCGCGCCGCGACTCACCGGTGCCGAGGCGCGACGCGAGGACTCGGGGGTCGCGGCAGAAGTCGGGTGAGGCACGGCGTCCACTATGTCACCAACCACCGACGCCGCTCCGCGGAGGAGAGCGACGCCGGCGGGAACAGCGGGCCCCGACATGGTGTTATGGGACCCATGAGCAACGTGATCGACGACGAGGCCGGCGCCCGCACCTCCGACATCGGCGAACTGACCATGTACACGACGTCGTGGTGCGGATTCTGCGCCCGTCTCAAGCGCGGCCTGAAGAGCAGCGGCATCAGCTGGCAGGAGATCGACATCGAGCTGAACCCCGACGCCGCCGAATTCGTGGGCAGTGTCAACGGCGGCAATCACGTGGTGCCCACCGTGCTCTACGCCGACGGCACCACCGCGACCAATCCGTCGATCGCCGACGTCAAGGCCAAGCTGGGCGTCTGAGACGCACCGGGCCGTCTCGCGTGCCCTTCGGGGTTCGTCCACGCGAGAACCCCGCTCCGCGTCGCGAACCTCACCCCCGCTCCCTGAGGAGCGAGCTTGCGAGCGTCACGAAGGGTCGCAACCTCGGTCACCAGACCCTTCGTGACGCGCCCTCCGCAAGCTCCGGGCGCTCCTCAGGGAGCAGGGATTATCCGGTTCTTTCGGATTAGGGAGCAGGGGTCGGTCGCCCCCGCAGGCTCCGGGCGCTTCCTCGGCGAGCAGGGGTCGGTCGTTCCGCAAGCTCGGGGGGCTCCTCACGGAGCGGTGATCGGTCGGCCCGTCTAGCCGGCTGCCCAGGCCTCGATCATCGAACGCGCGATGGAGATGGACCCGGGCAGTCGCAGACGGTCGGCGTCGTCGGCACCCGGCGCCTCGGCGCGCGACCAGCCGTCGCCGCGGGCGAGGGCATCCCGGACCTCGTCGCGGTGGAACCACTGCGCGTCGCCGATCTCGCCGTCGAGAAAGGCCAGTTCGTCGGCCGGGTCACCGATCGCAGCGAAACCCAGCATGAGCGACCGCGGGAACGGCCAGGGCTGGCTGCCCAGGTAGCGCGGTTCGCGCACCACGATGCCGACTTCCTCGTGCACCTCGCGCAGCACGCACTGTTCGAGCGACTCCCCCGGCTCGACGAAACCGGCCAGCGTCGAATACCAACCGTCCGGCCACACCGCCTGCCGGCCGAGCAGGATGCGGTCGGCGCCGTCGTGGACGACGGTGATGATCGCCGGGTCGGTACGCGGGAACTCGTCGCGTCCGGAGTCGACGCTGCGCCGGACCCAGCCGCCGCGCGCGGGCTGGGTGAGAGAACCGTCGACCGGCGAATGCCGAGCGGTCTCGTGCCAGTTCAGGATTCCCAGCGCGGTGGCGAGCAGGCCCGCCTCGTCGGCCGACAGTCGCGTCGCACCGCGCCGGGCGTCGTCGGTCGGCCCGTCGATGTGGTGCACGCGACGCGTCCACAGATCGGCCCCACCGTCGGCCGCGTCGAAGCCGAGGATGACCGCGTCGGCGGGCGGAGCCTCCGCCACGGTGGTGGCGGCGACCCAGTGCAGCGCACCGGCATCGGTGACCGGGTAGCGACCGGCCGCGTCGATCAGCAACACCTTCGCCGTCGGCCAGCCGGCAGCCATCCGCTGCGCGTCGTCGCGGATCGCGTCCGCGCGGTCGAACACCGCGCGCGACAGCAGGGGCGGTTCAGGCAACTCGAAATGCACTGTCGCACAAGCCTTTCTCGGATGCGGCGGGTCGGTCAGTCGTCGTTGGGACTCTTGCGGACATACAACAGGCGGTCGCCGACCTCGATCTGCTCGACCTCGCTGTCATCGACGCGGTGCAGCACGCCGTTGCGCACGACGCCGAGGACGATGTCACGGGTGTGGGCGGGCGATCCACCCGTCTCGGTGGGATCGACCTCGCGCTCGGCGATGGCGTAACCGGCGTCCGGGGTCAGAAGATCCTCGATCACCTCGACCACCGACGGGGTCATCGTGGCGATGCCGAGCAGGCGGCCGGCGGTCTCCGACGAGACCACCACCGAGTTGGCACCGGACTGCCGCATCAGGTGGGTGTTCTCCGACTCCCGGATCGACGCGACGATCTTCGCCCGCGGGTTGAGTTCGCGGGCGGTGAGCGTGGCGAGGACCGCGGTGTCGTCGCGGCTGGTGGCCACGACGATGCTCGCGGCGTGGGCCACGCCGGCCAACCGCAGCACATCCGACTTCGTGGCGTCGCCGCGCACGGTGACCAGTCCGTCGGAGGCGGCCGCCTCGAGCACGGTGGCATCGGCGTCGACCACGACGATCTCGGAGGGCTTGATGCCGTCACCCCGCATGGCATCCACCGCGGTGCGGCCCTTGGTGCCGTAACCGATGACCACGGTGTGATTGCGCACGGTATTCCTCCAACGCTGGATCTTGAGCGCCTGCCGAGACCGTTCGGTGAGCACCTCGAGGGTGGTGCCGATCAGCACGATCAGGAACAGCACGCGCAACGGCGTGATGATGACGAGGTTGATGAAACGGGCGAACGGCGTGATCGGCGTGATGTCGCCGTAGCCCGTCGTGGAGAGGGTCACCGCGGAGTAGTAGAGCGCATCCAGGTAGGACAGCTCGTTGTCCTGAGCGTCGCGATACCCGGCGCGATCCAGCCAGACCACGACCGAGGTGAACAACAGCGCCAGGGTCGCCCAGAAGACGCGTCGGCCGATCGCCCGGCTCGGACTCTGCTGGAGTTCGGGGATCCGGACGACGCCGACCAGTGCATGGTCGGGCCGGTTGACCAGATCGGTACCGCCGAAGCGTCGGCGCAGGCGGCTAGCCACCGGCGCGCTCGCGCTCGTCGAGTTCGCTCACACGCTGCAATGTAGCCCACCGCGGCGCCGCGCAACTCATCTGGCGGGACTCCCCTCCCGTCACCGCTCGGCTCATCGGGCGAGCTTGGCGGCCAGGGTCGCCTCGTCGGGCAGGTCGTCGGCCTCCAGCGTGCGCCCGTCGCGCACATAGTGGAAGGCGGCCCGGACCTTGGTCGCCTCCACCCCGGCCAGTTGCGCCCATGCCAGGCGGTACGCGGCGAGCTGGATGAACAGCGATTCCCGACGGGCGGGTTCGGGGATCACACCGGTCTTCCAGTCGACGACCGTCCACGAACCGTCCTTCTCGGCGAACACCGCGTCGATCCGCCCGCGCACCACGATCCCGCCGATGACGGTCTCGAAGGGCACCTCCACCTCCGTGGGACTGCGATTCGCCCAGGGCGAGGAGAGGAATGCTGCCCGCAGTTCCTCGAGATCGGCGTCCGGGCTCGCGGTTGCGTCTGCGGCGCCGGGCAATTCGTCGATGTCGAGGAGTCGTGTCGCGCCGAACCACCGTTCCACCCAGGCGTGGAACGCAGTGCCGCGCCGGGCCATCGGGTTGGGCCGGAACGGTGTCGGGCGGCGCAACCGACGAGCGAACTCGGCTTCGTCGGCGTCGAGTTCGACCAGCTGGCTGACGGACAGGTGGGTCGGCAGCGACACCTCGACGAGTGCCTGATTCGCCTGGTGGTGCTCGGCGAGCAGGGCCGACACCTCGGCCTCCCAGGCGCCGATCTCGTCCGTCGGATCGGGCGGCGGCGCAGTGGCGGACTCCGGGTCGGCCGCCGGTGCGTCGAACAGCGCGGGCGCTGCACGGGTGGCGATGGCGTCGGTGACCAGGTCGGCCGCCCGCTGTACCGAGTCACGGCGGCCGGCGAGCGGATCGCGCGGCCACGGCGCCGCGATCGCGCGCTCGGCCAACGGGTTCGGGCTGTCCGGCTCGGGCGGCGGCACGCGTACCGCTGTCGACAGGCCGGTCGAGTCGACGCTGGGGTCGGCGATGGCCTCGTCGATGCCGACCATGAGCTCGTCGAAGAAGTCCGATCCGCCGCGTGGTCGGTCACCGGTCTCCGACCAGTGATGTGCCGAGACCAGCAGGTCGTGCCGCGCACGGGTGAGGGCGACGTACAGCAGCCGTCGGTCCTCCTCGAGTCGCCGTTCGCCGATCGCGGCCTTGTGGTCGGTCAGGGCGTCCTCGAGTTGTTTGCGGTCGGCGACCGTGTCGATCTTCAGAACCGGAAACCCTTCCGGCGCACCATCGGCCGCCTCCGCCGGGATGGCCAGATCACCGCGCAGGTCGGCCGGGAGCTCGCGCGCGCTGCCCAGCCAGGTGGTGTCGGCCTTGGCGCTGGGGAAGATCCCCTTCGCCAGATGCGGGATCGCGACGACATCCCATTCGAGCCCTTTGGCGGCATGCACGGTGAGGATCTGCACACGCTGTTCGGCCACCTCGATGCGTCCCGGTTCCAGGCCCTTCTCGATGGTCTCGGCGGCGTCGAGGAACGCCAGCAGCCCGGGCAGGTTCGCGCCCGGGCGATCGGCGTAGTGGCTGACGTAGTCGGCGAAGGCATCGAGATGCTCGCGGCCGGTGATCGCGCCCCGCATGCGGCGCGCCCGGATCTGCGCCTCGACGCCGACCCCGATCGTGTTCTCCACGTCGGCGACCAGTTCGGGAAGCGGCTGTCCGATACGGCGCCGCAATGACTCGAGTTGCGCACCGAACGCCCGGATGCGCGCGTAGCCCTCGGGGCTGTAGTCGGTGGGTTCGCCCGGGTCGACGACAGCGTCGGCGATGCCTGCCCGGTCCACGATCTCGGTGGGCAGCACGGCGTCGAGAGCAGCGTCGAGCGCCTCCCTGCTGGTGACGACGCCGCCCGCCTCGGCGAAACTCTCCGCCGCCAGAGTGGTGGCCCGGCGCCAGAGCGCGGCCAGGTCCTTGGCGCCCAGCCGCCAGCGGGCCCCGGTGAGCAGACGCATCACCGCGGTCCCGGCCATCGGGTCGGCCATCACGCGCAGCGTCGCGACGATGTCCTCGATCTCAGGAACATGCAGCAGCCCGCCGATGCCCACCACCTCGGTGGGGATGCCCCGGCTCTCGAGTTCGGCGGCCAGCGGCGCCGAATCCTCGTTGCGGCGCACCAGGATCGCGGTGGTCGGCGGCGGCACGTCCGCGGCCTCGGCCGCGCGGTAGCGTTCCTCGATCGCATCGGCGATGAAGTTCCGCTCGTCGACGACGGTCTCGGTCAGCGCGATCGTCGCCGTTCCGTGGGGGGCGTCGGGACGGGGCCGCAGCACGCTGACCGGGATACCGCGGCGGCGGAGCTCCTCGGAGATCTGATTGGCCAGCCGCAATCCCTGGGCCGCGTTCCGCCAGCTGGTGAGGAGTTCCAGGCGCCGGGCCGGGGTCCCGTCGGGACGCGGGAAGTCGCGGGCGAATCGCGGCAGGTTGGCCGCCGAAGCGCCCCGCCACCCGTAGATGGACTGGATGGGATCGCCGACCGAGGTGACCGCGACCGGGGCGCGCCCGTGCCCGCCGAACAGCGTCGACAGGAGCACCCGTTGCGAGTGACCGGTGTCCTGGTACTCGTCGAGCAGGACCGCGCGAAAGGCGGTGCGTTCGGCGGTGACGACTTCGGGGTTGGACACCACCAGCCGTGCCGCGAGCGACATCTGGCTGCCGAAGTCGAGCGCGGACTGCGCCCGCATCGTCTCACCGAGCGCGATCACCATCGGGATCAGCTCCCGCCGTTCGTCGATGACCTCCTGGACCTTCAGCAGCGCCTGCGTCGGCTTGTCGCGCTGCTTGGGACCCTTCGGGAGGGTGTCGACGAGGTCGTACAGCGTCGAGCCCGCCTGCGCGAGGTCGGCGATGTCGACGAGGTGTTCGGACATCTCGCCGTACAGCTTGAGGACCGCCTCGGTGACGCTCGCCGGCACCTTCTTGGTGTTCAGTTCGCCCGGCCACGCGGAGACGAGTGAGAACGCCAGCTGCCAGAGTTCGGTCTCGGTGAGCAGCGTCGACGACGGTTCCACCGGGAGAAGCAGCCCGTAGTCGGCGATCAACCGACCGGCATAGGCGTGGTAGGTGCTCACCTCGGGGTCGGCACCGCGCAGGCGGGCGGCCAACGCGCCGTCGGGATCCCAGTTGCGCAGCGCGGGCGACCCGGCGAGCATCGAGAGCCGCCGCCGGATGCGGGCGCCGAGTTCACTGGCGGCTTTGCGCGTGAACGTGAGCCCGAGGATCTCGTCGGGGGCCACGAGCTGGTTGGCCACCAGCCACACGACGCGCGAGGCCATCGTCTCGGTCTTGCCCGCACCCGCGCCGGCCACGACGAGCATCGGTTCCATCGGCGCCTCGATCACCGCGACCTGCTCGGGCGTGGGGTCGGGCAGTCCCAGTGCCGCCGCCAGCGACTTCGCCCCGACGATCGGCCGGTCGGTCCGGTCCTGCAGATCAGTCATCGGTCACCGCCTTCCCCGGAATCTGTGCGGGACAACTGGTGGTGAGGTTGCAGTGCACACAGCCGGGATTGGGTGTCGCGCTGTACGTCGGGCCGATACTGGCCCGGGCCGCGCGGCGCACCACCCCGATCCATTCGTCGAGCAACTCGGGCGTGAGCGGCGCCTGAACCCGTTCGGCCGCACCGGAATTGCGGTTAGCGGTGGACACGTAGACCAGTCGCGCGCCGCCGGGCGGGGTGTCGCCGAACTCCGGTACCCCGCCGTGCGCCAGCGCCACTTGATACGCCGCCATCTGGGCGTGCTCGTCGGCGTCGGCTTTCGTGATGGGGTTCTTGGAGGTCTTCACGTCGACCACGACCGGCCTGCCCTCGGCGTCGGTCTCGAGGCGGTCGACGCGTCCGCGCAGGCGGACCGCGAGCTCGTCGGGGTCCGAGTCGGGGTCGGCGGGAATCGTCGCGTCGACGGGCAGTTCGACGCCCACCTCCTCGAGTTCGGAGCGCGAGATGCGCAGCCACTCCCGGAAGTGCCCGAGCATGCCCTCGGCGCGCTCGAGCTCGCGGGCCGAGTACCAGCCCGCCCCGGTGTCGACACGTTCCCAGATGTCGCGGAGGGCAGCGGTGACCTCGGCCGGGTCGAGTTGCCCGGCGACCGCCTGGACCAGCGTGTGCACGAGGCTGCCGGTCAGTGCCGGGGTGCCGTCGCCGTCGCGCCCGCCGTTGCGTTCGAGAACCCACCGCAACGAACAACGGGTCAGCGCATCGACATTCGACGGCGAGAGGGTCAGCGGCCCCGACTCCGGCGTCCACAGCGGATCGTCGGTGCTGGGTGCGGCGAGCCCGAACCAGTCACGCGGATGCGCACCCGGGATGTCGGAGTCGGCCAGCTCGGCCAGCAGCCGCGCTGCGGCCTTCGTCCGGGGCGCGTCGGGTTCGTCGGCTCCGGCGATCACCGCCGATCGCAGCGTCGCGACCAATGAGGGCAGCGAGAGCACCCGGTCGACGCCGGGATCGAGCCGGACCTCGGCGCGGGCCGACTCGGCCGGATCGTCGACATCGCCCACCAGGTCGGCGAGTTCGGTGATGAAGCGCGACGGTGACGCGTCGCCGCTGCCGTCCTCGACCGCGGTCACGAGCAGCCGGCTGCGCGCCCGGGTACAGGCGACGAGGAACAGCCGGCGCTCGTCGGCGAGTGCGGTCGCCCCGCGGGCGACGGTGTCCACGGCGTCGGCGTCCATGCCGTCGAGGATGTCGACGAGCTGCCCGGTGGCCAGAACGCCGCCACGGCTGCGCAGCGACGGCCACAGTCCGTCCTGGACGCCCGCAACGGCGACGACCTCCCACTCGCGCCCCACTGCGGCGTGCGCGGAGAGCACCGTCACCGATTCGGTTGCCGCGGTGGCCGTCCGGGTATCGCGCGGGATCTGTAGCTGGGACAGGTAGTGCACGAACCCGGCCGGCCCGGCCGCGGGCAGCGTGTCGGTGAAGTCGGCGGCGGACTCGAACATCGCCATGACGGCGTCGAGGTCGCGGTCGGCCTGCTCGCCGGCCGGACCGCCGCGAACCGCCGAGGCCGCCCACCGTCGCTCGAGCCCGGTGGCCTGCCACGCCGCCCACAGGGTCTCCTCGATCCCGCGCCGCGCGTCGTGGACCCGTTGGGCCGCGCCGACGACGTCGAGCACACGGGCCAGTGGCGCCGCCTCGGTCTCGGTGAGTCGGCGGCGATAGCGCGCGCCGACCTCGGGGTCGCGGATCGCGCGGGTCAGCGATGTCAGCGAATCCGGTTGTCCCGCCGGGTCGTCGGCGTCGTCGAGGCGTCGCACACCGCGTCGTAACCGGCGCATCGATCCCGGGTCGGCCGCGCCGATGGGACCGGAGAGCAGCGTGAGCGTGTCCTCGGTGGTGAAGAGGTCGGTCGAGGACGGCTCGGGGACCGGTGGGTCGACGGTGAGCGTGTCCGCCGGGTGCGTGGCCGGCGATGTCGGGGCCGCCGCGCGCGCGGCGACAGCGCGCAGCACCAGCATCAGACCGATGACGGCACGTTGCCGATGCAGCGGCAGGTCACTCGCGGGCGTCGTCAGGGGTACACCCGCGGACCGGAAGGCTCGGCGCAGGGGCGGCAGCGCCAGCGACACCGACCGCACGACGACCGCCATCTGCGACCACGGCACCTCGTCGAAGAGATGAGCACGCCGCAGCAGATCGGCGATGGCGGTGGCCTCCTTGGCCGCGGACCCGTAGACCCGTACAGCGGCCACGCCACCCGCGTTCGCGGGGCCTGGCACCTCCGACTCCGGTTCGGCCGCAACCACATCGGTGACCGGCTGGGGGTAGGGATGCGGGCGGGCGCCGGGCAACCGGGCGGCGATCGCGCGCCCGAGCCGGGACAGCTCGGGCCGGGCGCGGAAGTCGTCCTCGAGCAGGATGTCGAGCGGGCTGCCGGGTTCGGCCAGCCCGTCGGCGAAGCGCGGACTCGCACCCCGGAACCCGAACACGGACTGGTCGGTGTCGGCGGCGATGATCGTCGAGAGGGTTCCGGTCCCGACCAGCGTGATGAGCTGCGCCGCTTGCGGATCGAGATGTTGCGCATCGTCGACCAGCAGGTGCCGGATGCGGCGGCGCTCGCCGCTCAGGAGGTCGGGATCGGTGGCGAACGCCGACAGCGCCGACCCGATCAGCTCGGCCGCGTCGACGGCGGGCGCCGAGGCACCCGGCGTCTCGAGACCGACCGCCCCGCGCAGCAGCATGTTCTGCTCGTATTGCGCGTACGCGCGAGCTGCCGCGGTCCACTCCGGCCGCTTGTGTGTACGGCCGAGCGCGGCAAGCTCTTCGGGACCCACGCCGCGCTCGGCGGCGCGCATCATCAGGTCGCGCAGCGCCTGGGCGAAACCGTCGGTGCCCAGCGCGGGCCGCAGGTGAGCCGGCCAGTAACCCGCGCCGTCCTCGATGTCGCCGGCGAGGAGCTCGCGCAGGACGACGTCCTGTTCGGAACCCGTGATGAGCCGTGGCGGCGGATTGTTGTGGGCCTGGGCCTGCAGGCGCAGGATCGCGAAGGCGTAGGAATGCACGGTCCGCACGAGCGGCTCGCGCAGGGCACCGCCGAGAACCCGTCGGCCGCTCGACCCGGCGGAGAGGACGCGCCGGGTGATCTCCTCGCGCAAGGCGACGGCCGCGCGCCGGCTGGACGCCAGGACGAGAACGGACTCCGGATCGGTGGCCGGGTCGAGCAGGCGGGCCACCGCGGCGTCGACGATCAGCGCCGTTTTCCCGCTCCCCGGGCCGCCGTGCACGCGCACCGGACGCCAGGCCTGCTCCTCGTCGGCCGGGCGGCTGGTGGGCGGCTCGATGACCGCGGCCACCGAGGGCGGCCAGTGCCGCGGCCGATCCGTCGAGTCGGGCGCCGCGACCAGTCGCGCACGCAGCGCGCTGCGCGAGGTCTGGGCGCCCGGTCTCCGACTCATGCACCCATCGAATCATGGCCCACCGACGCCCTCGGCGAGGCGCCGCCACCTGCGTCGGTTCCCGTCCGCCACCTGCATCGGTTCCCGCCGTGCGCCGTACGGCAGGATGGACGGGTGGCAGCTCTCAACACCCATGTCTTCGGCAGCGGTCCTGCGGTTCTCGCCATCCACGGGCTCACCGGCCACGGCCGTCGCTGGGCAGCGCTGGCCCAGCACCTCCCCGGTGTCCGGCTCGTCGCGCCGGACCTGATCGGTCACGGCCGGTCACCGTGGCGCCCGCCATGGAGCATCGAACACCAGGTGCGGGCGCTGTCCGCGGTGATCGACGACCACATCCCCGCCGACGAGCAACCGGTCGTCGTCGTGGGTCACTCCTTCGGCGGCGCACTGGCCCTGCACCTGGCCAACCGCCGCCCGGACGCGGTCAAGGGTCTGGTGCTGCTCGATCCCGCGCAGGGCCTCGACCCCGAGTTCGCCCTCGAGGTGGCCACCGACAGTCTCGACAACTGGGACTACGCCGACGCCGACGCCGCCCGCTCGGCGAAACGCGCCGAGGGCTGGGCCGCCGTTCCCGACCCGCTCATGGAGGCCGAGCTCGCCGAGCATCTCGTCCCGCGGCCGCGGGGGCGGGTCGGCTGGCGGGTCAGCGCCCCGGCCGCGGCGGCGTCGTGGAGTGAGATGGCAAGACCCGCAGTTCTTCCGCCGCCCGGCACACCGACCCATGTGGTGGTCGCCGACCAGGTCCAGCCTCCGTTCGTGCGGCCGGCCTTCCTGGATGCCTGCGCGAGTGAACGCGGTGCCGAGGTCACCGTCCACCACGCCGACTGCGGGCACATGGTGCCGTTCCTCGAACCCGGGCTCAGCGCCACCCTGATCCGATCGCTGCTGTAGCGCGGATCGGTCACGGCGGCCCGGCGGGACGGGCCCGACGAGAACGATGGGAGGTCTGCGCCGATGGCGTCCATCACCGACGAGCAGGTGGAACGGGTCCGCGCACTGGTGTCGGCGATCCCGGTGGGCCAGGTGAGCACCTACGGTGACCTGGCGGGGGCAGCCGGACTGTCCAGCCCTCGGATCGTCGGCTGGATCATGCGGACCGACACCGCCGACCTGCCCTGGCACCGCGTGGTGCCCGCCGACGGCCGGCCGGCGGCTCACCTCGCGACCCGGCAACTGGAACGCCTACGGGCGGAGGGTGTTCCGATCACCGACGGGCGGATCCGACTGCGGGAGTGCCGCTGGACGCCGCCTCGTGAGGAGTTGCCTACCTCAGACGGGCCGCGGCGGTCCGCCGGTACGGACTGATCGCCGCGCGCATCCGCGTCACGATCAGGTCGACGATCCGCGGGTCCGGTCCCAGGGGTGCGGCGACGGCGTCCGCACCGTAGGTGCCCAGACGCTGGTGGAACAACCCCGGGGCGAGGAGGTGGCTCGCGATCACGACTCGGCGGCCCGTACGCCGGGCCCGCTCCACGGCGTCGGGCACACTGGGCGTCGCCGTCGTGATGAACCCGACCTCGACCCGCCCACCGATGAGCGATTCCAGTTGCCGGGCAGCCAGATGCACCTGACCACAGGCACTCTCGTCCGACGAACCGGCGGCGGCGAGCACGACCGCGTCGCCCGGTTCCCACCCCGCTTCGGCCAGGCGGAGTCGCGCGACCGAGGCGATGGCCGGGTCGGGTCCGAGCGCCCGGGTGACCACGGTGTCGTCCCGGCCGGCGGCCGCGACGTGTTCGGGTAGGTCTTTGCGGACGTGATATCCCGAGGCGAGGAACGCCGGGACCAGGACGGCGGGACGATCCAGGTCGGCGATGACCTCACTCGGTGTCGGCCCGAGGACGTCGACGAACGCGGTGCGGGTGAGTCCGATCCGCTCGCTGACGGCCTCCGCGATCTGGGCGATCACCGAGACCCCCTGCGGATTACGGGTCCCGTGCGCGACCAGGACCGGGCTGTACCCCTGCAACCGGTCACCGTGCGGAAGCCGTACATGGTTGTCGTGCATGTGTTCTCGCTTCCTTCTCACTCGTCGTCGGCGTCGTACTCGAGGTCGACGGCCAGTCGGTACCCACGTTTGACCACGGTCTGCACCATCTTCGAATCCCCCAGCGCGGCACGGAGTCGCGCGACGGCGACCTCGACCGCATGGGTGTCGGAGCTGTCGCCGGGCAACCCCGCGAGCAGCTCCTGCCGGGAGACCACGCGACCCGGGTTACGGGCCAGCAGCTTGAGCAGGAGCAGACTCGTCGCCGACATCTCGCGGAGCTCACCGTCGACCACCACGGCCTGTCCGCGGATGGCGGTGTCGTGGCCGGCGACCCGCAGCAGATGGCTACGGCGTGGCAGTTCGTCGGTGATCAGACGCGCGAGTGCACCGAGCCGGAACCGGCGCGGGTAGATCGTCGGGATCTGCAGCGCCTCCAGCGGACTGGCGGTCACCGAACCGACACACATGACCGGCACCGCGGTCCGCAACGCGTGGATGAACTGTTGCAGCTTGCCCAGCTCCTTGGCGCGGGTCAGGATCGACGCCGCCGCGGGTGCACTGGTGAAGGTGATCGCGTCGAGATCGCCGCGGAGCACGGCCGCGATCATCTTGTCGATGCGCGCCACGTCGGGATGCATGTTCCACCGGTACACCGGGATGGGCACCACCTCGGCGCCGGCGGCGCGCAGCACCGTGCAGAAATCCGGCAGCGGTTCCCATTCACTGGTGGCGCCGTGCAATTGGACGGCGATCCGCACGCCGTCGACGCCCTCTTCCAGCAACCGGTCGAGCACCTCCGAGGAGGACTCGCTCTCCGGCGACCACTCCTCGCGCAGACCCGCCGCCCGGATCGCGCCCTTGGCCTTCGGACCACGGGCGATCAACCGGCTCTCGGTCAGTGCCCGCAGCACGGCTTCGGCGTTGCCCCAGCCGTCGGCGGCCTCGACCCACCCGCGGAACCCGATACCGGTCGTCGCGACCATCACCTCCGGCGGGTTGGCGATCAGTTCCTCGGTCACCCGCTCGAGTTCGGTGTCGTCGACCAGCGGCAGGATGCGGATGGTCGGGGCGTGCATCACCTCGGCACCGCGTCGTTCCAGCAGCACGGCGAATTCTTCGGCACGCCGTGCCGCGGTGATGCCGATGGTGAAACCGGCGAGCGGTAGCGGATCCGCGTCCGGCGGGCCTGAGCCGGCGGGGTCTGCACCGGTGGGGGTCATGGTGTTCACGCCGGGAAGAACACCTCGACGATGCGGTTGACGACGCGTACTCCGTAGCTCGGGACCGACACGGTCTCGTCGTCCAGGCAGACACCGGTCCGCAGCGCGAAGACCTGCTTGCCCAGCGGCGAGGCGACGGTGGGCTCTCCCCCGCGATCGCCGGTGAGGCCCCGCGACAGAACCGCGGCCCGGCCGAAGGGATCGATGTTGCCGATGGCGTACAACCGGGAACGGCCGGGCGCCGCCTCGCGATCCGACTCGGCGGCGGGCAGGCGGAACAGAGCGGCCTGGACGCCGCCGGGACCGAGCACGGCCGCCCCGCGACCGACGATCAGGTCGTCGATGGAACAGGCGCGCACCCAACTCCCCTCGCGCGCCCCAACAGCGGTACCGATGGACGTGCTCTCTGCGGACATGGTGTCGGCCTCCCCTGGCGCGATGGTCATGTGGGCACTCCTTCTCTCACCGGTTCGGTGCTCGACGCCTCCGGGCTCGACGCGTCCGTATTCGGTCGGACCGACGGCATGTCGAGCAGCACCGGCGCCTTCCGTTCGTACTCGGAGAACCGGATGGTCGGATCGACGACATCCGGTGCGTTCACGAACGAGACGAACCGCTTGAGCTTGTCCTCGTCGGCGAGTACCGCCGCCCACTCGTCCTGGTACCCGCCGACGTGGCGGGCCATCGCGTCCTCGAGTTCGGCAGCGAGTCCCAGGCTGTCCTCGCAGACGACGTCCTTCAGATGGTCGAGGCCACCGTCGAGCGACTCCAGCCACGGCGCTGTGCGCTGCAGTCGATCGGCGGTTCGGATGTAGAACATGAGGTACCGATCAATGTAGGCGACGAGGGTCTCGTCATCCACTCCGCTGGCGAGCAGCACCGCATGCTTCGGGCTCTGGCCGCCGTTGCCGCCCACGTAGAGGTTCCAACCGTGCTCGGTGGCGATTACGCCGACGTCCTTGCCCCGGGCCTCGGCGCACTCGCGCGCACATCCCGACACCCCGAACTTGATCTTGTGGGGCGAGCGCAGACCGCGATACCGCTTCTCCAGCAGCACCGCCATGCCGACCGAGTCCTGCACGCCGTACCGGCACCACGTCGAGCCGACGCAGCTCTTCACGGTGCGCAGGCTCTTGCCGTACGCCTGGCCCGACTCCATGCCCGCGTCGACGAGGCGCCGCCAGATCTCCGGCAGCTGATCGACCCGCGCACCGAACAGGTCGATGCGCTGCCCGCCGGTGACCTTGGTGTACAACCCGAAGTCGCGAGCGATCTCGCCGATCACGATCAGCTGCTCGGGGGTGACCTCGCCACCCGGCATCCGCGGCACCACGGAGTACGACCCGTTCTTCTGCATGTTCGCCAGGAAGTGGTCGTTGGTGTCCTGCAGGGCGGCCTGCTCGCCCTCGAGGATGTGGTCGCTGGAGGTCGACGCCAGGATCGAGGCGACGGTCGGCTTGCAGATCTCGCATCCCAGGCCGGTGCCGTAGCGCTCGATGAGCTCGGAGAACGTCCGTATTCCCGTGACAGCGACGATCTCGAACAGCTCGGCGCGCGACTGGGTGAAGTGATCGCACAGTGACTTGCTCAGTTCGACACCCGACGCGGCGAGCAGCTGCTTGACGCTCGGCAGGCAGCCGCCGCACGTCGTCCCGGCGCAGGTCGCCTTCTTGATGTCGGCGACCTCGCACGCGCCCGCCGCGATCGCCGAACAGATCGTGCCCTTCGAGACGCCGTTGCACGAGCAGATCTCGGCGTCGTCGGGCAGCGCGTCCATGCCCACCGCCGCGCCGCCCTCGGGCGCGATGAGCGCGGCCGGATCACCCGGGATCTCCCGACCGACCATCGGCTTGAGCATGGCGTAGGCCGAGGCGTCACCGACCAGGATCCCGCCGAGGAGCGTCGTCGCGTCGTCGCTGACGACGATCTTGGCGTACCGGCCGGCGACGGCGTCGTGGTAGGTGATCTCGAGCGCGTTCTCGGTGGCGCCGAAGGCATCGCCGAAGCTGGCGACGTCGACGCCGAGGAGCTTCAGCTTCGTGGACAGGTCGGCACCGGGGAACTCCGACGTGCCGCCGAGCAGACGGTCGGCGACCACTTCGGCGGTCGAGTATCCGGGGGCGACGAGGCCGTAGCAGCGGCCGTCGACGGCGGCGACCTCGCCGATGGCGTAGATGTTCTCGTCGTCGGTGACACAGCCGGCGTCGACGAGCACGCCGCCGCGCTCGCCGACCGCGAGCCCCGCGTCGCGGGCCAGCTGATCGCGCGGCCGGACGCCGGCCGAGAAGACGACCAGGGATGCGTCGATCGTCGACTCGTCGGACAGCGTCACCCGCAGGCCGCCGTCCTCGGCGTCGGCGATCTCCGACGTACCGACCCCGGTGTGGACCTCGAGTCCGAGACCGGTCACCAGGTTCTTCAGGATCGCGCCACCGCCGTCGTCGACCTGCATCGGCATCAGACGCGGGGCGAACTCCACCACATGCGGGGTCATCCCCATGAGCTTGAGGGCGTTGGCGGCCTCGAGTCCGAGCAGGCCGCCGCCGACGACCACGCCCGTCGCCCCGGGACCGGCCGCCTCGGCCGCGGCCCGGATGTCGTCGAGGTCGTCGAGGGTGCGGTAGACGAAGCACCGGTCGTTGTCGTGCCCGGGAACCGGCGGGACGAAGGCGTAGGAACCGGTGGCGAGAACCACGGCGTCGTAGTCGATCTCGCGACCACTCGAGGTGACGACCCGTCGTGCCTCGCGGTCGATGCCGGTGACGGTCTCGCCGAGATGCGTCACCACATGGTCGTCACCGACGTACGTGTTGCCCTCGAGTGCGAGTGAGTTCCTCAGCCAGGCACCGACATACGAGGACAACCCCACCCGGTCGTACGCCGGGTCGATCTCCTCGCTGACGATCTCGATCCGCCACCGGTCGGTCGCGTCACGCTCGCGGAGCGCCTGGACGAAGCGGTGACCGACCATGCCGTGGCCCACCACCACCACTGTCTTGGTTGTGCGCGTTGCGGTTTCGCTGTTCACTGCTCTTGACTCCCTTGCCTCGCCGGACCCGTGAGGATCAGGCCAGCGCTTCCTTGGTTGCCTGCTTGTCGGTGCCCTCGGATGCGACACCGGTCGGTGCGCCGTCGTCGCCGGAGCGGGCCTCACCCTCCGGGGTGCCGGCCACCGACAGA
The DNA here is from genome assembly GCF_002149015.1 of Gordonia lacunae. Classification (GTDB taxonomy): domain Bacteria; phylum Actinomycetota; class Actinomycetes; order Mycobacteriales; family Mycobacteriaceae; genus Gordonia; species Gordonia lacunae. The sequence goes on along the minus strand of NZ_NGFO01000028.1, from coordinate 46,161 downwards.
TCGGTGGTCTCCGCGAGGACGATCGGACGCCGGGCGTAGAACCACCAGGTCACGACCGCCGCCAGGACGTAGAAGAGCATGAACACCCAGAAGGCCATCGTCGCCGACTTGTTGGTCTGGTAGCTGGCCCGCAGCACCAGGTTGATGCCCACGCCCCCGAGACCCCCGGCCGCACCGGCGATCCCGATGAGCGCGCCGGACATGCTCCGCGACCACTTCGTCTTCCCGAGCGAGTTCAGCCCACTCTGCGTCCGTGCCTTGTGCTCCCAGATGGTCGGAATGATCTTGTACACCGACCCGTTGGCCAGGCCCGAGAGCAGGAACAGCAGGATGAAGCCGATGATGAAGGCCGTCAACGTGGCGCCGGTGATCGTCTTGCCGTTGTTGTCGGCGATCGTGCCGGCGACGACGAGGATCGCCGCGGAGAAGACCATCGCGATGAAGGTGTACAGCGTCACCTTGCCACCGCCGACGCGATCGGCCAGCTTGCCGCCGTAAGGACGGATGACCGAGCCCAGCAGCGGGCCGATCCAGACGATCTGCGCTGCGGCCAGCGCCGGCTTCGCCACTCCGGCCGCGGTGAAACTGATGTTGAGGACCTGGCCGAAGGCGAACCCGAAGCCGATGAAGGAGCCGAACGTGCCGATGTAGAGCAGGCAGATCAGCCACGTGTCGCGGTACTTGAGGCAGTCGATCATCGCCCGGCCGCTGGCCGTCTGGTGGTCCAGGTTGTCCATGTAGACGGCGGCACCGATGCCGGCGACGGCCAGGGCGACGAGATAGATGGCGCACACGATCTCCGGCTGGTCGGCGAAGAGCCAGATGACCAGCAGACCGATGACCTGGACGACCGGCACGCCGATGTTGCCGCCGCCGGCGTTGAGTCCGAGCGCCCAGCCCTTGAGCCGCTGTGGGTAGAACGCGTTGATGTTGGTCATCGACGACGCGAAGTTGCCGCCACCGAAACCGGTGATGGCCGCGACGGCGAGGAACCAGCCGAACCCGAACTCGCCCGGGTTCATCATCAGCATCATCGTCAGCCCGGTCGGGATGAGCAGCACGACGGCGGAGAAGATCGCCCAGTTGCGCCCGCCGAACCTGGCGGTGGCCTGGGTGTAGGGGATGCGCAGACAGGAACCGACCAGGGTGGCGGTGGCGGCGATGACGAACTTCTGGTCCGTGCTGATGCCGTACTCGGGGCCCATGAACAGGGCCATCACCGAGAACAGGGACCAGATCGAGAATCCGACGTGTTCACAGATGACCGACCAGATCAGGTTGCGTTTGGCGATCGCGGCGTTGCCGTTGTCCCAGGCGACCCGGTCCTCCGGGTCCCAGTCGGTGATCGTGTGGTCCCGTGTCAGTTGTGCTCTGAGATCTGCGAATGCCAAGGCTCCGCCTCCGATGGTTGCTGGTCTACGTGGTGTCACTGCCGTGCACAGGGCTGCGTGCAGTGGTGGCTGTCGTGGAAGACGCCGACACCGGTGTCGTGCGACTCGAGACCAAGTGTGGAGGGGGTGTGTTGCGCGGATTTTCCGCGAGGTGACCGCATGGTCACGTTGTCCTCACTCCGTCACAACGACGGTGTGAGAACCCTGTCAGATGTCAGTCAGGGCTGTGAGCTGCGGTTATACGAGTAAACGTACATGCTCGACGACTCGCTGCAACCCGGGCAGTGCGCCCGAGGTCGACCGCGGATGCAGGGCGTGGACGGCCAGCCGGAACATCGTCGCCCGCAGCATCATCTGCGGCCACTCGGGCTGATCGGACCAGCGCTGGATGAGTTCGGTGTCGGCACCGCCCCAGGCGAGGGCGTCCACCACCGCGACCGCCGCCGCCCACGGGGCGGGCCGCCAATACGGGACGATGTCGGTGATGCCGGGGGCGGCGGCGCCCGCGAACAGGACCGTGCCGAAGAGGTCACCGTGCACGACCTGAGACGGCAGATCGACCGGCTTGCGAAGTTTCGCAAGGGTTTTCAGCATGTCGACGCTCTGCACGCCGTCCGGTGCGGTCGGCTCGGCCATCCCCGCGGCACGGGCCGAGCGCAACGGCACCTCCTCCCACGCGGCGCGGTCGGCGGCGGTGAAGACATCGACATCGGTGTGCGGCGGAGCCGGCGGCTGCAGCAGGAACCGGGGCCGTTCGAGCGAGGCGGTCGCCTCGTGGAGGCGGTCGGCGACCAGGACCACTTCGTCGTGCCTGGGTTCGGGCGTTCCGGCGATGTAGGTGTCCGCACGCCACCCCGAGACCACGTACCGACCGTCGGTGGCACGGAAGGGACGCGCGATGCGCATGCCCTCGACGAACAGTGACTCCCGTACCGACGCCGACCACGCGGCACGCGCGTGGTCGGGAACCAGGGACAGCACGACCTCGCCGACGCGCCACCCGCCGACCCACGATTCCCCCATCGCGATGGGCGGGTGGGCGGTGAGCCCGAATGTGTTCAACACATGTTCGGGCGGCTCGACGGTGTTCACGTTGGCCAGATTACCGAGCGCGGTTGTCCGGTCACGGAAGGCACGCGGCAGTCATCGCGCGCGCAGCCCGGATCGATGACCGAGATCAGTAGACCGGAAGCGTCTTGTCGACCTGATTGGCCCACGCGGTCACGCCGCCCTGAAGGTGCGTCGCGTCGGCGAAACCGGCCCGTTTGAGCGCGGCGAGCGCCTCCGCGGAACGGATACCGGTCTTGCAGTACAGGACCGTGGGGCGGTCGTGTGGGACCTTGGCGAGCCCTTCACCGGAGAGGATGTCGCCCTTGGGCACCAGCGTGGCACCGTCGATGCGGACGATGTCCCACTCGACCGGCTCCCGGACGTCGATGATGGCCAGCTTCTCCCCGGCGTCGATCTTCGACTTCAGCTCGACGGCGGTGAGGGTCGATCCCGCCGCGGCATCGGACGCCTCGGAGGAGACGACACCGCAGAAGTCGTCGTAGTCGATGAGACCGGCGACGCGTTCGCCCTCCGGGTCCTTGCGGATCTTGATGGTCCGGTAGGTCATGTCCAGCGCGTCGTACACCATGAGACGGCCGAGAAGGGGTTCGCCGATCCCGCAGATCAGCTTGATGGCCTCGGTGCCCATGATCGAGCCGATCGAGGCACACAGGATGCCGAGGACGCCGCCCTCGGCGCACGACGGCACCATCCCGGGCGGCGGCGCCTGCGGGTAGAGATCTCGGTAGTTGAGCCCGCGACCGTCGGGGGCGTCCTCCCAGAAGACCGACGCCTGACCCTCGAATCGGTAGATCGAACCCCACACGTAGGGCTTGTGCGCGAGCACCGCGGCGTCGTTCACCAGATACCGGGTCGCGAAGTTGTCGGTGCCGTCGAGGATGAGGTCGTACTGCGAGAAGAGTTCGATCGCGCCCTCGGGCTCGAGTCGCTGGTCGTGCAGATTGACGGTGACGAACGGGTTGATCTCCAGGATGGAGTCCCGCGCGCTCTCGGCCTTGGGCCGGCCGATGTCGGACTGGCCGTGGATGACCTGGCGCTGCAGGTTCGACTCGTCGACGATGTCGAACTCGACGATGCCGATCGTGCCGACACCCGCCGCGGCGAGGTACAGCAGCGTCGGCGAACCCAGGCCGCCGGCGCCGATCACCAGCACCTTGGCGTTCTTCAGGCGCTTCTGACCGTCCATTCCCACATCGGGGATGATCAGGTGACGGCTGTAGCGGGCCACCTCTTCGTTGCTCAGCTCCGCGGCCGGCTCCACCAGCGGCGGCAGCGACCCAGTGGGCGACCCTTGCGACGACACGAACGCCTCCATTGTTCAGGCTGACTACGGACTCCCGACTCAACGGCTGGGCTCGCAGCCGCATTCCCGGGTCAGCGGGTGGGGAACGGCCACGGGTTGGGCCGGCACACGAAGGCGCGGTTGGCCTTCATCTGCGGGTCGAGGGCCATGATCTCGGAGTTCGCGACGCCGAAGGACTGCTGCATCATGATCGGCGCGAGCGCGCCGTCCTCGCGACACGCCTCGTGGGATTCGTAGCCGATGCCGTGCCCGACCTCGTGGTTGACGAGGTACTGGCGGTAGGCGACGTCGTCGCCCTGATACGACAGGGCACCGCGTACCCAGCGGGCCTCGTTCAGCGTCACCCGCGCCTGCGGCGGGTAGTAGCACGAGGTCTCCAGCCGGATCTGATAGCCGCACAGCTCGCGGGTGGTGCCGGTGGAGGTGAGGGTGACGCGCAGGTCGGGCTCGCCGCGGTCGACCCGACGGAAGGACACCCGGCCGTCGCCGATCCAGCTGCGCGGGTTGGCCAGCGTGGTGTCGACCATCTTCGCGAAGGTCGGATCGCCGCCGTAGTCCTGCGGGTTGAGACCGTTCTCGACCTCCACCGTGTAGGTGTACACCTGACCGCCGGTACCGACGGGCGGACCGCCGCCGCGCAGCACCCGGAAGGTCTTGCGCGCCCGCTCGGTGAACGGGCCACCCTGGGGCAGCGTCCCGGCCGGCAGCGCGGCCGCCTGGATGTCGCCGGTGGGCGCACCGATCGGCCGGGTCTCCTTGCTGATGTCGGTGTTGCGGGCCGCGGAGTCGGGGCTGGCGGCCGCGGCGGGCTCGAGCGCGTCGGTACGGCCGTCCCGGACGGTGACGACGATGAGCGCAATCGTCAGGATCGAGAGCACCGGGATGGCGTATGCGCGCCAGCCGTAGGTCGAGACGAACCGGCCCAGCGCCGACTGCTTCTTGTATTCGGGCTGCGCATCGCGGTCGACGCGGGGACGTCCACTGTCGTCGGTCGGATCCCAGCGCGCTCGAAGCGGCTGGTCCGGTCTGGGGCGTCCCGACGATCTCGGGCCGACGTCCTTGGCACGCACCCGGCCGCGTTCGGGCTCGGGGCCACCGTCCTCAGTGCGGCTCACCGGTCAACTTTCTCACAGCAGACCACCGATACTGCGCAAGAAGCTCCCCCGAGTACTCTCTTGGGCATGTCGACCGCAACCAACGCATCCGCCGTGCCTGGACGCAGCACCCGCCTGCCGCGCAGCGCACGACGTATGCAGTTGCTCGACGCGGCCAGTGAGATCTTCGTCGAACGCGGCTACCACGCCGCCGGCATGGATGAGATCGCCGTGCACGCGGGAGTGAGCAAACCCGTTCTGTACCAACACTTCCCATCCAAGCTCGACCTGTACATCGCGGTCGTCGATTCACACGCCGAGAAGCTGGTCAGCGACGTCAACACCGCCCTGCGGACGACGACCGACAACCGCCGGCGCGTGCGTGCGGCGGTCCAGGCGTTCTTCGATTTCATCGACCAGGACAACTCGGGCTACCGGCTGATCTTCTCCTCCGACGCCTCGGACCCCGCTGTCATCCGGCGGGTGGAGGGTGCCACCGAGGCGTGTGTCGACGCGGTGTACGGACTGGTGATGCACGACTCCGGTCTCGACCCCTACCGTTCGCGCATGCTCGCGTCGGGTCTCGTCGGCGCCAGTCAGGTCAACGCCCGCTACTGGCTGGAGGCCAAGCGACCGGTCGACAAGCAGACCGCCGTCGACACCACGGTCGCGCTCCTGTGGGGCGGGTTGTCCCACTTCCCGCGCCAGACTGCCGCGGCCGACATGCAGGCGACCGTCGTCGATCCCGAGGCCGCCAACCATGAGGTGACCGGCGCCGGGAGCGAAGCGAGCGGGCCGAATGTGACCGGCGCCGGGAGCGAAGCGAGCGGGCCGAAGGTGACCGGCACCGCCTGAATCCACTCGACCACACGAGAAGGGGCCTGCACGCCATCTGGCGTCCAGGCCCCTTCTCGTCGGTCTACGCGGCCGGTTCCGGCCCCGTCAGGAACCGAACCCGACGCGGCGGTTCTCCGATGCTCCCACCTCGACATAGGCGATCTTGGTGACCGGGATGAGGTAGCGGGCGCCCTTGTCGTCCACGAGGGACAGCAGTTGCTGCTTGCCGCCCAGTGCCGCCTCGACCTCGGCGAAGGCCTTGTCGCTGGTCAGGGTCGACGCGATGGTCAGCTCCCGCGGGCTGTCGGTGATGCCGATCTTCACTTCCACGGCCATGTGCCGCCCTCCTCGGTGTCTAACAACGCTTGCCGCACAAGGCTAGTGCAGCCGGGGTACGGCGGGACAGGCACTCCGCTGAGAGCGAAACACGACCGCGGCGATCGGGGAGGTCAGGTGCGGCTCAGTCGAGTCCGAGGTCGGCCATCCGGTCGGCGTGTTTGCCCGCGACGACGTCGAAGAATCCCGCGACACCCGTCAGCGAGCTGGCTCCGGCGAACAGCAGATCGGTGACCTCTTCTTCGGCGGCGAGGACCCACTGTGCGTGTGTGATGGCCTCGCCGAGCAATCGGCGGCCCCACAGGACGAGCGCCGATTTGATCGACGGGTCGGCTTCGACCGCTGCCCGGACCTGATCCCGCGCGAACTGCGAGTTGGCGGTCTCCGACATGACCTCGGCCATCACGGCCTGCGAGTCAGGGGGCAGCATGTCGGAGAGTTCCGCGTAGAAGTCGGCCGCGAGTCCGTCACCGACATATGCCTTGACCAGCGCTTCGTACCAGGTCTTCGGCGTGGTCGCCCGGTGGTATTGGTCGAACACCGAGCGGTAACGCTCGACGGCCTCCGCGGCCCCCAGCCCGGTCATCGCCTCCACCCGCTCGGCGAGGCGGTCGAAGTGACCGACCTCGGAGGCCGCCATCCGGGCGATCGCGATCCGGCTGGGCACGTCCGGGGCCATCGCCGATTCCTCGATCAGCCGGTGGAAGGCGGCGAACTCGCCGGCCAGGAGGACGGCGAACAGCTTCCCGATCGCCGAATCCCGCTTCTCGGCCGACGCCACCGAGGTGGACGTCGCAGGTGACGGGATCGACTCGGAGGGGTCGGGTGCAGGCGCCATGAGGTGATGGTAGCGGGCCGCCGGCGGGCACCAAGTACACTCGACGGCGGTGCACTCCGACGGGACCCCCCGTCGCTTGCCCGCTGAGCTGCGCGAGGAGCGCGTGCTCGCCGGCGCGAGCGTGTGGATGTGACGACGGCGTCGCTCGCGGGAACTGCGAGTTCCTCGCGATACCCGGTCACATCCCCGGTGCCACTACGACATATGCGCGTGCACTTTCGAGCCATCTTCGTGCGCGCACCGAAACACATCGCGCGCAGACCGGCCCAGAAAGGCACACACCAGCACATGAGCGATTCCGCCGTGCAGACGACCATCGTCGACGACACCCACACCGCGCCCACCTTCGCCGAACTCGGCGTCGACGAGCGTATCGTCTCGGCCCTCGCCGCAGACGGCAAGACCCACACCTTCGCGATCCAGGAACTCACCCTGCCGCTCGCGCTCGACGGCCACGATCTCATCGGTCAGGCCCGCACCGGCATGGGCAAGACCTTCGGCTTCGGCATCCCGCTGTTGCATCGCCTCGCCCATGCCGAGGAGTCCGGGGTCCGCCCGCTGGACAACACCCCCCGCGCCTTGATCATCGTGCCCACGCGCGAGCTGTGCGTGCAGGTGACCGGTGACCTGCAGGTCGCGGCGCCGTCGCTCGAGGTCACGCTCGCCGATGGGAAGAAGCGTCCGCTGAAGGTCACCTCGATCTATGGTGGCCGTCCCTACGAGTCCCAGATCGCCGAGCTGCAGTCCGGCGTCGACGTCGTGGTCGGCACCCCGGGCCGGCTCCTCGACCTCGCCCAGCAGGGCCACCTCGTCCTCGGCAAGGTGTCGATCCTGGTCCTCGACGAGGCCGACGAGATGCTCGACCTCGGCTTCCTGCCCGACATCGAGCGGATCATGTCCGCGCTGCCGACACCTCGCCAGACGATGCTGTTCTCGGCGACCATGCCCGGACCCATCGTCACCCTGGCCCGAACCTTCCTGAACCGGCCGACCCACATCCGGGCCGAGAACGCGAACGACTCCGCGGTCCACGACCGCACCAAGCAGTACGCCTATCGTGCCCACGCGCTGGACAAGGCCGAACTCGTCGCCCGCATCCTGCAGGCCGACGGCCGCGGCGCGACGATGATTTTCACCCGCACCAAGCGCACCGCGCAGAAGGTCGCCGACGACCTCGCCGAGCGCGGTTTCAAGGTCGGCGCCGTTCACGGTGACCTCGGCCAGGTCGCCCGCGAGAAGGCTCTCGGCCGATTCCGCGACGGCACCATCGACGTGCTGGTCGCGACCGACGTGGCCGCCCGCGGCATCGACATCGACGACGTCACCCACGTCATCAACTACCAGTGCCCCGAGGACGACAAGACCTACGTGCACCGCATCGGCCGCACCGGTCGCGCCGGCCGTACGGGAATCGCGGTGACCCTCGTCGACTGGGACGAACTGCATCGCTGGGAGCTCATCGACAAGGCCCTGAACCTCGGCATCCCGGACCCGCCGGAGACCTACTCGACGTCGGAGAACCTGCGCGAGGACATGTCGATTCCGGAGTCGAAGACGGGTCGCATCGCCGCGCCCAAGCCTGCTCGCGATCCGGACGAGAAGCGGACGACACGCGAGGATCGGGAGCCGCGCAAGCGCTCGACCCGCACCCGCCGGCGCACCCGGGGCGGACAGACCGACGGCGACTCGACATCGGTGGCATCCGGTACCGAGTCCACCTCGACCGAGTCCGCCGGTTCGGCCGACGCGGCGCCCGCCGACGCCGGCACCCCGGCCGGTGACGGCACCTCGGCCGGTGACGGCACCTCGAAGCCGCGCCGCCGCCGTCGTCGCCGCGGGGGCGCCAACCGCACGCCCGCCGGCGACCAGACCGCGTCATCCGGCAGCGAAGCGAGCGCCGAGTCGTCAGCGGCCGTCGCCGACTGACCTGACCCGCGTGGCACGAGTCAGGCCCGAGCGGCGCCGCCCGATCGATCTCGCGGTCACCGCGGCCATCGTCGTCGTCGTCGCGGCCCTGTGTGTGACCGCCTGGGCGCTCAGCCCGGTCCGGCACACGACCAGCGTGCAGGCCCAGGGCGAACCCACTGCCGTCCAACCGGCGCAGTCCGTGCCGGAGCGCTTCGTCGCCCGCTGGCAGGCCGACTCCGACGCCACCGCTGCCCCGGCCATCGGTACCGCGGTCGTCGTCACCGGCAACGGCGGACGGGTGGTCGGGCACGACCCGGCCACCGGACGCGAACTCTGGTCGTACAGCCGCGATCTCGATCTGTGCACCGTCGGCACCGCCTGGACCGCGAGCTCGGACCTGGCGCTGGCGGTGTACCGGAACAGCCGCGGATGCTCGGAGGTGACCGCGCTGGACGCGGGCACCGGCAGTCGTCGGGGCGCCCGCACCAGCGACGCCGATTCCGAGATCCGGCTCGCGACCGATTCGGGATACGTCGTCGCGCAGGGCCCCCGCCGGATGGAGACCTGGGGTTCCAATCTCGTCCGCGGCATCGAGTACGGACGGGTCGAGGCCCCGGTCCGCCCGGAGGATGCGCCAGACCGCGCCGACTGCGAGTTGTTCTCCTCGACCGTGTCCGGCGATCGAGTGGCCGTCGTGGAACGCTGCACCGACGACCCCGGGTACCGGCTCACGGTCCTCAGGGCGGTGCTCGGGAGCGACGAGAACGTCGAACAGTACGGCTCGAGCCTCATCACCGGGGACGTGAGCGGACCGCCGCCGGTGGTGATCGCGATGTCGTCCTCGGGAATCGCCGTCTATGACGGTGGGGCCGCGCCGGCCGAACCCCCGACGATCGGCGCGGAGAGCGGACCGGCGATCCGGCGCTTCGACACCGACGGCGTCGCGGCCGGGACCAACACCGTCGCCGGCGACGCCACTCCCCCGGCAGGGAGTGTCCCGATCTCCTCCGACGGGGTCGTCACCTACTGGACCGGCAAGGCCACAGTCGTCCTGAACGCGCAGACGCTCAACCCGATCTACCAGGTCCCGGGCACGCTCGGACCCGGCCAGGTGATGGCGGGCCGGCTCCTGCTGCCGAGCGCGACGGGGATCAGCGTCCGCGACGTGGCGACCGGACGGGAGATCCGGTCGATCCCGCTGGCACGGACGCAACCGGCCGCGCCGGTGGTGAGCCTGCGTGTGCTCGGCGACGTCGTGATCGAACAGCACGGACCACGCGTGGAGGCTTTCGGCCCGGGCTGACCGGCGACCCGAACTGCCTACCTCGGAGTCCCGACGTCGGACTTCGACCTCAGACCTCGAAGGTGCCGACCTTCTCGCCGGCCTCCCAGTGCTTCCACAGATTCTCGGCAAGCGTGCGATATGCCGTGGCGCCCTTGTTCTTTCGGCCCCGCATGACGGACGTTCCGGATGCCGAAGCCTCCGCGAAACGCACGGTGCGCGGGATAGGCGGGTCGAGGACCGGCAGATCGTAACGATCGGAGACGTCGGCGAGCACGTCGCGACTGTGCGTGGTGCGGGCATCGAAGAGGGTGGCCACCGCACCCAGCATCGTCAGATTCGGGTTGGTGATCTGCTGGACCTCCCGCACGGTGCGCAACAGCTGCCCGACGCCGCGATGGGCGAGCGTCTCGCACTGCAGCGGCACGATGACCTCGTCGGCCGCGGTCAGACCGTTCAGGGTGAGCACGCCGAGCGACGGCGGGCAGTCGACGATGACGACGTCGAAGTCCTCGCTCACCTCGGCGAGCGCCCGCTTGAGCGCGTACTCCCGACCCGGCCGCATCAGCAACAACGCCTCGGCGCCGGCGAGATCGATGGTCGCCGGGAGCAGGGTGACCTTGTCCTCGGTGTCGAGCAGGACATCGGCGATCTCCTCGTCACCGAGCAGCACGTCGTGGACCGAGGAGCTGAGCTGGTCGGGATCGTGCCCGAGCGAGAAGGTGAGACAGCCCTGGGGGTCGAGGTCGACGACGAGCACCGAGACGTCGAGGTCGGCGAGGGCGGCCCCGAGAGACTCCACCGTGGTGGTCTTGGCGACCCCACCCTTCTGGTTGGCAATCGCGAGGATGCGCGTCATGCGCCCTACTGTACGACCGCCCGCCCCGGGATCGTCGGATGAGAGCACGGGTCGGCTGCCCGGAGCGCGCCGGCGAGGCGTGCGGCTCGCCGGGCCCGCCTCCCGGGAGAGGTGTCCGTCGGCCCGGCGGTCAGCGGTCGGGTTCGAGATCGTCGGCGAGCCAGCGAATCGACGCCGGGCTGAACAGCATCACGAGGGCCGCCAGGGCGGCGAGGGCGAGCGGCACCCCGAACACCGGCCATCCGCTCGTGAACAGGTAATACGCCACCGGCAACAGCAGGATCTGGGCCACCATGGCGATCGAGCGACCCCAGCGTCGACCGGCGAGCAGGGCGAGTCCGCCGACGAGTACGCCTCCGCCGATGATGCCGAACCAGGCCGCGGTGCCGTAGCCGCTGATCGTCGTCTCCTCGTGCCCGGCCAGACCCCGGACCACCAGGATCACCGCGACCACAACCCCGACCAGCCCCTGGACCGTGGTCACCGCGCCGGCGATCTTGATCTGGCGCGGGGGCACCGACGGATCGGTGTCGGACTCCGGACGGCCGTTCTCGGTGCTCACCGCCCCAGGATATTTGGTGCGTTGACGCGCGCCGCCGCGGGTGTGCCCACGGGGCGCGATTACGCGGGAGCGGGGCCCACCCCATATCCTCGGGTGTCGTGCGCGTCATGCTCATCGTCAATCCGTTCGCCACCGCGACCAGTCCCGCTGGCCGCGACGCGCTGGCGCACACCCTGAGCGCGCACTTTCACCTCGACGTCGAGTTGACCACGCACCGCGGACACGCGTTCGAACTCGCCGCACGCGCTGCCGCCGAGAACTTCGACACCGTGATCGTGCACGGCGGCGACGGATCGGTGAACGAGGCCGCCAACGGACTCCTCGACCCGCCGTCGAGCAGCGACCCCGATCGTGGCCGTCCGGCATTGGCCGTGATTCCCGGCGGCAGCGCCAACGTCTTCGCCCGCACGCTGGGGATCGACCCCGACCCCCTGCTCGCGACGCAGCAGATCATCTCGCTGCTCGACGCCGGGCAGAGCCGGCGGATCGGGCTCGGCCACACCGACGACCGGTGGTTCCTGTTCAACACGGGCATGGGTATGGACGCGGTGGTCATCCACGCGATGGAGGACAAGCGTCACGCGGGCAAGGCCGCGACGCCGGCCCGCTACCTGTGGACCACGATCAGCAGCTTCCTGAAACAGTCCGGGTCGTCGGCCACCTTCGACGTCGAGATCCCCGGGCGCGAGCGGATCGTCGGCGCCCGTTTCGGTTTCGTCTCGAACACCAGCCCCTGGACCTACCTCGGACCGCGAGAGATCCGCACCAACCCCGACACCGGCTTCCACACCGGCCTCGGCGTGTTCGTGGCGACCTCCACCGGCGTGCTCCGCAACCTCCCGTTGGCGACCAGGCTCCTGTCCCAGGCAGATCCCAAGGCGCGTCACCTCTTTCGGGACGACGACGTCGACGAGGTGAGCTTCCACGCCGAGGCGCCGATCGACGTACAGATGGACGGCGACTACATCGGGGCGTTCCGCGACATACGGTTTCGTCATCGCCGCGAGGCCCTGACCGTCATCGCACCCCCGATCAGCAACGCCGAGACCACGACGTAGGGCAGCGCGGCGACGGCGAACAACCCGGCAGGCCCGAGCCACGCCGACCCCGCCGCCCAGCCGGCATAGGCCAGGATCGCGACCAGCTCCTCACCCATTCCGGCCAGCGAGGTGACGGTGGCGCGCGACGTCGAACTCAGCCGGTCCTGCAGTTCGGCGTCGGCGACGACCCGCGCCCACCCCAGGACCCCGAACGCGGCGGCGACGCCCAACGCCGCCGCCGGATGTCCCCACAGCGCCGCTCCGATGAGCACGACGGCACCGAGGCCCACGGCGGGTCCGATCGCGGCGACCGACCGGAACCGGCCCGCGGCGAGCGCGCCGGCGATGTCGCCGATCGACACCACGATCATCAGCAGCGCGACCGCGACCGGATCGCTTGTGGGAGACCCGTCCCCTGTGACACCCGCGGCATCGGCCACGAACGACCCGATCAGCAGTGGGAGATACTCATCGAGCGCCGCGACCCAGGTCAGAACCACACCCAGCAGCAACATCCGGCGCGCCACCGGCTGAGTCCGCAGCGACCGCCGGCCGCTGCGGACGATCGCGAGCCAGCCCGGCCCCGAGTCCGTGTCCGGGTCCGTTCGGGCGGCATCGGCCGGATCCGGCTCCGTCCCGTCCTCGACGGGCACGCTCCGGCCGGCGTCGTCCACAGCGGTACCGTCCCGCCCGGCGCGCGTCTCGGACAGCATCGCCGACATCAGCGAACACACGAGGCAGGCGACGACGCTGGCGACGCCGACCGCGTCATAACCGCCCCACGAGAACAGCGGCGCGGCCAGGGCGGTGCCACCGACGACCCCGAGCGCCGCAGCCGCACGCATGCGTCCGGACAGGCGTGCGTAATCCCGCGAGCGGCCGAGAAGGGCGAGCTCGTCGAAGACCAATGCCTGCGTGGTACCGGACCGCAATGAACCGCCGAGGGCCCACAGGACGAATCCGGTGGCGAAGGACAGAAACGACGGCGCCACCGTCCACAGAGCGAAACCCGACGCGGTGACGAGCGGACCGACGATGAGCAGCTTCCGCCGGGACAGGCGGTCGGCCAGCACACCGGTGGGGACCTCGACGATCACCGACGACGCCGACCAGATCACGAACAGCGCCGAGATCTCGGCGGACCCGAGGCCGGCGCCCGGAACCCCGGGGTCGGCGAAGAGAACGGCGTAGAGCGGATAGAGCGGGATGAGGTCTTCGAAGAGGGCGGCACCCACTGCCGCGGCGGTCAGCCTGCGGTGGGTCCGCTCAGGCGGTGTGGATCAACATCGTCGGCGCATGTGGTGAAGAATACCCTCGCGCGTCCGGCCACGTCACGAGCGATTTCGGCGGCCTCGGGGTCGCGACCAGCAGAAAGTCGTCGACGCAGCGCCACGAGACGGGTAGGCTACTACACGGCCGTGAGACAAACGGCTCGGACCCCCCTCCAGGGGCCCGTTGCCGAAGTGCTAGGCGGGCGAGTGATGTTGCCCACGTGTTAAAGCAAACCCATTGACTTCGGCTCGATTCGTGAAAGTATTCACAAGCAACAACGCGGAAACATTTGGTGCGCCGCGTGAACTGAGAGTTACAGCCAACAATCACCAGCACGACGATCGAGTGGTGCAAACGCGCCCGAAGGAGTAGAGGAATGGACTGGCGTCACAAGGCCATCTGTCGCGACGAGGATCCGGAACTGTTCTTCCCCGTGGGGACCAGCGGCCCGGCCATCGCACAGGTCGCCGACGCGAAGCTCGTCTGCGCACGGTGCCCCGTCACCGCCGACTGCCTCTCGTGGGCTCTCGAGTCCGGCCAGGACGCCGGCGTCTGGGGCGGCATGAGCGAGGACGAGCGACGCGCCCTCAAGCGCCGTACCGCACGTACGCGTACCCGGAGCAGCGTCTAGGCCTCATCGGCCGGCACTGTTCCGGATTCGAAGAAACCCGGCCCCGGCCGGGTTTTTTCGTGCTCGCGCTCGTCACGTCCGGCCGAAGCCCCTGCCGGCCAACCGGGTTCGCGGCCGGTGCCTCAAGACCGCAGTGGAATGTACACACCCACTTCGGTTCCCGCGCCGCCCGGATTGGCGCGGACATCGAGCTCGCCTCCGAGTTCGATGGACACCAGGGTCTTCACGATCTGCAGGCCGAGGTGATCCGAGGTCGACAGGTCGAACTGTTCGGGCAATCCGGAACCGTTGTCACGGACCGCTATTCGCAATCCACGCACATCCCGCTCGGCGACGACCACGATCTCGGCGTCGTCGTGCGGCGCCCCGTCGAAGCCGTGTTCGATCGCATTCTGGATGAGTTCGGTGAGGACCATCACCAGCGGCATCGCGAGTTCGGCGGTCAGCACACCCAGCCGATCCCGATGGCGCACAGCCACCCTCGCCTCCCCCGACGCGACATCGACCAGGATCGGCACGAGCCGATCGACGACCTCGTCGAGGTCGACCTCCTCATCGACACTGCCCGACAACAGCTCGTGGACGAGCGCGATGGAGGCCACCCGGCGGACCGCCTCGTTGAGGGCCTCCCGGGCGTCGGAGTTGGACGTGCGCCGCGCCTGGAGCCGCAGCAGCGCCGACACCGACTGCAGATTGTTCTTCACCCGGTGGTGGATCTCCCGAATGGTGGCGTCCTTGCTGATCAGCGCGCGATCACGCCTCTTGACCTCGGTGACGTCGCGGATCAGGACCACGGTGCCGGTGATGTCCCCCCGCGGACGGAGCGGTACCGCGCGGATCAGGGCCGTGGCACGCCGGGCGTCGGCCTCCACCCGCATCCCGATGTCCCGGTAGGGGCCGGTGGGGATCTCGGTCACGCCGGCCGCGATGTCGAGCATCAGCGCCACGTCGTCGGCTTCGAACGGCTCGGTGATGAGTTGTTTGACCACGTCGGACAGGTGCGTGTGATTGAGTTCGGCGGTCCACCCCATCCGGTGGAAGGCCGACAACGCATTCGGGCTGGTGTAGGTGACCATCCCCTGCCCGTCCAGACGCACGAAACCGTCGCCCGCGCGCGGTGTCGACAACCCGCGAGGATTGCCCTCCTCATGCGGGAATGTCCCATCGGCGACCATCTGGCACAGGTCGTCGGCAGAGTCCTGGTACGCGAGTTCGAGCGGCGACGGCAGACGCGGGTGGGTCAGATCGACCGCCCGGGTCGCCACGGCGATCACCTCGCCGTCGTGGCCGACCGGGACGGCTTCCTGCCGCATCGCCGTCGCGCCGAACCAGGTCGGGTCCTCGTCGCGGAGGACGCGGTCGGAGGTGAAGGCGCGCAGCACCTGCGGATGCGCCTCGGTGTCGATGACCCGACCGACCTCGTCGGTCGGAAAGACCGTGGAGGCGGTGTTGGGACGGCACTGGGCCACGGTGACCACCGCCCCGGACTCCGTCCGCACCGACAGCAGGAAGTCGGCGAACGACAGATCGGCGAGAAGCTGCCATTCGGCGACGAGCCGTTGCAGGTGGGCCGCGGCGGAGTCGGACAGCGTCGTGTGTTCGGCGAGGAGATCGGAGAGGGTCGACATCTCAGGGCACGGGAGCGTCGAGCGGCCGGCGCGGGCGCGTCACTACTCGAAGACGGCGATCACATCGCCGGCCTGGATGACATCGCCGACCTCGACCTTGACCTCGGCGAGCGTGCCCGGCTCCTCGGCCAGCACGGGGATCTCCATCTTCATCGACTCGAGGAGGACCAGCGTGTCGCCGACCTCGATCTGCTCGCCCGCAGCGACGCGCACCTCGAGGACACTCGCGACGATCTCTGCCACCACGTCTTCTGCCATGCACCCAAATTAGCCCACGACGCCGTGCCCGGAAGCCTCGGTGCCGGGGGCGTGGGCGGAGGTGTTTTTGGCGCATGGGAGAATCCCTGAGACACTGTGATGTCCCGATCAGCCGGGATGTCCTCCCCGGCCGATGTCAGGGTTGTCTCAGCACACGGTGCGAACCAGTACACGGTGGACCCGCCTTCGGCGGCGCCCGCCCCGCAATGAAGGAGATGCGTCATGGGAAAGCGCGGACGCAAGAAGCGTGCTCGTAAGAAGAACGCTGCCAACCACGGCAAGCGCCCCAACGCCTGATCACCGCTCATCGCGGTATCGGCGAACGACCACACGAAAAAGCCCGGGCACGGCCATCAGGCCGCCCGGGCTTTTTCCTGTTCTCGTCGCGTCAGCGTTCGGATTCGGTGACCTCGTGCACGATGACGGTCTTGCGGATCTCGATGCGCAGACGGTCGCGCAGCCCCTGCGGGGCCTGATCGCCACCGCACTTGCGGTTGACGAGCGCCTTGAGCTGCTGCTCGATGCCGTAATGCGCCAGGCAGGACGGGCAGGAGTCGAGATGCCCCTGGAGGCGTTCGCGCGCGTTCTGGTCGCACTCGTTGTCGAGCAGGAGCCAGACGTCGGCGATGACGGCGGAGCAGTCGAGCTGGGTCAGCTCCGGATCGACGTCGCTCATCGGGCCACCTCCGCATCCGTCACGCGTGCGGAACGGTTGAACCCGCGCTCACGCGCCACGTCGGCCAGCAGCTCACGCAGCTGGCGGCGTCCGCGATGCAGTCGGGACATGACGGTACCGATCGGGGTGTCCATGATCTCGGCGATCTCCTTGTACGGCAGGCCTTCCACATCGGCGTAGTACACGGCCATCCGGAAGTCCTCCGGCAATTCCTGCAGCGCGGCCTTGATCTCGTCGTCGGGAAGGGCGTCGAGCGCCTCGATCTCCGCCGACCGCAACCCCTGCGAGGTGTGCTCGGCGGTCGCGGCGATCTGCCAGTCGGTGATCTCGTCGGTCGGGTACTGCGCGGGCTGACGCTGCTTCTTGCGGTAGCCGTTGATGTAGGTGTTGGTGAGGATCCGGTAGAGCCAGGCCTTGAGGTTGGTGCCCTCCCGGAACGAGGCGAAAGCGGTGAACGCCTTGATGTAGGTCTCCTGGACCAGGTCTTCGGCGTCGGCGGGATTGCGGGTCATCCGCAGTGCGGCACCGTACATCTGGTCGAGCAGCGGCAGCGCGTCGCGCTCGAACCGCTCGGTCAGCTGCTCCGGCGACTCGTTCGGATCGGCCCGGCGGGGCGCCTTGGCGGTCCCGGTCCGGCCGGTGTCGGACGACTCTGTGTCGGATGCTTCTGTGTCGGACACTACGATCCCTTCGATGGGAGGCATCACGGAGATGTTGTCGATCAAGC
Organism: Gordonia lacunae; assembly: GCF_002149015.1. Classification (GTDB taxonomy): domain Bacteria; phylum Actinomycetota; class Actinomycetes; order Mycobacteriales; family Mycobacteriaceae; genus Gordonia; species Gordonia lacunae. Next base: position 28,448 of record NZ_NGFO01000028.1, on the reverse strand, counting down.
TTACCGACCCGTCCCCCACCGAGAGCGACCTCGGTTCGGCGTGCTGCGGGAGTTCCATCACGGCCGCTGTACTCATCTGCCTCCCGACCTCCTTCGTGTCCGTGTGCGTACGTCCGTTGTCCGAACAGTCCCAACAGAGCACGACCGGCGGTTTGTTCCCGGGTCGTCGTCCTGGTCGCGGCACGCAGTCCACGGCCACGGCGTGTCGAGTCCCCACCACGACCCAGTACCCCACCAGGAGGTGACCGACGATGGCTTCCACTCCGGCGATCGCCGCACTCGAACGCGCTCGCATCGCCCACTCCGTGCACCGGTACGCGCACGATCCTCGTTCCGAGGCCTACGGCGCGGAGGCCGTCGCCGCACTCGCCGAGGCCCTCGGCGTGCGGGCCGAGCAGATCTTCAAGACCCTGGTCATCGAACTCTCCGGCGGCGACCGGTCCGGTCTCGCGGTCGCGGTGGTCCCGGTGCCCGACAAGCTGTCGCTGAAATCGGCGGCGGCCGCGCTCGGTGCGTCCAAGGCGACGATGGCCGACGCCAAGGCCGTCACCCGGACCACCGGTTATGTCCTCGGCGGCGTGTCCCCGGTCGGCCAGCGAACCCTGTTGCCGACCGTGATCGACTCCTCGGCCACCGGGTTCGACAAGGTGCTGTGCAGCGCGGGTAAGCGCGGGCTCGAGATCGAACTGGCCCCGGCCGATCTGGTGTCGATCACCGAGGCCGTGGTCGCCGACATCGCCGCCGGTTAGTCGTCGGCTGTCGGAACGGGCGGCGCACCATTAGGGCAGCATGGACATCATGTGCGGACGCTATGCGGTGACCACCGACCCGGCGAAGCTGGCAGCGGAGATCGATGCGGTCAACGAGGTACCCGAGCCGGAGGGTGAGGACGCCGCCGATCTCGATGCGGCGCCCCGGTCCCCTGGTGTGAACTACAACGTCGCGCCCACGACGACCGTGATGACCGTCGTCAAGCGACACTCGCCCGACAACCCCGACGACGATCCGTTGCTGCGCATCCGCGCGATGCGCTGGGGCCTGGTGCCGCCGTGGGCCAAAGAGGTCGGGAAAGGGCCGCTGCTGTTCAACGCGCGCGCCGAGAGCGCCGCGGAGAAGAGTTCGTTCCGGTCGTCGGTCAAGTCGCGGCGCTGCCTCGTGCCGATGGACGGCTGGTACGAGTGGAAGAAGGGGCCTGCCGACAGCAAGGGCAAGCCGACGAAGATCCCGTTCTACATGTCCCCACAGGACGGAACCCGCCTCTTCATGGCGGGCCTGTGGTCGGTGTGGCATCCCAGGACCGGTCCCGACGCACCCGACCAGGCCCCGCTGCTCAGCTGCTCCATCCTCACGACCGACGCGGTCGGCGAGCTGCGCGACGTCCACGACCGGATGCCACTGATCATGCCGTACGACAACTGGGATGCCTGGCTCGATCCGGATGGCCGGGCACCCGACGACCTGTTCGCCCCGCCGGCCGAATCGCTGGTCGACGCCATCGCGATCCGCGAGGTCGCCCCGCTGGTGAACCGCGTCGCCAACAACGGGCCGGAGCTGCTGAACCCGTTGTGACACTCGCCGGCTCGCTCCTCGGTGTCTGCGGCCCGACGGAGTTCAGCTGAACTCGTAGTCGCGCAACGGGAACGAGTTCATCTCGCGCAGGGTGCGCAACGTGGAGGCCGGGCGCAGGAGCGTCGCCTCGCCGTGTTGGTTGAAGTAGTAGCTGCGCGAGGTCGAACAGTCCCCGTTGTAGAAGACCGAGGACTGCAGCCGGTCGGTCACCTCGTCGAGGAAGGCATCGTTGGCCGCCTCGGTGACCTCGAAGGTGTGTTGGCCGCGGCGGCGGAGTTCGCCGAAGAGGCGCGCGATGTGTTTCATCTGCCCCTCGATGGTCGTGAAGTACGACAACCCGCTGTAGGAGTACGGACTGTTGAGGGACAGAAGATTCGGGAACTTGGGGACCGTCACACCCTCATAGGCCTGGAACCGGTTCTCGCGCCAGAACTTCCCGAGGTTGCGACCATCGCGGCCGACGATGTCGAAGGCCGGGAAGTTCACGTCCCAGAGGTTGAACCCGGTGGCGAGGACGAGGGTGTCGATCTCGGTGCGCGTGCCGTCGGCCGCGAGGATCGCATCGGCCTCGAGGCGGGCGATGCCGCTGGTCTCCAGCGTCACATTCGGCTTGGCGAAGCTGGCGAAGTAGGTGTTGGAGAAGGTCGGGCGCTTGCATCCGAAGTCGTAGTCCGGCGTGAGCTCGCGGCGCAGTTCCGGGTCGTCGATCTGCGAGCGAAGGTGCGCCTTGGCCAGTCGGGCGGCCAACCGGTTGCCCGGCTTGACCTGCTTGAAGTGCAGGACGCCGAACACCATCAGCAGCTCCAGCAGCGACGAATTCACCAGTCGCGCAGCCCGTTGCGTGAGGGGAATCCGTCGGAACAGCTGTTGCACGACCGCCGGGATCGCGAAGTCGATCTTGGGGACCACCCAGATCGCGGTGCGCTGGAAGACGGTCAGGGAGTCGGCGCGGGCGGCGATCTCCGGAATGAGTTGCACGGCGGTGGCACCGGTCCCGATCACGGCGACCTTCTTGCCCGTGAAGTCGAAGCCGTCCTTCCAGGCAGCGGTGTGCAGGATGGTGCCCGTGAAGTTCTTGATCCCGGGGAACTCCGGGACGTGTGGCTGCGACAGGAATCCCGTCGCGGTCACCAGGTAGCGGGCGGTGCGCTCGCTCCCGTCACCGGTGCGGACGCGCCACAACTGATCGTCGGGATCCCACGACGCGGCCTCGACGAGCGTGCCGAACTCCATGTGCCGCTTCAGGTCATATTTGTCCGCGACGTGATGGGCGTAGCGCTTGAGCTCGGCGCCGGGCGCGAACAGCCGGGACCAGTACGGGTTGGGCTCGAACGAATAGGAGTAGGTGACCGAGGCGATGTCGACGGCCAGTCCGGGGTAGTGGTTCACGTGCCACGTTCCGCCCAGATCGTCTTCGCGCTCGAGGATCGCGATGTTGTCCAAGCCCTGGCGCTTGAGTTCGATCGCGGCGCCCATTCCGCCGAAGCCGGCACCCACGATCACGACGTCGAGTTCTGGTTGCATCCGACACCCCCACTAGCTGTTCGGCGAACTTAACTGTTACCAACAGTTACTGTAACTCAGCACACAGCACCGGACCAGAGCCGGACCCGTCGGGCCGCGGCGGTAGCGTGTCAGCTGCCATGTCTGACCGTGCGAGTACTCCCGCCTCCCCCGCCCCGACCGGTGCATCCTTCGCCGCAGCCGTCTACGCCTTCGCGGTGATCATGCTGGGCACCACGCTGCCCACACCGCTCTACGCGATCTACGGCGAGGAACTCGGCTTCGGCGTCACCACCACGACCGTGATCTTCGCCGTCTATGCGGCCGGCGTCATCGCCGCGCTGATCGGATTCGGACGCTGGTCCGACGTCATCGGCCGACGCAAGATGCTCATCGCCGGCGCGATCCTCTCGGCGATCAGCGCCGTCGTCTTCCTGACCGCCGGGCCTGTCTGGCAGTTGCTGCTGGGCCGGGTGCTGTCCGGTCTGTCCGCGGGCATCTACGCCGGCGCCGCCACCACCGCGGTCATCGAACTGGCCCCCGCGTCGTGGCGGGGACGCGCTCCGGCCGTGGCGACCGCGGCCAACATCGGCGGCTTGGGGCTCGGGCCGCTGATCGCCGGACTCCTCGCCGAGTACGCCCCGTCCCCGCTGCACACCCCGTTCGTGCTCGATCTGGCGCTATTGATCCTGGTCTTCATCGGCATCTGGCGGCTGCCCGAGACGGTCGACGTCACGCCGGGCGCGCGGCTGAGCGTGCAGCGACTCTCGGTCCCGGCTGACATCCGCGGCGTCTTCGTCCGCGCGTCGATCGCCGCCTTCGCCGGGTTCGCGGTGATGGGCACCTTCACCGGCGTGATGCCGTCCTTCGTCACGAACATCCTCGGCATCGACGACCACGCGTTCACCGGTTTCCTGGTGTTCGTACTGTTCGCGTCCTCGGCGGTCACCCAGATCGTCGTGCGCCGGATGCCCACCGAACCGGCCCTGATCGCCGGCTGCGCCATCCTCATCCTCGGGACAGGCCTGTCGATCCTCGGGCTCGTCGCCGCATCGACCCCGGCGTTGCTCGGCGGAGCGGTGATCTGCGGTGTAGGTCAGGGTATGTCGTTCAGCAAGGGACTGGCGTCGGTGGTCGCGGCGACCCCGGCGGGCCGAAAGGCCGAGGTGACCTCGACCTACTTCGTCGTCGCCTACGTCGCGATCTCGATCCCCATCGTCGGCCAGGGGATCACCGCGCAGCACTGGGGCCTGCGGCCCGCCGGGATCGCCTTCAACATCGGGGTCGCCGTGCTGGCCCTCATCGCACTCGTTCTGACCATCGTCTCGGTCAGGAACCTGGCACGCCCGACTCGTTGAGCACCGACACGAGGCGGCGGAAACGCACGCTGCTGACGAGGTCCTCGACGAGCACGACCTCGCCCTCCGAATTGGCCAGCGGGACACACCAGTTCGGATACTGGGTGCTGTCGGTACCCGGCTGGTTCTGAATCCGCCGCTCCCCCACCGCATCCACGAGGGCAACGCTCAGCAGCACCGACGGGGTGTGAGCGATCACCGCATACAGCGCGTCGACGACCTTCGGATCCGTCAGCGGCGTGTCCCGGGACAGCAGGCCACGCTCGTAGGCCAGTTCGAGCACGGCGTCACGCTCACGCGCATCACGCTCCCGTTCGGCGTCCTCACCGGAGGCGAGCAGACCGAGCCGCGAGCGCAGCGTGATGTGGTCACCCGCCAGATATCCGACGGTCGGGGGCAGGTCGTGCGTGGTCACCGAGGTCAGACACAGCTCGCGGTAGTCCTCGGGTGGGATCGCCGCGTCGGGTCCCTGCTCGAACCACAGGATCGACGTGCCGAGGATTCCCCGGTCGCGAAGCGAATCCTGCACCGACGGTTCGAAGACCCCGAGGTCCTCACCGACGACCACGGCGTCGGCGCGTTGCGCCTCGAGCGCCAGGATGCCGATCAGCGCCTCGCTGTCGTAGTGCACGTAGGTCCCCTGCGCGGGGCTGCTGCCGTCGGGAATCCACCAGAGCCGGAACAGTCCGAGGATGTGGTCGACGCGCACACCTCCCGCGTGCCGCAGAACGGTACGGATCATGTCGCGGTACGGCTCGTAGCCGGCCGCGGCGAGCCGTCGCGGATGCCACGGCGGCTGATCCCAGTTCTGCCCCTGCTGGTTGAAGCCGTCGGGCGGCGCCCCCACCGTCGCCCCCGAGGCGAGCACGTTCCCGAGCGCCCACGCGTCGGCGCTGTGCCGGGCGACACCCACCGCGAGATCGGCCATCACGCCGATCCCCATGCCCGCGGAGCGCGCCGTGTGCGCGGCCGTGGCGAGTTGCTCGTCGCAGAGCCACTGCAGCCACATGTAGAAGTCGATGCGCCGAGCCAGTTTCCGGCGCTTCTTCTTCAGGTACGCGCGGTCGAGGAACTTGCCGTGCCAGCGCGGGTCGTCGGCGTCATAACGCTCGGCGAGTGCGCACCACGTCGCGAAACGCTTGAGACCCTTGCCCTCCCGACGCCGGAAGTCGCGGTAGGCGCCGGCGCGGGCCGGGGTCCGCGGGACGCCGTAGATCAGTTCGAGGACCTCCATCTTGGCGCGGAAGGCCTTGTTGCGCCGGATCTTGTCGGTCGCGGTGTTCTCGGCGAGGAAGCCGCGGCCCAGCGCCTTGACCCACTTCCGCTGTGACTTCGACAGCCCGTCGAGTTCGGGGATGTCGGTGATCCGGAGGTAGAGCGGGTTGACGAAGCGCCGCGTCACCGGCAGATACGGCGACGCCTCGATCGGCGCCTGCGGCTGTGCGGCATGCAGCGGGTTGACCTGGACGAAGTCGGCGCCGTAGGCGCTCGCGGCCACCTCGCAGATCCCGGCGAGATCGGCGAAGTCGCCCACGCCCCATGAGTCCGCCGACCGGATCGAGTACAGCTGCGCGGCGAGTCCCCACCGTTTCCGGCCGACCAACCGGTCCGCGGTGTGCAGGCGGCGGGGTGTCACGATCAGCGGCCCACTCGACGCCGACGAGTCGTCGAGGTCGAGCGCTTTGATCTGGTGATAACCGGCCGGCAGGTCATCGGGCACGGCGAACGTCGCGCGGCCGACGAGCACGCCGTCGACCTCCCGCGGTTCGACCCAGACATCGAGTTGTGGCGCCGCGACATCGTCGCCGGTCTCGCTGACGATCCACACCTTCACCAGATGCCCGTGCGGGACATGGACGGCGAACCTGGCATCGGAGCCCTCGGTCACGACCGTCACCGCCGGCACGAACTCGCGCCATGGCTGTTCGTCGATCTCGCGGATCGACTCCTCGACCTCCTCGGGCGACCCGGCGGGCACCTCGAGCGCGCGAAGAACCGCGACCAAGGTCTCGGGGTCGACGTCGTGGCGCTTCTCGCCCCAGCCGACGTAGTCGGTGGCGACGCCGTAGCGGTGCGCCAGTGCGGTCAACCGATCGAGGTTCACATCAGCCACCCGTGCATGATCGCAGCATTTCGGCACGCTCGCCGTGCGCACCGTCCGCTTCCTTCCAGAGGCGCGGTGCTCACCCGAACAGCACCCCCGGATTCAGCAACCCCCGCGGGTCGAGTGCCGCCTTGATCGTGCGCATGGTCGCGAGATCGGTGGCGTCGCGGCCGAGGTGGGTCCACGCCACCTTCGCGCGCCCGATGCCGTGCTCAGCACTGATACTGCCACCGTTGGCGGTCACGATCCCGAACACGGACTCGGTCACCTCCGTCGCGTGTTCCGGCGGGACATCGAGCAGGTTGACGTGGATGTTGCCGTCGCCGATGTGTCCGAACAGGATCGGCCGGCAGGGAAAACGGTCATCCACGCCGACCCTGGACAGTTCCGCGAACGCCTCCGGCAGGGCTCGGATGGGCACCGAGATGTCCAGTTTGACGACCGGCGTCGAACTGGAGCGGGCGATGGCCTCGGTGTGGCCTTCGCGACCGGCCCAGAGTGCGCGGGCGGGCGCCGGTTCGAGCACGGCGTCGATGACCCCGTCGGTCGCGCCGAGGAGTTCGGTTGTCGCCGATTCGATGTCACCGGTCCCCGACAGCTCCACGAGGACATAGAACGGCCCCGGCGCCGTGGTCGGTCGCCGATGGCCGTGGTCTGCCACCAGCGCGACACCGGCTTCGGTCATCAGTTCGGCTGCCTCGACGGTCAGTCCCGCCGACGATGCCGCGCCGAGTAGCTCCACGGCGTTCTCGACTCGTTCGACCGCCGCGACCGCGACCGTGGCGACCGCCGGCGGTGCGACGAGCGTGAACAGGACGCGGGTGATCACCGCCAGGGTTCCTTCGCTCCCGGCGAGGAGAGACGGGAGGTCGTATCCGACGTTGTCCTTGACCAGCGAGGTCCATCGGCGCAGGACGCTGCCGTCGGCGAGGACCGCCTCGATCCCCAGGATCTGCGATCTCGCATTGCCCCGTCGGATCATCCGCGTCCCACCGGCATTGGTCGAGACGACCCCGCCCGCTGTGGCGCTCGCCCGGGAGGCGAGGTCGATGCCGAACGCCAGACCGGACCTCCCCGCCCGGTCGTCGATGGCTCCGACGGTGGCACCCGCCTGGGCGCCGACGCAACGGCCGACGGTGTCGACGTCGCCGATGTCGGTCATGCGCACCGTCGACAGCACGATCAGGGCATTCGTCGACCCGTCACGCGCCGGCGGGACCGAGCCGCCGACGAGCCCGGTGTTGCCGCCCTGCACGCAGATCCGCACGCCCGAGCGGGCGCATTCGGCGACCACGCGCGAGACCTCGTCGGTGGTGCGGGGACGGACCACGGCGTCGGCCGCACCGCGGTACCGGCCGGTCCAATCGGTCAGGAAGCCCGCCATCGCGTCGGGGTCGGTCAGGACATTCGTCTCGCCGACGATCTGCCGAAGGGCGGTCAGAGCGTCGTCGATGCCCGCCGGAGGGGTCGGGCCGGGATCGACCCGACGAGAATCGGAGTCCTCAGGATCGGGGGAACGCATCGAGGATCGGGGTGCCGCCGTCGTTGAACTCGATCACCTCGTGCACCGACGCGGGATGGCCGAGGACGGCCGCCGCGACCTGGGCGACATTGTCGCGGCTGACCTCGTCACCCTCGACCCGGTCGCCGCCGAGCGTGATGCTGCCGCTGCCGTCCTCGTCGGTCAGCTTGCTGGGCCCGAGGATCGTCCAGTCGAGTTCCGTGGACTTCAGGTACGTATCCGCGGCCGCCTTCGCCTCGGCGTAGGCGTGAAATGAGTTGTCCTCGGGCACACCGTGATCGGGTCCGGCACCGAAGTAGGACACCATCACGTACCGGCGAACCCCCGCGCGCACGGCGGCGTCCATGGACCGGATCGCGGCATCCCGATCGACGGCGTACGTCCGTGCCGGATCCCCGCCGCCGGCGCCCGCCGTCCACACCACGGCGTCGTGACCGGAGATCGCGGTCGCGATGCCGGTGGTGTCGAGCGTCTCGACGTCGGCGACCACGGGCACGGCGCCGGTGTCCGCGACGTCCTCGGCGTGTTCGGGGTTGCGGATGATCGAGGTCACCTCGTCACCGCGGGCCGTCAGTATCCGGGCCAGTCGCAGTGCGATCTTGCCGTGTCCGCCGATGATCGCCACTCGAGTCACTGGGATGCTCACTTTCGGTTGCTCACTGGTGCCGTCGCCTGTCCTCGTACCCACTCCAACGTACGCACATGCGCAGGGCCGGCCCATCTCCCACGGACACGACTCCGCCCCGGAGCCGAAGCGGCGCCGGGGCGGAGTCGAGCTGTGCAGGTCCGAGAGACCTCAGACGCGGGTACGGCCGCGCCCGGTCACCAGCTTGACGAGGAACAGCAGGATGCATGCACCGGCCAGACAGGTGATGAAGCTGAAGATCCAGCCACCGCCCTCGACGTCGACCCCGAACAGGGTCAGCAACCAGCCGCCGAGGAGGCCGCCGATGACACCCACCACGATGTTGAGGATGATCCCCTGCTGCGCATCGGTCTTCATGATCTTGCTGGCGATCCAGCCGGCCAGTCCGCCGATGATGATCCACGCGATGATGCCAATTCCCAGCATGTCTTCCTCCTGAGGTCGTCGTTGATCCGTTGTGCGAGACGTTTGGGATCGCGAAGATCCCTCGAAACGCTACAAAGCGGAACGTACCCAGGCCGACCGCGGTTCAAACAGCCTCCCGACAAAATGTGTACACATCGAGACCGGGCCGGTGACCGTACCGAGACCAAGGACGGGAGCCGATCAGGGACAGGTCACCTTGATCTCGTAGGACTTGGTGACCTGTTGGGTCGGATTGGCGAGGTCGATACCCGACGCCTCACCCTTCACCGTGTAGGTGTCGCCGTCCTTGGTGACGTCGGCACTGCCCCCGCCCGCACCCTTCTGGTAGCCGAGCGTCACACCGTCGAGGGAGCCCAGACCCACCGACTCGACCTCGGGCGAGTCACCCGAGGTCAGGACGACGCCGATACCCGAGCCCCCACCCGAGCCGATCCCGATGGTCACCTTGCCCGCGGCGTCGGTGCAGCCGACCGTCTTGTCCGCCAGTTCCAGTTCCTTGCCGTCGACGGTCACGGTGGCCTCCGCGTCGGTGCCACCCGAGGCCGAGTCGTCGGAACCGCATGCGGTGAGGGCGGCGGCCAGTGCCGCGGCGCCGAGAACCGGAATGATGTGCACTTTGCGCATGATGGGAGGTCTCCTGAGGAGTCGACGAGGTGCCACCGGTCGGCGGCTGAGATGAATTTAGACGCCTGAACTGCGGTTCGGCGTCAGTTGATCGAATGGGCGCGGGAACTCCTGGAGGTCGCGGAGAGTTTGGCGTCGGCCTCGACCATGACCGCACGAGTGAGGTCGCGGAACTGCTCGTAGTGCCCGTGGTAGCCGTACTTCGCATGCACGCTGGGCCAGGAGGCGAACTCGGCGGCCGCACCGATCGCGTTGGCCTCGTGCACGTAGGCGGGTAGGACGTTCTGGATCGTGGGGTCCCGCCGGAGCCGCCGCACCGTGTCCTGGTGGAGGGTTGACCCGACACGGTACTTGGTGATCACGACCCCCAACTCGACGATGTCGCGCCCCAATTCGGCACCGAAACCGGCGACCTGCCGCTGGATGTGCGGAATCGCATAGGTGGACAGCACGTCGGGGATCGTCGGGATCAGGTAACCGCCGGCCATCGCCAGCCCGTTCAGACTGAACGGTCCGACGTTGGGCGGGCAGTCGATGAGGATGTAGTCGTATCTCCCGGCGACCGGCTCCAGGGCATTCCCCAGGACCTCGACGGCCGCCAGGTGGTCGTCGGCCGCGACCCGGTGAGCGCTCAGCTCCTCGGCCAGTTCGATGAGGTCCAGCGAAGACGGCAGCAGGTCGATGCCGGTCAGTCCGCTCACGGTCGAGACGTCGCGCTGCACACTGCTCTCGAGATCGAAGTTCCGCGTGCCGTCGAGTACGTCGGCGAACAGAGTCGCGACCGTCTGCCGCCGCGCGTTGCACGCGAGCCATCGCTCCTGGCCGATCATCATGGTCGTCAGATTCGTCTGCGCGTCCAGGTCGACGAGCAAGACCTTCTTGCCGAAGACACCGGCGAGGAAGTCGGCGAGACCTCCGGTGAGCGTGGTTTTCCCGACCCCGCCCTTGAGGCTGATGGTCGCGATCACCGTCGGCATGGTGTCCCCGGTCTGCTCGGTCGTCGTGCGTCGCGAGTCAGATTACCGAGCCGATGCCGACGCCACCGGGTGTTGCGATCCGAACAGCGGACCGTCGAACCCCGGCCCCGCCCTCGGATGTCGACCCGACCGGCCCACCTCGGTCGACCCGGCCCAATTCAGTCGAGATCCGGCGGTCGGCGCGAGCGCATTCTGCGGGATTTTTCCGAATCTGCAACAATGAGCAGCGAGAGCATTGATCAGCAATTTCGGAGAATGCGATATCGGCCTGTCCCGACCGGAAAAGAAACGACAAGACAAACATTGTCGCAAACCCGGTGAAATAGGATATCTCACGAATACCGACGCGCAGAATCCCACGTGAAAGGACAACGCATGAGCATCCGAGTCCGCATGGTCACCGCCGGCCTGGCGGTGTGCGCCGCGGCGGCCTTCGGCGCGGCCCACACGCCCGCCGCCCAGGCCGCGCCCACCGATGTCACCGCAACGGCGTCCGTGTCCGGCAACACCGTCACGCTGACGGTCACGAACAACGCCGCCAAACGCATCGGCTGCGAGATCGTCGGGGTCCCGGCCGGCGGAGCCCCGACCAACGTCGTCTTCGGATACCAGACCCCCGAGGAACTGGGCGCGCTCATCACTGCCGGATCGTCGAAGTCGTTGCCGCTGAGAATTTCTCAAGGCACACCGCCCGCCCCCACCGGGACGACGACGATCCCGGACGGCGCGTATGACATCTACTGGGGTTGCACCAACATCACCCTGCCCCCGGGCACCGGGGCCGCCGAGGAGTTCTGGGGCACCAACCCGCCGCTGACGGGTGCGACCCCGACGGTCGCCGAGCCGATCCGGGTGACCGTGCCGGGCGGGGCGGCAACACCCCCGGCGCCGAAACCCGACGCCCCGGCCGCCCCCGGCCTGCCGGCCATCCCGGGGTTGCCGAACATCCCCGGGCTCCCCGAGATCCAGTTGCCCGCGGAGATCTGCACGACGTCGTCCTGCCTCCCCGTCGGATGACCTATCCGGTGTGACCGCCCGCATGCGGTCACACCGGCGAGGCGTGTCACCGAAATGCGCGGTGCGCCGGAACGACTGTGTATCGACCGCGGACCGATGAATCGCGGACAGGTGCGGACGCCGTCCGAATCCGTGCATTCGTCACAGGGGATAGACCGTCGAGATCACCGTGACCTCGATACGCCGCGACACGGGGCGGACGGGGTCGTACCGCGCGGGTGATGACCGGTTTGGGCAATGTACTTCCGGGACACGGGTGCGGTTGTGCATACTTCGACCATGCCAACATCCGATGTCACGCCTTTGCATCTCGCCGCCGAAGGTGGCGGGGCGGCGCTCGACCAGGTCTTCCTGATGTCCGCGGTAGCTGCCGTCGTGTCGGTCGGTCTGCTCTGGATCGGATATCTGCACCGGACGCGCAAGATCACCTGGCTGACCACGCTGTCCGAGTGGGCCGCGCGCCGCGTGAACCGCCCGCCGTGGGCAGCCCTGCCGATCTTCCTGTTCACCAGCACGATCATCTGCGCCCTGTTCGGCTTCCTCTGGGACGTGAGCCTGCACATCGGCGACGGCCGCGACGAGGGACCGCTCGCGAACCCCGCGCACTACTTCATCCTCGTGGGCCTGTTCCTGCTGTTCATCTCCGGCATGCTGTCGGTGTTCCTGCCGTTCGACAAACCCGGCCGCTCGGCGATCCGGATCACGCGCCACTGGTACGCACCGGTCGGTGGAATCCTGTTGGCCGGCTGCGGTTTCTACGCGTTGCTGGGGTTCCCGCTCGACGACGTGTGGCACCGCATCTTCGGTCAGGACGTCACGCTGTGGGGTCCGACGCACCTGATGCTCATCGGCGGCGCGGGTCTGTCGCTCATCGCAGTGGTGATCCTGGACCGCGAGGGGCGGGCCGCCATGGGTCCCGACGCCCCGCAGGACGGGCGGAGTCAGTGGCTCGTCCGCTGCCTGGCTTTCGGCGGGCTGGTCATCGGCATGTCGGTGTTCCAGATCGAGTACGACTTCGGTGTCGAGCAGTTCCGCCTCGTTCTGCAACCCATGATGATCGCCGGTGCCGGCGCATTCGCCCTCGTGGCCGCACGGATCAGCCTGGGGCCGGGCGCGGCCCTCGTCGCGGCGGTGTTCGCGATTCTGTTGCGTGGTGTCGTCGCCGTCGTCGTCGGGCCGGCCCTGGGCGCACCGATCAACGTGTTCCCGCTCTACCTGGGCGCGGCCGTGGTCATCGAACTGCTCGCGCTGACCCCCCTCCTCAAACGCCGGGTGCTCTTCGGCGCGGTGGCCGGTCTGGGCGTCGCGACGCTCGGACTCTGGATCGAGTCGTGGTGGATCGCCGCGGCCTATCCGTTCCCGTGGGTCACCGGAATGTGGGGCGAGGCGCTGGCCATGGCCATCCCGGTGGGTGTCGTCGCCGGTGTGTGCGGCGGCTTGCTCGGCCTCGTCAGCGTCGGCGAACGACTCCCCCGACGCTGGATCAGTGTCACCGCCGTCGTGCTCTCGGTCCTGGTGATCGGCGGCGCCGTCGCCAACGGACTGCGGGTCTCGGTGCCCGCCGACACCACCGCACGCATCGTCCTGACCCCCGCGGGCCCCAACGCGGCCGCCGAGCAGAACGTCACCGCCGAGGTCTTCCTCAACCCGTCCGACGCACTCAGCGGCGACCCCGAATGGGTGACGCTGATGTCCTGGCAGGGCGGGATCGACAACGACCGCGGCATCGTCATCGACCGCCTCGAGCGAGTGGGCCCCAACCGATTCCGGTCCACCGAACCGATGCCGGTGTCGGGATCGTGGAAGACCATCCTGCGGGTGCAGGACGGGACCACCATGGCCGGTGTACCGGTGTACCTCCCGGCGGATCCCGCGATCGGCGCGGAAGGCGAACCGGCGCAGCAGACATCGACGAAGCCGTTCGTCGCGGAGATCTCGATCCTGCAGCGTGAGCGCACCTTCGACTACCCGTCGTGGCTGTTCGGTGCCGCGTCCCTGGTGGTGCTCGTGTGCTCACTGCTGCTCATCGCCGCACTCTCGTGGGGGGCCGGCCGGGTGAACGCCCGCGAGGCGACCTCGGGCGCACGGGAGCCAGAGCTCCAGCCGCAGCCGTGATCGGTTCCACGGCGGCTCCCGCCGTCCACCACCTCGCGACGCATCCGCTCGTGCTGGCCCTGCCGGCCGTGATCCCCGCGTTCCTGCTGGTGGGCGTCATCGTCACGATCGCGGTCCTCGACCGTCGGCGCGGGGACGACGAGGACCAGACCGAGGGTGGCACCGAGGGCACCGGCGCCGAGCACCCCACCCGCCCAGATCCCACCGCTACCCCGACCCGGAACGAGGCCGATGACCCCGCCCGCGAGGCCGACTGACACTCTGCTCGCCCACGGACTGGGAGGTTCGGAGTACCTGCCTGTACCGCTGACCGCGGTGTTGATCGGCTGTGCCTGGGCGTTGACGATCTCGTTCGCGATCATCGCCTTCGCCTGGCGCACGCCGCGGTACGGACGTCCCGACGCCGGCCGGGAGCTCCCGAGGTGGGTGACGAGAACCGTGGACAACCACTGGGTCCGCGGTGTGATCAGCGGACTCGCCGTGGTGCTCACCGCGTGGCTCGTCGTCGCCGCCTTCGGTCCCGAGACCGACGAGAACCCCCTGCCCGGCGCGTTCTACGTGCTGCTCTGGGTCGGGATGACCGTGCTGTCCGCGCTCCTCGGCCCGGTGTGGCGGCTGCTGTCGCCGGTCCGGACCGTCCTGCGCCTGGCGCAGGGCATCGCCGGCCCGCGGGTCGTCGGTCTGACGGACTATCCGCGACGGCTGGGGTGGTGGCCCGCCGCGCTGGGCCTCGTCGCCTTCGTCTGGCTGGAACTGGCCTCCCCCGACCCCGGTTCGGTGGCGTCGGTACGGATCTGGCTGATCTGCTACCTCGTGATCACCCTCGCCGGTGGCGTCGTCTTCGGGTTGCGCTGGACCGAGCGCGCGGATCCGTTCGCGGTGTACAGCACGGTCGCATCACGCCTGTCCCCGTTCGCCCGGGACCGCGAGGGGCGCGTGATCGTACGGAGTCCGATGAACTCGCTGACCACGCTGCCGGTGCTCCCGGGGACTGTCACCGTTCTCGCGATCCTGCTCGGCTCCACCGCATTCGACAGTTTCTCGGCGATCCCACTGTGGCAGGACCTCGTCGCCGACGGCGCCGGCGACAGCCAGGTGATCGCCACCCTCTACTCGACCGCAGGCCTGCTGGTCTTCATCGGCGTCGTCGCGGTGACGTTCTGGACGGCCGCGCGCGCCGTCGGTGGTGTGCAACCAGATCTCCGGCGCCGCCTGCCGGGCCTGATGGCGCACTCGCTCGTCCCGATCGTGATCGGTTACATCCTCGCCCACTACCTGCAGTCGCTGGTCGAGCAGGGCCAGGAGACCGTCCTCGCGCTGGGCGATCCGCTGGGGCGGGGCTGGAATGTGTTGTGGCTCAGCGATGCCCACCCGGTCTATGTGATGTCGGATCATCCGACCGTCACCGTGACCCTCAAGGTCGCGTTCGTCCTCGGCGGGCACCTGCTGGGTGTCGCCGCGGCACACGATGCGTCACTGCGGCTGCTACCCCGCAAGCATCAGCTGACCGGGCAGCTCACCATGATGGTGACGATGGTCTTCTACACGTTCCTCGGTTTGTACCTGCTGTTCGGCGGATAGGGCCGGCGGGCCGGGGTCAGTAGGTGGTCGGCGGGGTGCTCTTCTTGTTCGAACGGAACAACATGTAACCGCCGTAGAGGGCGAGTGCGATGAGGGCGATCCAGAAGAGTCCCTCGAGTAGCGGGCCGAGGACGGCCAGCGCGATCAGCGCGACCGCGATGACGCCCAGGACTTTCCAGAATGTCATGCCGGTGGTGTTCGTCGATGTGCTCATGCGCCCAGTCTGCGCCCGTCGACGCCGAAAAGCGATGGTCGAGGGCACTTCTGGGGCGAACTTCAGGGACTTCCCTGAGGGAGCCCCCACCGTCGGACCCGCTACCGTTCGAACCATGCCTCGGCGTTGCCGCTGAGCGCCTTCTCGATGCGCAGCACGGACGTGTCGGTCAGGTCGGAGGGCAGTGCGTCGGGCGCGAACCACGCGACGTCGGAGTTCTCGTCGTCGGCCGCCCGCGGATCGCCGTCGACGTACCGCGCGAGGAAGCAGACGTCGAGGTAGCGGGTCTGGTCGCCGTTCGGGTAGGTGATCAGCGGGGTGACGTCGATGCTGGTCAGCCGCACGATCTCGGCGGTGACCGCGGTCTCCTCCCGCACCTCGCGCAAGGCGGCCCGCGCCGGCTCCTCCCCCGGTTCGAGGACGCCGGACACGACGGCCCACTGCCCGTTGTCGACGCGCCGGGTGAGCAGCACCCGCCCGGAGTCGTCGAGGACGACGACGCTGACGCCGGACAGCCAGAGTTCGCGGTGACCGACCTGGCTTCGCAGATCGCGGATGAATTCGGGAATGGGCACCTCCACATCCTGCCCGGCGGGGTCCACGATCGCCGGGAGGTGCGGGTCGGACGACGATTTCCGCGCCGAGCACAATGTGACCCATGAGGATCTCCCGACGCGCCGACGGGATCGCACCGTTCCAGGCGATGGAGTACGCGAAGCGGGCGGCCGAACTCGAGGCGGCGGGGCAACCCGTCGTGAAGCTGAACATCGGCGAACCCGACTTCGGGCCGCCGCCTGCGGTTCTCGCCGCGGCGCGCGAGGCGACCGGACACCCCCTCGCATACACCGGCGCCCTCGGTCTCCCCGCATTGCGCGAGGCCATCGCGGACTTCTACGGCCACCACTTCGGGGCGACGGTGGATCCGGCCCGGGTTGCGGTGACCGCCGGCGCATCGGCAGCGCTCCTGATGGCCTGCGCGGCGCTGATCGACCCGGGCGACGAGGTGCTCATCGGTGATCCCTCCTATCCGTGCAACCGCCAGTTCGCGCACGCCTTCGGGGCACAGGTCAGGCTCTTGCCGACCACCCCCGACAACCGGTTCCAGCTCACCACCGCCGACGTCGACGAGGCGTGGACGGATGCCACCCGCGGGGTCATCGTGGCCACCCCCTCGAATCCGACCGGCACGTCGATGCCCTACGCCGAACTCGTGGCCATGTGCGATCTGGCTGCCGCACGTGGCGGATGGTCGATCGTCGACGAGATCTACCTCGGGCTGTCCGACCCCGCCCCGGATGGACGGCCGCCGCGCAGCGTCCTGGCCACCGACTCGCCGGGCGTCGCGGAGACGGTGGTGATCAACAGTTTCTCCAAGTACTTCGGGATGACGGGGTGGCGGTTGGGATGGTGCATCGTCCCCGACGAGCTCGTGGGGGTGCTGGAACGGCTGGCGCAGAACTTCTACGTATGCCCGCCGACCCCGTCGCAGTATGCGGCGCTGGCCTGCTTCACCCCGGAGTCCCTCGCGGTCGCCGAACACAACCGCCGTGAGTTCGCGCGCCGACGCCAACTCGTCGTCGACGGACTCGCCGGCATCGGTCTCGAGGTGCCGGTCATCCCCGACGGCGCGTTCTACGTCTACCTCGACGTCAGTTCCACCGGGTTGACGTCGAGTGAGTTCTGCGACCGGGTGCTCGCCGAAGCCCTCGTCGCCATGACCCCGGGGAACGACTTCGGGGTCGCGGGCGCGGACCGATACGTCCGCCTGTCCTACGCCGCATCCACCGACGACCTCACCCTCGCCATCGAACGGCTCCGCACGTTCGTCGGCGCCGGTCACGTCCCACTTCGATGAGGAGAAACCAGCACATGAGCTCCACGGGCACAGTCCGTTCCGAACGCCTCGCCGACGAGGTGACCCCGATCCTGGCGGCGCGTACCGAGGGCGATCCACGGGTGCCGGGTGTGGTCGCGGGCGTGACGACCGACGAGGAGACCGTCTTTGTGGGCGCCGCCGGCGTGCGCGCCCTCGACGACCCACGACCGATGACCGCCGACTCGGTGTTCGCGATGTTCTCCGCGACGAAGGCGGTCACCGCGACCGTCGCGCTGCAGCTCGCCGAGGACGGGGACCTCGACCTGCACGCACCGGCGCGCTCCTACGTACCGGAGCTCGGCGAACTCCAGGTGATCGAGGGCTTCGACGCCGACGGCCGGCCGCGTCTCCGGCCGGCCGCGTCCGATGTCACGACCCATCAGTTGCTCACGCACACGGCCGGTTTCGGTTACGACTTCTTCAACGAGACCTACCGTCGACTGACTGTGGACCACGGCGTGCCCGCCGTTGCCACGGCGACCCGCGCATCGTTGCGGACCCCACTGCTCTTCGATCCCGGTACGCAGTGGGAATACGGTTCCGGAGTGGACTGGGCGGGACAGGTCATCGAGGCCGTCGCCGGCCGCCGGCTCCGCGAGGTGATGGACGAACGTGTCCTCACACCACTCGGCATGTCCGACACGGGCTTCGCGCTCTCCGACGACGCCCGGAACAGGCGGGCCGTCCTGCACATGCGCAAACGGGGCGAGCTGGTACCCAACCACCGTTGGGAACAGCCCGCCGATCCCGAGATCGACATGGGCGGACAGGGCCTCTGGTCCACGGTCCCCGACTATCTGACGTTCCTGCGAATGTGGTTGCGCGGCGGACGTTCCGACAGCGGCGAGCAGATCCTGCAGCCGAACACCGTCGAGGTCGCGTTGCGCAATCAGATCGGCGACCTGGCGGTTCGGCGGTTACCCGGCGTGATCCCTCCGTTGAGCCACGACGTCGAATTCCTCCCCGGCACGCCGAAATCGTGGTCGTATCCGTTCATGGTCAACGACGCCGACGCGCCGACCGGCCGACCGGCCGGGTCCCACTCGTGGGCCGGGCTGGCCAATCTCTACTTCTGGATCGATCCCCACACCCGTATCGGCGGCTTCTGGGCGACGCAGGTCTTCCCGTTCTTCGACCCCGCTTCGGTCGACGGATACCTCGACTTCGAGACGGCCACGTACCGGGCCCTGGCGGACTGACCTCGCGGCGCGTTCAGCACTGGGTGACGCTCACGCAACACCCATGTGTCCTATCCGGTGAGATCGCGAGGGCAATGGTCCGGTGCCGACATGGCGCGGCGTTCCCTACCGGCACCACGCTCGGCCGCGTGATCGGCGGGGCAGCTGGGTGACCAGCCATGCCGGCCCCACCGATCCACGGTGCAGTCGGTCCGCTCCTTGGCCGTCGCGGTCGAGCACTTCAGCCGTTCCGCGGCGCGTCGCAGCGCCCAAGGGCGCTCGACGACGCATTGAGCCAAGGAGGTAGCCCGGAGCGGGTGGTGCGGGCCGATCGCTCAACGGGGTACAGAGGGCATCACTATGGAGTTGGCAAAGGACGGCTGCGGTCCCGGCGCGGCCGGGTGCGGAAGGTGCTGCGCGACGTAGGTGGTTGGCCAAGTGTTGTCTGGCGGCGGTGGTCAGGCGGCGTCGTCGAGTTGCATGGTGCGTCGGTTGTAAGCGGGTAACGGCCGACGGTGTGGGTCGATGGTGGCGGGTGGGACAAGCCACGGGTGCCGGTCGAAGCCCATCACGATCTCCCAGCCGTGGTGGTGGACCTGGGTGTGGCAGCGTTGGCAGAGCAGGCAGCCGTTGTCGAGGTCGGTGGGACCGCCGTCGACCCAGTGCTGGATGTGATGGACTTGCGTATGCGACGGTGGTGCACCGCATTTGACGCAGCATTTGTCTCGAACGATCACGGCTTTGCGTAGGTGGGTCGGGAACAACCGGTGGGTGTGCCCCATCTGCAGCGGAACGCCTTCGCCGTCGAGGACGAACTCGGTGAGCGATCCGTCGCAGGACAATCGTTTTGCGGTGGCGTGGCTGACGCATCCGGTCCACGGCAGTTCGGCGGGGTTCACGCCCGTTGCCGGGATGGTCAGCGTCAGCTGCGTGCGCGGGCTGCCGATGCTGTCGATCGTGGCGCCCAGTGCGGCTTGGTCGAGAATCAACTCGAACGCATCCGCGCGGCGTTGTTCGGCGGTGCGCCGGTCGTCGGCGCCGTCGGGTTCGGGTCGTGGGCAGGAGCGTTCGTCGATCATGGCCAGGAATTTCTCGCCGATGGTCTGGGTGAGGTCGGCGCGGATGTCGATGCGGCCGGCGTCGGTGGTGTGAGCGGTGACCGTGTTCAGGGACGAGTCGTCGGCGGCTGGAACACCGGCGTCGGCTGCGTCCGCGAGTGTGTTGCCGAGCGCGAGGGCGTGCTTTCGTATCTCTGTCGGCGTCGAACCCGAAAGGGCCTGGCCGATGAGTTTGAACTCGTACGAACCCTTGTCGTCGTCGGAAAGTCGACCTGGGCATCGCTTCTCGATGTGATTCATCCCGCGGACAATCGCATCGAGAACCTCAGCGGACAGACGACCGTCGGCGGCGTGACGAGCCAGAGCGGGCAGCGTCGGTAAGCCGTCGACGCCTCGCATGATCCGGTCGGCCGGGGCGGGTGCGTGACCCATCTCGATCAACAGCTTCTTGGTGGTGCTGCCGACCTTCTGTGCGACACCGAGTTCGTCGAGTTGTGCTGTGTGGGTGACGATCTGGTGGTCGATGATATTGCGGATCAATCGCAACACGTTCAAGGCATCGAATGTTGCTCTGCCAGTGGGGTCGTCGGCGGGCGGGCTGGTCCCGATGAGTTGATCGAGGAGAGTGGCTAGCTCTGGCATGACTCCAAGATACAGGAACGTGCGTTCGATTTCGAGGAGTTTCCACAGCTTTGATTCACCAAATCGTTGACTGTGCAGTGGATTTCGTCGACTGTGCATAGATCGACAACAGTGATGCACTTCAGTCACACACCCGTTTCGGAATCGGGGTGACAAGTGGTGATTCTGTGTTCACTCGAGCTCGTGGGGAGTCACCTCCAGGGCGCATCCGCGGCCAGTCGGTCTTCAGAGACTCGGCTCCTCGCTTCGCTCGGTGCCGGATCAACCAGCGGGGGTCGGGCGCTGACAAACAGCGGGTGGTCGGGCGGCGACAAAACAGCGGGGGGTCGAACGCCGGCTCAACCAGCGGCGGGTCGAACAGAACACCGGCTCAACCAGCGGCGGGTCAAACGCCGACCCAACCAGCGGCGGCCGGTATCCGCCGACCGCGTCGACCCCCAGACTTCTGGGACCACACCGCCCCAGAAGTCTGGCGCGCGCATTTCCCGCGTTCGAGGGATGGCGGGAACAAAAGGGACTCAGCCACTCTGAGTCGCATGGAGCAGCCGACTCCGGCGCACCACATCCCATGCACCGCTGTTCACCCGCAGGTCCCGACCCCGAAGGAATCATCGTGTCCATCACCTCCGAGCCCCTCGACTCCACCGACTTCGACGCCCTGCTCACCGCGGTCGCCGGCCCCGTCCTGATCCCAGCCGACGAGGGCTATACCGGCGAACTGTCCGGGTTCAATCTCGCGGCGATCCCGGCTGCCGACGTGGTCGTCGGGGCGACGAACGCCGCCGATGTCGCCGCCGCCGTGCGGTACGCGCGCTCCAACGGATTGCGCGTCAGTGCGCGAGCCACCGGGCACGGTTCCCCCATCGAGGGGCGGGGCACCGTCGTGGTCACCACGTCGCGGATGACCGAGATCAGCGTCGACCCGGTCACCAGGACCGCACGTGTCGGCGCCGGTGTGCGGTGGCGCGATGTGGCCGCCGCGACCGCGCCGCACGGTCTCACCGGGCTCGTCGGTTCGTCGTCATCGGTGGGCGTCGTCGGGTACACCCTCGGTGGCGGCCTGAGTCCGCTCGGCCGGCAGTTCGGGTACGCCGCCGACCATGTCCGGTCGATCGAGCTCGTGACCGCCGACGGAATCGTCCGCACGGTCGACGCATCCGCGGGCTCGGACCTGTTCTGGGCGCTGCTGGGCGGCCGCGACGGCTTCGGCATCGTCACCGCACTCGAGTTCGAGCTGTTCGATCTGCCCACGGTCTACGGCGGCGGGATCTTCTTCGCCGGCTCGGCAGCGGGCGACGTCCTGCACGCATGGCGCGAATGGGCCCCTTCCCTCCCCGAGGAGGCCGGGACGTCGGTGGCCATCCTCCGCCTCCCGCCGGACCCCAATCTGCCCCCGCCCCTACAGGGTCAGCTCGCCGTCCACGTGCGCTACACGCACACCGGGGATCCCGCCACCGCGGCGGCTCTGCTGGCGCCGATGCGATCCGCCGGACCCATCCTGCTGGAGAACATCGACGTCCTGCCGACCGCCGCACTCGATGCCGTGCACATGGACCCGCCCGGGCCGATGCCGAGCGCCGAACGAGGGTGCCTGCTCGAGGGTTTCCCGGCGTCGGCCGTGGACGCGCTGCTCGCGGTCGCCGGTCCCCAGGTGGTGAGCCCGCTGGCGATCGTCGAGATCCGACTCCTCGGTGGCCGGTTGCGGTCGCCGCAGCGTGTGCCCAACGCCGTCGTCGGACGGGACGGCGCGTTCTCCGTCATCGCCATCGGCGTGCCCGCGGGCCCCCTGGGCGACCAGGTCGGTGAGCATCTCGTCGCCGTGGACAACGCGCTGGCCACCCACTCGTCCGGAGCCCTGCTGAACTTCTCCGGACGGACCTCGGCCGAGCGCGACGCACTGTGGTCGGCGGACCAGCGGACCCGGCTGGAGACCATCCGCAGGCGTCACGATCCGACCGGCGTCCTCCGACCGGCTGACCCCACTATTGTGGGATAGACATCCGCGCAGCTCACGCCCACAATTGTCGAATGACATCGAGTCTGACCGCCGAGCGCGTGCGCCGCGACATCGAGGTCGTGGCCCACGCCGGGCTCGGTCTCGACGACTTCTTCGCCGAAACCGTCGCCTCGCTCACCCGCGCGGTGCCGGTCGACGCGGTCTGCATCGGCACGTTCGACCCCAACACCGTGCTGCTCACCAGCGCCCGCAAGTACGGTTCGCTCCTCGGCGAGGATCACCGGGACCCGGATTGGGGCCTCCTCGAGTACGGGCAGGTCGAGCCGTCCGCCTACCGGGAGATGGTGGCCGCCAGGCGTGACGCGGTCGGGCTCAACCTGCTCAACCGGGGCGCCACCGAGCGGTCGAACCGAATGTCGCAGTTGATGATTCCCGAGTACTGCTTCCATGACGAGGCCCGGCTGGTGCTGCGGGACGGAGATCGGGCGTGGGCCGGGATCGCGATGTTCCGCAGCGGCGCGGGGTGCCGACCGTTCGACGCGGACGAGGTCGCGTTCCTCGGTTCGCTCTCCCGCACCCTCGCCTACGGCGTTCGCGTGGGGTTGTTGAGCAGTGTCGTGGCAACCGGCGCCGGGAGCGGAGCGAGCGGGCCGACCCGCACCGGCCCGGAGGACAGCGGCGTCGCGCACATGTCGCCGGCCACGGGTCACGGCCCGGCGGTCCTGATCATCGACCGCGGCAACGAGATCGTCCAGATGAGCGCCGGCAGCCAGGAACGCATCGCCGACCTCGCGTCCGGTCCGAACGGTGCGGCCGTGATGAACCCCATCTACGGCCTGATCGGTGCCGCGCGACGCTATGGGTCCGGCGAATCGTCCGTCCCGCCGCGTCTTCGGGTGCGCGGGGCGTCGGGCATGTGGCTGGTCATCCACGCATCGCCGCTGTCGTCGGCCGACGGCCGGGTGGGCGAGGTCGTGGTGACGATCGAGGAGGCGCGCCCGCCCGAGATCATCCCACTGGTCGTCGAGGCGTTCGGGCTCACCGCCCGCGAACGCGATGTCACCCAGATGGTGCTGCAGAGCGTGGCGACCAAAGACATCGCCACCGCCCTGCACGTCTCGGCCTACACCGTCCAGGACCACCTGAAATCCATCTTCGACAAGGCCGGCGTCCGCAGTAGACGCGAGCTGATCGCGCGGATCTACTTCGATCAGTACGCCCAGCGTCTCAACGACCCGCTGTTGCCGTCCGGATCGTTCGCCGCCGCCGACGGCGAGCTGTAGCAGACCCCCACCCTCCGAACCCGCCCGGTGCGCACTGCACCCGGCGGGTTCGTCGTCGTCTCACAGTGAGACGTTTGTAATCCACGTCACAGGGTTGTATCGAAGTCGCTCCAGTCCATGCGGGCCGGCAGTCCGCCGGCTCTCCACCGAGGAGGCGCACTTTGAGCAGGCAGAGCTTGACAAAAGCCCATGCGAAGATCACCGAGTTGTCCTGGGAGCCCACCTTCGCTACCCCGGCCACCCGGTTCGGTACCGACTACACATTCGAGAAGGCCCCCAAGAAGGATCCGCTCAAGCAGATCATGCGGTCGTACTTCCCGATGGAGGAAGAAAAGGACAACCGCGTGTACGGCGCCATGGACGGCGCCATCCGCGGCAACATGTTCCGCCAGGTGCAGGAACGCTGGCTGGAATGGCAGAAGCTGTTCCTGTCGATCATCCCGTTCCCCGAGATCTCCGCGGCCCGCGCGATGCCGATGGCCATCGACGCCGTCCCCAACCCCGAGATCCACAACGGCCTGGCCGTGCAGATGATCGACGAGGTTCGTCACTCGACGATCCAGATGAACCTCAAGAAGCTGTACATGAACAACTACATCGACCCGGCCGGCTTCGACATCACCGAGAAGGCGTTCGCCAACAACTACGCCGGCACCATCGGCCGCCAGTTCGGCGAGGGTTTCATCACCGGCGACGCCATCACCGCGGCCAACATCTACCTGACCGTCGTCGCCGAAACAGCGTTCACCAACACGCTTTTCGTCGCCATGCCCGACGAGGCCGCCGCCAACGGCGACTACCTGCTGCCGACCGTGTTCCACTCCGTCCAGTCCGACGAGTCGCGACACATCTCCAACGGCTACTCGATCCTGCTCATGGCACTCGCCGACGAGCGCAACCGTCCCCTGCTCGAGCGCGACCTGCGCTACGCATGGTGGAACAACCACTGCGTCGTCGATGCCGCCATCGGCACCTTCATCGAGTACGGGACCAAGGACCGGCGCAAGGACCGCGAGAGCTACGCCGAGATGTGGCGCCGCTGGATCTACGACGACTACTACCGCAGTTACCTTCTGCCGCTGGAGAAGTACGGGCTCACCATCCCGCACGACCTCGTCGAGGAGGCGTGGAACCGGATCACCAACAAGCACTACGTGCACGAGGTCGCCCGCTTCTTCGCCACCGGCTGGCCGGTCAACTACTGGCGCATCGACGCCATGACCGACAAAGACTTCGAGTGGTTCGAGCACAAGTACCCCGGCTGGTACAACAAGTTCGGCAAGTGGTGGGAGAACTACAACCGGCTCGCCTACCCGGGCCGCAACAAGCCCATCGCCTTCGAAGAGGTCGGGTACGAGTACCCGCACCGGTGCTGGACCTGCATGGTGCCTGCCCTCATCCGCGAGGACATGGTCACCGAGAAGGTCGACAACCAATGGCGCACGTACTGCTCGGAGACCTGCTACTGGACCGATGCGGTGGCGTTCCGGGGCGAGTACGAGGGCCGAGAGACCCCGAACATGGGTCGTCTCACCGGTTTCCGCGAGTGGGAGACACTGCATCACGGCAAGGATCTCGCCGACATCATCCAGGATCTGGGTTACGTCCGCGATGACGGCAAGACGCTGATCCCGCAGCCGCACCTCGATCTGGACCCGAAGAAGATGTGGACGCTCGACGATGTCCGCGGCAACATCTTCAACAGCCCGAACGTGCTGCTCAACGAGATGTCCGACGAGGAACGGAACGCCCACATCGCGGCGTACCGCGCCAACACCAACGGGGCCGTCCCGGCCTGAGTCGCGCCGACCCTTCGTGACGCGCTCTCCGCAAGCTACGAGCGCTCCTCAGGGAGCGGGAGACAACGCGCTCTCCGCAAGCTCCGAGCGCTCCTCAGGGAGCGGGAGATGTCCCGCAAGCCATCGCCCGCTCCCTAAACCGAAAGTCCCGCAGGAGTACTGCTCCCTGAGGTGCGAGGAGCGCTGGCGACGAGCCACGAAGGGTCGGCGACTCATCTCGCCACAACCCTTCGAGACGGCCTCCGCAGGCTCCGGCCTCCTCAGGGAGCAGGAGGGAGCGTCACCCCTGCTCCCTGAGGAGCGGAGCGCAGCGGAGCGTCACGAAGGGTCCCCGCACCCGAAGTCCGAACTGGAGAAACAGTGGCCGACACACATCGCATCAACTTCGCCCCCGTCGACATCGAGATGGAGGTGGGCGAGGACGAGACCATCCTCGACGCAGCATTCCGGCAGGGCATCCATCTCATGCACGGGTGCCGGGAGGGCCGGTGCTCGGCGTGCAAGTCCTACATGCTCGACGGCGACGTCCAGATGGACGACTACTCGACCTTCGCGTGCAACGACGCCGAGGAGGCCGAGGGTTACGTCCTGCTCTGCCGCACCTACGCCTACAGCGACTGCGACATCGAGTTGCTGAACTTCGACGAGGACGAATTGCTCGGCGGCGCACCGATCCAGGACGTCCGGACCCGCGTCGCGGCGGTCGAGCCGATGACCAAGGACATCGTGTCCCTCCGTCTGGACGTCGTGGAGCCGGCGACCTTCGAGTTCAAACCCGGCCAGTACGTGGACCTCTCGATCCCCGGAACGCAGGAGAAGCGGTCGTTCTCGATCGCCACCACCCAATCCACCCCCGACAAACTCGAGTTCCTCATCAAGAAGTACCCGGGCGGAGTGTTCGCCGGCATGCTCGAGAACGGACTCGAACCGGGCACCGAGATCATGGTCAACGGCCCGTACGGGTCGTGCACCCTCCGCAACGGGCACGTGCTGCCGCTCGTCTGCATCGGCGGCGGCGCCGGGATGGCACCGCTGCTGTCCCTCCTCCGGCACATCAGCGAAGCCGGAATCCAACGTCCGGTGCGCTTCTACTACGGCGCCCGCACCGCGGCAGATCTCTTCTGTCTCGACGAGATCGCCTCTCTCGGTGAGAAGATCACCGACTTCAGCTTCACCGCATGCTTGTCCGAGTCCGCCGCCGACGCTCCCGAAGGCGTCTCGGTGGCCGAGGGCAACGTCACCGACATCGTCAACGGATGCGAATCCGACCTGTCCCGAACGGAGGTGTACTTCTGCGGACCACCGCCCATGGTCGACGCGGCGTTGGCTCTCGCCGAACAACATTCGGTGCCCCGTGACCAGATCTTCTACGACAGTTTCACCAGCCCGGCATTCGACTAGCCCACCCAGACCTTCGACAGCCCGCCGACACCCCGAGGAGCGCGCAGTATGTCCGCACCCACCGCACCCAAACCCAACCAGCGGGAACGCAGTTTCCCGTCCATCGAGTTCACCGACGCCGAGGCCGGCGCCAAGGACTTCCCGAGTTCCAAGAGCCGCAAGTACAGCTACTACCAGCCGGCCAAGAAGCGCGCGACGATGTACGAGGACGTCACCGTCGACGTACAGCCCGATCCCGAACGGCACCTGAGTCAGGGCTGGATCTACGGCTTCGGCAACGGTCCCGGCGGCTACCCGCAGGAGTGGACGACGGCGAAGTCGAGCAACTGGCACGCCTTCCTCGACCCGAACGAGGAGTGGGACCAGACGATCTACCGGAACAACTCAGCGGTCGTCCACCAGGTCGACCTGTGTCTGCAGAACGCCAAGCGGGCACGCGCATACGACTCCTGGAATTCCCCGTGGCTCAAGTTCATCGAGCGCAACCTGGGTGCCTGGATGCATGCCGAGAACGGGTTGGCGCTGCATGTGTTCACCTCCATCCAGCGGTCCGGACCGACCAACATGATCAACACCGCCGTGGCGGTGAACGCCGCACACAAGATGCGCTTCGCGCAGGATCTCGCACTGTTCAACCTCGACCTGTCCGAGGCCGAAGGCGAATTCGACGGCGAGGCACACAAGGATGTGTGGCAGGCGGCACCGGAGTGGCAGCCGACCCGCGAGGTCGTCGAACGGCTGACGGCGGTCGGCGACTGGTGCGAGCTCCTCTTCGCCACCAACATCGTCTTCGAGCAGCTCGTCGGCTCGCTCTTCCGGTCGGAGCTGGTCATGCAGGTCGCCGCCCGCAACGGCGACTACATCACCCCCACCATCGTCGGCACCGGTGAGCACGACTACGACCGCGACCTGGCCTACACGCGGAGCCTGTTCCGAATCCTCACGCGCGACGAGGAATTCGGCGACCAGAACAAGGAGCTGTTCGCCCAGTGGCTCGCCGTGTGGGTGCCCCGGTGTCTCGAGGCGGCCCGTGCGCTGCAACCGATCTGGTCCCAGCCGGCCGACAAGTCGATCACCTTCGCCACCAGCCTGGACGCGGCGACCGCCAAGTTCACCGACCTGCTGACATCCATCGATGTCGCCATCCCCGAGGAGTTGACCAAGTGACCATGCAATTCGGCGCGGAGACCGAGTTCTCCAACATGTGCGGCGTGACGCTGATGAACACCCCGATCGGCCGGGTCGTCGCCGACGTCATGGGCTCGAAGGACGGGGTCGAACTCACCGAGTATCCGTCGATGATCCGCGTGGACGGGGTGAACCGGCTCGAGTTCGACTACGACGAGCTGACCGACGCACTCGGCCAGGACTTCGACGGATCGATCTTCGAGGAGATCAGTTCGACCCACTACGGGCGGATGGTGCACCTCGACGATCGGACCTTCCTGTTCGCCAGCCCGGAGGACGCCGCCGAGTACATCGGTTTCGATCTCACCGCCCAGAGCTGAACTCCGCGAAGCTCACACCACGCCTGCGTCGTGACCGCCGGCGGACCGTTCCCGGCGGTCACGACGTATACCAACCCATCTCCGCCGACC
>NZ_NGFO01000027.1 GCF_002149015.1 Gordonia lacunae | reverse complement strand
CCCATGCCCCCGTCGGGAGCACCGCCGCGTCCCTCGGGTCCGCCCCCGCGCCCGGCTCCGAACGACAAGTCCCCGAACGAACCGGCTCCGGCGATGACCTCGATCGTCAAGACCGGTGGCTGGTCCACCGACGCACGCCCGGGCGCGTCGTCGGAAACCGGCGAGTGACCGGACGACCCGCGGGTGCCGTTCTGGGGTGAGCTGCTGGTCGCAGCGGTGATCATGGTCGGACTGGTGGGCATCGTCGTGCCTGTCCTACCCGGCACGGTGCTCATCGTCGGCGCGTTGTTCGTGTGGGCGCTGATCGTCGGCGGCTGGGCCTGGTCGGTGTTCGCCCTGGCCCTCCTCGTGATCGCGGTCGGTGAGGTGCTCAAGTACCTCATCGCCGGTCGGTCGCTGCGTGCGGACGCGATCCCGAATCGCACCGTCGTGGTCGGGGGCCTGGTCGGCATCGTCGGGTTCTTCGTCGTGCCGGTCATCGGTCTGCTGCTCGGGTTCATCGTCGGCGCACTGGCGTCGGAACTGGTCCGTACGCGGAGTTTCGACGGTGCTTGGCGCGGCGCGTTCTCCGCGCTCAAGGCCGCCGTCAAGACGATCGGCATCGAGTTGCTCTTCGCGCTGCTCGCGACCGGCATCTGGACCGGTGGCGCCTTCGTCTGGTGACCATGCAGGGGTCGCCGATCCGCGCCTGAACTGGCAATATGAGAGCTTGTGACCGCGGTCACCGATTGATGTGTACAGTCGTGCACCGAAGGGTAAATACCCGTCAGTAACTCCAGCCGAGGGGATTCCAGGGGAGGAGTTCGTGTGAACCTATTGAAGTGGAGCAAGCGGCCGGCCGCCGAGGTCGAGGCCCGCAAGCCGGAGGTCAACATCATCCGCGGTCTGGTGGCGCGAGCGACCACCCCGCTCCTGCCGGACGACTATCTGCACCTGATCAACCCGCTGTGGAGCGCACGTGAACTCCGCGGCAAGGTGCTCGACGTCACCAAGGAGACCGACGACACCGCGACCGTCACCATCCGGACGGGCTGGGGCTTTCCCGACTCGTACAAGCCGGGCCAGTACGTCGGCATCGGTCTGCAGATCGAGGGCAAGTGGCACTGGCGGTCGTACTCGCTGACGTCCATCGGCGCCAACGAGAACAAGACCATCGCGATCACGGTGAAGGCCAATCCCGACGGATTCCTGTCGTCTCACCTGGTCGACGGCGTCAGCCCCGGGACGATCATCCGGCTGCAGTCGCCCAAGGGCGATTTCCACCTGCCCGAACCGGTGCCGAGCAAGATCCTGTTCGTGACCGCGGGCAGCGGCATCACACCCGTGATGGCCATGCTGCGGCAGCTGA
Organism: Gordonia lacunae; assembly: GCF_002149015.1. Taxonomy (GTDB): domain Bacteria; phylum Actinomycetota; class Actinomycetes; order Mycobacteriales; family Mycobacteriaceae; genus Gordonia; species Gordonia lacunae. The sequence continues at coordinate 85,746 of NZ_NGFO01000027.1, read as the reverse complement.
GTTCGCACGGTCAGACACCCGACATCGTGCACATCCACTCCGCGCCCACGCGGGACGACGTGATCTTCCTCGACGAGATGGAGAAGCTCGCCGAGGAGGCCGACGACTACGACCTCAACCTCCAGCTGACCAAGGAGATGGGGAAGTTCGACGTCTCGCGGATGGACGAGTGGGCCCCGGACTGGCGCGAGCGCGAATGCTGGGCCTGTGGACCGGTGGCGTTGCTCGACGCGATGGAGACCCACTACGAGGACGGCGGTCTCCGCGAACGGCTGCACGTGGAGCGGTTCGCCATCGCGCGCACCGACCACGGCGGCGAGGGCGGCACCGTGAAGTTCGCGATCTCGGACAAGGAGGCCGAGATCGACGGCGCGACAACGCTGCTCGAAGCGGGCGAGAATCTGGGAATCCAGATGGCGTTCGGGTGCCGGATGGGCATCTGTCAGACCTGCGTCGTGCCGCTCGCCGGAGGTTACGTGCGTGACCTGCGCACCGGCGAGGAGCGTCGCGAAGGAGAACGAATCCAGACATGCATCAGCGCCGTGTCTGGTGAATGCACCCTCGATCTGTAGGAGGCTTCATGGCCATCACCGACATCGATCAATACGCACATCTCACCGAGAGCGACGTCGAAACCCTCGGCGCCGAACTCGACGCCATCCGCCGGGACATCGAGGAATCGCGAGGCGAGGCCGACGCCAAGTACATCCGGCGAGCCATCACCATCCAACGGAGTCTTGCGGCCGGTGGCCGGCTCGCGCTGATGTTCAGCAACAAGAAGGTCGCCTGGGCGGCCGGTACCGCGATGCTCTCGCTGGCCAAGATCATCGAGAACATGGAACTGGGCCACAACGTGATGCACGGTCAGTGGGACTGGATGAACGATCCGGAGGTCCACTCGGCGTCATGGGAGTGGGACACCACCTGCCCGAGCGTGCAGTGGAAGCACTCGCACAACTTCGTCCATCACAAGTACACGAACGTCGTCGGGATGGACGACGACGTGGGCTACGGGATCCTCCGCGTCACCCGGGATCAGCCCTGGGAGTGGTGGAACGTCGGCAACCCGATCTACAACCTGACGCTGGGTACGTTCTTCGAATACGGTGTGGCGCTGCATCATCTGGAGACGGAGAAGCTGCGCAACAAGGAGAAGACCTACCGCCAGGCGGCCAAGGATCTCCGGGTGATCGGCACCAAGGTCGGCAAGCAGGCCGCCAAGGACTATCTGATCTACCCCGCCCTGGCCGGACCGAACTGGAAGACGACCCTCACGGCGAACTTCACGTCGAACATCGTCCGCAACTACTGGGCGTACATGGTGATCTTCTGCGGCCACTTCCCCGACGGCGCCGAGAAGTTCACGGTCGAGGAGTTCGAGAACGAGGATCAGCCGCGCTGGTACCTGCGTCAGATGTTGGGGTCGGCCAACTTCAAGGCGGGTCCGCTGATGAGGTTCATGAGCGGCAACCTCAGTCACCAGATCGAGCACCACCTGTTCCCCGATCTGCCCAGCAGTAGGTACGAGGAGATCGGTGTGCGCGTCCGCGAGCTCTGCGACAAGTACGACCTGCCGTACACGACGGGGACCCTGCTGGGTCAGTATGCGCAGTCGTTCCGGACCATCGCGAAGCTGGCGCTGCCGAACTCGCTGTTGAAGGCCACGTCCGACGACGCGCCCGAGACGGCGTCGGAGCTGCGCTTCGCGATCCGCGAGGGGATGAGCGATCACTTCGGCGTCGACCCGGAGACCGGCAAGCGCCGGGGACTGCGGACCGCGTTGCGCGAGTTGAAGAACTCGCCGGTGCGGGCGGCGCATGTGGGTCGGGCCGCGTCCGGTAGCCCGGGGCGGAACCAGAACTGACACAACAGATGTCGCGCATCGTTGCGTTTCCCGCGACGATGCGCGACATCTGCGAAAGCACGTCCGAGGATGGCGTGTCCGTGCCAGAATGACGCTCGTGCGCATCGGGATGACGATGCCCGTGATGGAGCCCGATCTCGATGCCGAGATGCTCCGTCGCTGGGCCACCACCATCGACGACGGTCCGTTCAGCTCCCTGTGCTGGGGTGAACGCATCGCGTTCGACAACCCGGAATGCCTGACCCTCCTCGGGGCGCTGGCGGCCTGGACGGATCGGGTACCGCTGGTCATGACGGTCGTCGTGCCGCAGCTGCACGATCCGGTGATGCTCGCCAAGTCGCTGGCGACCGGCGACATGCTGTCGGCCGGGCGTCTCACCGTCGCCCTGGGGGTCGGTGGGCGACACGAGGATTACCGGGCGGTCGGTGCCGACCCGGCCACGCAGACGATGCGTCAACTCGCCGACCGGGCCGCAACGATGAAACGGGTGTGGGCCGGCGAGAAGCTGACCGAGTCGGTGCTCCCGGTCGGTCCGCCGCCGCATCGGAAGGGTGGACCCGAGCTGCATGTGGGGACCACCGGACCGAAGACCATCCGCAGTGCGGTCGACTGGGCCGACGGGATCGCCGGGGTCACCCTCGATCTCGACACCCGCAAGCAGAACGAACTCTTCGACGTCGCCCGGTCGGCGTGGGCGGACGCCGGCCGGACACCGCCGCACCTCGCGACCTCGTTCTGGTTCGCGATCGGTGACGGCGACGGTCCCCGTGCGCAGGTGACCCGGCACCTCCAGCACTACATGAACTGGATCCCGCCGGAGTTCGTCGACGCGATCGCCCCCACCACCGGGTGGGCGGGCACCGAGGCCGAGCTCGCCGAGGTCCTGCGGCGCTTCGCCGACATCGGCACCCACGAGGTCCAGCTCATCCCCACGAGTACCGATCCCGATCAACTGCGCCGCGCCGCGGACGTGGTCGCGGCCTTGTCCTGACGGATCGGTGCGGGAGGGCCTAGGGTGCGAACTGCTCTCGCAGGGCCCGCTTGAGGATCTTCCCGGTCGCCCCGAGCGGGAGGGCCGTCACGATGTGCACGGTCTTCGGGACCTTGTAACCGGCCAGCCGGGTGCGGGCGAAGGTACGCAGATCGGCCTCGGTGGGTTCGTGCCCCGGGGCGGCCACGACGAACGCCGTCACCTCTTCGCCCCAGGTGTCATGCGGCAGCCCGACCACAGCGACCTGCGCGACGTCCGGGTGGTCGCCGAGAACCGCCTCGACCTCGGTGGGATAGACGTTCTCGCCGCCGGTGATGACCATGTCCTTGAGCCGGTCGGTGACGTACACGTAGCCCTCGGCGTCGACTCGGCCGATGTCGCCGGTGTGCAGCCAGGCGTCGGCGTCGATGGTCGCCGCGGTCTCGGCGTCGCGCCGGTGGTAGCCGCGGGTCGCCTGTGGTGTCCGGACGCAGATCTCGCCCTGCTCACCGGGCGGTGCCTCGGTGCCCGATGCGGTTCTGATGGACAGTTCCACCCAGGGGTACGGGCGGCCGACGGAGCGGAGCAGGTGCGCGCGCTCGGGGTCGGTGCTGTGGTCCGCGGCGTCGAGTTGGGTGACCGCGCCGTGGGTTTCGGTGAGTCCGTACACCTGGAACAGCGGGGTGCCGAAGGTGTGCAGAGTCCGCCGCAGGAGTGCGGGCGTGATCGGCGCGGACCCGTAGGCGATCGACCGCAGGGCCCCGACATCGGCCCGGTCGGCACCCGGGACGTCGACGAGCATGCCGATGACGGTCGGTACCAGGAAGACGTTCGTGATGCGTTCGCGGACAAGGGTGTCCAGGAGGGATTCAGGCGTGAAGTCGGCGATGACCACGTTGTGTGCACCGTTGGCCAGCCCCACCAGCGCCCAGCCGAGCCCGCCGATGTGGAAGAGGGGCATGGCACAGAGGCTGACCGACGAGTCGTCGAAACCCCATGGCCCGCCGGCCTGTGTGCAGGCGCCCAGGTTGGTGTTGGAGGTGAGCACGCCCTTGGCCCGGCCGGTGGTGCCCGAGGTGTAGAGCTGGAGGACCACGTCGTCGGCGTCGCCGACATGGCCCGGATCCTCCGAGGACGCCGCCGCCAGCAACTCTTCGTAGGAGAGCGGTGGCCGCGGATCGCCGAAAACGATGGGTTCGACGAGAGCGTCTGCACCGGAACGGATCTCCGTCACCGTATCGAGAAAGTCGCGGTGGCACACGATCAGACGTGCCTGTGCGTCGTCGACGACCTCGCCGAGCTCGCGGACCGAGAGCCGCCAGTTCAGGGGCACGGTGACCGCGCCGATCTTGGCGGCGGCGAGCACCGTCTCGATGATCTCCGGAGAACTCCGCCCCACCACGGCGATCCGATCACCGGCTCGGATGCCGCGGTCGCGCAACACGTTCGCCAGGCGACTGGTGCGGTCGTCGAGCTGCTCGTAGGTGAGGTGGATCCCCGCTCCGGACAACGCCGGTGCGCTACCCCGTAGGCGGGCCCGGAGCCGGGTCTGCTCGGCGAGACGGTACTCGGCCGGCGCCGTCATTCGACGACCGACAGGTCGGCGAGGTGCCGCATCACATCGGGGTACCGGCGCAGGTGTGCGCCACCGTTGATGTTGATCGTCTCCCCGGTGACCCACCGCGAGTCGTCGGAGGCGAGATAGAGGACCGCCTCGGCGATCTCGTCCGGCCGGCCGTTCCGCCCGAGCGGGGTGTTCTCGGTGAAGTCGTCCTGGATGACCGGGATCGAGGTGAGGGTGTGCACCAGCGGGGTGTCCACGAGTCCCGGCGAGATCGAGTTGACCCGGATGCCGCGGGGGGCCAGCTCGAGTGCGGCGACCTCGGCGAGCATCACCATGCCCGCCTTGGCCGCGCAGTAACCCGCGAAGCCGGCGGCCGGCTGCCGGGCGTTGAGAGAGGCGATGCCGATGAGTGATCCGCCGTCGTTCAGCGTTCGTCCCGCGTACTTGGTCACCAGGAACGCGCCGGTGAGGCACAGGTCGATGGTCGTCTGCCACTGCTGCGTGTCGAGGTCGACGATGAAACCGGGGATGTTCACCCCGGCGCAGTTCACGACGACGTCCACACCGCCGTGCTCGTCGGCGACGCCGGTGAACAGTGCCGCGACCGACGTCTCGTCGGTCACGTCGACCCACCGAGCCCGCGCGCCGCCGGCGAGCCCTCCCGCAACCGACTCGGCCGCTTCGAGATTCACGTCGGCCACGACCACCGTGGCACCGTGGGCGGCCAGGGTCCGGGCCGCGGCTTCGCCGATGCCCGAGCCGCCGCCGATGACGACGGCGATCTTGCCGTCGACACGCTTGTCCGTCATGGTCTCTCCCTCTCGACGGGTGTGGTCGGTGGTCACCGGGGCAGGTTCTCGTAGTAGGGGACGACGATCTCGTCGGTGCTGGTGACGTCGCCGAGCATCATGGTCGTGATCGGGTGGACGACGCCCGGCTCGATCTCGGCGTTGATGCACGCGGGGACACCGGCGCCGAGACCCTTCTCGACGGCGGGCGCGAGATCGTCGAGGTGCTTGACGCGCATGCCGATTCCGCCGAAGGCCTCCGCGATCTTCTCGTAGTCGCTGTCGGCCAGCTCGGACACGACCACGCCCTCGGGCCCGAAGACGGCCTCTTGTCCGTGGATCGACATACCCCAGACGGCGTTGTTGAAGACGACGGTGGTGACCGGCAGGTGGTGACGGGCCATGGTGTCGAATTCCTGCGGGTGGAAACCGGCCGCGCCGTCCCCGGTGATCAGCACGATGGGTGCGCCGGGCCGGGCCCGGGCCGCTCCGATCGCGAATCCCGGCCCGACGCCCAGGCATCCGAGGTAGCCCAGCCGCAGGACGCTCCCGGGACGGCCGACGGCGACGAAGAACTCTGCCCAGGACGGGGCCTCGGCGCCGTCGAGCACGAAGATGGTGTCCGGCGGGCAGGCCTCGACGATGGCCTTGGCCGCGAAGTAGGGGTGCATCTTGCCGGTGTCGGTGGTCGCGTCGGGGAATCCGGCGGCGTGCGCGCCCTTGGCGGCCTTCACGGTGCTCGCCCACTCGGTCCAGTCCGGCCAGTTCCGTCCGGCGGCCGCAGCGGTGAGCTGCTCCAGCGCGGCGCGGCAGTCGGCGACGATCGGCACCTCGACGTCGTAGATCCGGCCGATCTCGGCGGGGTCGATGTCGATCTGGATGATCTTGGCGCCCGGGAACATGCTGGCGCGGCCGCCGGTGAACATCCCGGCTCGCGTGCCCGCCATGACGACGACGTCGGGGGTGGGCGCCCCGAGGGCCGGGATGGTGCCCATCGACAGGAGTCCGCCACCGGCGAGCGGGTGGTCGGCCGGGATCGCACCGTCGGCCTTGCCCGGATAGAAGACGGGTACGCCGACGGTCTCGGCGAAGGCCACGAGCGCTTCCTCGGCACGGGAGAAGGTGATCCCGCCACCGATCACGATCGCGGGGTTCGATGCGGTCTGCAGCAGATCGAGGGCCAGGGTCACGGCGTCGGGGTCCGCCCCGGACCGCGTCGAGACCCGGTAGTTGGTGGGGAAGCGCACCTGGTCGTCGTCGGCCTCGCCGAACATGACGTCGATGGGCAGTTCGAGCAGGACCGGGCCCGGTACGCCGCTGGTGGCCTTGCGGATCGCGAGCGCGACGATCTCGGGGACGCGGGCGGCGTCGGTGATCCGGTAGGCCCACTTGGTGACCGGGTCGGCTGCGGCGATCTGGTCGAAACCGCCCTGCAGCGGGTTGGTCTCGGTCTCGCGCAGCGGAGGCGCCCCGACGACGAACAGCGTCGGCGAGCGGTCCAGGTAGGCATTGGCCAGCGCGGTGTAGACGTTGGTGAACCCGGGTCCCGAGGTGACCACGCAGACCCCGAAGCCGCCCGTGACGCGTGCGTAGGCGTCGGCGGCGTGGCCGGCGCTCGCCTCGTGGCGTGTATCGGTGAGCCGGATTCCCTCTCCCGCGCAAGCGATCAGGAAGGCGTCGAGGTGTCCGCCGTGGAGGGTGAAGACCTCGGTCGTGCCGGCCTGGGCGAGTGCGCGGGCAAGAAGTTGACCGCCGTTGACAGTTGCCATTGTGGGGACCTTTCGAGAGCCGTCCAACGTGTGCGGCTGAGAGTAACTGCGATCACAGTGCGACGCCAGAGTCGCATTATGCAAACACCATCGCCAGTGGCACGATGGGCGGATGGCGCGCTCCTCCCCGCAGACCGAACGCATCGTGATGCTGATGCAGCTGCTGACCGACCAGCCGACGACGGCCCGGAGTCTGGCCGACATCGCGCGGCATCTCGGGGTCTCGAAGCCCACGTGTTATCCGATGGTCATCGCGCTGACCGAAGCGGGCTGGCTGCTCCGGGACCCGGTCACCAAGGGCTATCGGCTCGGGCCCGCGGTCGTCCCGATCGGCGAGGCGGCATCGCGGGCGATGGCCCCGGTGGAGGTGGCCCGCCCGCTGATGCGCGATCTGGCTGACGACAACGACATGGCTGCAGTCGCTTTCGTGCCCTCGGGGGCCGACCTGGCCATCGGTGAGATCGTGCAACCCGTGACCGGCCGCCGCGGCACGCTCGGTCTGCGCCTGGGCGACACCTTGGAGATCGCGCCCCCGCTGGGGGCGGGGCTGGCCGCGTGGTACCCGCCCGATCGGCTCGACGAGTGGCTCCTCCTCGGGGCGGACAATGTCGGGATCGACCATGTCGAGCTGCGCGAACTCTACCGGCCGATGCTCGAGGTGATCCGCGCCCGCGGGTACGCGGTGGAGTGCGCCGACCAGCGAGAGCAGTCGTTGTCGGCGACTGTCGCGGGGTTGCGCGGTACGGGTGTGGCCGGTCAGCGTGCGGTCTCCGCGCTGCGCGAGGCGCAGCGTCGTCTGCCCACCGACGTCGTGGTCGGGGAGATCGATCCGGCCGCCGACTACCGGCCCATCTCCGTCAACGCCGTCGCCTTCGCGCCCGGCGGGGTGCCTGCAGTCATCGTCGCGGTCGTCGACGCGCGCACGACGATGCTCGGGCGCGATGTCATCGAACTCGGTGGCCGGGTGCGGACGGCCGCGGCGGCGGTCACCGAGCGGCTCGGTGGGGCTCCACCCCTCGGGTCCTAGATCATCGACCGGCGTGTCAGCCGACCGGCTGCTCCTCCACGGCCCGGCCGGGACGCAACATCACGAGTGCGAGGACCGCGGCAGCTGCGGTGAGGACGCCGGAGAACGTCAGGCACAGGTGCATGCCGTCCAGGAAGGCGTCGCCGACGGCGCCCATGACGGCGGGGGTGTCGGCGCCGAGGTCCAGGCTGCTCGCGGCGGCCAGGCCCTCGGCGTCGACCGCGCCGACCACCCGGTCGCGTACCGGTTCGTCGATGCCGGCGTCGACGAGCTTCTGCGGCAACGAGTTCACCGCCCCAGCGGTCAGGAGGGCGCCGAGCACGGCCGGACCGAGCGCGCCGCCGACCTGACGGAAGGCGTTGTTACCGGCCGCGGCCATACCCGACAGGTGGTAGGGCACGGCCGACACCGCGGTCGCGGTCATCGGCGCCATCACCAGTCCCATCCCCAGCCCGAGCACCACCAGACGCCAGGAGATGGCCGCGAACGAGGTGTCGGCGTCGATGGTCAGCAGTGCGAACTGGGCGACGGCGACCATGATCAGCCCGCCGCCGATCAGGAACCGCGCGTGGATGCGGTGCATCATCTTGCCGGCGAGCGCGCCGACCAGCATCGACGCTCCGTTCATGAGGGCCAACCGCCAACCCGCCTCGATGGTGCCGAGTTGCTGCACCAGGCCGAAGTACATGCTCAGCACGAAGATGAAGCCGATGAGCGCCAGGAACGTGATCATCGCGACCAGGGTCGTGGCGGTGAAGGCGCGACTCCGGAAGAGATCGAGGTCGAGCATCGGACTCGCCGAACGCTTCTCGGTGATGACGAACACGACCGCGGCGATCACGGCGATCAGCAACGCGACGATGACCCGGGCGTCGCCGAAGCCGTAGACACCGGCCTCGATGACGCCGAACACGAGCGCGGTGACCGCGACCGCGGCGGAGATCTGACCGGGCCAGTCCAGGCGGCGGGCATGGGGCGCACGGGATTCCGGCAGGGTCACCACCGCCACCGCGAGTGCGATCAGCGCCACCGGGATCGGCAGCAGGTAGATCCAGCGCCAGCCCGCCGACTCGGCGACGGGGCCCGCCACCAACGGCCCGACCGTGAGCGAGAGCATCAGCGCCGAGGCCCAGATACCGATGAACTTGCCGCGTTCGCGGACGTCGGGGACGGCGTGACTGATGAGCGCCAGGGTCGTGGGGAGCAGCGCGGCTGCACCCGTGCCGGCGAGCGCCTGGCCGATCCACACCATGCTGATCGACTGCGCGGACAAGGCCACCAGTGCGCCCAGCGCGGTGAGGCACAGTCCGACCAGGTAGACCTTGCGCCGGCCGTGTACGTCGCCGAAGACCCCCGCGGTGAGGATGAAAGCGGCCATCGGTAGGACGAAAGCGTCCTGGACCCAGGACAACTGAGCGGTCGACGCGCCGAATGCGGTGCCGATCGCCGGCAGGGTCACGGCGACGCTCGTGATGGGCAGGTAGGCGACGAAGACGCCGAGGCAGGCCATGACGATGGTCGCCGTGCGGCGTTCCGGAGGTGCCGATACACCGGTGGTGACGGGGGAGGTGGTCGCGGTCACGCGCTCGCTTTCGGTCTGGAGGAAAGGGGGGCGCCTCGACGGCGCAGGTATCCATTGTCGGGACCCGCATCGCGAAATCGCGTACGAATTCGGCGAGGCGGTACGAATCCGTTGACCCGCGAGACATCGCGGTATTCTTCCTCCATCATGGACGACATCGACGGTACGATCCTCCGCGCACTCCAGGTGTCGCCGCGGGCGACGTTCCGCCAGCTGGGCGAGGTGGCCGGGATCTCGGAGCAGACCGCGGCGCGGCGGTACCAGTCGCTGCGGCGGGCCGGCGTGATGAAGGTCGTCGGCATCATCAAACCCTCGGTACGAGGCCAGTCGGAATGGGTGGCGCGCGTTCGATGCCGGCCGGATCGGATGGAGCCGCTCGCGTCCTCGCTCGCCCGCCGCCGCGAAGTCGCCTTCGCCTATGTCGCGTCCGGTGGTGCGGAGATCATCTGCCTCATCCGGGCGCCACTCGGCGTGGCGGGCGAGGAAGCGATCGCGAAGACGTTCCCGGCGCGCGCCTCGGTGACCGACGTCAGCATCGACCTCATCCTGCACGCCTTCGACCCCGGTCACCCGGCGTCGAGATGGACGGGGTTCGGCGGCCACCTCTCCGGCCGTGACCGCGACCTGCTCTCCGCCGCGGCCGGGGCGGGCGACGACACGCCGGAGGAACCGGAGCAGGACGACACGGCGGGCGACGGGCGCCTGACCGGCGACGACGCGATGCTGATCGATGCCCTGGTCCAGGACGGTCGCCGGGCGCACCGCGAACTCGCCCGGATCTGTGGCTGGACGGTCGGACGAGTACGCCGTCGGCTCCGCGCGCTCGAACGCGCGGGAGCCCTGTTCTACGACGTCGAGATCCTGCCCGACCGGCTCGGTTTCGACCTGAGCGCCACCCTCTGGCTGACGGTCACGCCGTCGGCGCTCGACCTGGTCGGAACCGAACTGGCAGCCCACGACGAAGTCGCGTTCGCGGCGGCGATCAGCGGCGAGCAGAACCTCATGGTGTCGGTGATCTGCCGGGACACTGCTCATTTCTACGACTATCTGCGTAGCCGGGTCGCCGTGATCGAGGGTGTCACCGGGTACTCGGTCAGCATCCGGATGCGCCGCCTCAAGCAGAACGCCTCGCTTGTGGTGCAGGGACGGCTGATTCAGCCGGTGTGATGCCCGACGCGGGGTAGCGTCCACGTGTGACCTCGCCTCAACCCGCCGATCGGGGCCTGGTGCGATTGTGCGTGCTGGCCGTCGTGGCGGGGCTCGTGACCGGTGTGCTGGGCGGCGCCTTCCGCTGGTGTCTCGGCCACCTGGACCGCTGGCGCGTCGAGATGCTCGACTGGTCGGCGGGATTGGGGGTGCCCGGGTGGCTCGTCCCCATCGCGGTCACCGCGGCCGGCGCCGCGGTCGGCGCTCTCGCCGTCCGGTTGGTCCCGACTGCGGCGGGGAGCGGAATCCAGCATGTCGAGGCGGTCGAGCGCGGTGAGGCGTCCCCGGCCCCGCTGCGGCTCATCCCGGCGAAGTTCATCGGTGCCCTCGCCTCGATCGGTTCGGGCCTCGTGCTCGGGCGAGAAGGGCCGACGGTGCACATGGGTGCCGTCGTCGGTGCCGAGGCCGGCAGGCGCGGAGGGCTCGCCGACGCCGACGTCCGGGTGCTGCAGACATCGCTGAGCGGTGCGGGACTGGCGGTGGCGTTCACCGCTCCGATCGGTGGTGCCCTGTTCGCGCTCGAGGAGGTCGGCCGTTCGGTCCGGTTGCGCCTCGTGGTGCCGACGGTGTTCGCCGTGGTGGCCGCAGTCGCCGCCGGCAGGCTGATCCTGGGCGACCGCCCGGAGTTCGACGTGCCCTCGCTCGACGTGCCGTCGGTGACGGTGCTGCCCGTCTTCGTGGTGTTCGGTCTCGTCTCCGGACTCATCGGGATCGCCTACAGCCGAATGGTTCTCGGCACACTCGGCTGGGTCGGTCGATTCTCGCGGGTGCCGCCGATCGGTCGCGCTGCCCTGATCGGTGCGGCGATCGGCGCGCTTCTCGCACTCGACGCGCGCACCGCGGGCGGCGGGGATGGCCTCACCCAGGCGGTCGTCGACGGGGGTGTCGTACTCCCCGCACTCGTCGCGCTCTTCCTCGTCCGGTTCGTCGCGGGTCCCCTCTCCTATGCCGCGGGCACACCCGGTGGCCTGTTCGCTCCGCTGCTCGCACTGGGCGCGCTGTGGGGTGCGGCCTTCGCCGAGCTCGCCGACCTCGTTGTCCAGCAACCGGACCCGGCTGGTTCGGGTTTCCGGGGCGCGATGGTCCTGGCCGGGATGGCGGCGTTGTTCGGCGCGGTCGTCCGGGCACCGCTCACCGGGATGGTGGTGGTGATGGAGATGACCGCGACGACCACTGTCGCCCTCCCCATGTTGACCGCGACGGCCGCCGCGGTGCTCGTCGCGAACCTGTCCGGATTGCCGCCGGTGTATGACTCGCTCCGCGAGCGGATGTTGGCGAAACCGGCTCGCCGGCAGGAGCCTCCCCCTGCTCCCTGAGGTGTGAGGAGCGTAAGCGACGAGCCTCGAAGGGCCCGCGACCTTCGCTCGAGAGATCTTCCAAGGCGCTCGACGGTGTCAGAAGCGCTGGTGGTATCTGGTGGAGGAGGCACCGAGACAGCGCTTCTCAGCGACCGCTGCAGTTCACCGCTGTGAACCCAAGAAACGCACAGTCAACGAAATACGCTGCACAGTGAACGAAGTACGTTGCACAGTCAACGCAATACGCTGCACAGTCAACGATTGGCGTGGGTCCGTGAGTCCAGCGGCACGATGAGCGGTCCGCCCGTGACTGGATCGGTCATTACGTGTGCGCGCAGGCCGAAGGCCGCATCGAGGGTCTCGGCGTCGATGACCTCGGTGGGCGAACCGGTGGTGACGATCGCGCCGTTGCGCATGACGAAGAGCGAATCACTGTAGCGAGCAGCCAGATTCAGGTCGTGCAGCACCATGACGACGGTCTTGCCGTGCTCGTCGCGGAGCCGGCGGACCAGGTCGAGGACGTCGATGGAGTGTGCGAGGTCGAGGTAGGTGGTCGGCTCGTCGAGCAGGATGAGGTCGGTGTCCTGGGCGAGGGTCAGCGCGATCCAGACCCGTTGTCGCTGTCCGCCCGACAGGGCGTCGAGGGTGCGGTCGGCGAGGTCGAGGGTGTCGGTCATCTCCATCGCCTGGGCGACCGCCGCCTCGTCGGCCGCGCTGGCCTGGGCGAACCACCGCTGGTGCGGATGACGTCCGCGCCCGACCAGGTCGGCGACGGTGAGTCCCTCGGGCGCAATGGGATTCTGCGGCAGGATCGCCAGGGTGCGCGCGACCTGTTTGGGCCGTACCGACGAGATGTCGTCGCCGTCGAGGTACACCGCGCCGGCCCGCGGCGGCAGCAGACGGGCGAGACACCGCAGCAGCGTCGACTTGCCGCATCCGTTCGAGCCGATGATCGTGGTGACCTGCCCGTCGGGGATGTCGATGTCCAGGCCGTCGATGACGATCCGGTCGTCGTAGCCGACGGTGAGTCCGACGCCGCGCAATCGAGCGGTGGCGGACGCGGTTTCGAGGGAGGACGCGGTCATACGCTCGCCTTTCGGGACATGACGACCATCAGGTAGATCAGGAACGGGCCGCCGATCGCGGCGGTGACGATACCGACCGGCAGACCGCCCGGCAGCACCGTGCGGCAGAGCAGGTCGCCGCCCAGGACCAGCGCCGAGCCGATGACACCCGACACCAGCGGTGTGGGCACCGCGGTACCGGCCAGCCGCAGGGCGATCTGCGGGGCGAGCAGTGCGACGAAGGCGATCGGGCCCGCCGCGGACACACTCAGCGCACTGACCAGGACCGCCGTCAGCAGCAGTGTCGTGGACACCGCGCCGGTGCGGACCCCGAGTCCGCGGGCGAGATCGGGTCCGAGGCTGAGCATCCCGATCTGGCGGGCCAGGACGATCACCACGACGATGCTCGCGCAGACACCGGTCACGACCGGCCACACATTGGACCAGCCGACGTTCGCCACCGATCCGACGATCCACACCTGCGCGCGCCCGACGTCCCGGATGTCGGCGCGGGACAGCAGGAACTGGGTCAGCGCCTGCAGCAACCACGTCATCCCGACGCCGATCAGCACGAGCCGGAACGGGTTGATACCGCTGTTGGCCTTGCGTCCCGGCCAGGCCAGGACGTACATGGCCACGGCCGTCAGCACACCGCCGAGCATCGCGGCTGCGGGGACGCCGAGATCGCCGAGCCACGCGCCCCAGCTGGTGGTCGAGAACGCGATCGCGGTCACCGCCGCCACGCTCGCGCCGGCCGTGATGCCGAGCATGTCCGGTGTGGCCAGCGGGTTCTGGGCGATCAGCTGGGTCAGGGAACCGGCAAGGCCCAGACCGAATCCCACCAGTAGCGCGACCAGCGCGCGGGGTAGGGCGACGTCGAAGACGACGACGTTCTCGACCCGGGTGCCGCCGCCGAGCAGGATGCGCGCGACGTCGATCGGGGTCAGCGGGAAGTCACTCACCCCGACGCTCGTGAGGAACAGGATGACGGTGATGATCGTGGACACCAATGCCACGGCGAGCATGCGCGGACGTACGACCATCGACATCGGCTCGATGGCGATCCGGTAGCCGCCGGGGTGAGGTGCGATCCGGGTCTTGGCCCTGATCCCGCTCTTCTCGGCGATGCCGGTCGGTGCGGTCTTGATGGAGGTCGGCGGGTTCACACGGTCCCCAATCTCTGTCGGCGGACCATGACGATGAGGAACGGTGCCCCGACCAGTGCCAGCATCACGCCGACCTGGACTTCGCCGGGGCGGGCGACGACGCGGCCGAGGATGTCGCACCCGACGAGGAGAATGCCGCCGAGCAGGGCCGAGTACGGGATGATCCACCGGTAGTCGGCCCCCACGATCGCGCGCGCGATGTGCGGGACGACCAGACCGAGGAACACGATCGGACCGCAGGCCGCGGTGGCGGCGCCGATCAGCAGGGTGATCGTCAGCACGCCGAGCGCACGGATCAGCACGACCCGGGAACCGAGCGCCTTGGTCATGTCGTCGCCCAGGCTCAGGACGTTGAGGAAGAATCCGCTCGCCAGCGCGAGGACGAGTCCGACGCCGATGAACGGCAGGCTGGCCCAGAACACGTCGATGCCCCGGCCCGCCGTGGACCCGACACTCCAGAAGCGCCACTGGTCCAACGAATTGGTGTCCACGAGCACGATCGCGGACGTGATGGCGGTCAGCATCGCCGTCAGGCCGGTGCCCGCGAGCACCAGGGTCAGCGGACTCGAGCCACTCAGCGACGACAAGCCGAACACCACGGTCGACGCGATGATCGCCCCTACGAGGCCGAAGAACATGAACGCGATCGGACTGGTGATCCCCAGCAGGTAGATGCCGCCCACGACAGCGCATGCCGCTCCGGCATTGACCCCCAGCATTCCGGGGTCGGCGATGGGGTTGCGGGTGTGACCCTGCGTGATGGCGCCGGCCGCGCCGATCGCGAGTCCGGCGGTCAGGCCGAGCAGCGTACGCGGCACCCGCAGATCCCAGACGATACCGTCGACGTCGGTGTCCTTGGGCACCTGCGGCATCCGCAGGTTGATCAGTGCGTTCCAGATCTCCTGGGCACCGGCGGTGAAACTCGGCCAGATCTCGTCGAGCGGGACCGGGCGGGTGCCGAAGAGCACGGACGCGACGACCAGCGCTGCAAGGGTCGCGAGCAGCAGCGGGATTCCGAGAACTCGGACGGATCGGCGCACAAAGGTAAACCTTACCAACCTTGCGCGGGATGCTTCCGCACCATGTGCCGAGCACGCGGGCCGGGTGTCGTTCGGATAACGAAATGCCGACGAATGCTGAGGGAAAGCTGTGCGCGCGGTAACACTTCGCTCAGGCTGGGTCGATAGTCCGGGTGTCGGTGAGCGTCTCGGACCGACAGCAGCAGACCGGTCGCCGGTGGGACGGGTGAACCGTCCCACGACGGCGACGTCGGGAAACACAACAGTGTCGCCTACGCACGAGGAGGATCGATGAAATCGCTGAAACGAGCTCTCACAGGGGTTCTGGTCGCCGCAGGAATCGCAGGTGGGTCGCTGGTCGGCGCCGCGCCAGCACATGCCGCCGTCCCCAACCTCCAGATGACGGGCGGGGTCTACTGCCAGTTCGGCGCCCCGGGCACGCCCTGGAACCAGGCGTGGAGCATGACCCGGTTCATGAGGGTGACTGCACGTGACGGCGAATTCCGCAACGTCACGCTGCAGGAGATCAACGGCGCGACCAAGTTCAAGTCGCAGCTGAAGAAGAACGAGTCGCTCACGATCAAGACCGTCTGGTTCGGTTGCTTCCCGTCATCGATCGCCGGGTACGCGATCTCCGACTACGCCGAGAACCTGACCGACAACGCCGGTTTCTGGTGGAACGTGCGGCGCGTCGACAACCCGTTGGACCGGCTCGGCACGGGCTCCTCGGCGTCCGCGTCGACGGTCCTGACCGGTGGCGGCACCGACGTCGCAGGCGTTCCCGCGATCCCCGGGCGATGACCTGATCCGACCGAACGTCCACGACAACTGAACATTTCGCGCCGGGCGGCGTGCGGGGAGGACGCCCCCGCACCCGCCGGGCGCATGCGAAAGAGCGGCGACCGAGAGATCTCGGCCGCCGCTCTTGTGGCTTCGACAGGCTCAGCCGGCGGAAGGGGTGGGCTCAGCCGGCGGGGAAAGGGGGTGGGTCACGCGGACGGGCGCGACACCTTGTCGGGTTCCGAAGCGGCGAGCATGTCCTCGCGTTCGACGACCTTGACTCGTTCGCGGCCCTCGGCGGCGCCGAGCGCGCGCTCGTGCTCGTCGAGCCGGTACCAGCCGTCCCAGGTGGTGAACGGGATGCTCTTGGACTCGAGGAGTTCGACGATGGCGTCCTCGCCGGGGTGGCTCGGCTCGAGCAGCGCGCCGGCCTCCATGTCCTTCAGGATGCAGTCGACGGTCTCGTTGGCATCACCCTTGGTGTGGCCGATGAGGCCGACCGGGCCGCGCTTGACCCAGCCGGTGGTGTAGATGCCGGTGAGCTGCTGACCCTCGTCGAAGACGCGTCCGGCCTCGTTCGGGATGACCCCGGCCTGCGAGTCGAACGGAATCTGCGGCAGGTTGTCCGAGAGGTAACCGACCGCGCGGTAGACCGCGCCGACCTCCCAGTCGGTGGTCTTGCCGGTGGGCTTGACGTTGCCGGTGCCGTCGAGCTGGGTGCGCTCGGTGCGCAAACCGACGACCTTGCCGTCCTCGCCGAGGATCTCGGTGGGGCTCTCGAAGAAGTGCAGGAACAGCTTGTGGATCGCGCCCTGCTTGGGTTCGCGGATCGCGTAGTTCTCGATGATCGTGGCGACCTGGTCGGTGATCTTCGACCCGCGGCGCGCGACGGCCGAACCCTCGTCGTAGTCGATGTCCTCGGGGTTGACGACGACCTCGATGTTGGGGGAGTGGTCGAGTTCCTTCAGCTCGAGCGGGGTGAACTTCGCCTGCGCCGGGCCACGACGGCCGAACACGTGGACCTCGACGGCCTTGTTGGCCTTGAGTCCCTCGTAGACGTTGGCCGGGATCTCGGTCGGCAGCAGTTCGTCGCCGGTCTTGGCGAGCACGCGCGCGACGTCGAGGGCGACGTTGCCCACACCGATGACCGCGACCTTCTCGGCCTCGAGCGGCCACGTGCGCGGGAAGTCGGGATGGCCGTCGTACCAGGCGACGAACTGGGCGGCGCCGTAGCTGCCGTCGAGGTCGACGCCGGGGATGTCGAGAACGCGGTCGTCGGTGGCGCCGGTGGAGAAGATCACCGCGTCGTAGTGGGCGCGCAGCTCGTCGATCGTGATGTCGGTGCCGTAGTCGACGTTGCCGAGCAGGCGCACCTGTGGTTTGTCGAGCACCTTGTGCAGCGCGGTGATGATGCCCTTGATCCGCGGGTGGTCGGGTGCGACGCCGTAGCGGATCAGACCGAACGGAGCGGGCATGCGCTCATACAGATCGATGCTGACCCCGCGATCCTTGGCGGTGTCGGACTTCATCAACGCGTCGGCGGCGTAGATCCCGGCGGGACCGGCACCGACGATCGCAACCCGCAAGGGGCGGCTGTTGTCGCTCATGGAGTAGGTGTCTTCCGTTGCTCAGCACGCGCGGACCAGCAATCCTGGTGACCCCCGGGTCAGCGCGTATGGATAAGGCCTATCCCTTCTACGGTAGGCGCTTGCTGTCCACGACCAAAATCCGTCTGTGAGGTAACCCTCACCTGAGGGTGGTCGGCAGTCGGGGCCGCGGGCCCGCTCAGGCCTTGCCCGCGGCGGCCGCGATCGGTTCGACGGCCTGATCGGCGACCCACGGGATCGTCAGGACGGTCGGTACCGACATCCCGCTGCCGACCTCCTGGGGCAGATAGACGACGCGGCCCGACTGCGCCACGGCCAGGCGGTTGAACGCGGCGTTCGACTTCAGCCGGTCGTTGGAGCCCTCCCAGTCGACGGCGACGACGACGTCGGCCGTGTCGAGGAGGTTCAGGCTCTCGGCCGGCAGTTCACCGTAGAAGCCGCTGGTGATCGACGGCTGCAACGCCGGCGGGAACGTGAGCCCGTACCCGGCGACGGTCTGCCCGCGGCCGTCGCCGGGGCCGTAGATCGACACGCCACCTGTCGGGCTGGCCGTCACGACGACGGCGGTCTTGCCGGCCAGCTGCGGGTTCTGCTCGCGAACGCGGGCGAGGAACTGTTCGGTCTCGGTCACCTTGCGGTCGGCCAGCTCGGGCAGCCCGACGGCGGTGCCGATCTGGCGCGTCTGCGCGTCCCACGGCACCTGCAAGGGCTGGAACCGGGCGGGCCGCAGGATCGTCGGCGCGGTCTTGCTCAGCAGGTCGAACTGATCGCGGGTGGGATCGGCACCGACCGCCGTGATGAGGTCGGGTTCGGTGGCCAGGGTCTTCGGGATCTCGTCGCCGAACGCACCCGACGAATTGGGGAGGACCACCGGCGTCGAGTCCGCGAGCAGCTCGGCATTCCACGGCGCGGCCGCCTGGTCGGGGTCGGCGAACGGCGCGATCGTGGTGGGGGTGATCCCCAGTGCGAGCAGGGTGTCACCGTCGCCCACGCCCATCGCCGCGATGCGCTTCGGCGCCTGCGAGACCGTTGCCGGGGCATAGGCCTGCTGCACGGTCACCGGGATCGCGCCGGCCTCGGGCGCGGGCGCCTGTGCCATGCCGGAGTCGACGGTCTCGTCCGGTGGCGAACACGAGGTCGCCACGAGAGCGGCCGCGAGCAGCCCCACGAGAAGGGTGAGTGCGCGGTGGGTGGAAGAGCGCATCCGGGGGTCCTCGCTGGTCGTTGCGTTCGGCGTCGTTGTTCTCCGGGGAACTTAGGGCCACCTTACTCACGACGGTCCGACTGTCGACGACGCGCGGGTCCTCTCGCCGGCCCAGCACGACCGACGACGCCGGTCTCCGCCGGTGCCGGGACGCTCGATAGACTGCCCGCCATGGCCGAAGCTGCAGGTGAGGGTGACCAGAGGCCCCCGTCGTGGAAGAACGCGTGGCCGTTCTTCGTCGCGGCGGGCGTCGTGGGCCTCGTCGTGCTCGGCGTCGTGCTGTCGAACGTGACCCGTCCCGCCGAGGACCGGGCGGGCGACTCGGCCCAGGTCCAGTACGCGATCAACGACGTCTACACCGCACGCAACGGGCCGAACTTCGCCGAGTACCGGGCGAACACCTGCGCGGCCGACGTCGAGGCAGCCGGCTTCGTCTCCGAGGAGCAGTTCCTGGCCGACAACCGGCAGTCACTGGTCGCGAACGGGCACATCGAGATCCCGGAGATCACCGAGCTCGTCGTCGACGGTGACCGGGCGACCGCGAAGGTTCATTGGCACTATGACAAGACCCCCGACGACGTGAACGTCGTCGACACGATCGTGGTGCGCGAGAACGGCGAATGGAAGGTGTGTTCCTCATGACCTATGCCGGCGATCTGACCCCCCGTGAGGCGTGGGAGAAGCTCGAGAACAACCCGGACGCGGTGCTCGTGGACTGTCGGACGCAAGCCGAATGGTCGTTCGTCGGCGTGCCCGACCTGGAGGTCCTGGGTAAGCGCACCATCTTCGCCGAGTGGACGACCTTCCCCGAGGGTCGTCGTAACGACGACTTCATCGCACAGTTGCGCGATTCGGGCGTCTCCGACGACCAGGAGGTCATCTTCATCTGCCGCTCCGGGCACCGGTCGATCGGCGCTGCGCAAGCCGCGACCGCTGACGGTGTCGCCAAGGCCTACAACATCGTCGACGGATTCGAGGGTGCCCTCGACGAGAACGACCATCGCGGGGCGTCGGGCTGGCGTGCCGAGAACCTGCCGTGGAGGCAATCGTGAGTTCTGATCTGCCCGTCAGTCGTGAACTGCCCGACGGGCTCTCTGCTGACACCATCGCGGTGCGGGGCGGCCTGGCCCGCTCGGGGTTCAACGAGACCGCCGAGGCGCTGTACCTCACGAGCGGCTACGTCTACGACTCCGCGGAGGCCGCCGAGCGCGCCTTCACCGGGGAGGACGAGCGATTCGTCTACTCGCGCTACGGCAACCCGACCGTCGAGATGTTCCAGGAACGACTGCGCCGGCTCGAAGGTGCCGAGGCGTGCTTCGCCACGGCCAGCGGGATGGCCGCGGTGTTCGTCGCGCTCGGTGCGCTGCTGAAGGCCGGCGATCGCCTGGTTGCCGCCCGCAGCCTGTTCGGCTCCTGCTTCGTGGTGTGTAACGAGATCCTGCCGCGGTGGGGGATCGAGACCGAGTTCGTCGACGGCGAGGACCTCGAACAGTGGGAGCGGGCACTGTCCAAGCCCACCGACGCGGTGTTCTTCGAGACCCCGTCGAATCCGATGCAGAGCCTCGTCGACGTCGTGAAGGTGTCGGAACTGGCGCATGCGGCGGGCGCGCAGGTGGTGCTGGACAATGTCTTCGCGACCCCGCTCCTGCAGCGCGGTCTCGAACTCGGTGCCGACGTCATCGTGTACTCGGGGACCAAGCACATCGACGGCCAGGGACGTGTGATGGGCGGCGCGGTACTCGGGACCAAGGAGTACGTGGACGGGCCGGTGCAGCAACTCATGCGGCACACCGGACCCGCGCTGAGCCCGTTCAACGCCTGGACGCTGGTGAAGGGCCTGGAGACGATGCGCCTGCGGGTGGATGCCTCGGTGTCCTCCGCGCTCCGCATCGCCGAGTTCCTCGAAGCCGACCCGCGTGTGCGATGGGTCAAATACCCGTTCCTGCAGTCGCATCCGCAGTACGAGCTCGCGAAGGCGCAGATGTCCGGCGGTGGCACCGTGGTGACCTTCGAACTCAACGACCACGACGGCATCGACGGCAAGAAACGCGCTTTCGAGGTGCTCAACGGCCTGCAGATCGTCGACATCTCCAACAATCTCGGTGACTCGAAGTCGCTGATCACCCATCCGGCGACCACCACGCACCGTGCGATGGGGCCCGACGGGCGCGCGGCCATCGGTCTCAGCGACTCGGTGGTGCGGTTGTCGGTCGGTCTCGAAGGGGTCGACGACCTGCTCGGGGATCTGGACCGGGCACTGGGCTGAGAGGTCCGGGCTCGGCCGCTCAGTCGTTCCGCGGCTGGTCGAGGCCGTCGATCCCCAGCGCGTTGAGGACCGTCCGGAGTTTGAACGCGGTCTCCTCGAGTTCGCCCTGGGGGTCGGAGTGTTCGACGATGCCCCCGCCGGCCCATGTGCGCAGACTGCGGCGATCGGCCTCCAGCTCGAGGCACCGGATGGTCACCATCCATTCGCCGTCGCCGGCTCCGTCGCACCAGCCGACGGCACCCGCATAGAAGCCGCGTTCCCCCTCGACCTCCCGGATGATCTGTGCCGCAACATCACTCGGTGTGCCGCAAACGGCGGGGGTGGGCCCGAGCAGGAGTGCGAGATCGAGCGCGGTGGTCGCGGGGTCGCGCAGCGTCGCGCGGATCGGGGTGGCGAGATGCCAGACCTCTCCGGTCGACTGCAGTTGCGGGGTCGATGGCGCGTCGACGTCGTCGCACAGGTGCGACAACCGGTCCCGCAGGTGATCCACCACGAACGCGTGTTCGGCGAGATCCTTTGCCGAGGAGAGCAATCCGTCGGCGATGGCGCGGTCGACGACCGGATCCGGTGACCGGGGTGCCGACCCCGCGTAGGGGTGGCAGGTGACGACCGATCCCGATTTGCGCAGCAGCACCTCGGGACTCGCGCCCAACAACCAGGACCCGGAGCCGGTGGCCGCGCCGAGGTCGACGCCGAATGCGTTGTGCCCGGCGTTCCCGCCCGCGAGAGCGTCGAGGAGTTCGGTCGGCGCGACCTCGGCGTCGAGCACGATGTCGACGCTGCGGGCGAGGACGACCTTGCCGACGTCGCCGGCGACGATCCGTTTGACCGCGTGCGCCACCCGTTCGCGATGCTCGTCGGCGGTGGGGTGCAGGGTGGTCGAGACCGGTGTTCGCAACAGCGGCGGCCCGCCCGCCAGCGGGGCATCGTCGATGTGCAGGACCTCGGGCACCACCAGCGCGGCCGGGTCGGCGAGGTCGAACGGGATCGCGCCGGTCAACGCGTCGATCTCGCCGGAACGCAGCGCGGCCGAAGCCGCGTCGACATCGGTGAAACCCCGGACCGCCCCCCGGCCCCGCACGGTGCCGTGCGGGCGGGACAACACGAACACATCAGTCGCTGACACCCCTGACACGCTACAGGTAAGTGTGCCCTAACTTGCAATCACGCTGAGTGAAAATTGACACGTCTGCGCGGCATCGACGAGGCTTGGTCGCAGGTCATGAGTGCCAGTGACAAGCCCCGGCTCGCTGGTCGGCAACCCTCCTCCGCGGCGGGGTGCTCCGGGTGACGACCTGGCCGCGTACCGACCGGACGCGGCAAGCGCGGAAATCCAGAGGAGCTCATGCCATGACCGCTGTCCTGTCAGCGCCGAGCGCTGTCGGCCACCAGTCCGTCGACGCCGGCATCGTCGATCACGACCACCCTGCGCGTCCGGTCATTCCCGGGCTGGCCCCGGTCGTCGGCGCCGATGTGTCCGTGCCGTTGGCCCACGGCGGGACGACGCGATACGTCAATCTCGACTACGCCGCGAGCGCGCCGGCACTGAGTTCGGTGGCCGCCGCGGTCGCCGAGGGTCTCGGCGAGTACGCGAGTGTTCATCGCGGTGCCGGCCACCTGTCGCAGGTCACGACCGCCCGGTACGAGGCTGCCCGGGAGACCGTGCGCGAGTTCGTCCGCGGGCGAGTCGACGACGCCGTCGTCTTCACCCGCAACACCACCGATGCCATCAACCTCGCCGCACACATCACCCCCGGGGACGTCGTCGTGCTCGACATCGAGCATCACGCCAACCTGCTGCCGTGGTGCGCGCCGCGCGACGGTCGCAACCGGGCCCGGGTCGTCCCCGCCTGCGACACGATCGAGGACACCCTGGTCGCGCTCGAGGCCGAGCTGGAGTCGGCGCCGGCATCGCTGCTCGCGGTCACCGCGGCGTCGAACGTCACCGGCGAGGTGCTGCCCATCGGCCGGCTCGCGTCGATCGCCCACCGGCACGGGGCCCGCATCCTGGTCGACGCCGCGCAGCTGGTCGCGCACCGGCCCGTGTCCATCGTCAGTCACGGCATCGACTACCTGGCGTTCTCCGGACACAAGGCCTACGCGCCGTTCGGAGCCGGAGTCCTGATCGGCCGCCGGGACTGGTTCGACGCCGCCGACCCCTACCTGGCCGGCGGCGGCGCGACCGCCGATGTCGATCTCGGCCCGCGCGCCGGTGGCGTCACCTGGCACACCGGGGCCGCCCGGCACGAGGCGGGCTCGCCGAACGTGCTCGGCGCGGTCTCGATCGCCCAGGCCTGTCGCGCCCTCGCCGACCTCGGACCGGAGGCGATCGGGTTGCACGAGCTGCGCCTGTCCGAGCGTCTCGACCAGGGACTGGCCGCGGTCGACGGGGTGCGGCCGTTGCGGGTCTTCACCGACTCCACCGACCGGGTGGGAATCGCGGGCTTCACCGTCGACGGCATCGCACCGCGGGTCGTCGCCGAGTATCTGAGTGCACGACACGGCATCGGTGTGCGCGACGGCCGGTTCTGTGCCCACCCGCTGCTGAGGCGTCTCGGACATCCGGCCGGGGCGGTACGTGCGAGCTTCGGCGCGGGTACCACCTCCGAGGACATCGACCGGCTCCTCGACGCACTGCGCGCACTGACCGCAGAGACCATCCGAGAAGAACTCGACGAGGGGTGAGCAGATGACCATCGAACTCGACGCACGTGCCGACCGCGGCACCGTGATCGCCGCACCGACAGCCGCAGCGACGGCCCCGATCAGCATCGGCCGGCCGGGATTCCAGATCGCCATCGCCGGCGACGCACTGGCACAGACGTTTCCGATCGTCGTGCGGCGCGAGACACTCCGCGAGGCACAGCGCGCCCGCTCCTTGCTCCGGGCCGGTAGCCACGACCAGGCCAAGTTCGTGGTCGCCCTCGAGGTGGAGGTGACCGTCGCGCCGGACGCCGCTTCGGCGCGTGCGGCGGCCGCGGCCGCGGTGGGCGCATCGTCGGAGACGGGCTCCGGCACCATCCGCTACATCGGTACGACACACGGACTGATCACGCTGGTCCGCGACATCTACGCGGCCGAGGTCGCCGACGCGGTGATCCTGGTGCCGATCGACGGCGCGGCCACCGAACGGCGCATCCGCGAACAGATCCTGCCGGTTCTCGCCGAGCAGCGACACCGCGTGGCCTGACGATCCGGCCTCGGTCCGGGCGTCCTCAGTCCAGCGCGCGGATACGCGAATGCGCAGGCTGGAGGTCGAGGGTCAGCCCCATGCGGTCCGGCGAGAACAGGCCCGAGGCCATGGTGCGCAGGTCGGGGTCGACGAGGAGCTCGAATTCCGAGCGGTCGAGTACGTCGCGCCGGAGATCGACGCCGGGGGCGACCTCCACGACAGTGATTCCCGCCGGCCGCAACTCGAGTACCGCTCGCTCGGTGACGTAGACGACGCGCTGACCCTTCTCGAGAGCCCGACGGCCCGAGAAGGTCGGCGAGTCGACATCGGCGACGAGCTTGGTGTGCGGACCATCGGATCGGATATCCAGCCGACCGTGCTCGATACCGATGTCACGACGTCCGGCCGTGAACGAGCCGACGAAGACGATCGAGGGTGCGCCCGTGGTGATGTCGACGAAACCGCCGAGTCCCGCGGTCACATGACGCCGCTTCGGGAGGCTGTGCACGTTGACGTTGCCGTGTCGGTCGATCTCGAGGAACGACAGCAGCGAGTGCTCGAACCCGCCGCCCTGCAGAAGCGTGAACTGGTCCGCGCTCTGCATGATCGCGTCTGGGTTCTGGGACACTCCGAAGACGAAGTCGAGCAGCGGGACGCCACCGACCGCGCCCTGTTCGATCACCCATGAGACCGCCTGCGGAAGACCTTCTTCCACGAGAACGTGGGGGACGAGTGCCGAGACACCGAAACCGATGTTCGCGATCTCACCGGATCGCAACTCAGCCGCGGCACGACGCGCCATGATCTTCTCCAGGGAGAAGGGGACGGGGTCGAGGGTGCTCAGCGGGCGCCTCAGCTCGCCGGAGATGGCGGGGTCGTACGGTGTCTGGGTGGTCTGCAGCTGATCGGGCACGACGACGATGGCGTCGACGAGGATGCCGGGCACCCGGACCGCCTGCGGTGCGAGACTGCCGCCATCGGCGAGATATTTCACCTGCGCGATGACCACACCGCCGTTGTTGTGGGCGGCATAGGCGAGGTCGAGCGCCCCGAGCGGTGAGGCCTCCTCCTCGAAGGTGAGGTTTCCGTGGGTGTCGGCGGTCGTCGCGCGGATGATGGCGACGTCGGGGACCAGGGCCTCGTAGAACAACCACTCCTGATCGTCGATCTCCTGGACGCGAACGTAGGCATCCGGGGTGACGGTGTTCATCCGGCCCGCCCCGACGCGGGGGTCGACAAAGGTGTCGACGCCGACCTGCGACAGCACCCCGGGCTGCTTCGCCGCCGCGGCCCGGTGAAGCTGGAACAGGATGCCCGATGGGAAGTTGTAGGCCTCGACCTCGTTGTTCTCGATCATCTGCCAGATCGCGGGCGGTTCGGCGCTCGACGGACCGGACGGATAGGAACCGGCGATGACGCGGCGGAGCAACCCCGGGCGAGCGAGGTGGTCGATGCCCTTGATCCCCCACATGTCGCCGGCGGCGATGCTGTGGACGCTGGTGATCCCGGCGGGCGACCGGGTCTCGTCGAACCGCTGCCCGATCCCGGCGAGCACGGCATCGGGGCAGCCGAGACCTGACGACGAGCTCACCGTGATGGTGTCGCCGTCGTGGATCAGGTCGGCCGCCTGACGGGTGGTGAGGATGGGGGGTGTGTGCACGAGCTCTCCTGGTCGGGGCGGGACGTGGGTCGTCGGGGACGGCGGGGTCAGGACGCGGAATCGGTGTGCGGCAGGAACTTCAGGACGTGAGTGGCGACCATGCAGGTCTCACCGCGCTGAGTGGTCGCGACGATCGAGGAGTAGGACTTCTGTTCGGCGTCGTCGATGCGGTCGACGGTGTAGGTGATCGTGACCGTGTCGCCGAGGAAGACGGGCGCGACGAAGCGGACTCGGTCGTAGCCATAGGACACCGCGCGCTCGCCCGCCCGGGCCGCGATCTCGGTGGACGCGGTCGAGGACAGTCCGAGGATCAGTACACCGTGGGCGATCCGTTCGCCGTAGGAACCGGCGGCCATGTACGCGCGGTCTATGTGGTTGGGCGCGAAATCACCGGTGATACCGGCGAATCCGTACACATCGTATTCGCCGACGGTCTTGGTGAAGGTCGCGGTGTCCCCGACACTCAGACTCAGGGGCGCGGAGGTGGCTGGTGATGGGTCGGTCATTTCGTCGTGCTCCTCGTCGGCTCGGCCCCCGCGGGGCCGGCGTAGGGGGTAACTGGAACGGGAATCAAGAAAGTGCTTCCACAGTGTCGAGGGTGGTGGCGACCAGCCTGGCCGCCGAGGTCGCATGGACGCCCGGATCGGCGATCGCGGCCGCCGCCGTTCCGGCCACCGCGGACAGCTCGACCCCGAGGTCGGGAGGCCGCGCGTCGAACCGCCCGGCCACGACCAGTGAACGCACGCCGTGCTCGGCGCAGCGCCGCAGGACGGTGCCCACGAGCTTCCCGGTCGACGAGGTGCGGTCGTAGCACCCTTCGCCGGTGATGACGAGATCTGCGGTGGGCAGCGCCGCCGTCAGGCCGGTGAGATCATTGACGCGCACTGCCCCGGGTACTTGTGTCGCACCCCACGCCAGGAGCCCGAAACCGGTCCCACCGGCGGCGCCCGCGCCGGATTGCGTTGTGCTGACGCCGAAATGGTCGGCCATCACGCCGCCGAAGTGGCGCAGTGCCCGGTCCAGGGCATGGCGTGTCGGTGCGTCGGCACCCTTCTGCGCCCCGAAGGTGTGCGCCGCGCCGGTGGGGCCGCACAGCGTGGCCGTCGTGTCGGTCAGGATCTCCACGCCCTCGGGCGGGAGGTCGGCCAGCGCCGTCGAGTCGATGCGGGCCACGCGTTCGAGGTCGAGCACATCGACGATGTGGACGGGGCGGTCGTCGCCGTCATGGAGACGCAATCCCAGTTCGAGCAGGGCTCCGACCCCGCCGTCGGTCGATGCCGAACCGCCCAGGCCGACGACGACACGTCGGACCCCGGCGCCCAGTACCGCCGAGATGACCTGTCCCAGACCGCGGGTCGTCGCCCGGGTGGGCGCCGGGTGCGCCATCAGTGGGAGGCCACTCGACTCCGCGAGCTCGACGACGGCGACGGATCCCGGCAGTTCGAGCCAGCGGGCCTGGACCGGCCGACGGTCGGGTCCGCAGACGGGTCTGCCGACGACGTGCCACCGGGCACCCGCCGCCGACGTCGCGATCGCCGCCAGCGTCCCCTCGCCGCCATCCGCCTGGGGTAGTACGGTCAGCCGGTCGGCGGGGCGAGCCTGCTGCCAGCCGTCGGCGATCGCCGCGGCGATCTCGTGGGCGGACGCGCTGCCCTTGAACGAATCCGGGGCGACGACGACGTGCAACGGGGTTGTCGAGGCGTGCGAGACCTCGGGCTGCGGGGCGTCCGGGACCTGTCGGCTCACGTGATCGAGTAGCCGCCGTCGACGGGCAGGACGACGCCGGTGACGTACCGTGCCGCATCCGAAACGAGGAACGTCACGACGTCGGCCACGTCGTCGCCGTCGGCGAACCGCTGGAGGGGGATGCGGTTGAGCTTGGCGGCGCGGAAGTCGGCCTCGCCGAGGACATCTGCGGTCATCGGGGTCTCGATGTAACCCGGCGCGACGGCGTTGACCCGGATCCCGTACCGGCCGAGTTCGGCAGCAAGTCCCTTGCTCAGTTGCGTCAGTGCGGCTTTCGTCGCCCCGTAGGGAACGATCCCGGGTACGGCGCGGTCGGCGGACAGCGAGGCGATGTTGACCACGCTGCCCTTCGTCTCGATGAGGCTCTTCGTGGCCTGGCGGACCAGCCGGTACGCCGAGGACACGTTCACCTCGAGCAACCGGTCGAAATCATCGTCGGAGATGTCGATCGCGTCGGTTCGCTTCTGGATCCCGGCGGCGTTGACGATCACGTCGAGCCGCCCCGTGCGGGTGATCGCGGAGTCGACCGCGGCCTGGCTGACCGCGGCGTCGGTCAGGTCGCCGCGAACCGCCGAGCCGCCGATCGCGGCCATCACGTCGTCGACCCGGTCGTCGGCGTCGAGACCCACGACATGCATGCCCTCACGGGCCAGGCCGGCGGCGATCGCCGATCCGATGCCGCCCGCGGCACCCGTGACGATCGCTGTCTTGCCGGCCAGGCTCTCGCGAGTCCCACTCTCCTGCGTGTCGGCCATCGAAGCCCTCTCCTCGGGACGACGGCGGGGTCGACACGCCGTCTAGAAACTGTTTTCTGAGACGAGGCCATCCGATGAAACGGTCTTTACCTCGATATTCAGAGGGTATAGGCTGCACACACCATTCCGCAAGAAAGCGATTACAGGAGTTTCATGACCACGCTCATCCTGCCGACAACGACCGGGACCTCGGGTCACGTCCTCGGCGCACCGGCGACTTTGGCGACTGCCGCGGCCCCGCCGCGCAGTCGCGACGTCTTCGCGGCGGCACACGTCGTCGCGGATCCCCGCCGGGCGTCGGCAGCCGGTGGTGCCGACCAGATCGACTGGGACGCGACGCTCCGGCTGCGACGCGACCTGTGGTCTCTCGGACTGGGTGTCGCCGAGGCGATGGACACCTCGCAGCGGGGTATGGGCCTGGACTGGCACGGTGCGCGAGAGCTCGCCACGCGGACCCTGGACGAGGCCCGGCACTGCGGGGGCCGGGTGGTGGTCGGTATCGGCACGGATCAGCTCGCGGCGCAGCGGCCGTCCACGACCGAGATCGCCGACGCCTACCTCGAACAGCTGTCGGCGATCGAGGCGACCGGAGGCGATTGCGTAGTGATGGCGAGCCGGCACCTGGCGACCGCTGCGAGCGGACCCGACGACTACTTCGCCGTGTACGACAAGGTGCTCGCGCAGGCGCAGCGTCCGGTCGTGCTGCATTGGCTGGGTGCGGTTTTCGATCCCGCGCTGGACGGTTACTGGGGGCATCGCGACCCGAATTCGGCGATGGACACCGTCGTCGACATCATCGTCGCGCACGCCGAGCGGGTGCGCGGCATCAAGGTGTCACTGCTCGACCCGGCACTCGAGATCAGGCTGCGGCACCGGCTCCCGGACGATGTGCGGGTCTACACCGGCGACGACTACAACTACGTCGACATGATCGCCGGTGACGACGACGGGCACAGCGACGCCCTGCTGGGCGCGTTCGCGGCGCTGGGGCCGTACGCGTCGGCGGCATTCGCGCGGCTGGACGCCGGCGACGTCGCAGGCTTCCGGGAGATCCTGGCCCCGACCGAGCCGCTCTCCCGGTTGATCTTCGCCGCGCCCACGCAGTACTACAAGGTCGGCGTCGCCTGGCTGGCGTACCTCAACGGGCAGCAGTCGCACTTCCGGATGATCGGTGGCTTCGAGGTCGGACGCACCCTCGTCCACCTGGCCGACCTCGTGCGCGAGGCCGACGGGATCGGACTGTTCGTCGATCCCGAGAGCACCGCGCGCCGCGCCGCCGCGTACTTCGCCGTCCACGGGATCGGCTGAGCCATGGAGCTCTCGGAGTGCAGTCTCAATTCCGCGACCATCCGCGGTTCGTCCCTCGACGACGTGCTCGGCCTGGCTGTCCGGTACGGCTTCGGTGGTGTGGGGCTGTGGCGCGACGTGCTCGACGACGTGGACCTCGTCGCCGCGCGGGCCCGTACCGACGGGGCCGGCCTGCGGGTGACGAGCGTGTGCCGCGGCGGCATGTTCCCCCAACCCACCGAATCGCTGCGCCGGGCCCGGCTCGACGACAATCGCCGCGCCGTGGATCAGACCCGGATGCTGGGTGCCGATTGCCTCGTCCTAGTGTGCGGGCCGCCGCTCGCCGGCGACCTCGACTCCGCGCGGGGTCGGATCCGGGAGGGCATCGAGCATCTGGTCCCGTACGCGGTCGAGGCGGGGGTGGCCCTGGCGGTCGAGCCGTTCCACCCCATGCTCGCGGCGACGCGCTCGGCCATCACCTCGCTGCGCGAGGCGGTACGTCTGGTCGAGATCATCGGACATCCGCAGGTCGGGCTGGCCGTCGATTCGTATCACATCTGGTGGGAAACCGATCTGCGCGAACAGATCATCGGAGCCGGCGATCGAATCCTGTCGGTGCAGCTCGCCGACTGGTGCACGCCGATCGACGACGAACTGACGAGTCGCGGGATGCCGGGGGAGGGCGACATCGACATGGCCGGATTCGTGGCCGACTGTCGGTCGGCGGGCTACTCCGGACTGGTCGAGGTGGAGGTGTT
Organism: Gordonia lacunae; assembly: GCF_002149015.1. Classification (GTDB taxonomy): domain Bacteria; phylum Actinomycetota; class Actinomycetes; order Mycobacteriales; family Mycobacteriaceae; genus Gordonia; species Gordonia lacunae. The sequence goes on along the minus strand of NZ_NGFO01000027.1, from coordinate 55,194 downwards.
GAGCAGTCGCTGGTGGAGTCGACCGGCCGAGCAGACGGTGGCCGCGGCCGCAGCCGCCCTGGGCGCGATCGGGAACCCGTTACCATCCTCCTGAGTATCAGGAATCGCTTTCTCGGATCGACCAGCAACACCCGACTTTCATTCAGCCGATCAGGAGGACGACGCCACCATGTCGACACAGCGCCCGGATGGACCGCGGTCGCGCCCGACCATCGCGACGGTGGCCGAGGCCGCCGGCGTTTCCATCGCCACGGTCTCCCGCGTGATGAGCGGATCGTCGAAGGTCAAACAGGAGCTGGCGGACCGGGTTCATGAGGCGGCCGACCAGCTGGCCTACCGGCCGAGTCGCGCGGCGCGCGGCCTGGCGTTGGGCAGTCTGCGCAACATCGGGGTCATCCTGCCGGATCTGACCAATGCGTATTTCTTCGACGTGGTCAACGAGATGCACCGCGGCGCAGCGGAGAACGGCTACCGCATGCTCGTGGCGGATTCCAACGGTGACCCGGACGAAGAGCTGAACACCGCGCTCGACCTGCTGGGGCAAGTCGATGGACTCGTGCTGCTGTCGAGCCGGATCCCGACTGCGGGCCTCAAGCAGTTGGCTCGCCGCGACGCACCCGCGGTGCTGGTCAACCGGATCGAACTCGGCGTGGACCTGCCGATGGTCGCCGCCGACAACTTCACCCCGATGATGCAGCTGTGCAGTCATCTCGCGCAGCTCGGACACACCCGGGCGGTGTATCTGGGCGGGTCGCAGTTCGCTTGGCAGAACCGGGAGCGGTGGCGCGCCGTGCAGAGTTCGGCGGGGTTCGGCCTCCAGGTGACCCATGTCAGCGCCGACGGGACGGTCGAGGGTGCGCACGCAGCGGTTCCCGAAGCGCTGGAACACGATCCGACCGCCCTGATCTGCTTCAACGATCTCAGTGCGATCGGTGCGATCTCGGCCCTGCGCGACGCCGGACTCTCGGTTCCGGAGGACATCTCGGTCACCGGGTTCGACGACATCGTGCTGGCGCGCCACATCGCTCCCGCGCTGACGACGGTGACGAGCCCCAAGGTGCAACTCGGGAGGCGTGCGTGGGATCTGATGCGCGTCATGCTCGACACCGACGAGCGTCCCGAATCTCCCGACCCGCTCTCGGCGGAGGTCGTACTCCGGGCATCGACCGGCCCGGCGCCCCTCCCGCGCGGCTAGGCCGTCGGGCGGAATCGACCCTATTGAGAAAGCGCTTACAGTGAGATACGCTTCACAACATCGAACAGCATGTATGTGTCGCCACTCCAGAGAAAGCGTCGATCAATGCGTAGTAAGGGGACTCGCCGGCCGGTGGTGACGTCCGCGGATGCGGCAGTCGCCTCGATCCCGGCCGGCGCCACGGTGGCGCTCACCGGCGCGGGCGGTGGAATCCTCGAGCCCGAGGCGCTGCTGGCCGCACTCGAGGCCAGATTTCTCGGCTCCGGTGATCCCGGTGACCTCACCGTGGTCTACGCGCTCGGCATGGGCGACCGGAACGGTGGCGGGACCGGTCGGTTCGCGCACCCGGGGATGGTGTCCCGGGTCATCGGCGGGCTGTGGACATGGTCGCCGGAACTGAGGGAACTGGCGCGGCGTGACGAGCTCGAGGCCTACGCGCTGCCCGGCGGCGTGATCAGTCAGCTGTTCCGCGAGATCGGGGCACGCCGGCCGGGGCTCATCACGACCGTTGGCCTCGGTACATTCGCCGACCCGCGCTGCGGCGGTGGTCGATTCAATGCGCGGAGCACTGCCGAACTCGTGGAGCTGGTCGAGTTCGACGGCCAGGAATATCTGCGCTACAAGCCGTTCCGGGTGGATGTCGCCCTGGTGCGCGGTGACACGATGGATCGCAACGGCAACATCGGGTGGTCCGGGGAAGCTGCCCAACTCGACGCGGCGTCGGTGGCACAAGCCGCTCGTGCCTCCGGTGGACTGGTCATCGCACAGGTCAAGTCGATCATCGACGGCGCCCTCGATCCGCACGTCGTCCACCTGCCGGCCGCCCTGGTCGACCTGGTGGTCGAGGTTCCGCTCCAATGGCAGACACATGCCGGGGAGTACGACGACCGCCTCTGCCGGGCCGGCGTGCCGACCTCGGATCCGATCGCGGGTCCGTCGCCGGCCGGGGCCCGCGGGATCATCGCCCGTCGCGCCGCCGCCGAGATCGGGAGTGGCGGGGTCCTCAACGTCGGGTTCGGCATTCCGTCGCTTGTGATCGACGCGCTGGCCGCCGCGGACCGCATCGGGGACAACACCGTGCTCATCGAACAGGGGATCATCGGCGGACGGCCGCTCACCGGCGACATGTTCGGTGCTGCCCTTCACCCCGAGGTCGTGCAGTCGTCGACCACTCAGTTCGACCTGATCAACGGCGGACTGATCGACACCACGTGCCTGGGCATGGCGCAGATCGACGCATGCGGGTCGGTGAACGTGAGCCGGATCGCCGGCCAGATCAACGGACCCGGCGGGTTCGTGGAGATCTCCCAGAGCGCAGGCACCGTGATCTTCTGCGGCACGTTCACCACCGGCGGCCTCGACGTCGACGTCGTCGGCGGGCGGTTGTGCATCCGCCGCGAGGGGCGGGTTCGCAAATTCGTCCGGACCGTGGAACAGGTGACGTTCTCCGGTCCGCGTGCCGCTGCCCGGGGACAACGCGTCCTCGTCGTCACCGAGCGTGCCGTGTTCCGTCTGGTGGACGGGGGTCTCGAACTGGTGGAGGTCGCCCCCGGCATCGACATCGACCGGGACATCCTGTCCCACATGGATTTTGTTCCGCTGATCGGCTCCCCGGCCCGGATGGATCCGGCGCTGCTCGAGTCGGTTGCGGCGTACGCGGTCTCCTGACCGCAGCGCCCATCGCCCATCACATCAAGGAGTGAGTACATGACCTTCGCACCCGGCACGGCGAACAGCCGCATCCCGACCTCGCTGTTCGGGCCGGACGAGCGCGCGCTCGTCGCCGAGTTCGTGGACGAACGCATCCGCCCGATCGCCGCCGAACTCGATGAGACCGAACGCTTTCCGGAGGAGATCTACGCCGAGATGGGTAAGATCGGCCTCTTCGGCATCACGGTTGCCGACGAGGACGGTGGAGCGGGTGGGACCGCTCTGGACTATCTGTTCGTCATGGAGTCCCTGTCGTACGGGTACGCCTCGATCGCCGACCAGTGCGGTCTGGTCGAGATCCTCGGCACCCTGCTCGGTCACTACGGCACCGACGACCAGAAGAAGGAGTACCTGCTGCCGATGCTGAGCGCGGAGAAGCGCTGTGCCTATGCGCTCACCGAGCCCGGTTCCGGTTCGGACCTCGGCTCCATCACCACGCGGGCGGAACGGACTCCGACCGGCTGGCGCCTACGCGGCGAGAAGATCTACATCCACAACGCGCCGGTCGCCGACTTCGCAGTCGTGCTGGCCGTCACCGACCCCGAACGGGGGAAGCGGGGTGGGATCTCGGTCTTCCTCGTCGATGTCGACACCCCGGGTGTGAGTCGGGCCTACCACGAACACAAGATGGGGCAGCGCGCCTCGCAGGTCGGCGGCCTCGTCTTCGACGACGCGGAACTCCCCGAATCGGCCTTGCTCGGCGAGGAGGGCCAGGCCTTCGGATACATGATGAAGGTCCTGGCCAAGGGGCGACTGGGTATCTCCGGGCTGGCGCTGGGTATCAGTCGCGCGGCGCTCGACGCGGCGGTCCGTCAGTCCCTCGACCGGCACCAGTTCGGCCGGGCCATCGCCGACAATCAGGCCGTGTCGTTCCCGCTCGCGTCGATCGCCACCGAGTTGCAGGCAGGCACGGCGCTGTCGGTCTCGGCCGCTCGGGCCATCGACTGCGGTGACGACGACGCCGAGGTGTTGTGCTCGATGGCCAAACTCAACGCCTCCGAATCGTGTGTCCGGCACGCCGATGCGGCGCTGCAGGTGTTCGGCGGCAACGGGTTCATCCGCGGTTACGAGGTCGAGCGGCTGTATCGCGATGCCCGGATCACCAAGATCTACGAGGGCACCAGCGAGATGCAGCGTCTCATCATCAGTCGGTCACTGCTCCGGGCCGCGGGCTGAGTCTCGCCCCGGGCCGGACACGGGCCGGCACGGTGTGAGAAAGCGCTACCAAACCGAGCGGCGAGCGGGTCTCTCGCCGGAAGGGTGCGCAATGGGTCTTTTCTCTACGCCCGTTGAGGCACTGAACTGCGTTTATTGTCAGGCGTGCGCTGGCCGTCCGGCGCTCTTGACATGTGTCCCTGATCACTGTAGAAAACGCTTACAGGAGGTGCAGTCTTCATGTCACACACTCACCACGTCCGACCGCTGCGGCGCTGTGCGACCCTTGCCGTCGCGGCCGCCCTGGGCGCGGTGGCCCTCGTCGGCTGCGGCTCGCAGGACGACTCGGCCACCGGTACCGGAGATCTGCTCATGGTGTCCGAGGTGCGCTCACTCACGAATCCGTACGAGGCCGCCTGGGTCGAAGGCAGCAAGGCCTACGCCGAATCGGTCGGTGTCGATCTCAAGGTGATCGTCTACGGCGGCGACTCGCAGAACGCCTTGTCGCAGCTGCAGTCGGTGCTCGCCACCGGCAAGAAGGTCCTGCTGAACATCAACCCCAACACCAGTGCCGACACCCCGGCGATCGTGCGCGCGGTCCAGAACAGCGGTGGCTGTGCGGTCACCCAGTGGAGCAAGCCGGCCGACCTGCACCCCTGGGATGTCGGGGACGGCTGGGCGTCGTATGTGAGCTACGACGGCGTGAAGGAAGGCGCCGACACGGGCGACGTCCTGGGAGCGAGTATCGGCGGCCAAGGCGGTGTCATCGCGATCCAGGGGCTGCTGGCCAATGACATCAGCAAGACGCGATACCAGGGGTTCACCGAGGGCATCGCGCGGCACCCGGGTGTCGTGGTGCTCGACAATCAGCCGGCCGACTTCGACCGGAACAAGGCCTACACCACCACCCAGACCCTCCTGAACAAGTACGGGGACAAGGTGAACGGGATCTGGGCGGCCACGGATTCGATGGCGCTCGGAGCGCTCCAGGCCGTCCGCGAGAAGGGCAAGGCCGGCCAGATCAAGGTCGCCAGTGCCGCCGATGCCACACCCGAGGGGCTCGAGGCCATCGAAGCCGGTGAGATGGTCTCGACCTACACCACCGACCCCTATTTCAACGGTGCGATGGGACTCGCGATCTGCCATCAGGTGGCGACCGGGCAGCTGAAGGTGTCCGACCTCTCGCGCCTGCAGCGTGAGTTCTACGTCGACCAGACCTTGATCACGAACGACAACGCGGCTCGGTACCTCGAGCGCCCCACCGACCAGGAGATCGTGGATTCGGTTCGGGATCCGTTCTCGCGCATCGTCGGACCCATCGATCCCGACTCACTGAGCAATGAGGAGTGACCCGACATGACCACGTCAACTTCGGTGCCGCCGGATACCGGGGAGGCCGGACCGCCGGCCCCCGATGAGCACGACCAGAAGTCGGTACTGCTGTCCCGCTGGGGGCGTTCGGTGGGACCGCTCGTCGCGCTCGTCGCATTGTGTGTCGTCTTCTCGTTCACCGCCGACTCGTTCTTCACCCTCGGCAACCTGAACGCGGTCATCCAACAGGCCGCGATCCCGTTGATCCTCGCGATGGGAGCGACACTCGTCGTCCTGATCGGCAGCGTCGACCTCTCGATCGAGGGCGTGATGGCGGCCAGCGGACTGACCTTCGTGCTGCTGGCGGCGAACAGCGTGAACGGAAACGACCTGGGCCTGATGGCGGTGATCATCGCCCTCGGGGTGGGAGCGCTCTTCGGCCTCGCGAACGGTGTCCTGCACGCGGTCGCGAAGGTGCCCTCGTTTCTCGTCACCCTCGGTACCTGGTTCGTGGGCCTCGGTGTCGCGACGGTGCTGTTCGGCACCAGCACACCGCAATTGGCTGACGCGGGATTGGGGGAGTGGGCGCAGGGGGCCTGGTTCGGCATCCCGATCATCGTCGTCTTCGCCGTCGCTGCGCTCCTGCTGACCTGGTTCCTGTGCCGTTGCACCTCCCTCGGGACCCAGACCTACGCGGTCGGCGGCGACGAAGGGGTCAGCAAGGTGACCGGCATCAACGTCACGAGGACGAAGATCGTGCTGTTCACCATCGCCGGGCTCATGTCGGGACTGGCCGGAGTGCTCGCCACGATCCGCCTCGGCGTCGGCGACGTCGGGGTCGGCTCGGGCAATCTGTTCCTCACCCTGTCGGCCGTCGTGGTCGGTGGGACGCTGCTCAGCGGTGGCCGCGGCGGACCACTGCACTCGCTGGTCGGCATCCTGCTCCTCGTCGTCCTGGGCAACGGACTGCTGCTCTCGGGCGCGAGTCCGTATGTCCAGCAGGGCGCTCAGGGCGTGATCATCATCGCCGCGGTGATCGCGACCGGATGGCCCGCCCGTAACCGATTGAGAGTCGTGAAATGACACCGTTGCTCGAGCTCGACGGAATCACCAAGCGCTACGGACCCAATGTGGTCCTCGACGACGTATCGCTGACCGTGCGCAAACACGAGGTGATCGGCCTCATCGGAGAGAACGGCGCCGGCAAGTCCACTCTGCTGAAGATCCTCGCCGGGGTGCATCGACCGGACGGCGGCGTGATGCGGGTCGACGGTGCCGAGCTCGTCTTCGCCGACCCGGCCGATGCCGCCCGGCACGGCGTGGGCGTCGTGCACCAGGAACAGTCACTCCTACCGAACCTGTCCGTCGCCGAGAACCTCACCCTCGGTTCGGAATCGGAGTTCACCCGATTTGGACTGATCCGCCGGGGCGCCCGCCGCCGGGCCGCGCAGGCCATGCTCGACCTGGTCGACTCGACGGTGGATCCCGACACCCCGACCGAGGACGTGGGATTCGCCGAGCGGCAGATGATCGAGGTCGCCCGCGCGGTGAGCGATCGTTCGTCGGGACACGCACCCCTTCTCGTCCTCGACGAACCGACGTCGGTGCTGCAGCCGGCCGACATCGAGATCCTGCACCGTCGCGTGATGGCGTTGCGTGAGATCGGCTCGGTGATCTTCGTGTCGCATCGGCTGGACGAGGTGCTGCGGTTCTCCGATCGGGTCTTCGTGCTGCGAGACGGCAAGATCGTCGGCGAACGGCCGACGGACGACGTCGACGAGCGCGAGCTCTACGCGATGATGATCGGCAAGGAGGCCGCCGACGAGATCTACTGCACCGGGCGGCGTGAGCCCGTCGCCGACGTCGCCCCGGTCCTCGACGCCCGCAACGTGTCGGTGGCCGGAAGCGTGCACGACGTCTCGCTCGCCGTCCGGCCCGGCGAGGTCGTGTGCATGGTCGGCGTCGCCTCGTCGGGGCGTGAGGAGTTCGCCCGCGCGATCTTCGGCGCGCAACCGGCACGCGGCACGGTGTCGATCGGCGGTTCCGGTCTCCCGGCATCGCCGCGACGTGCAGTCGCCGCCGGGGTGGCGTACCTGCCTGCCGAGCGGCGGTCCGAGGGAATGGTCGCCGGCGCCACGGTGGCCGACAACATCTGCCTGAGCCATCCCGCCCGCGGACGCCGGGGTCGGGCCGCAGCCGCCCGGCACGAAGCCCGCGAGTGGATCGAGGCGCTGCACATCCGGCCCGACGACCCCGACCTCGACATCGCCCGGCTGTCCGGTGGCAACCAGCAGAAAGCCGTGCTGGCCAAATGGATTCGCGATGACGGACTGTCGGTGCTGATCCTCGACCACCCGACCCGTGGACTCGACATCGGTGCGAAGGAGGACGTCTACCGGCTGATCCGCGACCTGTCCGCGCGTGGCGTCGGTGTCCTCGTGCTCGCCGACACCCTGGATGAGGCCATCGGCCTCGGACACCGCATCGTGGTCCTCCGCGACGGCCGGGTGACCGCCGCATACGACTCCGTCGCCACCGAACCCCCGACCAAGATCGAGCTACTCGAGAAGATGATGTGACATGGCCGAGACAACGATGACCTCACCGCTGCCGTCGCGCAGCCTCGCGGTGCCCACGGGCCTTCCGTCCGCGGCGACGATGCGCACGGCCGGACCGCCGGCCCTGCTGCTGGTCCTGCTGGGCCTCGTCACGATCGCCGAACCCAACTTCTTCTCGACGACCGCCCTCGCGGTGGTGACCGCTCAGGCCCTGCCGATCCTGCTGCTCGGACTCGGCCAGATGTTCGTCATCCTCACCGGCGGCATCGACCTGTCGGTCGCCGCGGTCTGTTCACTGGGGACGGTGATCCTCGCGCAGACGATCGGGGCGACCGGACCGCTGGCGATCCTGATCACCGCCGCCGCGACAGCCGCCATCGGCGCCCTGACCGGACTGCTCACCACCATCGGACAGGTGCCGTCCTTCGTCGTGTCCCTGGGCGCACTCGGCTTCTGGGGGGCGATCGCGCTCGCACTGTCGGGGTCGACCACGATCTACATCGACGCCAACTACGGCGCGATCTTCTGGCTCAGCTCGGTCACGTTCCTCAGCATGCCCCTCGCCGTATGGCTCGGTCTGCTCGTCGTCGTCGCGATCTGGGCGTTCATGCATTACCACCCGCGCGGCAACATCTTCCACCTCGTCGGACTCGGTGAGCGGGCGGCCCTCATGGCCGGAATCCGCACCCGGGCGGTCCGTGTCGTCGCGTTCGCGCTGTCCGGTCTGTTCGCGGGTCTCGCGGCCATCGTGCTGTCGTCGCAGCAGCAGAGTGCCGCACCACAACTCGCCGACGCCCTGCTGCTGCCCGCCATCGCCGCCGTCCTCGTCGGCGGGTGCGCGATCACCGGCGGTATCGGCAGCGCGTGGAAGGTGATCGTCGGCGCCCTCATCGTGACCGTCCTCCGTGTGGGCGGATCGGTCGCCGGCGTCGACCCCAACTATCAGCAGATCGTGTATGGCGCGGTGGTCATCGCGATCGTCGTTCTCACCCTCGACCGCAGCAAACTCGCCATCATCAAATAGACCATCCCTGGAGGTACACACCATGTCTCGAACAGTGCGCGGAGCCGTCATCGACGCCATCGGCGGAAAGTGGAAGGTCGAGGACCTCGACCTCGCCGAGCCCGGTCCGGGCGAGGTCCGCATCAAGGTCATGGCATCCGGACTCTGCCATTCCGACGACCATCTCGTCACCGGCGACATCCCGAACGCGCTGCCGATGGTCGGTGGGCACGAGGGAGCAGGCATCGTCGACGCCGTCGGCCCGGGCGTGCGACGCCTCGCGGTCGGTGACCACGTCGCGACGGCCTACCTACCCGCCTGCGGCCGGTGCCGCTGGTGCTCGCAGGGCATGCAGTACATCTGCGACACCGGCGCCGGAATGGAGAACGGGTTCGGTCTGGAGGGCAACCCGCGCTTCAGCCGCGCATCGGGGCAGCCGATCGGCGCGATGCAGCGACTGGGCACGTTCGCCGACCACCTCGTCACCGACGAGTCGCAGGCGGTCAAGATCGACGACGACCTGCCCTTCGACATCGCCTGCCTCGTCTCGTGCGGGGTCGCCACCGGATGGGGCGCGGCCGTCAACGCCGCGCACGTCCGGCCCCGCGAGACCGCGATGATCGTCGGGGCCGGCGGGGTCGGCATGAACGCGGTCCAGGGTGCACACCATGCGGGTGCCGCCTACGTCGTCGCCGTCGACCCGGTCGATTTCAAGCGCGAGCAGGCCATGAAACTCGGTGCGACACATGCCTTCGCGTCGATCGCCGAGGCGATGCCGTTCGTCGAGTCGGTCACCAACGGGCAGGGCGCCGACTCGGCCGTCATCACGGTCGGCGTCGTCGACGGCGCGCTGATCGCAGAGGCCTTCTCGGCGGTCCGCAAAGAAGGTCGGGTCGCCCTCGTCTCCATCGGCCAGAACGAGCCCGGCATCCCCATCAGTCCGCTCGAGATCGTCACCTACGCCAAGACGATCCGCGGTGTCCTCTTCGGCAACTGCAACCCGACCAGCGACATCCCGGCGCTGCTGGACTACTACAAGGCGGGCCTGCTCAAGCTCGACGAACTGATCACCGCGCGGTACACGATCGACCAGATCAACGAGGCCTACGTCGACATGCATGCGGGCAAGAACCTGCGCGGCGTGCTGATCCACGAGCACTGACCCGTCTCGCCGCGTTGTTCTCGACCATCTCGACCAGGAGTTCCACATGCCATTGACCACCGCCCCCGCGACGACCATCCGCCGGTACGGGATCTTCGTCGACGGGGCCTTCGACGCCGCCGACGACCGATCCTCGATCGCCCGGAACAGCCCGGTGGACGGGCGCGAACTCGCCGTCTATGCCGCGGGCGACCGCACCGACGCCCTGCGCGCCATCGCCGCGGCACGACGTGCCTTCGACGACGGGCCGTGGCCCGCCACGTCGTCGATGGACCGGGCCCGCACCCTGCTCCGGGTGGCCGACCTGATGCGGGCGAACGCCGAACGCCTTGCGCTCATCGAGGCAGAGGAGACCGGAAAACCGTTGCGCTACGCCGAGTCCGACGTCGCCGGGAGTGCCGAACTCTTCGAGTACGCGGCGGGGCTGGCGATGGCTGCCCACGGTGAGGCGCACACGGGACTCGGCGAGGGCGCCACTGCGCTCGTGGTCCGCGAACCCGCCGGGGTGGCCGCCATGATCCTGCCGTGGAACTTCCCACTGCTCCTGCTGGCCCAGAAGTTGCCGTTCGCCCTTGCCGCGGGATGCACCGCCGTCGTCAAACCCTCCGAGTTCACCTCGGGCACCGCGCTCGAACTCGCGGGCATCCTCGCGGAGGCGGGCGTGCCCGCCGGTGTCGTGAACGTCGTCACCGGATATGGTGCTGACGTGGGGGCGGTGCTCGCCGAGAGTCCCGACGTCGATCTCCTGTCGTTCACCGGCAGCACCGCGACCGGGCACGCCATCACCGCGGCGTCGGCGGGAACGGCCAAGCGGTTGTCGATGGAACTCGGGGGCAAGGCCGCCAACATCGTCTTCGACGACGCCGATCTCGACGACGCCCTCGACGGGGTGCTGTTCGGGGCGTTCTTCAACAACGGCGAATGTTGCGTCGCGGGATCACGCCTGCTGGTGCAGGATTCGATCGCGGACGACTTCGTCGAACGTCTGGTCGCGGCAGCGCAGCAGATTCGGGTGGGTGATCCGCTCGACGGCTCCACCGACGTAGGCCCGATGATCCACGGCGGTCATCTCGAGAAGGTCCGGGCCCACATTGCCTCCGCGGAGTCCCACGGCGGGCGGATCGCGGTCGGTGGCGGGGTGCCGCGCGGGGTGGAGACCTCGTCCGGGCACTTCGTGGAACCCACAATCGTGCTCGACGTCACCGAGGCCTCGCCGGAGTTCCACCAGGAGATCTTCGGTCCGGTGCTGACGGTCACCCGGTTCACCGACGCCGAGGAGGCGGTGGCGCTCGCGAACGCGACCGAGTACGGACTGTCGGGGTCGCTGTGGACCAAGAACATCGACCGCGCGCTCTCGGTGGCCAAGAAACTGCGGAGCGGCCGGGTCTGGGTGAACACCACGATCGACGGCGGCCCGCAGCTACCGGCCGGCGGGATGAAGCAGTCCGGCTACGGACGCGAGATGGGCAACGCCGGGTTCGAGGAGTTCACCGAGGTGAAGACGATCCTGATCCGGGAAGGCAAGCGGAGCAGGGCTTTCCCGCACATCGGCTGACGCCGGCCGGCGTCGCACGGCGCCGGAGACGACGGCACCCGGGCAGGATCTCCTCGAAGATCCGGCCCGGGTGCCGTCGTTCGTCGCGGTGGTCCGGCGTCTGCGTCAGCCGCGCGAGGGCTCGTTGGCCGCGTCGGGATGCGAGGCGAGGCGGTCGATCGCTTCCTGGGCGACCTTCTCGGCCTGGTCGCGTCCGACCCACCCGCCCGGCTGGACCTCCTTGCCGGGCTCGAGGTCCTTGTAGTGCTCGAAGAAGTGGGCGATGGGGCCAAGCTCGTACTCGGACACGTCGGAGATGTCCTTGATGTGGTCCCAGCGCACATCCTTGGCCGGGACGCACAAGAGCTTGTCGTCACCGCCGGCCTCGTCGGTCATCGTGTACATGCCGACGACCCGTGCGCGCACGATGATGCCGGGGAACACCGACTCGGGGAGCAGGACCAGCGCGTCGAGCGGGTCGCCGTCCTCACCGAGGGTGCCGTCGATGTAGCCGTAGTCGGCCGGGTAGCCCATCGAGGTGTACAGGTAGCGGTCGAGGTAGACCTTGCCCGTCTCGTGGTCGACCTCGTACTTGTTGCGGCCACCTTTGGGGATCTCGATGGTCACATCGAATTCCACAGTTCCTCCTGGCAGTCTTGATCGGGGATGCCGCGTCGGGCCGAAACGCCCGCACGCTGCCCCAACGATACTGTTGGTCCGGCGACCTCGATGTTCGTACCCCTCGTTGGGCGTGCATCCGGGCCCGTTCCATCGACCGTGAACCGCGAGAGACCCGGAGGCTTTGTGGGCGCATCCACCCGAAACGGCGGTCGCCGCGGCCGGAGACTCCTGTGGTGGACGATCACCGCGGTGGTGATCCTGGCCCTCGTCGCGACGGCCTCGGTCGTGATCGCGCTCCGCATCGACCGGGAGCCGGAACTCCCGCCGGGGGTGCCGCCGCAACCCGCCGCGGTCGCCGTCGACCCGCGGATCGACCCGGTGGTCGCCTCCGCGCCCGAGCCGACCCCGTCGGGGGTGTCGCGGGCGATCGCCCCGGCCCTGCGCAACCCCGCGCTCGGCGAACTCACCGGCATGATCAGCGACTCGCTCACCGGCGCGGTCCTGTGGACCAGCAACCCCGAGCGTCCGCGGATTCCCGCGTCGAACGCCAAGATCCTGACCGCGGCCGCGGTCCTCCAGGCCGTGCCGCACGATCAGCGACTGACGACGACGGTGGTGGCCGGCAGCAACGGGCAGATCATCCTCCGGGGTGCGGGCGATCCCACCCTGTCCGCCCAGCCCGCCGGAACCGACACCTTCTACACCGACCCGGGACGCATCGCCGACCTCGCGCGCCAGATCGAGGAGACCGAGATCCCGGTGACGTCGGTGGCCGTCGACCTCAGCGCGTTCTCGGGGCCGACGATGGACACCACCTGGGATCGGCGGGACATCCAGGGCGGCGACATCGCGCCGATCGAATCGCTGATGGTCGACGGCGCCCGGCTGGAACCGCTCGACGAGTACTCGCCGCGCACCGCGACCCCGGGAATCATGGCCGGCGAGGCGCTGGCCGCCGCGCTCGGCGTCGAGGGACCCGTCACCGAGGCGAGCGGTACCGCCCCGAGCGGGTCCGGAGACGAGCGCGTGATCGCGAAGGTCCAGTCGGCCCCGCTGGTCACCCGGGTCAACGACATGCTGCGCTACAGCGACAACGTGCTCGCCGAATCGCTCGCCGTCGAACTCTCGGTCCACCGCGGCGGGCAGCCGACCCACGCGGGTGGGGTCGAGGCGGTCGAGCAGGTGCTGTCGGCGGAGTTCCCGGACCAGTGGGCCGGTACGACGCTGCACGACGCGTCGGGGATCTCGTACGCGAACCGGACCACGCCGGAACTGCTCGACGCGGTGATGACCGCCGCGAGCGGGCCCGGCAAGCCGGCCCTGCGCCCGATGCTCGACGGTCTGCCGATCGCCGGTGGCACCGGCACGCTCGCCGACCGGTTCGACGCCGCCGACAACCCGGGCGCGGGGTGGGCGCGGGCGAAGACCGGAACACTGACCGGGGTCAGTTCGTTGACGGGCATAGTGCAGACAGTCGACGGCCGCGTGCTGTCGTTCGCCCTGATGTCCGGCGGCACCTCGCCGGCGGACGCGCGACCCGCCCTCGATGCGGTGGTGGGTCAACTGAGAGAGTGCGGGTGCCGATGACCACGTCAGGAATCGCCGGGCCGGAGGCAACGGCAGGGACGACCGGAGAAGCGGGCGCCGAGGATGCCGTCGACCGGGAACGCCGACCGGGTATCGGCTCGCAGATCGACTGGTCGCTCGCCGCGTCCACGGCGAGGCGACTCGCCCGGCCGGGCCCGAAGACGACCGCGTACACCTACGAGGCGGCCCGGGCCGAACTGGCCGACGCCGCCACGCGCGCCGAGGCCCCGGTCCGGGAGGTCACGGGTCTGGCCGACGGCCTGCGCGTGCCGACCACCCGAGTCCTCGACCGGGCCGGCTGGATCGACGCCGCCTCCCTGTCGATGCGATCGATGCTGGGTTCCGACGAGGAATCCGCCGACGCGGGCTCCCCCGGGCTCGGGGCACGATTCGGCGGACTGCAGGCCGGTGGTCTGCTCGCGTTCCTCTCCACCGCGATCCTCGGTCAGTACGATCCGTTCACGCCCGATCCGGAGACCGGCGAGCCCGGTGTGCTGATGGTGGTGACGCCGAACATCATCAACGTCGAACGCCAACTCAAGGTGATCCCGTCGGACTTCCGGCTGTGGGTGTGTCTCCACGAGGTCACCCACCGCGTGCAGTTCTCGGCCAACCCGTGGCTGCGCGACTACATGCAGGACAATGTCGCGGTGCTCACCTCCGACGCCGGCGAGTCGACCACCGAGATCGTCACGCGGATGACCAAGGCGCTCAAGGGTTCCGACGGTCCGCGCGAGAAGGGCGTGATCGGCGCGATGCAATTGCTGCAGAGTCCTGAGCAGCACGCCGCCTTCCAGCGCATGATGGTTCTCGGCACACTGCTGGAGGGGCACGCCGACCACGTCATGGATGCGGTGGGTCCGGCGCACGTGCCGTCGGTGGCGCGCATCCGCACCGCCTTCGACAAACGACGCACCGCACCGCAGAATCCGGTGCAGCGCCTCATCCGGGCTCTCATCGGGATGGATGCCAAGCTCGCGCAGTACATCCGCGGAAAGGCCTTCGTCGACGCGGTGGTCGAGGCCGCCGGCATGGAACGGTTCAACACCGTGTGGACCTCGCCGGACACGATGCCGCTGCCGAACGAGATCGACGACCCGCGGGCATGGATTCAGCGGGTCTTGTGAGGCGGGCGGTCGCGGATTTCGCGGCCGCTCACCGGCTCGGAACCGAGGTCTGCGTGGCGCTCTCCGGCGGCCCGGACTCGCTCGCGCTGACCGCGGCGGCCGTCGGCGCGGGTCTCGACGTCACCGCGCTGGTCGTCGATCACGGGCTCCAGCCGGGCTCCGCCCAGGTGGCGGTGACCGCGGCGGACGCGGCGGTTGCCCTGGGTGCCCGAGTCGAGGTCCTGCCGGTGCGCGTCGGACGGCGGGGAGGTCTCGAGGCCGCCGCGCGCGACGCCCGGTACGCGGCCCTCGACGGGGCCCGCGATGGCCGGCCGGTTCTGCTCGGACACACCGCCGACGACCAGGCCGAGACCGTGCTCCTCGGGCTGGCCCGTGGTTCCGGGGCACGGTCGATCGCCGGCATGCGCGCCTGGAAGGAGCCCTGGGGCAGACCGTTCCTCGGGGTCCGCAGACACCAGACCTTGGGGGCGTGCACCGAACTGGGTCTCGCACCCCACCACGACCCGCACAATCGGGATCCGCGATTCACCCGCGTCCGCCTGCGCTCAGAAGTCCTCCCGTTGCTGGAGGACGTGCTGCACGGCGGGGCCGTCGAGGCATTGTGTCGCACCGCCGAGGGAGTGCGCGCCGACAACGAAGCGCTCGACGGCTGGGCGTCCCGGGTGCTGGCCGAGGCGGGGCGAGGAGACAGCCTGGCGATCGGTCCGCTGCGCGACGCGCCGCCGGCGGTCCGGATGCGTGCGCTGCGTTCCTGGCTGCTCGACATCGGGGCGACCGAACCGACCCATCGGGTCATCTCGTCCGTCGCGGGTCTCCTGGACGCGGCTGCCACTGCCGACCGGACCCAGATCGCCGTCGGTGGCGACCCCGGCGTCAGACGTGTCGTCGTCCGGTCCGGCGAAACACTGACGGTCCGCCTCACCGCAAGGTGAGACGGACCGTCGTCGTGGGTTCTGCGTCTATCGACGCGGCGGCGTGAAGGGCGAGTTGATCGTCTGGAAGTACTGGATACCCGCACCGATCAGCGTGCCGCCGCCACCGAGGGCAAGGCCCGCGATGCCGCCGATCGCGGCCGCCGGCGCGACGCCCACCAGGCAGCCCACGACAACGGCGACGAGTCCGATGACGCAACCGATCACGCCGCCGACGATTCCGCCGACCACGGTCCCGACCAATGTCCCGACCGACGTACCGGTACGGAGTTGTGATTGGAAACGTTCGAGAGCCTGATCGTCGCGTTCCTGCCGCGTCTGCGGCGCGGCGACATTGTGCCGAGCGATGCCGCGTATCTTCTCTACCTCGGTCGGATTGAGCGCCGTCGAGCGCGTGACCTCGCGGGACGGAATGAGGGTCACCTTGTTGCCCGCGGTCCGGGTGTCGATCGGGAACTGCCGGAATTCGTTGCGGTAGGTGAGCGGCATGCGGAACAGTTCCGCGCCGGCGGTATCGCGCACCGTCAAATTCCCGTTCTCCGTGCTCACCGATGCGTTGTGCACGGTGAGAGTGAGCGCTGAGGCATTCCAGGAAGCGTCATAAGTCGCCGCCGGGGCCTTCTGAGGTGCAGCTTCGGCGGTCGCGGCGAACGCCGTGACGACTGCGGTGGCCAGGCAGAGAATGACGCTGAGGCGTTTTTTGCGCAGGGGAGTACGCGAAGTGGGGAACACGAGTGCTCCTTCTTGTCCACACAGGACAGGGCGTGAGAAGGGAGGGGATATCAGAGATCTGTTGCTCAGCTCTCTCTTTCCGAGAATGTCAGACGCTTGATCCACATCGAAACGCAACGTCTGGGAATGGTGCTCGTGTGATGAGTTGTTATGCGACCGTTATCAGCATTGCAAATTCAGGAAATGTCGATGTGAATGATCGGAAATGGTGTGAGCTGGCATTTCCTGGAGAAACCGCAGGTCGACGGCCGCTCATTTCCGGATGCGCGGCCGGGAGGCCGGTGCGGCACCCGGTTCGTCGCGTCACCGGCAAAACATGACAAGCTGGAAGCGTGCAGTTTGCCGACCCGTACGCCGCCGACATCGACGCTGTCCTGATCACCGAAGAAGAGATCAAGCAGCGCACCGCCGAACTCGCCCAGTCCGTGGCGTCGCGCTACGCCGACATCGAGGAGGATCTGGTCCTCATCGGTGTCCTCAAGGGCGCCATCATGTTCATGACGGACTTCGCGCGGTCGCTCCCGATCCCGTCGCAGATGGAGTTCATGGCGGTGTCTAGCTACGGGTCGTCGACGTCGTCGTCGGGTGTGGTCCGCATCCTCAAGGACCTCGACCGCGACATCGAGGGCCGTGACGTGCTGATCGTCGAGGACATCATCGACTCGGGCCTGACGCTGTCCTGGCTGATGAAGAACCTCGCCACGCGCTCGCCGCGCAGCCTCGAGGTGTGCGCCCTGCTGCGCAAGCCGGACGCCGTGCGCTCCACGATCAGGGTCGCCGACGTCGGTTTCGACATCCCCAACGAGTTCGTCGTCGGTTACGGCCTCGACTACGCCGAGCGGTACCGCGACCTGCCCTACATCGGCCGGCTGAAGCCGTCGGTGTACACGCACTGACGCGTCTGGGCGCAGGACATGCGCGCCGACCTGCGAGGGAACGGTTTCACCAGCGTGATCGTTGACCGGTAGCCTCAATGTGTACGTCGACGGGAAGGACATGGGAACGGCGTCGGCACCGGGACTGATCCCGCGAGCCCGCCCGACCCCCACCAACTGGCATGAACCGTAAGACAGTCTTCCGCAACCTCGCCATCCTGGCGCTCATCCTGCTCGCCCTCTGGGGCTGGAGCGTGATGAGCGACTCCGGTCGGGAGTACCGCGGCGTCGACACCTCCGTCGCACTGCAGCAACTCAACGACAAGAACACCAAGTTCATCAGCATCGACGATCGCGAGCAGCAGCTCCGGATCGAGCTCAAGTCCCCGGTCAAGGTCAACGACGCCGACACCGACAAGATCAGCGCCAAGTATCCGGCGCAGGCGGGCGACCAGGTCTTCGAGGCTGTCCAGGGCACCGGCGCCCCGTACACGACCAACGTCAACGAGCAGTCCGTCCTGTGGCAGATCCTCATCTTCGTGCTGCCGATGATCCTGCTGTTCGGCCTGTTCTTCTTCGTGATGAGCCGCATGCAGGGCGGCGGGCGCGGTGGCGTGATGGGCTTCGGCAAGTCCAAGGCCAAGCAGCTCACCAAGGACATGCCGAAGACGACCTTCGCCGATGTCGCGGGCGCCGACGAGGCCGTCGAAGAGCTCTACGAGATCAAGGACTTCCTGCAGAACCCGGCGCGCTACCAGGCCCTGGGCGCGAAGATCCCCCGTGGTGTGCTGCTCTTCGGCCCGCCCGGAACGGGCAAGACGCTGCTGGCCCGCGCCGTCGCCGGCGAGGCGGGTGTCCCGTTCTTCACCATCTCCGGTTCGGACTTCGTCGAGATGTTCGTCGGCGTCGGAGCGTCGCGTGTGCGCGACCTGTTCGAGCAGGCGAAGAACAACAGTCCGTGCATCATCTTCGTCGACGAGATCGACGCGGTCGGCCGCCAGCGCGGCGCGGGCCTCGGCGGCGGTCACGACGAGCGTGAGCAGACCCTCAACCAGCTCCTCGTCGAGATGGACGGCTTCGGCGACCGCTCGGGCGTCATCCTGATCGCGGCGACCAACCGTCCCGACATCCTCGACCCGGCGCTCCTGCGTCCCGGCCGTTTCGACCGTCAGATCCCGGTCGGCAACCCCGACATGGCGGGTCGCCGGGCGATCCTCAAGGTCCATGCCAAGGGCAAGCCGATCGATTCCGGCGCCGATCTCGACGGTCTCGCCAAGCGCACGCCGGGGATGTCCGGTGCCGATCTGGCCAACGTCGTCAACGAGGCGGCGCTCCTGACAGCGCGCGAGAACAAGCAGACGATCACCGCCGAGGCACTCGAGGAGGCGGTCGACCGGGTCATCGGCGGGCCGCGCCGCAAGTCCCGCATCATCAGTGAGCACGAGCGCAAGGTGGTGGCCTACCACGAGGGCGGTCACACCCTGGCCGCGTGGGCGATGCCCGATCTCGACCCGATCTACAAGGTCACGATCCTGGCGCGCGGGCGGACCGGTGGCCACGCGCTGGCCGTCCCCGAGCAGGACAAAGACCTGATGACCCGCTCGGAGATGATCGCGCGGCTCGTGATGGCCATGGGCGGGCGTGCCGCCGAGGAACTGGTGTTCCACGAGCCGACGACCGGTGCGTCGTCGGACATCGACCAGGCGACGAAGATCGCGCGGGCGATGGTGACCGAATACGGCATGAGCTCCAAGCTGGGCGCGGTGCGCTATGGACAGGACCAGGGCGATCCGTTCCTCGGCCGGTCCATGGGCTCGCACACCGACTACTCCGCGGAGATCGCGAGTGAGATCGACGACGAGGTGCGCCGGCTGATCGAGGCCGCGCACACCGAGGCGTGGGCCATCCTCACCGAATACCGGGACACCCTCGACGTCCTGGCCACCGAGCTCCTCGAGAAGGAGACGCTGACCCGCAAGGATCTCGAGAAGATCTTCTCCGACGTCGACAAGCGTCCGCGGATCACCACCTTCAACGACTTCGGCGAGCGCACGCCCAGCGACAAGCCGCCGGTGAAGACCCCGGGCGAGCTCGCCATCGAACGGGGTGAGCCGTGGCCGCCGCCGGAGCAGGCCAAGGTCCCCGAACCGGTGGGAGCCGGCTATCCGGGTGCCCCGCAGGTTCCGGGCCAGGTGCCGAACTATCCGCCGGTGTACCCCGAACCGGGGACGTCGGGCGGATCGACACCACCGACCCAGGGCAACCCGGAACCGCGGTACCCCGACAACGGGTACCCGCCGGCCCATCCGGGTGCCCAGTATCCGAATCCGCAGTATCCGAACCCCCAATATCCGAACCCCCAGTATCCGAACCCGCAGTATCCGGATCGGGGTGCCGGCCGGCCCGGGGCGGGCGGATCATACGGCGGTGGAACGCGCCCGGATTACGGCGCTCCGCGGGACTGGTCGGCGCCCGGCTGGCCGCCCGAGCCCGAGCCGCGCCCGGGGCGCAACGGCGACTCCAACGGGTGGGGACACCGCGCCGATGACGACGACTCCCGGCCGAGTTCGTAAAGTGGCCGGATGAGCATCAACGAGCGGCAGGACGCCGTACTCGCCGGACCTCGATCAGAGTTCGACCAGGCGCGCGCCGAAGCTGCGGTTCGCGAGTTGCTGCTCGCCGTCGGCGAGGACCCGGACCGCGAAGGTCTGCTCCGGACGCCGACGCGGGTGGCGAACGCGTACCGGGAGATGTTCGCAGGTCTCTACACCGAGCCCGACGATGTTCTCGCGACGACTTTCGACGAGGATCACGACGAGTTGGTGCTGGTGAAGGACATCCCGATGTACTCCACCTGCGAGCACCACCTGGTGTCCTTCCACGGAGTCGCGCACGTGGGGTACATCCCCGGCACCTCCGGCCGGGTCACCGGTCTCTCCAAACTGGCCCGGCTCGTCGACCTGTACGCCAAGCGCCCTCAGGTCCAGGAACGGCTCACCAGTCAGATCGCCGACGCGATGATGCGTCGGCTCGAGCCCCGCGGGGTGATCGTGGTGATCGAGGCCGAGCACCTGTGCATGGCGATGCGTGGCATCCGCAAACCCGGTGCGACGACCACGACGTCCGCGGTGCGCGGCATCTTCAAGACCAGTGCGGTCTCTCGCGGCGAAGCCCTCGACCTGATCACCCGGTGACGACGGCGCACACGGTCCCCGCCCGCGGCGGAGTGCACCGGACCCTCGTGATGGGTGTCCTCAACGTCACCGCGGACTCGTTCTCCGACGGTGGTCGTTACCTCGACGCCGAGGCGGCCGTCGCGCACGGACTCGAGTTGATCGACCAGGGTGCCGACCTCATCGACGTCGGTGGCGAGTCCACTCGCCCCGGTGCGATCCGGGTCGACCCCGACCTCGAGACGGCGCGCGTCGTGCCGGTGATCAGCGAACTCGCCGCGCACGGGGTCGCCGTCTCGGTCGACACGATGCGTGCGCCCGTGGCGGCCGCGGCGGTGGAGGCCGGCGCGGCGATCGTCAACGACGTCTCCGGCGGGCGTGCCGATGCCGACATGGCGCGGGTCGTCGCGGAGGCGGGGGTGCCGTGGGTTCTGATGCACTGGCGTCCGGCCGGCGACAGCGCCGACCGCCGGTTCACCCACCGCAGCGGGGATGTCGGCGGTTACCGGGACGTCGTCGCCGAGGTCAGCGGTGAGCTGCTCGCCCAGGTCGACGCCGCGGTGTCGGCCGGTGTCGACGCCGACCGCCTGATCCTCGACCCGGGGCTGGGCTTCGCCAAGACCGCCGAACACAACTGGGCCCTGCTGCACGCGTTGCCCACCTTCACCGGACTGGGTTTCCCGATTCTGGTCGGTGCCTCCCGCAAACGTTTCCTCGGCACCCTGCTGAGCCGCGACGGCGCGGACCGCCCGCCCGCCGGGCGCGATGTCGCCACCGCGTCCGTCTCGGCACTCGCCGCCGCCGCGGGCGCCTGGGGTGTGCGCGTGCACGATGTCGCCAGCAGTCGCGACGCGGTCGCGGTCGCCGCGGCCTGGCGTGCCGGCGGTTCCCGAACCTCATCACCGGTAGGAGAATCGAATGGCTGACCGGATCGAACTGCGCGGGCTGAAAGTCCGTGGCAATCATGGTGTGTTCGACCACGAGCGGGCCGACGGCCAGGACTTCTTCATCGATGTCGTGCTGTGGCTGGACCTGCAGGCCGCCGGGGAGTCCGACGACCTCGCCGACACCGTCGACTACGGCGCGCTCGCGCACCAGGTCGCGGGCATCGTCGGGGGCGAACCGCGCAACCTCATCGAGAAGGTGGGCGCCGAGGTCGCGGACTCGATCATGACCGACGAGCGCATCAGTGCGTGCGAGGTGACCGTGCACAAGCCGTCGGCGCCGATCCCGCTGACCTTCGACGACGTCGCGGTGGTGACCCGTCGCTCCCGCAAGGGGACACGATGAGCCGCGCGGTGCTCTCGGCCGGGTCCAACGTCGGTGACCCGATGGCGCACCTGCGTTCGGTCGTCGAGGGTTTCGCCGACGACCTCATCGCGGTGTCCGCGGTCTATTCGACACCTCCGTGGGGCGGGGTCGAGCAGGACGACTTCCGCAACATCACGCTCGTCGTCGACGGCCCGTACGGTGCCCGGCACTGGCTCGAGCGTGGTTTCGAGCTCGAACGCGCCGCCGAACGAACTCGGGACATCCGCTGGGGGCCAAGAACTCTCGACGTCGATGTGGTTACGGTGGCCGAGGCCGGCGGTGTCGTCGTCGCCGACGACCCGGACCTGACGCTGCCCCATCCGCGTGCGGCGCAACGGGCTTTCGTGCTCGTCCCGTGGCTGGAGATCGAGCCCGACGCCACCCTGTGGACGCCGGCCGGTGTCCGTGCGGTGGCCGACCTCGTCGCGGGGCTCGACACCGCCGAGCGGGATGCGGTGCACCCGGTCGGTCGTCTCACCGGGGCCGACGCGTGAGTGCGCCCGATCCGCGGCGGCCGGATCAGGACGACGAGCAGACCGGCCTCGGTCCGACCCGGGTCCGTGATCTCGCCGCGATCGCGGCGGTCACCGCGATCGTCGCGTGGATCCTGGTGCGGTACAACTACTCCGATTTCCCGCCGTTGCCGTTGCTCGCCGGTGTCGTGCTGTACGTGCTCGCCGCACTCGAGATCGTCATCGCCTTCGTCGTCCGCTCCCGTGTCGAATCCCGAGACGTGGGACGCGCGCGGGGGCAACTGCATCCGCTCACGGCCGCCCGAGTACTGGCTCTGGCCAAGGCTTCTGCGATCCTCGGCGCGATCGCCGTCGGAGTCTGGCTGGGATTGCTGGCGTTCCTGCTCGGGCAACACGATCTGGCCGCCGCCGACCACGATCGGCCGGGTGCCATCGTCGGACTCATCGGCGGGGTGCTCCTCGTCGCCGCGGCGCTGTGGCTCGAATACTGCTGCCGGGCCCCCGACGACCCGTCTGCAGTGGGCGATTCGTGACGGTTGCCGCGCGTGGCGATGAGGTCGTCGATGTGGCGCCTAACATGCGGACTATCTGAGAAACTCCGCACCCGCCTGACGTCCGAATGTACTCACAGCGGGTAAATTCACGATCATGACGACCTCGAACGGCCGTGCCGCCGACTCGCGCCGGTCGAGTCGGTCACCGGCTCAGTGGTTGCTCGGCCTGTTGATCGTGCTCGCCCTGGTGGCCAGCATCCTCATGGTCTTCACCGACCGATTGTCGATCACCGGCTCGCTGGCGGTCATCGCGGCGCTGTGGGCGGCCGTCATCGGCGCGATCCTGGTGACGAAGTTCCGACGGCAGGCCGAGAGTGCGGAGGCGAAGAGCCGGGACCTGCGTCTCGTCTACGAACTCCAGCTCGAACGCGAGATCGCGGCACGTCGTCAGTACGAACTCGACGTCGAGACGACCATCCGCAAAGAAGTGACCGCGGAGTCCAACGAGGAACTGTCCGAACTGAAGGCTCAGGTCCTGGCGCTGCGCTCCAGCCTGGAGATGCTCCTCGGCGAGCCGCTCCCGGACCAGCGGGTCGCGTTGTCGAGCGAGAAGATGCGCGAACTGGCCTCGGGCCTGGACGACGAATCCCGGGCAGGACGTCGGGCCGGTGCCACCTTCGGTGGCGACTTCGGCGGCGACCTGGGGGGCGTGTCCTCGTACGGCGCGACCTACGCCGACGACGGGGTGCTCGCCGCCCGCGACTTCGCGGCCACCGCTCCCACCACAGACGACGGTCGGCACACCGGTCCGGTGGATCCCAACGAGATGACCGAGGTGATCCCGATCGTCACCGACGATCCGATCTCGGGTCGTATCGCGACGGAGGTCCCGCCCGAGGAGGCCGGCGCGACGACCACCCCGGCCGGTCCCGCCGCCGGCGATGTGCCGGACGCCGAAGCGTCCGGCGTCGCGTCCGACACCGAAGTGTCCGACGCCGAGATCGTCGACACCGATCATCCCGAAGCGCAGGCGGCCACCTCGGCCGGTCCCACCGGCGCGGAGTCCGCGTCGCTGCCGTTCTCCGGCGGCTTCTATCTCGGGAGCGATGCCGAGGAGCCGGCACCCCCGGCCGCCGGCACGTCGGCCGAGGCCGCCGCCGCGGATCAGCCGCTGTACACCGACGACACCCCGACCGATGAGTGGGCAACCGGCACGCCGACGGCCGACGCACCCGACGCCGAGGTCTCGACTGCCACCGATACCGACGACGACGTGGAACCGCCCGCGTTCCTGTCGGCCGCGGGCCGGCACGAGAATCCGCCGGGTGGCCGGGCTGCGGAGTCCTACGGCGGTGGCCGCCGACGCCGCGCCACCGACGACGACGCGGAATCGGCGCACTCGGCGGGACTGCCGGTCTCCGAACTCCTGAACCAGTTGCGTTCGCAGACCGAGACGTCCGGGGGCGGGCGACGCCGCCGGAACGGCTGAGTCACCGGTCGAACCCGCAGGCGTTCGGCCGCAGAGGATGCCCACCGGGCAATCCCTCGTACGCTTCTGTCATCCGTTCGGGTCACATCTGTGACGTTGCCGCGCTTTCGGCCGTGCGAGTTGGACGATCGCCCTAGTATTCCCGTATGAGCGAGACGCTCGCTGGTGGGGAGTTCGGTCTCGGGCCCGGGTCCGGTCCGTCGATGGCCGCGATCCGCCACACCGACCGTGGGAACGCGGTCAAGCAATCACTGGTGAGCGCCGCCCTGTTCCTGCCGGTCATCGCCTGGTGGCCGACTGTGCTGTGGCTCTTCACATTCGACCCGCTCGACGGCGCCCCGTTCCCCGAGTATCACGCGAACCTCCAGGCCAACGGGCCCGAGGCGAGTCTGCTGCTCATCTGGTCGCTGACAGCGCTGATGCCGTTGTACACGGTTCTCGTGCTGGGGATCTTGGCGCGGAGTCCGCTTCGGTCGGGTATCGCGGTGGTGATCGGCGCGGTCGGTGCGCTCGGATTCTGGGGCGGCCAGGTGCCCGTCCTGGTGCGGTCGGGGGAGTACCCGATCCTCACTTTCTGTTCGGAGAACATGCCCGCCTTCGTCGTCCTGCTGATCGTGGCGTGGTCGGTCGCGCGGCGGCGTGGATTCTGGTGGGTGCTGGCGATCCCGGTCATCGCACTGCTGGCGATCAACGCCTATGAGGGCTGGGCGTCGAACCCGGTCGACGCGATCGTCGACGGCACGGGGCGACTCCTCAACGTTCCGGCCTCGGAGGTGCTGGATCCGTTCTCGCCGAGGTTCCGTTCCCCGTTCGACGACGTCATCGACATCGTGGCGGGGATCGTCACCCTGTGGGTGGTCGATTCGGTGTTCGGTGCCTTGTCACGACAGGGGCGCGACCCGCAGCAGGCTGGGGCCCGCGACTTCTATCGTTGACGAAAGTGGAACAGAGAGAACAGGTTCGGTTCAGAACTGCATCATCACGGCTCGGCCGACGGTGAACACGATGAACCCCAGGCTCAGGACGACGCCCAGCGCACACAGCATCCGGGCGAGTCGGCCGGCCGAGTTCGGCTGACCGCGACCGGCCAGATACCAACCGGCCATCCCGACCGGTAGGCCCAGCCCGCCGACGACGCTCAACGGAACGGCCGCCACGCCGCAGGCAAGGGACGCGGTGGTCCGCCGGGCAGGGCCGGCATCGGCCTGCGGTGGGTCCAGAACCGGCAGGTCCCGTGAGGCCCGAATCGTCGACACCCCTGGATCATGTTGCGGGACAGTCTGTCCCGGTAGTCCTGAATATGCAGTCGCACCCACGTGGGACGTCGGTTGACCGGTCCGCGACCCGCTACCTCTCGGTGGGGTCGCGGCGGTTGCGGGAATCGCGGCGGTGGGCGCGCGGACCGTCGGCCGCAGTCCCGGCGCCGGCCTGGATCGGCCCGCTCGCTTCGCTCCCGGCGCCGGTGTGGATCGGCCCGCTCGCTTCGCTCCCGGCGCCGGCACAAAAGTCGTGGTGTCGATCGCCGAACGGAGTTGCACGGCAAACGCTCCCGCCGTCGGTGGCCGGTCCGCCCGGTCCTTCGCGAGTCCGGCACGCACGGCGTCGGCCACCGCCCGCGGGATGTCGGGCCGGAGTGCCGACACGTCCGGAGGTGGCGTGCTGAGATGGTGGTGGATCATCATCGCGGGCGTGCGTGCGGTGAACGGAACTGTGCCGGTGAGCAACTCGAAGACGGTGCAGGACAGCGAGTACACGTCACTGCGGGCGTCGAGGGGCTGGGCCGAGAGTTGCTCGGGCGACGAATAGGGAAAGGAACCGATCACCAGATCCGTCGACGTGAGCGAGGTCGCGCCGCTGTCGGTCGATCGTGCGATGCCGAAGTCGGCCAGTCGAATTCGTCGCTGCTCGGTGGTCCCGGGAAAGCGCGGGGCCGACTCCTCCGTGCTGAGCAGGATGTTCGCCGGCTTGACATCGCGATGGAGTAGCCCGCTCCGATGCGCGTGATCGAGCGCGGCACCGATCGCATCGCCCACCGCCGCGACATCGGCCGGTGGCAGTCCGCCGGGGGCACTCGCGAGCAGCGCGGCCGCATCGGTGCCGGGCACGTACTGCATCGAGATCCAGAGCCGCCCGTCGACCTCGCCCCGGTCGTAGACGCTGACGATGCAGGGATGGTCGAGCTGAGCGGCGAGGTCGGCCTCACGGGTGAACCGGGCGCGGAAGGTCGGATCGGTCGAGACGTGCTCGGCGAGCAGCTTGATGACGTCGTGGCGGGGGAGCCGCGGATGGCGGACGAGGTACACCTCGCCCATTCCGCCTGCGCCGATCTTGCGCACGACCGTGTATCCGGCGAACTGTGTGCCCGGTTCCAAGCTCATGGGCGGACCCTCGTGTGTGTGCGGGCGTGTCGGTGAGACGGCGGCGGCCGCCTCAGACTACGCCGCTTCGGCCCAGGTCACCGGTGGTTCCGTCGTTCGGTCGACAAGCCCGGCGACCGGGACCTCCCGACGTCGGGGTGACACCTGTCACAGACGTTGGCACCGGCCGCGGTGTCGGACCTACTCTTGCTCTGCAACGTCTGGTACCCGTGCCGACGCCGCCGCAGCGAGTTCGCTCGCGCGACGGTGGTTTCGGCAGAGGCGGGACTGGAACGACACTCTGGAGGACAGCGGTGACCTCACCGAGCGGTGATGCCGGTATGCCGTCCGCACGGCGAGCCGGTGGCGACGACGCCTTCGGCGATGGTCTGCATCCCGATCGCCCCTTCGCGGACGAGGCGTATCCGCGGTCCGCTCCCACCGATCCGTTTCCCGGCATGACGAACCTGCCGGCGCCTGCTCGACTCACCGTCGGTCTCATCTCCGCCGGCCGGGTCGGGACGGCGCTGGGTGAGGCACTGGAGAAGGCCGGGCACGTGGTCGGCGCCGTCGTCGCCCGTTCGCCCGAGTCGCGCGGCCGAGCAGCTCGCCGGCTTCCCGATTCCGAGATACTCGACCTCGACGAGGTCGTCGCACGGTCCGAGCTGTTGCTGGTGAGCGTGCCCGACGCGGCCCTGGGTACCGTCGTCGAGCAGATCGCGACATCCGAGTCGCTCCGGCCCGGGACGATCGTCGCGCACACCGCGGGCGCGCACGGGGTGGCGGTGCTGCAACCGGTGGCCGATCGTGGTGGCCTGGCGATCGCACTGCATCCCGCGATGACCTTCGTCGGGTCGGAGGACGACACCGCTCGCCTCACCAACGCATGCTTCGCGATCACCGCCGCCGATGCGGTGGGCGAGGCCATCGCATCGTCGCTGGTGCTGGAGATGGGCGGCGACCCGGTACGGATCGCCGAGGCCGATCGCACGCTCTACCACGCGGCACTCGCGCACGGCGCCAACCATTTGATCGCCCTGATCTCCGACGCCGTCGTCGCGCTGAACGCCGCGATCGACCACTCCGGCCGCGACACCGCGACCGTCGACGGGCACGGTGACCGCCTCGCCGAGCGCATCCTCGGCCCGCTGGTCGCGGCGTCGTTGCGGAACGTGCTGGAACTCGGCCCGTCGGCCCTGACCGGACCCGTCGCCCGGGGCGACGCCCCTGCGGTCGCCCGGCACCTGGCAGCCTTGCGCACCGTGCCCGGCGGGACGGGACCGCATGGCATCGCCGACGCGTACCGCACCCTCGCCCGCCGCGCGGCAGACCACACCCACGCGCCGCAGGCGTTGATCGACGCACTGGAGGACCGATGACATCACCAAGCGGAGGAGGCGGCGTGAGCGGCCCGCTCGACGACCGACCCACCTACTCGGCCGGTCGGATGACCGTGCACCGGGAGCCGGCGTCCCTGACCCGCGTCACGCGCGCGCTGCGTGCCGCGGGCAAGCGCGTCGTGCTCGTCCCGACCATGGGCGCGCTGCACGCCGGTCATCTCCAGCTCGTCCGGGCCGCCAAGGCCAAGGGCAACACGGTCGTGGTGGTGTCCATCTTCGTCAATCCGCTGCAGTTCGGCGCCGGCGAGGACCTCGACGCCTATCCGCGCACCCTCGACGCCGACCTCGCCCTGCTCGAGCCGCTCGGCGTCGAGTTGGTGTTCGCGCCGTCGGCGTCGTCGATGTACCCGAACGGTCCGCGGACGACGGTGCATCCGGGCGAGGCGGGCGGAATCCTCGACGGCATCTCGCGACCGACCCACTTCTCCGGGATGCTGACCGTGGTCCTCAAGTTGCTCAACATCGTCGGACCGAACGCGGCGTTCTTCGGTGAGAAGGACTATCAGCAGCTGGTGCTCATCAAGCAGATGGTGACCGATCTGAACCTCGACGTCGACATCGTGGGGGTCCCGACCGTCCGCGAGTCCGACGGGCTGGCGATGTCGTCGCGCAACCGGTACCTCACCCCGGAGCAGCGGGAGCTCGCGACGGCCCTCTCGGCCTCGCTCGTCGCCGGCGCCCACGCGGCCGAAGGCGGGCGCGACGCCATTCTCGCTGCCGCCCAGGCGGTGCTCGCCACGGTGCCGCAGATCGAGGTCGACTATCTGGCGCTGCACGGACGGCAGCTCGAGGAACCGCCGGAGAAGGGCCCGGGCCGGCTGCTCGTCGCGGCCCGGCTCGGCAGCGCTCGCCTGATCGACAACGTCGGCGTGACGGTCGGCGGGATCGCCGCGCTCGACGAAGAAATCGCCTGGACCAATGCCACCACAACCACGACAGAGGGACGATGACCATGTTGCGCACCATGATGACCTCGAAGATCCACCGCGCCACCGTGACCCAGGCCGACCTGCACTACGTCGGCTCGGTGACCATCGACTCCGACCTGCTCGACGCCGCGGGCCTCCTCGAAGGCGAGCAGGTCACGATCGTCGACATCGACAACGGCGCCCGCCTGGTGACCTACGCGATCGCCGGCGAGCGCGGCAGCGGTGTCATCGGGATCAACGGCGCGGCAGCCCATCTCGTCCACCCGGGCGATCTCGTCATCATCATCGCCTACAGCATGCTCGACGCGGCGGAGCTGCGTGAGTACTCGCCGAACGTCGTCTTCGTCGACGCGCAGAACCGGATCGTGACGACCGGCGACGATCCGGCCGACGTGCCCGAGGGCTCGGGTCTGCTCGACCCGCGTCAGCTCGACACGCCGCTGTTCGCCGACGCGTCCCTCTGACGCGAGAACGTTCTTCGATGCTGCTCACCGTCGACGTCGGCAACACCAACATCCATCTCGGTGTGTATGCCGGGGTCGGGGATCATGCACGCCTGGTGCGGGATTGGCGTATCCACACCGACCCGCATTACACCGCGGACGAGCTGGCGTGGGCGTTCCGCGGCATGCTCGGTGACGACATCGACCAGGTCACCGGGGTCAGCGCACTGTCGACGGTGCCGTCGCTCCTGCGTGAACTCCGCGTCATGGTGCCGCGCTACTTCGGCAACGGCCCCCACGTGCTGCTCGAACCCGGGGTGCGCACGGGAGTGCCCCTCCTGGTCGACAACCCCAAGGAGGTCGGCACCGACCGGGTCTCCAATTGTCTGGCCGCGCATCACGAATTCGGCGGCCCGTGCATCGTGGTCGCCTTCGGTACCGCGACGGTCGTCGACGCGGTCTCGGCGTCGGGCGAGTTCCTCGGCGGGGCGATCGCGCCCGGCGTGAACCTCGCCGTCGAGGCGCTCTCCGAACACACAGTCACCGTTCGGAAGGTCGAGTTGATGCCGCCCCGCGGCGTACTCGGCAAGAACACCGTCGAGGCGCTCCAGTCGGGCATCCTCTACGGCTTCGCCGGTCAGGTGGACGGACTGGTCGACCGTGTCTGCGACACCGTCCCGGGATTCGACGGCGACGACGTCACCGTCGTCGCGACCGGATACCTCGCCCCGCTCATGTTCGACGAATGTCGTTCGCTCACCGATCATCACCCGCATCTGACCCTGGAGGGGCTGCGGCTGGTCCACGAACGGGCCAAGGCCAACCCGCGTCGCGGCAAGTGATCTCGTGGACCGAGGCGGTCGGCCCCGGCCGCTGAGGTCAGCGCCCGCGGAGCGCGGCCTCGGTGTAGGCCGCGATGCGGTCGGTCAGTTCGTCACCGCTCAGGTCGGTTCCGGCCAGCTGATGGACCTGGGCGTCGACCGCCGCGAACGCGAGCCGTAGGTCGGCGGCCGCGGCTTCCGCCGACCAGCCGTCGGCGACGAGATATGCGGTCAGCCGGGCGATCAGGGTGTTGATGAGGGCGGTGTATCCGGTGGCGAGGCGTGCCGGATCGGCCAGTTCGCGAAGGCGCCCATGGGCGCGGCCGTGGGTCGAGTTCTCGCGCACCGCCACCTCGATCACCGCGCGCAGCACCTCCGGCCACGGGCAGGAGCCGACCGGGTTGTCGTCGAGCACCGCGGTCATCGCCCGGTCGGCGGCGTCGAGGTGGCGCAGCGCGACTTCGTCGATGATCGCCTGCTTGTCGCCGAAGTACTGATAGATCGAACCCACCGAGACCCCGGCCTTCTCCGCGATGCGGTTGGTCGTCAGCTCCGCGCCCTCGGTGTCGAGAAGCTGGGTGGTCGCCTCGAGGATCGTCTCGACGGTGAACGAAGAACGTTGTTGCCGTGGTATTTTGCGCATCTGATCGGTTCCTCGCGTTCGCGCGGCGGGGGAGTGGATTCACCGACCGATCGAGAGGGTCAGCAGCACCCCCGATTCGGTTCCGGCCACGAGGCGACCGGCCGAACCGGGTACCGCTGCGAGGGCGGTCACCGGCTGCCCGACGTTCGCGGTGCAGCTCCGACCTGTTCCGAGGTCCACGAGGTGGACCTGCCCGGTGGTCGACGACACCGCGAGCCGCCCGGGGGTCACCTCGGTGAGATCGTCGAGCACACCCGGTAGCGGTGCGGCGAGATCGGCCGCCACGGAATAGGCGGCGGGATCGGCGAGCGGGACACGCAGCACGCGACCCGTTGCGCTGACGGTCAGCGTGACGTAGAGATCCCGACCGACGATCACCGCGCCGTTGATCCCGGTTCCGTTGATCGTGGCGCTGGGAGTCAGGTTCTTCGGTGCCGCGGCCGACCAGGCGTGATCGACGGAACCGTCCGGGCGGATCCGGACGACCCCGAGCCGTCCGTCGGAAACGTACACGTCGCCGGTGCGGTCCACGGCCAGCCCGTTCGGCATGCCGAGTCCGCGTGCGAAGACGGTCGCCGGCGCGGAGGGCGTGCGCGGGTCGATCCGCAGGACCTTGCCGACCAGCGGGGACCCGGGCAGCATGGTGACCGGCGAGTCGCCCGAGGCGACGTAGAGGAGATCGTCCGGGCCTCGGCGGACGGCGCCGGGTGACTCGACGCGGACGCGCGCGGTGACCCGGCCCTGCTGGTTGCGTCTCTCGACGACGTTCTCGAGAATCCGCGACACCCACAGGTTTCCGGCTGCGTCGTAGCCGACGTTCTCCGACCATCCGGTCGGGGTGGGCGACGGAACGATGTCGGTCACCCGCACGTGGGCGCATCCCGGCGCCGCCACGGCCGTCGGCGCCTGGACTCCCAGAACGGCAGACGCCAACACCACGACCACCGCACCCACTCGCGAGGACCCTCGCATCGCACACCGCCTCATCGTCGGCCCACACCGTATCGCGTCGTAGTTCGTCGATGCCCGGCATTCTCGGCGATGCGGTGGATCGTCGGATCCGTGCGATTCGGCGTCGGGAAGCTGAGTGCGTGCCCCGAGGATCAGGTCGATGGTGAACGAAGACCGTTGTCACTGTGGACGTTTCCGCATCTGGTCACCCCGGGTGGAATGCGAGTTGTCTGTCTTGTGCGGGGGGTCGACGATGGGTGCATGATCCGCGAATCCGAATCTGCCGAATCGTATCTTCGCTTCCTGCCCGAACCGTGGCGATCCGCTGCCGCCGGGGCGGTCGCCGAATCCACCTGGTGGGCTTGGCCGTCGAGCTCCGACCGGCCGTGCGGGAGGGTGGATGTGCACGTCCTGCGGGCGCGTCGGAGCGCGGCACCGCTGCGCGTGCTGCTGCTGCACGGCGGTGGCGGACACAGCGCTCTCGTCTGGCCGGTGGGTGCGATCCTCGCGCACGAGGGGTTCGAGGTGCTCGCCCTCGACCTACCCCAGTACGGACGTACGCGGGTCGCCGACCGCGGCAGGGTTCGTTATCGGGATTGGGTCGATCTGGTCTGCGATCTCGCGACGGCCGAGACCGACGACGATCCGCGACCGCTCGTCGTGTTCGGCGCGAGCCTCGGCGGCATGCTGGCGTACGAGGTCGCGGACCGGACCGGGCGGGTCGCCGCGGTCGTCGCGACGTGCCTGCTCGATCTCGCAGGCGATCCCGATGCGCGCCGGGCGGTCGCGCGCACGCCGGCGCTCGGTCGACTCACCCCGCTTCTGCCGGTGCTCGCCCGGGTCGGGGTTCTCGCGCGGGTTCGGTTCCCGATCCGCTGGGTCGCCCCGATGTCGGCGATGAGCCTCGACCCGGCCCTGGCCCAGGCGTGCCTCGACGACCGGTTGGGTGCCGGATCGTCGGTCTCGCTGGGTTTTCTGGCGGACCTGATGACCCACCCGGTGCGGGCCCCCGAGGAGTATCGGGGTCCGCGCGTGCTGCTGGTCCACCCGGCGGCCGATTCCTGGACGCCCCCGGAGGTCAGTGTGCGCTTCGCGCGACGGATCGCGGCGCGTACCGACATCCACCTGCTGACCGGGTGCGGACACTTCCCGGTCGAGCAGCCCGGCGTCGACGAGCTGGCCGCACATCTTCGCGCGCTGGCCGCCGATCTCGTCGTCGGGGAGACGTGAACCCGCCGGGCGGTGTCAGCGGAACGCGCGCAGCAGCGGGGTGGGGTCGTGGTCGGCGTCGGTGCCGTCGGAGTTCCGTAGCAGCGCGTCGAGGACCAGGCCGTCGAGCGCGGCGACCAGTTGCCGGGCCTCGGTGCGGGGCAGCCCACCGTCGACCAGGCCCTCGACGTAGCGGTCGCGGTGTCCGACCATGGCCCGCCGGAGCTCCTCGTCGCGTGTCGCCAGGAGCATGAGTTCGTAGCGGGCCCGGGTACGGACGCGATCGGTGCCGAGCCAGCGAGCGATGACCTCGCGCGTCGACTCACCGTCGACCGCCTGGTCGCCCGTGAAGACGTGCTGGACGAGCGCCGCCAGAAAGCCGCTCTGACCGCCGAAATGGTGCCGAACGCTCCCGTGAGGCACTCCCGACGCGTCTTCGACGGCGCGTGCGGACGCCTGGCGAATGCCCACCGTGCCGATGAGGGTGATCCCGGTGTCGAGCAGCACGTCGCGGGTGGGGGCGCTCGCTGGTTTCTCCACATGGAGAACCCTATCTGGTATGGTTCTTCTCCATGTGGAGAAGTCGCTCGTGAGGGTCGTCGTGGTGGGTGCGGGAATCGCCGGATTGTGCACCGCGGCCGGTCTGACGTCCACGGGCGCGGACGTCACCGTCGTCGAGAGGGCGCCCGAGGTGCGGGGCGGCGGCGCGGGTCTGAGCATCTTCGCCAATGGGGTCCGCGCACTCGAATCGCTCGGTCTCGGGTGGGTGATCGACGACGCCGTCGCGCCGACCCCGCCGACGAGCGGAACGCGGACTCCGGACGGACGCTGGCTCGGTCGCTTCGATCCGTCGTCGCTGGCAGGCATGCGTGTCGTGCGCCGCACCGATCTCCACGCGGCCCTGCTGCGGGCCGTGGACGGTGTCGCGGACATCCGAACAGGCTCCGGGGTCGAGGACATCGTGCCCGGGAACGGCCTCGTGCGCCTGGCCGACGGAACCATGATCGGTGACTGCGATCTGATCGTCGGCGCCGACGGCCTCCGCAGCCGGGTGCGTGCCGCGATCGTCGCGGACCCGGGCGTCCGGCGCAGCGGTTATTCCGCGTGGCGGGCGGTCACGTCGACCCCGGTGATGGTCGCCGCGGCCGGTGAGACGACCGGGCGCGGCGCGCGGTTCGGGATGGCGCCCCTGCCGGACGGGCATGTCTACTGGTTCGCCTCGGTGTCGGACCCCGGAGATGGCACTCCCGGTATCGACGAAGTGCGGCAACGTTTCTCGGGATGGCACCAGCCGATCGGGGAGTTGCTCGACGCCACCGACCCGGCGGCGGTCGGGTATCTCCCGATCGAGGAACTCGCCGCGCCGCTGCCGACCTTCGTGGGAACGGGCGGGCCGTGCGGGTGCGTGCTCGTCGGCGACGCCGCGCATGCGATGACCCCGAACCTGGGTCAAGGGGCCAATCAGGCGATGGAAGACGCGGCCACCCTGGTGGCCGTGCTCCGGCGCTCCGGCCCCGGTGGTCTCGACGACGCGCTGCGCGCCTATGACGGTTTGCGGCGCCCGCGGACCCAGCGGATCGCGCGGCAGGCGTCGATGATCGGCCGGGTCGGCCAGATGAGTGCCGGGCCCGCGGTGTGGGCCCGCGATCTCGCTCTGCGCCTGACGCCCGACGCCGTCCTGAACGCGCAGATGCGACGCCTGCAGCGGTGGCAGCCGCCGGAAGTGTGACGACGTCGCTCCCCTCCGGGGTGTGACGGTCAGATCGGGTCGGTCCGGTCGGGGGTCTGGCCGGTGAAGGCGGGCTGTGGCATACTCGTCGCCGTGATCATGAGCTGTCAGGAGTGTTGTCGGGGCTAGTTCCGCATCCGCGGCTGCCCTACTTCGCGCTCCCTGCTCGATCTCGATCACTTCAGGACATCTCCTCATGACCGTTTCGGTTGCTTCTTCTGCTGTCACCTCGCCTGCTCCGGTGTTCGCCCCTGCATCGGTGTTCGCCGCTGTACCGCCCACTGTCGCCCCGGCCCCCGCCGCGCCGTTGTCCCTGCGGGTCGAGGACTACGCGTCCGCGGTCGCGGCCGGTGCGACCCCCGTCGACGTCCGCTCCCACCGGCGCCGTCAGCTCGACGGCGCACTGTTCGGTGCCCTCGCCATCGACGCCGTCGAGGTTCTCGACCGGCTCACTCCGGACACCGCGGATTCCCTGCGCGCCGCCCGCCCGGAATCGCGGTGGATTCTCGTCAGCGAGGACGGGCACGAGGCCGAATGGCTGGCCTGGCACCTGCAGGCGCGTGGCGTGCTCGGTGCGGTGTTCGTCGTCGGCGGGCACCGTCGGATGCGGTCGGCACGGGTCAACGGTCGGATCCGGCCCGACGACCTCGCCGTCATCTCCGCCCACGAGAGCTGAACCCGCCCAGCGTGACCCGGTTGTGGCCGCCGTCACCGCCGGATGGTGAGTTGGGAGTCGATGACCGGCCCCGATAGGGTGCGTGGGGTGAGTGACAGCCCGACCAGCACCGCCACGCCCGAAGCGACCGACGAGCAGACTCCCGAGCAGTTGCGCATCCGCCGCGAGAAGCGTGAGCGGATCCTGGCCGAGGGGCGTGAGGCATACCCGGTCGCGATCCCGCGCACCCACAGCCTCGGTGAGATCCGCGCGGCCTATCCCGACCTCGAGGCCGGTACCGAGACCGGTCAACACGTCGGCGTGAGCGGACGCGTGATCTTCCTGCGCAACAAGGGCAAGCTGTGCTTCGCGACGCTGCAGGAGGGTGACGGCACCCAGCTGCAGGCGATGGTCAGCTTCAACGGCGTCGGTGAGGACGCGCTGGCGCGATGGAAGTCCGAGGTCGACCTCGGGGACATCGTGTTCATCTCGGGTGAGGTCATCAGCTCGCGCACGGGCGAGCTGTCGGTGATGGCCGACGACTGGCAGATGGCGTCGAAGTCGTTGCGTCCGTTGCCCGTCGCCCACAAGGACATGAGCGAGGAGGCCCGCGTCCGGCAGCGCTACGTCGACCTCATCATGCGTCCGGAGGCGCGCAGCATCGCCCGTACCCGGATCTCGGTGATCGCCGAACTCCGTGCGGCTCTGGGGCGCCGGGGATTCCTCGAGGTCGAGACCCCGATGCTGCAGACCCTGCACGGCGGCGCGGCGGCGCGCCCGTTCGTGACCCACTCCAACGCCTTCGACATCGACCTGTTCCTGCGCATCGCACCGGAGCTGTTCCTCAAGCGCTGTGTGGTCGGCGGCATCGAGCGCGTCTTCGAGATCAACCGCAACTTCCGCAACGAGGGTGCCGACTCCACCCACTCGCCGGAATTCGCGATGCTCGAGACCTATCAGGCCTACGGCACCTACGACGACTCCGCCGTCATGATCCGTGAACTCGTGCAAGAGGTTTCGCAGGCCGCGCTCGGCACCCAGACCCCCACCATGCCGGACGGTTCCACCTACGACCTGTCCGGCGAGTGGACCGCGCTGGAGATGTACCCGTCGTTGTCGGAGGCGCTCGGTGAGCAGATCGTCCCCGCGGGCGCCGACGGCGAGACCACCGTCGAACAGTTGCTCGCGATCGCGGCACGTGTGGGCCTCGAGATCCCGAAGGACAAGGGGTACGGCCACGGCAAGCTCGTCGAGGAACTCTGGGAACACATGGTCGGCGCGAAGCTGGATCGCCCGGTCTTCGTCCGCGACTTCCCGGTCGAGACCTCGCCGCTGGTCCGCGCACACCGGTCGGTGACCGGCGTCGTGGAGAAGTGGGACCTCTACGTTCGCGGCTTCGAGCTCGCGACCGGGTACTCCGAACTCGTCGACCCCGTGATCCAGCGCGAGCGTTTTGCCGACCAGGCCCGCCTGGCCGCCGCCGGCGACGACGAGGCGATGGTCCTCGACGAGGAATTCCTCGCGGCGATGGAGTACGGCATGCCGCCGACCACCGGCACCGGCATGGGCATCGATCGCCTGCTGATGGCCCTCACCGGCCTCGGCATCCGCGACACCATCCTGTTCCCGCTGGTCAAGCCCCGCACCTGACCGGGATCTCGAAGCGGGATCCCGGGGTCAGGTGAGGTTGCGCTTGAGGATCTTGCCCGCCGCGTTGCGGGGGAACTCGTCGACGAAGACCACCGACCGGGGGATCTTGAAGTTGGCGAGGTGTTCCTTGGCGTACGCGATGACCTGGGCCTCGTCGAGGTCGGCGCCCGCGCGGACCGTCAGGTAGGCGCGGCCGACCTCGCCGAGTCGGTCGTCGGGGACGCCGACGACCGCCGACTCGGTGACGCCGTCGATCCGGGCGAGGGTCTGCTCGATCTCCGCGGGATAGACGTTGAACCCGCCGCAGATGTACATGTCCTTGAGGCGGTCGGTGATCTTCAGGTTGCCGCGCTCGTCGAGGGTCCCGATGTCACCGGTGTGGAGCCATCCGTCGGCGTCGATCGTCGCGGCGGTGGCGTCGGGGTCGTCGAGGTATCCGACCATCACCATGTCGCCGCGGGCCAGTACCTCGCCGTCGTCGGAGAGCTTGATCTCCATGCCCGGGAACGCGCGCCCGCAGGTGGTGGCCACCGTCGTGTCGTCGTCGTCGGGGGTGCAGGTCGACACGAAACCGCTCGCCTCGGTGAGGCCGTAGGCGGTGATGACGGTGTCCACGCCGAGGTCCTGCTGGAGGCGTTCGACGAGGACGACGGGCACGATCGCGGCGCCGGTGATGACGATGCGGAGGCTGGAGAGGTCGTGGTCGGCGCGCTTCGGGTCGTCGAGGATGGTCTGGAAGATCGTGGGTGCGCCCGGGAACACCGTCGCGCGTTCGTCGGACACGAGCTTCATCGCCTGGTCCGGTGAGTAGACGGCGAGCGGCAGCATCGTCACACCGAACAGGACGCTCGGCAGGATGCCGGCCTTGTATCCGAACGTGTGGAAATACGGATTGACCATCAGGTAGCGGTCATCGGGGTGCAGTCCGGCGTTCGCGCCCCACCCGTACGACCCGGTCAGGGTCTGCCGGTGGGTTGCCAGCACGCCCTTGGATTTTCCGGTCGTCCCGGAGGTGAAGAGGATGTCGGAGATGTCGTCGGGGGAGACGGCGTCGGCGCGACGATCGGCCTCGGCCTGCGCGTCGTCGGATCCCCGTTCGAGGAACTCGTGCCAGTCGACCGCGCCGTCGGGAGCCGTCGTGCCGCGGGTCAGCGGCACCCGGATGACCACATCGGGCATCGAGTCGCGGTGGTCGCGCAGGAGTTCGGATGCGTGGTCGGCACCGAGGAACTCGCCCGACACGATGACGGCGCGGGCACCCGACCGTTCGATGATCTCGATCGCCTCGCCCGCGGTGTAGCGGGTGTTGAGCGGAACGAGTGTGGCACCCGCGTAGTGGACGCCGAGCGCCGCGATCGGCCAGTGGAAGCTGTTGGGCGACCAGATGGCGACCCGATCCCCGGCCTGGATGCCCGACGCCACCAGGGCGCCGGCGAAGGCGCGCACCACGCCGTGCAACTGCGCCCAGGTCAACTCGAGGCGCGGATGCGACGACGGGTGCCACTGGGCGTCGACGAGAGCGATACGGTCGGGCCAGGTGTGCGCTGCGCGACGCACGGCGGCCGGTGTGGTGGGGGAGGGGAGAGTCTCGTGCAGAGAGGTCTGCGCCATGCGCCCCAACCTAGCACTTGCTTGGTGCGTTATGCTAGCGCTCATGACCACGACGAATCTCGCCGATCGTGCCGTCGACCTGGGTGAATGGGCGAAATCGACACCGAACGCCACCACCGAGTTCGCGGCCGCGGTGCGGACGTGGCTCGACGAGAACCTGGCGGGCGACTTCGCCGATCTGAAGGGCCGGGGCGGCCCGGGCAGCGAACACGAGTTCTTCGCCGAACGCCTCGAATGGGATCGTCACCTCGCCGCCGCCGGCTGGACCTGCATCGGCTGGCCGGTCGAGTACGGCGGTCGGGGAGCGACACTCGAGCAGCGGATCATCTTCCACCGCGAATATGCCCGCGCGAACGCACCCGCGCGGGTGAACCACCTGGGCGAGGAACTGCTGGGCCCCACGCTGATCGCCTACGGCACCGACGAGCAGAAGCGACGTCTGCTGCCCGGGATCGTCGATGTCACCGAATTGTGGTCGCAGGGCTACTCCGAGCCGGGCGCCGGTTCGGATCTCGCGGGCGTGTCCACGTCGGCACGTCTCGAGGAGTCGAACGGCTCGGGCAAGTGGATCATCAACGGACAGAAGATCTGGACCTCCCTCGCCCATGTCGCGCAGTGGGTGTTCGTGATCGCGCGCACCGAGAAGGGATCGTCGCGCCATGCCGGTCTGAGTTTCCTGCTGGTGCCGCTCGACCAGCCGGGCATCACCGTCCGGCCGATCCAACAGCTCACCGGCACCTCGGAATTCAACGAGGTGTTCTTCGACGACGCGGAAACCGAAGCCGACCTGATCGTCGGCGAACCCGGCGACGGCTGGAAGGTCGCGATGGGACTGCTGCAGTTCGAGCGCGGTGTGTCGACGTTAGGTCAGCAGGTCGGATTCGCGCGCGAGCTGGGCAATCTCACCGATCTCGCGCGAGCCAACGGTGCGCTGGACGATCCGGAGATCGCATCGCGTCTGGCGCGCGCCGACATCGGGCTGACCGTGATGCGGGCGCACGCCCAACGGACGCTCGACGGCGACGTGACCTCGCAAGCGGGCGCCGGGAGCGGAGCGAGCGGGCCCAATCCAGCAGGCGCGGCGTCGGTCTCGAAGTTGTTGTGGGCCAACTGGCATCGCGATCTCGGTGAGCTCGCGATGGACGTCGTGGGCGCGCCGTCGCTGATCGGTCCGGCCGCGACCGCAGAGGGCAAGGCCAACGACATCACCGACCCGGAGAACGTCGAACTCGACGAATGGCAACGGCTCTACCTGTTCACCCGCGCCGACACGATCTACGGCGGCTCGAACGAGGTGCAGCGCAACATCATCGCCGAGCGGGTGCTCGGCCTACCCCGAGAGGCACGCTGAGATGACCGGAGTCGACGTCAACGGGACCCACGCGCCGGGTCGAGCACTCTCCCCGCTCGCCACCCCACCGGCCGAGATCTCCGGGCACGACCTGTTGCTGGGCAAGAAGGTCGTGGTGACCGCAGCTGCGGGAACGGGTATCGGCTTCGCTTCGGCCCGGCGGGCCCTGCTCGAAGGTGCAGACGTGCTCCTCAGCGACTGGCACGAACGGCGCCTCGGCGAGGCGGCCGAGAAGCTGGCCGCCGAATTCCCCGACCGCACGGTCGCCCAGCGCACCTGCAACGTCCAGGCGACCGCGGAGGTCGACGCCCTGATCGCCGACGCCGCAACTGAACTCGGGCGGATCGATGTGCTGGTCAACAATGCCGGACTCGGTGGGGAGACCCCCGTCGCCGAGATGACCGACGAGGAATGGGATCGCGTCCTCGACATCACGCTCACCGGCACCTTCCGCGCCACCCGGGCCGCTCTGCGGTACTTCGGCTCGGTCGAGCACAACGGCGTGATCGTCAACAACGCCTCCGTGCTCGGCTGGCGGGCTCAGCGCGGACAGGCGCACTACGCCGCGGCGAAGGCCGGGGTGATGGCCCTGACCCGATGTTCGGCACTCGAGGCTGCCGACGTCGGGGTGCGCATCAACGCGATCGCGCCGTCGATCGCGAAACACCCGTTCCTGGCGAAGGTCACCAGCGATGACCTCCTCGACGAACTCGCCTCCCGCGAGGCCTACGGGCGCGCCGCCGAGGTGTGGGAGGTCGCCGCGACCGTCGCGATGCTGGCCAGCGACTACACCACCTACCTCACCGGCGAGGTCGTCTCGATCTCCAGCCAGCGCGCCTGACCGCCACCGACTTCCACCGATTCAAGGAGCACCGACCATGACCACCCCCCAGGCCTACATCGTCGACGCCGTCCGCACCCCGGTCGGCAAGCGCAACGGCTCGCTCGCCAAGACCCACCCCGCCGACCTCGGCGCCCACATCATCTCCGCCCTCGTCGAGCGCACCGGAATCGACCCGGCAGCCGTCGACGACGTGGTGTTCGGCTGCCTCGACACCATCGGCGGACAGGCCGGCAACGTCGCCCGCACCGCCTGGCTCGCAGCCGGTCTCCCGCTCGAGGTGCCGGGCACCACCGTCGATCGTCAGTGCGGCTCCAGCCAGCAGGCCATCCACTTCGCCGCGCAGGGCGTCATGAGCGGTACCCAGGACATCGTCGTCGCCGGTGGTCTCCAGAACATGAGCGCCATCCCGATCTCGCAGGCGATGATCTCCGGCAAGGAATTCGGATTCACGACGCCCACAGCCGAATCCGCAGGATGGCAGGAGCGCTTCGGTGACTCGCAGATCTCGCAGTTCGTCGGCGCGGACATGATGGCCAAGAAGTGGGACATCAGCCGCGAGGACATGGAACGGTGGGCGCTGCAGTCACACGAGCGTGCCCGGGCGGCCATCGCCGACGGCAAGTTCGACAAGGAGAACATCGCGCTCGGCGACTGCGTCGTCGACGAATGCCCGCGCGAGACCTCGATGGAGAAGATGGCCGGCCTGCAGGTCCTCGCCGAAGGATCGCGGCTCACGGCGGCCGTCGCCTCACAGATCGCCGACGGCTCGTCGGCGACACTCGTCGTCTCCGAACGTGCGCTCGCCGAACACAACCTGACACCGCGGGCCCGCATCCACCACATGTCCGTGCGCGGCGACGACCCCGTGATGATGCTCTCCGCGCCCATCCCGGCCACCAAGCACGCCCTCGACAAGACCGGACTGTCCATCGACGACATCGACGTCGTCGAGATCAACGAGGCGTTCGCGCCCGTCGTGCTCGCCTGGCTCAAGGAGACCGGCGCCGACCCCGCCAAGGTCAACCCCAACGGCGGCGCCATCGCACTCGGCCACCCCCTCGGCGCCACCGGTGCCAAGCTGTTCGCGACCCTCCTCAACGAACTCGAGCGCACCGGCGGCCGCTACGGCCTGCAGACGATGTGCGAAGGCGGCGGGACCGCCAACGTCACCATCATCGAGCGGCTCGGCTGAGCCGCGGCGGTCAGCCGCGGGTGCGAAGGCGGCGGGACCGCCAACGTCACCATCATCGAGCGGCTCGGCTGAGCGACCCCTCTGCTGCCTGAGGTGCGAGGAGCGATAGCGACGAGCCTCGAAGGCCTGGTGACCCTTCGTGACCCTTCGTGACGCGCCTCCGCAGGCTCCGGCGCTCCTCAGGGAGCGGGGGTGTCGCGCCTCCGCAGGCTCCGGCGCTCCTCAGGGAGCGGGGGTGTCGCACCCCTCGACGTTTCGTTCCCGGGGTCGTACCATTCTGACAACAGGCGTGCCCACATGTGGGTGTGACCTGGCGCATACTATTGTGTGGGACAGGCGGACCGTTTCGTTCCAACGCCGCACGTCAGGTGCAGCACGACCTAGCTGAGGGGATCTCGATGACCAAGCCTGCTGAACACACCAGCACCGACGCGATTTCGACACGTGGGGTCTCGTCGGAGGCGCACACGCTGACCGAACTGGTCGAGATCCAGCGCGCGGCGTTCCTGCGCGACGGGATTCCCGACGCCGACACCCGCATCGACCGCATCACGCGGCTGGCGGCCCTGCTGCTCGACAACGCCGACGAGATCGCCGCGGCGCTGGCCGAGGATTTCGGCTCCCGTCCGCGTGAGCTGTCGCTGGCCGCCGACGTCGCCGGCTGCATGATCGATCTCGCCCATCAGCGCCGCGGCGTCAAGGACTGGATGGCCGAGTCCAAGGTCGCCAAGGTGCAGGGCCTGCTCGGATACAAGCAGAGCATCCGCCACGACCCGCTCGGCGTCGTCGCCATCATGGGGCCGTGGAACTTCCCGCTGCAGCTCACGATCGTGCCTGCGGGTTCGGCCTTCGCAGCCGGTAACCGGGTCATCCTGCGTCCGTCGTCGGTGACCGCGAAGACCACCGATGTGATCGCCAAGCACGCACCGAACTACTTCTCGATCGAGGAGCTGGCGGTCGCCACCTCCAAGCACGGTTCGGGTTCGGACTTCGCCAAGCTCAAGGTCGACCACATGTTCTTCACCGGCTCGCCCGGGGTGGGCGCCTCGGTGGCGCAGGAGGCCGCGAAGAACCTGATCCCGGTCACCCTCGAACTCGGCGGGAAGAACCCGGCCGTGGTCGACATCGACGCCGACATCGACAAGGCTGCGACGATGCTCGCCGATGCCCGCATGGTCAACGGCGGCCAGGTGTGCCTGTGCCCGGACTACGTCTTCGTCCCCGAGGCCAAGCTCGGTGAGTTCACCGACAAGGTCGTCGCACGGTGGACGAAGAACTTCCCGACGATCATCGACAACGAGCAGTACACCTCGACGATCAACCAGAAGAACTACGAGCGCATCCTCGGGCTCATCGACGACGCCGAGCAACTCGGCGCCACCAAGCGACAGGTGATCCCGGGCGGCGAGCCGCTGCCGGACGCCGAACGACGCAAGATCCCGCCGACGCTGCTCACCGGCGTCAAGGCGGGCATGAAGATCGAGGAGGACGAGGTCTTCGGTCCGGTGCTGACCGTGTACCCCTACCGCGACCTGTCCGAGGTCATCAGCCAGATCAGCTCGCACCCGCATCCGCTGACCATGTACTGGTGCGGCGAGCATAACGAGCGCTTCCAGAAACTCGCCGACAACACCCGCAGCGGCTCGATCAACGGCAACGACTTCGCCATCCACCTGTTCAGCGGTGAGCTGCCGTTCGCGGGCGTCGGCAACAGCGGGATGGGCGGATACCACGGCCGCACCGGCTTCGAGACGTTCAGCCATGCCCGGGCCGTCGCGTTCTCGACGCTGCCCGTGAGCGTCGCCGAGATGATGTCGCCGCCGTTCCTGCCCAAGGACACCAAGCTGACCAACAATCAGCTCAAGCTGTGGAAGTTCTTCAACAACCGCGCCATGAAGAAGGTGCGCAAGCGCCTCGGCGCATAGAATCGGTCGCTCTGGCCGGGATCGTCTTCCGACGGTCCCGGCCAAGCGCTTGCTAGGGTGAGCGCAGACTCTCTCAGGAGGATGCGCTTGTCACCACGAGGTCAGACCAGGATCGACGCGAACGGCCGGGCCGAGACGACCGCGGCCGTCGCAGACGGCAAGTCCGCCGGCGGTCCGCGCACCGACGCACCGGCCCGCTCGTCGCGTCGGGACGAGCTGCTGGCCACGGCCGGGCGGATGTTCGCCGAGCAGGGCCTCCGGTCGACGACGGTCCGGGACATCGCCGACGCGGCCGGCATCCTGTCCGGCAGCCTCTATCACCACTTCGACTCCAAGGAGTCGATGGTCGACGAGATCCTGCGGAGCTTCCTCGACGACCTGTTCGCGCGCTACCGGCAGATCGCGGCGTCGAGCAAGTCGGCGACCGAGACCCTGCGCGGCCTCGTCATCGCGTCGTTCGAGTCCATCGATGCCGAACGCAACGCGGTCGCGATCTATCAGGACGAGGCGAAGCGTCTCTCGGGCCAAGAACGCTTCGCCTACATCTCCGAGCTCAACGTCGAGTTCCGGCAGCTGTGGCAATCGGTACTGCAACGCGGCGTCGAGAACGGGGAGTTCCGGGCCGATCTCGACGTCGAACTCGTCTACCGCTTCATGCGCGACACGGTGTGGGTCGCCGTGCGGTGGTACCGGCCCGGCGGCACGATGTCGGTCGATTCGATCGC
Organism: Gordonia lacunae; assembly: GCF_002149015.1. Classification (GTDB taxonomy): domain Bacteria; phylum Actinomycetota; class Actinomycetes; order Mycobacteriales; family Mycobacteriaceae; genus Gordonia; species Gordonia lacunae. The sequence continues at coordinate 10,317 of NZ_NGFO01000027.1, read as the reverse complement.
CGACCAGTACCTGTCGGTGGTTCTCGACGGCATCCTGCCGCGCTGACCGCCGACACCCCGTTCCCTGAGGAGCGCCCGGAGCTTGCGGGCCGACACCTCTCGCCCTGAGGAGCGCCCGGAGCTTGCGGGCCGACACCCCGCTCCCTGAGGAGCGCCCGGAGCTTGCGGGCCGACACCTCGCTCCCTGAGGAGGGCCCGGAGCTTGCGGAGGGCGCGTCACGAAGGGTTCGCGCCCGCGGTCCCGAAACCTTCGTCGAGTTAGGGTAGCTTTCCTTTCCCAGCGTCCGGCCGTTATTGTGCGCATATGACAATTGGCGGAACCGATGTGGCCGCGCCGGCACCAGTCTCCGACGTCGACGTCGACGCCGCACCCGACGATCCGAAAGCCGCGCGCGCCCAGGCCCGATCCGAGTCCAAGGCGAAAGCCGCCGCCCTCGCCGACGTCCTGGCGCCGGTGAAGAAGCGCACTCTGCTCGCCCAGTTCGTCCAGATCTTCGCCTCCGCCGCAACGGTGGTGCCGTTCATCGGGATCGTCGAACTCGGGCGCATCCTGCTCGAACCGGGACCGGTCGATTCCGGGCGCGTCTGGCTGGTGGTGTGGCTGGTCGTCGGTGGGCTCGGCGCCCGCGCCGCCTTCAGCTTCCTCGCGCTCGCGATCACCCACTTCGCCGATCTCGATCTCCAGGCGCAACTTCGAACCCGCATCGCGGACAAGCTCGGTCGGCTCCCGCTGGGCTGGTTCAGCCGCACCAGCTCCGGCGCCGTTCGCAAATCGGTGCAGAACGACGTCGCCGACCTGCATTACCTCGTCGCCCATGCGACGGTCGAGGCGACGGCCGCGACCCTGTCGCCGATCTTCGCGCTGATCTACTGCTTCTACCTGGACTGGCGCCTCGGGCTCCTGGCCGTCGCCACCGTGCCGCTGTACGCCCTGACCTACTCCTACATGGCTCGCGATCTCACGACCGAGATGGAGAAGATGGACAAGGGTGTGGCGCGGATCAGCGCCACCATCGTCGAGTTCATCTCCGGTGTCGCCGTCGTGAAGACGTTCGGGCAGACGGGCAAGGCCCACCGACGTTTCGTCGACGCCGCCGACGAGTTCAACGACGACTTCGCCGGCTACATGGGCCCGATGCTGCGCGTCCAGGCGGTCACCACCGTCCTGATCAGCGCGCCCCTGATCCTGCTGGTCAACCTCGGGGTCGGGTACTGGCTCGTCGACAACGGGTGGGTCCAGCCCATCGAACTCGTCGGCTCGACGCTGATCGCCATGGTGCTGCCCACCGCTCTGCTCACCGTGTCCACCGCGGTGCACACCCGCCAGCAGGCCTCGGCCGCGGCGCTGCGTATCGCCGCGCTGCTCGCCGAACCCGAGCTCGATGTCCCCGACACTCCGCAGGTGCCCGCCGGACACGACGTGCGGATCGAGAACGTGCACTTCACCTACCCGCCGCGTCTCGGTGTGCCGTCCGGGGTGAAGGCGCTCGACGACGTCAGCGTCGAGCTGACCGAAGGTACCGTGACCGCGCTCGTCGGGCCGTCGGGAAGCGGGAAGTCGACGCTCGCGACGCTGCTGCCCCGCTTCGGCGACCCCGACTCCGGTGCGGTGCGCATCGGCGGGGTGGACGTGCGGGACATCGCCCCCACCGAGCTCTACCGCCACGTCGGTTTCGTGCTGCAGGACGTGCAGCTGTTGACGATGTCGGTGCGCGACAACATCCGGCTCGGCCGTCCGGACGCGAGCGACGAACAGGTCCACGACGCCGCCCGGGCCGCGCAGATCCACGACCGGATCCGGGAGCTGCCCGAGGGCTACGACACCGTCGTGGGCGATGGTGCACACTTCTCGGGCGGTGAGGCGCAACGCGTCTCGATCGCGCGGGCTCTGCTCGCCGACACGCCGATCCTCGTCCTCGACGAGGCCACCGCCTTCGCCGACCCCGAGTCGGAGGCGCAGATCCAGCAGGCCATCGGCGCGCTGATGGTCGGGCGAACCGTGCTCGTCATCGCCCACCGGCTCGGCTCGATCACGCACGCCGACAACATCGTCGTCCTCGACCGGGGCCGGGTCGTCGAACAGGGCCGGCAGGACGAACTGGTCGCCCGCGGCGGGCTGTACGCGTCGATGTGGGCCGCCTACGAGGCCGGGACCACCCGACAGGACGAGGAGATCGCGCGCGGCGCGGTCACGAGCAGCGAGGTGGCACGATGATCCGCGGTTTCTACACGATCCTGGGTTCCGAACGTGCCCGCATGGTCGTCTTCCTGACCTGGGTGGTCGTCTACGGCGTCGCGCAGGGGTTGGCGATGCTCACCCTGGTCCCGATCGTCGAACACCTCCTGACCGGTGATCTGTCCGCCGCCGCGGCGTGGTTGTGGCCGTTGGCCGTGCTCGTCGTCATCTGCGCGGTGAGCGCTTATGTGCAGTCGCTCAAGGGCATGACGATGGCGCTCTACGCGATGCGCATGCTGCATCACCGGCTCGGCGATCACATGGTCACGCTGCCGCTCGGCTGGTTCACACGCGACCGCGTCGGCGACGTCTCCCAGATCGCGGTCAAGGGAACGATGTTCGTCGGCAGCACCGGTGCGCACTACATCACCCCGGTCGTGGTCAACACCGTCAGCTCCGTGGTCGTCGTCATCGGCATCTGCTTCTTCGACTGGCGCATCGGCCTTCTCATGGTCGCCGGGACACTGCTCTTGATGTACGTCGGCAAGCTGTCGAGCTCGTTCCTCGCGAAGTCCGAGGGCCGCAAGCGCGCCGAGGCCGTCAAGGTCAACAACCGCGTGCTCGAGTTCGCCCGCTGCCAGGCCGTGCTGCGGGCCTTCGGCGATTCGGACTCCGCACACAAGCCGCTCGCCGACGCGCTCGGACAGCAGGCGCGCGTGGGCAAGTCGATGCTCTGGCGCTCGATCCTCGGCATCTTGCTGAACGGGTTGTCGGTGCAGGTCGTCTTCAGCGCCGTGCTCGCGCTCGGCGCGTGGCTGGCCGTGGCAGGCCACATCGAACCGGCGCTGCTGATCGCCGTCTTCGGACTCGCGGCGCGCTTCTTCGGCCCGATCGGCGAACTCGCCGAACTGGGTTCGACGCTGCGCATGTCCACCGACGAGATCAACCGCATCACCGGTGTGCTCGACACCGACCGGATGCCCGCGCCCGAGCAGCCGGCGCCGATCACCGAACCGGGTGCGGTCGAACTCGACGGTGTCGCCTTCGGATACGAGACCGGTGCGCAGGTCCTGCGCGACGTGTCCCTGCGTGCCCGCCCGGGCACGATGACCGCACTCGTCGGCCCCTCCGGCTCGGGCAAGTCGACCATCTTCCGCCTGATCGCCCGGTTCTACGATGTCGACGGCGGCGTTGTGAAGGTCGGTGGCGTCGACGTGCGGGAGCAGGAGACCGGTGCACTCATGGGCCAGTTGTCCCAGGTGTTCCAGGATGTCTATCTCTTCGATGACACCCTGTGGGAGAACATCAAACTCGGGCGTCCCGATGCCTCCGACGACGAGATTCGCGCGGCGGCCGAGACCGCCGGGGTCACGTCGATCGTCGACCGCCTGCCCGATGGCTGGCACACGGTCGTCGGCGAGGGCGGTTCGGCGCTGTCCGGCGGTGAGCGGCAACGTGTCTCGATCGCCCGCGCGCTGCTGAAGGACGCCCCGATCGTGCTCTTCGACGAGGCGACCAGTGCTCTCGATCCCGAGAACGAGTCCCACGTCGCCGAATCCATCCGCCGCCTCGCCGACCGGAGCACGGTGCTCGTCATCGCACACAAGCTCTCGACGGTGATCGCCGCCGACCAGATCGTCGTGCTCGACGACCAGGGCGGCGTCGACGACATCGGCACCCACGACGAACTCCTCACCCGCGGTGGGCGTTACACCGAGTTCTGGAATCAGCGGACCGCCGCCGCCGGGTGGACGCTGACACCGTCGGCGTAGGCGCGCCCTCACGAGGCAGTGAGAACGGGTCGGACCTGTCGGCCTCATTCCAGGACGGATCGCCCCCGCCCCGCCGGATCTGTAGCGAAAGGGCGCACTGTGCGACCCGATTCTCGCTACCAGATCCCGGCGGTCGGGGCCTGTTGTCCACTGTGGAGTTGTCAAAGGTCGTGTGGCATCGGGGTTCGACGCCCGGAGGGTCTTGGGCAGTGGCGGCTAGGCGAGTACGTCGTCGAGTCGCATCGTGCGCCGGTTGTAGGCGGGTCGGGGTAGACGCTTCGGGTCGATGTCGGCGGGTGGGATGAGCCACGGATGCCTGTCAGGGCCCATCACCACCTTCCACCCGTGATGGTGGACTTGGGTGTGACAGCGTTGGCAGAGTAGGCACCCGTTGTCCAGGTCGGTCGGCCCGCCATCGACCCAGGCGACGAGGTCGTGGACTTGGGTATGTGCGGCGGGGGCACCGCATTTCACACAGCACACATCCCGCACGATGATCGCCTGGCGTAGGTGATGCGGGAACAATCGTTTCGTGGTGCCCATCTGTAATGGCACCCCTTCGGCGTCGAGGACGATCTCGGCGACCCCGCCGTCACACGACAGGCGCCGCGCGGTCGACCCTGAGACTGCCCCGACCCACGGCAACCGCGCCGGATCGACCCCGTCAGCGGGGATGGTGACCAGTAGTTGGGTGCGGGGTGCGCCGGCGGTGGTCATCGCCGCCCCGATCGCAGCCTGATCCAACAGAAGCTCCAGTCCGTCTGCCCGGCGTTGCCCGACATCACGGCGGTCGTCGGCGCCGTCGGGCTCGGGGCGTGGGCAGGAGCGTTCGTCGATCATCGACAGGAACTTCTCGCCGATCACCGCGGTCACATCGGCGGCGATGGCAACTCTGCCTTCTTCGGTCACCCTGGTGTGCAGGTTGTTCAGCGACGCATCATCGGCTGCCGTGACCGCGTTCGGATCAGTGTCAGCGACCCGCATGGCGATAGTGCGGGCAGAGCCGTCGATCTCGGCGGGAGTGGCACCGGAGAACGCCTGCGCCAGGAGCTCGCTCTCGAACCCCGACCGGTCGTCGTCGGACAGCGGCGCCGGTGTCTGTTTGTCGATGAACGCGATGCCGCGCACCACCGCATCGACACACTCAGCCGCGAGATAACCCTCAGCCGCGCAGCCGGCGACCTTCGGCACCGATCCCAGGCCGCCGGCGATCCGCACACCGCGGTGGGCCACCGCAGGCGGCATCCCCATCTCGATCAGCCACGACCGGGTCGTCGATCCCGCCCGCGCCGGCGCACCCGAAGCCTCCAATAACGCGATATGAACAGCGATCTGGTGTTCGACGACGTTGCGCAGCACGCGTAGTTCATCGAGGCGGTCGAACACCGCGCGGCCACTCCCGTCATCGGGCGGTGGCTGCAGAGAAATCAAGGTGTCGCGGAGCTCGGTGATCGAGGTCATGACATCAAGGTACTCGCCAAAACGTTCGACGACGAGGTTTCTCCACAGCCCTCGATATCTTCGATTCGGCTGTGCTGCAGCTGATGTCACACCGGCATCAGCGGTGAACCGTGGTGGACGGTGGTGAACAGAAACCCCACCAGTCACAAGCGGGCTACCCATTGCTCAGGGAGCGGCGGGAGCACGTACTCGTGGCGCTTGGGGTCAGGGAGCGGTGGTCGCGACACCGCGGGCCGACCATCGCCCGTCCTGGTGGGCGATCTCGATCGGGTAGTCGAAACACTCGGTGACCAGCGCGGTGGTGAGGACCTCGTCGACGGGACCTGCGGCGAGGATTCGGCCGCCGGTCACCAGCACGGCATGCGTGGTCGTCTCGGGTAGCTCCTCGAGGTGATGGGTGACGAGCACGGTCGCGAGTTCGGGGTGCGTGCGGTGGAGTCGGTCGACGGTCTGCAGAAGTCGCTCGCGCGCGGCCACGTCGAGGCCGGTCGACGGCTCGTCGAGCAGCAGGAGCTGCGGATCGGACAGCAGCGCGCGGGCGATGAGTGTCCGGCCGCGTTCGCCCTGCGACAGGTTCGTCCACGGCGCCGACGCGAGCGCGCGCAGGCCGAGCATCTCGATCAGTTCGTCGGCGCGAGCGAGTGTCTCCGGTGCGGGTTTCCGGTGGTCCATCAGCTCGGTCGTGCCGGTCGCACCGGTCAGCACGACCTCGCGGATGGTCAGCGGCGATCGCAACGGATGCCGCGGATTGACGTGGCCGATGGACTCACGCAACTTGCGGATCTCGACCCGTCCCAGCTGGTGTCCGAGGACATGGACCGTGCCGTGCGTCGGATGCTGTTCGGCGCCACACAGGCTCAGGATCGTCGACTTACCCGCACCGTTCGGGCCGATGAGCGCCCACCGCTCGCCGGCCCTGATGGTGAGGTCGATGTCGGTGAGTATCGCGCGGGACTGCCGCACGAAACCGACTGAATCCAGGCGCAGGACATCCGGGGTCGTCACGATGCGAACCTACCGGACCCTTCGTGACGGCCCTCCGCACGCTCCGGGCCTCCTCAGGGGGCGGGGGTGACGGCCCTGCGCACGCTCYGGGCCTCCTCAGGGGGCGGGGTGACGGCCTGCGTACGATCCGGGGCGCCCCTAACCCAGCGACCCGAGGGCCTTGAGTCGTTCGTGCGCCTGGGTCATGATCGACTGGATCAGCTCGTCGCAGCTCGGCAGGTCCTCGATCATGCCGACCACCTGGCCGGAGGCGAGTACCCCGGCGCGGGTGTCGCCCTCGACGAGTCCGGCCTTGAGCAGCATGGGTGTGTTGCCGGCCATGATGACCTGCTGCCACGAGCGTTCGCCCGACTTCTTCATCGTGCGACCGTCTTTGAGCATCGTCGTCCAGCGCATGCCGGTCATCTGTTTGAACTCGTTGGCGTTGCGGGCCGCGGCGACGAGCGCCTTGACTCCGCTCCCGCTCTCCAGCGCCTCCACCAGCGGGGTACGCAGGACACGATGCGGCATGCCGTCGACCTTCACCGACACGACGGTGTCGTTGAGTCCGCGTCCGAGGTACTCCTGCTTGACCGAATCGGGCACGGCGCTGTCCGAGGTCAGCAGGAACCGGGTGCCCATGGCGACGCCCTGCGCTCCGTACGCGAGAGCGGCGGCGAGTCCGCGGCCGTCGAAGAATCCGCCTGCCGCGACCACCGGCATGTCGATGTCCTTGGCGGCCAGCGCATCCAGCACCGATGGCAGCAACAGCGTGGTGGCGACCGGCCCGGTGTGGCCGCCGCCCTCACCGCCCTGCACGATCACCGCATCGGCACCCCATGATGCGACTTTCACGGCGTGTTTGGCCGCGCCGATCGACGGGATCACCACGATGCCGTTGTCCTTGAGCTTCGCGATGAGCTCGGGTTTGGGTGCCAACGCGAAGGACGCGACCTTGACACCCTCGCGGATCAGCAGGTCGATCCGCTCCGGGGCGTCGGTGGCGTCGGCGCGCATGTTCACGCCGAACGGCTTGTCGGTCAGCGCCTTCGTCTTTCCGATGGCGGTCTCGAGTTCGGCGTAGGTCATCGTCGCCGACGCCAGGATTCCCAAGCCGCCGGCATTCGAGGTGGCCGAGGTCAGCGACGGTCCGGACACCCAGCCCATGCCGGTCTGGACGATGGGGTACTCGATGCCGACGAGGTCGGTGAACGCCGTCGGCAGACCGGCGGCGCGCGCCGGACTCGGTTGCCCGGTGGTGGGGTCGCTCATCGGACCTCCTTGTCGCGGACGTCCTTCGGATCGAGGACATCCCGGATCAGGCCGAGCTCCTCTGCCGTCGGCCTGCGCGTCTCCGGTGCGTCGGCGAGGCCCTCGATCTCGAAGCCGGTGTTCTCGGCGACCTCGTCGGCGCCGACTCCCGGGTGCAGCGACAGCGCCCGCATGGTGTGGCCCTCGCCGCCGAAATCGAAGACGCCGAGATTGGTGACGACGCGATGGATGTTCAGGTCGTCGAAGACGGGGTTCTCCGGGTCGACCTTGTCGTAGCCGACGCCCGACACGATGTCGACGGACTCGCCGAAGACGCGCGCGGTGTGGCGGGCCACCCAGTAGCTGGTGGGGTGGTTGATGGTGTTGCCGGGAGCGCCACGCACGCCGAACATCTGGCGAGTGGGATGCTGCAACGGACCGAAGGCCGACAGGTTCTGATTGCCGTGCCGGTCGATCTGGTTGGCGCCCATGACCACATGACGACGGCCCGATGCCACGACGTCGAAGACCTTGCGGAAGGGCATCCAACCCTCGATCGGCCCGGTCTTGCCGATGGGCGGGGTGTCGGCGAGGATCAGGGCCTCGCCGTCGGTGATCAGCAGATCGGGTTCGGTGGTCAGACGGGCCAACCGGGCGCCGAGCAGGGGAGTGGGGGCCATCGGCGAGGCCATGATCTCGCCGGCTCCGGCGAAGATGTCGGCGCATGAGATGACGCAGTACTCGGCGCGAGTCGGTTCACCCGACGGGGACGAATCACCAGGCGTGGTCGCGGTTTCGGCGGTGCTCACTGTCCGGTCTCCTTCTGCTCGTCCTGCCAGGCGGCCACTTCTCGCTGGTACGTCTGCTCGTCGACGTCGAGGAATCGGCGCGAGAATGCCGCCCAGGTCTCGGGCTCCTTGGCGGAGGCCACATAGAACTGCTGGAACTTCTCATCCCGCCCATAGTCACCGGCGAACGTGAAGTGCGCACCGTTGGGCGCGTGGACGACCCGGTCCACGGCCATACGGTTGAGCAGAAGGCGCTGGTGCGGAACGGTTTTGACGAGCACCTCGGTAGAGACGATCTGATCGACCTCGAGGTAGCGGCGTTCGGCGGCCGCGCAGTAGAGATCGTCGAAGTACGGATCGACCCCGGTGTAGGCGGCGTTGCCGTGGACGTCGGCCAGATCCAGGTGGACGAAGGCGGCGTCGAGTTTCAGCGCCGGCATCGCCACCAGGGTCTGGGTGCGGCCGTCGGCGTCGGGATAGGGCGAGGTGACGGTCTTCAGCTCACCCTCCCAGAAGTTGAGGACGTCGGAGCCCAGGCCGGCGCGGATGGGCAGGAACGGCACGCGCGCGGCGGCTGCCTCCAGGCCGCATTTCACCATCCCCTCGTCCATCTCGCGAACCTCGATCTCGCCGTTGGTGCGCGCCTTGGCGAACCACGGGTCGTAGAACGGCGCCGAGTCGAGCGAAACGAAGCCGTAGTACGCCCGGCGCACCTTGCCTGCGGCGCAGAGCAATCCGAGGTCGGGCCCGCCGTAGGTGACCACGGTGAGGTCCTTGACGTCGGAGCGGGCGAGTGCGCGCACCAGTGCCAAGGGCTTACGGCGCGAACCCCATCCGCCGATGCCGATGGTCATCCCGTCGCGCAACTCGGCGATGACGTCGTCGAAAGTGCTCGTCTTGTCGGTGGGCATGTCAGGAACGTCCTCCGTCCGAGGCGGAATTCGCGGCGAGTGGCTTGCCGGTGGAGACGAACGCGTCGCGGTGCTCGTCGGCGACGCCGGCCAGGTTCAGCTCGAACGTGTAACCCTGCTCGAGGCGGTAGCTGGCCTTCACGTCGACCGGATCGATGTTGTTGATCGCTTCTTTCGCCGCGCGGATCACGCGAGTGTCCTTGGCGGCGATGGCCTCCGCGATCTCGAGTGCGGCGTCGAGCAGCTCCTCGCGCGGCACGACCCGATATACCGACCCGAAATGCTCGAGTTGCTGGGCGGTGACGTTCTTGGCGGTGAAGTACAGGGTGCGCATCATGTGCTGGGGAACGAGACGCGCGAGATGCGTTGCCGCGCCGAGTGCTCCGCGATCGACCTCGGGTAGTCCGAAGACGGCGTCGTCGGAGGCCACGATGACGTCGGCGTTCCCGACGAGGCCGATGCCGCCGCCCACGCAGAACCCGTTCACGGCGACGACGACGGGCACGGCGCAGTCGTAGACGGCGCTGAACGCGGCGGCGCATCCGCGGTTGGCGCCGATCAGGGCGTCGAAGCCGTCGGTGGCCTGCATCTCCTTGATGTCGACGCCGGCGTTGAATCCGCGTCCCTCCGCCCGCAGGACCACGACGTGGGTGGTCGGGTCCGCTCCCGCGGCGGTGATGGCGTCGCCGAGTTCGAACCACGCGGCCGATGGCAGCGCGTTGACCGGCGGATAGTCGACGGTGACCGTCACGATCCCGGTATCGGAACGTGTCGTGGTGATCGGCACGCGGGCTCCTCTCATGGGGCGGTTCGGACAGCCCGGAGGACTGTGGAAGCGCACCAAGCAAGTGCTTGGTTGTTTGGTAGGGTAGCACCCATGCAGACGCAGTCACAGGTCGAGCTGGGCCTGGTCGGGAAGGTCGTGCTGGTCACCGGTGGGGCGCGCGGGGTGGGGGCGGGGATCACCCGCGTCC
>NZ_NGFO01000026.1 GCF_002149015.1 Gordonia lacunae | reverse complement strand
GACCCCAGGGGCCCGGCCCGGGACAACGGGGATCGGGCTCACGCACCGCCTGGATCATCGCTGCGGTGTTCGGCGTCCTCGTGCTCGTCGTCGGTGTCGTCGGCGCCGCCATCGCCCTGAGCGGGTCCGGGTCGGATCCCGGCACGACGGTCGCCGGGTCGTCGACGTCCGGACCGAGCACATCGGCCGGATCCTCCCCGGGCAGCGGCACTTTCGAGTCCATCGCCTCCAGCGGCGACAGCACGTGCGCGGTGCGCGCGGCCGCGCTGTACTGCTGGGGCGGCAATGAGCGTGGCACGCTGGGCGACGGCACCACCACCGACCGGCCGCGGCCGGTCGCGATCACCGGCATCTCCGACGTGTCGGCGGTGAGCATGGGTGGTCTCGGGACGACCTGCGCGATCAGTTCGGGCGACCTGTACTGCTGGGGATACGGCGTCGGACAACCGGGCCAGAACGTGCCTCTGCCGACGAAGGTGGCCGGCCTGTCACGCGTGACGGCCGTGTCGGTCGGGCTGACCATCTGCGCGATCAGTGACGGCGACGCCTACTGCTGGCGCAACAACGCCAACGGACAGGTCGGCAACGGCAGCACCGGGTCGGTGGACGTGCCCACCCGGGTCGCCGGCCTGTCGAACGTCACCGCCGTCTCCACCTCGCACACCACGAGCTGCGCGATCGCCGGCGGCTCCGCCTACTGCTGGGGCAACAACCGGGAGGGCCAGATCGGCGACGGCACCACCATCGACCGCCTGACCCCGACCCGGGTACTCGGGCTCGATGCGCCCACGTCGATCAGCGCGAGCCTGTACTCGACGTGTGCCGTGGCCGGCTCCGGCGGCGTGTTCTGCTGGGGCCAGAACAGCAGCGGCCAGCTCGGTGACGGCACCGAGCAGGACCGGCGCACGCCCGCCCGGATCGACGTCCGGGGCGCCACCGAGGTGTCGACCGCGGCATACGGTGCATGTGCCGCCGCGGGCGGTTCCGCCTACTGCTGGGGTTCGCGTAGCGATCAGCCCGACAAGAGCCCGGACCGCGTCAACGGACTGTCCGGGGTCACCGAGGTCACCACCGGTTCGGCCAACGTGTGCGCCGTCGCGGGCGACGAGATGTACTGCTGGGGCCTGAACGGGAAGGGGCAGCTCGGCAACGGGACGACCACCACGAGCAGCGAACCGCAACCCGTCCGATTCCCCGCCTGAGTCCTTGTCGACCCGGACCTCGGTTGTCCGGCCCCGACCCCAGTTGTCGTCCCGGGCCCGAACCTCAGTTGTCCGGCACAGTGAGGATCTCGGCCCCGTCGTCGGTGACGACGAGGGTGTGCTCGAACTGAGCAGTCCACCGGCGGTCGGCGGTCACCACGGTCCAGCCGTCGTCCCACATCTCCCACGGCAGCGCGCCGAGGTTGATCATCGGCTCGATGGTGAACACCATCCCGGGTTCGAGGACCGTGTCGACGTTCGGCTCGTCGTAGTGCAGCACGATCAGCCCGTTGTGAAAGGTCTCACCGATGCCGTGGCCGGTGAAGTCGCGCACAACCGTGTAGCCGAACCGATTCGCGTAGGACTCGATCACCCGACCGACGACGTTCAGCTCGCGCCCCGGCTTCACGGCCTTGATGGCCCGCTCGGTCGCGATCCGGGTCCGTTCGACGAGATCGACGGCCTCCTGGTCGACGTCACCGGCGAGAAAGGTCGCGTTGGTGTCGCCGTGGACGCCGTGGATGTAGGCGGTGACGTCGATGTTGACGATGTCGCCGTCCTCGATCACCGTCGAGTCCGGGATGCCGTGGCATATCACCTCGTTGAGCGAGGTGCAGCACGACTTCGGGAAGTCCTTGTAGCCCAGTGTCGATGGGTAGGCACCGTGGTCGATCATGTACTCGTGCGCGATCGCGTCGAGTTCGTCGGTGGTCACGCCCGGGGCGACGGCCTTGCCCGCCTCGGCGAGTGCGTTGGCCGCGATCTTGCTCGCGATGCGCATCTTCTCGATCGTCTCGGCGGTCTGCACCCAGGGCTCGTGCCCCTCGTCGACCGTCGGCTTCCACACGTACTCGGGACGTTCGATGGAATCGGGCACGGACCGGATGGGCGACACGATCCCAGGCGTGAGGGCACTACGAACTGGCATGCGACCAGACTATCCCTGCCCATCGCGGCGAGGCCCGTGGGCGGACGCCGGACCGAACGCCGTTAAGCTCGCCGGGAGAAGCCGATGCCGGGCATCGGAGTCGACGATGGAGGTGCGGCGGTGCAGACCAGGGGGTTACGGGCGGCGCTCGTGATGGTGCTGACCGTGCTGAGCCTGTCGGCATGTTTTGTCACCCCGATCGAGCAGGACCGGCACTCGCCGGGTGCGCATCTGCGGAGCGGCCCGCAGACCGCCACCCTTGCCGAGTCCGACGTCACCCCCGTCGTCGAGAATCCCGCTCCCCGGCTGCCCGCGACCGTGGACTCGCTGCGGTACGGCGACGTGACCGTCGACGACGCCGACCGGATCATCGCCGTGGACATCAACGGAACCCTCGGCAACATCGTGTACGCCCTCGGACTCGGGTCCCACGTGGTGGGCCGCGACACGTCCACCGCCTTCCCCTCGGCGAGGTCGCTGCCGGTGGTGACCAACCGCGGACACAGCCTCAACGCCGAATCCGTTCTCGCCCTTGACCCGAGCGTCCTGCTCGTCAGCGAGTCCACGGTGCCCACCGCCGCCGTCGACCAGATCCGCGACTCCGGCGTCGCGGTCGTCGTCTTCCCGGCCGCCCGCAATCTGGAGTCGAACGACACCCTGATCCGCTCGGTCGCAGCCGCTCTCGGTGTCGCCGATGCCGGCGAGAAGCTCGTCGCGCGGACCGACGCCCAGATCGAGGAGGCGCGCGCGCTGGTCCCGGATCCGTCCGGAGATCCCACCATGGCGTTCCTCTACATCCGCGGACGCAACCTGCTGCTGCTGGCCGGGCCCGGATCGGGTGCCGACGACCTCATCGAGGCGCTCGGCGGCCGGGATGCCGGCGCGGCAGCCGATCTCACCGGCGCGTTCACCGCGATCAGCGCCGAGGCCATGATCACGGCCGACCCGGACGTGATCCTCGTGATGACCCAGGGAGCGGCCACCGTCGGCGGACCGGAGGGAGTGCTGACCCTGCCCGGTGTGGCCGACACCGAGGCCGGCCGCAACGGACGGGTCGTGCAGATGGACGAGAGTCAGATCCTGGCGTTCGGTCCCGAGGTCGGGCTGGTGCTCGGCGCCCTCGCGAGGTCGATCTACGCATGACCGATCCCGCGCAGACCACGACGGAGTCGGCAACCGAACCGACGACCCCGTCGGCCGTCGTCGCTCCCCCGGCCGGCACGTCGCATCGGGTCCGTGACCTCACGGTGGTGGCGGTGATGCTGGTCGCCACCGTCGTCCTCGTCATCGTGTCGGCCGGCACCGGCAAGGTGTCGGTGCCACCGCTCGAGGTCCTCGGCAGCATCGCCCACCACTTCCACCTCGATCTGGGGCCGCTGCCGTCCCACCCCAACGGTGAGGGTGCGCTGTGGAATGTGCGATTCCCGCGCATCGTGCTCGGCCTGTTCGTCGGTGCCGCACTCGGCGCCGCGGGTTGCCTCCTCCAGGGGGTCCTCGCGAATCCGTTGGCCGAGCCGGGCATCATCGGCATCTCCTCGGGCGCGGCGGTCGGCGCCTGCCTGATGATCGTGCTGGCCGGCGGGACCGCCGGAGTCGGTGGCGCCGCGGGCAATTGGGCTCTCGCCGGGGCCGCCTTCGTGTTCGGCCTGATCACCGCCGCAGCCGTCTACGTGCTGTCCCTCCGCGACGGCTCGTCGTCGGCGATCATGCTGGTGCTCACGGGTATCGCGGTCAACGCGTTCGCCGCCGGGATCATCGCGTTCCTCACCTTCGTCGCCACCACCGCCGCCCGCGAGCAGATCATCTTCTGGCAGCTCGGCTCACTCGCCGGACGCACCTGGAGCGAGATCTGGGTCGTGGCACCACTGGTGATCGGCGGTGTCGCCGCCTGTCTGTTCCTCGTGCACAAACTCGACCTGCTGGCGCTCGGTGACATCCAGGCCGCTTCCCTCGGCGTGAACGTGGAAGCCGTCCGCCGGCAGGCGATCGTCCTGACCGCGGTGCTGACCGCCGCCGCGGTGGCCTTCGCCGGGATCATCGCCTTCGTCGGCCTGGTGGTGCCGCACGTGATGCGCCTCATCGTCGGCCCGCGCCATGCGATCCTGCTGCCGACCAGCGTCATCGGCGGCGCACTGGTCATCACCGGCGCCGACCTGGCCGCCCGGACGATGCTCGGTGACGCCGACCTCCCACTGGGCATGTTCACGTCCCTCATCGGCGGACCGGTCTTCTTCGTCCTGCTGCGTCGCAGCCGTCATGCGGGTGCCGGATGGTGACCGCCGAGCAGCCGGCGCCCGCGGTCCTGGGCATCCACGCCCTGGATGTCTCGGTCGTCCTGGGCGGGCGCGAGGTGGTCCGCGGGGTGTCCCTGGACGTCGGGCCGGGCGAACTCGTCGCGCTGGTCGGCCCGAACGGGTGCGGCAAGTCGACGCTGCTGTCGGCGCTGTCGGGCACTCGCGCGCCGCAGCGGGGGCACATCGAGGTCGACGGGCGGGACGTCACGTCGACCTCGATGCGTGAACTGGCCCGGCATCGCTCGCTGGTGACCCAGCTGAACCGGGTGGACACGCCCTTCACCGTGGCCCAGGTCGTCGCGATGGGCCGGTATCCGTGGCTGCGGACACCGCGCGCCGCGAACTCCCCCGCCGTGATCGCCGACGCGATGGCACTGTGCGAACTCGGCGACATCGCCGACCGGCCGTTCGGACAGCTCTCCGGCGGCCAGCAGGCACGCGTCTCCCTGGCTCGCGCACTCGCCCAGGACACTCCGGTGATGATGCTCGACGAGCCGACCGCGGCCCTGGACATCCACCACCAGGAACAGGTGCTCGACATCCTGCGCGTCCACCGCGACGCGGGCAACGCGGTGCTCCTGGTGGTGCACGACCTGACCCTCGCGGCCGCCTACGCCGATCGCGTGGCGGTGATGAAGGACGGCCGGCTGCTGGCGATCGGACCGACGTCGGAGGTGATGACCGTCGACCTGCTCAGCCGTACCTACGATCACCCCGTCGAGGTCATCGAGCACGCCGGTCGACGCGTGGTCCTGCCCGTCAGGACGCCGACCGGACCGCGTACCCCGGTCCGAGACCACCGAAGAAGTCACGGGTGACGGCCACCGCGTTGTTGGAGTCCCCACCGCCCACGACGAGGGTCGCGAAGGCGATGTCGCCGCGGTACCCGGCGAACCAGGCGTGTGACCCGCCGGCGAACTCCGCCTCACCGGTCTTGCCGAACACCGCGCCCTGACCGTCGATCACCGACGCGGTTCCGCTCGTGATGACCGCACGCATCATCGGACGCAGCTGGTCGTAGACCTCGGGCGCCATGGTGGGCGTCGGCCCCTCGACCTTCGTGGGCTTGTCCAGGATGAGTTGGGGCACCGGCGCCTTGGCACCGTTGGCGACGGTTGCCGCCACCAGCGCGAGGCCCAGCGGGGACACGAGCACCTTGCCCTGCCCGAAGCCGTCCTCGCTGCGGGCGACGAGTTCGTTCTCGATCGGCACCGAGCCGGAGACCGCGTCGAGGCCGGCGATCTCGTAGCGCTGCCCGATGCCCATCGCGGCCGCGGCATGCGCCAGATCCGACGGCCCCATCTCGCTGGCGAGCTTGGCGAACGTGGTGTTGCAGGACTGCGCGAACGCCCGGAGCATCGACACGGTACCCAGCGAGAACCCGTCGTAGTTCGGGATCAGTCGTGGGCCGATCTGGATGGCGCCGGGACAACCGACGGGTGTGTCGGGAGTGGCCATCCGGTGGCTGATGGCCGCCGCGGCGGTCACCATCTTGAAGGTCGAGCCGGGCGGGTACAGACCGGTCGTCGCGATCGGACCCTGCCGGTCGGCGGCGGGGTTCTGCGCGACCGCGAGGATCCGTCCGGTGGACGGTTGCACGGCCACCAGCGCGATCTGAAAACGATTGGTGGCGTTGACGGCTCGCTGGGCAGCGTTCTGCACCGTACGCGACAGGCTCAGCGAGACGGCCGGCGCGGGATCGGGGTCGTGGTCGGCGAGCACATCGGCGTCGAGGCCGTTGGGGTTGACCGTCACCACGCGCCAGCCGGCACGTCCCGACACCTCGGAGTCGACGACCTTCTTGACCTCGGTGAGCAGGGCGGGCGCGAATCGCGGGTCCTCGGGAACCAGCTCGGCCTGCTCGTTGGTCACCACGCCGGGGATCGCCAGTTGGTCGCGCAGGCGGTCGAACTGCTCGTGCGAGAGACGGGCGAGCGGGTATTGCTGTCGGCTCGCGGTGACCTGTTCGGTGATCGCCTGCTCGTCGAGCGATGGACTGAACCGGCGCAGCACCGCCACCGCAGCAGTCACCGACTCCGCGATCGACGCACCCTGTTCGGCGGCTGCCGCCGCATCGAAGTTCACGCCGACGACGCTGCCGTTGACCATCACCTCCGAGCCGTCGGCCTCGTTCACCGTGGCGCGCGGCGCCTCGACGATCTGGAGCGAGAGTCGTTGATCGGCACCGAGTTTCGGGTGGATGTTCGTCGACGCCCAGCGCACCGCCCATCCATCGTCGGACCGGCCCATCCGCAGTGTCGCGTCATAGGTCCAGTCGCGACCCCGCGGCAGCGCCCAGCGGTAGTCGACGTCCACCTCGGCGGTGTCACCGGTGACGCGGACACGGCCGGCCTCGGACTCGAGCGCCTCGGCACCCAGCCCGGCCCAGGCCGACTCCATCGCGGACTCCGCGGCGGCCGGGGTGTCGGTGAGGGCGGCCGCCGCGGCGACCTCACGGTCGGCGTAGGCCTGCAGGAAGCGTTCCGCGGCACTGCGCGGGCCGTCGTCCGCCGAGGCCGAACAACCGACCGTTGCCACCGCCACGGCAGCACACAGCGCGACGATCACCGCCGGGGTCCATCGAGTTCGCATGCGCCACATCGACGTCGAGTCTATGGTGGCGCGCCCGGTTTACCGCGACGCCACGCGGTAGGTGCGCTCAGTCGACGAGGACGGTCGCGAAGGTGCCCACCTCGGTGAATCCGATGCGGTCGTACACCGCGCGTGCGGTGACGTTGAAGCTGTTCACGTAGAGACTGGGGATGCGACCGTGCGCGGCGACGGCCTCCGCGACCGCCGCGGTGCCGCCGAGTCCGAATCCCTCGCCACGCCGGTCGGGGGCGACCCAGACGCCCTGGATCTGGCCGACGCGGCGCGACAGCGAACCGATCTCGGCCTTGAACACCACGTCGGGGCCGTCGAAGCGTGCGAACACCCGCTGCGCGGTGATGAGCGAGGCGAGGCGCCGCCGGTACGACCGGCCGCCGTCACCGGCCGTCGGGTCGACGCCGACCTCGCCGATGAACATGTCGATGGCCGCGGGCATGTACGCGTCGAGGTCGTCGAGGGTCACCAGCCGCACGAGGGGGTCGATGGGTACCGCCGAGCAGGAGGTGAGGGCGAGCAGCGGCTGTATCGGGCGGACCTCGCGCGCCGGTCCCCACACCGGCTCGATCTGCTCCCACATCTGCAACACGAGTTCGGCGCGACCGACGATGGACGAACACGCCCGCGGTCCGGCGATGGCGCGGTCGGAGAAATAGTCGAGATCCTCCGGTGACCCGGTGAGTGGGATCAGGTTGGCGCCGGAGAAACAGAGCGACGATGCCGGGTTGTGGGCCGTCCACAGCTCGCCACCGAGCAGGCGGGGGTTGATCCCGTGCGTCTCGAACCGGGCGGCGACCATGCACATCGCCACCGGGTCCGAGGTGAGGACACGGTCGACGGCAGCCGCATCACGAGCGCCGAGCGGCTTGTCGCCCAGTAGCTTCAGCAACGCCGCTCCTCCCTCTCGAGCCCTCCGCCGACCTAGGAAACGGTCACCACGGGCGGACCCACGTGAGTACCGTCTCCAGTTTCCCCTGATTCCTCGGCGATCCGCAGCGCTTCTTCGATCAAGGTCTCCACGATCTGCGCCTCGGGAACGGTCTTGATGACCTCACCCTTGACGAAGATCTGTCCCTTGCCGTTGCCGGACGCGACGCCGAGATCGGCCTCTCGGGCCTCCCCGGGGCCGTTGACGACACAACCCATCACGGCGACGCGCAGCGGGACCTCCATGCCCTCGAGTCCCGCGGTCACCTCGTCGGCGAGTTTGTAGACATCGACCTGGGCACGGCCGCAGGACGGGCACGAGACGATCTCGAGCTTGCGCGGGCGGAGATTCAGGGACTGGAGGATCTGGTCGCCGACCTTGATCTCCTCGGCCGGCGGCGCCGACAGGGACACGCGGATGGTGTCGCCGATGCCCTCGCTGAGGAGTGCGCCGAAGGCGACCGCGGACTTGATCGTGCCCTGGAACGCCGGGCCGGCCTCGGTGACCCCGAGGTGCAGCGGGTAGTCGCAGGCCGCGGCGAGCTGGCGATAGGCCTCGACCATGATCACCGGGTCGTTGTGCTTCACCGAGATCTTGATGTCGCCGAAGCCGTGCTCCTCGAACAGACCGGCCTCCCACAGCGCCGACTCGACGAGGGCCTCGGGCGTGGCCTTGCCGTACTTCTGCAGGATGCGCTTGTCGAGCGAGCCGGCGTTCACGCCGATCCGGATCGGGATGCCGGCGTCGCCCGCCGCCTTGGCGACCTCCTTGACCCGGCCGTCGAACTCCTTGATGTTGCCCGGGTTGACGCGCACCGCGGCGCACCCGGCATCGATCGCGGCGAAGATGTACTTCGGCTGGAAGTGGATGTCGGCGATCACCGGGATCTTGGACTTCTTGGCGATGATCGGCAGCGCCTCGGCGTCCTCGGGACGCGGGCACGCGACGCGCACGATGTCGCAGCCGGACGCGGTCAGCTCGGCGATCTGCTGCAGGGTGGCATTGATGTCGTGGGTCTTGGTGGTGGTCATCGACTGCACCGAGATCGGGTGGTCGCTGCCGACGCCGACCGAGCCGACGAAGAACTGCCGGGTCTTTCGCCGAGGGGCGAGCACCGGCGGTGGCCCGGCGGGCATGCCGAGTCCGATCGGCACGGCGTTCGCGGGAGTCGGGGCGTTCATCTCGGTCACCTCTGGGGAATCGGAGTGTCGGTGTGTTCGGGCTGGCTCAGGAGGGTGTTCGTCGTGCGGGGTCACCCCGGATGTGTTCACCACGGATTGATGGGGTTGACGATGTCGGCGGTGAGCGTGAGCACCATGAAGCCCGCCATCACCACCACCGCCGCGTAGGTGATCGGGAGCAGCTTGTAGTAGTCGACGGCTCCACCGGGCGCCCGGCCGAACCAGCGCCGCACGGTGTCGCGGCCCTTCTCGTAGCCGACGATCGCCATGTGGCCGCCGTCGAGCGGGAGGAGCGGGACCAGGTTGAACAGGCCCAGGAAGAAGTTGATGCTGATCAGCAGCATCCAGAACATGTCCCAGAGTCCGCGTTCGACGGCCTGTCCGCCGAGTACCGAGGCGCCGTACACGCTCACCGGGGTGTCCAGGGCGCGTTCGCCGCCGGTGACCGCGGTCCACAGGGCACCGATCTTCGACGGCAGGGACAGCAACGCATTCCAGGTTTCGACGATCAGGTCACCGGTGAAGGCGAATGCGCCGGGCACGATGTCGGTGACGCCGTAGTGGATGATGCCGGGCGGGACGTCGTAGGCGATGCCGACCATGTTGTAGGTCTGGGTCTCGCTGGTGCCGTCAGCGTTCGTCGCCGTCACAGTGGTGGGCTCGGGGGTCATCGTCAGGTCGAGTCGCTGACCGTCGCGATCGACCGTCAGCGCGACCGGCCCGGTGGACTCGCGGATCACCGGGGTCAGGTCCGATGCCTGACCGACCGGCTGACCGTTGATCGCCACGATGTCGTCACCGGGGAGCAGACCGGCGGCGCCCGCGGGACCGGTGCCGGTGCACGGCGAGTCGGTCTGCTTGTTGCCGGCGATGGTGATGGTCGATGAGACGCACTGTGTTTCGGCGACGCGCGCCGGCACGGGCGGCGGACTGAGGTCGGGCAGACCGAAACTCAGCCCGACGATGATGATCAGGACGAAACCGAGGAGGAAGTTCTGGGCGGGGCCCGCGAACAGCACGACCAGCCGCTTCCAGGCCTTCTGCTTGTACATCGCCCGGTCCTTCTCGTCCCAGGCCAGTTCCTCGTGCGGGGTCATCCCGGCGATGTCGCAGAAGCCGCCCAGCGGCAGCGCCTTGATCCCGTATTCGGTCTCGCCGCGGCGGGTGGACCAGATCGTGGGACCGAAGCCGACGAAGTACCGTCGGACCTTCATGCCCGTCGCCTGCGCGGCCCACATGTGACCGCACTCATGCCAGGCGACCGACAGCAACAGCGCCACGGCGAACAGCGTGACGCCGATCGCGAAACTCACGTACCTAACTCCATCCGGGACACGGGACACACCCGCTCACGAGGACCGCCGATCAGAGGGATGCGGCCGCGACCAGCTGCGCAGCGCGATCCCGGGCCCACCGATCGGCGGCGAAGACCTCTTCCACAGTACCTGGCGTCCGGCGCCACTGATCGGCCTCGCCGAGCACCTCGTCGATCACCTCGACGATGCGCGGGAACCGGATCGCACCTGCGAAGAACCCGGCCGCGGCCGCCTCGTTGGCGGCGTTGTAGACGGCCGTCAGGCTGCCCCCCGCGCTGCCGGCACGGCGCGCCAGGTCGATCGCGGGGAACACCGTGTCGTCGACGGGCTCGAACGTCCACGACGACGCGGTCGAGAAGTCGCACGCCGCCGACGAACCCGGCACCCGGTCCGGCCATCCCAGGGCCAGTGCGATGGGCAGCTTCATCGACGGTGGCGAGGCCTTCGCCACCGTCGCGCCGTCGACGAAGGTCACCATCGAGTGGACGATCGACTGCGGGTGGACGGTGACGTCGATGTGGTCGTAGTCGACGTCGAACAGCAGGTGCGCCTCGATGACCTCGAGTGCCTTGTTGACCAGGGTCGCCGAGTTGAGGGTGATCATCGGACCCATCGACCACGTGGGGTGGCGACCGGCCTGCTCGGGAGTGACGTCTTCGAGCTGCGCGCGGGACCACCCGCGGAACGGGCCGCCCGAGGCGGTGAGGATCAGTCGGTCGACCTCGGCGGCCGTGCCCGCGCGCAGGCACTGTGCGATGGCGGAGTGCTCGGAGTCGACCGGCACGATCTGCCCGGGCGCGGCGGCGTCGAGGACGAGGGCACCGCCCGCGACGAGCGACTCCTTGTTCGCCAGCGCGAGCCGGGCACCCGAGCGGAGGGCGGCGAGGCTGGGCGCGAGCCCGATCGACCCGACGACCGCGTTGAGGATCACATCCACACCGGTGTCCGCGACTACCGCGTCGATCAGGTCGCACATGGCGTCGGGTCCACCGAGGACCCGGCCGCCGAGACGGTCACCGAGTTCCCGCGCCCGCGCGGCGTCCGCAACGGCGATCCGCGCGGACGGGACGCCGAACACGGCGGCCTGCTCGGCGAGGAGATCGGGATTCGACCCGCCGGCACCGAGACCGGCGACCTCGAACAGGTCGGGATGCTCGGCGATCACCTCGAGCGCCTGGACGCCGATGGAACCGGTGGAACCGAGGAGCAGCACACGTGTGGGCACGCACCCATTCTGGACCATCCGGCCGCGACGCCCGCCGTCGCCGGCGACACCGGACCGACCCGCGGGCGGGGCGGGCCGCTATGCTGCTCGGAGAACTACTACCGATCGTCAGACATCTGACGTCCGCGCTGTGAGGAGTGGCTGTGGCAAGCACCGATGTGGAGCACACTGTGGGGCACGGCGATGGGGGGCATGGCGAAGTCGAGGTCATCGACACCGGCTGGCGCCGCGAGCCCGCCGACGCCCCGTCCGCCCGGTTCGGCTGGCACGGCGCAGCGACCAAGACCTTCTACGGTGCGGCCATCTTCTTCGCGCTGTTCCTGCTCGCGATGATCATCGGCAATCACACCGGCCACATCGAGGACCTATACCTCATCGCCTTCGCCGTGGGAACGCTCTTCTTCGCGGTCCGCGGCTGGTGGATGAACCGCGGAAAGTGGTCCTGACCGACCACCTCGTCACACTCATGGGAAACGCCGAGCGGTGATCCGCTCGGCGTTTCTCGTGTCGTCGTCGTGGCTCAGCGTTCTTCGGCCGCGAGCTGCCCACACGCGGCGGCGATCTCCTGACCACGTGTGTCGCGAACGGTGCACGAGACTCCCTGTTCCCGCACTCGCCGGACGAATTCACGCTCGACCGGCTTGGGACTGGCGTCCCATTCCGAGCCCGGCGTCGGGTTCAGCGGGATGAGATTGACGTGCACCAGCGATCCGAGTGCGCGGTGCAGCTTCTCCCCCAGCAGATCGGCCCGCCACGGCTGGTCGTTGACGTCGCGGATGAGGGCGTACTCGATCGAGACGCGCCGTCCGGTGGTGTCGGCGTAGTAGCGGGCCGCCTCGAGCACCTCGGCGACCGACCACCGGTTGTTGACCGGGACGAGGGTGTCGCGCAGTTCGTCGTCGGGCGTGTGGAGCGACACGGCGAGCGTGACCGCGAGCCCTTCGTCGGCTAGACGGCGGATCGACGGCGCGAGACCGACGGTCGACACGGTCACCGAGCGCGCCGAGATGCCGAGACCGTCCGGCGCGGGCGAGGTGATCTGGCGTACCGCGCTCACGACTCGCTTGTAGTTGGCCAGCGGCTCGCCCATGCCCATGAACACGACGTTCGACAGGCGTCCGGGTTCGCCGAGTTCGCCGTCCCGCAGCGCCCGGGCCGCGGCCCGGACCTGGTCGACGATCTCCGCGGTCGACAGGTTGCGGTCGAGCCCGCCCTGACCGGTCGCGCAGAACGGGCAGGCCATGCCGCATCCGGCCTGGCTGGAGATGCACAGGGTGTTGCGTTCGGTGTAGCGCATCAGAACGCTCTCGAGAAGCGTGCCGTCGTGCAGGCGCCACAGCGTCTTGCGCGTGGAGTCGTCGTCGCAGGAGATGTGCCGAACCGGGGTGAGCAGCTGCGGGAAGAGCTTGTCCCGCACGACTTCGCGAGAGGCGGACGGCAGGTCCGTCATCTCGTCGACGTTGCCGTTGAGACGCGCATAGTACTGCCGGGCCAGCTGATCGGCCCGGAACTTCGGCAGCCCCAGCTCGGCCAGCGCCGCGACGCGACCGGCGGCGTCGAGGTCGGCGAAGTGTGTCGGCGGACGCCCGCGTCTGGGCGCGTCGAACACAAGTGGCAATGAGGTCATTTCGCCATTGTCGCATGTCATGATGAAGCGATGACGACACCCGAGGACCGACGGCACACAGGTTCGGTACCGGCGTGGGGCGAACAGCCCGCCGGGTCGCCGGCACCGGCAGCCGGTCACCCACCCACCCCTGAGCAGCACTCCACCGAACCCGACCACCGCGACCGTCTCCGGCGCACGGTCGCCGATGTGGAGCACACGCGCACCCGCGCCACCTGGTTCGGCGTGGTGATCGGTGCGATCATCCTCGTCCTGCTGCTGGTCTTCATCGTGCAGAACCTCGGCTCGCAGACCATCGAGCTGCTGTTCTGGGAGGTGAACCTGCCGCTCGGGGTGAGCCTGCTCATCGCGGCCATCGCCGGCGCGCTGATCGTCGCGCTGGTGGGCGGCCTGCGGATGATGCAATTGCGACGTGCGCTGAAGAAGGCTGCGAAGTAGGACGGCCCGGCCGGCGGCCCGGAGGGGTCCGGCCGCCGGTCAGAGCAGTGCGGTCAGGACGACCCACACCACGAACGCCGACGGCAACAGGCTGTCGAGCCGGTCCATGATGCCGCCGTGCCCGGGCAGCAACGTGCCCATGTCCTTGATCCCTAGATCGCGCTTCACCTGCGATTCGACGAGGTCTCCGAGCGTCGCGCAGACCACCAGGACCGGCCCCAGGACGATGCCGATCCACCAGTGGCTCTCGAGGAGATACACCACGCATCCGACGGCACCGACGGTACCGACGACGAGAGAGCCGACCATGCCTTCCCAGGACTTCTTCGGGCTGATCGCCGGCGCCATGGGGTGTTTGCCGAACAGCACACCCGCGGCATAACCGCCGACGTCGGAGCAGACCACGACGACCATCAGCGTGGCCACCCGCGCGGCGCCGTCGTCCTGCACAACCAGGTGCGCACCGAACGAGGCGAGCAGCGGCAACCACGCGAGCACGAACACGGTGACCGCGAGATCGCGCAGGTAGTTGACCGGCGCGTTGTTGATGCCCTGCCCCAGCAGCTTCCACACCATGGCCACCAGGACGGTCGCCACGAAGGCGACGAGTGCGCCCGTCGGGCCCCACGGCCAGCTCGCCCAGATGATGGCCTGCCCGCCGATGAGCAGCGGCCACAGCGCGACCTCGTAACCCCCGGTGCGCAGCCGCTTGACGACCTCCCAGGTGGCGATCGCGAACGCGACCGCCACGAGGCCGTACCAGACCTTCGGCACGAAGATCAGGATCGCGATGATGCTGACGCCGAGGGTGCCGCCGACCGCGATGGCGGCCGGCAGGTCGCGCCCCGCGCGCGACTTCTTCTTCTCACCGCCTCGTTGCGGAACCTCGTTCACACCTCGAGCAATTCGTCTTCTTTGTGCTTGACCAGCTCGTCGATCTGATGCACATAGGTCGCCGTGGTCTTGTCCAGCTCTTTCTCGGCGCGGGTGACCTCGTCCTCGCCGGCCTCGCCGTCTTTCTGGATGCGCTTGAGCTCGTCGGCGGCCTTGCGGCGCACGTTACGGATCGCGACCTTCGCATCCTCGCCCTTGCCCTTGGCCTGCTTGACCAGGTCGCGGCGTCGCTCCTCGGTCAGCTGCGGGACGGCGACCCGGATGATCGTGCCGTCGTTGGTCGGATTCACTCCGAGGTCGGAGTTGCGGATCGCGGTCTCGATGTCCCGAAGCGTCGACGCCTCGTACGGCTTGATCACGACGAGGCGCGGTTCGGGCGTGTTGATGCTGGCGACCTGTGTCACGGGGGTCATCGAGCCGTAGTACTCGATGTTGACCTTGTTGAACATGGCCGGATTGGCGCGCCCGGTCCGGATCGAACCCATGTCCTCCTTGGCGACGTTGACCGCCTTCTCCATCTTCTCCTCGGCGTCGAGCAACGCGTCGTCGATCATCTTCGTCCTTGTTCCGTTCGGTCGGTGTTCTCGTCGATCTCGGGGTGAGACGTGCGGGTCAGGTGCTGACCAGGGTGCCGATGCGGTCACCTGCGACCGCACGGGCGATGTTGCCCTGTTGGAGCAAATTGAACACCAAGATCGGCATCTTGTTGTCCATACACAGGCTGAAGGCCGTCGCGTCGGCGACCTTGAGTTCCTTGTCGAGCACCTCGCGGTGGGTGATCTCGGTGAACAGCGTGGCGTCTGGATTGGTGCGCGGGTCGGCGTCGTACACGCCGTCGACGGCCTTGGCCATCAGGACCACCTCGGCCTTGATCTCCAGCGCACGCTGGGCGGCGGTGGTGTCGGTGGAGAAGTACGGCATCCCCATGCCGGCGCCGAAGATGACCACGCGCCCCTTCTCCAGGTGACGCTGGGCGCGCAGGGGCAGATACGGCTCGGCGACCTGACCCATCGTGATGGCGGTCTGCACGCGGGTCGAGATCCCCCGCTTCTCCAGGAAGTCCTGCAGCGCAAGGCAGTTCATGACCGTTCCGAGCATGCCCATGTAGTCCGAGCGGCTCCGGTCGAGGCCTCGCTGCTGCAACTCGGCACCGCGGAAGAAGTTCCCGCCGCCGATCACGACGGCGACCTGGACACCGGAATTGACGACGTCGGCGATCTGGTCGGCCACGGTGCCCACGACGTCGGGATCGAGCCCGACCTCGCCGCCGCCGAACATCTCGCCGCCCAACTTCAGCAAGACCCTACGGAATCCATCCCGCCGGATGGGGTCGGACGCTTCACTCATCGGCTTCCTCACTCGTCGGTTCGGTGAACTATCGTACGTCGTCACCGGAACCGACCCGCGACATGCGTCGTGCGCGCCGCGGGAGAGTGCCCTGGGCAGTTCAGCCGCGCAGGGCCGCCTCGAACTGCGGCCAGGCACGATGCAGTTCGTCCTGCCAGTACGGCCACGCGTGCGTGCCGCCTTCGTAGAGGTGGAACGTCGCCGGCACACCGATGTCGTGCATGCGGCGCTGGAGGTTCCTCGTGCACTGCGCCGTGGCGGTCTCGATCACCGCTCCGACCGCGATCTGGTCGAACAACTTGGAGCCGTTGCCCTCGATACCGGGACCGTCGAGGGTGTCGTACCGTCCCGGCATCCCGGACCCGTTCGACACATAGATCGAGGTGCCCCGGAACGCCTCGGCATGCAGGTACGGATCGTTGGCACGCCAGGCGGGGTCGTCGGGCGGTCCCCACATGTTCAAGGTGTTGGCACCGCCGCGGCCCTCGACGACCATCCGGACGACGGCCTGCCCGAGCGGATCGCTGGTCTGGGCGCAGCCGCTGAACGAACCGATGGCGCGATAGACCGAGGGTGCGTGCAGGGCGAGCTGGAACACCGACGTGCCCGCCATCGAGATCCCGGCGATCGCGTTGCGTCCGGTGCCGTCGAAGCGCTCATCGATCGTCGCGGGCAGCTCCTCGGTGAGGAAGGTCGCCCACTTCTGCCGTCCCAGCACGGGGTCGGACCGCTGCCAGTCGGTGAAGTAACTCGCCGCGCCGCCCATCGGGACGACGACGGTGACGTTCTTGTCGGCGAAGAAGGTCCGGATGTCGGTGCGGTCGAACCAGCTGCTCCCGCCTTCACCACCGGCCGCGCCGTTGAGGAGGTAGAGCGTCGGGGCGGGCCCGTGCCCGCGGGCGGGCCACACCTTCACCGGGACCACCCGACGCATCGCCACGGACCGGACGGCAACCTCGATCTCACCGCCGCGCTGCACCGTCTCGCCGACGATCCGGGCGGGCACGGGTGTCGCGGCGGCGGGTACCGCGAGTCCGAGAGTCGCCGCGATCAGCGCGATCACGAGCACCGCCGTCCGCACCGGCGTGTGCCCGCGCCGCGCTCGGTCCCCGTTGGCAGACCCGTCGTCCATACCCCTCGCCTTCATTCGGGTGCGACCGGCGTCACACGCGCAACCCCGGCAGTGTGCCCGACGCACCGCGCGATGTCCACATGGGTCAATCGTCCAGCACCGCAACGGCATTCGATGACACAGAGAGACAGGGACTGATACAACGTCTCATCACACCGAGGTTGTCCCGTTTTCGCTGCCCGTCGAGGTTACCGTGCGGTAGGGTGCGTCCCGGTCGGCCGCTCCACCGTCCGGGAGACCTCGGACACCACTCGTGCGTCGGTCGCCGGATCCACTTTCCCGCAGGCGAATCGAGGAACACACATGATGAAGTTCGGCCTCATCGAGGAATGGGAGCCCCGTCCCGGTCACCTGACCAGCTGGGTGGCCTCCCTCGCTTCGGTGACGAATGCCGATCGGGCTCCTGTGCATCCCTCCCCGCCGTCCCACCAGCAGGAGGAGTACCTGCGGGTGGCATGGCGCAACGAATCCGCGGGGTTCCGCTTCGCGCGGCTCTGCCTGATGGCCTTCGACGTCTCGGCCCCGCTCGACGTGTCCGCCATGACGAGCGCGGTCAACGAGTTCGTGCGACGCCACGACAGTTTCCGGTCGTGGTTCTCGATGGAGGACGACGGTTCGGTCCTCCGCCATCTCGTGCCCCCGGAGGTCGTCGAACTGGTTCCGGTCGCGCACGGCGACCGCGACGCCGCACAGCTGCGAACGCACGTGCAGGACGAGACCTCGGGTCCGTTCAACTGGGACTGCTTCACCTTCGGGGCCATCGAGTGGGAGGGCGGGTTCACCCTCTACGCCGCCGCCGACCATCTCAACACCGACGGGATCTCTCAGGCCATCACCTGCGTGGATCTGTTGACGCTCTATATGAATGCGGCCTTCGGTGGCGACACCGAGCTGCCCCCGGTCGGCAGCTACCTCGACTACTGCGCGCGCGAGCGCGCCGTGTCGCGCCAGTTGACCCGTCGATCACCGCACGTCCAGCGCTGGATCGACCTGGTGCAGGCCAATGGCGGGCGCCTGCCCGGTTTCCCGCTGCCGCTCGGCACCGGCGCGCAGACCTACACGCGCAGCGCGATCGTGAACTCGACCCTGTTCGACGAGCCCACGGCCGCGCGCTTCGAGCAGATCTGTCGTGACCTGGGCGCCAACATGATTGCCGGGATCATGGCGGCGGCCGCCCTCGTGTATGCCGAGTTCACCGGTCGGAGTGAGTATTTCGGAATGACCCCGAAGAGCACGAGATCGGGTGCCGCGGAAATGAAGTCGGTGGGCTGGTTCACGAGTCTGATCCCCGTTCCGCTCACCGTCGACGACGACACCACGTTCCGCTCCCTGGCGCCCGAGGCCGCGCGCAGCTACGAGTCCGGAAAAGAACTGACCGACATCTCGTTTCACCGGGTTCTCGAACTCGTGGAGCCCGACGACGAGATCGCGGTCCGGTCCGGCTGGGCGGTGCCGATGGTGTCCTACATCGACGTCCGCAAACTACCCGGTGTCGAGATCTTCGAAGCCGGTAACGGATGCCTCTTCGGCAATCGCGGGAGCAGCGAGGAGGTGTACATGTGGGTCAACCGGTTCTCCGGTCAGACCTCGATCACGTTGCTGTACCCCAACACCGAGATCGCACACGAGTCCGTGACGCAGTACATCGAACGATTCGTCGCGGTGATGTCGGCGGTCGCCGACCTGGGCGACTACCGACCCTCGCTGCCGGCTCTCGCACCGTGACCGCCGGCCCCGCGGCGGGCCGGGTGACGACCGGCGCTCTGCGCGATCGTCCGGGCGCCTGGACGGCTCTCGCGGGATGCCTACTCGGGGTGTTCATGCAGATGCTGGACACCACCATCGTCAACATCGCCCTCCCCGATCTCGCCCGGGATCTCGGCGCGTCGACGTCGCAGCAACTCCTCGTGCTGACCGTGTACACCCTGTCGTTCGCCTGCACCCTGCTCACCGCGGCAACCCTGGGGGCGCGGGTCGGACGCCGCCGGATGTTCGTGGTGGGGATGGTCGCCTTCACCGCGGCGTCGGTGCTGTGCGGTGTCGCCACCGGTCCGGGTGAACTCATCGCCTTCCGCGGCCTTCAGGGCGTGAGCGCGGCGCTCATGTCCGCGCAGACCCTGGCGCTCATCGCAGCCCTGTTCGACAAGGGGCGCCACGGACTGGTCTTCGGCGTCTACGGGGCCGTCGCCGGTCTCGCCGCCATCCTCGGTCCGGTGATCGGCGGCTTCCTCGTCGATGCCGACGTTCTCGGGTGGGGCTGGCGCGCGATCTTCTTCGTCAACGTCCCGCTCGGCCTGCTCTCCTGCCTCCTCGCCCACCGCCGCCTTCCCGACGCGCGCGAGCCGGCACCGGGACGCGTGGACGTCCCGGGCGTGGTGCTGTCGGCGACGGCGCTGTTCCTGCTGCTGTACCCGCTGGCCCTCGGACGTGAGATGGGATGGCCCCCGATCCTGTGGGTGATGATCGGGACGGCCGGAATCCTGTTGGCGCTGTTCGCCCGCCACGAGGTGCGCGTCGACGCCCGCGGCGGCACTCCCCTGTTGCGACCCCAGCTGTTCGCGTCCCGCCGGTTCGCGGTCGGGCTTCTCCTGTCACTGCTGTTCTTCAGTGTGTTCGCCGGGTTCTTCTTCACCGTGTCGATCTCGGCCCAGTTCGGACTCGGCTACTCCGCATTCCGGACCGGGATGCTGGCCCTGCCCTTCGCGATCGGCGCCGCGGTCGGGTCGCTCGCCTCACCGCGCGTGGTCGCCCGGTTCACGGCTCCGTACACCCTGATGGTCGGATCCTTCGCCGTCGGAGCCGGATTCGTCTGGCTCGCCATGATCATCGAACCGGCAGCGGAGACCTTGCCGTTGCCCGGCATCCTCGGTCCCCTCGTCCTCGGCGGTCTGGGGACGGGGCTGTTCATCGCACCGCTGCAGGCCGTGATCCTGTCCGACACGACCGAAGCCACGGTGGGCACGGCAACCGGGACGATCCCCACGGTTCAGCAGATCGGCGCCTCGATCGGGCTGGCGGTCGTCACCCTCTTCTTCTTCGGTCAGGTGGCCGGCCAGACAACCGGGACGGTTCCGGCGGTCCGAGCCGAACTCGTTGCGTCCCTGTCGGAGTCACCGGTCCGCCCGGTGCTGCACGAGGCGGTCGCCGATCGCTTCGCATCCTGCGCGAGCGATCAGCTGCGGTCCGCTCATCCAGAGCGACCGGCGCCCGCCTGCGCAGGCGAACCGAGGTCGGCGGCGGTCGCCGCGGTCGCCGCGCAGGCACGGCCCTGGACCCAGGACGCGGCGCGGTCGGTGACCGCCCGGACGTTCCTGTCCGCACTGAAGACGACCCTGATGACACTGGGCCTCGTCGCCGTGGCGATCGCGGCACTCACGACTGCGCTTCGGACGCGACAGACCCCGTGAACGCACATCGCCCCGTCTCCTCGACGGAGACGGGGCGATGTGGAACGAGTTCGATCAGGCCTGGCCGACCTCGAACCGGGTGAAGCCCTTGATGGTCACACCGGCATCGTCGAGCAGTGCCTTCACGGTCTTCTTCGAGTCCTGCACCGACGACTGGTCGAGCAGCACGACGTCCTTGTAGAAGCCGTTGACGCGACCCTCCACGATCTTGGGCAGAGCCTGCTCCGGCTTGCCCTCCTCCTTGGCGGTCTGCTCGGCGATACGACGCTCGTTCTCGACGACGTCCGCGGGGACCTCGTCACGAGTGGCGTAGCGCGCCTTCAGCGCAGCGACCTGCATCGCGGCGCCGCGAGCGGCCTCTTCGGCACCCTCGCCCTCACCGGTGTAGGACACGAGCACACCGACGGCCGGGGGCAGATCGGAGGCACGCTTGTGCAGGTACACGGCCACCGGGCCGTCGTAGTAGGCCACGCGACGGAGTTCGAGCTTCTCGCCGATCTTGGCCGAGAGTGCCGCGACGGCCTCGTCGACGGTGCCGTCGCCGAGCGGAGCCTTCTTCAGCTCGGCGAGATCGTTCGTCTTGGCCGCGGCCGCCGCGTTCACGATGTCGTCGGCGAGCTGCTGGAACTCACCGTTCTTCGCGACGAAGTCGGTCTCGGAGTTGATCTCGATGAGCGCGCCGTCCTTGGCCGCGACGAGGCCCTCGGCGGTGGAGCGCTCAGCGCGCTTGCCCACGTCCTTGGCGCCCTTGATGCGGAGCTCTTCGACGGCCTTGTCGAAATCGCCGTCGTTGTTGGCCAGCGCGTTCTTGCAGTCGAGCATTCCAGAGCCGGTGAGCTCACGGAGACGCTTCACATCAGCTGCGGTGTAGTTCGCCATCGTCGGCGAGCCTCCTTCGGGAAGTGTGTTGGGACCGGACTGCAGAGCAGTCGGGACTACTGAGCAGCCGGTGCGTCGGTCGCGGCGGCGTCGCCACCGGCCGGCGCGGCAGCCTGGGTCAGCAGTTCCTGCTCCCACTCTGCCAGCGGCTCGCCGCTGCCGGCCTCGGGCTTGGCGTCGCCACTGGCGGCACCGGCACGGGCCTGGACACCCTCGGCCACGGCCGAGGCCACGACGCGGGTGAGCAGCGCTGCGCTACGGATGGCGTCGTCGTTGCCCGGGATCGGGTAATCGACGAGGTCCGGGTCGCAGTTGGTGTCGAGGATCGCGATGACCGGGATGTTCAGCTTGCGTGCCTCACCGACGGCGATGTGCTCTTTGTTGGTGTCGACGACCCACACGGCCGAGGGGACCTTGGCCATGTCGCGGATACCGCCGAGCGTGCGCTCGAGCTTGTTCTTCTCGCGGGTCAGCATCAAGATCTCTTTCTTGGTGCGACCCTCGAAGCCACCGGTCTGCTCCATGGTCTCGAGTTCCTTCAGGCGCTGCAGGCGCTTGTGGACGGTCGAGAAGTTGGTGAGCATGCCACCGAGCCAGCGCTGGTTGACGTACGGCATGCCGACACGGGTCGCCTCCGCGGCGATCGATTCCTGTGCCTGCTTCTTGGTGCCGACGAAGAGGATGGTGCCGCCGTGGGCGACGGTCTCCTTGACGAACTCGTACGCCTTGTCGATGTAGGTCAGCGTCTGCTGCAAATCGATGATGTAGATGCCGTTGCGGTCGGTGAAGATGAATCGCTTCATCTTCGGGTTCCAACGGCGGGTCTGGTGCCCGAAGTGTGCGCCGCTGTCCAGCAGCTGCTTCATGGTCACGACAGCCATGATCGTCCTTTTCTCGCAGTTGTCGTCGGCACCGTCGGTACCGACCCTGGCGCCTGCGGCCGAGTGCCACCCGAGACGGCATGGGCCGTTCCGGGACTGCTCACTTGGCGTGTGTTTCCTCGATCGTGCTGGTCAGGGCGTCGAAGCCCGGAGCTACACAGAACCGAATGCAGGCGCGCGAAGTCACCTCATCAACAAGCGGTGAGGTGCGGTCAGAAGTTTACGCCGCCACGGAACGAACACCAAAACGCCTTCGCCCACGTCGGAGACGGATGCTGTGTCACAGTCGGAGACGGGTGTTGGTGTCACAGTCGGAGACGGATGCTGTGTCACAGTCGGAGACGGGTGTTGGTGTCACAGTCGGAGACGGGTGTTGGTGTCACAGTCGGAGACGGATGCTGTGTCACAGTCGGAGACGGATCCGCCATGGGCGCCGGCTCGGCGGGATCCCACCCGGCCTCTGCTGCGTCCAACCTAGGTGCCATCTCCCTCGCCACGTGTCGTGGCCACGCTGATCGTGCTCGCGGCCCTCGGGTGGGCCGGCCCGGTCGCCACGGCGTTCGCCGACGGCGGGTACTCGGCCCCGCTGTCACCTCGGCCGACCGTCGTGACGGCCTATGACGAGCCGGCGAAGCGCTGGCAGCGGGGGCATCGGGGCGTCGATCTCGCCGCCGGACCCGGTCAGGCCGTCCACGCGGCCGGTGCGGGACGGGTGCGGTTCGCGGGCACCGTCGCCGGTCGGCCGGTGGTCTCGGTGGCGCATCCCGATGGCGTGATCACCACGTACGAGCCGGTCGAGGCCCGCGTCGCGGCTGGTGACCATGTGGCTCGCGGCGAGACCATCGGGACGGTGATCAGCGGGCATCCGGGGTGCCCGGTGGTCGTCTGTCTGCACTGGGGTGCTCGGCGCGGCAGCGGTCGCGGCTCGGAGTACCTGGACCCGCTCGGTCTGCTCGGCGCGGTCCGCGTCCGGCTCAAACCGGTCGGATGACCGCCTGGCGCCCCTCAGGCCCGGGGGTGCGCCTGACGATGAACGGCGCGCAGGCGCTCGACGCTCACGTGGGTGTAGATCTGTGTGGTCGCGAGCGACGAGTGTCCGAGCAGCTCCTGGACGACGCGCAGGTCGGCGCCGCCCTCGAGCAGGTGCGTGGCGGCGCTGTGCCGGAGTCCGTGCGGCCCCGTCGCCGGTCCGCCGCTCGCGTCGACCGCGCGTCCCACGACCGAGCGCGCCATCCGCTGGTCGAGCCGGCCCCCGCGGGCGCCGAGGAGCAGTGCCGCTCCCGACGCATCGGTCACCAGGGCCGGGCGTCCGGATCGGAGCCAGTCGTCGATCGCGCGCGCGGCCGGCTCACCGTAGGGCACCGACCGTTCCTTGTCGCCTTTGCCGATCACGCGCACCACCCGCCGATCGGCATCGACGTCTCCGACGTCCAGCCCGCACAACTCCCCCACGCGAACCCCGCTCGCGTACAACAGCTCCAGGATCACCCGGTCGCGCAGTGCGATCGGGTCGTCGGGCTCCCGGTCCGCACCGGTGGCCGCGATCGCGGCCTCGGCCTGGGCGGGGGCCAGGACCGCGGGCAGGGTCCGGTGCGCCTTGGGCGCCTTCAACCGCTGCGACGGGTCGGCGGCCAGGTAGCCCTCTCGGACCGCCCATGCGCAGAACGTCTTCGCCGCCGAGACCTGTCGGGCCACGGTCGTCCGCGCGGCGCCGCGCCGCGTCAGTTCGGCGAGCCAGGCCCGCAGCAGGGCGAGATCGATGTCGCCGACCTCGATCCCGCGGGCACCGGCGAAGGTGACCAGCGCACGAGCGCCACCGACGTAGGCACGGATCGTGTGCTCACTGCGCCCTTTCTCCAGGCGCAGGTGGTCGGCGAAGTCGTCGAGCATGGTCACGACCTCACCGCGTCGGGCACCTGAGTGCAACAGCACACGCGGCGTCGTGGCCGGATCGATGCCCCGGTGTCCGGTCGGGACACGTCAGCCCTGGGCGCCGACACCCTCTTCCTCGGCCCGCAGATCGGCCTTCCACTGCCGGAAGCCCTCCTCGGTCCGCCCGCGCCGCCAGTAACCGGAGATCGAGGCGTTCGCCGCCCCCACTCCGCGTTCCTTGCGGATGTAGGCCCGCAGGTTGTGCATGACCGCCTGCGCCTCGCCGTGGATGAACACGTGCGGCTCGCCGTCGAGCCACTCCGTCGCGCGGACCGCCTCGATCAGCGGCGCGTTGTCGCCGGCGAGTGAGTCGTCCACCTCGCCCGCGGGCCCGCCACGATGCACCCACGAGATGTCCGCCCCGGCCGGCGCCTGGAGTTCGAGCTCGTCCTCGGGACCGGCGACTTCGATGAACACCTTGGCAATAGCGTCGGCGGGCAGTGCTTCGAGGGCGGCGGCCACCGCGGGCAGGCCGGCTTCGTCGCAGGCCAGCAGATGCCAGGGGGCGTCAGTCCGCGGGCGGTAGCCACTGCCCGGACCGATGAAGCGGATCGTCTCCCCCGGCTGGACCGACGCCGCCCACGGTCCGGCGATGCCCTCGTCGCCGTGGACGACGAAGTCGACGACGAGCTCGCGAGCCGCCGCATCCACGCGACGGACTGTGTAGGTCCGCAGTACCGGCTGACGTTCCGGTGGCTCTCCGGATCGGATCTCCTGGAGATCGAACGGCTCCGGGTAGGTGACACCCGGCGGCGCGAAGATGAACTTCACGTACATGTCGGTGTGGGGCTCCCCGGACTTCCCCAGTGCCGGCTGGAAGTCGTCGAACCCTTCCCCGCCCAGGTACAGGCGCACGAAGTGCGGACTGATCCGCTCGCTCCGGAGCACCGTCATCGTGTTCACGCGTTTCGCCATCGAACCTCCCTTTCAGGGGTCAACCCTACGCCTTTCTGATTAGGGGACCCTTAGCTTTAGTCGAGCGAACCACCCATCCACGGTTGTAAGGTTTCTCTCCAATCAAGCGATGTGAATCTGAGACTTTGCCATTACTAAAATCAGACGTCGCGAGACCCGACCAGAGGTGACTCCATGCCGGATCAGCCCGTGGATCCATCCACCCCGCGCCGCGGTTCACGGCTCGGTGTCGACGACTGGCTGGAGGCCGCGACGCAGATCCTGGTCGACGACGGCATCGATGCGCTCAAGATCTCCCGCCTGAGCGCACGTCTCGGCGTGACCAAGGGCAGCTTCTACTGGCACTTCACCGACATCGGCGCGTTGAAGGCGGCGCTCGCCGATCACTGTCGGCGGGCGCAGTCGGCGGCTGCCGATCGGATCGAGGCGCTCGAGGCCCTACCACCGGTCGAACGGGTGGAAGGGATGGCGCGCCTGCTGTCCGACCCGCGCCGCTGGGCGATGGAGTCGGCGCTGCGCCGGTGGGCCGACACCGACGCATCGATCGCGGACTCGGTCGACCAGCTCGACTGCCGGATCTTCTCGATCGCGATCTCCGCCATGCGCGAGCTCGGCTTCTCGGAGGCCGAGGCACACGCTCGCGCCACGACGCTGCTGTACGCGGGCATCGGTTATGTCCACGCGCACGGCCGCCTGAACGAGGCGACCGCCGACGATCTGCGGGTCATCATCGACATCCTCACACGCCGCTGAGGTCACGCCAGCCGCCAGCGTCCGTCGACGTTCTGCACATACCCCTTGACGTCGAGGTGCGCCAGAGCGGACCGGACGACCCCGATGTCGAGGCCCGCGGCAAAGGCGATCTCGTCGATTGCCACACCGCCGCGGCCAGGAATGGCGTCATGGACCCGTAGTTGCTCGGCGTCGAGCCCGTCGGTCGGCTTCGCGCGGCCCCGGCCGATGTCGCCCCCGCCGTCGGGTCGTACCAGGTTGACGATCGAGGCGACGTCGGAGACCAACACGGCGAGTTCATCGGCGATCATCCGGTGACAGCCGACCGAGGTCGCCGACGTGACCGGGCCGGGCACTGCGCCCAGCGGCCGGCCGAGCTTGCGCGCCCAGGCGGCGGTGTTCGCCGCTCCGGACCGCCGTCCGGCCTCGACCACCACGGTCGCGCCACTCATCGCGGCGACGAGTCGGTTCCGGGTGAGGAATCGATGTTTCGCCGCCGTCGTCCCCGGCGGGTACTCGCTGATCACCGCACCCGTGCGCGCGATCGCGGTCAACAGCGACGAGTGCGACGCGGGGTAGTCCCGGTCGATCCCGCACGCCATGACCGCCGCCGTCACCCCGCCCGCCGCCACCACCGACCGGTGGGCGGCGCCGTCGATGCCGAATGCACCGCCGGACAGCACCGCGAACCCCTCGGCCGAGAGTCCCGATGCGAGCGTCTGGGTGACATGTTCGCCGTAGGACGACGCGGCGCGGGACCCGATCAACGCCACCGACGCGGCCGCGAGATCGTCGAGGCGGGCCGGACCGCGCACCCACAGGGCGAGCGGCTCACCCCCGCGCGCGGCGGTGTCGGCCTGGCCCAATGCCAACAGCGACCACGCCGGCCACTCCGGGTCCGCGCGGGTCACCAGCCGCGCGCCGATGCGTTCGGCGGT
This sequence comes from Gordonia lacunae, assembly GCF_002149015.1. Taxonomy (GTDB): domain Bacteria; phylum Actinomycetota; class Actinomycetes; order Mycobacteriales; family Mycobacteriaceae; genus Gordonia; species Gordonia lacunae. Next base: position 61,120 of record NZ_NGFO01000026.1, on the reverse strand, counting down.
GTCGAGATCTTCTGTCGCACAGTCGGAATCACACCGCGCCGCGGTCGCGGCGAGCACCGCGTCGTGACCCGGGGGCACGATGCGCCGACGGATCGCCGACGCGGCCTCGACCGCGCCGATGTCGTCGACGAGCATGATCACTGCGGCACTCGGCGGCTCGGCCACCCGCGCCAGGTAGGCCCAGGCGGTCGATTCCGGCGAACGGGAAGGGCGCGGACGAGTCGCGGTCACCAGGTCGCTCCTCTGTCTCGATACAGAAGCGCCTGTGCGACATCGTCTTCGACGGGACTGCCGGTACCGCGCAGATCACAGAGGGTCCATGCCAGCCGCAGCGCGCGATCGGCACCGCGGGCCGTCACGCGACCATCGCGGAGGAACAACTCGATGGGCCGCAGCACGTCCGGTGGCAACCGGAATCTCTGACGCAGCGCGGACCCGGGAACCTCGGCGTTGGTGCGCCATCCGAACTCCGACCATCGCTCGATCGCGGTGGCGCGCGCCGCGGTGACGCGGGCCCGGACGTCGGCGCTCGACTCGCCGGCGCCGCTCATCAGCGCGGTGTTTCCCGGCGGGTCCATGCGCACGCGGATGTCCACGCGGTCGAGCAACGGCCCCGACAGCTTGCCGAGGTAGCGTCGTCGAACGACCGCCGTGCACACACAATCGACGTCGTGCGCGGGGGCGCACGGGCAGGGGTTCGCTGCGAGGATCAGCTGAAAGCGCGCCGGATAGACCGCCATGCCGTCACGCCGCGGCACCCTCACCTCGCCGTCCTCGAGGGGTTCCCGCAGGGATTCGAGCGACTTGACACTCATCTCGGCGCACTCGTCGAGGAACAGCACTCCTCGATGCGCCTTGGACGCCGCGCCCGGCCGGGCGAAACCGGTACCGCCACCGAGCAGGGCAGTGATCGACGAACTGTGGTGCGGGGCGACGAACGGCGGTTCGGTGATCAGCGGACGTCCCGGCGACAATTCCCCCACCAGCGAATGGATCGCCGTCACCTCCAGCGAATCCTCCAGACCCAGCGACGGCAGGATGCCCGGCAGCCGCCGCGCGAGCATCGTCTTGCCGATCCCCGGCGATCCGGTCATCAACACGTGATGGGCGCCGGCCGCGGCGATCTCGAGCGCATGCCGGGCCTCCTGCTGCCCCACCACGTCGGCCATGTCCGGAATCGGCGGCGCCTGCGAGGCCGTCGCGTCGTGGACGGTGTCGAGCACATGGTCTCCGGCCAGCCACTGGGTCACTTCTTTGAGACTCGTCGCGCCGCCGACGTCCATCCCCTCGACCAGCGCCGCCTCGGCGACGGTCTCGATCGGCACGACCGCCCGCCGGTACCCCTCCTGCCGTGCGGCGATCACCGCCGGCAACACCCCGCGGATCGGCCGCACGGTGCCGTCCAGACCGAGCTCGCCCAGGAAGACCGTCGACGACAACTTCTCCGCCGACACCTGTTGCGTGGCAGCCAGAATGGACACGGCCATCGACAGATCGAACCCCGGGCCGATCTTCGGCATGTCGGCCGGCGACAACGCCACCGTCACTTTCAGCTCGGGGAAACTGAATCCGGAATTCTTGATCGCGGCCCGCACCCGATCCCGTGCTTCCCGCACCGACGGGTCCGGGTTGCCCGTCACCGCGAACCCCGGCAGCCCCGAACTCACACTCGCCTGCACATCGACCACTCGCGCGGCAAAGGCATTGAGCCCCACCGCCTGTGTTTGCCCCAACATGGGCACAGTCTCACCGTGATCGCGCCCGGCCGGCGGTCCCCGACCACCCACACAGCCGATCTGGGGATGGGCGTCGAGTTGTGCACCGCCGCTCAGCGTGGTCCGACTAGGCTCGACAACCGATGAACGACAGAACTTTCGACGACGAGTTCGTCGGCGATCTCGAACGACTACTCCGATGGCGGCGTGACGTCCGTCGCTTCCGCCGCGAACCACTCGAACCCCACCTGCTGCCCGAGATCATCGGCGCGGCCGAACTCGCGCCGTCGGTGGGCAACAGCCAACCGTGGCGCTGGGTCGAGGTGCGGTCCGCCGAAGCCCGGCAATCGGTGCGCGACAGCTTCACCCGGTGCAACGCCGACGCACTCGACGGTTACACCGGCGAACGCGCACAGCTGTATTCGTCACTCAAGCTCGCCGGCCTGGATGACGCTCCCGTCCACCTCGCCGTGTTCTGCGAGCCCGCTGTCGAGCAGGGTCAGGGACTCGGCCGACAAACAGTGCCCGAGACCCTCGAGTATTCGGTCGTCACCGCGATCTCCACCCTGTGGCTCGCGGCGCGGGCCCGGGGCGTCGGGGTCGGATGGGTGTCCATCATCGAACCGGAGAGTGTGACTGCGGCACTCGCAGTGCCGGAGGCCTGGAAGCTGGTCGCCTATCTGTGCATCGGCTACCCCGCCCACGACTCGGAGACACCGGAACTCGAACGTGTCGGCTGGCAGTCACGGACGAGGTCCGAGGAGCGGTTCTTCGTGCGCTGACACCAGATCGTGACCCCGCGGACCGCGCGATCCGCACGTAACTCCAGTAACAATAGTCACGTCAATAACTTCTGTCACAAAAATCACTGGAGGACGCTCGTGTCGAGCCGTCTCACCACGAGTGTCCGGCTGGCACTCGCCGGGGTCATCGCGTTCAGCGGTACCGCGATCGCCCTGACGCCCGGCACCGGTGTCGCGGACGCTGCGCCGTGTGGCAACGCGAGCACCGGATCGAGCTTTCTCGGCTTCGGCTCGAGCGGGTCCAGCGGCTCGAGTGGCTCGAGTGGCTCGAGTGGTTCAGAAGGTTCCGCCGGCAGCTCGAACATCCCGAACCCGGGTCCGCAGGGACCGCTGATCCCCTACGTCGGATCCAAGTCCCGCACCGTCGGCTGGGTCACCGGACCGCTCAGCGCCAACCGGACGTTCAGCCGGTTCGGCATCGGCGGCACCGATCTCGGCGTCGCCTGGGACAACGGGCGAGGACAGACCCTGATGGCCTTCGGCGACACCTTCGGCAACTGCAACGCCCCCCGACAGCAGTGGCGTCACAACGTACTTCTCCGCACCGACGACGACAACCTCGCCAACGGTCTGTCCGTTCCCGACGGCCGGGCCGGCGACGTGACCTCGGGTTCGGTGATCGCACCGGGCCAGCCCCACTACGCGCAGGAACTCATCCCGTCGGTCGGCATCTCCAACGTCGAGGTCACGACCATCCCGACCGCGGCCATCTCCCTCCCATACGGCAACGGCTTCCGCCAGTACATCAACTACATGTCGGTGCGATCGTGGGGCTCGCCGGGCAACTGGATCACCAACTTCTCGGCGATCGCCCATTCCGACGACAACGGCCAGACCTGGGTCACCGACCAGGACACGATCCTCATCAATGCGCCGGTCTCACTCCGACTTCCCGGCGAGTTCCGTCCGGTGGAGTTCAACAACGGCAAGTTCCAGCAGAACGCCTACGTCCGCGGCCGGCCTGGGACGCCCGAGGCGGATTACGTCTACCAGTACGGCACGCCGAACGGACGTTTCGGCGCCGCGTTCCTCGCACGGTTCAAGCCGGCGGACATCCTGACACTCGACGCCTACGAGTATTGGGCGGGAAAGAGTCGCGGCTGGGTGGACGACATCGCCGCGATCCCGGACGACGGCTCCGCGGTCGTCGTCCGGCAGCCGGTCACCGAACTGTCGGTCGCCTGGAGTCCGTATCTGGAGAAGTACGTCATGCTCGACGGCGACAACGACATCACGCTGCGCACCGCCGACCACCCCGAAGGCCCGTGGAGCGCACCGAAAACCATCGTCCCCCGCGGCGCGCTCGTCGTCTACGGACCGATGATGCTCCCCAACTCCCCCGCGCTGCAGGGGGATTCGAAGGACCTGTACTTCAACGCCTCGCGCTGGAGCGACTACAACGTGATGCTGATCCGCACCGACCTGAGCAAGCTCTGACGCGCCAGACCTCACACGTAGACACCCCGGTGATGCCGCACCCGCGCACGGGCCAGATCGTCGGGAGCGGCATGATCGAGCCGAACGCTGACGACGTCGAACCTGATCTGGGACCACCTGCGGTCCTGCCCGGCCAGCCACACTCGGGCGAGTCGGCGCATCCGGGTGAGCTTCACCGGGGTGACCGCCATGACCGGATCGTCGTAGGTGCGACTCGCTCGGGTCTTCACCTCGACGATCACCAGGACCGAACCGTCGGCGGCCACAAGATCCAGTTCGCCGTATCGGGTACGCCAATTACGTTCCAGGACAGTCCAACCCAGCGATGTCGCGTAGTCCGCTGCCACATCCTCGCCGAGCCGGCCGATGTGACCGCGTCGATCGGGGCGAGGATGGTCGCGCGCTTGTGCACTCATGCCGATCAGCGTCGCCCAGAACCACTGTCGACGGCCGTCCCCGCACGGGCGAGGCCCTGATCTGTGGATGATCAGGGCCTCGTCAACAACGTCGGGTCTGCAACTGCGCACGCGGTCAGGGCTCGTCGGGCAGGCGGAGTTCGGCCTTCTCGAGTTCTTCGATGTTGACGTCCTTGAACGTGATCACCCGGACCTGCTTGACGAAACGCGCCGGGCGGTACATGTCCCACACCCACGCATCGCTCATGCGGAGTTCGAAGTAGACCTCGCCGTCGGTGTTGCGCGGGATCATCTCGACCGCGTTGGCGAGGTAGAAGCGCCGCTCTGTCTCCACCACGTAGGTGAACTGCCCGACGATGTCCTTGTACTCGCGGTACAGAGAGAGTTCCATCTCGGTTTCGTACTTCTCGAGATCCTCAGCACTCATCCTGTCAGCCTATCCCTGTTGTCGTTTGCGCTGGTGACCACACGTGCCGCGACATTACGGTATGACATGCGGTGTTGTGGCGAGGGGCCTGCCGCGTCGATCCGCGACATGTGCAGCGCTGTGCTGTAGCCCTTGTGGATGGCGAAGTCGTAGCCGGGCAGGTCGTCGTCCATCGCGACCATGATCCGGTCCCGGGTGACCTTGGCGATGATGCTGGCGGCGGCGATGCACGCGGCCGCCCCGTCTCCCCCGATCACCGGCAGCGACGGCGCGGTCAGGCCCGGCACCGCGAAGCCATCGGACAACACGTATCCGGGCTTCACGTCGAGTGCCGCCACCGCGCGTCGCATGCCCTCGATGTTGGCGACGTGGATGCCGATGCGATCGATCTCCGCGGCCTCGATGATCACCGCGCTCCAGCTCTGCGCATAGCGCGTCACCGAGCGGTACAGCTCTTCGCGGGTGCGCTCGGAGAGACGCTTCGAATCGTCGAGATCGGCGAGCGAGACGAGCTGCGTCGGTTTGAGCACGCACGCCGCGACCACGAGAGGCCCGGCGCAGGCACCGCGGCCGGCCTCGTCGACGCCGGCGACGGGCCCGAGACCCTGCCGATGCAATGCGAATTCGAACGTTCGCAGGCCCGCGGCGCGGCGGACGGGAGAGCGCGGAGGCCATCGAGTCGTCACAGCTCACCCATCACTGCTGCGGATTGAACGAACCGACACCACCGATCCGCGAGAAGGGGTAGATGATGAAGCGCACCTTGCCGCGGATGTCGCTGACCGGGACGGTGCCCTGATACTGGTCGTCCACGTGGTATCGCGAGTCCTGCGAGTTCAGCCGGTTGTCGCCCATGACCCACACGTTGCCCTCGGGAACCTTGATCGGACCGAAGTCCGGACCGAGACACGGCGGCACCTGATTGCCCGGGCCGGCGACGCCGGGCCCGAACGAGGACACGGTCTCCTCCTGGAGCTTCATGTCGATGTAGGGCTCGCGCAGCGGACGCCCGTCGACCTTGACGCCGACGCCCTCGTCGTTGCGGCATTCGACGGTCTGGCCGCCGGTGGCGATGACCCGCTTCACGAGGTTGTTCTCATCGGGCGGCGCGAACCCGAACCACGACAGGGCATCCTGCGCCTTGTGCATCACCGGGTTCGTCGACCGCGGCGACACCCAGGCGCCGTTCCACGACTCCGACGGACCCTTGAAGACGACGACGTCGCCGGGCTGCGGATCACCGAACCGGTACGTGAGCTTGTCGATCACGATGCGGTCGTTGGTGCAGCCGTCGCAGCCGATGAGGGTCGACTCCATCGACTCCGACGGGATCACGTACTGCCGACCGATGAAGGTCTGCAGTACCCAGGTGAGGAGGAGGACGCACCCCACGATGATCACGACTTCGCGCACGAGCGAGCCCGATCCGGATCTACGCTTTCCGCGCTCGTCGGCGGGATCGTCCCGGTCGGTCGTCAGGCGCCACGGACGTTTGGCGTCGGTGTCGCGGTCGTCGTCGGGGGCATCGTGGGGTCGCTGTGTGTCGGCCACCTCGTCAGGTTAGACGCGTCAGCGCTTTTCCTTGATCTTGGCTGCCTTGCCGCGCAGATCGCGCAGGTAGTACAGCTTGGCGCGACGGACGTCACCGCGGGTGAGGACGTCGATCTTGGCGATGTTCGGGCTGTGCACGGGGAAGGTGCGCTCGACGCCGACGCCGAAGGACACCTTGCGGACGGTGAAGGTCTCGCGCACGCCGCCACCCTGGCGACGGATGACGACACCCTTGAACACCTGGACGCGCTCCTTGCTGCCCTCGATGACCTTGACGTGGACGTCGAGGGTGTCGCCGGGGCCGAAGTCCGGCACGTCGTCGCGGAGGGACTGCTTGTCGAGGAAGTCGAGCGTGTTCATGTGTCGTGGTCCTTGTCTGGCGGAAAACGTTGAGCAGAGGAACCTGGCGGCCCGAGGGCTCGACCGGTTCGTGCTCCGAGTCGTTGGCGTCGCTGCCGACGGTGTCACTGACGTATGGTCACGGACGGCCCCGGAGGCGGGGCATCGTCGGCAGGCAACCCGACTATTGTGCCAGAGACACCCCGGGCCGACGAAATCGCGGAGTGGCTACGCGCGCGGGCCGACGACCAGGACGTCCTCGGCCTGCAACGCGGAGATGGTGGCCGGGTCCATCGGGGTGGCCGCGGCGATCGCCCTGGGTGTGACACCGGCGTGCACCATGTGGTCGAGGATCGCGAGCTCCGGCGCCCGTCCGTTGGCGGTGAGCGCCTCGTCGTCGGCGAGTTCGACGCCGGCCCGCTGGTACGGCTGCGGGTCGTTGGTCCCCACGACGACGACCCGCGTTCCCCGATCACCGGTTCCGACCCCCACCGCCGTCCGGAACCAGCCGGCGATCGGCGACGGAACCGTCGTCTGCAGTCGTTCGGCGCGGGCCCGTAGCCAGGTCAGGTCGCCCGCTCCGACCGCGTCGCGGGCGGCATGTGCCCGTGCGCCGGCCAGAGCACCGACCCCGGCCGCTCCCGCCGCGCCCATCGCCCCGAACGGCATCATCGGCATCATGCCGCTCGTCGCCGCGGGCGCACCGGCGCTCTGACCTGCCTCACCCGACCGTTCGGTGTGGTCGTCGCCGGCGGCGGTGAGGGCCATCCGGCCCGTGCTCGCGGCCTCCACCCGCCACGTGTCGTCACCGATCACTGCGTTCACCTCGGCGCGCCGCGCGTCGCGGTCGGCGATCAGTGCGATCACCGACATCTGCCGTCGGGTGTCGGTCACGGTCCGGGCATACGCGTCCAGCGACGTCCCCAATGCACGCAGACGTTCCGCCACACCGGGCAGATCGGCACCGGCGGTATGCCCGAGCCCACCCACGACGGCCTGGTGGAACCGGCCGTCGGCCGCACCGCCGGCCGTGTACGACCCGGCCGCCGACGCCACCGCCGCGGCGAGGCCGTCCAGCGACGCGGCCAGCGCGCGAGCGCGCTGCGCCGAGTCGTGGAGGGCGGCGGCGTCGGCGGTCGGCCACGCCCCGGGTGCCAACTCCTCCGCGATCCGCTCGGCCTCGCCCGGGGTCATCGCGTGCTCCGGCCGAGACGCGCGGACGCCTCGGCGTCGGCGTCGACCAGTGCGTCGACGCCGGCCACGAGCGCCCGACGATGCCCTCCGAGCCGATCCTCGGCATCCTGCAGGGACTCGGCGATCGTCTCGGCCGCCGGCGCGAATCCCATCCGGAACGCGTGCGCCGAGTCGCCGACGCCCACCGCGGCATCGATGTCGTGGAGCAACGCGGACAGCTCGCCTCGCGCCCCCGCGAGTCCCGCGGTCACCTCCGCCAGACGTCGCGCCAGCGTGACGGCCGCGACGGGGTCGGCACCGACCCGGGTGCCGTCCGTCTGCCCCACGTCGACCGGGTCAGGATTCGTCATCGGCCACCACCCTGTCGAGGCCGGCGTCGGCGTAATCGAGGGGCAGATCCGGTGCGCCGGCGAGCACCTCGGCGGTTCGGGCGCGCAGGGCGGTGTCCGCCTCGGCGATCAGCGTGGTGAGCAGAGCCGACAACTGGTCCGCACGGTAACGCCGCAGGGCAGCGGGTTCGATGGTGATGTCCACCGCGAGTCCCCGCGCGTCGACCGTCACGGCGACGAGCCGATCGTGACTGGTGGCCCGAGAGGTCAGCTGCGACAGCGCTTTCCGGATGCGCTCGAGTTCCGTACGCTGACGGTCGAGCTCGCCGACCATGGCCGAATACCCCTGCATCGTCCCTCGAACCCCCTGCGAGTCGACTCTCCGGCGAATCCTAGCCGGAATCGCCCGGTTGGTCCGTGGCGGTGTCCACAGCGTCCGCCAGCAGGTCGGGGCGGCGCGCGCGCGTGCGCTCGAGGGCCTGCTCGCCGCGCCACCGGGCCACCTTCGCGTGGTCGCCGCTGAGCAACACGGGCGGGACGTCGAGGCCGCGCCAGCTCACCGGCCGCGTGTAGCTCGGACCTTCGAGGAGTCCGTCGGAGAACGAATCCTCCTGATGCGACCGGGGATTGCCGAGCACGCCGTCGAGGAGACGCACGGTCGCCTCGATCATGGCCATGACCGCGACCTCTCCCCCGATGAGGACGAAATCACCCAGGGAGACCTCTTCGACGCGCACTCGCCGTGCGGCGTCGTCGAAGACGCGCTGGTCGATGCCCTCGTACCGGCCGCAGGCGAACACGAGGTGCTTCTCGGTGCTCCAGCGACGCGCGGTCTCCTGGGTGAACGGCACACCGGCGGGGGTCGGCACGATCAGCAGCGCGTCGTCGGGGCACACCTCGTCCAGGCACGGTCCCCATACCTCGGGTTTCATGACCATCCCGGGTCCGCCGCCGTAGGGCGAGTCGTCCACGCTGCGGTGGACATCGTGGGCCCAGTTCCGTAGATCGTGGACCGTGACACTGATTCGCCCGGCGTCGATCGCCTTGCCCAGCAAGGCAACTCGGAGCGGATCGAGGTACTCGGGGAAGATCGACACGACGTCGAGACGCATCAGGGCGCCTCGTCGAGCGAATCCGGGTTCAGCAGTCCCTCGGGTGGGTCGAGCACGATGAGTTCACGACTGACGCTCGGCACGATCTCGCGGACGAACGGGACGAGCACCTCGCGGTCGTCGGTGGTCCGGACCGACAGCAACTCACCGCCGGGCAGGTGCAGGACCGATTCGACGATGCCGACCGCGGAACCGTCGACGAGTTGCACGGGGACGCCTTCGAGTTCGTGGTCGTAGAACTCATCCGGGTCGTCGGACGGCTCCACCTGCGAGCTGTCGATGAGGAACAGCGTGCCGCGCAGGGCGTCAGCCGAATCCCGGTCCGCGACGCCGGCCAGCGACACCAACAGCCGCCCGGAATGCTCCCGGGCGGCTGTGACGGTGAACTCCCGTTCCCCGGCACCGCGCGGCAGACGGCCGCGCAGCACCGAGTTCGGGGTGAAACGCATCTCGGGCTCGTCCGTGCGGACGTCCACGACGACCTCACCACGGATTCCATGTGACTTCACCACACGGCCGACGACGAGATCCACGATGCGCTCGGTGTTCGGATTCTCGGTCAGCGGTCGGTGTCGACGATGTCGACGCGCATCCCGCGTCCACCGATTCCGGAGACCAGGGTGCGCAACGCGGTCGCGGTACGACCGTTGCGCCCGATCACCTTGCCGAGGTCGTCGGGGTTCACATGGACCTCGACGAGCCGGCCGCGGCGGCCGGTGACGAGGTCGACCCGGACGTCATCGGGGTTGGAGACGATTCCGCGGACCAGATGTTCGACCGCGTCGGCGACGACTGCGCTCACGCGTCACCCTCGGCGGCGGGAGCCTCGGGAGCCTCGGCGTCCTTCTTGGCGGCCTTCTTCTTCGGGGTGGTCGCGGCGGCGACCGGCTCGTTGTCGGCGGCGGCGAGCGCGGCGTTGAACAGGTCGAGCTTCGAGGGCTTGGCCTCGGCGGTCTTCAGGGTGCCCTCGGCGCCCGGCAGGCCCTTGAACTTCTGCCAGTCACCGGTCACCTTGAGGATCGCGGCCACCGGCTCGGTCGGCTGCGCGCCGACACCCAGCCAGTACTGGGCGCGCTCGGAGTCGACCTCGATCAGCGAGGGCTCTTCCTTGGGGTGGTACTTGCCGATGGTCTCGATGACCCGGCCGTTGCGGCGGGTGCGGGCGTCGGCGACGACGATGCGGTACTGCGGGTTGCGGATCTTGCCGAGCCGCGTGAGCTTGATCTTGACAGCCATGTCTACTTCTCTTTCGTGTGGTCACTGCGCAATTCAGCAGACCGCCCGGAATGGCGGACCCGGTTTTGCGTCTGTATCGGTGTGACCGTCGGGCGGCCGTGACCGGATCCGACGAACCAGCGAGTCATTGTGCCAGACCAGACGGCGGACACCGAATCCGCCGACCAGGGGTCGCCGACACGACGATGACTGGGCCGAAGTACCGGCATGTGGTCACCCACCCCGCGAGAGCGACCACATGCCGCACGTCGCTCGTCCGTCACTCATGGGTGTCGGCTCATCGGCGTCCGAGATCACGACACCGCCGGAGCCTCCCTCGACCCCCGGCTCCGACGGTTCCGCGTCGCCGAACCCGGGCTGAGAGGATCCGGCGTGGACTGATCCGGTTCATGGTGGGAGAACCGTTGCAACGCCGTTGCTACGTTACGCGGCGGTAAGAAAGGCAACCAGGTGCCACCGTGTGGCGTTGCTCACACGATGTGGCGGCCCGACGACACCACTGCTACCGGGTGTCGCAGCGCGCCCAGATCGTCACACGGGTTGTCCGCGTAGACCACGAAATCGGCGCGATGCCCGTCCTCCAGGACGTCGGCACCGAGCCAGCGGCGGGCCTCCGTCGACGCGGCCGCGATCGCCGCGGCGGGACCCAACCCGATGCCGGACAGCGCCTCGATCTCGTCGACGATGCGACCGTGCTCGACGAATCCGCCCGCATCCGTTCCGGCGAAGATCTGCACACCGGCCTCATGCGCGGCATCGAACACCTTCGGCGCACCCGCGTGCAGAGCGCGCATGTGCGCGGCGTAGGTCGGGAAGCGTTCGGCCCCGTCGGCGATGCCGGGGAAGTTCTCGACCTGGATCATGGTGGGCACCAGGGCAATCGATCGTTCGACGAGCTGGTCGACGAGATCGTCGGTCAGCCCGGTGCCGTGCTCGATGCAGTCCACCCCGGCGCCGATCAGGTCGACCAGGGCGTCGGTTCCGAAGACATGGGCGGTGATCCGTGCGCCGTGCTCGTGCGCCACTGCGACCGCCGACTCGATCTGCGCACGCGTCCACAGCGGGGCCAGATCACCGACCTCGCGATCGATCCAGTCCCCGACGATCTTCACCCAGCCGTCGCCGGCCTGCGCCTGCCGGGCCACCTCGGCGGCCAGCTCATCCGGGTCGTCGAGGTCGACGCCGTAGTCGCGCAGGTACCGCTTGGGCCGGGCGATGTGTTTGCCCGACCGGATGAAGCGAGGGCACGCGGGATCGTCGTCGAGCGGATGGGTGTCCAGCGGCGACCCGACCTCGCGGATCAGCAGGGTGCCGGCGCGCGCATCGGCATAGGCGAACCCACGGGCCTGCTCGATGTCGACACCGAGGCCGGGGGCGATGCCCACATGGTTGTGGGCATCGACGAGGCCCGGCAGGATCCAGCCGCCGTCGACGGCGGTCTCGGCATCGGGAACCGGTGTGGCACTGACGGTGTCACCGCTGACCCAGAACTCGATGGGCTCCGCGGTCAGCGGGTCGGTACCTCGGTAGTGCTTCGGTGCTCCGGCCCCGCCCCTGCTCCCGCTCACGCGCCTATTTCTTCTTCTTGGGCTGCTGGAACTGCGACACGTCGAGACCTTCGAGTCCCGGCGGCAGCTCATCGAGGCCGGCCGGCATGTTCGACAGGTCCGGGAACCCGGCCGGCATCCCCCCGGGCATGCCCGGGAAGCCGCCGCGGACCTTCGGCGGTGTGGGGCCGCGGCCCTTGCCCTTCTTCCCCTTGCCCTTCTTGCGGTTGGACTTGCGGTTCATCCCGCCCATGCCCATGCGGCCCGACATCTGCGCCATCATCTTGCGAGCCTCGAAGAACCGGTCGACGAGCTGGTTGACCTCGCTGACCGTCACGCCCGAGCCGTTCGCGATGCGGATGCGACGGGAGGCGTTGATGATCTTCGGGTTGTCGCGTTCGGCGGGCGTCATGCCGCGGATGATCGCCTGCACCCGGTCGAGTTGTTTGTCGTCGACCTGCGACAGCACGTCCTTCATCTGGCCGGCGCCGGGCAGCATTCCCAGGATGTTGCCGATGGGCCCCATCTTGCGGATCATCAGCATCTGCTCGAGGAAGTCCTCCAGGGTCAGCTCGCCCTGGGTGATCTTGGCGGCCGCGGCCTCGGCCTGCTGCGCGTCCCAGTGCTGTTCGGCCTGCTCGATGAGCGACAACACGTCGCCCATGCCGAGGATTCGACTCGCCATACGGTCGGGGTGGAAGACGTCGAAGTCCTCCAGCTTCTCGCCCGAGGACGCGAACATGATCGGCTGGCCGGTCACCTCACGCACCGACAGCGCCGCACCACCGCGCGCGTCACCGTCGAGCTTGGTCAGCACGACGCCGGTGAACCCCACACCGTCGGCGAAGGCCTCGGCGGTGGTCACGGCGTCCTGACCGATCATGGCGTCGACGACGAACAGCACCTCGTCGGGCGAGGTGGCGTCCCGGATGTCGGACGCCTGCTTCATCAGCTCCGCGTCGATACCGAGACGACCGGCGGTGTCGATGACCACGACGTCGTAGTGCTTGCTGCGCGCCTCGTCCACACCGGCCTGCGCGACCGAGACCGGATCTCCGGCGGTGACGCCGAGCGCGCCCTCCCCGCCGACGCTGGTGCCCGGATGGGGCGCGAACACCGGGACGCCGGCGCGCTCGCCGACGATCTGCAGCTGCGAGACCGCGCCCGGCCGCTGCAGGTCACAGGCGACGAGCAGCGGGGTGTGACCCTGCTGCTTGAGCCAGTTGCCCAGCTTTCCGGCGAGCGTGGTCTTACCGGCGCCCTGCAGACCGGCCAGCATGATGACGGTCGGCGGATTCTTGGCGAACCGCACTCGACGGGTCTCGCCGCCGAGGATGCCGATGAGTTCCTCGTTGACGATCTTGACGACCGTCTGCGCCGGATTCAGCGCCCCGGAGACCTCGGCGCCCTTGGCGCGCTCCTTGATCCGCGCGATGAAGGACCGGACCACCGCGAGCGAGACATCCGCCTCGAGCAGGGCGAGCCGGATCTCGCGACAGGTGCGGTCGATGTCGGCATCGGAGAGCCGCCCCTTGCCACGCAGATCCTTCAGGGCACCGGTCAACCGGTCGGAGAGGGAATCGAACATGGCCCCATCCTTCCATGTGGGTCCCGACGCCGAACAGCTAGGAGATCGGCACTCCGGACCGGCCGGTCCCGCCGTAGGACTGTGGCCCGTCGCCGTCTTCCTCGCGCACCGGCTGCGGAGGCGGGCAGACCGCGACGACGGCCTCGGCCAGCTCGGCGCGCGCGGCGTCGGTGTCGGTCGCCAGTCGCAGGCCGAAGATGTCCACACCGGTGGCGCCCAGAGTCGACACCTTGGCCCACCGGATGTCGGCGCCATGTCGCTCCAGGACCGCGCTGACCCGGCTGAGCAGACCGATGCGGTCGTCCGAGCGGACCTCGAGCACCGCCTCCCCCGCCGGCGCGTCGAGCCACGTCACCCGTGGCGGGGCGACGGCGAACAGTGCGGGCACCGCGTTCTTCGGATGGCCCGCCCCGTCCACCTCGGGATCGGTGCTGCCGGCGCTGGCGCCGATGGTCACCACAGTGCCGGGGATCGTGGTGACCGTGCCGATCGTCGGGATCGGCGAGTCCCGTTCGCGCGCGTCGAGCCGCGCGAGGACGTCGATCTTGCCCTCGATCGCGGCGATGAGCTGCTGGCGCAGCAGCCCGGCATCGGGCGGGCTGCCGAACATCGGCACCACCAGGAACGAGTTGATCGCCTTGCCGTCGGCGCTCTGCGCACAGGCGGAGTGGGACCGCAGCCCGCCGAGCGCGAGGACCCCGGCCATCTTCGACAGCAGGCCCGGCTGGTCCGGCGCGACCATGGTGACGCGGTAGGTGTGCTGTCCCTCGGCCCGGACGAGCCGCACCGCGAAGTCCCCCTCCGCCGCGGTCGCGAGTTGCTCGTCGGTCAGCGGTTCGGGAGCGCTCGGCTCCTCCCCGTCGATGAGTCGCATCGACCGCCGGACGAGGTCGAGGATCAGTGAGGCCTTCCACTCCCCCCACACGCCGGGACCGGTGGCGAGCGAGTCCGCTTCGGCAAGTGCGGCAAGGAGTTCCAGGAGAACGCGATTGTGCCCGAGGGTCTCGACGACGGATTCGGCGGTGGCGGGGTCGTCGAGGTCGCGGCGGGTCGCGACCTGCGGCAGCAGCAGGTGGTGCCGCACCATGTCGGAGAGGATCGCGACGTCCTGCGGCCAGAGCCCGAACCGGTTGCCGACCTGAACGGCCAGATCCGCCCCGACGATGCTGTGATCGGCACCCCGCCCCTTGCCCAGGTCGTGGATGAGCGCACCGAGCACGAGGAGATCGGGCCGGGACACCCGCGTGGTCATCGCGCTCGCATACGCGGCGGTCTCCACGAGGTGCCGGTCGACGGTCCAGGTGTGGATGGCGTCGCGCGGCGGGAGGTCGCGGACGGCACCCCACTCCGGCAGCAACCGGCCCCACAGACCCGTGCGGTCGAGGGCCTCGATCGGGTCGACCATGTGATGGCCCGAGCTGAGCAGGACCAGCAGGTCACTGCGCGCCTCGGCCGGCCACGGCTCACGTAGTTCCGGCGCGTAGTCGGCGAGCCGACTCAGGGTCGACGCGCTGATCGGCAGGCCGGTACGCGCCGAGGCCGCCGCGACCCGCAGGATGAGGCCCGGGTCCTTGCTCGGGATCGCGTTGCGCGCCAACACGATCTCGCCGCTGTGCTCGACCACACCCTCGTCGAGCGGCCGGCGCAACGGCGAACGCCGCAGCTTGGCCAGACCACGACGTGGCAGGGCGTTGCCCGCGGTCCGCAGGCCGACGTCGATGGAGTAGCTGATGGTGCGTGCCGAGTCGCTGATGACGCGGGCGAGATCGAACCGGTCCCCGATCCTGAGGGCCGCCCCGATCTCGTCGGCGTCCTGCGCCTGCACGTGCTCGCGGGGACGCCCGGCGATGCGATGCAGTTCGGTGCGGATGTCGAGGAGCCGCGTGTAGGCGACCTGCGGTCCCGCGCCGGGTGAGTCGGGCCGCAGGCTCGCCATCCCATGGGTGAGCTGAGCGATCGCCAGCGCGCCCAGCAGCTGTACGTCGCGCAGCCCTCCCCGACCGTTCTTGAGATCTGGTTCGGCACGATGCGCGATGTCGCCGGCGCGCCGCCAGCGATCCTGTGCATGTGCGACGACCTCCGGGAACCGAGTGCGGATGTCGTTCCGCCACTGCTGGCGGACGCCGCCGATCAGCAGGGTGGACAGGTCCTCGTCACCCGCGATGTGGCGGGCCTCGAGCAAGCCCAGCGCCGCGGTGACGTCGTCGCCCGCGACCTGCAGTGCCTGCGGCACCGTCCGCACGCTGTGGTCGAGCGGGATGTTGGCGTCCCACAACGGATACCAGAGCCCGTCGGCCACCTCGGACACCCGCTCGGCGGGCATGTCGTCGTGCAGCAGGATCAGGTCGAGATCGGAATACGGGAGCATCTCACCGCGACCGAGTCCGCCGACGGCGACGATCGCGAACCCACTGTGCGGCTTGATACCGAGTTCGGCTCCTTTGCTGGTCAGCCAGAACTCGTGCAGGTCGACGAGCACCTGGCGCAATGCCGGTGCGTCGAGTTTTCCCGAGCGGCCGGATTCGGTGAGTTGCCGTCGGGTCTTGGCCAGGTCTGCGGCGCTTACGACTGCCTCCAAAGTGTGAGGGAGAGAGGATGTTTCGGGCTGTCGAACGGTACGGCCCCGCGCCCGACGGGTCGTCGGGCACGGGGCCGTTCACCGGGAGTTCGTCAATGCAGCACGGGCTCGCTACAGAGCGTCTCCGCCACGCTCGCCGGTGCGGACGCGGACCACGGATTCCACCGGCGACACCCACACCTTGCCGTCACCGATCTTGCCGGTCCGGGCGGCCTCGACGATCACGTCGACGACCTTGTCCACGGCCGCGTCGTCCACCACGACCTCCACGCGGACCTTGGGCACGAAGTCGACCGAGTACTCGGCGCCGCGGTAGACCTCGGTGTGGCCCTTCTGGCGTCCGTAGCCCTGGACCTCACTCACGGTCATGCCCAGGATGCCGGCCTGCTCCAACCCGGCCTTGACATCCTCGAGCGTGAACGGCTTGACGATTGCAGTGATCAGCTTCATTAGTTATCCCTCTCCACAGGATTCAGCGTAGTAGCGAATGGCGTCGCGCGGTCATGCCAGCTCATAGGCCGTCTCGGCGTGTTCCGCCTCGTCGATGCCGGTCTTCTCGTCCTCGTCGCTCACGCGCCAGCCCAGCGGCTTGAGCGCGAAGGCGATGATCGCGGTGAGAACACCGGTGAACACGAGCGCGAAGGTGGCGATGACGACCTGGACGACCAGCTGCTTGTAGTCGCCGCCCCAGAAGAGGCCCACGTCCTTGCCGATCAGGCCGATGGCCACCGTGCCCCAGAGGCCCGCGACGAGGTGGACGCCGACGACGTCGAGCGAGTCGTCGTAGCCGAACTTGTTCTTCAGGCCGATCGCGACCGCCGCGAGAGCACCGGCGATGGCACCGAGGATCAGCGAGCCGACCGGGGTGAGCGAACCACACGCAGGGGTGATGGCGACCAGACCGGCGACCACACCCGACGCGGCGCCGACGCTGGTGGCGTGCTTGTCGCGGATGAGTTCCACCGCGAGCCAGCCGATGATCGCCGCGGCCGTCGCAGCGGTCGTGTTGACCCACACCTGGCCGGCGAGCAGGTCCGCACCCAGCTCGGACCCGACGTTGAACCCGAACCAGCCGAACCAGAGGAGTGCCGCGCCCAGCATGACGAACGGGATGTTGTGGGGGCGGTAGGCGGTGCGACCGAAGCCGACGCGCTTGCCGATGATGAGGACCAGGACCAGAGCGGCGATACCGGCATTGATGTGCACGACCGTGCCGCCGGCGAAGTCGATCGGTGCGACGTTGGCCGCACCCTCGTCGTCGGTCCCGAACATCTTGGCCGCCAGACCGTCCGCACCACCGCCGAGGAGGCCGCCGCCACCCACGAGTCCACCCCAGACCATGTGCGACAGCGGGAAGTACACGATCGTCGCCCACAGGACGGTGAAGACCATCCAGGTCGAGAACTTGACGCGTTCGGCGAGCGCACCGCTGATGAGGGCGACGGTGATGACCGCGAAGGTGAGCTGGAATCCCATGAAGACGATCGCGGGGATCGACAGGCCGCCGGTGACGTACTGCTCGCTGTCACCCTCGCCGATCGTGCTCATCAGCTGGTCGGAGCCGAACAGCGCGAACGGATTCGCGAAGATCCCGCCGATGTCGCTGCTACCGGTGATCCCGTCGCTGAACGACATCGAGAAGCCCCACAGCACGTACACGACGCTGATCGACGCCAGTGCGCCGAAGGACATCATCATCATGTTCAGGACGGACTTGCCTCGCGCCAACCCCCCGTAGAAGAACGCGAGGCCTGGGGTCATCAGCAACACCATGGCGGCTGACACGAGCATGAATGCCGTGTTGCCCGTGTCGATCGGGCCAAACGATTCGTTTGGCAACTGAGCCAAATCCACTACGAAACCTCCTCAGGATGCGCCGACGGCTCGGCGCCTCCAAAGAGATTGTCCGCAGTCGGTTTCAGCTGTGGTGCCCCGACGTTTCCGGCGCGTAACCCCCTGGGCGGTTTGTATTGCGCACATGTAACGCCCCTGTTCGGCTCTGAGCGACCTCTCAGGTTCCGTGGGAGACCGCTAACCCAGCATTTCCGATCACAGATCCGGACTTCACCACAGCGTCAACTCAGATCACCGCCGGACGCCGACCCTCACAACAGGGCGTCGACGAATGCGTCGGGCTCGAACGGCGCCAGATCGTCCGCGCCCTCGCCCAGCCCGACGAGCTTGACCGGTACTCCGAGTTCCTTCTGGACGTGGAACACGATGCCGCCCTTCGCGGTGCCGTCGAGCTTCGTCAACACCACGCCGGTGATGTTCACGACCTCGGCGAACACGCGGGCCTGCATGAGCCCGTTCTGTCCCACGGTCGCGTCGAGGACCAGCAGCACCTCGTCGACGGGCGCCTTCTTCTCGACGACGCGCTTGACCTTGCCGAGCTCGTCCATCAGGCCGGTCTTGGTGTGCAGCCGGCCAGCGGTGTCGATCATGACCACGTCGACACCCGTCTCGATGCCGCGGTCGACCGCGTCGAACGCCACCGCGGCGGGATCGGCCTGCTCCTTGCCGCGCACGATCTCGGCGCCGACACGCTCACCCCACGTCTGCAGCTGATCGGCGGCGGCGGCGCGGAAGGTGTCCGCGGCTCCGAGCAGGACGCGACGTCCGTCGGCGACGAGCACACGCGCCAGTTTGCCGGTCGTGGTCGTCTTGCCGGTGCCGTTGACCCCGACGACCAGCACGACCGCAGGACGGCCGGCGTGCGGGAGCGCCCGGATCGACCGGTCGAGCGTGGGGTCGAGCTGCTCGACCAGGACCCGCTTGAGCAACGCCCGGGCCTCCCCTGCGGTCCGGACCGGATTGGCCGCGAGTTCGGTGCGCAATGTCTCGACGACGGTGGCCGTGGTCGAGGCACCGAGGTCCGCCATCACCAGCGTGTCCTCGATCTCCTCCCAGCTCTCCTCGTCGAGATCGCCCGCGCCGAGAAGTCCCAGTACGCCCTTGCCGATCGCGCCCTGCGACCGGGACAGCCGGCCACGCAGACGACCGATCCGGCCCGCCGTCGGCGCGATGTCGTCCAGCGGCGGCGCCGTGGTCGCCTCCGCGACGTCGTCGGGCACCCGCGTCTCGGGTTCGACGACCACCGGCTCATCCGTATCGGGCCCCGCCGTGTCGGGTTCGGTCGTCGTGCGCTCGGTGGTGGTGTCCGGCGCTGCCGTGTCCGGCACTGCCGTGTCCGGCGGTGCGGTCGCAGGTCGGGCGGCCTCCGGTTCCACTGTCTCGGGTTCGGCCGCCGCGGACTTGCTCGTCTCCGTCTCGGCGGTGTCCGGCTCCGCGGTGTCCGGCTCGGTGGTGTCCGGCTCCGCGGTGTCCGGCTCGGGGAGCGACACGTCGGTGACGCCGCGTCGAATCGAGTCACGCGGGACTGCGGCGTCATCGCCGACACCCGGCTGACCGTCCACCTCGGTGCGGTCCCCCGGCGGCCGTACCACCTCGGGTGCCGGCGTCTGCGGTGCCGGTGTCCGGGGTTCCGGTGTGCGTTGTGGCGGTTCGGCGAGGGCGGCGTCGCCGCGACTGAAGCTGAAGCCCGATCCGGCCTGGTAACCCCCGGACCGGTCGACCTGACGGGTCGTGCCGTCGACGACCTCCGGCTGCCGCTCGTCGGTCAGCGAGATGCGCCGGCGGCGCGACAGCACCAGACCGAGCACGATCAACGCGATCACGACGAGCACCGCGACGACGATGCCGATGATGATTCCGGTGTTCACTGGCTGGTGTCCTCCTGTTGACCGACGGGCATGTTCACGCCGCGCATGCGCTGCGAGATGACCGTCGTGATGCCGTCGCCGCGCATGCTGACCCCGTAGAGCGCATCCGCGACCTCCATCGTGGGCTTCTGGTGGGTGATGACGATGAGCTGGGACTTCTCCCGCAGCTGCTCGAACAACGTGATGAGTCGCCGCAGGTTGGTGTCATCGAGAGCGGCCTCGACCTCGTCCATGACGTAGAACGGTGACGGCCGCGCACGGAAGATCGCCACCAGCATCGCGACGGCCGTGAGCGACTTCTCCCCACCGGACAGCAGTGACAGCCGCTTGACCTTCTTACCGGGCGGACGTGCCTCGACCTCGATGCCCGTCGTGAGCATGTCGCCGGGTTCGGTGAGGACCAGTCGCCCTTCACCGCCCGGGAACAGCGTCTGGAAGACCTGCGCGAATTCGCGCTCGACGTCGGCGTAGGCCTCGGTGAACACCTGCAGGATGCGGGCGTCGACCTCCTCGACCACGTCGAGGAGATCCTTACGCGCCGCCTTGACGTCTTCGAGCTGTGACGAGAGGAAGTTGTACCGTTCCTCGAGCGCCGCGAACTCCTCGAGTGCGAGGGGGTTGACCTTGCCGAGTGTGTTGAGGTCCTTCTGCGCCTTCTTCGCGCGGGCCTCCTGGGTCGCCCGGTTGTACGGCATCGGGGCGGGCGCGACGACCTGCTCGCCACGTTCTCTCGCCTGCTCGTATTCGGCCATCTCCAGCGCCGACGGGGGCATCGGCACGTCGGGACCGTATTCGGCGATCAGATCGTCGGGTGCCATCGCGAAGGTCTCGAGGACCTGCTCTTCGAGCTGCTCGATGCGCAGCGCGACCTGCGCTCGCGCCACCTCGTCGCGGTGGACGGTGTCGCGCAGCGAGTTGAGCGTGGTCGTGAGCTCGCCCGCCCGCACCCGGAGCTCGTCCAGGGTGGCGGTGCGCGCGGTCCGGATCTCCTCGAGTTCGTCGCGCCCGGCCTGAGCCGAGGCCACCGCTGCCGCGAGGCGCTCACTGACCTGCGCACCCGCGCGTTCGACGGCCACCGCCACGCCGGCGGCCTGTCGCCGGATCTCGTCCTGACGGCGGGCTCGTTCACGCGCCTCCCGTTCGCGCTGGGCGGCGCGGCGCAGCGAGTCGGCCTTGCCCCGGACCGAGGCGAGGCGTTCCTCGGCGGTCCGCAACGTCAGACGAGCCTCCATCTCGGCGCTGCGCGCCACCCCGACGGCGGCCGACGCGGTTGCACGCTCGGAATCGTCGGCCGACATCTCGGTCCCCACCTCGGGCTCGTCACGCGCGAGCCGAAGCCGCTCGGTGAGGTCCTGCAACGATGCGAGGGTTTCCGCGCGGCCCTTCTCGAGGAGGTTCCGCTGGCGCGTCAGTTTGTCGGCCTCGGCGCGCGACGCCCGGATCTCCTGACCGAGCCGGGCCATCTGCTCGTACGCGGCCCCGACGCCGGCGTCGGACTCGTGCAGCGCGGCGAGCGCCTCTTCGGCCGCCTCCCGGCGCTCGTGCTGTTCGGTGAGGGCACCGTCGAGCGCCGCCTCCAGTTCTTCGACGCGCCGGCGCGTCGCGGCGAGTTCGGCGGTCGCCGCGTCGATCGCCGACTGGACCTCCAGCGTGGAGGGCCGGCGCGACGAACCACCCTCCACCGACGCCGCCGAGATGCGATCGCCGGCGGGGGTCACCGCACGCACGCCGAGGCGACGGGCGAGTTCGAGTCCCTGGGCGGGATCGTCGACGATCACGGTGTCGGCCAGGACGGTGTCGATGGCACCGCGGATCTCCGGCCGGGTGTCGACCACCGAGGCGGCCCACCTGGCCCCGTCCGGCAGCGCGACCTGGCCCTGCCGGTCCGGCCCGGCGAGCCCACCGCAGATCAGCGCGGCCCGTCCCCCGTCGCCGGACTTGAGCGCCGCCAACGCGCGCACCGCGGCGATCCCGTCGACGGTGACGATGCCGTCGACCGCGGGGCCGAGCGCGCCGGCGATGGCCGTCTCGAAACCCGGCTCGACGGTGACCAGTTCCGACATCGGACCCAGGAGACCCTCGGGGGCGTTCGCCAGCAACCAGGCACCGCCGTCGCCCCGTTCGAGGCCCATGGCGAGCGCGTCCACGCGCGCCGACAGCGAGGCGATGGCGTGCTCGGCCTCGCGGTGGGAGGCCTGCAGGGTCGCGACGCGTTCGTTGGACAGGTTGAGCGCCGCGACGCAGCGTTCGTGGTGTTCGTCGAGGGCGCGTTCGGCGGCCTCGAGTTGCGCAAGCTCCCCGGCGGCCGAGTCTTGTTGTGTCACAGCGGCTTCGGCGCGCTCCGTGGCCGCCGAGATCGCGTCCGTGAGGCGTTGCGCCTCGGCGTCGACCGACTCCGAGCGCGTCCGCAGGTTGTCGACCTGCCCTTCCAGACGCGCCAATCCCTCCCGACGGTCGGCGATTGCGCGGACCGCGGCGAGGTGAGCGGCCTCGGCTGCCTCGGCGATTGATTCGCGCTCCCCCAGCACCTCGCGGGCGCTCTCGAGTTGTTCGGCGGCGATCTCGACGCCCTCGGTCAGTTCGGCCTCGAGTTCGGCGGCCTCGAGGGCCTGCTCGTCGAGCTCGTCCGGGTCGGGTCCGGAGGCCTCACTCGACGGTTCGCTGAGGTAGCGGCTGCGTTCGGCGGCGACCCGGCGGGTAGCGTCGACGCGTTCGGCGAGCGCCGACAATCGGAACCACGCGCGGTTCGCGGCGGCCGCGGCGGGCGTGATCTCGGCGAGATGCTGTTCGTGTTCGGCCACCTCCGCGTTCGCGCGGTCCAGCTCCGCGGCCACTTCGTCCTGTCGGCGCCGGACCTCGTCTTCGACGGCGGCGTGTTCGGCCATCTCGGCTCGTCGGGTGACGAGGTCGTCGGCGGCCAGCCGCAGCCGCGCGTCGCGCAGGTCTGCCTGGACGGTCTGGGCGCGGCGGGCCACCTCGGCCTGCCGGCCGAGCGGCTTGAGCTGACGACGGAGTTCGGCGGTCAGGTCGGACAGGCGCGCGAGATTGGCCTGCATGGCGTCGAGCTTGCGGACCGCCTTTTCCTTGCGCTTGCGGTGTTTGAGGACTCCCGCCGCCTCTTCGATGAACGCGCGGCGGTCCTCGGGGCGGGACTCGAGGATGGCCGACAGCCGGCCCTGACCGACGATCACGTGCATCTCGCGGCCGATACCCGAATCCGACAGCAGTTCCTGCACGTCCATCAATCGGCAGGAACTGCCGTTGATCTCGTATTCGCCGGCGCCGTCGCGGAACATCCGGCGCGTGATCGACACCTCGGAGTACTCGATGGGCAGCGCACCGTCGGCGTTGTCGATGGTCAGGGTCACCTCGGCGCGGCCGAGCGGCGGGCGGCCGGATGTGCCGGCGAAGATGACGTCCTGCATCTTTCCGCCGCGCAGCGCCTTGGCGCCCTGCTCGCCCATCACCCAGGTCAGGGCGTCGACGACGTTCGACTTACCGGAGCCGTTGGGACCCACCACGCACGTGATACCCGGCTCGAAGCGCAGGGTCGTCGCCGAGGCGAACGACTTGAAGCCCTTCAGGGTCAGGCTTTTGAGGTGCACGACGGTACAGACTACTCACCATCGCGACATGTTCCGGGCTCCGCTCACCGTTCGACGAAGCCGTCGAGGTCCCCGCGCGGTTCATCCACGCGCTCGACGACCAGGTCTACCTGTCCCGGCGTGGTGCCGGACCGCAGCGCGTCCAGCAGGGCGAGCGCTGAGTCCCGTGGCCCCTCCGCGACGACCAGCACCCGGCCGTCGGCCTGGTTCGAGGCGTAGCCGACCAGACCGAGTTCGAGGGCCCGGGAGCGCGTCCACCACCGGAAGCCCACGCCCTGCACGTGTCCGTGAACGTGCGCGGTGAGCCGGACGCGGTCGGTGCCGTGCTCGCTCCCCGTCTCGTCGGTCATCGATTCAGTCCGTCTGGATCCGCAGATCCACCTCGGCACCGGCCTTCACCGTGCGCCCGACGGTGCACACCGCGTCGATGGCGCGTTCGACGACGACGAGCAGGCGGGCCGCGGCATCGGGGTCGAGTTCGGACAGGTCGATCTCGAGGATCTCCTCGATGCGCGGGTAGACCTCGTTCTCGCGGTCCGCGTCGCCACTCACCCGGATCGTCGCGTCGTAGTCGTCACCGAGGCGACGGGCCAACGGCCGGTCCGACGACATGCCGGTGCAGGCGGCCAGGGCGATCTTGAGCAGTTCACCCGGGGTGAACACCCCCTCGACATCCTGCGAGCCGATCAGCACCTCACCCCCACGCGAGCTGCGTCCGGTGTAGCGGCGGGTGCCGGTGCGCTCGACCCAGAGGTCGGTGTGGACCTGGTCGGCAGGGACCCCGGGCGTGGGGGTGGTCGCTTCGGTGGTCATCGAAGGCAGGTCCTCTCGAGAGTCTCCGGCGGGCGGCGCGGGTGCCGCGCCGCGACCAATAGTAAGAGTTCCGGAGCGACGATTGTTCCCGGCGCCGCAGCGAAGTCGGTGGGGTCAGGGCGCGTTCGAGCGCGCACTCGGCGGCCGCTGGCACTTCGGGCAGAAGAACGAGCTCCGGTTCATGAACTGTTCGCGCCGCATGATCGCCCCACAGCGTCGGCACGGCTCCCCCGCCCGTCCGTAGGCGTTGAGCGAGCGCTCGAAGTAGCCGGATTGGCCGTTGACGTTCACGTACAGGGCGTCGAACGACGTCCCGCCGACCTTCAGCGCCGCCGCCATCACCTCGGTGACGGCGGCGATCAGTTCACGCAGTTTCCTGCGGCTGATGGTCTCGGCGATCCGCGCACCGTGCAGGCGCGCACGCCAGAGCGCCTCGTCGGCGTAGATGTTGCCCACCCCGGAGATGACGGTCTGGTCCAGGAGCACCCGTTTGATCTCGGAGTGCTTGGTGCGCATGCGATCCACGACGCGGTCCGGATCGAAGGCGGGGTCGAAGGGATCGGTGGCGATGTGCGCCACCGACATCGGGATGTCGGTGGGCGACGGGTCGGTCGTGTCCCGATTCTCCGGGGGCGCATACACATCGGGGGCGTAGTCGTCGAGATGCCAACCGCCGAAGGTGCGTTGGTCGACGAAGCGGAGTTCGTTCTCGTCGTCGAGGACGGCGCGGACCCGCAGATGCGTGTGGTCGGGGGTTCCGACCCGTGCGATGAGCATCTGGCCGCTCATCCCGAGGTGGACGACGAGCGCCGCCCGGTCGGCGGACTCGGCGAGATCGATCCACAGGTACTTGCCGCGGCGTCGGACGCCGGTCACCTGCTTGCCGGCGAGCCGGCCGATCAGATCCGGTTCACCGCCGGCATGACGACGGATCGCGCGCGGATGAAGGACCTCGGTAGAGGTCACCACCCGGCCGACGAGATGGGTCTCGAGACCGCTACGGACGGTCTCGACCTCGGGCAGTTCAGGCATGCGACACCGCGCGCGGGGCGTTCACGGGAAGACGGTTCACGAGGCGGAAGCGCGCTCGGTGAGCACTTTCCAGGCGTGGGCAGCGGCTTGCTGCTCCGCTTCCTTCTTGGTCCGGCCGACGCCTTCGCCGAGGCTTTCGCCTGCGACCAGGGCGGTCGCGGTGAACTCCTTGTTGTGGTCGGGTCCGGTCGCGCTGATCTGGTACTGCGGCGGACCGAACCCGCGTTCAGAACTCAGTTCCTGGAGCGAGGTCTTCCAGTCCAGGCCCGCGCCGAGGCTGCCGGCACGGTCGAGACGCTCGTCGAAGAGACGCAGGATGACCCGCTGCGAGGTCTCCAGCCCATGGCTGAGGAAGACTGCGCCGAACAGTGATTCCAAACCGTCCGCCAGGATCGAGTCCTTGTCGCGGCCGCCGGTCATCTCCTCGCCGCGACCGAGGAACAGGTACTTGCCGAGCCCGCCCTCGTCCCCCAGCCCGCGCGCCACATCGGCGAGGGCGTGCATGTTGACGACGCTCGCCCGGATCTTGGCCAGTTCACCCTCGGGACGATCGGGATAGCGCAGATAGAGACGCTCCGTGATGACGACGCCCAGCACCGAGTCGCCGAGGAACTCCAGGCGCTCGTTGGTGGGCAGACCGCCGTGTTCGTAGGCGTAGGACCGATGGGTCAACGCCAGGGTGAGGAGGTCGTCGGGGATGTCGGTGTCCAGGGCGTCGAGCAGGGCGGCTCGCGGACCGTCCTCGCGCACAGCCTCAGTCACGATGTCGTTTCCGGTCGGGATCCGCTGCCTCGGCGGCGTCGCCCTCCGAGGCCGGTGCCGAGTCGTCGGTGTCGAGGTCGGCGAACTTGCTCGCGAGGCCCGCCCAGCGGGGGTCGATGACCTCGTGGGAGTGACCCGGCTCGGCGATGGCGAGCCGGACTCCGCACACCTGACACAGACCCTGACAGTCTGCGGAACACAACGGCGACATGGGCAGTTCGAGCGCGACCGCATCGATGATCGACTGCTCGAGATCGATACGGTCGTCGGCGATGCGATGGATGTCATCGGCGTCGGTCGTCTGCTCGGTCGCGCTGTCCGGATAGGCGAACAGCTCGGTGAGGAAGACCGTGACCGTCCCGTCCACGGGCTCGAGACAGCGCGAGCACTGACCGACGGTCTCGCCACACACCGTCCCGGTCACCAGGATTCCCTCGGACACCGCCTCGAGACGCAGGTCGAGATCGACGTCGGAATCCGCCGGGATCCCGACCATCTCGACGCCGAGCCGCTCGGGGGTCCGCACGGTGCGGTGCACCTCGGACATGGTGCCCGGGCGGCGTCCCATCGAACGCACATCCAGCACGAACGGCTCGCGCTTGGGGGTCGAACCGGGACCGTGCGACGGCTCTGATGTCACAGCATGATCAGCCACAAACGCCCACCATACGCTCGCGCCCCGGAATGATCGACCGACGCCGGCGGCGTGTGGACAGCCGGGTCGACGACCGTGTCACACCGCGAGCGGCGAGCCGTGGTCGCGGTCGTAGGTGTGCCGGGCGGACGCCTCGCGCGAGCGTGAACCGTCACCCCGGCCCTCGGACCGTCCGGACTCGTCGACGCCCCGCGGGTACTCGACGTAGTCGTGCATTCCGGCGCCGGTGCGCAGCTGATGCCGGCCACGGTTCACCGACCGCAGCGTGCCGGTCAGGACCTCTTCGAACTGGGCGAGCTTCTCGTCGACGTAGACATCGCAGTCACCGCGCAGGCGATCGGCCTCGGCGTGGGCGGCGTCGATGATCCGCTCCGCCTCGGACTTCGCCGCACCGACGACCTCGGTCTCGGAGACGAGGCGCTGCTGCTCGGCGATGCCGTCGGCCACCGACTTGTCGTAGGAGTTGTTGGCCGCGTCGATGGTGCGCTGCGCCTCGGCGCGGGCCCGGCCGGTGACGGCCTCGAATTCGCGTGCCGCGCTCGTCTGCAGGCGATGCGCCTCCTCCGAGGCGTCCTCGACCAGCGAGCTCGAATGCGCGCTCGCCTCGTCGACCATGCGGTCGGCCTGTGCTTTCGCCTCGGAGAGGATCCGGTCGGCCTCGGCACGGGCGTGCGCGAGAACGGCCTCGGACTCCGAATCCGCCTTCGCCACCGTCGTCTCGGCGTGCTCGCGGGCATCGCCGATGAGCGTGTCGCGCTGATCGAGCACATCCTGTGCATCGTCGAGCTCGCCGGGGATGGAGTCCTTGATGTCGTCGAGGAGTTCCAGCACATCGCCGCGCGGGACGACGCAGCCTGCGGTCATCGGCACACTTCGTGCCTCTTCGACGATCGCGACCAGCTCGTCGAGAGCCTCAAATACCCGGTACACAGCCACCCCAATCCGGCGCTTGCCTGGTTGCAACAGTTGGTGAATCTGTGACTATTGTGCCGAATGGTGCGCTTGTGACTCGTGAAGCGCGTGGGGTGTGTCGCGATGGGTGCGAGAGTTCAGGCCGTCAGCTCTCCGGACAGTCGGCTCATCAGCCGGTCGTGTACGTGGCCGGACAGGAACGGCGAGACGTCGCCGCCCAACTTCGCCACCTCTTTCACGAGCGAGCTCGACACGTGGGCGAAACGTGGGTCGGTGAGCAGGAAGACGGTCTCCACGCCCGCGAGTTCGCGGTTCATCTGGGCCATCGGCACCTCGTAGTCGAAGTCCACCGCCGAACGCAGTCCCTTCACGATCGTGTGGATCGACTCCTGCCGCAGGTAGTCGACCAGGAGGCCCTCCCACCGATCGACCCGCACCTTCGGCAGATCAGCGCAATCCTCTTCGATGAGCGCGATGCGTTCGTCGACGCCGAACATGCCGCGCTTGTTGGGGTTGACCACCACGGTGATCACGACCTCGTCGAAACACGCTGCGGCGCGTTCGACCACATATCGGTGACCGAGAGTGAAGGGATCGAAGGAACCGGGACACACAGCCGTCGTCATGGTCCGAACCTACCGGTCAGACCAGGCGAGCGATCTCCACCCGGGTGTCGCCGTAGGGCTTGTCGACGACCACCTCGTAGTCCGACGGCCACACGTCTCCACCGGATCGGGTCGACCGTTCGACGACCACCAGCGCCTCGTCGTCCAAGCGCGTGGTCAGCAGAGCCAGGTCGTCGGCGACCCGGTCGGCGGTGACGTCGTAGGGAGGGTCCGAGAAGACCAGACCGAAGTGCCGCTCCGGGGCGCCGGCGAGGTAGGCAGACACCGCACGCGTATGTACGGTGGCATTCGAGGACACCCCACAGGCCCGCACGTTCGCGGTGATCGTCGCGGCTGCCCGGCGTCCGGAGTCGACGAACGTGGCACCCGCGGCTCCGCGTGAGATCGCCTCGAGACCGAGCGCCCCCGATCCGGCATACAGATCGAGCACCCAGACTCCGTCCAGATCGGATCGGGCGGCCAGGATGTTGAACACCGACTCGCGAACGCGGTCCGACGTGGGTCGAGTGCCTTCACCCGGAACGCGCAGCCGGCGACCGCCCAGCCGGCCGGCGATGATCCTCGTCATGGAGCCATTCTGCAACCCGGGGAGGCACCCGAACCAATCGGAAATCACGTCTTTGTGACCCACTTCACATTGCGTGCCTGATCAGGGACAAGGTAGGTGTTCTGCGGGCCAATTTCCGCAGGTACATGACTTCCCCGACACGCGTTGTTAACGTCGAATGCGTTATGAGCCCTTCCCAAACAAGAACGGCCCCAACAACCACCCTTGCCGTCGACTACCGCACACCCACGGTCGACGACGGCACCCGCCTCTGGGAAATCGCCTCGGACTCAAAGGTTCTCGACGTCAACTCGAGTTACTCCTACGTCCTGTGGTGCCACGATTTCGCCGCTACGTCCATTGTTGCCGAAGTCGACGGCCGCGCAGTCGGTTTCGTCACCGGCTACCGTCGGCAGAGCGACCCGTCCACCCTGATGGTCTGGCAGGTCGCCGTCGATGACGAGGTCCGTGGACACGGAATCGCCGCAACGATGCTGCACCAGCTGTTCGACCGCGTCAACCGGCAGGGCATGGTGGCCATGCATACGACGATCAGCCCGGACAACATCCCGTCGCAGCGACTGTTCGCGTCGGTCGCCAAGGCCCGCGGGCTCCGCTTCGAACGTCGGGATCTGTTCGCGGCCAACGCCTTCCCCGATTCGCACGAGCCGGAGGACCTCTACATGCTCGAGCCGGAGATCCCCGAGCCCTGACACGGCCCGTTCGACCCACATGCGCTGATCACCGATCGGCGCTTGTGGAGCGGATACCCCGCGCATGCAGAACTCCCAGGTCTGCGACACCGCAATCGACTGTCCTGCTGAACTTTTCGACCACGTGCCGACCCCGCCCCGTGGGGAACCATCCGACCCGGCGCTTGCAACGAAGCGACGCCGAGGCGGCACACCTCCAAGCCCCACGTTCGTCACACCAGAAGGAAGCACCAGAAATGCAACTTCTCGACACCCACATGGACGACTCCGTCTTCACCGCCCACGAGTCGGAGGTGCGCAGCTACTGCCGTAACTGGCCCGCTGTGTTCACCACCGCCAAGGGTTCCTACATCACCGACCAGGACGGTCGCGAGTACCTCGACTTCTTCGCCGGCGCCGGTTCGCTGAACTACGGCCACAACAACCCGGTCCTGAAGAAGGCGCTCCTGGAGTACATCGAGGCCGATGGGATCACCCACGGTCTGGACATGGCGACTGTCGCCAAGGGGAACTTCATCGAGAGGTTCACCAGCCACATCCTCCAGCCGCGCGGCCTGGACTACAAGATCCAGTTCCCCGGCCCGACGGGCACCAACGCCGTCGAGTCGGCTCTCAAACTGGCGCGCAAGGTGACCGGGCGTGAGTCGATCATCAGCTTCACCAACGCTTTTCACGGCATGACCCTCGGGTCGCTGTCGGTCACCGGCAACTCGATGAAGCGCGCCGGCGCGGGCATCCCCCTCGTGCACGCCACTCCCATGCCGTTCGACAACTACTTCGGCGGCGTCATGGAGGACTTCGCCTGGTTCGAGCGCGTTCTCGACGACTCCGGCAGTGGGCTGAACCGCCCGGCCGCGGTCATCGTGGAGACGGTCCAGGGTGAAGGCGGCGTGAACGTCGCCCGCGCCGAGTGGCTGCGCGCGCTGTCCGACCTCTGCGAGCGGCGCGACATCCTGCTCATCGTCGACGACGTGCAGATGGGCTGCGGCCGCACCGGTGAGTTCTTCTCGTTCGAGGAGGCCGGCATCAAGCCCGACATCGTCACCCTGTCGAAGTCGATCAGCGGCTACGGCCTACCGTTCGCGCTGACCCTCTTCAAGCCCGAGCTCGACGTGTGGACTCCCGGCGAGCACAACGGCACCTTCCGCGGCAACAACCCGGCCTTCGTCACCGCCGCCAAGGCGATCGAGACCTACTGGGCCGACGACGCGCTGACCCGGGACATCCATGCCAAGGGCGAGCGCATCCACGAGGTCTTCACCGACCTGTGCACCCGCTACGACGGCATCTCCACCCGCGGCCGCGGCATGGTGCGCGGTCTCGCCTTCGACGACCACACCGCCGCCGGCAAGGTCTGTGCGCAGGCCTTCGGCGCGGGACTCCTGGCCGAGACGTCGGGTCCGTCCGACGAGGTGGTGAAGCTGCTCCCGCCGCTGACCATCTCGCGCGAGGACCTCGATCGCGGCCTGTCCATCCTGTCCGATGCAGTCAAGGAGGTGATCGGATGATCGTCCGAACCACTGCTGAAATCACCGGTACCGACCGCGACGTCGCCGACCCCAAGGGCAACTGGCGCTCCAAGCGCATCGTCCTGGGTGGTGACCACGTGGGCTTCTCCTTCCACGAGACCAC
Source organism: Gordonia lacunae (assembly GCF_002149015.1). Taxonomy (GTDB): domain Bacteria; phylum Actinomycetota; class Actinomycetes; order Mycobacteriales; family Mycobacteriaceae; genus Gordonia; species Gordonia lacunae. Next base: position 29,829 of record NZ_NGFO01000026.1, on the reverse strand, counting down.
CATCAACGCCGGCAGCGTGAACGAGTTCCACTACGCCAACCACGTCGAGGCCGTGTGGCTCGTCGAGGGCACCGGGACCCTCCTCGACCGGGAGACCGGCGAGACCTACCCGCTGGCTCCGGGCACCATGTACCTGCTCGACGGCCACGAGCGTCACACGGTGACCGCCGACACCGAGATGCGCATGCTGTGCGTGTTCAACCCGCCGGTCGTGGGCACCGAGGTACACGACGAGAACGGCGTGTACCCGCTGGTGACGGTCCCACAGCCGGCCGGCAAGCACGCGGAGACGCCCGTCACCTGACACCTCTCGCACACACGTCGAGTACGCACCCTGCCTATCCTGGGCAGGGTGCGTACTCGTCTCCAGCTCGGTTCCTCCCCGGCCGAGCACACACCTCTCGACGACGACGTCGCGGACCGGATCGCGCTGGCCGCCGACATCCTCGCCGGTCGCCGTTTCGCGGTGCTGACCGGGGCAGGCATCTCGACCGACTCCGGCATCCCCGATTACCGGAGCCCCGGGTCGCCACCGCGGACCCCGATGACCCTCGAGATGTTCCTGTCTTCTGCCGACTTCCGCCGCCACTACTGGGCCCGCAATCACCTCGGCTGGCGGCACATGGACGCCGCGGTCCCCAACCGCGCGCACCTCGCGCTGACCGAGTTGCAGCAGCGCGGGTGGCTCACCCGGATCCTCACGCAGAACGTCGACATGCTGCACACCAAGGCCGGAACACGCGGAGTCATCGAATTGCACGGGTGTTACGGACGCGTCCGCTGTCTCGAATGCGACTGGCGGATCTCCCGTCACCGGCTCGCCGAACTCCTCGAGGAGGTCAACACCGAATTCGCCCGCCGGGTCCGCGGGCGGGGTGCCATCGAAGTCGCCCCCGATGCTGATGCCACCTTGTCGGACACATCGGATTTCGTCATGATCGACTGCCCGAACTGCGGCGGAATCCTGAAGCCCGACATCGTCTACTTCGGCGAGACCGTCGCCAAAGACGTTGTGGACGAGTCATATTCGGTGGTCGACGACGCCGACGCGCTGGTGGTCGTCGGATCGTCGCTCACCGTCATGTCCGGCCTGCGATTCGCCCGGCGGGCACACCGCGCCGGCAAGCCGCTGATCATCGTCAACCGGGGTGGCACGCGCGCGGACGAGATCGCCACCCTGAAGATCGATCACGAGGCCGGCTTCGTGCTCCCCGCCTTGGCGACGTTCTGACCTCCGGTCAGCGCGAGACGACCACCAGGTCGTCGGCGTGGACCACCGGGCGCTGCAAGTCGGGCGGGAGGTCGCCGGTGGACCGGCCGACCATCGACGTCACGTCGTCGACGCCGTAGGCCGCGACTCCCCTGGCCCGCACGGTGTCGTACCGGTCGACGAGTTCGACGACGTCGCCCTCGAAGAACCTGCCGGTCACCCCGACGATCCCGGCGGCGAGCAGTGAGCGCCGCCTGCGCGACACCGCTTCGACCGCTCCGTCGTCGAGCACGATCCGGCCGCGCGCGTCGGCGGCATGACGCACCCAGAAGCGGCGAGCGGACAGCCGCTCGGACCGGGCGCCGAACACCGTCCCCACCGAGGCGTCGGCCAGCGCCTGCGCCGCCGACGAGGCGGCGGCCAGCAACACGGGCACACCGGCATCGGCCGACAACCGCGCGGCGGCCAGCTTGGACGCCATGCCGCCCGTACCCAGCGCACCGCCGGAGCCGGCGATCACGCCGTCGAGATCCTCGGGGCCGTTGACCTCCGGGATCAACCGGGCACGCCGGCCGTCGACGCCGACCTTGCGCGGATCGCCGTCGTAGAGCCCGTCGACATCGGACAGCAGGATGAGCGCATCGGCGCCCGACAGATGGGCGACGAGCGCGGCGAGACGATCGTTGTCGCCGAAGCGGATCTCGTTTGTCGCCACGGTGTCGTTCTCGTTGACCACCGCGACGGCCCCGAGCGAACGCAGACGGTCAAGCGTCCGTTGCGCATTCGCGTGATGGCTGCGATTGGAGATGTCGTCGGCGGTGAGCAGGACCTGACCCACCGTGCGGCCGTACCGCGCGAACGACGTACCCCACGCGTGCGCGAGGGCCAACTGCCCGACGCTCGCCGCCGCCTGTTTGGTGGCCAGGTCGGTGGGTCGTCGCTTGAGCCCGAGGGGTGCGATCCCGGCGCCGATGGCCCCCGAGGACACGACGATCACATCCGAGCCGGCCCGCATCCGGGCCTCGAGGGCGTCGGCCAGGGCGTCGAGCCGGTTGCGGTCGAGTCCCTCGGTGAGGTCGGTCAGCGCCGATGACCCGATCTTCACGACCACGCTGCGGGCGTGCGCGATCCGGTCACGCACCGACCCGTCGTGGACGCGGTCGACGGACCCGGCGGTCACGAGAGGTCCCGCTCCCCGCCGTCCTCGTCCGGCAGCCCGCGCCGCAGGCGTCGTGCCTGCTTGCGCTCGGCGGCACCCACGCGATCGGAGCGATCGAGTCGGATGTCGGTGCCGCGTCCGGTGACCGGGACCTCGTCGCCCATCGGGGTCGACGGCTCCCAGTCGAAGGTGACGGCCCCGATGGTGACGGGCGCACCCGGCTCGGCCCCACGGCGCACGAGTTCGTCTTCGACGCCGAGTCGGTTGAGCCGGTCGGCCAGGTAGCCCACGGCCTCGTCGTTGTCGAACTGGGTCTGCGCGATCCAGCGCTCCGGGCGTGTGCCGCGGACGATGAAGCCGCCCTCGTTGTCCGGATCGGTCTCGATCGTGAAGCCCGTGTCGTCGACGGCCTTGGGCCGGATGATCGCACGCCGAGCGACCTTGGCGGGCTGGGCCTCCCGATACTCGCGCACCATGCGTGCCAGGGCGAAGGTGAGCTCGCGCAGGCCTTCGTGGGCGACCGCCGAGATCCGGAACACCGGCCAACCGCGTTCGGCCAGTTCGGGTTCGATGAGATCGGCGAGCTCGGCCGCGTCGGGTACGTCCAGCTTGTTGAGGATCACCACGCGGGGGCGGGAGGCGAGGTCGCCGAGTCCGTGGTCGTCGTCGAGTGCCGGGACGTAGGCGGCCAGCTCGGCCTCCAGCGCATCGATGTCGGAGATCGGATCGCGCCCGGGTTCGAGTGTGGCGCAATCGACGACGTGTGCGAGCACCGCGCAGCGCTCGAGGTGACGGAGGAACTCCAGTCCGAGCCCGCGGCCGGTCGAGGCGCCCGGGATCAGACCGGGGACGTCGGCGATGGTGAAGACATCGCCGCCGGTCTGCACGACCCCGAGGTTCGGGACGAGTGTCGTGAAGGGGTAATCGGCGATCTTCGGCTTGGCGGCCGAGAGCACCGACACGAGCGAGGACTTGCCCGCCGAGGGGAACCCCACGAGGCCGACGTCGGCCACGGATTTGAGTTCGAGGACGAGGGAGCGCTGTTGTCCCTCCTCCCCCAGCAGGGCGAAGCCGGGAGCCTTGCGGGCCTTCGAGGCGAGCGCGGCGTTCCCCAGTCCGCCGCGACCACCCTGCGCGGCTTCGAAGACCGTACCCTCGCCGACCAGGTCGGCGAGTATGGTGCCGCGCTCGTCGAGGACCACCGTGCCGTCGGGGACCTTGAGGACGAGGTCGCCACCGGTGGCGCCGTCACGGTTGTCGCCGGCGCCGGGCTTGCCATTGGACGCCTTGGCGTGCGGGTGGAAGTGGAAGTCGAGCAGGGTGTGCACCTGGGGGTCGACGACGAGTCGCACCGACCCGCCGTTGCCGCCGTTGCCGCCGTCCGGCCCGCCGAGAGGCTTGAACTTCTCGCGGTGAACCGACGCGCAGCCGTGGCCGCCGTTCCCCGCGGCGACGTGGATGGTCACGCGGTCGACGAACCGAGACATCGAAATCCTTCTTCCGTCAAAAAAGAACAGGGCGGGCGGGGTACGCGATGACCCTGCCCGCCCTGTGTAGAGCTGTGTCGTGCCGGTTGCTCAGGTCAGACCGAAGCGGTTTCCGGGACGATGTTGACCGTCTTGCGGCCACGCTTGGAGCCGAACTCCACCGCGCCCGCGGCGAGCGCGAACAGGGTGTCGTCGCCACCGCGACCCACGTTGACGCCGGGGTGGAACTTGGTGCCGCGCTGGCGGACCAGGATCTCGCCTGCGCTCACCTGCTGGCCGCCGAAGCGCTTCACGCCGAGTCGCTGGGCGTTGGAATCGCGACCGTTGCGCGAGCTGGACGCGCCCTTCTTGTGTGCCATGTGTCAGTCCTCCTGAGGTCTTCTCGAAGCGGGTCGAACTACTTGATGCCGGTGACCTTGAGGACCGTCAGCTTCTGACGGTGACCCTGGCGCTTGTGGTAGCCGGTCTTGTTCTTGAACTTGTGGATGCGGATCTTGGGGCCCTTGACGTGGTCGACGACCTCGCCGGTGACCGAGATCTTGGCCAGCTTGTCGGCATCGGTGGTCAGGTTCGACCCGTCGACGACCAACGCGACCGGCAGACTCACGGTGCTGCCGATCTCTCCGTCGATCTTCTCGACCTTCACAGTGTCGCCCTCAGCGACCTTGTACTGCTTTCCGCCGGTCTTGACGATCGCGTACGTTGCCATCGAAGTATTCCTCTTACTCGTCTACTCGGACCCTCGGGGCGCGTGCGCTCCTGGGGCGTTTGTGTTGTGCGTGCCGGGGCGGGCCGCAGGGCACCCAGTCACGTGGCCGGGAAGCTGCGGTTCGCACCAGAGGGCCTGCCGACGGGATTCGCACCGTTGCTGTGCCGAAGCGGGCAGAACAGCGCAGACCCTCCGCGGGAGGCGACTTTCCAAGGTTACGGGAACGTCAGTGGTCGGGTCAAACTCGCCCACCGTCGACCCGCAACCGGGCCGCCCCGCCGCTCAGTCCTCGGCGGGCGGCGGGCCGGCAGGGCGTCCGGCGCTGCGCTTGCGCGGCCGGCGCCGGACCGCGACTGCCGCCTCCGGAGTTCCGGAGGAGACCGGGCCGGAAGTCGTCAGCGGGGTGTCCGCGACCACATCCGCCGCCGTCATCACCACGTTCTCGGGTGCGGTGGTCGTCTGTGCCGGACGACGCACGACACGACGCCGACGCCGTGCGGACGCCGGGGCCTGACCATCCGGGGCCGGACCGGCAGATCCGGTGGTCGGCGATTCCGCCGCGGCGGACTCCGACGCGACCCGCTCCGCGGCCACCTGCTCCGCGGCAACCGGCTCCGGGGCAACCGGCTCGGTGGTGGTCGCCTGCTCGGCCGGTGCGGTGTCCCCGTCGGAACGACGATTGTTGTCCCCGTCGGAACGACCGGCGTTGTCCCCGTCGGAACGACCGGCGTTGTCCCCGTCCGGCTGGACTTCGCCATGGTCCGCACCGTGCTCGTCGTCGTGGGTGTGCGCGGCCATCGCCCGGAACATCGGATGCTCGGCGGGCTTGTGCGCCGGCGCGACGGCGGGTGCGGCTGCCTCCGGCTGTGCCTCGGCCTTCTTCTTGCCCCGGCGCGACCGCTTCGAGCCCGACCCCTCCGCACGCGAGGAGTCCTCGGTCTTCACCTCGACGGGATTCGAGTGCACGATGATGCCCCGGCCACTGCACGCGGTGCACGTGGTCGAGAACGCCTCGAGCAGACCGGTTCCCAAGCGCTTGCGGGTCATCTGCACGAGACCGAGCGAGGTCACCTCGGAGACCTGGTGGCGGGTGCGGTCACGGGCGAGGGCCTCGGTGAGCCTGCGCAACACCAGGTCGCGGTTGGACTCGAGCACCATGTCGATGAAGTCGACGATGATCATGCCGCCGATGTCACGCAACCGCATCTGCCGCACGATCTCCTCGGCGGCCTCCAAGTTGTTGCGCGTGACCGTCTCCTCGAGGTTGCCCCCCGAGCCGGTGAACTTGCCGGTGTTCACGTCGACGACGGTCATCGCCTCGGTGTGCTCGATGATCAGCGTGCCGCCGGACGGCAGCCACACCTTGCGGTCGAGCGCCTTCGCGAGCTGCTCGTCGATGCGGTGCACCACGAACGAATCCGGCGCGTCGGCATGCGGCTTGTCGAACTTCTCGACCCGCTCCATCAGATCCGAGGCCACCGAGCTGACGTATCCCTCGACCAGGTTCCAGGCCTTGTCGCCCTCGACGACGAGCTTCTTGAAGTCCTCGTTGAACAGGTCGCGGACCACGCGGACCAGGAGATCGGGCTCCTCGTACAGCGGCTTGGGGTTCGACGACCCGCCCTTCTTGGCCTGGGTGACGGCCTCGTCGATGGTCTTCCACTGCGACTCGAGACGCGCGATGTCGGCACCGAGTTCCTCGGCACTGACCCCTTCCGAGGCGGTGCGGATGATGACGCCGGCCTCGTCGGGGACGAGCTTTGCCAGGATCTGCTTGAGCCGCTTGCGCTCGACATCGGGCAGCTTACGGCTGATGCCCGTCGACGACCCGCCGGGCACGTACACCAGGTAGCGGCCGGCCAGCGAGATCTGCGTGGTCAGGCGGGCACCCTTGTGCCCGACCGGGTCCTTGCTGACCTGGACGAGGACGTTGTCCCCCGGCTTGAGTGCCTGTTCGATCTTGCGCGAACCGCCGTCGAGTCCGGCGGCGTCCCAGTTGACCTCGCCCGCGTACAGCACGCCGTTGCGGCCGCGGCCGATGTCGACGAACGCCGCTTCCATGCCCGGCAGGACGTTCTGAACCCGACCGAGGTAGATGTTGCCGACCATCGACGACGACGTCGCGGTGGTCACGAAGTGTTCGACGAGGACGCCGTCCTCGAGGACCGCGACCTGGGTGTAGTCCTCGACCGCGGCGTGTTCGTGCCCGTCGTTGCCGGAGATGCGGCTGTTGGCGCTGCGCTCCCGGACGACCATGACACGGTCGACCGCTTCGCGGCGCGCCAGGAACTCCGACTCGGTCAGGATCGGTGGCCGACGACGACCGGCATCGCGGCCGTCGCGACGACGCTGGCGCTTGGCCTCCAGGCGGGTCGAGCCAGAGATGCCCTGGACCTCGTCGCGGGCCCGCTTGCTGCGCGGCTCCCGCTCGTGCACCACCGTGTTCGGCGGATCGTCGGGGGACGCCTCGTCGGCCTCGCCCCCGCCCTTGCGGCGGCGGCGACGGCGACGGCGACGGGTCGACGACGAATCGCCGTTCTCATCGTCGCCGGACGCGTCGTCACCGTCATCGTCGCCGCTGTCGGAGTCGTCGACGGCCTCATCGGCACGGTCGCTCGACGCGCCCGCGGACTCGGCGTCGGCCGACTTGTCCGAACCCGACCGGCGGCTGCGGCGCCGCGTGCGCTTCCCCGACGGGCGGCCCTCGTCCGGGCGCGACTCGTCTGCGGACTCGTCCTCGGACGAGCTGTCCTCGGAGTCCGTCTCACCTGCGGTGCTGTCGGGATCACGGTCGTCGCTCGACGCCTCGGTGCCGGCGGGGTCGTCGGTGTCCGACTCGTCGGTGTCGGAGTCGGAGTCACCGTCGCCGCCCTGGTCTCCTCGACCGCGTCCGCGTCCACGACGTCCACGACGGCGTCGACGACTCCGACTCGAGCCCGAGTCGTCGGCGCCCGACTCGTCAGCGGAGTCGTCGTCGTCCGAATCATCGGCATCGTCGGCGTCGACTTTCGACTGGTCGGTCGTCGGGCGGTCGCCCTCCGCATCGTCGGTCGTGGCGTCGGCGGCCTTGGCGTCATCGGTCTTCGGGTCGTCAGTCGTCGCGGAGTCGCCCGACGCGTCCGTGCCATCCGGACCGGCGGTCGCGCTCACGTCGGTGGTGGTCTTCGGCTCGGCCTCGGCGGTCGCGTCGGACTTCGGCTTCGCGCGCCCCGATCGGGCGGAGCGAGGCTTTTCGGCCGGCGCCTGGGGCTGCAGGAACAGCGGTTGCACGCCCGCCGACGGGTCGGCCTCATCGGCCGACGGCGCCACCGGCGCGTTGTAGTGCGCCGACGCCGCCGAGAACAGCGTCGGGGTCTCCGTCCCCGAAGTGGAGGTGGCGTCGTCTGCCGGGGTCTCGGTCGGCGCCGGGGTCGACTCGTCCCCGGTCGCCTCGTCCCCTGTCGCCTCGGCCGCGGCCGGCTCCGGATCAGCTGATCCGGTATCGGTTGATGCGGTCTGGGCCGGAGTGGTCTGCGCCGGTGTGGTCTGGGCCGGAGCCTCTTCGGTCTCGTCGACGCCGGCACGAACCCGGTCCGCCACGGCCTTCGCCAGGTCGCGGTCGACGCTGGATTGCGGGCTGCGGGTCTGCACACCGAGACTCGTCAGGTGAGCCAGCACCTGTCGGCTCGTCAGGCCCAAGAAACGCGCCAGGGCGTGCACACGAAGTTTGCTGGGAAATTCCTCCGCCGATTCCGACGCTGCGTTCGCGTCAGCCGGCGACCCGTTGTCGGTCACTCAGTCTCCTCGAACCCCCGGGCGCGTCGGGCTGACGCGGCCACGCGAGGGTCTGCTCTGTGTCCCGGCCCGTGTCGGACCGGTGTTGTGTGGTCTGCGCGTCGTGCGACGATCCGACCTGCGGATCACCCGACGACGCTCTTGCTGTGTCGATGACCGCATCCCCGGACGCCTTCCACGCCACCGGGCACAGGGAAACCTGAGTGTTCGGCTGCTGGCAGCAGCGCGAACTCGGTGGGGTCAGCTGCGGTTCCGTGGCGTCGCGGTGCGTCGGTGACGCACCGCGACGCGCCGGTACCAGGGCGCGTCATCCGGTTGCCGTCGACAAAGTGTGTCGGCGATAACTGCACAAGTATCCCACACCGCGGTCGGATGACCGCAAAGGATGAGCGTTTGACGGCGCGCGTCGAGCTGATGAACCCGTTTCAGCCGCTGAGGCCGGGGAACCAGAGGGCGATCTCACGCTCCGCCGATTCGGGCGAATCAGACCCGTGGACCAGGTTGTACTGGGTGTTGAGCGCGAAGTCGGCCCGGATGGTTCCGGGCACGGCCTTCTCCACCGGATCGGTGCCGCCGGCGATCTGCCGGAACGCGGCCACCGCTCGGTCGCCCTCGAGGACCGCCGCGACCAGCGGACCCGAGGTGATGAACTCGAGCAGCGAGGGATAGAACGGTTTGCCCTCGTGCTCGGCGTAATGCCCGCGGGCGACCGCGTCGTCGGCGGTCTTGAGTTCGAGTGCCACCAGGGTCAGACCCTTGCGCTCGATACGGCTGATGATGTCACCGACGAGGCCGCGTTCGACGCCGTCCGGCTTGATGAGTACGAGAGTGCGTTCAGTCACGATTGACACCCTAGCGACCGGTTGCCACTCCGCACCGGTCAGGAGCAGTACTCACCGGCGACCGGGAAGAACCCGTAATTGAAGAGGCTGCCGGTGCGCGAGCGCGGATCGACGACCACCTGAACACAACCGCCGGGCGACGCGAGCGCCCCGGCGAGCGCCAGGTCGAACTGCTGTGCCAGACCGAGATTGGCGGGCCGGTACTGGACGGGCACCGGCAGGCTGGCGATCGCCTCGGGTGCCTTCATCGACGCGGCGCGCTCGGTGATCGCGTGCGTGGCGACGTAGCTGTACTCCCCCGGGCCGACGGGAACCGGCGCATCGGCGACCGGCGCCCCCGTGAAGTTCGCGATCGCGGGCGGGGCCTGGTCGTCCTCGGGAGCGGCGGTGGCCGTTGCCGGGACGGTCAGCGCGAATGCCGCGGCGGCGAGCAGAGCCGCGGGCAGCGCGGCGCGGCGGGAGCGGTCGGAGATGACGGTCCGGGAGAGCTGGAACTGCACGTATGTCCTCACATCGGGGTGTATCGGGAAGTGGTTCGACAGGCTGCGAGGAACGACCTGTCGCCCCCGCGGCTTGGGCCATTGTTGCAGCCGGCCCCCCCGTGTCGCCCCGATTCGGCGATAACGGTCCGGCCACAGCTCTTGCGGCCACCAAAGCCCGCACTGAGCAACGCGAACACGGCTGGTCCGGCGTCCGAGGCGGGCGGTACCGGACCTCTCCGACTACTCGATCGGTTCCTGTCCGGGCAGCATCCCGCGTTCGACGCGCTTCTCCACGTCGGCCTTGATGTAGCGGATGTAGAGCCAGACCGAACCGAAGACGACTCCGACCACCGCGATCGACCAGTGGAAGATCCCGCCGGCGATCAGGACGACCTGCAGGGCGAGATCGAGGGTGATCGCGTAGGGCCGGCCCTGCATCCCGGCGGCGAGGATCATCGCGATGACCACCAGCGTGAGGTACCCGCCCGACAGCCAGGTCAGCCCGTCGCCCAGACGCCACACGATCGGGAACGCCAGGATCACGACGATGACCTCGAGGATCATCGTGCCCGCCATCACGCCGCGCAGCCCCTTCCACGGATCGTTCGTGGGTGGGGTGTACCGGGTGGTCATGAGGGTTCCTTACCGAAGAGGGTTCGCGCGGCACCCGCGGTCACGACGGACCCGGTGATGACCACGCCTGCGCCCGACACTCGCTCCCCGTCGGCTTCCTCGGCCAGGGCGATGGCCTCTTCGACGGCGTCGGGCAGGAAGGGTTTGACGACGACGCGGTCCTCACCGAACACCTCGCGCGCGTACTCCGCGAGCGTTTCGGGGTCGAGGGCGCGCGGTGATCCGTTGTCGGTGACGACGATCGCGTCGAGCACCGGTTCCAGGGCCTCCAGGACCCCGCGGGCGTCTTTGTCGCCGAGCACACCGACCACGCCGACGAGACGACGGAAGTCGAATTCCTCGGCGAGGGCCTGCGCGAGTGCGGCCGCCCCGTGCGGGTTGTGTGCCGCGTCGGCGAACACCGTCGGCGCGCTGCGCAACCGTTCGAGCCGCCCGGGGTTGTCGACCGTGGCGAAACCCGCACGGACGGCATCGATGTCGAGCTGCCGATCGGCACCCGCACCGAAGAACGCCTCCACCGCCGCGAGGGCCAGCGCGGCGTTCGCCGCCTGGTGCGCGCCGTGCAACGGCACGAAGATCTCGTCGTAGACGCCGCCGAGTCCCTGGATCGTCAGCATCTGCCCGCCCACCGCGATGCCGGCATCGAGGACCGCGAACTCCGAACCCTGACGGGCGACGATGGTCCCCGCGTCGACGGCCGCGCGCAGCAGGACGTCCATGACCTCAGGACTCTGTTCGGCGATGACCGTGACGGGGTCGACGGTCCCGGCGGCATCGGGCTCGGCGGCCTTGATGATCCCCGCCTTCTCCCCCGCGATGGCGGTCAGCGTGTCGCCGAGGTAGTCCGCGTGATCCATCGCGATCGGCGTGATCACCGAGACCGTCCCGTCGATGACGTTGGTCGCGTCCCAGCGTCCGCCCATACCGGTCTCGACGACGGCCACGTCGACCGGCGCCTCGGCGAACACCGCGTACGCCATCGCGGTCAGCACCTCGAACTTGCTCATCCGCGGTCCGCCCGCGGCAGTCGACGAATCGTCGACCATGGTGATGTACGGCTCGAGTTCCCGATAGGTGTCGATGTAGGTGCGCGCCGGAATCGGCTTGCCGTCCACCGAGATCCGTTCGGTGACGCGCTGCAGGTGCGGACTCGTGATCCGCCCGGTGCGCCGGTGCAGCGCCGACAGCAGGGCGTCGACCATCCGGGTGACCGACGTCTTGCCGTTCGTCCCGGCGATGTGGATCGCGGGATACCCGTGCTGCGGCGACCCGAGGAGGTCCATGAGCGTCGCGATGCGGGTCAGCGACGGTTCGATCTTGGTCTCGGGCCACCGGGTGTCGAGTTCGGCCTCGACGTCGGCGAGTTCGGCGAGATCGTCGGCGCTGTCGGTGACGCGCAACCGCGCCGGCTCGGCATCCGGATCGGGTTCGTCGTCCCCCAGGATCGCCGACAGACCCAGGGGGTCGCCCGCCGCGTCCATACCCAGGACGGCGGGATCCTCTTCGGGGAAACCGGTGTCGTCGCTCACGCGCCGGCCAGACTCGCCAGCTTCGCGTTCAATCGTTCGACCTCTTCGGTCGCGATCCGCTGACGGTCCCGGATCTTGGCGACCACGTGGTCGGGCGCCTTGGACAGGAACTGCTCGTTGCCCAGTTTCGCCGAGGTCGTCGACAGCTCTTTCTCCGCGACCGACAGGTCCTTGGTGAGGCGTTTGCGTTCGGCCTCGACGTCGACGGTGCCCGAGGTGTCGATCGCGACGACCACGGTGGCCACGCTCAGGCGGACCTCGATGGTCGCGGTGGCTCCGAAGCCGGGTCCGGCCGGATCGAGGCGCGCCAGGGCGGTCACGTACGGCAGCAGCGGTTCGAGCCCGGCTTCGCCGAGTCCCTCGAACTGCACGGCGACCCGCTGGCCCGGACGCAGACCCTGATCGCTGCGGAAACGGCGGACCTCGGTGATCAACCGCTGCAGATCGTCCACGCGGGCGGCCGAATCCGACGACCAGTCACGTCCGGAGGTGGTCGGCCACGGCGCGACCACCAGCGATTCGCCCCCGGTGAGCGCCTTCCAGAGCACCTCGGTGACGAACGGCATCACCGGCGACAGCGCTCGCAGCAGCGGCTCGAGGACCGCCCCCAGCACGAGAGCGGTTGCTTCCGAACGCTTCTCGTCGTTCTCGGCGATCTGCACCTTCGCCAGTTCGAGATACCAGTCGCAGACCTCGTCCCACGCGAAGTGATAGAGCGCCTCGCAGGCCTTGGAGAACTCGTAGGACTCGAACCCGGCGTCGATCTCGGCGAGCACCTCGTCGAGGCGGCCCAGGATCCACCGGTCGGCGTCGGTCAGCGCCTCCGCTTCGGGCAGCTCACCGACCTTCGCGCCGTTCATCAGCGCGAACTTGGTGGCGTTGTAGAGCTTGGTCGCGAAGTTGCGCGACGACTGGGCGTGATCCTCGCCGACCGAGATGTCCGAACCGGGATTCGCACCCCGGGCGAGGGTGAAGCGCAGGGCGTCGGCGCCGAAGCGTTCCACCCAGTCGAGCGGGTCGATGCCGTTGCCCTTGGACTTCGACATCTTGCGACCGTGCTCGTCGCGCACCAGTCCGTGCAGGAACAGGTTGTGGAACGGGATCTCGTTGCCCGGTCCCAGGTCCTTGCCGACGTAGGTGCCGAACATCATCATGCGGGCCACCCAGAAGAACAGGATGTCGTAGCCGGTGACGAGGACCGACGTGGGATAGAACTTCTCGAGATCCGCGGTCTGGTCGGGCCAGCCCATCGTGGAGAACGGCCACAGCCCGGACGAGAACCAGGTGTCGAGGACGTCGGTCTCCTGGACGTAGCCCTCGGGCGCCTGCTCGTCGGGTCCGACGCACACGACGTCGCCGTCGGGTCCGTACCAGATCGGGATGCGGTGGCCCCACCACAGCTGGCGCGAGATACACCAGTCGTGCATGTCGTCGACCCAGCTGAACCAGCGCGGTTCCATCGACTTCGGGTGGATCACCGTCGACCCGTCGCGCACCGCGTCGCCGGCCGCCGCGGCCAGCGTGGAGACCGCCACCCACCACTGCATCGACAGTCGCGGTTCGATCGGCTCACCGGTGCGCTCGGAGTGGCCGACGCTGTGCAGGTACGGACGCACCTCCTTGACGATCCGGCCCTGTTCGGCCAGCGCCTCGCGCACCTTGACGCGCGCCTCGAAGCGGTCCATGCCGTCGAATTCGGTTCCGGTGTCGGCGATCCGGGCCGATTCGTCCATGATCGTCGGCATCGGCAGGTTGTGCCGCTGTCCGAGCGCGAAGTCGTTGGGGTCGTGTGCGGGAGTGATCTTCACTGCGCCACTGCCGAATTCGGGGTCCACATAGTCGTCGGCGACGATCGGGATCCGGCGGTCGACGAACGGATGCGGCAGCTCGGTGCCGACCAGGTGGGCATAACGCTCGTCGTCGGGATGGACCGCGATCGCGGTGTCGCCGAGCATCGTCTCCAGCCGGGTCGTCGCGACGACGATGTGGGGTTCGGTGTCGTCGAGCGATCCGTAACGGAAGCTGACGAGCTCGCCTTCCACGTCGGCGTAGCTCACCTCGATGTCGCTGACAGCGGTCTTGAGGACCGGCGACCAGTTGACCAGACGCTCCGCCTGGTAGATCAGCCCGTCGTCGAACATCTTCTTGAAGACCGTGTGCACCGCCCGCGACAGGCCCTCGTCCATCGTGAAGCGTTCGCGCGACCAGTCGACACTGTCGCCGATGCGGCGCATCTGCTCACCGATGTTCCCGCTGATCTCGGCCTTCTCGGCCCACACCCGGTCGATGAACGCCTCTCGGCCGAGGTCGTCACGCGTCTTGCCCTCGGCGGCGAGCTTGCGCTCGACCATCGTTTGCATCGCGATCGCCGCGTGGTCCATTCCGGGCAGCCACAGCACCTCGTAACCCTGCATGCGACGCCGGCGTGAGAGCGCATCCATCAGGACATGTTCGTAGGCGTGGCCCATGTGCAGGGAGCCGTTGACATTCGGCGGTGGGATCACGATGGAGAACGGTGGCTTGTCGCTCGCCGCGTCCGCGGTGAAGTACCCGGCGTCCACCCAGCCCTGGTAGAGCGACGCCTCGTGCTCAGCGGGATCCCAGGACTTGGGCAACCCGGTCTCGGGTACGGCAGTCCGGGGCGACGCTGTCTCGGGCAACGCGGATGTCTGGTCGGGTGATGTCACGGGCGCTATTCTATGTTTTCGCCGGGCCGGACCTCGCCCGGGACCCGTCCGCGCGAGCGCGCCGGCCGCTAGCCCGCCGACACGCGCAACCTGTGCAGGTCCTCGGGCGCGTTGACGTTGACGAGCCAGTCCGGATCGGAGATTCCCACCCGGTGGGTGGTGAGTGCCTCGATCGCGCCCAGCATCCGTCGTTCGCCGCTCGCGACGATGTCGGCGATCAGTCCGGCCGCATCCGTGCGGTAGATCCCTGCCATCGGATGATCGCGCTGCGCGTCGTGCGCGATGACCGCCTGCGTCGAGCCGGTCACGCCCAGACGTAACTCGTCGATCAGGTCCGGGGCGATGAGCGGCATGTCCGTGGCACACACGAACGCGTACTCGGCACCCGCGGCGGCCGCGGCGGACAGACCTGCGACGAGACCGCCCAGCGGGCCGGTCCCCTCCTGCTCATCGGTCACCCAGCGCACCTTCGACGTGTCGATCCCCGGCGCCGCGCGGTCACGGATGTCGTCGACGCCGCGGAATGCGGCGGACGTCTCACCCGCGACGACCAGCACCGGATCGCATCGTTGCGACACCACGCGCACCACCCGGGCGAGCATGGGTTCGCCCTCCCAGTCCAGTGCGGCCTTGTCGCTGCCCATTCGCCGTGAGCGTCCGCCCGCCAGCACCAGAGCGGCGATCACCGATGTATCCGAATCCGTGTGTTGAGTCACAGTGCCCAGTGTGCGCGATGCGGCACACGTGCGGGGCAAGATGGACATCATGAGCAACACTCACGACACCGAATCGACGGCAACGCACGCCGTCGACGAGCCGCGCGAGGTCCGGCGCACGCACCGGAAGTCCTATGCCGCCGGGGTCCCCGCGGTCGCGGTCGCCCTCAAGCGCGGTGTCGAGCAGATGGGCGCGGTCCGGACGGCGCAGACCTTGATCAAGCTCAATCAGCGTGATGGGTTCGATTGCCCCGGCTGCGCCTGGCCGGAGACCCCGGGCCACCGCAAGCACGCCGAGTTCTGCGAGAACGGCGCCAAGGCGGTCGCCGAAGAGGCCACTCGTCGAGCGGTCACTCCCGAGTTCTTCGCCGCCCACAGCGTCGATGACCTCCGCACACGAAGCGGCTACTGGCTTTCGCAGCAGGGGCGTCTGGCGCACCCGATGTATCTCGGCTCGGGCGACACCCACTACCGGCCGCTCAGCTGGGATGAGGCCGACGCCGTCATCGCCGACGAGCTCGCCGCGATGGACTCGCCCGACGAGGCCGTGTTCTACACGTCGGGTCGCACCAGCAACGAAGCCGCTTTCCTGTATCAGCTCTTCGCCCGCAGCCTGGGTACGAACAATCTCCCCGACTGCTCGAACATGTGCCACGAGTCGTCCGGCGCCGCTCTCGGCGCGTCGATCGGCATCGGCAAGGGGTCGGTCACCGTCCCCGATCTCGAGGCGGCCGACCTGATCCTCATCGCCGGCCAGAACCCCGGCACCAATCACCCGAGAATGCTTGCCACCCTGGAGAAGGCGAAGCACAACGGCGCCCGGATCGTCGCGATCAACCCGCTCCCCGAGGCGGGCCTGATGCGCTTCAAGGATCCGCAGAAGGTCGGCGGCGTCATCGGCGCGGGCACCAAGCTGGCCGACGACTTCCTCCAGGTCCGGCTCGGGTCCGACATGGCCCTGTTCCGCGGCGTCGCACGTCTGCTCCGTGACGCCGAACGAGCAGCGCCCGGAACGGTCTTCGATCAGCAATTCCTCGACGAGTCGTGCGCCGGGGTCGAGGAGTATCTCGATCTGCTCGACGACGTCGACCTCGACGAGGTCGTCGAGATCACCGGAGTGACCCGCGCCGAGATCGACGAGCTCGCACGGGCTGTTGCCACCTCCCGACGCATCGTCCTGTGCTGGGCGATGGGACTGACCCAGCACCGCCACGGCGTGGCGACCATCGCCGAGGGCACCAACGTGCTGCTGCTGCGCGGCATGATCGGCCGAGTCGGGGCCGGACTGTGCCCGGTTCGCGGCCATTCCAATGTGCAGGGCGATCGCACGATGGGGATCTTCGAGAAGATGCCGGAGTCCTTCCTCGCCGCCCAGGATGCCGAGTTCGGCATCACGTCCCCACGCGAGCACGGCTACGACACCGTCGCAGCCATCACCGCGATGGCCGCCGGGAAGGTCCGCGTCTTCGTCGGGATGGGCGGCAATTTCGTGTCTGCCTCGCCCGACACCGACGCCACCGCCGACGCTCTGCGGCGCTGCGCACTCACGGTGCACGTGTCCACCAAACTGAACGAATCGCACCTCGTCACCGGTCGCCGCGCACTCATCCTGCCCACCCTCGGTCGTACCGACCGCGACGTCATCGACGGTGTGGCGCAACGTGTCTCGGTCGAGGACTCGATGTCGGCGGTGCACCTGTCGCGCGGGTCGCTGCCGCCGGTGTCGTCGCATCTGCGTAGCGAGGTCGCGATCATCTGCGATCTCGCGACCCGTGTTCTCGGCACCGCTCACCCGGTTCCGTGGCAAGAACTCAAGCGCGACTACGACCGCATCCGGGACCGGATCGAGCGGGTCGTACCCGGCTTCGACGACTTCAACATCCGCGTCCGGCGGAGTGACGGCTTCGTGCTGCCGCACCCGCCTCGCGACACCAGGTCGTTCGACACCCCCAACGGCAAGGCCAACTTCGCACTCCACCCCCTCGAATGGGTGGACGTCCCGGCCGGCCGTCTCATCTTGCAGACACTCCGGAGCCACGACCAGTACAACACCACCGTCTACGGCCACGACGACCGTTACCGCGGCATCTCTGGGAACCGCCACATCGTGATGGTCAACCCCGACGACATCGCGTCGCTCGGCCTCCGGGCCGGACAACTCGTCGACATCGTCTCGGAGTTCGACGGCGAGGCCGGAGTGGAGGAACGCCGGGTCCGCGGCTTCGAGGTCGTCCCGTACGACACGCCGCGCGGCAACGCGGCCGCGTACTACCCGGAGACCAATCCGCTGGTCCCGCTGGGATCGGTGGCCAGGGAGTCGAACACACCGGTCTCCAAGGCGGTGGTCATCCGCCTCGAGCCGGCCGCATCGGCCTAGCCGGGTACGACAGATTCGAGCCCCGCCCGGAGGACCGGGCGGGGCTCGCTTGTCGTCGGTGCGTGCTGCGCGTCAGGCGCTCTTGTCGCGACGTTCGTCGCTGGAGGCCTTCCGCGGCACGATCGTCGGGAGCACGTTGTCCCGGACGGTCTCACCGGTCACCACGACCTTCTCGACGTCGTCCCGGCTGGGGATGTCGTACATGACCGGCAGCAGGACCTCTTCCATGATGGCGCGCAGGCCACGGGCGCCGGTGCCACGGTGGATCGCCTGATCGGCGACCGCCTCGAGCGCATCCTTGGTGAACTCGAGCTCCACGTTGTCCATGTCGAACAACCGGGTGTACTGCTTCACCAGCGCGTTCTTCGGCTCCGAGAGAATGCTGACCAGCGAGTCCTTGTCGAGGTTGGTCACCGAGGCCACGACCGGCAGACGTCCGATGAACTCCGGGATCAGACCGAACTTGATCAAGTCCTCCGGCATCACGTCGGCGAACTGATCCGAGGTGTCGACCTCGTCCTTGCTCGCCACTTCGTTGCCGAAACCGAGGCCGCGCTTGCCGATTCGCTCGGACACGATCTTCTCGAGCCCGGCGAACGCACCGGCGACGATGAAGAGCACGTTCGTCGTGTCGATCTGGATGAACTCCTGATGCGGGTGCTTGCGTCCGCCCTGCGGCGGCACGGAGGCCTGGGTCCCCTCGAGGATCTTCAGGAGCGCCTGCTGGACACCTTCGCCGGACACATCGCGGGTGATCGACGGGTTCTCGCTCTTGCGAGCGATCTTGTCGACCTCGTCGATGTAGATGATGCCGGTCTCGGCGCGCTTGACGTCGTAGTCGGCGGCCTGGATCAGCTTCAACAGGATGTTCTCGACGTCCTCGCCCACATATCCGGCCTCGGTGAGGGCGGTGGCGTCGGCGATCGCGAACGGGACGTTGAGCATCTTCGCCAGCGTCTGCGCCAGATACGTCTTGCCGCATCCGGTGGGGCCGAGCATGAGGATGTTCGACTTCATCAGCTCGACGGTCTCACCCGTCCGGGAGTCCTTCTTCTCTCCCGCCTGGATGCGCTTGTAGTGGTTGTAGACCGCCACCGCGAGCGTCCGCTTCGCCGTGTCCTGGCCGATGACGTACTTCTCGAGGAAGTCACGGATCTCCGTCGGCTTGGGCAGCTCGTCGAGCTTGACGTCGCCGTTCTCGGCCAGTTCCTCTTCGATGATCTCGTTGCACAGGTCGATGCACTCATCGCAGATGTACACGCCGGGGCCGGCGATGAGCTTCTTCACCTGCTTCTGGCTCTTCCCGCAAAAAGAGCACTTGAGCAGGTCGCCGCCGTCTCCGATTCGTGCCATCTCGCGCTGTACCTACTTCCTCGTTGCCGGACTGTCGTGTCTGGTCCGTCGCGTCGCACGCAGCCGGGCATGGGTCATTTGATCGACATTCGAATGCCCAGTAACCCGACGGTACCCGCGTGCCGCCCGAACTTCGACCGATAAGGCCAAATGTCGCGGCAGAAAATCACCGGGACTTCTGTACTGCCACAACTACTTCATCGAAGGACTACTTCTTCATCGACTTCTTGCGGTACTCGAAGACCTCGTCGATGATTCCGTACTCCTTGGCGGCCGCCGCGGTCAGGATGTTGTCGCGATCGGTGTCCTTGCGGATCTTCTCCTTGTCCTGGCCGGTGTGGCTTGCCAAGATCTCGTCGAGCCGGTCGCGGATGCGCTCGATCTCGGCGGCCTGGATCTCGAGGTCGGACACCTGACCCTGGTATGCACCGCCGGTACGCGGCTGGTGGATCAGGACCGTGGCGTTCGGGAGGGCCGCGCGCTTGCCGGGCGTTCCGCCGGCGAGGAGGATCGCCGCGGCCGACGCCGCCTCGCCGAGGCAGACCGTGACGATGTCGCAGTGCACGTACTGCATCGTGTCGTAGATGGCCAGCATGTCCGGCACGCTGCCACCGGGCGAGTTGATGTACATGGTGATGTCGCGGTCGGGATCCTGCGACTCCAGCACCAGCAGCTGCGCCATGACGTCGTTGGACACGACCTGGTCGATCGGGGTGCCGACGAACACGATCCGCTCTTCGAAGAGCTTCGCGTACGGGTCGTACTGTCGCTGACCGTTCGGGGTGTGCTCGATGAACTGCGGCAGGATGTACCGCGCCTCGATGTTCTTCAGCGCCAGGGCCGACGCGGGGATCCCGGCGGCGACCTCGGCGGGCATGCCGTCGTGGGAAAGGGAGTTGGTCATCTGTTGCTCCATTGAGTAGAGGTGGCTCGGCGGTGGCTGTCAGGCGCGGTCATCGACCCCGGGTCTCACTGACCCGGACGCGAGATCACCTTGTCGACGAAGCCGTATTCCTTGGCCTCTTCCGCGGTGAACCACTTGTCACGGTCCGCGTCGGCCTCGATCTTCTCGAGCGGCTGACCGCTGAACTCGGCGTTGAGCCGGTTCATCTCCTTCTTGGTGAGCGCGAACTGCTCGGCCTGGATCGCGATGTCGGCGGCGGTACCACCGATGCCCGCGGACGGCTGGTGCATCATGATGCGCGCGTGCGGCAGTGCGTGCCGCTTGCCCTTGGTGCCGGAGGCCAGGAGGAACTGCCCCATCGACGCCGCCATGCCCATCGCGTAGGTCGCGACGTCGCACTCGGCGAGCTGCATGGTGTCGAAGATCGCCATGCCGGCGGTCACCGACCCACCGGGCGAGTTGATGTAGAGGTGGATGTCCTTCTGCGGGTCCTCGGCTGCGAGCAGCAGGATCTGCGCGCACAGTCGGTTCGCGATGTCGTCGTCGACCTGGGTGCCCAGGAAGATGATGCGCTCGCGCAGCAGACGCTCGAACACCGAATCGGTCAGGTTCAACCCAGCCACACCCGAACTCATCGTGGGTGTGTGGATGGTCGGCTCACTCACGGGTTCCTACCTTTGCCTTGTTGTCATGACCTGTGCGTCACCCGCGGGCGACGCACACGCTCATCGAATACTTCTCTGATGACGTCCTCACCGACACTAACCAATCGAGACCCGCGGGCACTCCCGAGGACACGCCACTTCGCTGAGAGCAGAACCACCTTCGGCACCGTGAACAACCTGTGCGCGATGGCGGACGACGGCAATCGCCGGCCCTCGGGGACGAGGACCGGCGATGGCGCGGATCAGGTGCGGCACGCAGGGCCGCGGTCGGAGTCGATCAGTTGTCGGTGTCGGATGTCTCCGCGTCGGACTCCTCGGCGTCGTCGTTGCCACCGAAGAACTCCGCGGTGTCGACGGTCGCACCGTTGGTGTCGGTGACGGTCACATCGCCGACGATCGCGGCCAGCGACTTGCCGCGACGGACATCGGCGTACACGGCGCCGACCTGGTTGGCCTGCGTCAGCTGCTGGATGAACTCCTGCGGCTGCATGCCGTAGCGCTGGGCGGTGAAGATGATCTGTTGGGTCAGCTCGTCCTGGCTGACCTCGGTGTCCTGCTGGTCGGCGATGGCATCGAGCAGCAGCTGCTGCTTGACCGACTTCTCGGCCTCGTCGCGGGACTCGGCGTCCCACTCCTCGCGGGTCTTGCCCTGCGCCTCGAGGAACTTGGCGACCTGCTCGTCATCGTGTCCGAGGGCGTGGATGACCTGGTGCTGCTGACCCTCGACCTCTTCGTCGACGACCTTCTCGGGCAGCGGGATCTCGACGGTCTCGAGCAGCTTCTCGAGAACCGCGTCACGGATCTTGTTGGCCTGCTCCAGCTTCGCCGACTGCTCGACGCGCTCGGCGAGGCTGGCGCGCAGCTCGTCGACGGTGTCGAACTCGCTGGCCATCTGGGCGAACTCGTCGTCGACCTCGGGGAGCTCGCGCTCCTTGACCGACTGCACGGTCACCTTCACCAGAGCCTCCTCACCGGCGTGGTCGCCGGCGACGAGCTTGGTCGTGAACTCCTTGTCCTCACCGGCCTTCAGGCCGATGAGCGCCTCGTCGAGTCCGTCGATCAGCTGACCCGAGCCGACCTCGTGGGACAGCCCCTCGGTGGTGGCCTCTTCGACCGGCTCGCCGTCGACGGTCGCGGCCAGGTCGATCGAGACGAAGTCGCCGTTCTCCACGCCCCGCTCGACGCCCTTGAGGGTGCCGAAGCGAGCGCGCAGACCTTCGAGCTGCTCGTCCACGGCGGCGTCGTCGACCTCGATCGCGTCGACCTCGACCGAGAGGGTCGAGTAGTCGGGCAGGGTGATCTCGGGACGGACGTCGACCTCGGCGGTGAAGGTGACCGACTCGCCGTACTTCAGCTCGGAGAGGTCGATCTCGGGCTGGCCGATGGCCTTGGTCTCGGTCTCGGCGACGGCCTCGGAGTACTTGGCCGGAATGGCGTCGTTGACGACCTGCGCGAGGATCGAATCGCGACCGACGCGGGCCTCGATCAGCTTCGCGGGCGCCTTGCCCGGGCGGAACCCGGGGATCCGGATCTGCTGGGCCAACGACTGGTAGGCCCGGTCGAAGTCTGCCGACAGCTCCTCGAACGGGACCTCGACGTTCAGCTTGACCCGGGTCGGGGTGAGTTGCTCGACAGTGCTCTTCACGCCTGAATACTCCTTATATCTACGGTGGTGGAAGTTCGGTCGTTCGCGGGCCGTACACCGGGTGACCGGTCCGGCCACATCGATCAAGTCGGGATGACAGGATTTGAACCTGCGACCCTCCGCTCCCAAAGCGGATGCGCTACCAAGCTGCGCCACATCCCGGGGTCCGAACACGCGAGGAGACCCCGGAGGGCGACCGCGCATCAGGGCCAACAAGAGATAGTACGTGCCACACCGGCCGACGCCGCGCACGGGTGTCGAAAGCGACGACAGAACACTGAGGCGTCCGATGAGAGCCGAACCGCGGGGCCGACCCCGATTTCGGTTCCGGCTCCCCTACCGGTACAGTCACACATCGCACGCGACGCCGAGTTCTCGACGGCACCGCGGCAACGCGGGTGTAGCTCAATGGTAGAGCCCTAGTCTTCCAAACTAGCTACGCGGGTTCGATTCCCGTCACCCGCTCCACCAGGTCCGGAGGCGTCACGCCTCCGGACCTTCGACGTCTCAGGGCGTCGGCGGTTCGTCCCATGGCAACGGCAGCGGCACGTACTCGTACTCGATTTCTGGCGGCGGCCCCTCCGCGGGATGTCCGGGCGCCGACGGGTCACCGGGTCCGGTCGAGATGATCGGCGGTGGGCACGGCGCGAACTGGCCGTTGCCGACGGCCATCTTGCAGGGCTCGGCGTTCGCGAGCCCCGCGCCTGCCACAAGTCCCGCGCTTCCGACGAACGTCGCCGCGGCGAATGTCAGTGTTGCCATGAGTCTGGTCATCGAGCTTCCTAACGGTGAATCGCCTCTCGTGCCGGAGAGGCGACGAGGTGGAACAGGGCGCTCCCTTCCGAGGGCACCGCACACCGCCCCCACCGTCGACATTCCTCCGCCGCACCTCGACGACATGCGATTCCGCTCCGGATGTCTCAAATCCCCGCCCGAGTCACCCGAGCGGACCACATCCCCACAGACGACCACCGGCATCCGACCACCCTGTGATCCACGCCACACCAGGCGTACCGTTGACCCATGTCCTCCAGCCACACGAAAACCCAGCGCCGGTGCGGCTCCTGCGGCGCTCCCCTCTACCTCCGCCGCGACGTCACCGAATCCGAGGCGGGGATCGGCCGCGTCGACGTGATGCTCGTCTGCCGGGACGAGGCGTGTTCACAGCCCGCGCGACACCTTCGGACCGAACACCCCCAGCCCGTCTGACCCGAAACCCAACGGTCGCCAAAGCCCAAGTAACACTGGGACAAACGATCCTGTTGACATCGACGGGACATCGACGAAGATGAGTCGCATCTGCTGCCGACGGGATATGGCGGCGGTCGAATGTGATGACCGTCACATCTGGTGTGCGTGGCTGCGCTCACCTCGGGTTTTGCGACGTCGTACTCGCCGTTCGCGATCGCGGGGTCATTCGGGCTGCCCGACTCCTTGGACCGAACACAACGGTTGTGTAACGATGGTGCAGCGCTCAGGCTGATGCGCGGAAAGACCCATCGAACCGAAGGTACGACCTGTGTTGAACTCCCCTACGCCGACCCCGCGCGCTTCGCGCCGCCGCTCGGCTCGACGCCTCACGGCTGTCGTCTTCGGCGTCCTGGCAATGGCCCTCGCACTTCCCGGTGTCGCGAACGCCGTCCCGGTCACCGTGATCCCCGGCCTGCCGCCGGTCGAGATCCCGGCGATCCCCGGTCTGCCGACCCCGCCGGCGCCGAGCACCCCCGAGGCCCCGCAGCCGCCGTCGTCGACGACCACCGAGGAGAAGCCGGCTGACCCGGCCATCCCGAACGTGAAGACCGAGACCGGTTACATCGCGCTGGCCGACGACAACACCCACACCATCACCTGGTGGCACAACGGCAAGGTCGTCAAGAAGATGCCGATCTCGATGGGGTCCGACGCGCACCCGACCCCGCACGGCGTGTACTACACCAAGGAGAAGTACCGCGACATGTACATGGATTCGTCCACGTACGGCGTCCCGGTGGACTCCGCCGAGGGTTACCGCACCTACGTCGAGTACGCGACCCGCATGTCGTGGGACGGCATCTTCATCCACGCCGCACCCTGGTCGGTCAACCAGCAGGGCCGCAGCAACGTCAGCCACGGCTGCATCAACGTCACCACCGAGTACGGCAAGTGGGTGTACGACAACGTGCCCCGCAACACCCCGATCGTGGTCCGTAACACCATCGGACCGAAGTACCAGAACAGCTAGGTAAGTACCAGAACAGCTGGGTACACCAGACACCACGAGGGGCCGGTCACCATGGGTGACCGGCCCTTTGTCGTGCCCTACGCGACGGCGAAGGTCGCCTGCACCTGAAGCCACTGCGCGATCACCTGGCAGCCGGTGGATGCGGGATCGGTGACCGACGTCCGCCGGTAGGGCTCGCTGCGGTAGGACGTGTGCCGACCGCCGACCGCGTTGCTGACCCACAGGCCCCTGACGCGCATCCGCGGCGGGAGGTAGCACCGGATCTCGCGCCAGGCGGCCGCGAGACGTCGCGCGTCGCGCCGCCACTGTGCCGGCCGGACGGAGGTGCGGCGTGCATTCTGCAAGTCGTTGGCGCGCAGGACCTTCCAGGCACTCCTACCCCACCGGCCGAGCCCGGCGAGGGCCATCGATCCGGTGAGGTCGGCGACGTCGCGGACCAGTGAATCGGCACCGGCGTTGCAGATCATGTCCTCGGCCGCGCCGACCCAGTGCACCGGAAGCCCGGCAGGCAGGTCTACTCCCGGTCCGGCCACGCCCCACCCGCGACAACCCGGCACCGCGCCAGGCGGTTGATGGGGATCGGCGACCAGGCCCACACCGACAATCCGGGGCAGGTCGGACGCGTCGGCGGCGGCCAGCTCGGCGAGGGCCGTCCGGATCACCACCGCACCCTGGGAATAGCCCACCAGCGCGACCGGGCCGGCCGAGGCGAGGACGGCCGCGCGCAGTTGGCGCGCTCCGATGGCGACACTCTCGACGAAACTCATGCCGCCCGGGACCGGGGCAGGCCCGTAACTGGCCGGGTACCCGACCCACCGACAGACGAAGCGGTCGTCGAGTTCGTCCGCCACTCCCGCCAGGAGACCCGACACATCGGTCCGGGTGTCGCCCGCGAAGGACTCCCCGGTCCCGCCCACCACGAAGACGGTGATCGTCGACGACGCGGCTCCCGGTTGTCCGAGGCGGACTCCAACACTCTGCTGCACCTCACCCATCGTGGCGACGGCATGTGTGAAGCGGCCCCGCGGGCGCTGAGGGCTCCCTGAGAGTCCGGTCGTCGCCGGTCCGGATCAGGTCAGGACGCCTGCGCGGGCGGCGGTTTGGCGACGTAGTCGGCGGTCTCGATGATCGCGACGAAGAATCCGCTCCCCTCGATCACGTTCGCGCTGTGCACGAGTCCGGCCGGGATGTAGATACTCGCCGGCGCCTCGACCTCATAGACCTCGTCACCGAGGGTGATCTCGTAGACGAGACGGTCGAGTGACAGCAGGATGTTGATCTCCGGGCAGTCGTGCACGTGCGGTTCGCAATAGTCGCGGGAAGCGGCCGAGACGGCACGCATCTCATGGGCGACGACGCGCTTCTCCGCCTCCGGGAAGAGATCCCCGCCGGCCAGCACACGTCGGGTGATCGGCGCGTCGGCAGCTCCGTGGAAGGGCACGTCCTTCAGTGGAGACACCTCTCCCCGCGAGATCAAACCGGCATGGGACCGGATGCTTTCGCTGACTGTCACACTGCCCCCTCTTGTCATCCCCGACCCTTCGCATGAGTGCGAACCTCACGGTCCCGCACGATGCTACTAAGGTTCGGCTATCCACACCGACTGGGCAGTAACCTGTCAGGTCTGGCAGACGGGACACCAATAGAGTTTTCGGCCCTCGAGGTCGGCCATGAGAACAGCGGTTCCGCAGATCCGGCACGGCTCACCCGCCCGCCGATACACGTAGGTTCGCGGTCTGTTCGGTGCATAGGCCGGCGCCCCGGAATCGTCCCCTGGGCGGATCACGTGGATGCGTCCACGGCGTACGCCGATCTTCATCAGACCCACCAGGTCGGACCACAATGCGTCGAATTCCTCACGGAGAACACGCTTTCCGGGACGCATCGGATCGATACCCGCCCGGAAGAGGATCTCAGCGCGGTACACGTTGCCGATCCCCGCGATCACCTTCTGGTCCATCAGCAGGGCGCCGACCGGACGAGCGGACCGCGAGATCGCCGACCATGCCCGGTCGGGGTCGGCGTCGCGCCGGAGCGGGTCCGGACCGAGCCGGGCGATCAGGGTCTCGAGGTCGGCGGGGTGGTAGATCTCACAGGCCGTCGGACCGCGCAGGTCCGTTGCGGCGGTCTCACTCTCGATACGGAGTCGAACCTGGCCCACCGGTGCGGGCACGGGCACCGTGAGTTCGGTGAAGCCACCGTAGAGCCCGAGATGGATGTGCACCAGACGTTCGGTGCGGCCATCCCGATAGCGATGTACGAGATGTTTGCCCCAGGCCTCGGCGGCGTGGAAGGTCAATCCGTCGACCTCTGCCGCACCGTCGGCAAAACGTCCCTGCGGACTGCTGACGCGGACCCGCTGCCCGCCGAACAGACGCTGCTGCCGGCGTGCGAGTCGATGAAGCGTGTGGCCCTCGGGCACGGGCTCGGCCCGCGACTACTCGGCCGGGGCCCCCGGTACCTCGGGAGCCTCACCGGTGCGCTCGTACTCGGCGAGGATGTCGATGCGGCGCTGGTGTCGGGCCTCCTCCGACCAGGGGGTGGCGAGGAAGGCGTCGACGATGGCGAGCGCCTCGGAGGTGCTGTGCATCCGGCCGCCGATGCCGATGAGCTGGGCGTTGTTGTGCTGCCGGGCGAGCTGTGCGGTCTCGACGCTCCAGGCGAGCGCGCAGCGCGCGCCGGGGACCTTGTTGGCGGCGATCTGTTCGCCGTTGCCGCTGCCGCCCAGCACGATTCCCAGGCTGCCGGGGTCGGCGACGGTGCGGGCCGCGGCGGCGATGCAGAACGCCGGGTAGTCGTCGGCGGGATCCAGCACATGGGCTCCGCAGTCCACGACCTCGTGGCCGGCCGCCGCGAGATGATCGGCGATCTGGTTCTTGAGTTCGAATCCGGCATGGTCGGCACCGAGATAGACACGCATGGCGCCACTATAGATTGAGAGCGTGGACACGCCCCTGCCCATCCCCCACGAGCCGAACGGCGGCGTACGCGTCGCCGGGGCGCCGATCCCGAACGTGCCCGGCGTCGCCGACCCGCCGCCGCCCGCTCCGGCCGACCCCACCCGGCGGTGGCTGCGTCCGGCGCACTACGCGGCGCGGCCCCGGCTGCATCCCTGGGAGATCCCCGCCCTCGTCGTGGTGATCCTCGCGACGGTGGTGGGCTACGCGGCGATCATCCTGCTCGTCGCGCTGGGCACGCTCGACCAGCTGTTGCTGGGTGCGCTGCTGTTCCCGCTCCTGCTCTTCGTGATCCGCGGTCTGACCTATGCCTCACCGCGGGTCAACGGCGTGCAGATGACGCCGACCCAGTTCCCGGACGGGCACCGGATGGTCGTCGAGGCCGCCGCACGCTTCGGACTCGAATACGTGCCCGACGCCTACGTCGTCCTCGGCAACGGGGCGATCAATGCGTTCGCCTCCGGGCACGGGTTCCGGCGGTTCGTCGTCGTGTACTCCGACCTGTTCGAGGTGGGTGGCGCCGCCCGCGACCCGCAGGCACTCGAATTCATCATCGGGCACGAGGTCGGTCACATCGCCGCCGGACACACCTCGTACTGGCGACAGCTCTCGACGATCGTCGGCATGAACATCCCGGTTCTCGGCGCCGCGTTGTCACGCGCTCAGGAGTACAGCGCCGACAACTACGGGTACTACGCCAGACCCGGTGGGGCGCCCGGGGCGATGGGTGTCCTGGCCGCGGGCAAATACATGCTCTCGGCGGTGGACTTCGACCAGTTCGCCGACCGGGCGACCCACGAGCGCGGCTTCTTCACCTTCCTGACCAACGCGATGTCGTCGCATCCGGTGCTGACCTGGCGCGCGGCCGCCCTGCGCGACCGGACCCGGGCGGGGGCCATGCTGTTGCGTCCGCGCCAGATCGTCCGGGGTGTCGGCAGCGGAAACGTGGTGCCGGTGCCGCCACCACCGCACCCGGCCACACCGGCGCCCGGCGGACTACCCAACGGCATCGAACCCCCACCGCGCTTCTGACCTGGTCGAACCGTTGTCGCGCAACCGAATCGATCAGTCGAACTGCGGGTCCTCGTTGCGGGTGCGCTTGAGCTCGAAGAAGTGGGGGTAGGACGCGAGCGCGCGCGCACCGTCCCACACCGTGCCGGCGTCCTCACCGCGCGGGATGCGCGACAGAACCGGACCGAAGAAGGCGACGTCGTTGACGTGGATGGTGGGCGTGCCGACGTCGTCGCCCACCTTGTCCATGCCCGCGTGATGACTCGTGCGGATCGTCTCGTCGAAGTCGGTACCGTCGGCCGCCTCCGCGAGCGCGGCGTCGAGGCCGAGCTCCTCGAGCGCACCGGCGATGACCTCGTCGAGATCCTTGATGCCCTGGTTGTGGATCCGGGTGCCCATCGCGGTGTAGAGCGGCGCGAGGATCTCGTCACCCTTCTGTGCGGCAGCCGCGGCGATGACGCGGACGGGACGCCACGCGTGCTTGAGTCCCTCGCGGTACTCCTCCGGGATGTCCTTGCCCTCGTTGAGGACGGCGAGACTCATGATGTGGAAGTTCACGTCGATGGGGCGCACCTGCTCGGCTTCCAGGATCCAGCGCGAGGTGATCCAGCACCACGGGCAGAGCGGATCGAACCAGAAGTCGACGCGGTCGGTGGTCTGTGCCTGCACTGACATGAAACGTCCTCTCGAGAGTCTGCTGTTCAGCGGGCGCCGGGCAGCCGAGCCGTGGCGCCGTCGGACGCCTCAACATCGCGGCGCACCGAACTGTTCCCGCCGGACCCCGACCACCCGGCCCAGACCACCCGGCCCAGACCACCCGACGAGGGGCTGGGGATTCGCAGCGCCCGGGCCGGAGATGATGTGAGAGGGTGCAGGGACCGCCGAGGAACAGGACCCGGGATGCCGTCGCCACCACCGTCTGATCCGGACCAGCCGATCCGGATGGTTCGGCGCGGCCACGGGGTGGTGCCCAGGTCCGTCGGGCACCGGTCGGCGCAGATCGTGCGCGCCGCCACGAAACTCTTCCAGGACGCCGGGTTCCGCAACGTCAGCATCGAGCAGATCGGCGCCGCCGTCGGTCTCACCGGGCCGGCCGTGTACCGGCATTTCCCCGGCAAGCACGACATCCTGTCGCAGGCCCTGACCACCCAGGTGGAGCTCGTGGGGCAACTCATGACCGACGCGGAACTCCGCGGAAGCTCGCCGGACGACCAGCTCTCACTCCTCCTCGACGGCCTCGGCGACCTCACCGCCCACCGAGACGTCTCGACGCTGTGGCGGCGCGAACAACGCCACCTCCAGCCCGCCGAACTCGGCGTGATGAAAGAGTATTTCGTTCAGCTGAGCGACCACTTCGCCTCGCTGATCGTCGCCACGCGGCCCGGGATCGCACCCTCGGACGCGGTGGTGCTGGGCGCGGCCGCGCTGAGCGTGTACTCCAACACCTCCGGGATGCGCGGCTCCCTCC
>NZ_NGFO01000025.1 GCF_002149015.1 Gordonia lacunae | reverse complement strand
CCCCTCACTCCCACCACCCCACTCCAAAAAGCACTCCCACCCCAGAGCCCCCAACTCACCAACATCCTCAACAACGTCACACCCGACGCAGATTCGTATCCACTCAATGGAGTCGGCGGGTCGATCGCCGCGCTCGAGGACGTCCTCGACCTCAAGACACCCGGCGGCCTCATCGACGGACTCGCTCTCAACTACCCCGGCTCCAACCACAGCCCGCTAGAGGCCTTCGTACTGCGATTCACCACCCCCGACGTCGGACGCATCCCCAACGGACCCCTCACCAACCAGCTACTCACCCCCGGCGGCCTCGACGGCATCGAAGGGCTTCTGCCCTGGGGCTCCGGCACCCCCTGGACATACCCCTTCACCGGCACCGGCTTCACCGCCAGCCCCACCCACATCACCCCCGAATACATCCTCCGCGAGGCTACGATGGATGCAGGGGCGCAACTGGTGAAAATCGCCACCGACGGCACCGAAACCATCCTCCGCACCCTCACAGAAGCAGGCGATTGGGTGACACCATGACGACACAGCAGACGTTCACACCAGCCACAACTCCGCGGCCGGAAGTACTGCGGCCGGGAGGCTACTTCGTCACCCTCAACGGCCAGGAGTATCGGTCGGTGGTCTGGCGTAACGGTAACGCCGTCGTTCAAGTCAGGCCTGGCCAAACTCCGCCCGGCCCAGGGTTCGAGACCGACCCGTCTGGGTGGTCGAAGAAGCTGTACCCCAAACGCAAACTCGGCCGGGTGTTCTACCGCGACACCTTCGTCGTATGGCGAGGCAACTGGTGGTTTGTCCCAAAGATCTTGCCCGACCGGTTTACCCTCGACTGCAAGCTCCACAGCGGCAACACTTCGGTCACCGAACTCAGAAAAGACCCCCACACCTGGGAAGGCGACGACCAATTCGACTTCTGGGCGCGGCTGACCCTCGACGACATCGACACTCTCGTCATCAACGAAACCGAAATCCACAACGGGCGCAAAGACGAATCCACCACCCGCCGCATCTACACCTGGAACAAACCAGCCACCAAAGGCCCCGAAACGACCTAGATCACCGGCGGTACACCAGCTCCCGCTGTAAGTGGAAAATCCGTTGCCGCACGCGCCATCACAGGATCGTGATCCTGCGACACCCATTACCTCGACACATCGAACGACCTGTGAACGGCACAACTCGTCGAGACGCCGCCCCACTGCTGGGCACACCGACACGGATTGCCGGGCGACACTCAACGCGTGTATCGGCGGCCCGCAGGCATCCCGCCCAACCTCAAAGTCTCGCCGCTGGCACGTGACCCATGCGTTCATTCGCGCCGAGTATGCGATGTACCTTTCGGACAACCAGAAGTCATGTCCCGTCACCAACGAAGTGCAGAACTTGCTCTGCTTCCTCGCCGAGGTCGACACGGCGCCCACAAGTGCATCCTCTGTCAGCGCCGTCAGCGCCGGTTATGACATTCGGCAACGATACCGATTTCCCCCCAGCACATTTCCCGTGCCGATAATAGATAATATGTCAAGTAAACTTGACATAGGGCCGAGGCGGCGGCCCCGCTGCCCTATTCGGCGCCATAGCTGCGTCTAGCATCCGCACGAGTCCATCGCACACACCCTGTAGGAGATGCGCTCGTGACGTTGTACGTTCCGCCCTCGCCCAGTGGCGCGGTAGTCATCAGGACAGACTTCTCCACCGTCGAAGACACCTGGCGGAACATTCTGCTCGCAACGTCCGAACCGATCTACCTCGACGGTGCCGAAGGCCCCCTGTCTATCGAGGCCCTGTTCATCAACAGCACTACCTACGAGGGTGCTACGCCTGCCGACATTGCGAACGCAGAGTCCGAAGACCTCCCCAGGGTGGCAGCTCTCGCCGACTCCGAGACGTTTTCTGGGCGCAAACCGGTGACGTTCGCCGCTGTGGACATGGCGTCGAAATCCGGCCGGACGTTTCGGTTTCGCGTCGAAGAACTGTGGTTGGTAGTCACCAACCTCACAGAAGGGAACCTCACCTTCGGTGAGCTTTTCGATCAAGCAGTAGACGGCGTCCTTTCCTCACACCCGTTGTCACCGAAATACACGCTCTAACAGCCACACCGCGACGGCATCGGCCGCCAGTCGAGGCCTATAGTTGCCTACCGGCCCGCAGAGGGACGGTAGCGGTATCGCGCAGGCACCTCCGCCAGCGTCACAGTCCGACGGCCCAGGACGCTCTCGGCGGCACCCGGATGTGGCGCCCGCCGGAACAACTCACCCCAGACGCGCTACGTTCCGTCAGTGAATCAAGACGCAAGTGGATCGTCAGTGCCGACCGCATTGCGGTTCTCGGTTCCGTTCGCGGCGCTTGGCCTCGCACTGGGCGTTCTAGCGGCCGTTGGATGGCGCTACACCGTTCCGCGTCTGATCTTCGATACCGCCCCGCCGCAGGTGCCAGAAGGCAAAATTGGGTACATGCTTGTGGTCAACTCACTGGAGTGGGTGACCGGGCCGACATGGTGGCCGGCTTTCGCGCTGTTACCCGCTATGGGTTTAGCTACCGGACTCATCGTCGGGATTCTGGTCGGGCGTTGCGTGCGAGGTCTCAGTGCCCGCCTAAGGGCCGCCGCAGCGGTGCTGGGGTGCGGCGTCGTCGGTGCGCTCACAGGTCTGGCCGGTGCAGTGTTCGCTCAGCGGGAGCAGCCCAGGATCGGGTTTATCAACGCCGATGGACCACCCTCGATCGACTACAACAACCTCGACGGCCACCCGCTGGTGCACGGCGCGCCGCCACTATGGGATCTCAGTCCGACGTACCTAACGTTTCCCGTGGTCGGCTTCGTAGTCGGGGTTGCAACCGCCACGATCGCCATTGGCACGCGACGTTTGCGACATCCCTCGTCAAAGAGGTTCCGTACCGACAAACCGCGGCCTAGGTGATCTGGCCCGAACACGACGCCCAACCCTGACTACTCGGACGTCGGCTCCCACATACATAGGCACGCCCAGTTCGTGACTCCATAGCGTTATGTCACTTGGTGTCGAATCGTACTCCACCCCAGTGGTGTTCGAGTTCCAGTAGTAAGTCCAATGTTCAGGTAGCCCGATTGCATATTGCATCAGATGTATCAAGATGGCGGTGTCAGTAAGGCATCAACGCCCGCGTACGGCACGCGAACCCCGTTCCCTGCCAGCAGCACTCGTACCAGGGGCACGAACCGTCGTGCCGGCTACCGCCGAGGCAATCTGCCCGCGGAGCGAAGTGCCGAGTGGGCCACCTGCTCAAGAAGATCGACGAGCGATATCAGGATGCGGCTGTCGACCCAGTTCGTCACACGCGAAGGCGTCACGATCCCGGAAGGCCCGTTTCCGAAGGACGCGCACATCCGGTTCGAACACGCCATGCAGGCAATGCCCTTCCCCACACCATTGCGTCAGAAACCATTCCGCGGCGGACCACCACCACCACCCGGCTCGCCGCGAAACTGGCGCGTCGGCGAGCGTGCCCGCAACCGGAAACAGCACGAAGCGGAGTAGGACGGCGAAAGTCAGGATTGCCTCGACAACCCACTGCCGACCTGACATCGCTTCCGCGACTTACACCGCCACCGCCGGGATGTCGGCCGCGTAGCGAATGACCGAGTCAACCCGGCCGAAGCGTCGTTCGATGATCACGATCGCCTCGGCGAGCTGGTTCGGGTCGTCGACGTCGGCGACGAGTGCCGCAGTGTGCCCGTTGTTGCCGAGCATGAACGGTAGGACCGCGGAGTACTGGCTGCTGACGACGGCCAACGGGATGTCGCGTCGGAACAGGTCGTACGCGTGGTCGATGGCTGCGGGGTGCTCGAGGACGACGAGCGGGACCGAGGTGATGTGCTTGTTCTTCTTCATGCTCCGAGAGTGAACCCGCAGGTTATGAGGGGGTTGACGGATCACTGTGAGTTCGCTGGCAGCTGGGGGTGCCGGCCGTCGGGTCGGCAAGGTCAGCTCGTGAGCTGTTCGTCCAGAATGCTCGGGATGACCCCGCCGCGTCGGAGGAGCCTACGGTCCAGATCGGTCTCCGCGGCGACCTCGGCGTCGAAGCGGAACTGGGTCCCGTCGACCCGCCGGACCACGACCGCCACCGTCCGGCGGTCGACGGCATCGGCGGTGCCGACGATGTGCAGCCGGTCTCCCGGCCGGAGGTCCTGCAGGCCGCCGTCCACGTGAGCGGGGATGAGCAACGGCAGGACGCCGACTCCGATCAGATTGGACCGGTGGATACGTTCGAAACTGCGCGCGAGCACGGCCCGCACTCCGAGTAGACGCACCAGCTTCGCCGCCCAGTCGCGCGAACTGCCCATGCCGTACCGTTCCCCGGCCACGATCACCACCGCGTCGCCGTCGTCGGCGTACCGGTCGGCGGCCTCCGGGAGGGACATGAGATCGCCCGTAGGGGCATGGATCGTGTGTGCGGGGGCGGCGTTCGGCGCGAGCGCGTTGCGGACGTTCTTGTTCTGGAATCCGCCCCGCAGCATGGCTTCCCAGTTGCCACGGCGGGACGCGTAGACGTTGAGGTCGTCCGGGGTCTCACCCCGCTCCACGAGGTATCGACCGGTCGGACTGTTCGGTTTGATCGCCCCGGCCGGGGAGATGTGGTCGGTGGTGATGTCGTCGCCGAGCACGAGCAAGGGATCCGCGGTGTACTCGCCGAGCACCGTGTGCGCGTAGCCGTCATCGGCAAAAGGAGGACGCCGCAGGGCCGTCGACGACGGGTCCCAGGGAAACAGCGGCCCATCCGGCACATCGAGTGCTTCCCAAGCGGGATTGCGGGACGCCGAGACGAAGTCGTCGACGACATCGCGCGGACGCCGCGCTGCATCGGTGAGCGCGTCGACCTCCTCCGGGGCGGGCCACAGATCAGCGAGCATCACGTCGCGTCCGTCGGCGTCGACGCCGATCGGTTCCGAACTGGGATCCATGGCCGCATCACCCGCGAGCGCGAAGACGATCACCATCGGCGGCGACATCAGCAGACCCAGTTCGAGGTCCGGGTGGACGCGGCCGGGGAAGTTGCGGTTGCCGCTGAGGACCGCCACCGGTTTCCGCGTACGCGCCTCGGCCACCGCGGTGATCTCCGCCGGCAACGGACCCGAGTTGCCGATGCAGGTGGCACAACCGAATCCGACGATGTCGAACCCGACGGCGGACAGGTCGTCGACGAGACCGGCTCGTTCGAGCACGCCGGCAGCAGAGGGTGAACCCGGCGCGAGGGAGGTCTTCACATACCCCGGCACCCGCATCCCTCGCTCCCGTGCGCGGCGGGCGACGAGGCCCGCGGCGATGAGGAGGCGCGGATCGGAAGTGTTGGTACAGCTCGTGATCGACGCGACGGCGATCGGGAAGGCGGGCATGTCGGTGTCGTCGTCACACCCCGAAGGTTCCTCGGCGCGGAAGGTCGCCGGCAGATCGGTCAGCGGCACGAGATCCTGCGGTCGGCGCGGACCGGCCACCGAGGGGACCACGGCGTCCAGGTCGATGTCGACCGTGCGGGTGAATCGCGGTACGGCGTCGGGGTCGAACCAGAGCCCGAGACGTCGTGTCACCGACTCGACGAGATCGCAGTGCTCTGCCGAACGTCCGGTGCCGGCCAGGTAGTCGACGGTCTGTGCGTCGACGGGGAAGAAGCCGGTGGTGGCACCGTATTCCGGCGCCATGTTGGCGATCACCGCCCGCTCACCGACCGTCAGTGCCGATACGCCCGGGCCGAAGAACTCGACGAACTCTCCAGTGACCCCGATCTCGCGCAGACGGTGGGTGACCACCAGCGCGAGATCCGTGGCCAGCACGCCCGCGGGGAGCGCCCCGGTGAGGCGCACGCCGACCACCTCGGGGATCCGCAACGTGGTCGGCATGCCGAACATCACTGTCTCGGCCTCCAAACCTCCTATGCCCCAACCCAGTACGCCGAGTCCGTTGATCATGGGCGTGTGACTGTCGGTGCCGAGCATCATGTCGGGAACGGCGTGGTCGACGCCGTCGACCGTCTCCACCGTCACCACGGTGGCGAGTTGTTCGAGATTGATCGTGTGCATGATCCCGGTGCCCGGCGGGTTGATGTGCACGGTGTCCATCGTCTTCGACGCCCAGGCCAGAAAGCGATACCGTTCCGCGTTGCGGCGCATGTCGTGGGCGAGGTTGACGACGGCGGCATCGCGACGCCCGAACGACTCGACCGCGAGGGAATGGTCCACCGACACCTCCACCGGCAGGCGCGGGCTCAACGCCGTCGGATCCCCACCCCGGGCGGCAACCGCGTCCCGCATCGCGGCGATGTCGACCAGGGCAGGCGTGCTGGTGGTGTCGTGCATCAGCAACCGGCCCGGCACGTAGGGGATCTCGGCATCGCTGGTGCCGGCACGGAGCCACCGAGCCATGTCATCGAGCGCTCGGTCACGCGTCTCGGCGTCGGCATGGCGACTCACGTTCTCGGCGAGTAGGCGGATCACCGTGGGCCACTGTCGGTACACGCCGGCCCCGACCCGCCGCACGACGTCGACCACCGGCAGATCGGACCGACCGCGGTGATCAGCTCTACTCATGCGACCAGCATAGGTTATAACCTATAACTTGCACCACCGATGCTATCATTTCCGCGTCCGGTCAGCGCCGGACGTCGACACCCATGACCACTGCCGGGAGGCCCGCCATGACGACACCCGGCGGGATGTTCACCAAGAACGACTACGCATACGTCGAACTCCAGCGACGGATCCTCACCGGCGTTCTGCCGGCCGGCGCGGTGATCCCCCAGGCGAGACTCGCGGCTGAGATCGGCGTCAGCACGACCCCTCTTCGCGAGGCGATCCGCCGGCTGTCCGCCGAGGGCATGGTCGAACTCGAGGCTCACCGAGATGCTCGGGTGACCCCGGTGTCCGCCGACGAGGCGCGGAACCTTTATCAGGTGCGCGAGAATCTCGATCCGCTCGCGGCGGCGCTCGCCGCACGGACACGGACAGCGGCCGACATCGCAGCCATCAGCGACGCCTTCGATCGCCTGTCACCCATCGCCAGCGCATCCGATCTCGACGCCCTTGTCCGACACCGGGAATTCCATCGTTCGGTGTACCGCGCGTCGGGCAATCCCGTCCTGATCGACATCCTCGAACGGCTCTGGGACAAAGCGGATCGCTACCGGGTCATCGGCCTCTCCCACCGAGGTGACACTCCCGGCGACCGGTCGCGGGTCACCGCCGAGCACCAGGCGATCATGGCGGCCGTCGCCGACGGCGACGCCGACCGCGCGGACGCGGTGATGCGCGAACACATTGCCAACAGCCTGGGGCGTCGCGCCATCGACGCGCTCGCCGAGGATCCTGTCGCCGGCTGACGAGCCGCACCACCGGTCAGGGCACTGTGGTCTGCATCACTGTCATAGGTTATAATCTATAACCATGCGCGTCGCCGACCGAGAATGAAGACCGAATGACCACACCCTCCGGTGCCGTTGAGTCGGCCCGACAAGACACCGACCCCCGACATCACCAGAGAGCGCGAAAAGCGCAAAACGATACTTATGCGCCAAAGCGTGATTGTGATGCCCGTTACGCCAACACTTCTGAGATGACCACCGATGTGGTCGTCCTCACATCCGCCTCAGAATCGAGCCAGACAATGCCGCCAGCACTCGGCCTCGGCATCCGACCCCGACCGAAAACGAGGACCGCATGACCGCACCCTCCGGTGCCGACGAACCGGCCGAGACATCACCGCCACCGTCCACACCGAGGCGTCTACCCACCCTCGTCAAGGCTCTCGGCGCACTGGTGGCCGCGGCGATCGTCGCCGTCGGGATCATCGACGCGGCCGGGAGCGAGGGCGGCGCCGACGCACGGTCGCAACTGACTCTGATCGCGCCCGCCGCCGCGGGTGGCGGCTGGGACGGTGCGGCGCGTGAGATGCAGCAGGCGCTGCGCGCGCAGAACATCGTCAACAACTCGCAGGTCGTGAACATCCCCGGCGCCGGCGGCACCATCGGACTCAGCCAGTTCGCCGGGATGTCCGGCGACGCCACCACGATCATGGTCATGGGCATCACGATGCTGGGCGCGATCAACATCAACGGGTCCGATGTGGATCTCGGCGACGTCACCCCGATCGCACGCCTCGCCGACGACTACGACGTGGTCGTCGTCCCGGCGGATTCCCCGATCACCAGCGTCGACGAGCTGCTGGCCGCGTGGAAGAAGGACCCGAAGGGATTCACGTTCGGGGGCGGGTCGCTGGGCAGCGTCGATCAGATGATCATCAGCCAGATGGCCCGCGAGAACGGCGTGGACCCCGCAGCGGTCAACTACATCGCCTACTCGGGCGGCGGCGAACTCGCGACCTCGCTGATGTCCGGGACCATCAAGGCCTCGGTC
The DNA here is from genome assembly GCF_002149015.1 of Gordonia lacunae. GTDB lineage: Bacteria > Actinomycetota > Actinomycetes > Mycobacteriales > Mycobacteriaceae > Gordonia > Gordonia lacunae. The sequence continues at coordinate 82,341 of NZ_NGFO01000025.1, read as the reverse complement.
AGCGGTTACGAGGACTTCGTCGACCAGATCACCGCCGGAAACCTGCGCGCGCTGGCGATCTCGGCTCCCGCTCCGGTCCCGGGCATCGACCTGCCGACCTTGTCCGAACTGGGTCACGACGTCACCCTCACCAATTGGCGCGGAGTGGTCGCACCGCCGGGCATCACCGATGAGCAGCGAACCGAACTCGAGGCGATCGTCACCGAGGTCGTCGAGTCACCCGAGTGGCGAGATGCGCTGCAGCGCAACAACTGGTCCGACACGTTCACCCTGGGGAACGGATTCACCGAGGTCATCGACCAGCAGTCGGAATTCGTCCGCGGCATCTGGGCCGATCTCGGCTACTGACCCGCCTGAGTCGGGCCCGTACTGCACACAACCCCTGCCTCACACGACATCACGGAGACACCATGACCATCCTTGTCGCCTTCGCCCACACCCCCGAAGGTCGGGCGGCGCTCGAGCACGGCCGGCGCCTCGCGCGCAGCGAGACCTCTCAACTGATCGCCTTCGACATGGACACCCCCGCGGTCGACGACGACGGCGGAATCACCGAGCCCGACTTCGCCCGTGCCGGAAACGCGGTCGACGACATCGCGATTCGCTGGCTCGGCCATCGTCGCGAGGATTCCGATCCGGCCGCCGAACTCATCGACGTCTCCGAGGAGTTGTCCGCCGATCTCATCGTCGTCGGCCTGCGCCGACGATCTCGGGTGGGGAAGCTCCTACTCGGTTCGAACGCGCAGCGCATCCTCATCGACGCCGAGGTCCCGGTACTGGCAGTGAAGGCAGCCCACCATGACGACTGACAACGTAGCGGCCCAGTCCGCCGGCCCGCCGCTCGACGACGGTCCGGACCGCGAGCGCCGACCGCTCACCGGACGAAGCGGCCTGGTCGCCGCGTGTCTGATGCTGGCGCTCGCCGTCTACCTGACCGCCGGCATCATCGGCATGGACATCCCAGGCAGCGCAGCCACTCCCGGACCGGCGTTCTTCCCGATCATCCTGACGATCTGCGCCTACCTCGTCGCCGGTCTCCTCACCGTCCAGACGCTCCGTCACCCCGACGAGCCCGATCCCGACATCGTGCCACCGGCGACCGGCCGGTGGCGCACGCAGAGCGATTGGCGTGCAATGGGTCTCGTCCTCGCCGGACTCATCGCGTTCACCGTGCTGCTGATCCCCCTCGGCTGGATCCTGTCCGCCGCACTGTTGTTCTGGATCGTCGCCCACGCAATGGGTTCCACGCGCCCGATCCTCGACATCGGGGTGTCACTCGTCGTCTCCTGTGCGGTGCAGGCGTTCTTCTCGGCGGGCCTCGGGCTGAATCTGCCCGCCGGCATCCTGGGAGGGCTGTTCTGATGGACAACGTCTCACTTCTGCTGGAGGGCTTCTCGCAAGCGCTCACCCCGATGAACCTGCTCTGGGTCTTCATCGGCGCGTTGCTCGGCACCGCGGTGGGTGTGCTTCCGGGGCTCGGTTCGGCGATGGCCGTCGCGCTGTTGCTGCCGGTCACCTTCACCCTCGACCCCACCGCCGCGTTCATCATGTTCGCCGGCGTGTACTTCGGCGGTCTGTTCGGTGACTCGACCATGGGCATCCTGATGAACACGCCCGGCGGGTCCACCGCCATCGCGACATCATTCGAAGGACACCGGATGGCCAAGCGGGGGCGGGCCGCGCAGGCACTCGCCACCGCTGCCATCGGTGCCTTCATCGGCGGGATGATCGCGACGACCATCGTCGTGTTCTTCGCACCCAAGCTCGCCGATCTCGCCATCCAGTTCGGTCCCGCCGAGTACTTCGCCCTCGCCGTCTTCGCGTTCATCGCGATCGCCTCGGTCGTCTCCGACTCCGTCATCAAGGGCCTGACGGGCCTGCTCATCGGTCTGATCCTCGCGGTCGTCGGGATCGACGGGATCTCGGGCACGCAGCGTTTCACCATGGGCGCGCCCGAGTTGTTCGACGGGATCAGCATCATCGTGATCACCGTCGGCACCCTGGCCCTGGGTGAGGTCCTCTACGTGGCCTCCCGCATCCACCGCACGCGTGCCCCGGACGCGGACGCCGTCATCGGACGGCCCTTCCTCAAGCGCGCCGAGTTCCGTGAGGCGCTCCCGGCGTGGTTGCGCGGCACCGGTTTCGGTGTTCCCTTCGGCGTCATCCCGGTCGGCGGCGCGGAGGTGCCCACGTTCCTCGCCTACGGAACCGAGCGACGTCTCGACCGCAAGCGACCCGATCCCCAGTTCGGACAGGGCGCCATCCGCGGCGTCGCCGGACCGGAGGCGGCGGGCAACGCGACGTCGGGCACCGCGATGGGAGCCCTGCTCGCGATGGGCCTCCCCACGTCCGCCACCGCGGCGATCATGCTGGCCGCGTTCCAGCAGTACGGCCTACAGCCCGGCCCCCTGCTCTTCGAGCGCAACGCCGACCTCGTCTGGACACTCATCGCCAGCCTGTTCATCGGACTGGTCATGCTGCTGATCCTCAACATGCCGTTCGCCGCCATCTGGGCGAAGCTGCTGCTGATCCCCAGGCACTACCTCTACGCGGGGATCGCGGTGTTCTGCGTCCTCGGTGTCTATGCGACCTCGGCCGCGATCACCGACCTCATCCTGGTCATCGCCATCGCCTTCGTCGGATATCTGTTGCGCCGCTATGGTTTCCCGCTCGCCCCGGTCATGATCGGCGTCGTCCTCGGCCCGCTCGCCGAGACCAGCCTGCGCAACGCGATGATGTCGAGCGGCGGCGATCCGAGCGTACTGGTCGGCAGCGCGATCACCTGGGTCCTCTACGGCGTCCTCGCCGCCGTCGTCCTGTTCACCGCGTTCCGCCGCCTGCGGATGCGAACGCGCCAGGACACGTGATCCGACGCAGTACATCCCACTGTTCCGCCCGCTCTCACCGAAAGTCTGACGACAATGCGCACCGCCACCGACCGCGCTCTCATCCGTTCCCGGTTCCTCGCCGTGGACGTCGCGAATGTCGCCGACGTCCTCGACGACCTCGGCCACCGTCACCAGGCGCTCGCCACCGACGTCACGTGTGTGGCCGGGCGCGAGCGTCTGGCCGGGTGGGCGTTCACCATCTCGGGCGCGATGAGCGACACCCCGGGACGAGACCCGCTGAAAGCGCAGGCGTGCACTCAGATCGGCCCGGACGAGGTCTCCGTGTGGCAGGGGAACGGGAGCGGCGTCTGCTATTTCGGTGAACTCGTCGCGATCGGGATGATGCAGCGGGGTTCACCCGGTGCAGTGCTCGACGGCGGTGTGCGCGATCGGAAATGGCTCCACGAGCTCGGTTTCACGACGTTCTCCCGCTACCCGGCCGCAGTCCAGACCAGTGGCCGTTGGCGCGTCGACGCGTGGCAGCAACCCGTCACCCTGCCCGGTGCCTCCGGACAACCGGTCATCATCGAGCCCGGGGACTTCGTCCTCGGTGACGACGACGGGGTCATGGTCATTCCCGCCGGGATCGTCGACGTCGTGCTCGAGGCAGCTGAGACCATGACGGACAAGGAGATCGACGTCCGCGCCGCGATCCGCGACGGCATGACGCTCGCCGACGCGATGACGGAGTTCGGCCGGATCTGAACTCGCGTCACCCCGCCCCCTGAGGAGCGAGCTTGCGACGTCACCCCGCCCCCTGAGGAGCGAGCTTCACGAAGGGTCCTGGTGAGATGCGTGGCGGACCCTTCGCGACGCGCCCTCCGCAAGCTCCGGCCGCTCCTCAGGGAGCAGGGGTGACGCGCCCTCCGCAAGCTCCGGCCGCTCCTCAGGAAGCAGAAGTAGACGCCGCGCCTCCGCAAGCTCCGGGTGTCCGGGTTCCCACCCTGTTCGTCGAGCTCACCGGCGACCAGGCGTGCTTCCCCGAGGATGCGGTCGCGATGGTGAACGCCAGCCTGGCCGCGGCCGAGATCGGCGGGTGGCTCGCGCAGCGGTTCGCCCAGGACTGACCGCGGCCCGCAGTCACTTCTTCGCGAGCGCGGCCCGGTAGCCGAGGAAACCGAGGTAGCCGACCAGACCGACCACACCCAGGCGACGGGTCCGCGGGGACACCAGCGCGAGGCCGATGACGGTCTCGGAGGCACCGTTGCGGTAGGTCCAGGTGGTGGTGTCGTCGGGGAACACCGGGGCGGTGATCGGGGCGAACGCCTGCGGTACCACGAAGTGCGCGACGCCGGTGGCGGCGAGTCCCCCGCCCAGCAGCGAGACAGCGTCCAGTGATCCCTTGCGAGTGGCCATCAGAGTGTTCCCTTTCGTCGTCGTCGACTCTTCCGGAGATCGTAAGCGTCGACTCGGTGCGACCGAACCCCGAGAGGGGTCATCGCACCGTCGGTGCGGTCAGTCCGCGGTCGGCCTCTGCGAGATCACCCGTGTCGCCGTACTCGTACGCGCGCCGGCCCGCGACGAAGACGTACGCCATGAACAGTGACCAGGCCGTCACGCCGATCCCGATGCGCGCCCAGGTCGGCAGCGGGGACGGCGTGACGAACGCCTCGATCACCCCGCACAGCAACAGCACGACGACCAGACCCAGTGCCACGCCGATCGCCGCCCGGCCCTCTTCCCCGAGAGCCGTTGCACGCGTCCGATTTCCCGGGGACACCCAGGCCCAGAAGATCCGCAGCCCCACTCCCGCGGCGACGAACAGACAGGTCAACTCGAGCATCCCGTGCGGCAGGATCAGGCCGAAGAACAGGTCGCCACGACCGTGACGGATCATGATCGACGCCACGACCACCAGGTTCAGCACATTCGTGTAGAGCATCCAGACCACCGGGAAGCCGAACACGCCCAACGCGATACACAGTGCGGCGAGCCAGAAGTTGTTGGTCCACACGCGCGCGGCGAACGACGTCGCCTCGTATTCGCTGTAATAGCTCTCGAAATCGTTGGTGACTAGTCTCTCGATCTCGCCGGGTGATGCGAACGAGCTCTCGATCCGCGGATGGGCCAGAACCCACCACGTCATGATCACCGCTGCCCCGAGCGACCCGCCCATCACCGAGAGCCACCACCAGCGCATCCGGTACAAGGCGGCGGGGAACGACCTGGTGAAGAACTCGATGATCGTTGCCGGCGTGTTGACCCGGGTACCGGTCGCACGACCGCGGGCGCGAGCGAGCAGTGCCGACAGGTATGCGACGAGCGACGCATCGGGGGCGGTCGAGCGGATGACCGACAGGTGGGTGGCCACCCGCTGGTAGGTGTCGATCATCTCGTCGGCCTCGGCACCGGTGAGTCGGCGGCGTCGCGAGAGCGCGTCGAGCCGCTCCCACGTCGCGCGGTGCGCGGAGACATAGGCGTCGAGGTCCACGCGGCCAGCGTATCCGGCATTCTCGCGTCCGCTACGCGTGTCATTCAGCGGACGTCGGCGCTGTGTGTTCCCGGCGCCGTCGCCCGGTTCCGCGTCGTAGGGTGAGGCGTGATGTCTCATCCCGTGCCGCCGCGACCGCCCGCGGTCCCCGGTGCGCCCGTCGCCGGTCGTCCCGGCCCGGTGGCCTGGGGTGCCGGCGCCACGACGACGGTCGGCGTCGGACGCGACGACCTCGTCTCCGGCGAAGCGGTCGCACTCGCACTGCCTCCCGCGAACCTCGGCTACCGGATTCTCTCCGGCATCATCGACGTCCTGCTGGGGTTCGGACTGTGGTTGTTCCTGTGGTGGTTGTCGTTCAAGGTCGCCGGCGAGGTGAGCGAGGCATGGCGGGGAACCATCAACACGCTGATCCCGATCGTCGCCGTCGTCGCGCTCCCGACACTGCTGGAGACATTGACGCCGGGAAAGTCCGTGGGGCATCTCGCCCTCGGCCTGCGGACGGTCCGGGACGACGCCGGGCCGACGGGCTTCCGACACTCGCTGACCCGCGCCCTGATCGGCTTCGTCGAGCTCTACGCCTGCCTCGGGCTCCCCGCGCTGATCTCGGCGGCGATCTCGCGCCGGAACAAGCGCCTGGGTGATCTGCTCGCCGGGACCTACGTGATCCGCGACCGCCATCGGCTGGTCGACCCGGCACCCATCGACATGCCGCCGGGCCTGACGTCGTGGGCCGTCTCGGCCGACATGGCCGCACTCCCCGACCCCCTCGCCGTGATCATCCGCCAGTTCCTCAACGGCCGGCACGGCATGAAACCCGAACCGCGGGCGCACGCCGCCCGTCGGATCGTGTTCGGCGTCGCGCCGTTCGTCGCCCCCGCTCCCCCAGCCGGCGCACCGTTCGAGGACGTGTTGTCGGCGATCATGGCCGAGCGCCGGCGCCGCGACACCGAACGCCTGGCGCGCGAAGCGACGCTGCGGGAACGCCTGTTGCGATGATCGGCTCGGCTCGTCACGCGTGGTGACCGTGGCGGTTACGCTGCTGGAGTGACGGTGCCGACTTCTCACCCGCGGCCTACGAGACGAGCCGGCGGACGACGCCTGGCCAGCGGATTCCTCGCCGCCGGGATGGCCTGTGCCGCAGTCCTCGCGGGCGCCGGGCCGTCGTGGGCGACGCCGACCGGGGAGTCACCGGCTGTGCAGCGCGTGGTCCCCCGCATCATCGACACCGAGAGTGTGGACGACCGGACTGTCGCTCTGCCCCAAGCCGATTCGACGCTGCGCGTGCGATACACCTCGACATCCGTGCGCGGAGTGCCCACGGTGATGTCCGGTACCCTGCTCACACCGTCGACACCGCCCCCGGCCGGGGGCTGGCCTCTTGCCGTCTGGAACCACATGACAGTGGGCGCCGCCGACGACTGTGCTCCCTCCGCGGCACACGCCGGGCACCCCGAACTGCCTCGCATGGTCTCCGGTGACGCCATCGTCTCGCGCCTGCTCGACGCCGGATTCGTCGTCGCCCGACCGGACTTCGAGGGAATCGGCGAGCCGGGACCGCATCCCTACCTCATCGGGGATTCACTCGCGCGGTCGACGATCGACATGGCGCTCGCCACGGCCGATCACGACGCACGCATCGGTCGTGACGTCGTCGTCGCGGGCCACTCGGAGGGCGCCGTCGCCGCCCTGGCGGCCGCTGCCCGCCCGTCGTCGGAGTGGGGACGTCTACGGCTGCGCGCGGTGTCGGCGCTGGCACCGCCGACGCAGGTGGCCGACCTGCTCGACGCCGCATCCCACGTCCCGGTGGCCGGACCGGCTGTCAACGAACTCATGGGGTTGGCCGCGCTGATCGGAAGCGGCGCCGCCGCAGCGGATCCCGCATTCGACGAACTGATGGACAACGGCGGGCTCAGCAATGCGGCACGCGCACTCCGGCCGCAGGTGGAGACCCGCTGCTACGCGGACCTAACGGCACCGGACTCCTTCGGCGGTCTGGCACCGGCTCAACTCCTCGGCCCCCGCGGCGACGAGATGAAGCAGGCACTGACGACCATCCTGCGCTCCAACGATGTCGCGCGACTTCGCTTCTCACCCGACCTTCCGGTTCGGATCGACTCGGGCACCGTCGACACCGTGTCGCCGCAATTGCTGGTGTCCGGTTTGGCGCGGGACTACCGGCGTGCCGGAGTGCGCGTGACGTACGCCGACCGGTTCACCGGACATGCGGGCGTGGCCACCGACCGCGATACCGCGGCCGTCATCGCCCGCTGGCTTGTCAGCCAGATCTGAGACGCCGAGCAGGGCGATCCGGTCAGGCGGCCCGTCCCAGCCAGGTCCGCGCTGCGACGACCTGCGCCCGCACCCCGATCGAAAGCGTGGGGTCGATGACCGGCGCATAGTGCGGTGAGTGATTCGACGGCACCTTCAGCAACGCCGGATCCGTCATGTCGCCCGTCGTGAACAGGGCCGGATCCGCGCCACCGAGCAGCCAGTACGAGAGCGGCGCGCCGCAGCTCGTCGCCAGGACCCCCACATCCTCGCTCCCCGCCCCCGCGCCCGGATCGAGGATGTTGTCCGGACCCAGCCACTCCGCGAACGCGCCGAGCGTCGTGGAGAGCGCGGTGGAGTCGTTCGTCACCACCGGGAAGCGCTCGATCTCGGTGATGGTCGGCTCTCCCGGCGCGCCCGATGCAGCAGCCTCCCCGCGCACGATGCGCTCCACGCTGTCCAGGATTCGACGCCGCACGGTCTCGTCGTAGCTGCGGATGTTCAGCTGTAGCTCCGCCTCGCCCGGAATGACATTCGCGGCATCGCCGGCGTGGATGGATCCCACGGTCAGGACCGCGGTGGCGGTGCTCGGGATCTCACGTGAGATCACCGTCTGCAATCGCAGCACCGTCGAGGCCGCCAGCACGATCGGGTCGACGGACGCTTCCGGCATCGACCCGTGCGCGCCCCGACCCACGAGTCGTATCCGCAAGGAATCCGACGCCGCATACGACGCACCCGCGTGACCGGCGATCTTCCCTGCCGGGAGCGGTGACACATGTTGCCCGATGACGACTTCCGGCACCGGAACGCGATCCCACAGGCCATCGTCGACCATCGCCTGCGCGCCGGCCCCCAGTTCCTCCGCGGGCTGGAACACGACGACCAGGGTGCCCGACCACGTCGAGGCCTCATCGGCCAGCATCGCCGCCGCACCCAGCAGGCACGTGGTGTGCAGATCGTGTCCGCACGCGTGGGCGACCGGAACCGTCTTGCCGTCCTCATCGGTCGCGGTGGCGGTGCTGGCGTAGTCGAGACCGGTGTCCTCCCGCACGGGGAGTGCATCCATGTCGGCCCGCGACGCGACGATCGGACCGTCCCCGTTGCGCAGGACCCCGACGACGCCGGTCTTCCCGACCTCGGTGAGGACGTCGAACCCCGCAGACCGGAGACGATCCACCACGATCGACGAGGTCCGGACCTCCCGGAAACCGAGCTCCGGATTGCGGTGCAGGTCCTTGTACAGGTCGATCAGGGACGGGTCGATCGTGATGTTCTCGGGTGCGGTCATCCCACACCACCTCCGATGGACGGGGTTATCGGTCAGGGCGCCGGTCTGGGCCCCTCTGCTCCCCCATCGTCACATCTGACCGACCCGGATGTGCCGTATTGTCGCTTTAGCCTTCGCGAATCGTGCCCAACTACTTCAAATCGGTTGAGGTCTTACCCAACACGCGTCGGGCGATGATCAGCTGCTGGATCTGCTGTGTGCCCTCGAAGATGTCGAGGATCTTCGAGTCGCGCGCCCACTTCTCCACCAGCGAGGTCTCGGAATAGCCTGCGGTGGCGCCGACTTCGACTGTCTTGTTGGTGATGTCGGTGACGGTACGGCCGGCCTTCGCCTTCGACATCGAGGCCTCGGTCGAGTTCGGCTGATTGTTGTCGGCCATCCAGGCCGCCCGCACCGTGTGCAACCACGATGCCTCCCAATCGGATTCGAGCCTGATGAACTCGGCGACGGTGGCGTGCTGCGATGAGGCGGGGCGGTCGTAGTCGATCTCGTGACCGGCTTCCTCCACCATCCGCCGCAACTCCTCGAGGGACGCGCGACCGAGCCCGATGGCCATCGCGGCGACGACCGGGCGGGTGTTGTCGAAGGTCTGCATGACCCCGCCGAAGGCCTTCTTGGTGTCGATCTCCGGCGAGCCCAGGAGGTTCTCGGCAGGCACCCGCGCATTCTCGAACCGGATGACCGCCGTGTCGGACGCCTTGATGCCCAGCTTGTGTTCGAGACGGGCGATGGTGACACCGTCGGTGGTCATCGGGACGACGAAACTCTTGATGGCCGCGCGTCCGACGCTCTTGTCGATGGTCGCCCACACGACGACGTGGTTGGCCCGCGAGCCCGCGGTCACGAAGATCTTCTCGCCGTTCAGGATGTACTCGTCGCCGTCGAGCGTCGCGGTCGTCGACACCGCCGCCGAGTCCGAGCCGAAGCTCGGCTCGGTGATGGCCATTGCCGCCCACACGTCGCCGAAACGCTCGAGTTGCTCGGGATTGGCAACCGCCGCGATCGCCGCGTTGCCGAGACCCTGGCCCGGGATGGAGAGCAGCAGGCCGACGTCGCCCCAGCTCATCTCGAGCGCGGAGAGGAGACCGCGCATGTTGGCGCCGTTCACCGACGGCGCGTCGGACGCCGGCTTCTCGGTGTCGTCCGACTTCTCCGACGATCGGCCCTGCTTGGCGAGCTTCGCCAGCTCGTCGAGCTCGACCGGATACTCGTGCTCGGCCTGGTCGTACTTGCGCGAGATCGGCCGGAAGAGGTGCTCGGCAGCCATGTGGGTGCGCTCGACCGTCGAATCGAACTTCTTCGGGAGCTCCAGGTTGATCGCCATGGCAGTACCTTACTGCGCAGTAAGTTCCTTGCCAAGTCCCGGATCGTGACCGAAGCCGAATAGCCTGGACCGGTGGCGTACGACGAGGAACTGGCCTACCGCATCCGCGCTCTGCTGGCGACCGAGTGCGGCCTCGACGAGAAGACCATGTTCGGCGGGCTGGCCTTCTTGATCAACGGCAACATGGCCGTCGCAGCCAGCGGCAAGGGCGGGATCATGGTTCGCGTCGCACCCGAGGAGACCGAGAGCCTCCTCGAGTACCCGCACACCCGGCCGATGGTGATGTCCGGCCGTGAGACCCGCGGATGGCTACGCGTCGACGACGCGGGTATCGCCACCGATCGTCAGCTGTCCCGCTGGATCGCCATCGGTTCCGATTTCGCGCGGAAGCTGCCGCCGAAGTAGGGCCGCGCCGCTCCCTGAGGTGCAGCCTTCTCCTGCTCCATGAGGTGCAGCCTTCTCCTGCTCCCTGAGGAGCACCCCGGAGCTTGCGGAGGGCGCGTCACGAAGGGTCCGGTGACCGAGGGTGCGAGACCCTTCGTGACGCTCGCAAGCTCGCTCCTCAGCTCAGGGAGCGGGGGTGGCCGTCACGGGACGATGTTCACCATCCGGCCGGGCACCACGATGACCTTGCGGGGCTCGGCACCGTCGAGAATCGCGACGATCTTCTCGTCGGCGAGGGCGGTGGCGCGCACCGTGTCCTCGTCGGCGTCGGCCGCGACGGTGATCCGGCTGCGGACCTTGCCCTTGACCTGGACCGGGATCTCGACGGTGTCCTCGACCAGCCATGCGTCGTCGGCCACCGGGAACGGCGTCCGCACCACGAGAGTGTCATGGCCCAACCGGTGCCACAGCTCCTCGGCGATGTGTGGGGCCAGGGGAGCGAGCATGGTCACCAGCGGCTCGACGGCATCCCGGGGCGCTCCTGTCTTCTCGAAGTTCTTGGTGAGATGGTTGGTCAGCACCGTCAACTTGGCGACCGCGGTGTTGTTGCGCAGCGCGTCGTAGTCCTCGCGGACGCCGGCGATCGTCTTGTGCAGCAACCGTTTCGTCTCGTCGTCGAGTTCGGTGTCGGCGACGCGCAGCGACCCGGACTCCTCGTCGACGACGAGCCGCCAGATGCGCTGCAGGAATCGCTGGGAGCCCACCACGTCCTTGGTGGCCCACGGCCGTGACTGGTCGAGCGGGCCCATGAACATCTCGTAGACGCGCAGGGTGTCGGCACCGTAGTCGCGGCAGATGTCGTCGGGGGCCACCGAGTTCTTCAGCGACTTGCCCATCTTGCCGTACTCCTGGCGAACCTTCTCGCCGTTGTAGAAGAACTCGCCGTTCTCCTCGGTGACCTCCTCGGCAGGAACGTAGATCCCGCGCGAGTCGGTGTACGCGTAGGCCTGGATCATGCCCTGGTTGAACAGCTTTCGGTACGGCTCGCGACTGGTGACGTATCCGAGATCGAACAGGACCTTGTGCCAGAAACGCGAGTACAGCAGGTGCAGCACCGCGTGCTCGACACCACCGATGTAGAGGTCGAGGCCACCCGGATCGTTCGCGCCGTGCAGTTCCGGGCGCGGACCCATCCAGTACGCCTCGTTCTCCTTGGCGCACAAGGTCTCCGAGTTGGTCGGGTCGATGTAGCGCAGCTGGTACCACGAACTGCCGGCCCACTGGGGCATGACATTCGCGTCCCGGGTGTAGGTCTGCACCCCATCACCCAGATCGAGTTCCACCGTCATCCACTCGGCGGCCTTGGCCAGCGGGGGAGACGGTTCGCTGTCCGCGTCGTCGGGGTCGAACGACACCGGCGCGTAGTCGTCGACCTCGGGAAGCTCCACCGGCAGCAACGATTCGGGGAGCGCATGCGGCTGACCGGCGGCATCGTAGACGATCGGGAAGGGCTCGCCCCAGTACCGCTGACGGGCGAACAGCCAGTCGCGCAGCTTGTACTGGATTCTCCCGGTGCCCACACCGTCGGCCTCGAGACGTTCGACGATCGCCGCCTTCGCGTTCTCGACATTGCGACCGTCGAGGAACCCGGAATTCACCAGGGGACCGTCGCCGACGTAGGCCTCGGTGGCGATGTCGGTGTCGGAGCCGATCACCTCGCGGATCGGCAGCCCGAACACCGTTGCGAACTCATGGTCGCGGGCGTCGTGGGCCGGGACCGCCATGATCGCACCGGTGCCGTATCCCATCAGGACGTAGTCGGCGACGAAGACCGGAACCTGCTCGCCGTTCACGGGATTGACGGCGAAGCTGCCGGTGAAGACGCCCGTCTTCTCCTTGTTCTCCTGGCGCTCGAGGTCGGACTTCGCGGCGATGGACGCGCGGTACTCCGCGATCGCGGTCGCGGGATCGGTCGTACCGCGGGTCCAGCGCTCATCGGTGCCGGCCGGCCATTCGACTGCGGTCAGCTCGTCGACCAGGGGATGCTCCGGAGCGAGGACCATGTAGGTGGCGCCGAAGAGCGTGTCGGGACGGGTGGTGAACACCTCGATACCGCCGACGCCGGGCACGTCGAAGCGCACCTGGGCGCCGCGCGAGCGCCCGATCCAGTTGCGCTGCATGGACTTGACCTTGTCGGGCCAGTCCAGCAGATCGAGATCGTCGAGCAACCGGTCGGAGTACGCGGTGATCCGCATCATCCACTGCCGCAGGTGTTTCCGGAACACGGGGAAGTTGCCGCGATCACTGCGACCGTCGGCGGTGACCTCCTCGTTGGCCAGCACGGTGCCCAGCCCCGGGCACCAGTTGACCAGCGAATCGCTCAGGTACACCAGGCGATGGTCGTCGAGGACCTCGGTGCGCTCGGCGGGGGAGAGGTCGGCCCAGTCGCGCCCCTCGTGCTTTCCGCCCAACGTTCGTGCACCCGAGGCGAATTCGTCGACCAACTCGGAGATGCGCCGGGCCTTGCCCTGATCGGCGTCGTACCAGGAGTTGTAGATCTGCAGGAAGATCCACTGGGTCCAGCGGTAGAAGTCGACATCGGTGGTGGCCACTCGACGACGCTCGTCGTGGCCCAGCCCGAGCCGCCGGATCTGGCCCAGGTAGCGCTCGATGTTCTGCTCGGTCGTGGTCCGCGGGTGGGTACCGGTCTGAACGGCGTACTGCTCGGCCGGCAGGCCGAAGGAATCGAAGCCCATCGTGTGCAGCACGTTCTTGCCGGTCATCCGCTGGTAGCGGGCGAAGACGTCGCTCGCGATGAAGCCGAGTGGGTGGCCGACGTGCAGGCCCGCACCGGACGGGTAGGGGAACATGTCCTGCACGAAGAGCTTGTCGGCCGCGTCGGCAGAGCCGCCGCCGAAGGCGGACAGGTCACCGGCGAGCGGCCCGACGGGATTCGGCGCCTCGTAGGCGTGCTCGTCGGACCAGGTCTGCTGCCAGCGCTGCTCGATCTCCCCGGCGACCGACGCCGTGTAGCGATGTGCGGTCGTGCCGGCGGTGTCGCCGCTCGTCTTCTCGGCTGAAGTCACGCGACCAGGGTAAATCCTGTCGGTCGCAGCCCCCCAATCCGGTCGCTTCCGCAGTGGCCGGCGCCGGCGCGTCCGATACCGATTCTCCGCCGTACGACGCACGGTCGTATGCTGTGGGTCGTGAATGCCGTGTCCGTCGCCGTTGCCGTACTGCTCTTCGTGCTGGCCGGACTCTGGGCGGTGGTAGGAATCCGCGGGCTCCGCGGCACCCTCCCGCGCAATCGCTGGATCGGCGTCCGCTCCGCGGAGACGATGCGATCCGACGAGGCGTTCGGTGTCGCCAACCGCATCGCCGGGCCGGGAACCCTCGGTGCCGGGCTCATCCTCGCGCTCGGCGGCATCGCGACCCTCGCTGTCCCGAGCGGGTGGTCACTGGCCTTCGGGCTGGTCTCACTGATCGTGGCGCTCGTGGTGATCGGGCTGGTCAGCGGAATCGGCGTACGCGCCGCAGCGGCCGTACCCGTCGACGACGACGGCTGTTCCTGCTGTTCGGGCGGCGACGCCCACGGCCATGCCGCCGACGAGGATCCCTCCGGCCCGGCGGCCGACTGCGGCACCAGCAGCTGCGGTGCCTGTTCGTTGCGCGGCGTCTGCGCAGGCGACTCGGCCCAGGCCTGAGCCGGCCGGCGTCGTCTCACACCACTGATCTCGGGGCACATCCATGCGTACTCTCAAGAACCTCCTCGATCGCTCTCCGATCGACGGCTTCATCCTGGCCATCATCATCGCCGTCGTCGTCGCCGCCTTCCTGCCGGTTCGCGGCGCGGCAGCGGAGGCACTCGACTGGGTGGTGATCGTCGCGATCGCCGCGCTGTTCTTCCTCTACGGCACACGACTGCATCCCCGCGAGGCACTCGAAGGCCTCCGGCACTGGCGGCTGCACGTCACGATCCTCGCGTTCACGTTCATCGTGTTCCCGATCGTGGGGCTCGCGCTGAAACCGGTCGTCGAGCCGCTCATCGGCGAGAACCTCTACGCCGGACTGCTGTTCCTGTGTCTGGTGCCCTCGACCGTGCAGTCCTCGATCGCCTTCACCTCGATGGCCCGGGGCAACATCGCCGGGGCGATCGTCAGCGCGTCGACATCGAACATCCTCGGTGTCTTCCTGACCCCGCTGCTCGTGGTCGCGCTGATGCAGAATGCCGGTGACATCAGCATCGACGCGACGTCGGTCCTGAAGATCGTCGCGCAGATCCTGGTCCCGTTCCTGATCGGGCAGCTCGCCCGCAGATGGGTCGGCCCGTTCTTCACCCGGCACGCGACGATCACCAAGCTCGCCGACCGCGGCGCCATCGTGCTCGTCGTCTACGTCGCGTTCAGCGAGGGGGTCGTCCAGGGCATCTGGTCGAGCGTGGACGTCGGCCAGGTGATCGCCGTGACCGTCATCTCGCTGCTGCTCGTCCTGGTGATGCTCGCGATCACGGGCTGGCTCCCGAAACGTCTCGGCTTCGACCGCGCCGACACGATCGCCATCCAGTTCTGCGGCACCAAGAAGAGCCTGGCCACGGGGCTGCCCATGGCGACCGTCCTCTTCGCCGGGACCACGGTCGGCCTCATCGTGCTGCCGCTGATGATCTTCCACCAGATCCAGCTCATGATCTGCTCGTGGCTGGCGACCCGGTACGGACGCGAGGCGGACGACGCCGAAGCCGCCGGCGCGCCCACCCCGGCTCCCTGAGGAGCGAGCTTCACCCCGCCCCCTGAGGAGCGAGCTTGCGACGTCACCCCCGCCCCCTGAGGAGCGAGCTTGCGAGCGTCACGAAGGGTCTTGGTGAGATGCGTGGCAGACCCTTCGTGACGCGCCCTCCGCAAGCTCCGGGCGCTCCTCAGGGAGCAGGGGTTGCGCGCTTCCGCAAGCTCCGGACGCTCCTCAGGGAGCAGGGGTTGCGCGCTTCCGCAAGCTCCGGACGCTCCTCAGGGAGCAGGGGGTTGCACGCCCTCCGCAAGCTCCGGACGCTCCTCAGGGAGCAGGGGCGGTCGTCGCTTTCGCTCCTCGCACCTCAGGGACCAGAGGTCATGCGGTTGTCATTAGACAGAGGTTGTCTGATCAGCCGACGGGCCGGCCCACCGGCGTCGACAACGGCAGGTTCACGAAGCTCGGCCGGTTCGGGTCGAGCTGGATGTGCTGCGGCCGCAGTCCCGACTCGTTGAGCAGCGGACGCAACGGCAGACCGCGCGGGAAGTTCATCGCGAACACGTCGATCCGCAGGCGGTGTCCCGGCTTGATGAGGGCCTCGGTCGGCAGCAGACCGATGTCGACGCTGACCGGACGTCCCGGCACGACGCGCTGGCGCGACGCCAGCGTCAGCTCGTAGAACGGGTCGATCACGTCACCGTTGGGCGCGAACTGCGATGCCGCCCGGTCGTATCCGCGCAACGACGCCATCACCTGACCCGAGGTGAGCACCTTCGACGTCCCGTCCGGAGCGACGTCGTTCAGGGTTGCCGTCCAATAGCCGTCGGTGGCATCGAGCACGGTGTTCAACCGCACGTTCGAGTAGCCGGACACGCTGCGCGTCGTGGTCAGCGGGGGAGTGGTGAACGACAACGCGGCGCGCTCGGAGATGCGGGCGTCGTCGGCGCAGAAGGGGAAGATCGCGAGGGCACCGGCCAGCTGTTGCGCGGCGTCGCGCGAGCACATCGGCGCCAGACCGGGCGCGATGGTCATCCGGGCACGCGAGGCGGGTGGGGTGGGGGTCAGGCTGCCGTCGCGGACCGCGTGCGCCGCGGTGCCGCTGCGCCGGTCACCGAGATAGAGCCGCTGACGTTGCATCCCGGCCCGCGGGAACTGCTGCGCGGTGATCCAGGAGTCGCCGACCTGCTTGAGGTTGACCGGCCCATAGGAGTCGACACCGTTGTCGATTCCCTTGAGCCACTTGTCGAACCACGCCTTCTGCAAGACGTCCAACCGGGGCGGGGTGTTCCGCCTGCCCTCTTGGCCGCCGCCGATCGTGAGGTGATAGCCGTCGCCCATGATCAGTTGCTTCTTGCCGGGCGGCAGCGGGATCTTGTTGTACATCCGGACTTCGCTGTTGGTGAAGAGGTCGAACCAGCCGCCGTAGATGAGCGTCGGGGTGGTGATGCGATCGGCGTGATCGAGCCAGGACGATCGTGGTTCGGAATCGGTGTCCAGCAACGCCTTCAGGTTCGGCGGCACCGACGGGATGTCGGGGGTCAGGAGCGCGGCGAACAGCTGCGGGTAGAAGGTGAACGGGTCGGAGATCCGGTCCGCCAACCACTTCCAGTCGAACGTGCCGTTCAGCATCGACGCGACATTCGGGATCATCTTGGTGGTGTTGACCAGCGTCAGCCACAGCGGGAGGAATCCGACACCCAGAGCGCCGCCCGGGGCGACGATGTCGCGGATGAGGTCACCGCCGGGCTCGACCGGGAAGATCGCCTTGAGTGCCTTCGGGTTCTTGTTGGCGGCCTGGATCTGGTTGATCGCCGAGTAGGACACACCCGACATGCCGACCTTGCCGTTGGACCACCGCTGCTTCGACGCCCAGTCGATCACCTCGATGGTGTCGCGCTGTTCTCGGGACTGGAAGACGTCCCAGACTCCCTGCGAGAAACCGGTGCCGCGCACATCCACGACGACCTGCGTGTAGCCGCTTCGTACGAGATCGAAGTCGACGAGGAAGGTCTTCGCGCCGCCGTCGCGGATCGTGTGGGCGATGTCGTTGATGCCGTCGATCGGCGTGCCGGACAGGTTGATCGATCGCGCGATCTGCAGCAGGTAGGGCTCGAGGACCGGGTTCTGCATCACCGCGGATCCGACGGTGGTGATGAGCTTGGTGTACGGCGTCATGTTGACGATGACCGGCGTCTTCGTCGACGTGGGACGCTCGCGGCCGTCGGCCGGGCGGTACACGTTGGCCCGAAGCACCGTGCCGTCGCTCATCCGGATCGGGACATCCCATGTGACGTTGACGCCGGCATACGGCTGCGGGCCGTCATGGCTTGCCGCCCACCGCGCCCCATCGGCACCACCGGTCGGACCGACCGGTGCGGCGCCCGCCACGGCGATCGGCGCGACCAGCGCGACCACCGCAAGCACCACCGCGATCAGAACCCGAGCACTCTTCGACCCGCTCATGCACACCCCCGCATGTCATGCGCTGGAGAAACCCACGGTTGGTCCAGCGAGCTTGTGATCAAGCGTCCACAACCTAACACCTCGCGGGTGACGTGGATCACCGGGTGTCTCAGGTAAGGCTCAGCATCACCGACAGCTGTCGGGGAGCCTCAGTTCAGACTGAGGTCGATCGGGTGTGTCGCGAGGAGTGGCTTGGGCCAGGCCTGCCGGCGCAGGACGTCGAACCACACATCAGATGCCGGCGGGGCGAGCAGATCGCGGGGGAGCGCCGACGCGGTCATCCAGCTGAACTGGTCGAGCTCGTCGTCGAGCTGCCCGATTCCCCAGCCGCTGTATCCCGCGAAGATCCGGACGCCCTCCAAGACGTCGGCGAGGGATTCGGGGTCGGCATCGAGGTCGACGAGGACGACCCGGCCGTCCACCGGGCGCAGAGCAGGCAGATCGCCGACGTCGGTTCCGGGTTTCACCACCCCCAGGCACAGCGCCGCCTCCTGGTTCACCGGCCCGCCCACATAGAGAGCGCGCGGCGAGGCCGCGATGTCGGTCCACTGGGGCAGGAGGTTGTGCACGGCGGTCTGGCTCATCCGATTGAGGATGACACCAAGACTGCCCGACTCGTTGTGCTCGATGACGTAGATGACGGTGCGCGCGAAGGTGGGTTCGACGAGGTCGGTCGACGCGATCAGCGCGGTGCCCGGTCGGACCCGCGGCGTGGGATCGGCGTCCCACGGGACGCCGGGCATTCGCGCCCCACCACCGCTGCCCGCCGAGTGTTCTCCGGGGCGGGATTCCGGTGTGGGATCGTCTGCGTCTTCACCTCCGGCCACCCGACCATCATCGCACGTCCGCGACCGACGGGGTCCATCGTCAGCTCGGTACCCTGGATCAGTGAGCAGCACCCAGGTGACCCGTGACCAACGCGGGTGGTCGGTGTTCGTCCATTCCCTCCGTTCCTCGCCGGGACTGGGCCGCCTGCTGTCGGTGCGTCTGTCGAGTCAGATCACCGACGGCATCTTCCAGGCCGCGCTGGTCGGCAGCATTCTCTTCAACCCGGAGCGCCACGCCGATCCCCTTGCGGTGGCTGGTGGTCTGGCGGTCCTGTTGCTGCCGTACTCGCTCATCGGCCCGTTCGCGGGGGCGTTGCTCGACCACTGGGATCGACGCAATGTGTTGCTGTACGCGAACCTCCTGCGCGGAGTGATCATCGGGCTCGTCGCACTGGCAGTCGCCTCCGGCGCACCCGACGTCGTGGTGCTGATCTCTGCGCTCGCCGCGACGGGCGCGAGCCGGTTCGTGGCGGCCGGTCTGTCCGCCGGACTGCCCCACGTCGCCCGGCGCGAGGTCCTCGTGGCCACCAACGCACTGTTCACGACGCTGGGCGGCGCGATGCTCACCGTCGGGCTCGGCGTCACGCTGGGTCTGCGCGCGGTCTTCGGCGACGACAACGTCGGCAGTGCCCTCACGATGCTCTCCGGAATCGTGCTCGCCGTCGTCTCCGGCAGCCTGGCACATGGATTCCGTCCACTGCAGCTGGGCCCCGACGAACCCGACGATCCGGGCCGTTCGGCAGTGCACGCGGTGTCCGTCGGGCTGTGGCACGGCGCTCGTGCCGTCGCGCACCACCGGACCGTGGCCGCCGCGCTGTCGGCGATCGGCGCCCACCGGCTCGTGTTCGGGATGAACACGCTGATGATCCTGGTGTTGACGCGTCAGATGGGTCCCGGCGACGGTCTCGACCGGGTCAGCGTCGTCATCGGGTTCACCGGCGCCGGAGCGCTTCTCGCCGCGGTCGTCACGCCGATCGCGGTGGCACGGGCCGGTCGCTACGTGACTCTGCTCGTGGCGCTGGGCGTCGGGGCGGTCGCCGAACTCTCCGTGCTGAGCTTCGAATTCGCGGTGATCTGCGGTTCGGCGTTCGTGCTCGGACTCATCGGTCAGATCGCCAAGTTGTGCGGCGACGTGGCCATGCAGGTCGACGTCGACGATGCCGTCCGCGGACAGGTCTTCTCGGTGCAGGACGCGGTGTTCAACATCGCCTATGTGGGTGCGGTGACCGTCGCGGCCCTCGCGATCCCCGACAACGGCCGGGCGGTCGGGCTCGTGGTGCTCGGGGTGGTGTTGTACCTGGTCGGAATGCTCGTGGTGCGCCTCCTTCATCCGCGCGGGCACTGGTCGGCCGAGCCCACGACGGTGCGGCCCACCGTCACCGATCCCGCCGCATGAACCGCGGATCCCGGCGGTCGTAGGCGGCGTCGGCGATCCCGTCTCCGTTCGTGTCCACCAGGACCACATCGTGTCCGCCGTCGGCATCGGAATCGACGTACAGCCGTTCACCGACGATCCGGCCGCCTCGGTCGGCGCCCACCATCTCCGCGTCGGGGTCACCGTCGTCATCGAGGTCGATCCGGGTGACCTGCGCCGCCGGGAGTCGCGGATTCTGGTCGGGGACGTCGCGCCGCGGCAGCTGTTCGCCGGTGAGGTCGGCTCGCGCGACAGGCCGGTCCCAGAGCCCCACCCCCGAGTCGCGGTAGAAAGCATCCGGCTCGCCGTCGTCGTCGGTGTCGATCGCGGCCACGTCGGCGACCCCGTCCGCGTCGGTGTCCCACATCGCGTCGTCACGACGTCCGTCGCCGTCGAAGTCGAGCCGGATGGCGTCGAGGGCGTCGGAGTGCGAAATCCCCAGCGCGAGATCGGGGGTGCCGGACCAGCGCGTCGTCGGACCGTCGCCGGTCCCGAAGAAGTACTCGATCGCCGGGTCCATGAGGTCTTGGACGCAGCGGGGCTCGGTCCGGTTCCCCCGGGGCGACGGGGGAACCGGAGGTCACTCAACGGTGCGGATGTTCCGCGCGCGATAGTCGTAGCCGTCCTGTCCCCGGTCTTCGTAGTCGAAACGCACTCGCTGCCCCGGCGTCAGAGAACGGTATCCACTTCCGTCGATCTCGGCGAAGAACGCCCACGCACCACCCGGCGTCGCCTCGGAGTCCAGCACTCCCCACCCCTCGTTGTCGTGCCAGGTCCGCACCGACCCGGTGACCGACGGCAGTGCCGGCGACTCGGTCGGGGGTACGTCGGCGTCGTCGATCATGCGCTGCCGCATGACCGTCAGCCCGTCCGGACCCGGTTCACCCACGCTGTTCCACAAGGCACCGGAGTACGCTCCGCCGGCCGGCGCCGGCGGGCACTCTCCCGGCGGCCAGACGAGGTGAGCCACATGGCTGCAGCCGTCGACCGGCGTCTCGCCCTCCGACCATTCGAACTCGACCTCGGTGCCCGGCCGCAGGCCCATCATCGGAAACCCGGTCAGATCGGCGACGGCCTCGCCCCGGATCGCAGCCGATGTGGCGAAGGCCCCGCCCGGGGTCCGATCCGACTCGATCACTCCCCACCCCAGTTCCTGGTGCCACGTCTGCACGGTCCCTGTCGTCGACATCGATCCACCGTAGGTCCGCAGGCCGAACTCTCCTACGGGTTTTTCTCGTGGATGCCCGGCCACGCCCGACCTGGCACGCCACCCGCCGGGTGACCACGCACCGGACCACCCGGTAGGTTGTGGCCCATGTATGTCAGCGATCTCGGCGAGCAGTGGCACGCGGCCCGGCTCGAACCAGCCCTGGCACATCTCGACTCTGCTTCGGCGGGCCGCTCGTCGTACGCGCTGATCGGCGCGATGACCGCACATCTGTGGCGGGAGACCGAACGCGGCTCCTACGTCGCCGCTGACGACCGCGCCGAGGAAATCGCCCGTGACACAAGGAATCTCGCCGCGCTCATCGGACACACCGGTGACGAGGTTGTCTTCCGTGAGAGCGCCCGTGCCGCTTTGCGAGCCCTTCTCACCAACTGGAGTCTGCCCGTCACCTCGACGGTGTGGGTGGCCAAGAACGAATTCGGGCCCAACCTCGAGGAGTTCGAGCGCCGCGGCTACGCGGTGCGGACGATGCCCGACGGCGACGTCTACGGTCACGTCGACACCGACGCGCTCGAGAACATGCTGCAGTTCGAACAGCCCGACTTCATCCATGTCTGTCATATCGGCTCGATGTCCGGTGTGGTGCAGCCGGTCACGCGGATCGTCGAACTCGCGCACCGGGCCGGCGTGCCCGTGGTGGTCGACATGGCGCAGTCGGTCGGTCACGTCCCCACTGTCACCGGTGCCGACGTGGTCTACGGCACCAGCCGCAAGTGGCTCACCGGTCCGCGTGGCGTCGGGTTCGTCGCGGTGCGCCGAGACTCGTTGCGGCCGGTCCGGATCGACGGCTCCGAGGCATTCATCGCCGGACGCCTCGGACTCGGTGTCGCCGTTCGCGAGCTGCTCGAGATCGGCCAGCAGCGCGTCTTCCGCGAACTCGCGAAGATCGGCACGGCCACCCGCGAACGGCTCCACGGCATCGCCAGCTGGGAGGTCCTCGAACCGATCGACGAGCCGTCGGCGATCGTCACCCTCGCACCCCCGCCCGGGTGGCAGTTCGACGACGTCGCCGCCGCGCGGGACAAGCTGCTCTCACTCGGTGTCCTGGTGACCGCCGCGGACACCTGGCGCGCGCCGCTCGCGACCGAGCATCCGGTCCTTCGCATCAGCCCGCACCTCGACGTGCGCCGGACCGACCTCGATCGCGTCGCCGACACCTTGCGCACGATGGGTTACTGATAGACCCAGGCCTGCCCCGACACCGGGCCCCTCACCCGAGAACCTCGCCGACGATCCGCTCGATCTCCGGGCGTGCCGCGTCGGCATCGCGCCGGACGAGACCGATTCGCGTACGCCGATGCAGGATGTCGTCGGCGTCGAGAGCTCCCTCATGAGTCATCGCGAACTCGATCTCGGCGCGGGTGACGTCGATGCCGGGGACGATCGGACCCAGCGGGTGAGCGACTGTCGCGACGTCCACGACGGTCGGCGCCTCCCCGCCGAATCGCTGCACCAGCGAGGGCGGCAGGCCCTGCTCCCGTGGACTCCGCAGCGCGCCGACCAGCGGCGTCGTGGTCGTGACACAGTCTCCGGCCGCGAGGTCCGTGGTCGACAGTGCGGCGTCGACGGCGTCCTGCGCCATCCGCCGGTAGGTGGTGAGCTTGCCGCCGAGGACGCTCACCAGCCCGTCGCCGCGGACACCGACGTGGTGCTGCCGCGAGACGTCGGCCAGGGCATCCGCGTCGCGGCCGGCGTTGCCACCGCGGGTGTCGACCAGCGGTCGCAGACCAGCGAAGGTGCCGACGATGTCCGAGCGGTCGAGTGGCCGCGCGAGCGCGGGATTGATCGCGTCGAGCAGGAAGTCGATCTCCGACTCGTCCGGCGTAGGGACGTCCGGGATGGGCCCCGGCGCGGCGACATCGGTGATGCCGACATAGGCGCGGCCCAGCTGGGCGGGTATCGCGAAGACGAATCGCGACACCGAACCGCCCAGCGGGCTCATCAACGCGGCGTCGGGAAACCCCAGCCTGGCCGCGTCGATGACGAGATGCGTTCCGCGACTAGGGTGTACGGCGATGGCGTCGTCGATGCCGCCGGACCAGACCCCGGTGGCGTTGACGACCATCCGGGCGCCGACGTCGAAACTCTCGCCGGTCTGCCGGTCGGTGAGGGTGGCCCCGCGGCCGTCCACACTCTCGGCCCGCACGCGGGTGCAGATCGAGGCGCCGTAGCCTGCGGCCGTCCGCGCGAGGGCCACGACGAGTCGGGCGTCGTCGATGAGCTGGCCGTCGGCGGCGGAGATCCCGCCGCGCAGACCGTCGGGGGACACCGCCGGACAACGGCCGAGGGTCTCCAGCGCCGACAACCGCGATGGCGGGGGCAACAACGACTCGGGGGTGCCGGCGTTGCGTCGGAGCACGTCTCCCGCCCGGAGACCGATTCGGATGATCGAGCTCTGCCGGCCGCCGCGATCGGGGATGATCTGCCGAAGGGGGGCGATCAGATGTGGTGCGATGGCGGTCATCAGGTGATGACGCTCGATGGCGCTCTCGCGCGCGATCCGGAGGTCTCCCCTCGCCAGGTAGCGCAGGCCGCCGTGGACGAGCTTGCTGCTCCAGCGCGAGGTGCCGGCCGCCAGATCGTCATTCTCGACGAGCGCCACGCGCAGGCCCCGGGTCGCGGCGTCGAGCGCCACACCGACGCCGGTGATGCCGCCGCCGATCACCAGCAGGTCGAGCGGCTCACCGGATGCCAGACGGTCCAGCGCACGGCGGCGCGTGTGGACGGACAGGGTTGCCATCAGAGCCACACCGCCGCGGACTCGGCGCTCACGCCGTCATCCGTCGAGGCCCGGGCGCAGGTAACCGGCCAGCATCTCGTGCAGTTCGACGCTCCAGCCCTCGGCGAGGATGTCGGAGACCAACGCCCCCGACTGCAGGAACGACTGTGCGATCAGCAGCACCATCGCGGCCATCCGCTTGGCGTCGCCCGCACGCACCTGTCGCCGCTCCTGCCCCTCCGACAGCATGTCGGCGAGGATGGCGAGAATTCCCTGCTGACTCGTGCCGAGGCGCTCGAAGACGTACGGCGACATGAACTCTCGTTGCTCTCGCCACAGCGACGCGATCAGTTCGTCATCCCGGAGCGCGCCGACCACGGCCACCACCCGGCCCACGAGTGCGTCCAGATCGGCGGGCTCGCCGGTACCGCCGATCGCCTCCTCGACGACCCCGAGGACCTCACGGGTCAACAGACCGCGGATGATCTCGGTGATGTCGGGCCAGCGGCGGTACACCGTCGGTCGACTGACGCCTGCTTGTCGGGCCACCTCGGAGACAGTCACCTTGCGTCCGCCGCTACGCAGCAGGCAGCTCCGCGCTGCATCCAGAACGAGATCCCCGATCTCCTCGTTACGGATTGCCATGATGTGTAACACTGTAACGGATCACTTGAACGGCGGGGGGCCGACTCATATGACTATCGAACACGCCACACTCGTGGCCAGTCCGTACGCGCGTCACGGCACGGGACTGCGCGTCGCACACGACGCCGCGGAACTCCTGCGTGCCCGGGACGTGGGGGTGGAGATCATCGTCGGCGAGGACATCGCCGACGCCGCCGACCTCGCGGGCAAGGCAGCCAGGGGAGACACCGACGTCATCGTCGTCGTGGGGGGCGACGGCACCGTGCGTCTGGCCGTCGAGGCCACCATCGGGTCCGGCAAACCACTGGCTGTCATCCCGGCGGGCAGCGGGAACGACTTCGCCCGCAATCTCGGGATCCCGCTCGAGACCGCCGACGCCGTCGAGGTCGTCCTCGGCGGACACCGCCGAGCCATCGACCTCGGACGCGTCAGCTTCCCGGACGGCCAGACCGCGCTGTTCAGCACGGTCGCCGCCACCGGATTCGACGCCGCGGTCACGGCCCGGGCGATCGACATGCGCCGGCCACGCGGACAGTCCCGGTACACGATCGCGGCGCTGCTCGAACTTCTCGCGCTGCGCTCACGCCACTACCAGGTCCGCGTCGACGACCAGGCCGTCGAATCCGACCTCGTCTTCGCCGCGATCGGCAACACCACGTCGTACGGCGGTGGCATGAAGATCACGCCCGCGGCATCGATCACCGATGGGCAACTCGACGTGACGCTCGCCCTCAATCCGCCCCGGCTGGCCCGCTGGACGATTGCCCGCGTGTTCCCGAAGGTGTTCTCGGGCAAGCACATCGACAGTCCCAACGTGCGGACCATGCGCGGTGCGGAGGTCGAGCTCTACTGCGATCCGCCGGCCCTGGTGTCCGTCGACGGCGACCTGGTCGGCCAACTGCCCGCCGTCTTCGAGGCGATACCACACGCGGTCGAGGTCTTCGCGCCCGCGAGCTGAGCCGGACGCGGCGATCCCGCGGGCGGGGTCACTTCCCGCCGCGGGCCGCCCACCATTCGCGTAGCGCGTCCTCCGCCTCATCGGGGCTCAGGGGTCCGCGGTCGAGTCGCAGTTCCTTGAGATGACGCCAGGCCTGGCCGACGATTGGACCGGGCGGCACACCGAGGAGCTCCATGATGGCGTTTCCGTCGAGGTCGGGACGGACCTTCTCGAGGTTCTCGGCCGCCTGCAGGTCGGCGATCCGCTGCTCGAGGTCGTCGTAGTTCTGCTGCAGTCGCCGGGCGCGGCGTTTGTTGCGGGTGGTGCAGTCGGCACGCACCAGCTTGTTCAACCGGTCGAGCAGCGGACCCGCGTCGGTGACGTACCGCCGGACGGCCGAATCGGTCCACGCGCCGTCGCCGTACCCGTGGAACCTCAGGTGCAGGAAGACCAGCTGTGCGACGTCGGACACCACCGCCTTGGGGTACTTCAGCGCCCGCATCCGTTTGCGCACCATCTTCGCGCCCACCACCTCGTGGTGATGGAAGCTGACACCACCCCCCGGCTCGTGGCGACGCGTCGCGGGCTTGCCGATGTCGTGCAGCAGGGCCGCCCAGCGCAACACCAGGTCCGGGTCGCCGTCCTCGAGGTCGATGGCCTGGCGGAGCACGGTCAGCGAATGCTGGTAGACGTCCTTGTGCTGGTGGTGTTCGTCGATGGTGAGCTTCATCCCCGGCACCTCGGGCAGCACCCGCTCGGCCAGGCCGGTCTCGACCATGGCGTCGAGGGCCTCGATCGGGAACTCTCCGCAGATCAGCTTGTCCAACTCGGCGCGGATGCGCTCGACGGTGATGCGCTCGATCTCACCGTTCATCTCGGTGATGGCCTGCCACACCCGCGGCGCGAGCCGGAATCCCAGCTGAGACACGAACCGGACCGCGCGCAGCATGCGGAGCGGATCATCGCCGAAGGACTGCTCGGGGGTCGCGGGGGTGTCGATGAGGCCCGCGAGCAGCGCGGTCAGGCCGTCGAGGGGGTCACGGAAGTCCTGGGCACCGGACGAACCGATCTGCACGGCCATCGCGTTCACGGTGAAGTCGCGCCGGATCAGATCGTCCTCGAGTGACGTACCGAAGGTGACCTCGGGATTGCGGCTGACCTGATCGTACGAATCCGCACGGAACGTCGTGATCTCGATCAGGTGGTCGCCCTTGCGGACTCCGACCGTGCCGAACTCGATGCCGACGTCCCAGAACGCGTCGGCCCAGCCCCGGAGCAGCCGGGAGACCACTTCCGGACGCGCGTCGGTCGTGAAATCGAGGTCGTTGCCGAGCCGGCCGAGAACCGCGTCGCGTACCGAGCCGCCCACCAGGTACAACTCGTGGCCCGCGTTCTCGAACAGAGTGCCGAGGGGCACGAGGACATCGTCGAGTTCGCGCAGCGCGATCACCGCGCCGGCAAGCAGGCGCGTGCGCCGTTCCGGGTCCGTCGTACCGGGCCGTCCGTCCGAGCGCACCGTGTCCGTGTCCGATGGGACCGCCCCATTCGGTGCTGGCCCAGACGCCGCCGTCCCGGACGAGGATGTGTCGTTCACGGCTTGTCACCCTACCGTCGTGACCCGCGCCGACGACGCCGCACAGTTCGACGCCGACCGCTCATACACGTCCGGCACACTCCCGACACGAGATTCCACAACCTACGCGCCCGGGGAGGCGTCCGGACAAACTGCAGGTGACCAGCCGCTAGCATCGTGGAGTGTCCACCGATTCCTCGACCAACCCTTCAGACGTCAGCGGCGTCTCGTCGGGTGCACACGGCGAGGGCGGCGGACAAGGCGAGCAGAATCCCACCGGCCAGGGCCGTCGTGCCCGTCGCGGCCGCCGACGCCGGGGTCGGCGCAAGTCCGAGAACCGCGGCGCCTCGGCCGCGCACACCCCGGCATCGCACAAGCAGAGCGGTCATCCGCAGGCCTCGACCACCCAGCCCAAGAACAAACAGCCGGGTTCCACCCAGCCGGGTTCCCGACCGGGCCACAAGCCCGGCTCGCCCAACCCGGCGTCCGAACCGGCACCGTCGACGCACCACCCGACGCCGAACGACCTCGCGCGCGCCCGGGCGTCGGATCCCGCGTGCCCCGATCCGGTCGAGGCCGAACCCGTCGACAAACTCCCCGTCGATCCCGACCGCGCACGGCCGCGGGTCACCCCGCCGAAGCCCTCGGACATGGTCGCGGTCAGCGCCAAGCTGACCAAGACCGGTCTCGCCCAAACGGGGGTGTCACACACGGGATCGGCAGCCGGCGGCAAGGCGTCGAAGGGCCGGCGACGCTCGTCGCGACCCGACCGCGGATCCGATCGTCCGGCCACCGAACGCACCCACTCCGACCGCGCGGGGAACGAGAAGCTCCGGACCGTGCGCGAGACCTCCGCGGGTGGGCTCGTCATCTCCGACCTCGACCTTCCCGTCGATCAGTTGTCGGCAGCGCTCATCGGCCGGGTCGACCGGCGGGGACGCACGATGTGGTCGCTGCCCAAAGGCCACATCGAGACCGGCGAGACCGCCGAACAGACCGCGATCCGTGAGGTCGAGGAGGAGACCGGCATCCAGGGCACCGTGGTGGCCCCGCTCGGCAAGATCGACTACTGGTTCGTCAGCGAGGGGCGTCGAATCCACAAGACGGTGCACCACTATCTCTTGCGATGCATCGGCGGCGAACTCTCCGACGCCGACTACGAGGTGTCCGAGGTGGCCTGGGTGCCGTTGCACGAGCTCCCGCGCCGGCTCACGTACTCTGACGAGCGACGACTCGCCCGGATGGCCCGCGGCGTGATCGCCGAACTCGCCGCCGACCCGACCCGGCTGGCCCAGTCCGAGGCCGACAGCATTCGCACCGAACCCAACGCCTATGAGAAAGCCGCCGCCGCGCGCAATCAGCGCCGCAACGAGCCGCCGCCCCCGGCTCGTACTCGTCGGCGCCGGCGCCGTCCACGACGGCCCGCGGCCGGCGATGGCTGAGCCGCGTCCGTCTGCCGCCGCACCCCGTTCGTCTCGTACTCCTGCGCCGTCGCGCGCGACGCGGTCCGGCGCGCGCACGACCCTGGCCATTGCCGTGGTCCTGGCGGTTCTCGGTCTGACGGTCCTGTCCGGTGCGGTGGGACCGGCCTCGGCGGCACCMGAGACGGGCACCAGCGGATCCGACACCGGATCCGATACGTCGGACCAGCAATCCCCGAGCCGGTTCGCCCGCATCGTCATCGATTCGATGACACCGAGCATCGTGACCACGACCAGCCGGCCGGTGGTCACCGTCAGCGGCCGCGTCGACAATGTCGGCGACCGGTCCATCACCGACCTCACCATCCGGCTCGAGCGCGGGGATCCGGTCGCGTCGGCCGCCGGCCTGCGGACCGATCTCGCCGACGACGACCCGGCGGTCGCGGTGGCCGGTCCGTTCGAGGCCCTCTCGGACAAGCTCGCCCCCGGCGAGAGCGTCGGGTTCCGCATGTCGATGGCGCTGTCGGCCAACAACGGACCCGACGGGCAGGGCCTGGCCATCTCCCGGACCGGGGTCTACCCGATGCAGGTCAACGTCAACGGCACCCCCGAATACGGCAACACCGCGCAGGTCGCGGGCTCGCGAATGCTGTTGCCGGTGCTGTCCCTGCCGCCCGACGACAACCGGGCGGACGGGTACGTCGACCCGTCCACCGAGTACTCCGACACCGACCCGGTCACCGGGCTCGGACCCGACGGCTCGGTGTCGGCGAACCTGTCCAGCCCGGCGCGCATGACCATCTTGTGGCCGCTGGCCGCGCCGCCCCAGCTCGCCCCCGGTGTGCTCGGCGGCAACACCGAACCCGTACGGCTCATCAACGAGAACATGGCCCGCTCCCTC
Source organism: Gordonia lacunae (assembly GCF_002149015.1). GTDB lineage: Bacteria > Actinomycetota > Actinomycetes > Mycobacteriales > Mycobacteriaceae > Gordonia > Gordonia lacunae. The sequence goes on along the minus strand of NZ_NGFO01000025.1, from coordinate 52,905 downwards.
GCCGACGGTGGGCGTCTCGCCGAACTGCTGACGGCGCTGCAGAAGGTCGTCGGCGAACCCCCACCCGCGCAATCGGATTCGGTGTCGTCGGACACACCTCCGGCGGAGACATCGGAGAGTCCGGAACCCGCCGCCCTCCCGGGCTCGGAGAAACTCGCCGACAGCATGTGTCTCGCCATCGATCCCGATCTCATCGTCACGGTGCGCGCGATGTCACTGGGATACGAGGTGTCCGACAATCCCGCCGATCCCAGGTCCTCGACCCGCCCGGGCAGCGGCGCCGAGGCCGCCGGGCGCTGGCTCGACACCCTGCGCTGGACCGCGCAGCGGATGTGCGTCGTGGCGCTGCCATACGCACAGGCGGACCTGACCTCACTGTCCCGGATCGGCAACGCCGGACTCACCGAGGCCGCGCTGCGTTCGCCCGCCGACATCGTCGACACCGTGCTCGGTGTCCGGAGCGTGCGGGGGCTGTCGATACCGGCCCTGGGCGCCATCGACTCCGACGGCGCCGCGACCCTCACCGCGGCCGAGCTCGCCACGACCGCGGTGTCGTCGAATTCCGTTGCACCGACCGGCCGCCGCGACGACACCGGGCGCTACCGGATCGGCGACCTCGCGGCACAGACCTACGACGCACCCGTCACGGCCTCCTTCGCCGCGATCGGTACCGCTCCGTCCACACCCGCGCTGACGCCGCCCGACCAACGCGTCGACCTGTCCGACGAGTCAGAGGGAAGCCGCAGGCAGAGTGCGATCGGGGCGCTGGCGTACCCGGCGATCGCCGCCCCCGAGCCCGCACCGACCGGAGCCGATTCCCGGCCGTCGTCTCGCGACCCGGTCGTCGGGAGATCGGCTTTCCTGCTGCCACCGACGTACTGGTCGCCGACGAGCGCCGACGCCGAGGCCCTGTTCGCCACCGCGCGACTGCTGCTCGAGTCCGGTGCTGCGACGCCGACCCCCCTACCGAACCTGGTCGCCGAACTCGGGTCCGTGCGGGAGCAGGCACGACTGATCGACCCGCCCGGGGTGGGACCCGTCGGCCGCATCGGGTCGGTGCTGACGACCGATGCCACCGCATCGATCCGACGCAATGTCGAGGACAGCTGGCAGTTCGAGGGCGCCCTGGTGCGCTCGGCAGATGTCGCCGCCACCCCCGAGCGGTACATGTCCCCGCTGCGCGAGGACCAGTTGCGGGCGATCCGCTCGCCGGATGCCTGGGGTTCCGCCGTCTACACGCACCTGCGACGGACGCAATCCGAGCGGATCGACGCCGTCTCGTCGACCCTGCACCGGATGACCCGGTCGGTCACGATCCTCGATCCCGGCGGCCGCTACACGCTGGCCTCCGAGCGCAGTCCGTTGCTGCTGGTCGTCAAGAACGATCTCGCCCTGCCGGTGCGGGCCCGGATCACCACGTCCGAACCGGCCGACATCGAGATCGGCGACCTCGGCGTCATCGAGATCCCGGCCAGCGGCACCCGACAGATCCAGCTACCCACCCGGGGGGAGGCATCCGAGGCGATCAGCGTCGAGATCCGATTGTCGACGGTCACCGGGGTGCCGCTCGGCGAGCCGATCAGTCTGTCCGTACACACCAACGCCTACGGCAAACCGCTGTTCTACATCACGATCCTCGCCGCGGCCGCACTCGTCCTGCTGACCGCCCGACGACTGTGGCATCGTTTCCGCGGCCAGCCCGATCCCGCCGACGCCGATCGGCCCGAACCCGACGAACTCGAGCGGATGCTCGCCGGAAGCGGGTATCAGGAGCGACGCCGTACCCTGCAGAGCGAGGGTCGGATGCACGGCGAGGAACCGGACGATGACCCCTCATGACCGACATCAGACGACCCGAGGACGGCGGCAGAAGCGACGTGACCTGGAACGATGAGCCGCGCGCACCGCGGTCGGGGACACCCGGCCCGGTGCCGCCCCAGCGTCCCGAGCGCGCCGCACCCGAGCGGATCCCGCCGAACCGGGCCGCCGGCGGGCGGGTCCCACCCACGAGGATCCCGCCCGGCTCCCCGGACCCGCGCTCGGCCGCGCCGCGCACTCCGAACCCGCGATCGACCACTGCCCGCCCCGGTCGTACCGCGCCCTCGACCGGTCGACCGCCGACTCCCCGCCCGCCCGCACCGGCGGCGCCACCACCGGCACCGGCCCGGCCCGACGTGTCACCCGCTCAGGGTCACACGCGGGTCATGACCGCGCCCGCGCCCGGCCGGCCGTCGGGCGGCCCGGTGACCAACGTCGCGACGTCGGAGCACAAGGCGTCGTCGGACCAGAAGGCGTCGTCGACCGGGTTGGCGCGCGACTCCGACTCGAGCATCCTGCGCACCAGCGGGTCCATCGCGATCGCCACCCTGTTCAGCCGCATCACCGGCTTCCTGCGCACCGTGCTCATCCTGGCGATGCTCGGACCCGCCATCGCCTCGGCGTTCCAGGCGGCCGACGTGCTGCCGAACATGATCGCCGAGGTGGTGCTCGGTGCCGTCCTCACCGCGATCGTGATCCCGCTGCTGGCCCGTGCCGAAGCCGAGGACAAAGACGGCGGGGAAGGGTTCATCAACCGGATCTTCACCATCACCGTCGTCGTCCTCGGGACCGCGACGGTGGTGGCGGTGATCGCGGCGCCGCTGCTGACCTACCTCAATCTGGGGGACGGGCAGGTCAATCGCGAGCTCTCCACCGCGCTCGCCTACCTGCTGCTACCGGAGATCCTGTTCTACGGACTGTCCGCCCTCTTCATCGCGATCCTCAACCTCCGCGGGCACTTCAAACCGGGGGCCTGGGCGCCCGTCCTGAACAACGTCGTCCAGATCACCACACTCGTGCTCTACGCGGTGGTGCCCGGCGACATCACGCTCAATCCCGTCCGGATGTCCGACCCGCAACTCCTGGTGCTGGGTATCGGCTGCACGACCGGTGTCGTCCTGCAGGCCCTCATCCTGGTGCCGTTCCTGCGCAAGTCGGGCGTCCGCCTCCGCCTGCAGTGGGGCATCGATGCCCGGTTGCGCCAGTTCGGGAACATGGCGGTCGCCATCGTCGCGTACGTCGCGCTGCTCCAGGTGGGCCTTATCGTGACGTACCGGATCGCGTCGTCGGCCGACGCCTCGGGCGTGAGCATCTACTTCACCCACTGGCAGTTGCTGCAGCTCCCGTACGGCGTGCTGGGCGTGACCATTCTGACCGCGATCATGCCGCGACTGTCTCGCAACGCCGCCGCGGACGACACCAAGGCCGTCGTCGACGACCTGTCGCTGGCGACGCGGCTCACGATGGTCGCCCTCGTCCCGGTCGTGTCGTTCATGACGTTCTTCGGGCCGGCCATCGCCATCGCCGTGTTCAACTTCGGCAAGTTCGACGCCGCGTCCGCGTCGCAACTGGGCTCGGTGCTGTCCTGGGGCGCGTTCACCCTCATCCCGTACTCGATGACGCTCGTCCAGCTCCGCGTGTTCTACGCACGCGAGGACGCGTGGACCCCGACCTTCATCGCGCTGGGCATCACCGTGGTCAAGGTCGCGTCGTCGTATCTCGGGCCGGTGCTCTTCGACGATCCCGAGCTCATCGTGCGCTGGCTCGCGCTGTCCAACGGGCTGGGTTACCTCATCGGTGCCGTCGTCGGTCATTTCCTGCTCCGCAGCCGGCTGCGCGGGGCCCGGCTGTCCGATGTGGCACGCACGTCCGTCGTCACCTTCGCCGTCTCGGTCGGCGTCTCGGCGACGGTGTGGGCCGTCGCGAAGCTGACCGGTCTCGACCACATGATCGGCTGGCTGGGCAAGGTGGGGTCCGTCCTCTACCTCGGGCTGACCGCCGCGGTGGTGCTCGCGGTGACCTACGCCGGACTCGCCGCGGCACGCGTGCCCGACGTCGTGGCGATCGGCCTGGCGGTTCGCCGCCTCCTCGGCCGGTTCATCCCGTCCCTCGCCCCGCCGGCACAGCCCGAACGTGAACAGTCACCGGCGATCACAGTTCAGTTTCCGCGGGTCACCGGCGACGAATCGCTCCCGTACTCTGGTCAGGTACAGGTGCTGCGCCGCTTCGACAGAGGTACCGCGACGTGGCAGTCGTACTCCGTACACTCCGGTGGCGCGATCGGCGCGACCCGGGATGTGCGCCCCATCCCGGAACGCGCGCCGGTACCGCGCGACATCAGATACCGCAGGAGAGGAGTCCGTCGCGTGAGTGACAGTGAGGTCGACACCACCGCTGCCACCGGGCCGCCCACCGAGCCCGGAGCCGGCGACGCACCCACTCCGCCGACGCCGACTCCCGCCGGTGCCGATGCCGGTACGACCGGCACCGGCGACGCAGCGAGCCCACGCCGTCGCGGTCCACGTCTCATCCCCGGCGCGGCCGTCGCCGGCGGTCGATACCGACTGCTCGAGCAGCACGGCGGCACCCGCGGACTCCAGTTCTGGCGGGCGCAGGACATCAACCTCGACCGCGAGGTCGCTCTGACCTTCGTCGACGCCGAGCAGTTGGCGCCGCCCCCCGAACGCGGCCAGGCCGCGAAGATGTCCGACCAGGGACCGCAGGCGGTGCTGTCGCGCACGCTGCGTCTCGGTCAGATCAACTCCGACGGCGTGGCACGCGTTCTCGACGTCGTCCGCGGATCCTCGGGCGGCATCGTCGTCGCCGAGTGGGTGCCCGGATCGTCGCTGGCCGACGTGGCGCGGTCGGAACCGTCACCGATCGGTGCCGCCCGCGCGGTGCGTTCACTCGCCGCGGCCGCCGAGATCGCCCACCGCTCCGGTGGTGCGTTGTCGATCGACCATCCCGACCGCATCCGCATCAGCCACGACGGCAACGCGGTGCTCGCGTTCCCGGGGACCCTCGCCGGCGACGACAAGGCGTCCGACGTCCGCGGACTCGGAGCCGTTCTGTACGCGCTCCTGCTCAACCGCTGGGCGCTCGACCCGGCCGACGGTTCCCGGTTGATCACCACCGCCGACACCACCGAACCCGTGGGCGGGATCCCGGTCGCCGCCCCCGGCGACGACGGGCAGCCCGTCGAGCCGCGGGTGACCAAGCCCGACATCCCGTTCGAGATCTCGGCGGTCGCCGCGCGCGCACTCGACGGCACCCGTGGTATCCGCACCGCCGCCACCGTGCAGCACGTGCTCGATCAGGCCACCGTCGTCGACCTGAACACCGACATGCTGCCGGCCATCACCGATGCCGACGCACCGCCGCCGGTGACGGTGACGCCGCGTCTGGGTGGCGGCGGCGAGAAGCCCCCGCGTCGCAACCTGGCGTTGCTCATCGGCGCCGGGCTCCTGGCGCTGTTCATCGTGATCGCGCTGATCGTGGGCGCCACCAACGTCTTCGGGGGCAGCAGCGGATCGAGCGACATCGACTCCATCCTCACCACCACCGAGCCGGCACCCCCGCCCGGGGCCAACCCGCCGCCGACCCCGGCGGCACCGGCCGCCCCGCAACCGATCGCGCTGCAATCGGTCTCGGTTGTCGATTTCTCCGCGCAGACGCCGGACAACTCGGCGAACGTTCGCAACGTGATCACCGGCGCCGCACCGCCGTGGCAGACCGACAACTACCGCGGCCGGCCGGATTTCGGCGGGCTCAAGCCGGGCCTCGGACTCATGTTCGACCTCGGCGCGGAGCGCGCGGTCCGATCGGTCACCATCGAGAGTCCGACGCCCGGCATCGGCGTCGAGATCCGGACCGCGCCATCGGCGCGTCCGGCATTCGCCCGGACCACCACGGTGGCCTCAGGGCAGGTGGACCAGGCGTCGACCACGATCACGATCGCGCAGCCGCCGACCACCCGCTACGTGATGGTCTGGCTCACGAGCCTGCCGAGTTCGGGAAGCGGCTACCAGGCAGAGATCTCTCGCGTCACGATGGCCGGCTGACGCGCCGGTCCTCCTGCCCTGCAGCCGAAGTCACTCTGCGGACGCTCGCGCCGTCGAGTCGGTGACGGTCGTCGTCGTGCCCGGCGGCTCCGGTGTCACAGGTAGGGCGAGGTCGTGCGGCGTCCATCCCGGTGGTCCGAAGACATAGCCGAGGCGGGCGCGCCACGACGAGGCCCCGCGGACGTCACGGGCGATCGCCGCGTACTCGTGGGTCTGCAGCCGCAGGATGTTGTAGGTGTCGACAGGTGTGGTCAGTCCGTAGCGGGGGCGTCTGATCTCCGGTGTGAAGGTGCCGAACATGCGGTCCCACACGATGAAGACGCCGCCGTAGTTGCGGTCGAGGTACTCGGGGTCGCAACCGTGGTGCACGCGATGGTGCGACGGTGTGTTGAACACGAATTCGAAGGGCGCCCACAGCGTTCCGATCCGCTCGGTGTGAATCCAGAACTGGTAGATGAGGTTCAGCGAGTAGGCGGCGAACACCAGCGCCGGCGGGACACCGAGCAGGGGGAGCGGGATCCACATCAGCACCGCAGCGCTGATGTTCCACTTCTGGCGGAGGGCCGTGGCGAAGTTGAAGTATTCGCTGGAGTGGTGGGCCTGATGGGTCGCCCACACCAGTCGAACGCGATGAGAGACACGGTGGCTCCAGTAGAAGAGGAAGTCGACGCCGGCGAACGCGATCACCCACGTGTACCACTCGCTCGCGGGGAATTGCCATGGGGCGACGTAGGCGAACAGTGCGCTGTACAGGAGCAGTCCGAGGAACTTCCAGAAGGTGCTCGTCGCGATCGACACCAGACCCATCGACACGCTCGACCGCGCGTCCCGGGAGTCATAGGCGCCCGGCGGCGCCTGTCCGGGACGACGGACGGCCTCCGCTTCGGCGGCGCCATCCCCGGTCGGCTCGTGCTCGTCGTGCTCCAGCTTGGCCGCGGCGAACCATTCGATGGCGAGCAGGGTGACGAAGAACGGGATCGCGAGCACGGTCGGCTCACGCATCGGCTCCGGTAAGAACTCCAGCACGGTGTACCCCTCACGACAGCATCTGACACGATGCCATGTCAGTTAGTTCTGACAAGGTAACGTGTCAGAAGTAGCGCTGTAAAGACCCGGAGGGAGATCGCGTGGCGTCCGTGCCGGAGCCGGCCCCAACGACATCGGCGAATCCGCCCGGCCGACGCTATGGCGGCGCCGACCCGGAGCAGCGGCGGGAGCGGCGGCGCGCCGCACTCATCACGGCCGGGCTCGACGTGTTCGGCACCGACGGGTACGCAAGGGTTTCGGTGAAGGGCATCTGCGACCATGCGGGTCTGACGCAGCGCTACTTCTACGAGTCATTCGCCGACCGTGCCGCACTGCTCGTGGCAGTGTACGAGGACTGCGTGGCCTTCGTCCGCGCGGCGACCGTCCAGGCCGCCGCCGGCATCGCCGACACCGAGCTGGTGGAGACCACGGAAGGCGTTCCCGCCGAGCGTGTTCCGGATGTCACCCGCGCCGCCCTGGGTGCTTTCATGTCCTGCCTCGCCGACGATCCCCGACGCGCACGGGTGATGCTGGTCGAAGTGGTGGGTGTGTCGCCCGAGATCGAGCGGGTCCGGATGCGCGCCATCCACGACTGGGCCGCCCTCATCCTGGCGCTGGCCCGCGGCGCTCGACCGCCGTCGGACCGAGAGCGCCTGGCGTCGGTGGGCCTCGTCGGCGCAGTCACCCAGCTGCTCGTCGACTGGTACGTCGCAGGCACAGAGGAAGCCGACACGAAGCGATTCGCGCTCGACGAGATCCTCGACGTGTGCGTGGAGCTCTTCGTCGCCGCCTACGGCCGGCTCCTGACCTGACCCTTCGAGGCTCGCTGCGCTCACGCCTCAGGGAACAACGGCAGAGTCCCTTCGCTCACACCTCAGGGAACAACGGCTCCGAAAACGCTCCGAGAGCGAGAGGTCGGGAGTACATTCTCCTGCAACTGCGCTTCAACCGTCGGACATGGGTCCGGGAGGTGTCCGGTGAGCACTGCCGAAGAACGTGCGAGGCAACTCGATCTTGTTGCGCGGCTTCACTCCTCATATCCCGAGCTGCCCGATGCGCCGACACCGGACCTGCTCGATCACGGTCGGTTCGTCGCCTATATGAAGCCGGTCCATGACGTCGGGGGTGAGCCCGACGCTCCGATCACCTACGAGGGAAAGGCCTACGAGGAATGGGAGCACATGACCTATGTCATGTGCGAAGTCCTTGCCTGGCGCGGGATCTGGCTGTCCGAGGAGCGTCGTCGAATCGGCAATGTCGATGTGGGCCGCGCCGTCTACCTCGGAATCCCGTACTACGGGCGCTGGTTGCTCGCCGTCGCCCGGATTCTCGTCGAGAAACATCACATCGCGCTCGGCGAGCTCAGCGAGCGCATGCTCGAGGTGCGGCAACGCTACGCCGGGGGACTGGACGGCCGGACCCTCGAGGCCCGGCCCCGCAGCGTCGGCGACGGATCCGGTGTTCCGCGGAACACCCATCACCGTCACGCGATCGGGATCGGCGACCCGCAGATCTACGCCGGACAGGCCGGCGACGCCGCCTTCGCGATCGGCGACCATGTCCGAGTTCGCGAGCTTCCCGTCCTGTTGTACACGCGGACACCGGAATACGTCCGAGGGGCAGTCGGCGAGATCGCTGCCGTCGCGTACGAGAGCCCGGCGCCCGAGGACGAGACCTGGGGTCTCTCCGACGCCCGGCCGGAGTGGTTCTACGTGGTCCGGTTCGCCATGGGCGACCTCTGGCACGAGTACACCGGACCCGCCGACGACACCTTGCAGACCGAGATCCCCGAGCGCTGGCTCGAACCGGCCGGGGGAGAGGACGAACGCCGATGAGCGACGACCACGGCTCGCATGACCACGACCACGACCACGACCGTACGGTCAAACCCATGGTCGACGAGATCACCGACTTCGAGGTGCTCGAGATCGCGCTGCGCGAACTGTGCATCGAGAAGGGGTTGTTCACCACCGAGGAACACCGCCGCTTCACCGAGTTCGCCGAGCAGATCGGGCCGACGCCCGCCGCAACACTCGTCGCCCGGGCCTGGCTCGACCCCGATTTCGCGAAGCTGGCACTCGACGATCCGATGGCGGCCAGCAGGGAGGTCGGCGTCGACTGGCTGGAGCCCACCGGATTCGGAACACCGAGTGATTTCACGGCTTTCGAGATTCTCGCCGACACCCCGACCGTGCACCATGTGATCGTGTGCGCGCTGTGCTCGTGCTACCCGCGTCCCATTCTGGGGAACTCACCTGAGTGGTACCGGACCCCGAACTACCGCCGTCGGATGGTGCGGTGGCCCCGACAAGTGCTGTCCGAGTTCGGACTCCAGCTCCCCGACGGTGTCTCGGTACACGTGCAGGACTCCAATCAGAAGCATCGGTTCATGGTGATGCCGCAGCGCCCCGAGGGGACCGACGGATGGACTGAGGAGCAGTTGTCGGAAATCATCACCCGCGACTGCCTCATCGGCGTCGCACTGCCCAAACCGGGAGTCACCACCAACGTCGTCTCCGCCATCCGGCCGGCCGTCCACCCGGCGGGGGAGTAGACGGATGACCGACGAGGGACACCCCGAATCCCATCGACCGCTCGACGAGATCGTCGAGCGCAACCAGGTGTGGCATCGGATGGCGGCGAAATACGGTGTCGAGAACCCTGTTCCGCCGTGGAAGACGAGCCTCGACGGGCTCTGCGACGCACTCGACCGGGTCGCCGACTCCGCGGCCGCGGGCACGGGGACCCCCGGCGTCGTCGAACGACGCGACGACGAGGACCGGTTGTCGTCGACGATCTACGCCGATCTGCCCTACCCCGAGAACCAGCTCGTCGCGCTCGCGCACACCCTGCTGGATCGAGGCGTCATCGACGAGGGGGAGTTGCGGACACAGATGGACGCAGTGCGCGCGCGCCTACAGGCCTGACCGGCCGCGCCTGAGGAAGAACTCCCATCTTGTCGGCATCTGTGCACAGGCGTCGCTCCATCGGATGACCCGGTCCGGGCTCCATTACTCTCAGCCCATGCCCGGGGGGAACGACGCGACCGACACGCGTACCGACGAGCAACTCCTGCACGCCCACCTCGCCGGCGACCCGCACGCCTTCTCCGATCTGATCAACCGTCACCTCGAGTACCTGTGGTCCGTCGCGTTGCGGACGAGCCAGAATCCGGAGGACGCCGCCGACGCCCTGCAGGATGCCCTGTTCGCCGCTCATCGGACCGCACAGGACTTCCGGGCCGATGCCAAGGTGACGAGCTGGCTGCATCGAATCGTCGTGAATGCGGGGCTGGATCGCATCCGGCGCAACAGAGTTCGCAAGACCGTGCCCCTCCCGGAATGGGATGTGGCCGCGATCGCCGACACCACCGACGGCATCGCCGCGGTCGACCTGTCGGTGTCGATCGGGCGCGCCCTGCACGTTCTCCCGGAAGGACAGCGCGCAGCCATCGTCGCCGTCGACATCGAGGGTTACACGGTTGCGGAGGCGGCGACCATCCTCGGCGTCGCCGAGGGCACGATCAAGAGTCGGTGCGCGCGGGGCCGACTCAGACTCGCGCAGGTGCTCGGCCATCTGCGCGACGGTTGACCGGTTCCACCGGGTGGCGTCGATCCGTTCCCGGCCGATCGCGATCACGGGGAACCGAATCGGGACTGCGCGCGTCCAAGTAGTCGACGCCGACCGACGCGAACACCACGACCACCCGCGACCCCCGGAATGGAAGACTGACACGATGACCCCTCGGGGACCCGATGACCACGAGACGAGTGATCTTCCCGATCCGCCGTACTCGGCGGACGTTCTCGCCGCCTTCCACGCCGGAGTGCTGCCCGATGCGGTGGCGGTGCACATCCGGGCCCGTCTCGCCGAAGACCCTGCTGCGCAATCGATCCTGGCCGCCCTGGATCGCACCACCCACGAGCTGCGCTCCGCCGAGCCGGCGGTGGTTCACGTCCCCGACACCGTGCGTGACGACGTCGCGGGCACTCTCGCCGCGCTGGCGCGGGAGCGCCCGGACACGTCCCGTCCGTCGGTCGGCGGTCAGGGTTCGCCCGCTTCCGAGTCCCGGCCCGTGCCTGTCGACGTCGCCACCGGGCACCGAGGGCGACGACGCAGCGGGACCGGACACGACAGCCGCCGCACGATCACCCGCGTGCTGCTGGCGGCGGCCGCGGTCGTCGTCATCGCGGCCGGCTCGATCGGAGTACTGCGCCTGATCTCGGCGTCCGACGCGGCTTCCGACCAGGCACCTCGAGCACAGTCGTCGGCGTCGCCGGCCCCGGCCGGTTCCGCCGATGTCGCGGTCGCGCTCGCCGTTCTCGGCCGGACCGAGGGAGCACCGTTCGGCTCCGTCGAAGCACTTCGTCGCTGCACGGCCGCCCACCGCGTGCCCGCCGACGTCGTGATCGTCGGCTCGGGCCCCATCCTCGTCAACGGTGCCGGGGCCGCGGCGATCCTGCTCTCGACCGGGGTCGCGGGACGCTTCGACGCACTGATCGTCGGCCTCGACTGTGACCTGGGAAACCCGGCGCTGATCTCGCGCGGCATCGTCGGCGGGTGATCGGCGGGGCCCATGGAGACGCAGGCGCCGCCCGCCGGGACACGCGGCGCGTCCGCGGGAACATCTCCGCTTACCCTGGTGTTGAAGCAGCCGTGACCCGCCTGGACTGGGCGGGTCTCGCTCAACCCACAGCACGGAGGACAAGTGAGCCAGCCAGAGACCCAGCAGATCCACGAGTTGATCATCATCGGATCTGGTCCTGCCGGGTACACCGCAGCGATCTACGCCGCGCGCGCCGAGCTATCTCCCATCGTCTTCGAGGGCACCCAGTTCGGCGGCGCCCTGATGACGACCACCGAGGTGGAGAACTTCCCCGGTTTCCAGACCGGCATCCAGGGTCCGGCGTTGATGGACGAGATGCGCGAGCAGGCGATCCGATTCGGTGCCGACCTGCGCATGGAGGACGTAGACACGGTCCGGCTGTCCGGCCGGATCAAAGAAGTCGAGGTCGGCGGCGAGGTCCATCGGGCCCGCGCGGTCATCCTCGCCATGGGCGCCGCCGCGCGCTACCTCGGCGTCGAGGGGGAGCAGCAGCTCCTCGGGCGTGGAGTGTCGGCGTGTGCGACCTGTGACGGATTCTTCTTCAAGGATCAGGACATCGCCGTCATCGGCGGTGGCGACTCCGCGATGGAGGAAGCCACCTTCCTCACCAAGTTCGCGCGCAGCGTCACTCTCGTCCACCGCCGTGACGAGTTCCGGGCGTCGAAGATCATGCTCGAGCGCGCACGCGCCAACGACAAGATCCGGTTTGTGACCAACGCCGCCGTTCAGTCCGTCGTCGGCGACGGTTCGGTGTCGGGCCTGAAGGTCGAGGACACGCGGACCGGCGAGGTCAGCACCCTCGACGTGACCGGCATGTTCGTCGCGATCGGCCACGACCCGCGTAGCGAGTTGGTCCGCGGACAGGTCGACCTGGACCCCGAGGGTTACGTCCTCGTCCAGGGACGCACCACGCTCACCTCGCTGCCCGGTGTGTTCGCCGCGGGTGACCTCGTGGACCACACCTACCGTCAGGCCATCACAGCCGCCGGCAGTGGCTGTTCGGCCGCCATCGACGCCGAGCGCTGGCTGGCCGAGCAGGGCGAAGCCGCCGACCTCACCGTCGACGACGCCGAAGCGGCCGCCGTTTCCGAGATCGACGGTGTTCAGGCACCTGCCTGAGCCGTCAACCACATTCCACCCGGGCCATCGCTGCCCGGTCCGACCAAGGAGGTCACATCATGGGTGCACACACCGTCGCCGTCACCGACACCACGTTCAAGGACGCCGTTCTGGGCGCCGACAAGCCGGTTCTGGTGGATTTCTGGGCCACCTGGTGCGGTCCCTGCCGCATGGTCGCCCCGGTCCTCGAGGAGATCGCTCGCGACCACGGCGACAAGCTGACCGTGGCCAAGCTCGACGTCGACGAGAGCCCGTCGACCGCACGTGACTTCCAGATCATGTCGATACCGACCATGATCCTGTTCGACAAGGGTCAGCCGGTGAAGACGATCGTCGGCGCCAAGGGCAAGGCCGCCCTGCTGCGAGAGCTGGATTCAGTCGTCGGCCAGTCGGCCTGACGACCTGCTGTTTTCTCCATACCGCCGCGACAGTCCGACGGGTGAACGACGCTTCCGTTCCACCCGCGGACTGTTCGCGTTGGTAGTGTCGGCCGTGGTCTCGACCGGAGACCCCCGTGCCCGGAGTCGGAGCGACTCGACCGTGGGCAGTTTGGTGTAGTGAAGTCCAGCTGCGAGAATGCAGGCTGACGTTTGACCGGTGTACCGCTTGGCGTACACCGAACATCGCGCAGAGCCGCACCTGCCGCGATTCGTACGAGGGGTGACGACATGCCATTGTTCCGACTTGGTGATCACGGCTCGGCGGTGGCCGAGATCCGCGCCATCTTGGTCGGACGCGGTCTGTTGCCCGACGAGGGATCCTCGAGTACCGCTCACGGCGGTACGACGAACGGATGGATTCCCCCGGAAGCCGTGTTCGATGAAGCCTGCGACCGGGCGGTCCGAGCGTTCCAGCAGGAGCGGGGACTGATCGTCGACGGCATCGTCGGCCCGGCCACCTACCGCGTTCTGCGAGAGGCGTCCTACCGCCTCGGAGCGCGGGTGCTGTCCTACCAGCTGTCGGCCCCGATGGTCGGCGACGATGTCGCCACCCTGCAGAGCCGGCTCCAGAATCTCGGGTATTTCACCTCGCTCGTCGACGGCATCTTCGGCCTGACCACCCACAATGCGGTGGCCCTGTACCAGAGCGAGTACGGTCTCGCCTCCGACGGAATCTGTGGGCCGGCCACCCTGCGTTCGCTCGAACTACTCGGAACGCGCGTGACCGGCGGCTCGCCGTACGCCATCCGCGAGGAAGAGCACGTCCGTCGATCCGGACCCCAACTGTCCGGGAAGCGCATTCTCATCGATCCCGGCTCGGGCGGACTGCACGCGCTGTCGACGGGTGAGGTCGCCGATCGCGAATCCGAACTGCTGTGGGATCTGGGTGCCCGCCTCGAAGGCCGAATGGCGGCCGCGGGCATGCAGACCTTCCTGTCCCACGACGGGCGCGGACGCCCCGGCGACGACGAGCGCGCTCGCGTCGCCAATCTGATGGACGCCGACCTGATGATCTCGCTGCGCTGTGGGCACTACCGGAACCCACACGCGAACGGCGTGGCGTCGTTCTACTTCGGCAACGGTCACTCGTATTCGACGATCGGTCGCAACCTCGCCGGCTTCATCCAGCGGGAGATCGCGGCACGTACGCCGTTGTCGGATTGCCGGACCCATGAGCGCACCTGGGATGTCCTGCGACTCACGAAGATGCCCGTGGCCCTCATCGACGTCGGCTACATCACGAACCCCGACGACGCTGCGGTGCTAGGGGATTCGGACTGGCGGAATGTCATCGCAGACGCCATCGTGGTCGCCGTCAAACGGCTGTACCTGCTCGACCAGGACGATCGTCCTACGGGCACTTACACTTTCGCGGATCTACTGGCAGCGGAGAACAGCTCCCGCTGACCGATGCGGCCCGGCTCCCACCGGGACCGCCGTCTGCTGCCGTCCCGCCAGATCGATCTGCGCCATCACCACCAGCTTCTGCAGTGCGCTCTCGACTTCGAACTTCCAGCCGAGACCCTCGTCGAGCTCGAGGCGGAACCGCGGAAAACGCTGGTGCGACGACACGACGTCGAATCCCGAGTCCTTCAGGAACGACGCGTCGTTCATGCAGGATGTGCAGAGGTTGGATTGCGGATCGTCGAGGATCTCGCGGGCGACTTCGACGATGGCCTCATCCGACCAGAGTTCGAGCTCATCGGCCAGTCCGCCGGAACCTTCGACCGACTCGAACGGAACCGCGCCGGTCCCGTTCCGTACGAGACCGAACGACTCTACCGCTCGCACCCCGCGTCGAATCAGATCTCCCAGCACCGCGTCCAACAGGATGGTGGCCACCTCGTCGTACCCGGGCTCGGTGCGGATACTGGTGAGCAGCACTGCGTCGTGACTGACCGGCGAAGTGGGGAAGTGCTGTGACCGGGGAACACGATTCGGCGGAGCGTAGAAGGCCGTCCCGACGACACTGTTCGTGCCCGACTCGATCGCGACCTGACCGCATGCCCCCCACTCGAGGAGCAGACCCGAGATCCACGCCTCTTTGTCGAACTCGCTCTCGTACGGCTCGAAGTCGGTCCGGCCTGCCGATGTCATACCGGCGGCGCGGCTCGACTCGGTCGCCGGCTCCACTTCCCAGAAGACGCATTTGCGGGTGTGCTGGGGCAGCGACCCGAAGGATCCCAGATCCAAGCGAGTGACGGACACACTCATGTCAGCGTTCTCCGGGTGTACCCGCCTGATCCGACGAAAATAGCTGAGCAACAACACTTTTCGTCGCGAACGCGCCCGTCGGATTCCTCGATCGTCACAGTGACATTACTTCCGCGTCTAGGTGGTACCGGAGAACTCGCGCCGGAATTCACTTCTTCGGATCGATGAACTGAACAATGCGTTCCAGGTCGTCGACCGAGCCGAACTCCACCACGATCTTGCCTTTTCTTTTTCCTAGACTGACTGTAACCCTGGTGTCCAGACTGTCGGACAGTCTCTCCGCCAGATCCTGCAGTCCCGGCATCTGCATCGGTCGACGCTTCGGGGCAGTCGGAGACTTTGCTTCCGGCCCGTCTCCGCGATTGGCGAGTGTGACCGCCTCTTCCGTCGCCCGTACGGACAGACCTTCGGCGACGATCCGCGCGGCGAGTGCCTCCTGCGCGTCGCTCCCGGTCTCGAGGGAGAGGAGAGCGCGGGCGTGGCCGGCCGACAGCACCCCGGCGGCTACCCGGCGTTGCACGGGGATCGGCAATTTGAGTAGCCGGATCATGTTGCTGATCAGCGGCCGGGAGCGGCCGAGGCGGGACGCGAGCTCTTCGTGCGTGACCCCGAACTCCTCGAGAAGCTGTTGATAGGCCGCGGCTTCTTCGAGGGGGTTGAGTTGCGCGCGATGGATGTTCTCGAGCAATGCGTCCCGCAGCATGTCGCCGTCGGGTGTCTCACGGACGATAGCGGGAATCGCCTCGAGCCCGGCCTCCTGGCTGGCCCGCCAGCGGCGCTCACCCATGACGATCTGGTAGCCGATCCCGTCCGCTGTGGGCTTCTTGAGGCGCCGCACCACGATGGGCTGCATGAGCCCGAACTCCCGGATCGAGTGCACGAGCTCGGCCATCGCCTCGTCATCGAAGACCGTTCGGGGCTGATTCGGGTTGGGCTGGATTTCCTTCGGGGGCAGTTCGCGGTAGACCGCACCCGCCTCTTCGGGACTGAGCGGCTGCGTTCCTGCGACGGCCGCGGTGGCGGTTGACGAGTCCTTGGCGACGTCACCGATGCTCGTCGGACCTTTGCCGATCACGACGTCGGCCGCAGCATTGCCGAGACGAGGCGCGCCCGACTGATCGTCGGCCGGCCCGGTGGGAATCAGTGCGGCCAAACCACGACCGAGTCCGCCTCGTCGCTGAGCAGTGTCCCGTTGACTCATTGGTGCTCCCTTTCGCGGTGGTCGGGCTCGGTCAGCGATTCACGTGAACCGGGGGAGTGACATGTCACGCCGTCGCTCCCTCGGACGCGCGTAGTGCCAATTCACGGGCAGCATCCAGGTAGCTCATCGCGCCTCGAGAACCCGGGTCGTACTCGATGATCGTCATGCCATACCCGGGCGCTTCGGAAACCTTGACGCTGCGGGGGATGATCGTGCTCAGTACCTTGTCACCGAAATGGCGACGCACTTCCTCGGCGACTTGATCGGCCAGCTTTGTTCTGCCGTCGTACATGGTCAGCACGATCGTGGAGACATGGAGTTCGCGGTTGAGATGTGCCTGCACGAGCTCGATGTTGCGCAGCAACTGTCCCACCCCCTCGAGAGCGTAGTACTCGCACTGGATCGGGATGAGAACCTCGCGAGCGGCCACCATCGCGTTCACGGTCAACAGGCCCAGCGACGGGGGACAGTCGATGAACACATAGTCGATCTGGTACTCGGCGAGCACATCGTCGGACAGCGCGTTCCGCAGGCGGTTCTCGCGGGCAACAAGCGAGACGAGTTCGATCTCGGCTCCGGCCAGATCCAATGTCGCCGGGACGCAGAACAAGCCCTGCTGACTCGGCGACTCCTGGATGGCTTCCTGCAGCGTCACCTCACCGAGCAACAGTTCGTACACCGAGGCGATGTCCTGCGCGCGATGATCGATGCCGAGGGCAGTGCTGGCATTTCCTTGAGGATCGAGATCGACGACGAGAACCCGAAGGCCCCGCAGCGCGAGACCTGCCGCAAGGTTCACCGTCGTGGTTGTCTTACCGACGCCACCCTTCTGGTTGGCAACCGTCATGATGCGCGTATGCGGAGGTCTGGGTAGCTGCCCCGCACCCCCCGGAGTCAGAACCTGGCTCGCACGTTCTGCGGCCATGGCGATGGGGGTGTCGGCGAACGGCTGCCCATCCACTCCAGGGCGGCCCCTTGCCGGGGTTTCACGTGAAACATTCGGGTCTTGATCGACCACGCGTGGACTCCTTTGACCGACCTCGTAAGGACTCGCGTTAGTACTGTCGCCGGCAGGAGCCGCCGATCCCACTACCGCGGAAGCATCGATTGCAGCACCTTCAGGGGTGCTGACAGAACGCTTCCTATTCTGCGCCCTCCGCGGACTCCACACCAATCCGATCGCCTCCTCAACGCCGTCCGGCGCGGCCGCTTCGAGACCGCTCGTTCTTCGTTCCTACGATGACCGTCGTCGGCGTCTCCAGAAACCGCTCCCCGCACGTGTGCACCGACAGGTCCGCGATGCCGGAGCGTCCGACAACCGCGCGGTCGCGGTCAATCTCCTCGGCCGCCGATGAGCCCTTGATGGCTATCATCCGGCCGCCGGGACGAACCAGGGGAGCGGACCACTTCGACAGTCGCTCCAGCGGGGCGACCGCTCGCGACGTCACCACGTCAGCCAGACCCACCGCCGCACGAACCGACTTCTCCTCGGCTCGCCCGCGGACGACAATCACATTGTCGAGCGACAGCGCCCCTGTCGTTCGCTCCAAGAAGGTGCTGCGTCGGAGAAGCGGTTCGATCAACGTGATCGACAGGTCTGGTCGCGCGATCGCGAGCGGCACCCCAGGGAGCCCTGCGCCACTACCGATGTCGATGACGCGCGCACCGTCCGAAATGAGTTCACCGAGAACTCCACAGTTGAGAATATGGCGATCCCACAACCTAGGGACTTCCCGCGGGCCCATCAACCCGTGATCGATTCCATCGGTCGCAAGGATTCGCCAGTAGTCGACGGCCAGGTTCAGCCGATCGCCGAACACGTCTGCGGCCGCGCCCGGCGGAACCGCCAACGCATCCAGATCATGATCGTGCTCGGGTTGTGCGTCAGACGGCACTTCGCCTCCGTTTCGGGTGGACCTCTGCACCCAGTGTTTCACGTGAAACCTGCGCACGGTCCGGACGGTACACATCGCGCCACAGTCCGTCGTTTCACGTGAAACAACATCGGTGTTATTCGGCGAAACCGGCCATACGGGGTGCCGGGGATCGAATTGTCACGTGACGCACGTTGCCGAGCCTTGGCCACCTCGTGCCGCTCCACTGAGAACAACGGCGCTTGTCGCTGGAGGCGGGGAGTGCAACCGATCAAGAGCCGGCACGCTCCGCGCGCGTGACTGACAACCTGGCCGCGGCTCACACAGTCGGCGCAACACCATCGCACTCGACGATCTGCCCAGTCTGCTGACGCGCCCTCCCGGTGCGATCCGCGCCGCTCTGCCTCACCGATCTGCCGGGTTCGTCCCCGAGGTATCCCTTGAGACCGCCGCCGAATGACAAGGCCAAGACAGCCACGAGGCCAAGCAAGCTACGAGCAGTGGTCAACGCACTCCCTCAGGCGTCTGGCTCCGGCAATCCCGTAGAAGAGTTCGGCCACGACCAAGCGCTCCCAGTCGCGTCGTCTCGATTGGGAGCAGCCGACACAGCTCGCAGGATGGACGATTCTCTCAAGAGGGCAGGCCTCGCGGAGTCCGCATGCACCAGCTGTTGGCGGACGCGCACCACCCTGGGGGACGACCACCTGGAGTAGACGCCGGCACAGAATCCTGAGGGACGAAACAACACGGCTTGTTGGGATGGGCCTGCTCCAGCACCCGCATGGCGGACCGATCGTGTTTCACGTGAAACAACACCGGTGTAAGTAGCCCCCCAGTCCCGCCCGACGCACACCGTCGTACTCGCAACCACACCCCGCGACACGAACCGACAGCAAAAACAGATCAGGCCCCGACCGTTGGGTCGGGGCCTGATCGCCTCCGCAGGGGAGGGGAGTACTGACTACGAGGGGAGGACCACCACGCGACGCTTGGGCTCCGCGCCCTCGCTCTCGCTGACGACGCCGTCGACGACGGCCACCGCGTCGTGCACGATCTTCCGTTCGAACGGAGTCATCGGGTCCAGCGCCTCGCGCTCACCCGACGACAGCACCCGTTCGGCGACCTCGCGACCGAGCCGAGCCAGACGATCGCGACGGTCCGAGCGCCAGCGCGCGATGTCGAGCATGAGCCGGCTGCGCTCGCCGGTCGCCTGCTGGACTGCGAGGCGCGTCAGCTCCTGAAGTGCGTCGAGGACCTCACCCTTGCGACCCACGAGCTTCGTCAGATCGTCGCCACCGTCGATGCTGACGACCGCCCGGTCGCCATCGACATCGAGATCGATGTCGCCATCGAAGTCGAGGACGTCGAGCAGCTGCTCGAGGTAATCGCCGGCGATCTCGCCTTCTTCGACGAGACGGTCTTCATCATCCTCGTCATCATCGGAGTCCGCGTCGTCGCTGTCGTCGCTGTCGACGACGTCATCGGTCTCATCCGATGCCTCGTCGCCGGTGTCGGCCGCGTCGGTCTCCGCGACGGTGGCTTCGCTCGTCACCACGGCGTCGGAGTCCGCAGCGTTCTGCACGGCGTCTTCGGCCTGATCCTCGGTCTGGGTCCCGGCCGTTGCCTCGGCGTCTGTACCGGCTTGAGTTGCAGTCTCTGCTGTCATCTCATTCACCTAACTTCTGTGCTTCATCGAACAAGTCTGGGGCGGTCACCGTCTGCCACCGCGTTTGTTGCCGCGTTTGGCCGTCGACTGGCTTCCGCGGTTGTGGTTCTGCTTCTTGCCCGGCGCAGCGCCGGCTCCGGGACGCGTGGGCTTCTGGCCCGGCTTGGGCTTGGCTCCCGCCGCGGTATCCGTCGCGGTGGACTCGCCGGACGACGACGCCTCCGGCTCGACCGCTCCGGCATCCGGCTCGTCGGTGACCTCATCCTTGGAGAGGGACACGCTCGTCGACTCGGCGCCGTTCGTGGCCGCGTTCCGCTTCTTCCGGTCGGGACGCACACCCGGCTTCGGGGCATTCGCCTTCAGCTTCTCCTGCTTCAGGAGTTTGGCCTCTTCCTCTTCCTTGGCGATGTGCCCGAAGACGATGTGCTGCTGGCCGTAGGTCCAGATGTTGTTGCTCATCCAGTACAGGAGGATGGCGACCGGGAAGAACGGACCGGTGATGAGGATGCCGATCGGGAAGACGTACAGCGCCAGGTTGTTCATCATCCGGGTCTGCGGATTCTCGAGCGCCGCCTCCGGCTGACGGGCAACCGAGGCCCGCGAGTTGAGGTGAGTCGCGATCGAGGCGACGATCATCATCGGGATGACCACGAACGCGATCTGCGGTCGGGTGAAGTCGATGGGGGAGCCGGGCTCGACGAACGCCTGGAACTCGGTCGCCGGCTCCACGAGGTAGGACGACAGGGGAACACCGAAGAGGCGGGCGTCGAGGAAGTTCTGCACCTGATCGGCGCTGAACACGTAGTTGCCGGTCGCGCGTGTCTCCGCCGCACTCATACTGAGCTGGCCCATGCCCGTGCCCATGCGGTTGAACGACCGCAGCACGTGGAACAGACCGATGAAGACCGGGACCTGCAGCAGCATCGGCAGGCAGCCGAGCAGCGGGTTGAACCCGTGCTCCTTCTGCAGCTTCTGCATCTCCTCGGTCATCTTGACCCGGTCCTTGGCGTACTTCTTACGGATCGCCTGGAGCTGCGGGTTGATCTCCTGCATCTTCTTCGTGGTGCGGATCTGCTTCACGAAGGGCTTGTAGAGAATCGCGCGCAGGGTGAACACGAGGAACACCACCGACAGTGCCCAGGCGATGCCGTTGCCACCGGGGGTGTCGGGCGTGACATGGCTGAATAGCCAATGCCAGACCCACATGATCCCGGAGACCGGGTAATAGATGAAGTCGAGCACGGGTCAGTTACCCCTCACTTGTAGTACTCACAGAGCACGCGTCTCGCCGGACGCGTGCTGATGGTTTCGAGGTCGATGTGCACCGGTGACCGCGCTCCACAGGTCGCGGCACAGTTCGCCGAAGCCGCGTTCGGGGACGGGGTCGTAACCGGGTTTGTGCCACGGCCCGCACTTGGCGAGCCGGATGACCGACAGCACCGAGCCGTAGAGGAATCCGTGGCGGTCGAGTGCTTCGACCGCATAGCCCGAGCAGGTGGGCTCGAACCGGCAGGAGGGCAAGCGCATCGGGGACACCCAGGTGCGATACAGCTCGATGAGAAAGATGACGGTCCGGCGGGGGAGGAGACGTATGACGCGCACAACGCGCGCACCGGTTCCGGCCGAGGGCTCGGGCTCCGACGGCGTCGGATCGACCCGGTGCTGTGGCGACGATGTGATGTCCGCGGTTCCGCTCATCTCTCCGGCACCGCCCCCGGGGCAGCGACCGCGACGTCGGCGGCGAGCGCGGCAACCCGCTTGCTCGTGAACGCGTCACGGAGCTGATCGGCGAGCTCGTCGCTGGATCGATCCGCGGCACTGCGGCGAGCTCGGACGACCACGTATGTCTCGTCGGGAAGCAGATTCGACGCACCCGCGAACGCCGCACGCAGACGCCGTGCGACGAGGTGGCGCGTCACCGCATTGCCGACGGACTTGCTGACGACCAGACCGAGCCACGGGCCGCCGCACATCGCCACATCCTGACGCAGACCTCGAGGATCCGGCCAGTTCGGACTGACCATCGCGAGATGGACGACGAAGTCACGACTGTTCACCCGCGCACCGGACTTGAGGGTGCGAGAGAAGTCGGATCCCCGTGAGATCCGATGAAGGGGCGCAGTCATCGAACAGCTGACCGGACCCACGACCGGATCCGGTGAGAGCCGACGATCAGGCGGTGAGCTTCGCGCGGCCCTTGGAACGGCGGCCGCTGACGATGGCACGCCCGGCGCGGGTCCGCATGCGCAGACGGAATCCGTGCACGCGTGCGCGACGACGGTTGTTCGGCTGGAAAGTACGCTTGCCCTTGGCCACGGTGACTCCTTGTGCTCCCTGTGGGCACGCCGGTTGCCCGGGCATGACCCACATGTTGTCGTTGGTCTGTTGATCCAGGACGGTGCCGAACTGGTGCCGGTGATGACTCGGCGAACACGAAAGATCGCCGCGCAAATCCGCAACCTGGATGACCAGTCGAGACTACTGACACCCGGCGTTCAAATCAAACGACGGGACCGCCTCGCCGAGACCGCCCGCGACCAGTGTGTTCTGAGCCACGAAAGCAACATTCTCAGCAGATACGAGTCAAACGTCCCGATCGCTTTGTGACCCTCGGCGACCTCTGTTACGTTCCTTCACAGCGTCGGCCACCCCTCCCGCCGAGGACGATCCTCGAGGACCTGGCTCAGACCGAAGTCCCCAGTTCGTCGTCACCTTTGTACACAGGTGTGGATAACCCTGTGGAAAGATGCGGTCTCCGGCGCCGATGTCACCAGTCTCGTCAACGCTGGTAGTTTTCCGGACCAGGAGGCCAGCCCCGTGACTTCAGACCGAGACACATTCGGCGAGGTGTGGCAGCAGGTCGTCGCCGAACTCAACGACGACGAAGCCGCACGCGACCACGAACCACTGACACGCCAGCAGAAGGCGTGGCTGTCACTGGTTCGACCCCTCACCCTCACAGAGGGGTTCGCCCTGCTGACCGTGCCGACGGCGTTGGTCCAGGAGCAGATCGAACGCAATCTCCGCGAGACCATCCGCTCGGTCCTGAGCCGTCACCTCGACGAGCCCGTCGACCTCGGCGTGCGGATCGCGACCCCGCGCAGCGACGAGCCGTCGCCCGAGGCCTCGGTTCCCGACGCTCGACCCCTCGGTGCCGCTGCCGCGACCGCCGACCACTCCGCGGCCCCGGTGAACGCCGGTCTGGCCCCGGCCTCCGAAGCCCCGCGCCCGTCCGGCGACTGGGCGTCGTACTTCGCCGAGCGGCCCACGTCGACGCCGCCGGCAACCGGCGCAAACCTCAACCCCAAGTACACCTTTGACACTTTCGTGATCGGTGCGTCGAATCGGTTTGCCCACGCCTCGGCGGTAGCGGTGTCCGAAGCCCCGGCGCGGGCCTACAACCCACTGTTCATCTGGGGCGAGTCCGGTCTCGGCAAGACTCACCTGCTGCACGCGGCGGGGCACTACGCCCAGCGCCTGTTCCCGGGCATGCGGGTGAAATACGTGTCCACCGAAGAATTCACCAACGACTTCATCAACTCTCTGCGTGACGACCGACGGGTGGCGTTCAAGCGCCGGTACCGCGACGTCGACGTCCTGCTCGTCGATGACATCCAGTTCCTCGTGGGCAAAGAAGGTATCCAGGAAGAGTTCTTCCACACCTTCAACACCCTGCACAACGCGAGCAAGCAGATCGTCATCTCCTCCGATCGGCCGCCGAAACAGCTTGCGACACTGGAAGATCGACTTCGGACCCGGTTCGAATGGGGACTGATCACCGACGTCCAGCCGCCCGATCTGGAGACGCGCATCGCGATCCTGCGCAAGAAGGCGCAGATGGACAACATCGCGGTGCCCGACGACGTCCTCGAGCTCATCGCGTCGAAGATCGAGCGCAACATCCGCGAGCTCGAAGGAGCGCTGATCCGGGTCACGGCGTTCGCCTCACTCAACGACGCCGCACTGGACAAGTCCCTCGCCGACGTCGTCCTGCAGGCGCTGCTACCCAACTCGGGGACCCTCGAGGTCAGTGCGGCGAGCATCCTCGCGATCACCGCCGAGTACTTCGACATCTCCGTCGAGGAACTGCGCGGTCCCGGTAAGACACGGTCGATCGCCCAGGCACGTCAGATCTCCATGTACCTGTGTCGGGAGCTCACCGACCTCTCGCTGCCGAAGATCGGTGAGACCTTCGATCGCGACCACACCACCGTGATGTACGCCGAACGCAAGATCCGGAAGGAGATGGCGGAGCGGCGTCGGGTCTACGACCATGTCCAGGAGCTCACTGCCCGCATCAAACAGCGTGCCGTCGGCTGAGACGCCCTGACTCCTCATCTGTAGCTCTCTCGCACCCCCGAGGCCGCACCGGCCCGGGGGTGCGGTCGTCTCGGTCCTGTGTCGCTGGTGTCCCACCGATCCCGGTGCCGCCACTGGCGGCCATCGCGGCCACCGGATCGGGGTCGGCGAATGCCAACTCTGCTCCTCAGGTCGAGGGTCTCGGACTCCGTCCGAGGACATTTCGTCGTCGGATCCGGCACCGATCGGCCCTGGTCGCGAATGATCACCAGCTGTGGATGATCCTTGGGATAACCCGGGTCGGTGTGTGCACCGACGGTGGACTCCGCGCGAACAACATGAGAACTCCACATCGGCGCTCGGATCCGCTCGACGTTGCTCCACCGGTCATGCACATCCGCGCACCCGCCCGGACTGGCCCGATGTCCTGGTTGTCCACAGATTGCACAGCTCCTATTACTGAGATGGATCCCTCTAGAAAGAGAATCTTTTGTAAGAAGGTCTGTGCACAGACCGTTGCCGCTCGGGTCGGTCGGAGACCGCCGGGACGAGGGCGGGAGTTGCCCCCAACCACTCCGGCTCGGGCAGCGGCGTTCTACAGTGGGATTCCCGGATGCGGGATCCCACTCCAGGCCGGCCGACCCACTGTGGCGCCGACCCGGCGATCCAGGCGGGAACGAGAACGAGAGAAGGGCAACCTCCCAGCATGAAGTTTCGTGTCGCGCGTGACGAGTTCGCTGATTCCGTCGCCTGGGTCGCCCGCAGCCTCCCGTCTCGTCCGCCCGTCCCGGTTCTCGGTTGTGTCGTGCTCAACGTCGGCGAGAACGGTCTGACCGTCTCGGGTTTCGACTACGAGGTCTCGGCTCAGGAGAATCTCGGCGCGGAGGTCGCCGAGCCCGGGCAGGTCCTGGTCTCCGGCCGACTCCTCGCCGACATCACCAAGGCCCTGCCGAACAAGCCCGTCGATGTCACCCTCGACGGTTCGCGCGTGGCCATCACCTGTGGCAGCGCGAAGTTCTCGCTCCCGACGATGCCCGTGGAGGACTACCCGCAGTTGCCCGACGTTCCCGCCATCACCGGCACGATCCCGTCGCAGCTGTTCGCCGAGGCCATCTCGCAGGTGGCCGTGGCGGCAGGCAAGGACGACACGTTGCCGATGCTGACCGGCGTCCGCGTCGAGATCGAGGGCAACTCCGTCGTCCTCGCCGCGACCGACCGCTTCCGGCTTGCGGTGCGCGAATTGCAGTGGGAGCCTTCTGATCCCGACACCAAGGGCGCCGTCCTGGTTCCGGCGAAGACACTCTCGGAGAGTGCCAAGACCGCGGGTGCCGAGGGCACCGGCGTCGTCTCGCTGGCCTTCGGCGGGGGCGCGGCCATCGGATCCGACGGCATCCTCGGCATCCTCGGCGAGACCAAGAAGACCACCACCCGCCTGCTCGACGCGGAGTTCCCGAAGTTCCGTCAGCTCCTGCCGGCCAGCCACACCGCCGTCGCCACCATCGACAGCGGCCCGCTGATCGAGGCCATTCGTCGTGTGGCCCTGGTCGCCGAGCGTGGCGCGCAGGTCCGGATGGAGTTCTCCGAGGGATCCGTGCTGCTCACCGCCGGCGGCGACGAGGCGGGCAAGGCCGAGGAAGAGCTGCCCGTGTCGTTCCAGGGTGAGCCGCTCACGATCGCGTTCAACCCGGGGTATCTGCAGGACGGGCTGTCGGCTATCAACGCCGACGCGGTGGACTTCGGGTTCACCACCCCCAGCCGGCCCGCCGTGCTGCGTCCGGCCAGCGGCGAGGATCCGGTCGCAGACGAGTCCGGCGCCTTCGTCGCCCCGGAGAGCGCCTTCAGCTACCTGTTGATGCCCGTCCGCCTGCCGGGCTGACGGCCGCCGCCGGCCTCGCGTCACCAGGATCGACGCCGACTCGTGTTCGTCCGTGAGCTGCATCTGAGGGATTTCCGATCGTGGCGGTCCGTCGACCTCGATCTGGCACCTGGTCCGACAGTCTTCACCGGCCGCAACGGCTTCGGCAAGACCAACCTGCTCGAGGCGCTCTTCTATCTCTCCACCCTGCGGTCGCATCGGGTGAGTTCCGACGGGCCCCTGGTGCACGCGGGATCCGCGTCGGCCTCGGTGATCGCGACCGTCGAGAACGACGGCCGCGAGCTGACGGCGGATCTGCGCATCAACGCCGAGGGGGCGAACAAGGCCGCGATCAACCAGAGCCCGGCACGCCGGCCCCGTGATCTGCTCGGGATCCTCCGCACGGTGCTGTTCGCGCCCGAGGATCTGTCCCTGGTGCGTGGGGATCCGAGCGACCGGCGACGCTTCGTCGATGAGCTCGTCGCTCAGCGGGGTCCGCGTCTGGCCGCCGCCCGCGCCGACTACGACCGGGTCCTCCGTCAGCGTTCCGCGTTGCTCAAAACCGCCGCCGCCGCGCTGAGACGTGGTGGCGATCAAGCGGATTCAGTGATCAGCACGCTCGACGTGTGGGACGGGCAGCTCGCCGATCTCGGCGGACAGGTGGTCTCCGCCCGGCTGTCGGTCCTCGCCGAGCTCGAGCCCCATTTCACCGGCTCGTACGCATCGATCGCCCCGCATTCCCGACCGGCCGTCCTCCGATATCGTCCGGCGGGTGGTGCGGAGATCGAGGAGCGCACGCCCGAAGCAATCGCCGACGTGCTGGCACTACGGCTGTCGGAGTTGCGCGACAAGGAGATCGAGCGGGGGCTGTGTCTCGTCGGCCCCCATCGCGACGACATCGACATCGTCCTCGGCAACGACATCGCGAAAGGCTTTGCCTCACACGGGGAGTCCTGGTCGCTGGCGCTGGCGCTGCGCCTCGGATCCGTCGAACTGACCCGTGCGGAGGGTGTCGAGCCGGTCATCATGCTCGACGACGTGTTCGCCGAACTCGACGCCAAGCGGCGCGCCCAACTCGTCGACTTCACCGCCGACGCCGAACAGCTGCTGATCACCGCCGCCGTGGCCGAGGACATCCCCGCGCGGATCGGTGGCCGGCGGATCGGGGTCGACGTCGTCGACGACGACGAGGGCCGGCGGTCGCACATCGTCGACGAGGTCGGTGCGGAGGCCCGCGGCATTGATCACGACGAAGACGACCACGATGACCACGGCGAAGACCACGGCGGTGACGACGCGGCGGTCGCGGGGGAGGCAACCGATGAGTGACGATCTCCCGTCCGGATCTCCGGACCCCGTCGATCCCGCGCCGCGCCCGACGCCGCCCGGTGAGCTGGGCGGATACGAGCGTGCCCGCAAGGCACTGGAAGAGGCCCGGGCGCAGGCCCGCGCCGCCGGCAAGTCCGTCGGCCGGGGCCGTGCGTCGCCCGTCCGTCGCGTTCCGCGTGGATCCCAGGGGCGCCGGCGCTGGTCCGGTTCCGGGCCGGACGCGCGGGATCCGCAGCCGTTCGGTCGTCTCGTCGGCGGTCTGGCGAAGGACCGCGGCTGGCAGGAGAAGATCGGCGAGGGCACCCTGTTCGGCATGTGGGAGCAGATCGTGGGCTCCGACATCGCCGCGCATGCGAAGCCGGTCGCCTTGCGCGACAACGTACTTCACGTTCAGGCCGAGTCCACGGCGTGGGCTACCCAGCTCCGCTACGTCCAGTCGCAGATCCTCGCGAAGATCGCCGCCGCCATCGGCAACGGACAGGTCACCTCGTTGCGGATCAGCGGGCCGAAGGGTCCGTCGTGGCGGAAGGGCGAGCGGCATGTGCGCGGCCGGGGACCGCGCGACACCTACGGCTGACGCGTCGCCGGCACTCTACTGGTTGCTGGGCCTCGTGGGCCGCTTTACATCCCCAAGCCACGATCGACCCGGGATCAAGTCAAGAAAATCGATCTGAGGGCCTGTTAGCGGCCCCGGATGCGCGTTCCAGGGCGAGTCAGGCAGTACACTGTGGAGAGTTATCCCGACAGGGGTGCACAACACCAGACAGACAGCGCCTCCAGGCCACCCGGACGTACCCGCCGGGCTCTCCTGTGCGCGTAACCGCCGTGTGCCCCGTCGAGAAGGATCGACGACGGATCCGGAGACCCCCTGATCCGTCGATGAGCAGAACAGGAGCGGACGCACCTCGTGGCCGACACCAGCGACACCGGACCGAAGAAGAACAAGAAGAAGCCGTCAGAGTATGGCGCCGATTCGATCAACATCCTCGAAGGTCTGGAAGCCGTCCGCAAACGGCCCGGCATGTACATCGGTTCCACCGGTGAACGAGGCCTCCACCACCTGATCTGGGAGGTCGTCGACAACTCCGTCGACGAGGCGATGGCCGGCTTCGCCTCGCGCGTCGACGTGACCCTGCTCGCCGACGGCGGCGTCCAGGTCGTCGACGATGGTCGTG
This sequence comes from Gordonia lacunae, assembly GCF_002149015.1. Taxonomy (GTDB): domain Bacteria; phylum Actinomycetota; class Actinomycetes; order Mycobacteriales; family Mycobacteriaceae; genus Gordonia; species Gordonia lacunae. The sequence continues at coordinate 24,222 of NZ_NGFO01000025.1, read as the reverse complement.
GCATCCCGACCGGCATGCACCGGACCGGCGTGCCGACCGTCGAGGTCGTCATGACCCAGCTGCACGCCGGTGGAAAGTTCGATTCCGACGCCTACGCGGTGTCCGGCGGTCTGCACGGCGTGGGTATCTCCGTGGTCAACGCCCTGTCCACCAAGGTCGAGCTGGAGATCCAGAACGACGGCTACAACTGGGAGCAGACCTACAGTTACGCCAAGCCCGGCGCCCTGGAGCAGGGGAGCGCGACGCGTAAGACCGGAACCACCGTCCGGTTCTGGCCGGACCCCGAGATCTTCACCGAGACCACGCGATTCAACGCCGAGACAGTCGCGCGTCGACTGCAGGAGATGGCCTTCCTGAACAAGGGCCTGACCATCACGTTGACCGACCAGCGCCCGCAGGCCATCGAGCCCCCGGGTGACGCCGACGGCGACGAGGACGGCGGCAGCACCGAGGCCGCCGAGGTGGTGAAGTCCGAAGAGGAGAAGGCTGCGGCCGCGGCGAAGCCGAAGACCCGCACGTACCACTACCCCGACGGACTGGTCGACTACATCAAGCACCTCAACCGCACCAAGCAGTCGATCCACAACACCGTCATCGGCTTCAACGCCAAGGGCGACGGTCACGAGGTCGAGATCGCGATGCAGTGGAACGCCGGGTACTCCGAGTCGGTCCACACCTTTGCCAACACCATCAACACCCACGAGGGCGGTACGCACGAGGAGGGCTTCCGCGCGGCTCTGACCAGCACGGTCAACAAGTACGCGCTGGACAAGAAGCTCCTCAAGGAGAAGGACGGCAAGCTCACCGGCGACGACATCCGCGAGGGTCTCGCCGCGGTCATCTCGGTGAAGGTCTCCGACCCGCAGTTCGAGGGACAGACCAAGACCAAGCTGGGCAACACCGAGGTCAAGGGTTTCGTCCAGCGCACCTGTAACGAGCATCTCGGTCACTGGTTCGAGGCGAATCCCGCCGAGGCCAAGATCATCGTGAAGAAGGCCGTCGACTCGTCCCAGGCGCGCATGGCCGCACGCCGCGCGCGCGAGATGGTGCGTCGTAAGACCGCCACCGACATCGGCGGTCTCCCCGGCAAGCTCGCCGACTGCCGCAGCAACGACCCGACCAAGTGCGAGGTCTACATCGTGGAGGGCGACTCGGCCGGCGGCAGCGCCAAGTCGGGCCGCGATTCGATGTACCAGGCGATTCTCCCGCTGCGCGGCAAGATCATCAACGTCGAGAAGGCCCGCATCGACCGCGTGCTGAAGAACGCCGAAGTGCAGTCGATCATCACCGCGTTCGGCACCGGCATCCACGACGAGTTCGACATCTCCAAGCTGCGCTATCACAAGATCGTGCTGATGGCCGACGCCGACGTCGACGGCCAACACATCTCGACGCTGCTGCTGACCCTGCTGTTCCGTTTCATGCGGCCGCTCATCGAGCACGGTCACGTGTTCCTGGCCATGCCGCCGCTGTACAAGCTCAAGTGGCAGAAGTCGGCGCCCGAGTTCGCCTACTCCGACCGTGAGCGTGACGGACTGCTCGAGGCCGGCCGGGCGGCGGGCAAGAAGATCAACACCGACGACGGCATCCAGCGCTACAAGGGTCTCGGCGAGATGAACGCCAAGGAACTGTGGGAAACCACGATGGACCCGGCCGTGCGCGTCCTGCGCCAGGTGACCCTCGACGACGCCGCGGCCGCCGACGAACTGTTCTCCATCCTCATGGGTGAGGATGTCGCCGCCCGTCGCAGCTTCATCGCCCGCAACGCGAAAGACGTTCGCTTCCTCGATGTCTGATCGCCACAAGGTTGGCTCCGAGCCGCTGATCCGCACCCCGCTGGTTGAGGTGCGAGGCGGCGTCCTGAGGTGCGAGGGACGAGCCTCGACGGAAGCGCTGGCGACGAGCCTCGAAACCACTGGCAGAAAGAACACACAATGACTGACACCACCCTGCCGCCCGCCGGCGGTGAAGGCGATCGCATCGAGCCCGTCGATCTCGGGCAGGAGATGCAGAAGAGCTACATCGATTACGCGATGAGCGTCATCGTGGGCCGTGCTCTGCCCGAGGTCCGTGACGGCCTGAAGCCGGTGCACCGCCGGCTCCTCTATGCATCCTTCGATGCCGGCTTCCGGCCGGATCGCAGCTACGTCAAGTCGGCGAAACCCGTTGCGGAGACGATGGGTAACTACCATCCGCACGGCGACACCGCGATCTACGACGCCCTGGTGCGCCTGGCTCAACCGTGGTCGATGCGCTATCCGCTCATCGACGGTCAGGGCAACTTCGGCTCGCGCGGCAACGACGGCGCGGCCGCCATGCGCTACACCGAGGCTCGACTCACTCCGCTCGCCATGGAGATGCTGCGCGACATCGGCGAGGAGACAGTCGATTTCGTCCCCAACTACGACGGCAAGACGAATGAGCCGACGGTCCTGCCGGCGCGGATCCCGAACCTGCTGATCAACGGATCCGGTGGTATCGCGGTCGGCATGGCGACCAACATGCCGCCGCACAACCTCAATGAGGTTGCCGACGCGGTGTTCTGGGCACTGGAGAATCACGACGCCGACGACGAGGCCACTCTCGCGGCGTGCATGGAGTGCATCAAGGGTCCCGATTTCCCCACCGCCGGACTGATCGTCGGCAGCCAGGGCATCAAGGACGCCTACATGACCGGGCGCGGCAGCATCCGCATGCGCAGCGTCGTCGACATCGAAGAGAACAAGGGGACCACCACGCTGGTGGTCACCGAGCTGCCGTACCAGGTCAACCCGGACAACCTGATCCAGTCGATCGCCGAACAGGTCAACGAAGGAAAACTCAAGGGCATCAGCCGGATCGAGGACCAGTCCTCGGACCGCGTCGGCATGCGCATCGTGGTGACCCTGCGTCGTGACGCCGTCGCCAAGGTCGTGCTGAACAACCTGTACAAGCACAGCCAGCTCCAGACCAGCTTCGGCGCCAACATGCTGTCCATCGTCGACGGCGTGCCGCGCACCCTGCGCCTGGATCAGATGATCCGCTATTACGTGGCGCACCAGATCGACGTCATCGTGCGTCGTACCCGGTACCGGTTGCGCAAGGCCGAGGAACGCGCCCACATCCTGCGCGGTCTGGTGAAAGCTCTTGACGCCCTTGACGAAGTGATCGCGCTGATCCGCCGCTCGGCCAACACCGAGACCGCCCGGACCGGCCTGATCGATCTCCTCGACATCGATGAGATCCAGGCAGATGCCATCCTCGCGATGCAGCTGCGTCGTCTGTCGGCCCTCGAGCGTCAGAAGATCGTCGACGAGCTCGCCGAGATCGAACTCGAGATCGCCGACTACAAGGACATCCTCGACAAGCCGGAGCGTCAGCGCGCGATCGTGCGCGACGAGCTCAAGGAGGTCGTCGAGAAGTACGGCGACGCGCGTCGGACCAAGATCATCGCGGCCGACGGCGACGTCAGCGACGAGGACCTGATCGCGCGTGAGGACGTCGTCGTCACGATCACCGAGACCGGGTATGCCAAGCGCACCAAGACCGACCTCTACCGCAGCCAGCGTCGTGGCGGCAAGGGTGTGCAGGGAGCCGGGCTCAAGCAGGACGACATCGTCAAACACTTCTTCGTGTGCTCGACCCACGACTGGATCCTGTTCTTCACCACGCGGGGCCGGGTCTACCGCGCCAAGGCCTACGAGCTGCCCGAGGCGAATCGCACCGCACGTGGCCAGCATGTGGCCAACCTGCTGGCCTTCCAGCCGGAGGAGCGCATCGCCCAGGTCATCCAGCTCAAGACCTACGAGGACGCGCCCTACCTCGTGCTGGCCACCCGCAACGGTCTGGTGAAGAAGTCGCGACTCGTCGACTTCGACTCCAACCGCTCCGGCGGCATCGCGGCGATCAACCTGCGCGGCGAGGACGAACTGGTCGGGGCCCAGCTGTGCAGCGCCGACGACGATCTGCTCCTGGTCTCGCAGAAGGGACAGTCGATCCGCTTCCACGCCGATGACGAGGCCCTGCGGCCGATGGGCCGACAGACCTCCGGTGTCCAGGGCATGCGGTTCAACACCGACGACACCCTCCTGTCGCTCAACGTCGTCCGCGACGGAACCTACCTCCTGGTCGCGACGTCCGGCGGATACGCGAAGCGAACCGGCATGGACGACTACCCGGTGCAGGGCCGAGGCGGCAAGGGCGTGCTGACCATCGCCCACGATCGCCGCCGCGGTGAACTGATCGGCGCCCTCATCGTCGACGACGACTCGGAGCTCTACGCCATCACCTCGGGCGGTGGTGTCATCCGCACCACGGCGAAGTCGGTGCGCAAGGCCGGTCGCCAGACCAAGGGCGTGCGCCTGATGAACATCGACGAGGGAACGACGGTCATCGCGATCGCCCGCAACGCCGACGAGCCGGACGAGACTGAGGTCTCCTCCTAGGCGTTAGGGTGAAGACCACTGTTTCGCGGCCCGCCGGCAGTCGGCGGGCCGGGGAACGGTGCGTTCGGACCCGGCGCCGAGCGAGCAACGTCAGAACGCCTGAGTGAGGGAATGTCTGTGAGCACACCGAACGAGCCGCATCAGGACCAGAACGGGCGCCCCGCCGGGGGGCCTACGGGCCCCGGAACCGGTACGCCGACCGGGGGACTGGTGCCGCCGTGGCAGCGGGGACCCGCCGAGGATCCGGCTGCCGCACCGACCGAGACGTTCACTCGTGAGGGCGCGTCACGCCCCGGCGCCGACGGGAACCCGGGCGGCCCGCCGCCGAACAATCCGGGCGGCCCGCCGCCGAACAACCCTGGCGGCCCGCCGCCGCGCGGCGTCGTGACGAACAGCGGCACCGCCGCCGCCAGCATGAGCGGCCAGCAGGCGCCGGTGACCAAGCTCGAGAGTCCGCGCCGACCGGGCGCGGCGACCGCGACCGAGGAGCCTGGCTTCGTCGAGTCGCCGACCAGCACGATCGACCGGGGTCACCTGCCGGAGAACGACCTGCCCGATCTGGATCAGATCCACCACACCGCCGACCTGAAGCGTCCCGAGGCACCTCAGACGCCGCCGGGAGGCAAGTCGGCTCCGCGATCGGCACCACGCCAGGTGCTCGCCGCCGGGACCGCCCTGCGCGCCTCGGTGCAGGTGCGTCGGATCGACCCGTGGGCGACGTTCAAGGTCGCGGCCGTGCTGTCGGTGGTCGGTTTCTTCATCTGGATGATCTCCGTCGCCGTGCTCTACCTGATCCTCGACGGCATGGGCGTGTGGGATCAGGTGAACAACAGCTTCGGAACGCTCATGGCCGAGGAATCGACCACGAGCGGTGATGTCATCGGCGCCGGCACCGTCTTCGGCGCTGCGGCGCTCCTGGGGGCCATCAACGCCATCCTCCTGACGGCGCTCGCGACGATCGGCAGCTACATCTACAACATCTGTGCCGACCTCGTCGGCGGCGCCGAGGTGACTCTCGCCGACCTCGACTGAGTGAGCTCCTGACCAGCCGTTTTGTTTGTTGGGGCATCGGTCGGGTAATCTCACTCCTCGGTTCAAGGGCCTATAGCTCAGGCGGTTAGAGCGCTTCGCTGATAACGAAGAGGTCGGAGGTTCAAGTCCTCCTAGGCCCACTGCGACAGGTGTTTTCGGACATCGGAATTCGCATCCCGCCGAACCGATCCGGGACGGCACGGGGCCTTAGCTCAGTTGGTAGAGCGCTGCCTTTGCAAGGCAGATGTCAGGAGTTCGAATCTCCTAGGCTCCACCACTCTTTTTCGAAGGCGACGACGCGGCTCGACGAGCCCTCGTCGCCTTTCGTCTTTCTGCGATCCGCACTCGCCGGTCAGGCGTCACCACACGATGCGGTCCGAGATGTCACCGCGGTCGACGTCATCGCGGGCCGAGGTCGTCCAGGCGCGACACCGGCCGGTCGCCATGCGGACCGAACAGATGCAGGATCTCCACCGGGTTGTCGTCGGCCGGTCCGAACCAGTGCGGTGTCGTCGGATCGAACTGAGCCGTCTCGCCGGGTTCCAGGATGTGTTCGTCGTCGGCCAGGAGAAGCCGCAGTCGGCCGGCGAGCACGTAGAGCCACGCGTGTCCGTCATGGGTGACGAGTCGCGGCTCACGCGGACCGAGGACGTGTTTGAACGCCCGGACCCGCCCGGGATAGCCGGTGAGCGGAACGATCACCCCTCCAGATGCCATCGACCGCGGTTCAAGATGGACCCGGCGATCGCCTGTGGGCGGAGCATCGACGAGTTGGTCGAGCGACACCCGGTAGATCCTCGCGAGCGGGAGCAGGACGTCGAGCGTCGGTTGTCGTCTACCTGTCTCGACCCGGGACAGGGTGCTGACCGACAACCCGGACTCCTCGGCGACGGCGGTCAGTGTGAGGTCCCGCGCGAGGCGAAAGGCGCGCAGCCGCGGACCGATCGCGCCGATCAGGTCCCCCAGCTCCGCGATCATGGCGCCATCTTTGCAGACCCCGCAAAAGACCTGGCCGGTCGCGACCGCCGTCCCCGAGCATGGTCCCGAGGAGCCGGGAACGACGAAAGTGGAGTGGATGAGCGAGTCGACCAAGCGTGAGCACCTGCGAGTCCTGCTTCTCGGCGGGCGGGGTGCGGTGGGCACCGTCATCGCCCGCGAGCTCGAACGGGACGGCCACGTCGTGACCTCGACGAGCCGCGCGGCGACCGGTGACGCCCGCATCGATCTCCGGGGCGATCTGACGGAGCTGCGCCGCCTTGCGGCGCGACACGACGTCGTCGTCAACACCTCCGGTATCGAACGCCCCGAACTCGCCACCGCCACCGGACCGGCGCCGCTGGTCGACATCTCGGCGTCCGGCGCCTACCTCGACGCCGTGCGGGCTGTCGCGGTCGGACCCATCGTGCTGGGGGCCGGACTCGCGCCCGGACTCAGCACGATCCTGGCCGCTGCGCTCAACCCTCGCCCCGGCGACGACGTCGATCTGCTCGTGATGCTCGGGTCGGGCGAGAAGCACGGTCCGGCGGCGGTCGCCTGGACGGTCGGTCTGGTCGGCACCGAGGTCTACTGCCCGCCCGAAGGCGGGAAGGTGCGCAACCTCGGGGAGACGCGGCGCGCCACCGGACCCGACGGACGTAGCAGACGCTATCTGCGCGCGGACTTCCCCGACCATGTCCTCCTCGGCGACAAGGCCGGCGTGATCCGCTCGTACCTCGCCCTCAGCTCGGCCCGGATGACCGCGGCGCTCGGTCTGATCGGTCGGGTTCCGGCGTTGCGCGGCACGCTGACGTGGGCGCCTCCCCTCGGGTCGGAGGCCTGGCATGTCATCGCCGAGAATCGACGCACCGGTGAGCGTCGGTTTGTCTCGGGCGCGGGACAATCCGAGGCTACGGGCCGGTTAACGGCGCTGGCCGCCATCCGCGCCGCGACAGAGCTGCGCGATTCGTCGCGGACTGCGGTGACGATGGCCGACCTCGTCTCGCTCGACGACGCGCTCGCGGTGGTGACGTAGGTCCGCTCCTACGTCGCGGCGTATTCGACGATCGAGACCCCGGTGTCGAAGTCGTGACCACGGACGCGGTGAAACCTCCTGGGCGCGTACCGGCCGGGCGCCATCAGGGGGATCCCGCTCCCGAACATCACTGGTTGACGTTTGAGGACGAACCGGTCGATCTCCTCGGCCAGCTGGGTCGCGAGATCGCCACCTCCGCAGAGCCAGATGTCTTTTCCCTCAGTCTGTTTGAGTTCGCGTACCACCTCGACCGGGTCGCGGTCGGTGAACGTCACACCGTCCACCGGGTCGCGTCGACGATGGGTGAAGACGTACTGGTCGAGGTGGCGATACGGACTCGTCACCTCCGGCAACCCGGCGGCATAGGTATTGGCTCCCATCAGCACGGTATCGAAGATTCCTGTGCTCTGGTCGATTCCGAGTGCGGCGGCATGGTCGGTCGGGATCGTGTCGGCGAACCGCTCGTTGATGCCGTCCATGTGATCGCCTTCGACGAGGAAGGCGTCGAACTGGCCGTTCGGGCCGGCGATGTACCCGTCGAGACTGACGGCCACGTAGTACACGAGTTCACGCATGTTGTCCCCAATCACTTCAGATGTAGTGGTTGCGAAACTACAGCACATGTAGTGGTTGCGCTATCGTTTTCCCATGGCCCGAAATGACGACCGCCGACGCGCGCTGGCTGATGCGGGCCTCGAAGTGCTCGCCGACACCGGCGCCCGCGGACTCACCCACCGCGCCGTCGATCGTGCCGCGGGCGTGCCTGTCGGTACGACGACGAACTACTTCCGTTCTCGCTCAGCACTTCTGACCGGTCTGGTGGAGCGCATCTACGAGCGGCTGGCGCCGAATGACGACTTCATCGCCGAACGGGTCGGACGCACACCGTCCCGGGAGCTGTTCGCCGAGTACCTCCGCAACATCGTCGAACGTCTGATGGCGAACCGGACCGTCACCATCGCACTGATCGAACTCCGGTTGGAAGGAATTCGACGCCCTGAGGTCGCGGAGATCATCGGGGAATGGCGGCGGACCGGGTTCGCCGGGGACGTGGCCTTCAACGAGCAGGCAGGCCTGCCGGGGTCGGCACGGGAGATCGCCCTGTTCCACTACGCGGTCGACGGCCTCCTGCTCGACCAGCTGACCGGCCCGCTGCTCCCCGATGTACCGATCGACGACATCGTCGATGCCCTGGTCGACGGGTTGCTGCCGGGCTGAGGGCACGCCGTCCGGCGGCGACCCTCAGTCGTCCTTCTTCTCCAGGTGCGCGTAGCGACGGCGGAACTTCTCGACCCGGCCGGCGACGTCGGGAATCGTGTTGACCCCGGTGTAGAACGGGTGCGAATCGCTGGTGACATCGACGGTGATGAGCGGGTAGTCGTTGCCGTCTGACCAGGTGACGGTGGTCGGCGACGTCGCCGTCGACCGGGTGATGAATTCTTTGCCCGTCGAACCGTCGCGGATGACGACGGGGTGGTAGTCGGGGTGGATGCCCTTTTTCACGGTGGTGCCTTTCGGGAGATGGGTGGAGCCTCAGTTGTCCCGCGGGTCCGAGGAGTCGAGCCCCGGCACCGCGTCCACAGTGGAGTCGGAGATGTCGAGGTCGTCGCACGGATCGGCGTGGAACTGACCGAAGGGATCGTCGAAGGTCGACCAGAACTGTTGTCCGGCAGCGAACTCGACCTCGTTGAGGCACGCACCGCGCAGAGCTTCCTCGATCTCGGCAGGATCGCCCTGATGAACGAGAGCGACGAGCGACGTGTGCCGGTCGCCGAAGCTCTCGTCCCAGCGCAGCGCACCGAGGGCGCGACGCTCGTCGGATACCTGTGCGAGTTCGTCGTCGGTCATCGAGGCGAGCCAGGGACCGCCGTGGGCGACGCGCAGTCCTCCGCCGGCCGACTCGAGCCACAGCGCCTCGTCGGGCTGGGTGGCGATCCAGAGTCGCCCGCGGGCACAGACGACCCCGTCGAGCAAGGCGTCGATCGCCTCGTGGAAACGGCCCGGGTGCAGAGGTCGGTCGCTGTGGAACTCGACCCACGTGACACCGCAGTCGGAGTCCAGCGGGGGTTCGCCGGCGAGTAGGGGATCGTGCGGACCGTCGATGCGACCCCGCCGCGAGCGCGAGGGCACCGCGGCGAGCAACTGTTCGGCGAGGACGGGTGTGATCGGGCGTTGCGGCAGCTCGAACATCATCGGGACGTTCGGTGCGAGCCGTTTGAGGACCGCAACGAGTCGCGCCGACGCCCATGCGTCCCGGACGGTCGGGTCGCATGCCGCGACCACCAGCGCATCGGCGAAGGCGACCTGTCCGACCGCCACCTGGGCGAGCGTGCGGTCGTCGTCGAGCGCGACGTGCCCGCCCTCGGCGAGCGACAGGTCGCCCGTCGCCGACGTCAGCCAATCCTCCTCGGCCACACAGGCAACGGTGAGGTCGACACGGACGTCGGCGGCTGCCGGGGCGTCGTCGAACCCGGGCATGCCCGCGACGATGACGTTCTCGATCGACCAGGCGACCTGCTCGGGTTCCAGAACAGGATCCAGCGTGAGGACGATCCGGTTCACCGACGGTCGACGATGAAGTCGCCGGAGCAGGGGGAGCAGGTCTTCGCGCAGCGTGCACGAGATGCACCCATGGGCCAGCTCGACGATGCAGACGTCATGTCGGCTACGCCCGTCGGGTCCCCGCCAGCTGAGGGTCCGGACGACGCGGCCATCCTCCACCTGCGTCAGGTCGTGGTGCACCTGGACGCTGCCGACGCCACCACCCTCCACCGCATCGCCCACCCGGTGGATCGACGACGCGTCGAGCCCGGTGACCAGGACGACCGGGGTTCGATGGTCGGTCGGTCCGGCGTCATCCGGGCGGTTCGCGAGTCCATCGTCGAACACGACTCCACTCCGATCTATTGAGAATGATTTCCATTTGTGCTCCGACGACGGTACCGTGGCCGAACAGTTAATGCCAATCATTGTCGATAAGAACAGGAGCAGCATGTCCAAGAGGTGCCAGGTCACCGGTCGGGTACCGGGATTCGGCAAGCAGGTGTCGCATTCGCACAAGCGCACGTCGCGCCGATGGGACCCGAACATCCAGCGCAGGCGCTACTACGTGCCCAGTGAGGGGCGGTACGTCACCCTGCGCGTGAGCGCCAAGGGTATTTCGACGATCGACAAACACGGCATCGAGTCGGTGCTGCGCACGATCCGCGCGCGTGGGGAGAAAGTCTGATGGCGCGCAACGAGATCCGGCCGATCGTCAAACTGCGCTCCACCGCCGGAACCGGCTACACCTACGTCACTCGGAAGAACCGCCGCAATGATCCCGACCGGATGGTGCTCCGCAAATACGACCCCATCGCCCGCGCCCACGTCGATTTCAAGGAGGACCGCTGATGGCGAAGAAGTCCAAGATCGTCCGCAACGAGCAGCGCCGCGAGGTCGTCGCGCGATATGCCGACCTTCGCGCCGAGCTGAAGCGCGCAAGTGTGGCGGTCACCTCGACGCCCGAGGAGCGGATGGACGCTCTGCGCCGTCTACAGCGGTTGCCGCGCAACGCAAGTCCGACTCGTCTGCGAAACCGGGACGTGGTCGACGGTCGTCCCCGCGGTTACATCGGCAAGGCGGGTCTGTCCCGTGTCCGGTTCCGCGAGCTCGCGCATCGCGGTGAACTACCCGGAATCCAGAAGTCCAGCTGGTGACACGGCCCGACGAGAACCAGGAACAGTGATGGCCAACAAGAGAATCCGCCGGAGCGACGACGCGCCGGCGAAACCGAAACGGAACCTGCTCGCCGCACAGGGAGTGCGGGTGGACGGCCGCACTCCCGTGGACTACAAGGATGTCGCGCTGCTGCGGCAGTTCCTGTCCGACAAGGGCCGGATCCGCAGCAGGCGGCTCACCGGATTGAGTCCGCAGGAGCAGCGCCAGGTCGCCACGGCGATCCGGAACGCACGCGAGATGGCGTTGCTGCCGTACGACTCCCGGCACTGACGTGTCTGCGCCCTGAGGGGCAGACGCGTCACGCCCCGCTCCCTGATCCGAATGTCCCGCAAACCGCTGCTGCCTTATTCGAAGGAACCACAAGATCTGCGGCCGGGCCGGTGACCGGCAGACTTCGACTCGACCGATGGACTTCGATCGAAGTCTAGGAGTCGAGTTGACGTCTGTTGGTCACGAACGTGCGCGCGAGCTCCCAGCACCTCAGGGAGCAGGGGGGTGCGCTTTCTCGCACTCAGGGAGCGGAGGGTGCGCGTCGGCAAGCTGCCGTAGCTCCTCAGGGAGCGGTGGCCGCTACTTGGAACCCTGCGGCACGTTCTCGAGCCTATCGAGCAGGGTGCGTGCCAGTGATTCCGACGACGCGGGGTTCTGGCCGGTCAGCAGGTTGCCGTCGGTCTCGATGTGGACCGTCCAGGGCTCGGCGAGGGTGACCTTGAACCCCGCTTGGGTGAGCCGGTCCTGCAGGAGCCAGGGAGCCTTGTCGGCGAGCCCGGCCTGCTCCTCCTCGGCGTTGGTGAAGCCGGTGACCGTGCGACCGGCGAAGGCGTTGACCCCGTCGGGAGTGTTCGCGGCGAGCAGGATCGCCGGACCGTGGCAGACGATCCCGACCGGCAGCTTCGCCTCATCGGCCGCGATCAGGAGACCACCGGCATCGGCGTCGACCGCCAGGTCTTCCATGGGCCCGTGGCCGCCGGGGACGAACACGGCGTCGTAGTCGGCGATGCGAACGTCGGTGAGCGCGATCGGCTTCTTCAGTTCGGGTGCGGTCTCGACGACGTGGCGGATCTCGGCCGCACGCTCGGGCGTGCCGATGCTCTCGACCGCGAGACTCGTCTCGTCGACCGGTGGCTGCACGCCGTTCGGGGTGGCCACGGTCACCCGGTAACCGGCCGCCCGGAACACCTCCAGTGGCGCGACGGCCTCTTCGGCCCAGAACCCGGTCTTGTGAGCCGTGCCGTCGTTCAGCGTCCAGCTTCCGGCGCCGGTCATGATGAAGAGGATGTTTCGTGTCATCTGAACCTCCTGTGCCCAGGTAGACGATGTGGTCGTCGTCCGCCAACGTAGAGAACAACCGCGATCTCGGCCACGGTGCAGGTCAGGTCAGGTGAGACCGGTGAGCTCGGCGGAGCGCTGCCACAGACCGTCGATCAGTTTCTGATCGTGCGCCTGACGGTTCTCCCGACCGTTGGGCTTGTGGCGGTTGAAGTACACCCCGTTGACGCTCGGGTCGGCGCCGCGTTCGGCCAGGGCGATGAGCGGGGCGGCACCCTGCTCGGGGGTGATGGTCACCAGGCGGGTGAGCGGTGACCGGTAGGCGAGTCCGACGAACCGCGAGTCGCGGCCGAAGCTCGTTGCCGCGGGTCCGGGATGCACTGCGGCGGAATAGATCTTGTCACCGGTCCAGCGCTGGGCGATCCCGCGCGTGAAGAGGATGTTCATCAGCTTGGCGGTGCCGTAGGGGCGCATCGCAAGTGTCCGGCGCCTCTCGAAGTCGAGGTCATCGAGGTCGACCTGCCCGAAGAGGTTGCCCACACTGGACGTGTTCAGGACGAGGGACTGGGGGGCCGCGGCCAACCGGTCTCGCAACAGGTGCGTCAACAGGAACGGCGCGAGATGGTTGATCTGGAAGTTCAGCTCGTGCCCGTCGGCGGTGCGTTGCGACGAGTCGAACGTCCCGCCCGCGTTGTTCATCAGGACGTCGATCGTCCCCACGGCCGCGTTGATCTCGGCGGCGAGGTCCCGCACCTGCGACAGATCCGAGTAATCCGCGGTGAACTGCGTCGCGCCGGTCTCCGCCGCGATCGGAGCCAGCTTCTTCGGTGAGCGTCCGACGAGGACGAGGTCGGTCTCGGGTCCGGCGAGGGAGCGGGCGGCGATCGCGCCGATCCCGTCGCTGGCGCCGGTGAGGACGATGGTGCGCTTCGGTCCGGACGGGGTGTCACTGGCCATCGGTCGTGCCCTCCGATCCGCCGACCGCGTGACCGTCATCGGTGTGGTCGGCCGGTGGCTGCGTGCCGTCGTAGGACGCCTTGTCTTCCCGGATTCGTTCGGTCTCGCCGATCTCCGTGTCCCCTGCGGTGGGGAGAGCCGAGGACGGCCCGTCTTTCTCGTCGGGGTCGCTCCGCATGTCGGGGTCGGCTTTCACCTCGTCGTCGGTCGTGGTCCATGTGGGCTTCTCGTTGTCCGGCATCTCTCCACCTTGCCCGAAGACACGCGAATTCACACCGGTATTGACTTCAAGTTGACTTGAGGTTGTCTGCTCGTCCTCGTGACCACACTCGATCCGGCGAGCCGGCGCATCGGCCTCATCCTCGTCGTCCCGACCCTCATGGTGATGCTCGACGTGACGGTGGTGACCGTCGCGCTTCCACAACTGACCACCGAGTTCGACGCGCCGCTGTCCAGCGTGCAGTGGGTGACCACCGCGTACGCCCTGGCACTCGTCGCGGTCATGCCGCTGTCGGCCTACGCCAGCAACCGGTTCGGCGGCCGGCGGGTCTACTGCGCGGCCCTCCTGGTCTTCGTTCTCGGTTCGCTTCTCACCGCGCTGTCCTGGAACATCGGCAGTCTCATCGTCTTTCGTGCCCTCCAGGGGCTCGGCGGCGGGATGCTGCAACCCGTGGGCATGGCGATCGCGTTGCAGGCGGTACCGGAGACGCTGCGGGGCCGGATGATGGCCATCCTGGGACTGCCCACCCTCGTCGGTCCCGTGCTCGGACCGGTGCTGGGCGGCGTACTCGTCGACCACGGCAGTTGGCGTGTGGTCTTCGCGGTCAACGTTCCCCTCGGACTGATCGCGGCGGTCCTGGCGTGGAGATTCTTCCCTCGGACCGCCACTCGCCGAATGCCGCATATCGACCTGCGCGCGGTGGCGGCCCTGTCACCGGGCGGAGCGTTCCTGGTTCTCGGCCTGTCCCGGGCCGGGGACACCGGGTCGCTGCTCGCGGCGTCGATCCTGGTGCCGGTCGGTATCGGCCTGATCCTGTTGGCGTACTTCGTGCGCCGGTCGCTGCGCAGCCGCACCCCCGTCCTGGATCTCCGACTCCTGACACATGCGCGCCTGCGCGGTGGCGTCGTGGTGATGATCTTCTTCGCCGGCGCGTACTTCGGCTCGATGACGATCCTGCCGATCTATGTCCAGTCGGTCCGGTCCGATTCGGCCACGACCGCCGGCATGTTGTTCATCCTGCCCGCGCTCCTGAGCGGTATCACTCTTCAGATCGCCACGCGGGTCGCCGATTCCGTGGACCCGCGACGGGTCGCGATCTGCGGGATCGTGATGTCCACGGCTGCCATGATCCTGATGGCGACGCTGCTCGACGGCGCGACCCCCTACCCGGTCATCGTGGCGATCCTCGCTCTCATGGGAGTCGGTGTCGGAGCGACGATGCTGCCCACGATGACCGCCGCCACCCGCGACCTCGAAGGCGCGGACACCCCGGGCGGGACAACCATCCTCACCACCTCGAACCAGTTCGCCGTCGCGCTCGCGTCGGCGGCGATCACGGCCACCATTGCGGCACTCATGAATTCGCGCAGTGCGGCGGTCGACGGTCGGGGAGTGGCGGGCGCGATGTCGCTGAGTTCCACCGATCGCGCCGACGCCATGCCCGAACTGGCCTCGGCGATCGCCGACACCTACCTGCTCACGGCCGGGCTCCTCGTGTGTGCCCTGCTCGCGGCCGTGTTCGTGATGCCGGCGCGGCGGACCCTTCGAGACGCTCGCAAGCTCGCTCCTCAGGGGGCGGGGTGAGGTGCTCGCAAGCTCGCTCCTCAGGGAGCGGGGTGAGGTGTTTGCCGGCTCGCACCTCAGGGAGCGGGGTGTGGTGCTTGCGCTCCTCGCACCTCAGGGACCAGAGATCATGCGGCCCTTTCGGATCAGGGAGCAGGGTCGATCCGCGGCACCGCGGCGAGGAGTTCGCGAGTGTAGGGGTGCTGCGGATCGTCGAAAACCGCGTCTGCTGAACCGTATTCGACGACCTCACCGGCACGCATCACCGCGATGTCGTCGCTGACGTGGTGGATGACGCCGAGGTCGTGGGAGATGAACACCAACGCGACGCCGGTTTCCGCCTGGAGGCGGGCCAGCAGATCGAGGATCCGCGCCTGGATGGACACGTCGAGGGCGGAGACCGGTTCGTCGCACACGATGACGGCGGGTCGCGGTGCAAGCGCACGGGCGATCGCGACGCGTTGGCGCTGTCCGCCCGACAGTCCCGAGGGGTGCCGGTGCCGGTACTCCGCGGGCAGCCCCACCTGCTCGAGGAGTTCGGTGATCCGGTGGTCGAGATCTGCGCTGCGAACGCCGGTCACCCGCAGGGCGTCGGCCAGGACGCGGTCGACGGTCCATCGTGGGTCGAACGAGCTGAGCGGATCCTGGTAGATCACCGAGATCAGGTGGCGCGACGCGCGGCGGCGGGCCTCGGTGAGTCCGGACCACGCCGAGCCGTTCAGTTCGACCGTGCCGGAATCGGGTTCGGTGAGACCGAGGATGATCCGCGCGGTGGTGGTCTTGCCCGAGCCCGACTCGCCGACGATGCCGAGGGTACGACCGGGCGCGAGGTCGAAGCTGACCCCGGCCACGGCCGGTCGGGCGGTGATCGCCTTGCCGGTGAACGACTTGTGCAGGTCACGGACGCGCAGCGCGAGTGGCTGGTCGGATGTCGGCGTCGCCGGAGTGGAGATCTGCTCACCGCTGACGAGCAGTGTGCCCTTGGATGCGCGGGACGGGATCGCGTCGATGAGACCTCGCGTGTACTCGTGCTGCGGCGCGGTCAGCACCTCGCGCGCGTTTCCGTACTCGACGATCTCACCGTCGCGCATCACCGCCACCCGGTCGGCGAGGCGTGACACCACTGCCAGATCGTGCGAGATGAGGATGATGCCGTTGCCGCGCGACTTCGCTTCGGCCAGCACGTCGAGGATCTGCGCCTGGACCGTGGCGTCGAGGGCCGTCGTCGGCTCGTCGGCGATCAGGAGCTTCGGGTCCTGAGCGAGCGCGGATGCGATGAGGGCACGCTGGCGGAGTCCGCCGGAGAGCTCGTGCGGCCGCTGACGCGCCCGAACCCGCGGTTCGGGGACGCCCACGAGGTCGAGCAGCTCGACGACGCGTTCCTCGCGGAGCGCACGCCCGAGCCGCTTCGGGGTCCGGCGACCGAGGCCACCGTGCGCGGTCAGCGATTCGGCGATCTCGCTGCCCACCGTGCGCAGTTGATCCAGGGACACCAGGGCGTCCTGGAGGACGAATCCGATCGCGCGCCCTCGGATGGCGCGCCAATCGCGGTCCGCCAGGCCGCGTAGATCACGTCCGTCGAACGACAGGGTGGCGGCGTCGATCTCGGCTCCCGGCCCGGTGAGTCCGATCAGGGTGCGCGCGGTGACGGACTTGCCGGAACCGGATTCGCCCACGATCGCCAGGCACTGTCCGGCATCGACCGTGAACGACACGCCCTTCACGACCTCGCGACCGGCGAACGAGACGCGCAGATCGCACACCTCGGCCAACCGGGTGTCGGTGCGGCCGCCGCGGATAGAGGTCACTGCCTCCCGGGTGACGACGGTCATCGGCGTTCTCCTTCCAGGCGGGTGCCGAGGTACCGGCCCACTGTCGTGAATGCCAGGGCCACCGCGACGATGACGAGACCGGGGAAGATCTCCAGCCACCACGCGACGGTGATGTAGGTGCGTCCGGCGTCGAGCAGCGCGCCCCACTCGGGTGCGGGTGGTGGCACACCGAGTCCGAGGTAGGCCAGTCCCGACGCCCAGATGATGGCCTGTCCCACTCCGAGCGTCACGGTCACGATCATCGGGCGAAGCGCGTTGGGTGCGATGTGCTGCAAAAGGATTCGGCGACGCGGGTGGCCCAGGGCGGTCGCGGCCTCGATGTAGGGGGCGTTGCGGACGGCGAGCACCTGACCGCGCACGATGCGGGCGTACCCCGGCGCGATACCGATCCCGATCGCGAGGACGAGGGTCACCTGTCCGGGACCGAAGACCGAGGTCAGGAGGAGGCCGAGAAGCACGATGGGGAAGGCGAACATCACCTCGATCCAGCGATTGGCCAGCGCCTGGGCAACGCGGCCCGACAGCCCCGCGGCGATGCCGAGCAGCACCGCCAGGACCGATGCGAGTGCGACCGCGCCAAGCCCGATGATCAGCGATTGCCGGGTGCCGGCGATGACGCGACTCAGCAGGTCTCGCCCCGACAGATCGGTGCCGAACGGGTGGGCCCAGCTCGGCGGTTGCAGGGTGGCGTCCAGGTCGACGGCGAGCGGATCGTAGGGAGCGAGCAGGTTGGGCGCCACCGCGGCCACGAGCAACAGGGTCAGCACCACGAGCGCGGCGATCACCGTAGCCGTTGGCCACGAGCGACGTGGGTGGTCGTCCTGGCCGCGAGACGGCCCCGTGGTGGACCCACGCACCGCGGAGAGCGCGTTCGTCCATGCGGGCCGGACCGGATTGGTGAGGGTCATGGGACCTCGATCCTGGGGTCGATGACGGTGTAGAGGAAGTCCACGACGAGGTTGGCGATCGTGTAGACGAGAGCGACGAAGAGGACGATGCCACTGACGAGCGGGACGTCACGCGAACTGGCGGCCGCGACGAGTGTCTGACCGATACCCGCCCGCGCGAAGACGGTTTCGGCGATGACCGCACCGGACAGCAGGGCGCCCATGGCCCAGCCCGAGACCGTCACCGCGGGAAGGACGGAGTGGCGCAACACATGTCGATACCGAACCGACAGATCACCGAGTCCGCGACTGCGGGCGGTGAGCACGAAGGGCTGGTCCAGTGCGCGGGCGAATTCGTCACGAGCGATCTGACCGAGGAAACCGGACAGCGGGATGGCCAGGGTGAGCACGGGCAGAACGAGTCCCCACAGGCCGGTTCCGCTCTCGACCGGAAACCAGCCGAGGTTGATCGCGAACACCACCAGGAGGATCGAACCCACCCAGTACTGCGGCAGGCCGGCGCTGACGGTCTCGATCAGGGACCCGGCCGCGCCCCAGGGTCCGCGGCGGCCCGCCGTGAGCGTGGTGAGCACGAGCACGAAGAGCCATGCGACGACCAGGGCGGTGAGGGTGAGGACGAGCGTTGGTCCGATCTGGTCGGAGATGATCTCGGTGACCGGTTGCTGCAGCTGGAACGAGATGCCGAGATCGCCGTGCAGGAGACCGCCGAGATAGTGCAGATACTGGGACCACACCGAATCGTCGAAGCCGTACTCGGCGTTGACCGGAGCGAGTTCGTCCGGCGTGCGTTCGCGGCTCTCGCCCGACGACAGGTTGAGGAGCAGCGTCGCGCGGTCGCCGGGCGCGAGGACCTGCAGCAGGAAGGTGATGGAGGCGGCGGCCCACAGCACGAAGACAGCGGAACCGATCTTGCCCGCCCACCGGGTCAGACCCCGCGGTGGGAGTGCCTGGCGTCGGGCCGCGGGCACGGCCGGGTCGTCGACCAGGGTCATCGCACGAACCTCGCATCCGCGAACACCGGTTCGCCTTGTGATTTCTCGACCCACACCCCGTGCAGGCGCGGTGACACCGCCAACGACGTTGTCTGCGTGTACAACCCGATCGACAATGCGTTGTCACCGATGAGGCGCTGGGCGTCGCGGTAGAACGCCCGGGCCTGCACCGGATCCGCGGCGGCGTTGCCCTGTTCGATGAGGGTCTGCAGGTGCGGGTCGTTGTAGTACGCGGTGTTGTGCGGGTTGGGACTGTCGGGGAGTCGTTGCCGCCAGTTGATGTACAGCAGGCCCGGGGTCGGACTGGTCCAGTAGCCGACGTACGCGTCGTACGTCGGTGCCTTGGCATACTGCCCGCCGAAATACGCGCTCTGGGTGGCGGGGACGAGCTGGATGTCGAAGCCCACGTCACGCGCCTGTCGCGCCACCGCCTGCAGGATCGCGGCACCCTCGGGTCCGACGATCGCGTCGGCGGCGTACACCACCCGAGCGGTCAGGCGTCGTCCGTCCTTCGTGCGGATGCCGTCGTCGTCGCGGCCGGTCCAACCCGCGTCGTCCAGCAGGCCGGCGGCCTTCGCCGGGTCATGCGGGTAGTTCCCGGCCTCCGGATCGTAGTCGGGGGTGCTCTGACTGAGGGCGCCGTTGGCGTTGTAGGGGACCACGCCGAGGAACGCCGTCTCGACGGCTTTGCGACGGTCGGCCGACAAGGCGAATGCCTGGCGGACCCGGACGTCGTCGAACGGCGCGTGGTCGACGTTGAGGGTGATGGCGTTCGGGCGCCCCGGCGTCACGTAGCGGCTCACCTGATACCGGCTTGTCGCGTCCGCCCAGTTGATGGCAGGCACGTTGTAGATGACGTCGGAGGAGCCACTGCGCAGCGATCCGTAGCGCAGCACCGGATCCTTGAGGAACTTCCAGATCAGCTTGTCCACGTGGGCCGGACCCTGGTTCTGCGCGTTCGCCGGGGGAGAGTTGTACTTCGGGTTGCGCACAAAGGTGATGCTGCGATTGCGATCCCAGCGTTCGATGATGAACGGGCCGGACCCGACCGGGCTGATGCAGTTCGCCTTCGGGCCGCGCGCCAGCGCGGTCGGCGACTGGATTCCGAAGTAGCCCTGCGTCAGTACGGTGAGCAACGGGGTATAGGGCGATCTGAGGTTCATCCGGTAGGTCAGCGGCCCGACGACCTCGTCGGACTCGAAGTACTTGCCGATGTAGGACACCACCGTGCCGTTGGGCTTCTCCGGATTCAGATACGACGCGAAGGTCGCACGAACGGCCTCGGCGTCGAGCGGCGTGCCGTCGCTGAATTCGACACCGGGCTTCAGATGGAAGGTGTACGAGCGCCCGTCGGGGGAGATCTCCCAGCGGGTGGCGAGCCACGGCACCACTCGTCCCGAATCGTCCAGGGACACCAGGTTGTCGAGGTACTGCCGTGCCAGATAGGCGTTCTGGACCCACCCACCGTGCACGCAGGGCGGTTCCTGCTCGTGGCCGTAGGAGATGGTTCCGCCCGAGACGTACTGGCCCGGCGTGGCGGGGACCCCCGTCGACTCGCCGTCACCGGTGCGCGGCTGGGCACATCCCGCGAGCAATGCCGCGCACGTCAGAGCGATGCCGGCCGCGGGCAGCAGGCGGGTTCGCCGCGGTCGTCGCAGCACAGGACTTCGTCGCAGCACAGAACTTCTCCTCGGGCAGCACAGATGGCGGCGGACGCGGCTCGAGGTCGTATGACACGACAGCGCGAGCCCGGCGGCGGGACGGGAATCACCACAACCTAGGGGCTTCGGACGGTGTCGGGCACCCCTTGAGGCCACCGTGATCCGAAGTCGCCGCATGCGCGGCGTCGTCCGTAACGTCGCGCTGAGTCCGACGCCTCGTGATCAGGAGCATCCATGTCCGCGCCCCCCTTGAACTTCGCCGCCTTCGTCATGAACACGACGTCGCACATCCTGCACGGCGCGTGGCGGGCACCCGAGGCGCAGCAGCACTGCTTCAACGACCTCGACCACTGGATCGGCCTCGCAAAACTGTTGGAAGAGGCCCGGTTCGACTTCATCTTCTTCGCCGACGTGGTCGGATTGTACGACGACTATCAGGGGGATTGGAAGAAGTTCGTCGACTCCGGCCTGCAGATCCCGAGCAACGACCCGCTCGTCCTCGCCTCGGCGATCGCCTCGCACACAGAGCATCTCGGCATCGCCATCACGAGTTCGATCCTGCAGGAGCACCCGTTCGACTTCGCTCGCAAGATCTCCACCCTCGATCACCTGAGCAAGGGCCGGATCGCGTGGAACATCGTCACGAGTCTGTCGGACAACGCCTGGCGCAACTTCGGATACGACGGGATCACCAAACACGACGACCGCTACGCATGGGCCGACGAGTACGTCGACGTCGCCTACAAGTTGTGGGAAGGTTCCTGGGACGAGGGCGCACTCATCCAGGACAAGACCGGCGGCCTGCACGGGGACTACGACCGCGTCCACAAGATCAACCATGTCGGCGAGCACTACCGTGTCGAGGGACCGCATCTCGTGTCGCCGTCCCCGCAGCGAACCCCGGTGCTGTTCCAAGCCGGATCCTCGCCGGCCGGACGACGTTTCGCGGCCCGCAATGCGGAGGCCCAGTTCATCCTCTCGCCGTCCCCCGACGCGGCGCGCACGCTGATCGCCGACACCCGGCGCCTCGCGACCGAGGCCGGCCGGGAACCGACGGAACTCCAGTTCTTCCAGGGACTCTCGTTCGTGATCGGTAGTACCGAGGAGGAAGCGGCGCGCAGATCCCGCGAACTCGACGAGCTCATCGACCCGAGCACGATCATCGCCCACTCGGCGGGCGGCATCGGCGTCGACCTCGGACACTACGACCTCGACACCCCGATCGGGCAGATCCACACCGAGGGCTCCCAGAGCTTCCTCCTGTGGCTCCGTGAGGCCGTGCCCGACCGCGAGCCGACCGTCCGCGATCTCGCCCAGTTGCGGAGCCGCACCGGCCGGGTCGTCGGGACACCGGAGCAGATCGCCGACCGTCTCGAGCAGTGGCGCGACGCCGGAGTGGGTGGCATCAACGTCATCAACGCGACCATCCCCGGCAGCTACGTCGAGTTCGCCGAACACGTGCTGCCCGTCCTGCGTGAGCGGGGGCTGGCGAAGCGGGAGTACGCCGAGGGGACGTCACGCGCCAAACTCATTGGCCACGACCGACTTCCGGAGTCGCACCCCGCGGCACGCTATCGCGGCGCGTTCGCGGAGGTCCCCGCATGACCGCACCCGCGCGGGTCGTGACCGACCGGAACGCGATCCTCGCCGAGATCGCGGCCGGTTCGGCCGAGCGCGAGCGCGAGGGGCGGGACCCGCGAGAAGCCGTCGCGCTGTTGCGACGGTCGAGGCTGACCGCGCTCTCCCTCGACACCCGGTCGGGAGGTGCCGGCGCCGGGAGCGTCGAACTCTTCGAGTTCATCATCGATCTCGCCCGCGCCGACCCGATCGCGGCGCACATCCTGCGCGCCCACTACTGGTTCGTCGAACAGATCGAACGTCTTCCCGTCGGACCGGTGCGCAGCCGCTGGAGCGAGCGAATCGCCGCGGGGGCCATCGTCGGCAACGCGTCGAGCGAACGCGGTGTCGCCGCCGGGTCACGCCAGTATGCGACTCAACTCGTCCCCGATGGTGACGGCTGGCGCCTGCGCGGCGAGAAGTTCTACAGCACGGGAACGGCTTTCGCGGACTACGTCACGGTACTCGCCATCGTCCCGGACGCTCTGCGTTCACGGCTGGTGAAAGTGGTCGTCCCGGTCGACCGCGACGGCGTCAGCGTCGTGGACGACTGGGACGGGATCGGGCAGCATCGGACCGGCACCGGCTCGACGCTGTTCGACGATGTCCGGGTCACCTCGGACGACGTCCTGGAGTTCGTCGAACTCGACGAGTCCACACCGCCCGCCGCCAACGACGGCCCGTTCCTGCAGCTGTTCCTGCAGGCGCTGATCGCCGGCATCCTCCTGTCCGCCTCGGATGACGCAGTGGCCCTGCTGAGTTCGCGCGCACGGACCTTCGAGCACGCGCCGTCGCCCGAGCCACGGAAGGATCCGATACTGCTGGAACGGATCGGCGAGATCGACGCCGCCGCACACGTGGCACGTGACGCGGTCCTGAGCGCGGCGCGGCAGGTCGAGACCGCGAACGCACTGGCACGACGCGGCGTCATCGACGTCGAGCAGTTCGCGCAGGCGTCGCTCGCGGCCGCGCGCGTCAAGGTGCACGTCGACCGCATCGCCCTCCCGGCCGCGGCCGCCGTCTTCGACGTGGGTGGTGCGTCGTCGGCGAGCCGTAGCCGAAATCTGGATCGGCACTGGCGCAACATCCGGACCATCACCCTGCACAACCCGACCTCGTACAAGGCCGTCGCCATCGGGGATCTCCGCGTGAACGACACCCCGTTGCCGGGCAACGGGTACTTCTGATCGCGAGACCCGCAACCTTCGCGAACGAACCGCCCTCCGTTCGCTGATCCCTGATCCGAAGAAACCGCACAGCCCCTGGTCCCGAGCCCGAGAGATCTGCCGACCCCTCCGCACCTCAGGGAGCGGAGTTCTTGAGTGGTCCACGACGGCCGCCAGGACGCTGACAATGAGGTGGGAGGGGACGTTCGTAGCTCGTCGTCAGGCGACGAACAGAATCCAGCCGTAGACGACCAGCCCGAAGACGAAGACCCCGAGGTAGGCCCAGCCGACCCAGATCGCGGCGGTGGCAAAGGGCAGACCGGCCTCACGACGCTGACGGATCTGCGTGCGCGCCCGGTATCCGAGGACCAGTCCCACGATGAAGGTGATCCCGAGGATCGACAACGCCAAGGCCCACAGCGCCATCCGATTGACACGCGGACCGGCACCGGACTGGGGAGCCACGCTGTCCTCCGAACTCTTGGTGGGATCTACTGCCGAATAGGCCTGGGTTGCCGGGGACGCCGCCGGAGCGTCGGTGTCCGGGCGGTCGGCGACACCAGGAGCGCTCACCGCGCCGGGACTGTCCACGACGCGGGTGTCCGATGCCGGATCATCGGACACACCGACGAATCCGCCACCGGCTCCGACCACCTGCGTCGCGCGGTTGTCCCGGGTGGCATCCGGGCCCGGCGAGTCGGGGCGCTCGCCCGGGGCAACACCGGGACGGGGGCCGGCAAACGGGGGACGTGATCCCTCGGGGGGCCGATTACCTTGCGGCGGAACACCTTGGCCCAGCGGTGCTCCTACTGGGTTCGGGCGCTGGCCGGGTGGGGGTCGATGCCCGGGG
>NZ_NGFO01000024.1 GCF_002149015.1 Gordonia lacunae | reverse complement strand
GGTCCGGAATGTACTGACTGACAATGGATCCTGTTACCGATCCCACGTCTTCCGTGACGCGCTCGGTGAGGTCAAGCATCGCCGGACCCGCCCCTACCGGCCACAGACCAACGGCAAGGTGGAACGGTTTCACCGCACGCTGGCCGATGAGTGGGCCTACGCGCGGCTCTACACCAGCGACGCCGAACGCTGCGCTGAGTACTCAAGCTGGCTGCATCACTACAATCACCACCGCGGCCACACCTCACTCAAAGGTCGACCACCCGCCGACCGCGTACCTAACCTCTCAGGTCAGTACACCTAGCCGACGGACTCGCCAGTCACCGTCGGTGGCCGCCCTCCACACCAGAAGCGACTCGCCACTCATCAACGATCCGCCCCAATGACGCCGCAGACGGCGCAGAGGGAGCGGGCAACACGGTCCGGGAGAACCGCGGTGCGGGCGCCGGTGCGATCGCGTCGTCGACGCGTACGAAGGAGCCGCGCTGCACCGCGACCGGGTCCGCGGCGGCCTCGTCGAAGTCGAGAACCGGTGTCACACAGGCGTCCACGGCGTCGAACACGCTCCCCCACTCGTCGCGCGTGCGCGACCCGAAGCGGGCCTGCAGTGCCGCGCTGATCACCGGCCACGCGGCACGGTCCCACCGGTCGGGCAGATCGCCCACCCCGAGCGTGTCGACGAGATTCCGCCAGAACTTCTCTTCGAGCGCGCCGACGGCGACGAATCTGCCGTCGGCGCATCGATAAGTGGCATAGAACGGCGCCGACCCGTCGAGCAGGTTGCCCTGGTCCCGAGAACTCCAGCGTCCGGCCGCCTTCCACGACCACTGCAGCGAGGCGAGGAGTCCGGCACCGTCGACCATCGCAGCGTCGATCACCTGACCGCGACCCGTACGCGTGCGGTCGTGCAGGGCGGCCAGCACCCCGACGACGAGCAGCATCGATCCCCCGCCGAAATCCCCGACGAGCGACAGCGGCGGCACCGGCGGTGATCCGGCCGGGCCCATCGCCTCGAGCACGCCGGTGACGGCCAGGTAGTTGATGTCGTGTCCCGCGCTCGAGGCTCGGTCACCGTCCTGACCCCATCCGGTCATTCGTGCGTAGACGAGCTGCGGTGCGTCGGAGCAGATCTCGGGACCCAGGCCGAGTCGTTCCATCACACCCGGCCGGAACCCCTCCACGAGGATGTCGGCGCGCAGGATCAACTCGCGAATGCGCGCGAGATCGGTGGGGTCTTTCACATCGGCGTCGACGCTGCGCCGTGACCGGTACAGGCCGGCGTCGGCATCCGGGATACCGTCGGGCCCGGGCAGATCGGGGCCGGGGCGCCGGATCCGGATGACGTCGGCACCGAGATCCGCGAGCAGCATGCACGCGTGCGGGGTCGGCCCGAGGCCGGGCATCTCGACCACCCGCACGCCGGCAAGCGGGCCGCTCACGATGCGGGGCGGTGGTGGAGAACGCCACCGATCGTAAAGTCGACGTAATCGCGCACCAGCTGGTCGACGTCGTGGGAGTCGTTGAGCCACCAGCTGATCCCGTTCATCAGGTCCAGCACCGCGATCGCCGACTGGTGCGGGTCGCGCACCTCGAACAGGCCCAGTCGAGCGCCGGCATCGATGACATCGCGGATACGACGCTGGTAGTACTTGCGATAGTCGGTGACCACGCGGCGGTGCTCAGGCGTGAGCGCCGACAGCTCGCGCAGCGCGACAAGGTGTTCCACCCGGTGGCGCGCCAGGCGCCGGACGTGCGCCTCGATCAGGTTCGTCAGCCGTTCGACGGGACCGCCCTCACCGTCGAGCAGCAACAAGTCCTGCTGCGGATCCTCGGTCATGCGCAGGGCGATCGCGTAGAGGATCTCTTCCTTGGACTGGAAGTGGTTGTAGAGGCTCGCGCCCCGCATGCCGACCGCCTGTGCGATGTCGCGCATCCCGGCGTTGGAGTATCCGTGTTCGGCGAAATAACCCGCGGCCGCCTCGACGATCTCGTCACGGCGGCGGCGCGGCCGTCGATCTGTCCGCTGTCGCTGATCGTCGGCCGCCGAGACGGCGTCGTCCTCAGCTCTGACCGGTTCCATAGGCCTTCCTCAACTCACGCTTGAGCAGTTTGCCCTGGGCGTCGGTCGGCAATGCGTCGACCACGTGGACCTCCTTGGGCACCTTGTACGATGCCAGGTCGGTCCGGCAGTACTCGCGGATGTCCGAGCCGGTGAGTTCCGCACCGGCTCGGAGCACCACGAATCCGGTGACCGCCTCCGACCAGTACGGGTCGGGCAACCCGACGACGGCGGCACGCTCGACGTCGGGGTGCGCCTGCAGGACACGCTCGACCTCTTGTGAGGCGACGTTGAATCCGCCGGTCTTGATCATGTCCTTGCGCCGGTCGCGGAAGAACAGGTTGCCCTCCGCATCGATGCGGACGATGTCACCGGTGTGTACCCAGCCGCCCTCGAAGACCTGCGCGGTGCGTTCGGGATCCTTGAAGTAGCCGAGCATGACCGACGGCGTGCGACACAGCAGCTCGCCTTCTTCGGCGTCGTTGCCGTCGGCGTCGACGACCTTGACCTCCAGGTGGCCGACCGGCTTGCCGATCCAGGTCGGGTCCTGGTCCGGTACGTCTTCGAGCCGCCGGAACCAGCCCACCGAGCCGAGCTGGGTGAGCTCGGACTGTCCCCAGTAGGTGCCCCACACGGACTCTGGGGTGGCCGCGGCCCACGCGTCGACCGCGTGCGGCGACACCTGACCGCCGTAGGTCAGGCAGCGACGCACCGTCCCCACGGTGTCGGGACCGAAGTCCGGATGGTTGGCCAGTGCGATGAAGAAGGTCGGCGTCTGCGCCAGGACGGAGATCTTCTCGTCTCGGATCATCCGCAACGCCGTCGCCGGGTCGACCGCGGCCGGCAGGACGAGGGTGGCACCCAGCAGCGTCAGCGAGGTCAGCGAACCGATCCCGGCGATGGTGTGGAACGGCATGACGTAGAGCCACACGTCGTCGTTGCGGCAGCGCAGCCCCCATGTGTACGCGGGCGAGGTGGAGATGAGGTAGTTGCGGTGGGCGATCTCGACACCCTTGGGCGTCGACTCGGTCCCGCTGGTGTAGACGATCATCGCGAGGTCGTGTTCGTCGACCTCACACTCCGGTTCGGTGTCGTCGGCGGCGGCCACCGACTCGTCGAAGGAGTTCCACGAGTTCGCTTCGGCGTCGCCGACCACGAGGACCGAGATGCCGAGACCGTCGGCGATGGGGCCGGCCAGTGCGGACAGCGGCTGTTCGACGACGAGGACCGTCGGCTCCAGGTGTCGGAGCTGTTGCGCGACCTCACCTTCGCGGAACATCGGGCTCACGCCGGAGTACGCGGCGCCGACCTTCAGGGCGCCGTAGTAGGTGGCGACCGTCTCGACTCGGTTGCGGCTCATCACCGCCACGCGGTCGCCCCGCCCGACGCCGAGGTCGAGCAGCACATGCGCGACGCGATTGGCCATCGCGTCGAGCTCGGCGTACGACGTCGACGTCCGGCCGCCCTGTGCGTCGTACGCCACGATCGCCGGGGTCGACCCCTGCGACCGGGCCAGTCGCCGTAGCTGGTCACCGATGGTGGCCCGGCCGAGCATGGAGGTCTGCGTGGGTGAGAGGGCACGCCCGGCGGGGTTCATCGCAGTCGGGTTCACGGCCGGGGCGCTCACGCGAACATCCGGTTGTCGAAGCGGTCGAGGAAGGTGATCTCCTCGACCGGGGTCCGGGTCAGCTTGCGGGGGAAGTCGTCGCGCGGGTAGCCGACGGCGATGTGCGCGGCGGTGAGGTAGCCCTCGGGGATGCCGAGCAGGTCCTTCACCTCGTTCTCGGCGGCGCAGAGCAGGGTCGTCAGGGCGGTCGCCACACCCTGTTGCCGGAGCGCGAGCGTGAGGTTCTGGACACTCGGGTAGATCGACGCCCCGCCGACGACGCTGAGCCGGCCCAGTTCGTGGTCGGTGGGATGCAGTCCGTCCATCTCAGCACAGACCACGATCAGCGCCGGCACTTCGGCGAGGTGATGGGCGAAGTAGTTGGCACTCTCCACGGTCTTGGGAATCGCGCCGACCTTCTTCGAACCCTCGACGACCGCGGCGTAGTAGCCCTCCCAGAACGGCAGATAGAGGTCGGCGAGAGCCTTCTTCGTCACCTCGTCGCGGACGACCACCCAGCGCACGGGCTGACGGTTGCCGCCCTGCGGGCCGAATCGCGCGTCGTCGAACGCCCGGTACAGCACGTCGTCTTCGACGGGCCGCTCGCTGAAGTAGCGGCAGGTGCCCGTGGTGCGCATTGCTTCGCTGAGTTCCATGTCAACCCTCCGTGATCACTAACCGTTGTTAGTATGACTGAGCACACACTTACACACCCCGTTCGTGAGGTCAATAGCCGACACGAGCGCTCCGATCCGGTGTTGACGTCGCAGTACTAACGGTGGTTAGTTTTAGACATGACATCCGTTTCCTCGCCGTCGGACACCCGGCCGCGCACCGCGGAGATCCGCGCGGTGGTCGCCGCCGGGAACATCCCGACCCTGCTCGCCGTCCTCGTGGAGATGACCGGTGACCGCCGGTGGATGGCCGACCGGTTCCGGCCGACCCGCAGCCGCGGTATGGACGACAACTCCACGGGCGGGCTCGCCGAGGACGTCCAGCAGGAGATCCGCGAGGCGGTCGTCGCCGCGCTCGACGACTGGTACGACCGGGGACAGCCCGAGCGCACGCCGGCCGACGAGGCGCTCGTCGCCGCGCTCATGTCGTTCACCGCGGGCGAGCAGGTGGCCCCGGAATTCGCGCCGATGATGGCCGAGATCGTCCGCGGCGACCTCCGGGGTGTACACCTGCCGACCCTGCCCGCCGATCTCGCCACGTCGATGGACGCGCTGGTGATCGGCGCCGGGGTGGCCGGCATGCTGATCTCCACGCAACTCGCCGACGCCGGTGTCGAGCACACCGTGCTGGAGAAGAACGACGAGGTCGGCGGTTCGTGGTACGAGAACCGCTACCCCGGCGCCGGCGTGGACACACCGAGCTACCTGTACTCGATCTCGTCCTTCGACCACCCGTGGTCCACGCACTTCGGCAAGCGCGACGAGGTGCAGGGCTACCTGCAGGCCTTCGCCGACCGGCACGCGGTGCGTGATCGCGTCCGCTTCGGCACCGAGGTCCTCTCGGCCGCTTACGACGCCCGTACCCAGCGCTGGACGGTCCACGTCCGGGACCGCGCCGGCCGCCAGGACACCCTCACCGCCCGGATCCTGATCAGCGCGGTCGGACTCCTCAACCGCCCCAAGCTCCCCCAACTCCCGGGCATGGCCGACTTCGCCGGTCCGATCTTCCATTCCGCGCACTGGCCCGCCGAACTCGACGAGCCCGACGCCCTCACCGGCAAACGGGTCGCCATCGTCGGGTCCGGTGCCAGCGCGATGCAGATCGGTCCCGCGATCGCCGATCGGGTCGGGTCCCTGACGATCTTCCAGCGCTCACCGCAGTGGATCGCGCCGAACGATGACTATTTCGCGCCGGTCGGCGACGACGTGCACTGGCTGATGGACAACCTCCCCGGGTACCGGGAGTGGTACCGCGCACGGCTGTCGTGGATCTTCAACGACAAGGTCCACTCGACCCTGCGCATCGACCCGGAGTGGCCCGAGCCGACCGCGTCGATCAACGCCGTCAATCACGGTCACCGCGAGTTCTACCTGCGCTACCTGCGTAGCGAACTGGGCGACCGCGACGACCTCATCGAACTGTCGACGCCCGACTACCCGCCCTTCGGCAAGCGGATGCTGTTGGACAACGGCTGGTTTCGCATGCTGCGCAGGCCGAATGTCGAGCTGGTTCCGCACGGCGTCGAGCAGGTCACGACCGATGGGCTCGTCGACGGCACCGGCTCCGCGCACGACTTCGACATCATCGTCTTCGCCACCGGATTCCACAGCGATCGGTACCTCTACCCCATGGACATCGTGGGGCGCAGTGGACAGAACACCGTCGAGGCGTGGGGTGATCACGACGCGTACGCCTACCTCGGCATCACCGCGCCCGACTTCCCCAACCTGTTCATCCTCACCGGACCGAACACCGCGCTGGGACACGGTGGCAGCTTCATCAGCATCCTCGAGTACCAGGTGCGCTATGTCTGCGACGCCCTCCGCGCGATGATCGAGAACCGGCTGGGCGCACTGGAAGTCCGGCGCGACGTCACCGAGGAGTACAACGACGCCGTCGACCGCGCCCACGCGCAGATGGTGTGGACGCATCCGGCGATGACCAATTGGTATCGCAACCCCGACGGACGCGTTGTGGCCGTCCTGCCGTGGCGGATCGTCGACTACTGGGCGCGCACCCGCAGCGTCGACCTCGCGGACTTCGTCGCCGAACCCCTCCGGTGACCGACCGGACTACCGTGTCTGTCATGACCTCGCTCATCTCCGCCGCTGATCTCGCCGCTCGTCTCGGCGAGGAGAACCTGCGCATCGTCGACGCCACCGTTCACCTGACCTTCGATGCCGACGGCGCACATGTCGCCTCCGGCCGGGACACCTATCTGGCCGGCCACCTGCCCGGCGCGGTGTTCGCCGACCAGATCGCCGATCTCAGCGATCCCGACGGCGACGCGCCCTTCGCCGCGGCCGATTCGGCACGGTTCGGCGCGGCGATCGGCGGGCTCGGGATCGGCGACGACTCGACCGTCGTCGTCTACGACACCGTCAACGGCATCTGGGCCACCCGCCTGTGGTGGCAGTTCGGACTCGAAGGATTCGACGACGTACTCGTCCTCGACGGCGGATACGCCGCCTGGACCGCAGCCGACCTGCCGGTCGAGACCGGTGAGGTCACCAGCCCCGCAGCGACATTCACCCCGAACCGCCGGTCCGAGCGCATCGTGTCCACCGACGAGGTCGCTGCCGCCACCGGCGATTCGTCCGTCCTGCTGGTCAACGCACTCGACCGGGAGTCGTTCGCGAGCGGCCACATCCCCGGCAGTGTCAACGTGCCGTTCGCCGAACTGGTCGACGACGCCGGTCGGCTCCGACCGCTCGAGGAGCTCCGCCGATTGTTCGACGACGCGGGCGCGCTGGACCCGGCGGTGCGGCCGGTCACCTACTGCGGCGGCGGGATCGCTGCCACCGCAGCCGCGTTCGCGCTGCGCACCCTCGGCCGGGACGACGTCGCGGTCTACGACGGGTCGATGAACGCCTGGACCGCCGATCCGGCTCGTCCGCTGTCGTGAGCGACACCGACGTCACCGACATCGCCGACGTGACCGTCGAGGTCGTGACCGACCCCGCGGCGGCAGCAGGCATTGCCGAGGTGGCCGCCGCCACGTTCCCACTCGCGTGCCCGCCGCACGCCTCCCCGGCCGACATCGACGACTTCATCGCGACGAATCTGGGAGAAAGCAACTTTCGTGCCCACATCGCCGACCCGCGCGCCGATGTCCTGGTCGCACGGGACGGTGTCGGCGGTCCGATTCTCGGCTACGCGCTGGTGATGCACACCGAGCCGACGCACCCCGACGTCTGCGCGGTCGTGACCGAACGTCCCGTGAGCGAGGTGTCGAAGATGTACGTGCTGCGCGACCACCATTCACGGCTGGGCGCGACACCGTCACACCTGCTCATGGGCGCCGCACTCGAACGAGCGCGATCGCACGGCAGCACCCTGATGTGGCTGGGGGTCAATCAGCTGAACGCCCGCGCCCAGCGGTTCTACACGAAGATGGGATTCACCCGCGCCGGTGTGAAGACCTTCACCCTCGGGGAGAGCATCGAACACGATTACGTGTTCACACAACGGCTTTGAGCCTGCGGCTCGACCGGACGCCGCGACCGGGCCTGGTGACTTCGGCCACGCGCGGTCCAGGCGGCACACGTTCCGTGTGACCATTCCAGGGTGTCCGCAGTGCATCAGGCAGTAGTCACCGCGATCTCCGCGGCGGCCGCCGACGCCGGGATCGTGCTGGACCCTCAGCAACGGCTACTCGTCGATCGGCTCGCCGTCCTCGTTCCGGAGGGACACCGGCGGACACGGCGCTCGTCGGGCCCGCGCGGGCTCTACGTCCACGGTTCGGCCGGCCGCGGCAAGACGTGGCTGGCCGACGCCTTCTTCGACGCCGGCCCGACACCGAGGAAGACGCGGATCCACTTCCACAGTTTCTTCGAGGAACTCCATCGCCGTGTACACGAGCACCGGAACGACCCGCACTCGCTGCGCCTGGGCATCGACGATGTCGTCGGCGACAGCGAGCTGCTGTACTTCGACGAACTTCACGTGCACGACTCCGGGGACGCGCGTCTCCTCACCCGATTGCTGGAGTACGTGCTCGCCCGCCGGATCACCGTCCTGGCGACGTCGAACTACGCCCCGGACGATCTGCTGCCGAACCCCATCTGGCATCACCTCTTCGAGCCGGGGATCGCGATGATCAAGGATCATTTCGACGTCCACCACCTGGACGGGCAGACCGACTACCGCGCATCTCCCCGCCCGGACTCCGTCGGCTTCGCGGCCGGAACCTGGATCACAGTGCCCGCGTCAGATCGCCTGTCCCCGAGCACCGAGACCGTCGGGCTCACTGTTCGCGGTCGACGTTTCGAGGTCAGTTCCGAGGGTGACGGGTGTCTGCAGGCCTCATTCGCGCAACTGTGTGACGCGCCGGTGTCGACGATCGAATACCTGACGTGGGCGGGCACGTATTCCCGTTGGACGATCACCGATGTACCGACATTCGACGACGCCGACGAGGAGGCGCAGCAGAGGTTCGTCAACCTGGTGGACATCCTGGTCGACGAGAACATCGCCGTCACCTTCACCTCGCCGCACACCTTGCCCGTCTTCTGCAGCGCCGCAACGGCCTCCCGCCCCGATGCCTTCCGGATGACCAGTCGTCTGCGGTTGATCCGTCCGACTGCGTAGTACGGCGTTCCGGCGTCGTGGTCGATCCGCGGTGATCGACGGCCAGAGACAACCTCGGCCGCCCACCCGCGTGTTGTCGCTACAGCCCCGGGATCCGGGACCGTTCCCGAACATCGACAACTCCACCGGGTTGGGCCGACCACGGCATCGGCCCGGAAGTCAGGCTGCCGACTCCGCGAACCGCGACAGGGCCAGCAGACGCGACGTGGCGCGGAGATATTTCTTGCGATAGCCGCCGGCGAGCATCTCGTCGGTGAAGATCTCGTCGAGCTTCGCGCCGGCGACGGTGACCGGGATGTGGGCGTCGTACAGGCGGTCGGCGAGTACCACCAGCCGCAACGCCACGGACTGGTCCTCGGCGGGATGCACTCCGGAGATGCAGACCAGGGAGACGCCGTCGACGAGGTCCTTGTATTTCGACGGGTGCAGCGTGCTGAGGTGGTCGCACAGCGCGTCGAAGTCGTCGAGGGTCGCACCCTCGGTGGACTCGGCGATCTCGGTCAGTTCGGTCTCGCTACGCGGCTCCGGTGCGGGCGGCAGGTCACGGTGACGGTAGTCGGGGCCGTCGACGCGGATCGTCTCGAACACCGCGGACAGCTTGCGGATCTCGCGCAGGAAGTCCTGGGCCGCGAACCGGCCCTCGCCGAGCTGGCCGGGGAGCGTGTTGGAGGTGGCCACGATCGAGACGCCCTTGGCGGTGAGCTCGGTGAGCAGCCGCGAGACGAGCATGGTGTCACCCGGGTCGTCGAGTTCGAACTCGTCGATACACAGCACCGTGTGCTGCGACAGCCGCTCGACGGCGTTCACGAAGCCGAGGGCACCGACCACGTGGGTGACCTCGACGAACGTCGCGAACGACTTCGGCGCGGGCATGGAGTGGTAGATCGATGCGAGCAGGTGGGTCTTGCCGACACCGAAACCGCCGTCGAGGTAGAGACCGACCCCCTGGGCCGGCGCCTTCCGCGAGAAGAGGCCCTTCTTACCGGAGCGCGCCTTCGACGCCCGCACCACGAAGTCGCGCGCCTTGGCGACCGCCTCGGCCTGCGACGGCTCGTTCGGGTCCGGGATGTAGGAGTCGAAGCTGACGTCGTCGAACGTCGACGGGGGCACCATCTCGTCGATGAGTGCGTCGGGCGAGGTCGCAGGGTTGCGATCGCAGAGTCGGGCCACCATGTGTGGAGAGTAGCCATCCGCGGAATGATGAACACATGTTCCACCTGCAGAAAGCGACCCAGGTCACATCCGACGACGAGCTGGGCCAGTTGGCCGAGCTCTACCGGTACCCACCGCGCCCGTCGTCGGGTCCCGGCGCCGCTGCGCCCTTCGTGCGCGCCAACATGGTGGCGTCGATCGACGGGGCGGTCACCTACGACGGTAAATCCGGCGGGCTCGGCGGACCCGGCGACAGGGCCGTGTTCCGCGTGCTGCGCGGACTCGCCGACGTCATCCTGGTGGGCGCCGGTACCGCGACCACCGAGGGTTACGGCCGGCCCCAGGCCGACGAGGCTCTCGCCGCGCACCGCGAATCGCTGGGGCAGGCACCCGCGCCTGCACTGGCGCTGGTGTCCCGGTCGCTGTCCATCCCGCCCGACTTCGAGCCCGTCGCCGACCCGGGCACGGTCGTCCTCACCTGCACGAGCGCCCCCGCGGATCGACGGCGCGCGTTGCTCGACGCGGGCGCGACACTGGTGGATTGCGGCGACGACACCGTGTCGACGATGGCGATCCTGGACCACTGCGCCGACCGTGGATGGTCCCGCGTGCTGTGCGAGGGCGGGCCGAGCCTGCTCGGTTCGCTCGTGACCGCCGACGCCCTGGACGAACTCTGCCTCACCACGAGCCCGCACCTGGTTGGCGGCGATGCCGGACGCATCGTGGCCACCGGCGGCTCGGGGTCCGGCGAGCCATCCGCTGTGCTGCACGCCCTGCGCCCGGCGTCGATCCTCACCGACGATGACGGGTTCGTGTTCACCCGATGGCTCCGTCACGGGCGCGCATCGACCATGTGACCTGTCGGGTCCCGTCCCCGACGCGCCCCCACACCCGGCCCGGGTGGCGTTGACTACTCTCGCGGACATGCCAAGAGCGCACACCCCGGCCGTCGGCGTAGAACCGAGCACCCGCCCGCGCGCTCTCGCGGGTGTCCTCGCCGGCGTGGTCGCGGCGATCGTCCTGTCCTCCTGCGCCGTCGGCCCCGATCGCGGACCGGACCTGATCCCGGGTGGCGGCGGTCAGCAGGGGCCTGCCCCGTCCTCGTCGACCGCCCCGCCGGTACCGGCGCTCGCGGCACCGAAGACCGATCTCGACTGGAAAGACTGCGCCGCCGAGACGACCGAACGGTACGGAGTGGCACGTCCGGAGGGCGTGACCATCGAGTGCGCCGAATACGACTCGCCCATCGACCGCGACAAGCCCGACGGCGAAGCGGTCTCGATCGCGGTGACCCGAGCCCGGACGGCCGACACCCCGCCCGATGCCGCGCCGCTCGTCCTGACCTCCGGCTCGGACCTGCCGTCGTCACGAACCCTGATGGTCATGACGGCCGGGCAGGGACGGGCGCTTCTCGCGTCGCATCCGGTGGTCGCGGTCGACCATCGCGGTATCCCACTCAGCAGCGACATCGACTGCATGACCCGGCTGGAACGCGAGACGATCGCGAACAACGGCCTGACCGAACGAGGGACGACCACCGAGGCGCGGATCTCCCGGCTCGCGTCAGCGGCGTCGTCGGCGTCCGACGGCTGTACCGAGACGCTCACCCCGTACCAGTTGAGTTTCGGGGCGACGAGCGCAGCCGCGGACCTCGAGTCCCTTCGCCAGCGCTGGGGCGTCGACCACCTCGGACTCATCGGCGCCGGCGAGGGTTCCGATGTCGTGCTCACCTATGCCTCCCTCTACGGCGGACGCGCCGGGCGGATCATCCTGGACACCCCGACGCCGTTCGGCGCGAGTGCGCGCGACCGCGCCCAGGCACAGGCGCGGGGTGTGCAGGTCGCGCTCCAGGGCTTCGCACAACGCTGTTCGGCGCTGGGCGGCTGTGCGCTCGGCACCAATGGGGTCGCGACGATGACCCGCATGCTGACCAAGGCACGCGCAGGCGATCTCGCGTCGCTGTCGGACACGGCCGCGCTGAACGCGATCACGACGACCCTGGCGCTCGCCTCGGACCGGCCGCAGTCACTCCTCGACCTCGCCGACGCGATCGCGGCCGCCGACGGCGGTCAGACCGCCGCGCTCGTCCGCCTCGCCGATCGCGCCGCAACCCTCCGCCTTCCCGACGGCGCCCTGGTCTCCCGGTGCAACGACGTCACCGGGCCGGTCGGCCAGAACGAGGTGCCGGGTCTCGTGGACGCGTGGTCGAAGCAGAACCCTCTCACCGGGGCGAACAGCGCGCTCTCGCTCGTCCGGTGCAACGGCTGGGCGTCGGGTGATCCGGTCCGGCCGCCCACGTCACTGCCGGCCGATCCGCTGATCCTCAACGGGACGCGCGACCCGATCAACGGTGGCGAGGGAGCCGCTGCCCTCGTCCCGCTCTTCATGAACGCCGACGCCGAGCCGGTGACGGTCACCTGGGACGGCCTGGGGTTCTCGGTACTGGGCCGGAGCGCCTGCGCCGCCGAGGTGGTCGCCGAGTATGTCGACCGGGCCCCGCTGCAGGGCCCGACCCAACGCGGCTGCCCGACCTGAGCAACGCCGGAGCGCGCGCACGGTTCTGAGCTCGGCGGCGCGCGTAGTACGGTTCGCGGGTGGCCAATCTCGACAGGTATCTCTATCCCCCGATGAGTGCTCAACGGATCATCCCGATGGTCCTGTGGCCGATCAGCCTGCTCATGGTCGTGCACCGCTCGGTGTTCCTGGGCGTCAACGGCGACCGCACCGACGACTTCAAGCCGGTGTACGCCGCGGCCTACAACTTTCTGAACGGGTTGCCGGTCTACGGCGAGAACTACGCCACCGTCGACCCCCACTACTTGTACCCGCCGTCGGGCACCCTGCTGATGGCGCCGGTCGCGGTCATCGACTACGAGCGCGCACGCTGGGCCTTCATCGCCGTCAGCGTCGTCGCGCTCCTCGTCTGCGCCTACCTGCTCACCCGCATGTTCGGTTATGCCCTCGATTCGTGGGTCATGCCGACGGTCCTGTTCTTCTTCTTCAGCACCGAGACCGTCTCGCACACGCTGATCTTCACGAACTTCAACTCGTTCGTACTGCTGGGACTGATCGCATTCCTCATGCTGATGCTGAGCCGGCACGATTGGTGGGCCGGTGTGCCGATGGGATTGACCCTGGCCGTCAAACCGGTGCTGGCGCCCCTGATGCTCCTGCCGCTGCTGAACCGCCAGTGGCGGGTCTTCGCCCTCGCCATCGTGATCCCGATCGTCCTGACCGTCGTCGCCTGGCCGCTCTCGGTCGACGCGAACGACTTCATCAGCCGCACGGTCCCGTACCTCGGCGAAGCGCGTGACTACTACAACAGCTCGATCGCCGGCAACGGTGCGTACTTCGGTGTCGCCCCGTGGCTGATCCTGCTGCTACGCGTGGCGTTCGTGCTGATGGCCGCGTTCTCGCTGTGGTTCCTGTACCGCTACTACCGCACGACCAACGAGCTGATGTGGCTGGCGGTCTCGTCGGGAGTGCTGCTGTGCACCACGTTCCTGGTCGGCTCGCTCGGCCAGGGCTACTACTCGATGCTCCTGTTCCCGCTGCTCATGACGGTGCTGCTGCCCGGGTCGCCGATGCGCAACTGGCCGGCGTGGCTGGGCGTCTACGGGTGCATGACCTTCGACGGCTTCTACTCCGACCGGTGGACGGCGTTCGGCTGGATGGTCGAGTACAACAAGGTCACGTGGGGCTGGTCGCTGCTGATGATCGCGGTGTTCTGCTCACTGCTGTTCCGCTGGCTCGACATGCGGTCCGACGGGGTCGCGGGCATGGTGCCGCCGGTCCGGTCGGAGTCCGATGCCCCGCTCGGTCCCGCCGGCGGGACCGACGCCGCCACCAGCACGGCCACCGGCAGCGAGGATGCGGTCAGCCTCTCGAAATAGTGCTGACACAGCCGGTCCGGCCACGCGCGCTACCGTGGAGGACATGACCGACAGCACCCCGTCGACCGACGCCGAGAATCTCGCCGACCTCACCGACGAGCAGTGGAAGCAGCGCCTGACGCCCGCCGAATACCGGGTCCTGCGCCAGGCAGGTACCGAAGCGCCCTTCACCGGCGAGTACACCGACACCACGACGGTCGGGGTCTACCGCTGCCGCGCCTGCGATGCCGAGTTGTTCCGCAGCGAGCAGAAGTTCGAATCGCATTGCGGCTGGCCGTCGTTCTTCTCCCCGCTGGCCGGCGACACCATCATCGAGGTCGAGGACAACTCACTCGGCATGCGGCGTGTCGAGGTGCTCTGCGCGAACTGCAAGAGCCACCTCGGTCACGTCTTCGCCGGCGAGGGCTACGACACCCCCACCGACCTCCGCTACTGCATCAACAGCATCAGCCTGAAGCTGGAACCCGCCGACCAGCGTCCGCTCCCCTGACTCAGGGCAGCGCGTCGATGAGCGCAGGCACCTCGACGCGCGGGCCGGTGAAGAACGGCGTCTCCTCGCGGACGTGCAGCCGGGCCTCGGTGGCGCGCAGGTCACGCATCAGATCGACGATGCGGTGCAGTTCGGGCGCCTCGAACGCCAGCAGCCACTCGTAGTCGCCGAGCGCGAACGACGACACGGTGTTGGCGCGGACGTCTTTGTACGCGCGCGCCGCCTTGCCATGGTCGGCGAGCATCTTGCGACGTTCCTCGTCGGGCAGCAGGTACCACTCGTAGGACCGCACGAACGGGTACACGCAGATGTAGTTGCCGGCTTCCTCGCCCGCGAGGAACGCCGGGATGTGGCTCTTGTTGAACTCGGCCGGGCGATGCAGCGCGACGTTGCTCCACACCGGGTTGCACGCACGTCCCAAAACCGTCTCGCGGCGGAATCTGGCGTAAGCGGCCTGGATCGGCTCGACGTCTTCGGCGTGCCACCAGATCATGAAGTCGGCGTCGGCGCGCAACCCCGACACGTCGTAGACACCGCGGACCACGACGCCACTGTCCTCGAGCGACTTGAAGAAGTCCGCGGCATCCGATTTGGCCTGATCACGATCGGCACCCAGTTCACCGGGGCGGACCGCGAACACCGAGAACATCAGGTAGCGGATCGTCGAGTTGAGTTCTGCGTAATCCAAGCGGCTCATGGATGCCATCGTGCCACCGCCGCCCACCCGACGACCAGGCAGGTCAACCCTGTCAGGTCACGTCAGATCATCGAGGAGCTCGGCCGCCGCGCGACCGGCCCGGCCGATGCAGGCCGGTACCCCGACCCCGGCGTACGACGACCCGGCGAGTGCGAGACGCGGTGGCCGCGCGGCCAGTACCTGCGTCATCGCCGCGAGGTGCCCGGGTGCGTAGACGGGGAGTCCCTCGTCCCACCGCTGCACGTACACGTCGACCACCCGCGACGAGACCGGTGGGACGCCGGCGGCACGGCACACCTCGTCGAGATCCTCGAGCGCATCCCGCCGCAGCCGCGCGTCGACCCCCGGTTCGGTGATCTCATCCGGAACCGGCGCACCGAACCGTCCGAACGACGCCCGGACCGACACCGGTAGGTCACCGCCGGACAGGTGCGCCCACTTCTGCGAGCTGAACGTGAATGCCTTGGCGCGCAGGCTTTCTCCGGTGCCCACGAGCACCCCGGAGTGCTCGGGCAGCACTGTTCCCGGCGCGAGCGCGATCGACACCACGACCGACGAGGCCCGCCGGACCTCCCGGAGCGGCGCGGACAGGTCCGGCACGGACCGCTCCAGCAGGTCGCCGGCCCGCCACGCCGGCACCGCCAGGATCACCCCGTCGTACGATGGCCGATCCCCTGCCCCGTCCACTCCGAGCATCCAGCCGCCTGCCGACGGGGTGAGATCGGTGACCGGACTGGCGATCTCGAGATCGACTCCGGCCGCAGTCCGCAGGGCGTCCAGGAGGACCTCGTACCCGCCGACGAGCGCACCGAAGACGGGCCCGGTCGCACCCGCCCCGGCGGCGATGAGCGCGTCGACGGCGGCGGTGAGCGAGGGCGTACCGACGTCCAGGCTCCTCGCCAGGGCCGGCATCGCCTCGCGGACCCCGATGTCGCCGGCGAGACTGGAGTACACCCCGCCGAGCATCGGGTCGACGCTGCGGGCGACGACGGAGGGCCCGAACCGCTCGGCGACCAACTCCCCGACGGCCATGTCGGTGCCGGCCTGCCAGCTCATCGGCCGTCCGGGTTCCTCGGCCATCCGAACGAGGTCGGCGGGGTCGACGAGACCCTCGACGACCGTCGGCCCGGCCGGGATCCCCATCAGTGCCGGACTGGGCAGTGGGTGCAACCGCTCGCCCGCCCAGACGGCGGGACGCCGCGGGGTCGGCGAGACGATGCGATCGGCGAGACCGAGTTCGGTGACGAGTTCGAGCGCCTCCGGGCGCCGGACGATGAACGCCTCGGCTCCGACATCGACGGCCCGGTCGCCGACGGTCGCGGTGTGCAGCACGCCGCCCAGCCGTCCGGACGACTCGAAGAGGTCGATGTGTGCGTCGGACCCGAGCGCACGACGAAGGCGGTATGCGGCGGTCAGGCCGGAGATCCCGCCGCCGACGATCGCGATCCGGACCCGGGGGGACATCAGAGGCTGTGGATCACTTCGACGGCCCGCGTCAGCACATCCGGGTCGGTGCCGGGCAGCACGCCGTGACCGAGGTTGAAGATGTGGCCGATCGCCCCGGCCGCGACGGCCCGGTCGCCGTCGGCGACGACCCGCCGCACCTCGGCGTCGACGACATCGGCGCCGGCGAACAGCAGCGTCGGGTCGAGGTTGCCCTGCACGGCCTTGCCCGGACCCACCCGGCGCACGGCCTCCTCGAGCGGCACGCGCCAGTCGACGCCGATGACATCGGCGCCGACGTGCGCCATCGGGGCGAGGAGCTCACCGGTGCCCACGCCGAAGTGGATGCGCGGCACCCCGTATCCGGCGACCTCGGCCAGCACACGGGCGCTGTGCGGTGCGACGAAACGCTGGTAATCGGCGGCCGACAGCATCCCGGCCCACGAGTCGAAGAGCTGGACCGCGTCGACGCCGGCGTCGAGCTGGACACGCAGGAAGGCGATGGTGATGTCGGCGAGGCGGGCCATGAGCTCGGCCCACGTCTCCGGATCGCCGTGCATCATCGCCTTGGTCCGCTCGTAGTTGCGACTCGGCCCGCCCTCGATGAGGTAGGAGGCGAGGGTGAACGGCGCACCGGCGAAGCCGATCAGCGCCACCTGGTCGCCCAGCTCGCCGAGCAGCAGTTCGATGGCACGCGCGATCGAACCGACCGCAGCGGGCTCCAGTCGCGGGATCCGCGACACCGCATCGGGTGAGCGCACCGGCTCGGCGATCACCGGTCCGGTGCCGGCGACGATGTCGAGGTCGATGCCGGCAGCCTTCAGCGGCACCACGATGTCGGAGAAGAGGATCGCCGCGTCGACGTCGTGCCGGCGGACGGGCTGCATGGTGATCTCGCAGACCAGCTCGGCATCGAAGCAGGACTCCAGCATGCCGTGATCGGCGCGGATGGCCCGGTACTCGGGCAGCGAGCGACCCGCTTGCCGCATGAACCACACCGGACGGCGTGAGGGGGTCGCGCCGGTGGCCGCGGCGACGAGCGGCAGGTGCGACCTATGGACCCGGGTACCAGTTGCGTTCGACATCACCGCTTACTCTGCCATGCCCCCCGATCCGGCACGTGTGGTGTCGGCGCGCCTCCGCCGTGGCCGGGCGCCCCCGCCCTACGGTCGAACGGTGACCTCTTCGGGAGCTCCGGACGAGCCTGCTGATTTCCGCGCGGCGGTGGAGTCGCTGCATGCTGCCCGGGTGCGCCGCGAGATCGAGGTCGGGCCCATCCGCCCGCCGCAGCGCCTGGCGCCCTACAGCTACGCCGTCGGCGCCGAGGTGCGCCCGCCCGAGGACCTCGACGTGGTGCCCACGGATTCGCAGGGCAGCGCGTTCGGGCGACTCATCCTGCTCTTCGATCCCGCCGGCCAGGACGCCTGGAACGGCACCATGCGTCTCGTCGCCTTCCTGCAGGCCGAGGTCGAGGCCGCACTGGCCATGGACCCGTTGCTGCCCGAGGTGGCCTGGAGCTGGATCAGCGATGCGCTCGGTGTGCCGATCGGCGCGACCGCCACACCGGAGGGTTCGGCGCGCCGGGTCGAGGTGACCGCCCTCGGCGGCACCGTCACCTCCACCACGTCGGTCCGCTACGGCGACATCGCCGGGCCTCCGCGCGCACACCAACTGGAGGTGCGGGCCTCCTGGACCGCGCTCAGCGCGGACGGGCTCGGCAGCCACCTCGAGGCGTTCTGCGATGTCCTCGCCTCCGCCGCCGGTCTTCCGCCGGTCGGGGTGACCGAACTCGGCGCGACGTGACCGATCCCGCGCCCGACGACCCGGCACCCGAGGTCACCCCACTGCTCCACCCGGCCGACGGCGTACCCCCCGTCCTCGCAACCGCTACCGAATTCGCCGACGCCGCAACCGCTCTCGCGGCTGGTAGCGGACCGATCGCGGTCGACACCGAACGCGCATCGGGCTACCGCTACTCGCAGCGCGCCTACCTGATCCAGATCAAGCGCCGCGGGTCGGGCAGTTTCCTGCTGGACCCGATCGGCGATCCGGACGCACTGGCACCGGTGATCGACGCGTTGCGCGGACCGGAATGGGTGCTGCATGCCGCCGACCAAGACCTCCCCTGCCTGCGTGAACTCGGATTCGAGTGCGTCGAGCTCTACGACACCGAACTGGCCGGACGTCTCCTGGGCCTGGCCAAGGTCAACCTGGCGGCGATGGTGGCCGAGTTCCTCGGGTTGGGACTTCTCAAGGGCCACGGTGCGGCTGACTGGTCGCGCCGTCCCCTGCCCGACGAATGGCTCAACTACGCCGCACTCGATGTCGAGGTCCTCGTCGAACTGCGTGATGCGATGGACGCCGCGCTCGCCGCGGCCGGCAAGGACGGCTGGGCGCGTGAGGAATTCGCGTACATCCTGTCCCGGCCGCCGGCTCCGCCGCGCACCGACCGGTGGCGCAAGACCTCGAACATCCACACCGTCAAGTCGACCCGCGCCCTGGCCGCGGTACGTGAATTGTGGACCGCGCGTGAGGAATTGGCGCAGCGTCGGGATGTCGCGCCCGGCCGGGTCCTGCCCGACACCGCGATCGTCAACGCCGCCACCGTGAACCCCGAATCGATCGCCGAACTCACCACGTTGCCGGTCTTCGGCGGCCCGCGCCAGCGACGCCAGGCCGGGATCTGGCTGTCGGCACTGCAGCGGGCACGCGAGATCCCCGACAGCAAGCTCCCGTCGCGCAAGACGACCGGCCCCGGCCTGCCGCCGGTCAGCCGCTGGGACCAGCGCAACCCGGAGGCCGCGGCCCGACTGCAGACGGTACGGCCGGCACTCAAGGAGATCGCCGACGCCCACACCCTGCCGGTGGAGAACCTGCTGGCACCCGATGTGGTGCGGCAACTGTGCTGGGACGGGCTGCCCGAACCGATCACGACCGAGACGCTCGATGCGCACCTGGCCGCCGCGGGCGCCCGCGCGTGGCAGCGGACCCTGTGTGCCGAGCCCCTGACCCAGGCCCTCCTCGAGGCCGCTCGACCAGGGCCGACGGCGGACGGCGAGTAGCCACCCGGCGTGGTTCGCGTACATTCGGTCACGACCCGAATGCGAACACCCGAGTGCACGAACCGCCGGGGGAAGTCATCTTCCCGAGCGGACCACCTCCTGCGATGGGAGCAGTTCTGTGGCCACAGTCTCCGTCGGTATCGACTCCGACCTCGACCCGAGCGCGGCATGGGCGCTCGCGAGCAACCTCTCGCGCTTCGACGAATGGATGACCATCTTCGGCGGCTGGCGTTCGCCGGTGCCCGACACGATCGCCGAGGGAACAACCATCTCGTCGCTGATCAAGGTCAAGGGCTTCCGCAACGTCATCCACTGGACGGTCACCGACTACGACGAGC
Source organism: Gordonia lacunae (assembly GCF_002149015.1). Lineage (GTDB taxonomy): Bacteria > Actinomycetota > Actinomycetes > Mycobacteriales > Mycobacteriaceae > Gordonia > Gordonia lacunae. Next base: position 76,086 of record NZ_NGFO01000024.1, on the reverse strand, counting down.
CACGCCTGATCGCGCTGTCGGGGACCGGTCGCGGCGGTGTGAACATCGATCTGGCGATGAAGGTCGACGAGATCGTCGACGGCTCCCACTTCGACCTGTCGGCCGAGCTGTCCGGCGGGTTGCTCAACGGTCCGGTCGGCCGGCTCGTGGCCAAGGTCCTGGAAGCCGATGTGCACAAGTCGATCTCGAATCTGGCGACCCTGCGCTGACCCTCGCTGCGGTCATCCCGGCCGGCGCAGCATTGCCGCCCGGACGACGGCGAGTGCCGAGCCGGACTCCGCGAAGATGCGCCGCTGACGGGTGGCCCCGTTACCGTCTCGCCGCAGCGCTTCCAGCGCCTGCGCGACGCGCTCCCGTTCACCGAGCCGGTCCAGAGCGGGCGCGAGCGTCGTGAGCAGCTGATCGACGCGGGTCCAGACCGACATCAGAGCCCCCGTCGCGGGGTCCAGCGCGCGCCCGTCGACACCGTCGTGGGCGGCGATCCAGTAGGCGGCCGACAGGAGCGCGGGATCGAGGACCACGCCCGTCCGTGCCTGCCGGCCCCCGTGCCGGAGGTCGTCGAGGGCGCTCATCACCGCGGCCCGGACGACGGTGGCGAAGATCTCGGTCTCCTCGACGCGCATCTGTACGTCGCCGACGCGCACCTCGACCGTGGGCAGATGATCCGACGGCCGGGCGTCCCAATACAGCATGTGCGGGTCGAGGATCGTGCCGGTGGCGACGAGGAGTTCGACAGTATCGGCGAAGTGCTCGGCCGACCGCAGATGTGGCGGCGGACCCGCTGCCGGCCAGCGCGACCACAGCACCGACCGCCAGCTCGCGTGGCCGGAGTCCGCGTCGCGATAGATCGCCGAGTTGGCCGCCAGGGCCAGCAGGAGCGGCAGCCACGGCCGTAGCCGGTTGCACACCGCGACCGCGGTCTCGGTGTCGGGTACGCCCACGTGGACGTGGCAACCGCTGATCCCCTGCTCGTGGGCGAGCATGCCGTACCGGTCGGCGATCGCACGGTACCGGCCGGTGTCGGTCACCGGAAACGAGTCGGGCACACGCGGCGGCACCCCGCACGCGACGACGTCGACGCCCACCTCGTCGGCGGCCGCCGCGAGAATGCCGCGTAACCGGCGGAGGTGGTCGCCGATCTCCGGGCCCGAAGCCGCAGTGGGCGTGGCGATCTCCACCTGCGATGAGGTGAGCTCCAGCTCGAGGTCCAGACCGCGTGCCGACGCTGCGGCGGCCACCTCGCGGTTGCGCCCGACCGGCCGTCCGGTCTCCCGGTCGACCAGGACGAACTCCTCCTCGACCCCGAGGGTCGGCGCCGGCAGGTCATCGTTCACAGGACAGAAAATGCCCAGCGGCGGCACCGGCCAAACCGGACCTCTCCGGCATCGAACGGGTCGGGATCAGCCCGCCGGGAGTCAGTCGTCCGCGCGGCTCTCCGCCGGGTCGGGCGCGGTCTGGATGGCGCGATCCAGACCGGGTCCGGCCTGCATACCCGAGACCGTGGCGGTGATCGACCGGGCGAGGTCCTGCGCGGTCAATCCGAGGTCGGCGAGGATCTCACCACGGGAGGAGTGCGGGACGAATTCCTGCGGGATCCCCTTGATCTGGACCGGAACCAGCACCTCGGCCGCCGACAACGCGGTCGCGACCGCGGAACCGACGCCGCCGCTGGTGCATCCGTCCTCGAGCGTGACGACCAGCCGATGGCGGCGCGCCACCTCGACCACCGATGTCGGGACCGGCAGCACCCAGCGGGGATCGACGACCGTCGCGTCGATGCCCTGTCGGGCCAGGCGTTCGGCGGTGTCCACGGCCAGACCACAGAACGCGCCGACCGCGACGATCAGGACGTCGCCGCCGGCCGGACCGAGGTCACGGTCGGTCCGGTGCAGCACGTCGACCCCGTCGTCGAGCCGTTCGACGGCCCGGATGTCCTCGGGGACCGCGCCTTTGGAGAACCGCAGCGCGGTCGGACCGTCGGCGACGCCGAGCGCCTCGTCGAACTCCTCACGGAGCCGGACCGCGTCCCGCGGGGCGGCCACCCGCAGACCGGGCACCATCGCCATGAGCGAGAGGTCCCACATGCCGTGGTGACTCGGACCGTCGGGGCCGGTGATGCCGGAGCGGTCGAGCACGAGCGTCACCGGCTGCTTCAGCAGCGCGACGTCCATCAGCAGCTGATCGAACGCCCGGTTGAGGAACGTCGAGTAGATCGCGACGACCGGATGCAAACCGCCGAGAGCGAGTCCGGCCGCCGAGGTCATCGCATGCTGTTCGGCGATGCCGACGTCGAACATGCGGTCCGGGTAACGATCGCCGAACGGGGTGAGTCCCGTCGGTCCGGGCATCGCCGCGGTGATGGCGACGACGTCGGGACGGTTGGCGCCGGCGTCGAGCAGCGCGGCGGAGAAGACCGCGGTCCAGTCCTGCGGCGACACACTCGTGGGCCGGCCGGTGACCGGGTCGATGATGCCGGTGGCGTGCATCAGGTCGGCGACGTGGTTCTCGGCGTGGGCGTAACCCATGCCCTTGCGGGTCACGGTGTGCACGATGACCGGTCCACCGAAGTCGCGGGCCTGTCGCAGCGCCGATTCGACCGCGTCGATGTCGTGGCCGTCGACCGGTCCGACGTACTTGAGTCCGAGGTCGGTGAACATCGCCTGCGGGGCCAGCAGGTCCTTGAGTCCGCTCTTCATCCCGTGCAGGACGGCATAGGCCGGTTCGCCGACGACGGGGACCTGCTTGACGACACGACGGCCCTCGTCGAGGAACTTCTCGTATCCCGGCTGCAGCCTGAGCCCCGACAGATGACTGGCGAGACCGCCGATCGTCGGCGCATAGGAGCGCCCGTTGTCGTTCACGACGATGACCACCGGGCGATTACAGGCGGCGATGTTGTTGATCGCCTCCCAGCACATGCCGCCGGTGAGGGCGCCGTCACCGACGACCGCGACCACCGTGCGATGCGACTGCCCGGTCAGCTCGAAGGATTTCGCCAGGCCGTCGGCGTAGGACAGCGCCGCCGAGGCGTGTGAGGACTCCACCCAATCGTGCTCGGACTCCGCGCGCTCCTGGTAGCCGGTGAGACCGCCACGCTGGCGCAGCTGATCGAAGCCGTCTTTGCGGCCGGTGACGATCTTGTGGACGTAGGACTGGTGGCCGGTGTCGAAGAGGATCGCATCCGACGGCGAATCGAAGACCCGGTGGATACCGAGCGTCAGTTCGACGACACCGAGATTCGGACCGAGGTGTCCGCCGGTGGCCGCGACCTTCTCGATCAGGAACGTCCGGATCTCGGACGCGAGGGTTTCCATCTCCTCGTCCGACAGCGGCCGAAGATCGGCCGGCGAGCTGATCCGGTCGAGCACACCCATCGTTTCCTCCATCACCGGCATGGCGCCAGGTCGGCTGTTGTGCCGAGAACGTCCGGCACATGTCAGGTCAGTCTACGGAAGCATTCGTTGCGAGCCGGACCGGCGGATGGCCGGGGTGCCGGTGTCGCGGGGCCGCCCGGGCCCGCGTTGCTCACCCGGTCGCGGACGGGAGGAGGCAGGCCACCGCTTCCACGTGGTGTGTCAGCGGGAACGCGTCGAAACCGCGGATCTCGACCACCCGGAATCCGCGCTCGGCGAAGAGTCCGAGATCACGTGCGAACCGGGCGGCGTCACAACCCACATGGACCACGATGCCGGGCCGGGCGTCGGCGACCGCGGCGATCACCCGCTCGCCCGCCCCGGTGCGGGGCGGGTCGAGCACGACGACGTCCGGCCGGCCGGACAGGTCCGCGATCCGGGCCGCGACCTCGCCGCGGTGGGTGCGCACCCGATCGCCCTCGCCGGCGAACGCATGGTCGGCGGCGGCGAGGGCGGCCTGGTCGGAATCGACGATGTGGACGGTGTCCAGGTCCCCGGGACCGTCGAGCAGCGCACCCGCGAACACTCCCGCGCCACCGTAGAGATCCCACGCCACCCGCGGCGGCGTCGCGAGGTGTGCACCGACGAGGTCGACGACGGTCTCGGAGTAGGCCCGGGGTGCCTCGCGGTGCGCCTGCCAGAATCCGGTGACCGGGATGTCCCAGGATCGTCCGCCGACGCGTCGGACCGCGTTCGCGCCGCCTTCGACGACCACCCGGTCGCGGGGCCGCGACCGCCGGACGCGGTTCTGCTGCGCGCGACGACGGCTGTCGGCGCTGCCCCGGCGCGGCTTCTCGACCGGCGCGAGTTCGGTGACGTGGCGAGCGCCGTCGGCGTCGAGCACGACCGCGAGCTCGGAGTGCGGGGTGAAGCGGCTGTCTCCGAGCCCGTCGAGCATGCCCGCGGCGGGCTGTACACAGGGCTCGGTCACGATCGTCCGGCCGCGGAACGCCGACTGTCCCGGGTGCCCCTGCCCGTCCACGGCCAGGCGGGTACGGATCCGCCACCCGGTGTCGGCTCCGAGCCGACGCACTCCGACGGTTGCCAGCTCGGTGCCCTCGACGACGTCGCGCGGCAGGTGGCCCACCCGGTCCAGGACGTCGAGCAGCACATCCTGTTTCAGGTCCCGCGCGTGATCGGGGTCCACATGACCGAGATCGCAGCAGCCGGCTCCGGCCGACGCGGCCGGGCACGGCGAGGACACGCGGTGCGGCGAGGCGTCGAGCACGTCGACCACATGGGCCCGCCAGTACGAGTCGTGCCGGTCGTCGGTGATCTCGGCGACCACCCGTTCGCCAGGGATCGCCCCGCGGACGAACACGACCCGGCCGTCCGCACGGCCCACCGCCTCTCCACCGTTGGCCGGGCGGTCGACGCCGACCTCGACCCGGCGGGGCGTTTCCGGCCCGGTCACGGTCGCCGTTCGGGTTCGCCCAGCGCGCGGCGGGTCTCCCCCGGCGCCCAGTACTCGCGGTCTTCCTTGCGCCGGTCCGACGAGGTGAGCTGCCACGGCACCGAGGTCACCATCACACCTGGTTCGAACAGCAGACGTCCCTTGAGGCGCAGCGCCGACTGATTGTGCAGGATCTGCTCCCACCAGTGCCCGACGACGTACTCCGGGATGAACACGGTGACCACGTCGCGCGGCGATTCACGGCGCACCCGGCGCACGTATTCGACGACCGGACGGGTGATCTCGCGGTACGGCGACGCGATGACCTTCAGCGGGACGGTGATGTCACTGGCCTCCCACTCGGAGACGAGTTTGCGGGTGTCGCGGTCGTCGACGTTGACCGTGATCGCCTCGAGCACGTCCGGCCGGGTGGCCCGCGCGTATCGCAGCGCCCGCTTCGACGCCATGTGCAGGCTGGACACCAGCACGATCGAATGGGTACGGCTCGGCAGGACCGCCTCGTCGTCCTCCTCGGCGCGGTCGAGCTCGCGCTGCACCGAGGCGTAGTGGTGGTGGATGAGCTTCATGATCACGAACAGCACGACCATCGCGATCACCGCGATATAGGCCCCTTCGGTGAACTTCGTCAGGAGCACCACGACGAGGACAGTGGCCGTCATCACCAGGCCCACGGTGTTGACCACGCGGGATTGCATCATGCGTCGGCGCGCGCTCGGATCGGTTTCGGTGCGCAGCAAGCGGGTCCAGTGCCGCACCATGCCGGTCTGGCTCAGCGTGAACGAGACGAACACACCGACGATGTAGAGCTGGATCAGCGAGGTCACCTGCGCGCCGAAGGCGACCACGAAGATGATCGCGGCGATCGCGAGGAACAGGATGCCGTTGCTGAACGCCAACCGGTCACCGCGGGTGTGCAGCTGGCGCGGCAGGTAACGGTCCTGCGCGAGTACCGATCCCAGCACCGGGAACCCGTTGAAGGCGGTGTTGGCCGCCAGCAGCAGGATCAGCGCGGTGACGGTGGCGACGAAGAAGAACGCGGGCGGGAACGAGTCGAAGACGGCGTGGGCGAGCTGGGCGATCATCGCCTTCTGCTGGTAGCCCTCGGGTGCACCGATGAGGTCCTGGTCCGGGTTCATCACGTACTTCGCGCCGATCTTCTCGGCCAGCAGGACGATGCCCAGCAGCAGCGTGATGGAGAAGGTGCCGAGTAGCAGCAGCGTCGTCGCGGCGTTGCGGGACTTGGGTTTCCGGAACGCGGGCACCCCGTTGCTGATGGCCTCCACTCCGGTGAGCGCCGCACAACCGGAGGAGAACGACCGGGCGACGAGGAAGATCAGCGCCAGTCCGGTCAGGTTGTCCTGCTCGGGCACGATGCCGAAGTCCGCGGTCTCGGACTGGATGTCCTGCCCGAGTACGAAGATCTCGGTGAAGCCCCAGATGAGCATGCCCAGGACACCGATGATGAATCCATAGGTGGGGATCGCCAGCACGGCGCCGGACTCCTTGATGCCGCGCAGGTTGACCGCGGCGAGCAGCACGATCGCGCCCACGCAGAACCACACCTTGTGCTCACCGACGAACGGGATCGCCGAGCCGATGTTCTCCGCGGCCGAGGTGACCGACACCGCCACCGTGAGCACATAGTCCACGAGGAGTGCGCTACCGACGGTGAGGCCCGCGTTGGGGCCGAGGTTGACGGTCGCGACCTCGTAGTCGCCGCCACCCGAGGGATAGGCGTGCACGTTCTGCCGGTAGCTCGCGACGACGACGATCATGACGATCGCGACCGCGATCGCCACCCACGGCGTGAACGCGAGGGCGCTGATCCCCGCGACCGACAGGACCAGGAAGATCTCCTGCGGCGCGTACGCCACGGAGCTCATCGCGTCGGAGGCGAAGACCGGCAGGGCGATCCGCTTGGGCAGAAGGGTATGACCGAGGGTGTCGCTGCGGAACGGCCTGCCGAGCAGCAGGCGTTTCGTCGCGACGGACACCTTGGAGACGGTGGACACCAGGCAACCCTAGAGCGTCGGCGCCGAGCCGGGTAGGTTCGACTCGCGGCAGACGAGCCGCATGTGGAGAGGAATGCCGTGCAGGTGGTCATCATGGGTTGCGGGCGGGTCGGATCCTCGCTCGCGATGGCGATGCAGAAGCGCGGACACGACGTCGCGATCATCGACCGCGATCCGAGTGCGTTCGTGCGATTGGGTCCCGATTTCGCGGGCCGCACGATCACCGGGGTCGGGTTCGACCGCGAGATCCTGGTCAAGGCGGGCATCGAGCACGCCGACGCCTTCGCCGCCGTGTCGTCCGGGGACAACTCGAACATCATCGCGGCGCGGGTGGCCCGGGAGACCTTCGACGTCGAGCGCGTCGTCGCCCGCATCTACGACGCCAAGCGCGCCGAGGTGTACGAGCGTCTCGGGATCCCGACGGTCGCGACCGTGCCGTGGACGACCGAACGGTTCGTCTCGGCACTCGGCGAGACGACGACGATGGAGTGGCGAGACCCGTCCGGTTCGCTGGCCATCGCGCAGTTCGACGTCGACGAGTCGTGGATCGGGATCTCGGTCGCCAAGTTCCAGGAACAGACCGGGGCGCGGGTCGTGTTCCTCAGCCGCGTCGGACGCCCGGTTCTGCCCGACGCGAAAACCGTTGTCCAACAGGATGATGTGATCTACGGGGCGGTCATGCTCGACAATCTCAAGAACGCTCGTGGCCTCGCCGCGACGCCGTTCACCCAGAACGAGTCCGGATGATCCGGGCCGAAGGAGTCCTGAAGTGAAGGTCGCCATCGCCGGAGCCGGCGCGGTCGGACGTTCCATCGCACGCGAACTGCTCGTCAACGCCCACGAGGTCACGCTCTTCGAGCGGGACGCCGGTCACATCGACACCGACGCCGTCGCCGGCGCGGAGTGGGTACTCGCCGACGCGTGCGAACTCGCCAACCTCGAGAACGCGCAGCTGCAGACCTACGACGTGATGATCGCCGCGACCGGCGACGACAAGGCCAACCTCGTCGTCAGTCTTCTCGCGAAAACCGAGTTCGCGGTCAACCGGGTCGTCGCCCGCGTCAACGACCCCCGCAACGAATGGCTCTTCGGCGAGGACTGGGGTGTCGACGTCGCCGTGTCGACCCCGCGACTGCTGGCCTCCCTCGTCGAGGAGGCGGTGTCCGTCGGCGACCTGGTCCGGCTGATGACGTTCCGTCAGGGACAGGCCAATCTGGTCGAACTGACCCTGCCGTCGAACACGCCGCTCGCGGGTAAGCCCGTCCGCAAGCTGGAACTCCCCCGGGACGCGGCACTCGTCGCGATCCTGCGCGGTGGGCGCGTCATCGTCCCGCAGCGCGACGACCCCATCGAGGGCGGCGACGAACTGATCTTCATCGCCCCCGTCGAGGCCGAACCCGCGCTCTACGAGGCTATGCAGATCGTGCGGTGATCTCGGCCTGCGCCGAGGACTCGGCGCGGGCCGCTTCGGCGCGCTGCGCGCGGCGCACCAGCAGGATCGTCGCGAGCACCACCAGAGCGGTCAGGGGCCAGCCCATCGCGATGCGTGTGAACGCCAGCCACCCGGTCGCGCCGTCGTCGTACAGTTCCGACTGGGTGAGATAGCGTGCCGCGAAGAGCAGCGCCCACAGCGCGGTGGCGATGTCGTAGGCGCGCAGGATGGATCGTTGTCTGCGCCAGCTCGACCCCTCACCGTTGACCAGGTGCCATGCCACGCCGATGAGTGGCCATCGCACCAGGATTGAGACCGCGAACACGATCGCGTAGACGAGGGTGCTCCAGATCCCGAAGAGGAAGTAGCCCTTGGCATCCCCCACCCGGTCGGCGATGAAGACGCAGATCGCGACGCCCAGCAGGCCCGAGATCGCGGGCGTCAGCGGTTCGCGGCGCACGAGTCGCACGATGAAGAGCAGCGCCGCCACACCGAGTGCGGCGTAGATGGCCGTGCGGAGATCGAAGAACGAGTTGACGGGCACGAACACCACCACGGGCACCGTGGAATAGACGAGACCCGAGACGCCACCGATCTGCTCGAGGACCGTCGGCGTCGTCCGCTCCGGCGCCGGCGGTTCGGATACCTGCTGCTGTTCGGGGGCCGGCTGTTCGGGGGCCGGGCCGGTCACTCGTCGACGCCGTGCAGCTCGTAATAGGGGTTGTAGATCACCTTGTGGCCGTCCTGCTCGGCGAGGCGTCCGCGGACGGTGACCTTGCGACCGGGTTCGATCCCGGTGATGCGGTTGCGACCCAGCCACTTGAGCATCACGATGTCGGAGCCGTCGAAAAACTCGGCCTTCACACCCGCCTTGGCCGAGCGCGAACACGTCTCGACGGCGCGGAGCTCACCGTGCATGGTGACCTCGTCGCCGCGACAGCATTCGGATGCCCGCTGGGCACCCGTCGCCTTGGATTCCTCGGCGATCTTCTCTGCGTCGGCGTCACCGAGATCTTCGGTGAGCCGACGGGTCAGTCGTTTGAGATAGCCGGCAGTGGGCATCTCGACCCTCCCAATGGATTTCGGCCGGTACCGCGGGCTGCGCGGAGCGGTGACCGTGGGTCGCCGAACGAGTGATCGGTGACCTGTCCGCCAGCGTAGACCCCGGCCTGCGCCAGTGACAACGTAGACGACCACGGGGGCATTCCGCGGTGTCGGGCCGCCGCGATCTCGGGTCTGCGCGGGGCCCCGGGACACACTAGGGGATGATGCCTTGATGCCCGGCACCGACCGTCTGCACCGCCCGTCGCCGACCGCTCTGGTCGTGATCCCCGGAACGGGTTCCGACGCCGACCACGCCGCCCGCTCGTTCGGCGCCGCCGCCGTCGACCTCGGGGTCGAGCTCATCGCCCTGGAACCGACGACGTCGCTGATCGATGGCCACCGGCGCGGGCTGGAGGGTGCCGCGCGAACGCACCGGTCGATCCTGGTGGGCGGCGTCTCGATCGGGGCCGCGATCGCGCTCGACTGGGCTCTGCGAGACGGCGGGCGACGCTGCTCCGGCGTGCTCGCCGCGCTGCCCGCGTGGAGCGGTGACGCGCATGCGGCGCCGGCGGCCGCGAGCGCCCTCGCCACCGCCGAGGCGCTCGAGCGTGACGGTCTCGAGGCGACCATCGGCGCGATGGCGAGCAGCAGCCCGGAGTGGCTGGCCGCGGAACTGTCCCGATCGTGGCGACGCCTGCACCCCGGCCTCGCCGCCACCTTGCGCGAGGCGGCCGACTACCGGGCGCCGGCAGCCGACGAGATCGTTGGACTCACGGTGCCGCTCGCGCTTGTCGCGGCTCCCGACGATCCCGTGCACCCGATCACCGTCGCCCGTGAGTGGCGCGCCGCCGCACCGCGATCGGCCCTCGTGGAGGTCGCTCTCGACGACTGGGGCCGGAACCCGGGACTGCTCGGGGCCGGCGCCCGGGACGGATGGATCCGTCTGACCGACCCGCAGGGGTGATCGGAAGTCAGCGGCGGCGGAGGAAACGCTGCATCGCCGAACCCGACGACGGCGGCTGCGAGTCGTCGTCCTCGGCCGGACCGGTGGGCGCCTCGGTGGCGGGCGGCTCGTCGGCGGCGTCCGCGACCGCGGCATCCGCGTCGTCGCGATAGGTGTTCTCGCCGTACACGGTGGCGTGTGCGACCTGATCGAGCGCGCCACCGGCGACGGGCCCCGACTCGTCGGTCGCGACCGGGTCGGCCCCGGCGACCGGAGCCTGGGGCGGCTGGTTCTGGGGCGGCTGATTCTGGGGATTCTGCCCGGCTGCGGGATCGGCGAACATCTGCTGCTGGGCGGCCGCGACCTGCTCGGCGAGCACGGGGGGCAGCACGATCGGCAGCGGGTCCCGCGGAGGGAAGGGTTCGGAGCCGCGTCGGACGACGGTCTCGGCGAGTACGGCACGGCTCAGCCGCGCGAGGTCGTCGGCGTTCTCGGTGGGCCCGCTGCCCACGCACCGGACGAGCCAGCGCGGCCCGTCGACCCCGATGAAGCGGTGGGTGACGCCATCGGTCTCGGCGACCACCTCCCGCCCCCAGTGCCCGTCTTCGACGCTCGTGGTGGCACCGTCATCGCGCAGCGAGCCGGCCAGTTCCCGGACCACCTCGCGCCACATCCCCGGCGACTTGGGTGCCGCGAAGGCCGTCACCGAGATCCGGCCGATGGGTGTCACCAGATACACGTTCTGCGGTTGGTGGGCCTCGGACATCTCGACGGTGACCTGACCGCCCTCGACCACCGGCACCAGCACCGAACCGAGGTCGAGATGGGAGTTCTCGAGTTCCTGCGGTCGGGTGGCCAGCGCGTCGAGGTCGTAGGGACCGCGCGCCTGACCGACCCGCAATTCCTCTGATCCGTCCTGTGCCATCGCGTCACTCCTCGTTCGTCACCGCCGGCGACGACGATCCGCCGGCCACACCGGAAACAGTAATCCACCACCGCCGGGCGGAGGTCAGGCGAGAATCGCCGAACCGCCGCTCGATCCGTAACCGCCGTCGCCCCGGGCGGTCTCGTCGAGTTCGTCGACCTCGACGAACTCGGGCAGCTCGACCCGCTGCACGATCAGCTGAGCGATCCGGTCGCCGCGCGCGATCGAGATCGTCTGTTCCGGGTCGTGGTTGATCAGACAGACCTTGATCTCCCCGCGATAGCCGGCGTCGATGGTGCCCGGGGTGTTCACGACCGACAGGCCGGCCCGGGCGGCCAGGCCCGACCGCGGGTGGATCAGCCCGACGGTGCCCACGGGCAGGGCCACCGCGATCCCGGTTCCGACGAGCTGCCGGCGCCCGGCGGGCAGTTCCAGATCGATCGTCGAGTAGAGGTCGACCCCCGCATCACCCGGGTGCGCCCTGGTCGGCAGGGGTAGGTCGGGGTCGAGGCGACGGACCGCGATCGACGCCGGGGCGGAGGGGTGCACAGGGGGGAGATCTGGGGTCACGGACGCAGACTACGCTGGTCACGTGACCGCAGATCATTCGCCTGAGCGCCCCGGGGGCACGTCGGACGCCTCCCCCGCACCCACCGGGCGGAACGCCGGCGTCGCCGACTCGACGACCGATCGGTTCGACGAGCGGCTGTACGTCCCCTGGTGGTGGTGGCTCGCCGCCGTGGTCCTCACCGGCGTGGTGGGCTACGAGATCCAGTTGTCGGCGCGCGGGAGCGCCTGGAGCATCATCGGTTACGTCGCCACCGGCGTGCTGTGCGCGGTGATGCTGTGGTCGATGGGCCGCACCCGTATCCGGGTGACCCCGGACCGGGAACTGCACGCCCATCGCGCTGTTCTGCCGCGTGGCGTCGTGGCGCGCGCGGCAACGGTTCCGGCGTCCGCCAAGAGCGCGGCTCTCGGCCGCCAGCTCGATCCGGCCGCCTACCTCGTGCACCGGTCCTGGGTGAAGACGATGGTCCTCATCGTGCTCGACGACCCCGACGACCCGACGCCGTACTGGCTCGTGTCCACCCGCCGTCCGGCCGAACTCCTCGCGGCCCTGGGCATCGAGGACGCCGCGGCCGACCGTCCCGAACCCACCGCCTGACCCCGGACACGACGAAGGGGCCGCGCCGTGTTCGGCGTCGGCCCCCTTCATCAGCTGTCAATCGCTGATCGCGGACCTGCTCACGCGCAGTCGACGCAGATGAGCGAGCTTCCGTTCTCCTCGGCCAGCCGGCTGCGGTGATAGACGAGAAAGCAGCTGGTACAAGTGAACTCGTCGGCCTGCTTGGGGATGACACGCACCGACAGTTCTTCGCCGGAGAGATCGGCGCCGGGAAGTTCGAAGGATTCCGCGGTGTCACTCTCGTCGACATCCACCGCGGAAGACTGCGCCTCGCTGCGCCGGGCCTTCAGCTCTTCGAGCGAGTCCTCGTTGAGGTCCTCGGTCTCCGTCCGCCGCGGCGCGTCATAATCTGTAGCCATTCTGTGCCTAACTTGTCGAGAGTGTGAGGGGCGCTCACGGTGACGGCGCTGGCGTCGCCACCCGGTGTTCTTGCGCACGACTCCGCCGGGATTGTCTTACCGATGGGGTCACTGCAACGTCGTCTCGGGCGAGATTCGTACCAGAGAAACAGACGTATTGCGTGATTTCGATCACGGTTCGATATCAGGCGCACCCCGGGTCTGGAAGCGCGGGCGCCCGAAGCATAGTCGACACCCTACTCAAGGTCAATACGCTGGACCCAACTCGTCGGTAAGTTTCGCATCATCGGTCGGCAGACGACTCGATTCACCCCGGCGACGCCTCTCCCGGCGAGGCACGCGGGCCGCCGCGGGGCCACCCTCTAGAGTGATCCGAGATCACGCAACGCCCAGTGAGGAGCCAGTCCACGGTGGTGTCGAAGATTACGTCCGGCTATCCGACAGACGAGCAGGGCCGATCCTACCGTCGGCGCCGCTATGCCCCCGCGATCATCACGGTCGTCGTCCTGATGGTCGTCGGTGTGGTGGTGTGGGCGATCGCGCTGGGCGGTGGCGACACCGAATCCGTACCGACGGCCTGCAATCAGCCGACGCCCCCGACGTCGGTGGAGGCCGGCGCACCCGCTCCGGCCGCACCGCCGACGCTGACCGTCGTCGGACGCGACGAGATGCTCGGGGTCGCACCGGCTCCGCTGTCGACCTTCGGTGTGCGAGTCCTCAACGCCTCCGACGAGCGCGGCGCGGCCCGGACGGTGTCCGACGACCTCACTGCACAGGGGTTCACCCCGGTGCCGGACAATCCGTATGCCGACGATCCGGTGTACCCCAACCGGGATCTCAACTGCGTCGCGCAGATCCGGTTCGGTCCGGCCGGTCGCGCCGCGGCGGCGGCCACGTGGCTCGCGTTCCCGTGCGCCCAGCTGGTCGACGACGGCCGGCGCGGGACGGCCGTCGATGTCGCGCTGGGTGTCCACCACTCGGGTGGCGAGATGTCGCAGGACGCGCAAGCCGCACTGGAGGCCCTGCGGTCGGCGGACCCGAAGAACCCGGCGAGCGGCGTCGACCCGGTGCTCGTCGAGGCCGTCCACTCCACTCCCTGCTGACCTTCGCGGCCGACCTTCGCGCGTCACGCCGGCGGACGCAGCGCCGACCGACCGGCGGCCGGACTGTCAGGTCAGCGGGCTGCGCGCGTCGAATTCGTCCAGCAGTGCGAGGAATTCGTCGGCCACACCCGGCGCGACGGCGACGGTGATGTGCCCCTCGTCGGCCCTCGAGTCCGGCGGCGGCGTCTGGACGACCGCGCCGGCTTCGGCGGCGATGAGGCCTCCCGCCGCCCAGTCCCACGGGCTCAGGCCGTGTTCGTAATGCGCGTCGACGGCGCCGGCGGCGACCATGCACAGATCGAGGGCCGCGGCACCGATGCGACGTACGTCCCGCACACGCGGCAGCAGTTCGGCGACGATGCGACCCTGCTGCCGGCGCCGCGCGGCGTCGTAGCCGAAACCCGTTGCCACCAGAGCCAGTTCGGCACGATCGACCGGGTTGCAGCGCAGCGGCCGCCGGACCCCGGTCGAATCCGCCGCCCAGGCTCCGCCGCCGAGGGTCGCGCCGTAGGTCACGTCGCGGGCCACGTCGACGACCACCCCGGCCACCGACCGGCCGTCGACCTGCGCCGCGACCGACACGGCGTAGGCCGGCACGCCGTACATGAAGTTGACGGTGCCGTCGATCGGGTCGACGACCCATCGGACGCCGGAGGGCACCGCACGGCTGCCGCCGTCCTCCTCCCCGAGCACCTCGTCGTCGGGACGTGCCTGACGGAGCAGCGAGCGGATCAGTCGCTCGGTCTCGGTGTCGGCGAGGGTGACCGGATCGGTTTCCGTCGACTTCGTCGACACGGCCTGTTCTGTCGACTTCGTCGACACGGCTTGTTCCGTCGACTCGGCGGACACGGCCGCGTCTGGGGCCCCGGACACCGAGGGCGCGCCGTGTCCCGGTGTCGCACCGAACAATTCGGGCCGGCGGCGACGCACGTGCGCGGCGGCCTCCCGGGCCACGGTGTCGGCGACCGCGGCGAGCTCGTCCACCGGAATTGTCTGATCCACGCCTTCCATGTCAGCACATCGCCCGAACGCGCCGCCGATCGCGGTGACCGATCTCTTGCCTCGTGCGGGCGAATCGTGTCGACAAGTGTTGCGATGTCGCGCGTTCGACGGGTCACGTGGATAGCCTGGATTACCGATTGCCGCCGACCCGGACAGGGAGCCCTGCCATGACCGACACGTCCGTCCCCGAATCGTCCGACCCCGACGGTTCGACGTCTTCGACCAACCTCGGTTTCGGGGTGGACGTCGGCGGCTCCGGGATCAAGGGCGGGATCGTCGACCTCGATTCCGGTGAACTCGTCGGCGAGCGGTTCAAGGTGCTCACCCCGCAGCCGGCGACGCCCGACGCCGTGGCCGACGGGGTGGCCGAGGTCGTGGCGCACTTCGACTGGCCGGGCCCGGTCGGCATCACCCTGCCCGGCGTCGTGACCGACGGGATCATGCGCACGGCCGCCAACATCGACAAGGCCTGGATCGGCACGGACGTCTACGACCTGTTCAGCAGACACCTCGACGGCAGGCAGGTGTCGGTGCTCAACGACGCCGACGCGGCGGGGATGGCCGAGGACGCGTACGGCGCGGGCAAGGACGTCGCCGGGGTTGTGATGCTGCTGACGTTCGGGACCGGCATCGGGTCGGCGATCCTCATCGACGGCACCCTCGTGCCCAACACCGAGCTCGGTCATCTCCAGGTCGGCAAAAAGGAGGCCGAGCATCAGGCCTCCTCGCGCGTCCGGGAGGAGAAGGGTTGGTCGTACGAGAAGTGGACGGAGAAGGTCTCCGAGGTACTCGAAACCTACGAGGCCCTCTTCTGGCCGAAGCTCTTCATCGCCGGCGGGGGCATCAGCCGCAAGTCCGACAAGTGGATTCCGCTGCTGACCAACAAGACCCCGGTGGTACCGGCGGTCCTGCTGAACACGGCCGGCATCGTCGGTGCCGCAATGGCGGTCTCGCGGGGGCTCAAAACCTAGCGCCGCGCCTGCATTGACCAGGTCTTTGACACACCGGGCGCGACGATGTCGTTACAATGGTCGTCACCGGTCATTCCAACCGAGAAACCAAGACCTCGTCCACGGCGGCTCGTGCTGCCGTGTCACGTCTGGTGACAGACGACAGAAGACACCACAGAAGACAGTTCGAAAGGTTGTACGTGGCAGCCATCACGACCCACCAGGGTGATGTAGAGGCCGAGGAGTCGACCGAGTCGACCCCCGCCGCAACCGACGCCCCGGCCAAGCGGACCGCCAAGAAGGCTGCGAAGAAGACCGCCGCCCGCAAGGCCCCGGCCAAGAAGGCAGCAGCGAAGAAGGCCACCAAGAAGGCGGCCCCGAAGAAGGCTGCCAAGAAGGCCGGGTCGGCAGAGGGCGACGATCCGAACGCCGAGCCCGACGACCCGGACTCGATCGACGACATCGACGGTCCCGACGCCGAGCTCGAAGACGTCGAGATCGACGATCTCGAGGTCGACGACGAGGACGACGCCGACGAGTCGGACGACGACGAGGAGTCCGCGGACGCGAAGGCCCCGGCCGCCGCGGCCACCGCCAAGGCCACCAAAGACGACTCCGCCGCCGCGAAGTCGGGTGACTTCGTGTGGGACGAGGAGGAGTCCGAAGCCCTGCGCCAGGCGCGCAAGGACGCCGAGCTCACCGCCTCGGCCGACAGCGTCCGTGCGTATCTGAAGCAGATCGGCAAGGTCGCCCTGCTCAACGCCGAGGAAGAGGTCGAGCTCGCCAAGCGGATCGAGGCCGGGCTCTTCGCCACCGAGCGTCTCCGACGCATCATGGACGCCGGCGAGAAGCTCAGCACCGCCCAGAAGCGCGACCTCAACTGGATCTCGCGCGACGGCAACCGAGCCAAGAACCACCTGCTCGAGGCGAACCTCCGACTGGTCGTGTCCCTGGCCAAGCGTTACACCGGCCGCGGCATGGCGTTCCTGGACCTGATCCAGGAGGGCAACCTCGGTCTGATCCGCGCGGTCGAGAAGTTCGACTACACCAAGGGCTACAAGTTCTCGACCTATGCCACCTGGTGGATCCGGCAGGCGATCACCCGTGCCATGGCCGACCAGGCCCGCACCATCCGTATCCCGGTGCACATGGTCGAGGTCATCAACAAGCTCGGACGCATCCAGCGTGAACTCCTCCAGGACCTCGGCCGTGAGCCGACGCCCGAAGAGCTCGCCAAGGAAATGGACATCACCCCGGAGAAGGTGCTGGAGATCCAGCAGTACGCCCGGGAACCCATCTCGCTGGACCAGACCATCGGCGACGAGGGCGACAGCCAGCTCGGTGACTTCATCGAGGATTCCGAAGCCGTGGTCGCGGTCGACGCGGTCAGCTTCACGCTGCTGCAGGATCAGCTGCAGTCGGTCCTGGAGACCCTGTCCGAGCGCGAGGCCGGCGTCGTCCGCCTGCGTTTCGGTCTCACCGACGGTCAGCCCCGCACCCTCGACGAGATCGGCCAGGTGTACGGCGTGACCCGTGAGCGCATCCGTCAGATCGAGTCCAAGACCATGTCGAAGCTGCGCCACCCGTCGCGCTCGCAGGTCCTGCGCGACTACCTGGACTAGCTACCCGCTTCGTTCGACGCCGTCGCCCCCGTGCCTCTCCGGTACGGGGGCGACGGCGCTTCTGCGTCCGGTCAGATACGAGAATGACCGATCTGTCAAGATTTGTGCGCGCACCGATTTCGACCCAGCTGGAGAGTCGGGGTTTCCGCGACGCACTACATAGGATGGCGCGGTGACGTACGCAGTGACCGGGAGCAGACGCGGCGCCATGCTGGTGCGCCGCGCCACCGTTGACCTGCTGCGTACAGCCTCGATGCTGTGTCTGTGAGGCGGTCCGACCCGCCCCGGGGCCCACGTGCGTCCCCATCTCTGCGTTTCTCTTCTCGCGGCCGCATCGTGCCCGCTCCCGCCTCGTCACACCCCTGACGGTGTGACTTCCCGGAAAGACCCACTATGAGAACGATTGTCCTGATCGGCCTCGTCGGCTTCGCTGCTCAGCTCGTCGACGGCAGTCTCGGCATGGCTTATGGCGTCACCACCACGACCCTCCTACTCGCCATCGGCACCAACCCGGCTGCCGCGTCGGCCACGGTTCACCTGGCCGAGATCGGCACCACCCTGGTGTCCGGCGTCTCGCACTGGAAGTTCGGCAACGTCGACTGGCGCGTCGTGCGCCGCATCGCGATCCCGGGCGCCATCGGTGCATTCCTCGGCGCCACGATCCTGTCGAGTCTCTCCACCGAGACCGCGGCCCCCGTCATGGCCGTGATCCTCCTGCTGTTGGGTCTGTACATCCTGGTGCGCTTCACCTTCCAGGGCATTCCCCGTCACAACCTCGGCAAGCCGCTGCGCAAGCGTTTCCTCAGCCCGCTCGGATTCGTCGCCGGATTCGTCGACGCCACCGGTGGCGGCGGCTGGGGACCGGTCGGCACCCCGGCCATCCTGGCCAGCGGCCGCCTCGAGCCCCGCAAGGTGATCGGTTCGATCGACACGAGCGAGTTCATCATCGCCGTCGCCGCCAGCCTCGGCTTCCTGTTCAGCCTCGGTTCGCAGGGCATCAACTTCGCGTGGGTCGGCGCCATCCTCGTCGGCGGTGTCATCGCCGCACCGATCGCGGCATGGCTCGTGCGCCACATCCCGCCGCGCCTGCTCGGCGCCTCGGTCGGCGGCCTGATCGTTCTCACCAACACGCGCAGCCTGCTCAAGAGCGATTTCATCGACGCCCCCGGCTCGGTACGCAGCGTCTTCTACATCGTGATCGCCATCGCCTGGGCCGCGGCGTTCGCCTACTCGCTCCGCGAATACCTGCGCGACCGTGAGAACGAGTCCTCGGACGCGGTCACCCACTTCCGCGAGGAGCAGGAAGAGGCGCTCGTGGGCGCGGAGGGCACGAACCGGTCCGTCGTCGAGGGCGCATCGACGTCCGACATCCCGGCCGCCGATTCCGCACCCGAGCCCGACGCGGGTGCAAGCGGAACGCACTCCCCCACCCGGACGAGCTGACCGTCCGACCCGAACCGTGCAGAACACGTAGAGTGGTGCGACCCGGCCCCCATGGCCGGGTCGCAGTGCGTTCGGGCGATCGTTGTTCAGTTGTTGCGTGATGTAAACGGTGAGTGACGACACACCGAGCGCACCCCCGGAACAATACGAACGCCTCGAGCGTCTGACAGAGTGAGGTTGACGCATCGCCCGGATGTGTCGGCTCGAAGGGAAGGCGACCGGACACCGGCGCCGGACCGGGACGGAGGAACGACAACCATGACTGACATCGCCACCACAGCCCCGATCTACCTGCCGCTCACTGCCGCCGATCGCTGCGATCGCTGCGGCGCCGCAGCCAAGGTACGGGCCGTCCTGCCCAAGGGCGGCGAGCTTCTCTTCTGCCGCCACCACTTCAACGAGCACGAAGCCCGTCTCGTCGAGCTGAGCGCCACCGTCGTCGAGTCCGCCGGCGAGTTGGTCTGACGATCCCGACAATCTGACACGGGCGTTCCTACGCGCACAGAGCCCGGCCGGAATCATCCGGCCGGGCTCTGTCGTGTCTGCCTGGCGAGTCCCGGTCGAGTCCGGGCCGTCACCGGACCCGATCGATCAGCGCCACTGGCGCAGCGCGGCGATCCGTTCCTTGAGCTGCTCGGCGCTCGCCATCGCGGTCGGCGGCCCACCGAGGCGGGTGCGCAGCTCGTTGTGCACCATGCCGTGCGGTTTACCCGTGCGATGGTGATGCATGGCGACGAGGGTGTTCAGTTCCTTACGGAGGGCGTGCAGGTTCTCACCGGTCGTCCCGGGGGGCCGGCCGGGCGTCGGTTGCTCGGAATTCGCCGAGGACTCCGGGGTCGACGCGGCCGACCGCGCGGTGACCTGGTCCTCCTGCCGCTTGCGTAGCAGCGCGCGCACCTGATCGGCGTCGAGCAACCCCGGAAGTCCGAGGTAGTCCGACTCCTCGTCGCTGCCCGCGAACGTCGCCGTGCCGAACGACGTGCCGTCGAAGATGACCTGATCGAGTTCGGCGTCGGCGTGCAGGGACTGGAACTTCGGCTCGTCCTCCCCCGGCTCGTCCTCCTGCTTGTTAGCGTCGATCAGCAACTGGTCGTCGAGGCCGTCGCTCTCGCGGTGCGGCTTGCCGAGCACATGGTCGCGCTCGACCTCCATCTGGCTGGCCAGGTCGAGCAGCACCGGCACCGACGGCAGGAAGACGCTCGCGGTCTCACCCGGACGGCGCGATCGCACGAAGCGGCCGATGGCCTGCGCGAAGAACAGCGGCGTCGACGAACTGGTGGCGTACACGCCCACCGCGAGACGCGGCACGTCGACACCTTCGGACACCATGCGGACGGCGACCATCCACTCGTCGGTGGACGCGGCGAACTGCCCGATCCGCGACGACGACTTCGGGTCGTCGGAGAGCACGAGCGTCGGTTCCTTGCCGGTGATGGCGGTGAGGAGTTCGGCGTAGTCGCGGGCCGCGGTCTGATCGGTGGCGATCACCAGGCCGCCCGCGTCCGGTGTGCCGGTCGCACGCAGCTGTCCGAGTCGGGTGTGCGCCGCGGTGAGCACCGCCGGGATCCAGTCGCCGTGGGCATCGAGGGCAGTCCGCCAGGCGCGGGTGGTGTGTTCGGCCGAGAGCGGCTCGCCCAAGCGCGCGGTGTACTCCTCGCCCGCACTGTCCCGCCAGCTGGCCTCACCGGAGTAGGCGAGGAACACGACCGGACGGACGACGCCGTCCTTCAGTGCGTCGGCGTAGCCGTAGGTGTGGTCGGCCTTGGACCGCTGGTGCCCGCCGGCCTCCGGCTCATAGGTGACGAACGGGATCGGCGAGTCGTCCGAGCGGAAGGGCGTACCGGTCAGCAGCAACCGGCGCTCGGCGTCGTCGAAGGCCTCCCGGATCGCCTCACCCCAGGACTTGGCATCGCCGCCGTGGTGGATCTCGTCGAGGATGACCAGCGTGCGGTAGTTCTCGGTACGCACCCGATGACGAGCCGGATGGGCGGCAACCTGCGCATAGGTGACCACGACACCGTGGAAGTCCGAACTGGTCTGGCCGGCGGCGTTGGTGAACCGGGAGTCGAGTGCGATCCCGACGCGCGCCGCGGCCTCGGCCCACTGGTGCTTCAGATGCTCCGTCGGGGCGACCACGGTGATCTTGTCGACGGTGCGGTCGTCGAGGAGTTCGCGGGCGATCCGCAGACCGAAGGTCGTCTTGCCTGCGCCGGGGGTCGCCACGGCGAGGAAGTCCTTCGGCTTCTGCGTCAGGTATTTGGTCAACGCACGACGCTGCCAGGCGCGGAGCTGCTGCGTGGGGCCGGGGGTCGTGGACCCGGACGGGCTGCCGGCGGAGGGTTCGGCTGACGTCACCTTCTGTGCTGCTCCTCCACGCGTGCGGGTGTACTGCCGGACATGAAATGACCCCTCGCGTGCGGCACCCGCGCCCAAGGGGACCCGCCAATCGTACCGCCGACGGGCGACAGGTCCCGCATCCCGACACCGGGCCGCGGTGCCCGCGGAAGTCGCCGCCCGTGGGCGATCCGAACGACTCGCCTGGTGACCCGAGTACCCAACCGCCCCTCCGATCAGGGATATTGAACACATCACAACGCGCAAGAGGAACCCGGTCCCGCTGGCCGACGAGACGTCGTCGGTGGCTGCGCCGAGCCTTCCGACCGGGCCGCCGCCCGCGCCCGTTCCTGCCGCGATCACCGCCCCGATCGGCGACACCGCGACCGAACCCCTGCGCGCCGCCCGCTTGCGCGCCGCGCCGGCATCCGGCGACGTCGAGGTGGTCCCCGACCCGCACCGTTCCGCGAAGCCGGGGAACGACGACCCGGTCCGGGCCGAGGCACCGACCGGGCCCGGCCTCCCGGTGCTGCCGAACATCCACCGCGTCATCTGGCGCACCATCGTCAAGTCCTGGGACGACGGGATCATCGGCTGGGCCGCGCAGGCCGCGTTCTGGCAGGCGCTGTCCCTGCCGCCATTGCTGCTCGGACTGCTCGGTTCGGTCGGTTACGTCGCCGGCTGGTTCGGTCCCGACACCGTCGACGTCGTGTACGCCCGCATCATCGACTTCGCCGACCGCACGTTCACCCCGACCGTCGTCGACGACCTGATCACCCCCACCGTCGACAGCGTGCTCGGTCGCGGCCGGATCGGGCTGATGTCGGTCGGTTTCGTCCTGTCCCTGTGGGCGGGATCCTCGGCCGTCTCGTGCTTCATCGCCTCGATCGCACACGCTCACGATCAGCACGAGGTCCGTAACCCGGTGTGGCAGCGGTTCTTCGCGCTGTTCCTCTACGTCGGCTTCCTGAGTGTGGCGGTGTTCCTGCTGCCCCTGGTGGCACTCGGACCGAACTACCTCCGGGCGATCGTGCCGGAGTCATGGGGATCGTTCGTCACGACCCTCATCGACTACGGCTATTTCCCGTTCGTCGCGGTCCTGCTGCTGTTCGTGCTCACGACGCTCTATCACCTCGCGCTGCCCAATCCCCTGCCGTGGCATCGGCTCATCGGCGGCGCCGTCGTCGCCGGCGTGTTCTTCTGGGTGGCGAGCTATCTGCTGCGCATCTACCTCACCAAGATCACCGAGGCCGGGGTGTCCTATGGAGCACTGGCCACCCCGATCGCGTTCCTGCTCTTCACGTTCTCGCTGGGATTCGGCATCGTGATCGGCGCCGAGTTCAACGCCGCGGTGCAACAGTTCTGGCCGGCCAAGGCCTCGACCACCACCCAGGTGCGCCACTGGGTGAACTCACAGACCTCGGACTTCACCGGACAACTCCGGACCCTGCCCGACCGCCTGTCCTCAGGTCCGATCCGCCGACATCCGCGGGAACGCGGACGCGACTGACCGGGCCGGGCCCGCCGCCGCGCGGCAGCGTACGAGCCCGGTCAGGGAGCCGCTACTTACGCATCTTGCTGTAGATCTTCTTGCACTTCGGGCACACCGGTGACCCGGGCTTGGCCGACCGCGTCACCGGGAAGGTCTCGCCGCAGAGCGCGACGACGTGGTTGCCCATGACCGCGCTCTCGGCGATCTTGTTCTTCTTCACGTAGTGGAAGAACTTGGGGCGGTCGTCGTCATCCCGATCGGTCGCATCGGCATCGGGACGCTCGTCGGTCTTGGTGTCGGACCATTCGTCGAGGTCCGGGCGTTCGATGGTTTCGGTTCCCATACGTCCATTGTGCGTCAACCGCCCAACGACGGAGCACCGGAGTCCGGATCTGCTCCGCTCCCGGCGGCGGCATGTGATTCGCCCCGCTCGCCCCGCTCCCGGCGGCGGCATCCATTCGCCCCGCTCGCTCCGCTCCCGGCGGCGGCATCCATTCGCCCCGCTCGCTCCGCTCCCGGCGGCGGCATCCATTCGCCCCGCTCGCCCCGCTCGCTCCGCTCCCGGCGGCGGGCGAAGCCGCGGGTGCATTCGATGATCGAAAGTGGGACAGTAGAGAGAGTGTTCGAACAAAGGGAATCCATGGGTGAGACCGGTCGCGGTCAGCACGGCCACAGCAGCACGTCACCGCACGTCGACGAGCACGGCCACCCCCTGTCCAAACGGGCGGACGCGGAGACCTACCTGATCACCGACGCGCCGGACTCGCTGGAGGCCCAGCACCGGGCACGTGTGCGGAAATACTTGTTCCTCATGGCTTTCCGCGTGCCCGCTCTCCTGATCGCCGGCATCGCCTACGGCATCACCGGGTCGGGACTCCTGGCTCTGGCGATCGTCGCGATCTCCATCCCGCTGCCCTGGGCGGCGGTGCTCATCGCCAACGACCGTCCGCCGCGCAAACGCGGCGAGGTCCCCCAGTACAAATACGGCGCGGACCACCACGTCGTCGGTCCTCCTGCGCTCACCGACACCGACCACCAGCTGTCCCGCACCGTCGACGGGCACGTCGTCGACCCCGACGATCCCCGCGCCTGACGCCACCGCGCCTCCACGGGGTCGCCTCGGTTCCATCGCGGTTCCGTCGCGCGCGACATCTCAGCAACTTCTCAGCCACTTGTCGAGTCGCCGAAAAGAATGCGCAGGTCACCAAGCCTCATCGAGGTTTGCTCCGAAGCACTCTCGGGAACTATCGGCCACACATGGACGTTGGACCCAGTGAACGCACTCAAGTCAGGAGGCCGCATGTCACGCTCGACAGTTGCACGTTCGACCCCGACCAAAGGTTTCGCCGAAGTCACCCCTCCGGGTACCCGGCCGGCGATGACCGAACAAGATCTCGACGCCCAGTCTCCAGCGGCGGATCTGGTCCGTGTCTATCTGAACGGAATCGGTCGCACCGCACTCCTCAACGCGGAGCAGGAGGTCGAACTCGCCAAGCAGATCGAGGCCGGCCTCTACGCCAAACACGTTCTGGCGACCAAGAAGCGGCTTTCCGCCGCCAAGAAGCGTGACCTGGCGGTCATCGTCCGTGAAGGTGAGGCCGCCCGAGCTCACCTGCTCGAGGCGAACCTCCGTCTGGTCGTCTCGCTGGCCAAGCGGTACACCGGCCGCGGCATGCCCCTCCTCGACCTGATCCAGGAGGGCAACCTGGGTCTGATCCGGGCGATGGAGAAGTTCGACTACGCCAAGGGCTTCAAGTTCTCGACCTACGCCACCTGGTGGATTCGCCAGGCGATCACCCGTGGGATGGCTGATCAGAGCCGCACGATCCGCCTTCCCGTCCACCTCGTGGAGCAGGTCAACAAGCTCGCCCGCATCAAGCGTGAACTGCACCAGCAGCTCGGCCGCGAGGCGACCGACGACGAACTGGCCAACGAGTCGGGCATCCCCGCGGAGAAGATCGCCGACCTGCTCGACCACAGCCGTGATCCGGTGAGCCTGGACATGCCGGTCGGCAGCGACGAAGAAGCACCGCTGGGTGACTTCATCGAAGACGCCGAGGCCACCTCCGCCGAGAACGCCGTGATCGCCGGACTGCTGCACTCCGACATCCGCGCCGTCCTCGCCACGCTCGACGAGCGGGAACAGCAGGTCATCCGGATGCGCTACGGCCTCGACGACGGCCAGCCGCGCACCCTGGACCAGATCGGCCGCATGTTCGGGCTGTCGCGCGAGCGCGTGCGTCAGATCGAGCGAGAGGTCATGGGCAAGCTCCGCCACGGTGACCGTGCCGAGCGCCTGCGCGCCTACGCGAGCTGAGCGTCCCCCCACGCTCGACTCCCGCCTTCACTGAGTCCTCGGTCGGGTCCTCCGATCAGCCGAGTCGTCTGGGTCCGGTGTCCCGCCTGTCGGGCACCGGGCCCACTCGTATCCGGGCATTGAGCACGGCCGCCCCGTCGACCGAGGCCAGGATCGGGTCGCACACCACCTCGCGGACCTCCGGGATGTCGTCGATGAGGGTGGAGATGCGGAGCAACAGATCCACGAGCGCCTCCTTGTCGGCCGGCGCCTCTCCGCGATACCCCGACAGCAGCGGCGCCGAACGGGGTTCCTCGATGAGTTCGCGCGCATCGAGCTCGGACAGCGGGACAGCACGATAACCGTGATCGCCGAGCAGATCGAAGGTGCGCCCGGACAGACCGAACGACATCACCGAACCGAACGACGGATCGTCACGGACCCGGATGACCGTGCCGACGCCCTTCGGCGCCATCTTCTGCACGTGCAGCACGCGGTCGCCGGTGAGTTCGGTGAGTTCGGCGAACGCGGTCACCACGGACGTCGCGTCGGGTAGGTCCAGACGCGCACCCTCGCGGTCGAGGCGACCGCGCCACTTGTCCGACGTCGCCTTCACCGCCACCGGCAGTCCCAGGTCGCGTGCCGCTCCGGACGCCTCGTGCATCGTGGTGACCTCGCGGAACGGGACCACGTCGATGCCGTACCAGCGCAACAGCTTCGCCGATTCCACGTGTCCGAGCAACCGCTCGCCGGGCTGCTCGGGGACACCCTCGCCCGCCATGGCCTCGCGCACGAACATCCGGGCCGCCTCGGGATCGGTGCCCTCCGGACGATGGACGACGGACTCCGGCCGCATACGCCACCGGGCATACTGCCAGGCCCGGGCCAGCGCTGCCGCGGCCCGTTCGGGTGAGCCGTACGACGGGATCGAGCCCTTCGTCGGCATGCCGCCCGGACCGGGCCGGGTCAGGCCCGGCGGGATGCCGTCGACGGCCAGGAAGGTCGTGACGATCGGCTTGTCGGCATCGGCATCGGGCGTGTTCGCCGCCGCCATGAGCGCGCGGGCATGCCAGTCGGCGCCGACCGCCACCGGCGGCACGAACACGACGATGATCCCGTCGACGCCCGAATCGGCCATCGCCGCCGAGACCGTCGACTCGAATTCCTCCTCGGACGCCCCAGCACCGAGGTCGATGGTGTCGACGACCTCGAGACCGCCGTTGCGCGCCGTGTCGGCCGCCAGGCTGCCCAGCACCGAGGAGTTGCCGATGATGCGGATCCGTGGTCCCCGCGGCAGCGGCTGATAGGCGAACAGGGCGGCGCAGTCGAACAATTCGGGGATCGTGTCGACCTGGATGACGCCGGCCTGTTCCAGCATCATCCGGGCGATCTGGTCGTCGAGGGTGGCCGCCGATCGCGCCGCGCGGACCGGTGTCATGGCACCCCGTCCGGATTTGACCGCGATGATCGGCTTCGAGCGGGAGACCCGGCGCGAGATCCGGGAGAACTTGCGCGGGTTACCGAAGCTCTCGAGGTAGAGCAGGATGACGTCGGTGGTGGCGTCGGTGTCCCAGTACTGCAGCAGGTCGTTGCCGGAGACGTCCGCGCGGTTACCGGCCGAGGCGAACGTCGACAGACCGATCTGGCGCCGGGCGGCGGTGTCGAGGATCGCGATCCCGAGCGCGCCGGACTGACAGAAGAACCCCACCCGTCCGGCGCCCGGGATGCGCGGGGCCAGCGTCGCGTTCAGAGCGACCGTCGGGTCGTTGTTCGCCACCCCCAGCGCGTTCGGCCCGACCAGGCGCATCCCGTGTTCGCGGACCTGGGCGACCAGTCGGCGCTCGTTCTCCAGCCCCTCTTCCTCGCCGGACTCGCCGAAGCCCGACGACACGACGACGAGCGTACGCACGCCCTTGACCAGGCAGTCGTCGAGCACGTCGTCGACACGGGCGGCCGGCACCGCGACCACCGCGAGGTCGACGGGGTCGGGGATGTCGCGAACGGTCTCGTACGCCCGGATCCCGCGCACCGACGGGGGGCGTTCCCGGGTACGGCGACGAGCCGGCGTCGGTTCGCGACCGAGCCCGCGGCGGCCCGGTTCGGGCTCCTCCTCCTCGATCCGGGCAGGACCGTTGACCGGGAACACGGGTCCGGTGAATCCCCCGGCGATGATGTTCGCCAGCAGGGCGTTGCCGACCTTGTTCGGGTCCGTCGACGCGCCGATGACCGCGACCGAGGTCGGACGCAGCAGGTTCGCGACGCTGCGTGCCTCCGAGGCGCGTTCCCGGGCGTTGCGCACCGACAGCAGCGCCTCGGTGGGGTCGATGAGGAACTCGACGTGCACGGTCGAACCGTCGAAGCTCCGCGCCAGCTGATAGCCGGCGTCGCGGAACACCGCGACCATGTTCGGGTTCTCGCTGAGGACCTCGGCCTCGAATCGCGTGAAGCCGTTCTCCGCGGCCGCCCCGGCGAGGTGTTCGAGCAGGATGGGCCCGAGGCCACGTCCCTGGTGTTCGTCGGCGACGACGAAGGCCACCTCCGCCGATTCGGGTTTGCCGTCGAAGCCGAGGCCTTCGTAGATGCCGACCGCGATGATCTCGCCCCCGAGTTCGGCGACGATCGCGACCCGCTGCTGGTGGTCGACGGTCGTCATCCGCGCCACCTCGCGCGGCGGCAGGGTCGGAGTCGGGCCGAAGTAGCGCATGTAGCGCGTTCGCTCGGACAACTTGGAGTGGAACGCCACGATGCGATCGGCGTCATCGGGCACGATCGGCCGCAGATGCACGACGCCGCCGTCGGAGGCCAGCACATCGGCGATCCAGTGCCGCGGGTAGTCCCACGGGCTGCGCGGTTCCGGCTGGTCGGCCACCGCGGCGGGCGGGTCGGCAGGCGCAGCGTCCGGTGCAGTGGTGGTGTCGTCAGTCACGGGGATCCTCCGGGTCGAGACCGTGGAGCGGGTACACCGCGCGTCGCGTGGCGAGAATCGCGCGGTCGGTCTGGCGCTGGGCGTTGGCCGGGACGCCTTCGGGTGGCTCCTGACCGGCGTCACCCGCCCATGGCTGGTAGTCGACGATGCCCCCGTCGCCCATGACCCGAACCGGCGGGGCGGCGTAGTCGGAGTGCACCTGCTCGGAGATCTGTTCGGCCGTGGCACACCAGGATTCGTCGATGACCGACGATACGTCGACCTCGCGCCCGAGAGCGACCCCCAGCAGGTGCGTCCAGCTGCGCGGCACGACGTTGACGACGCCGTAGCCGCCGCCGCCCACCGCGATCCAGCGTCCCTCACAGTATTTGTCGGCCAGGTCGCGCATCGCGATCATCGCGGCGCGCTGGCCGTCGACGGTCAGCGCAAGGTCGGTGAGCGGATCGGCCCGATGACTGTCGGCGCCGCATTGGCTGACGATGATCTGCGGCCGGAACTCGGCGATGAGCGACGGCACCACGGCGTGGAAGGCGCGCAGCCACAACCGGTCCTCGGTGTTGGGCATCAGGGCCAGGTTGACCGCGCTGCCCGCGGCGTCGCCGTCGCCGACCTCGGTCGGCCATCCGGTGCCCGGCCACAGGGTCGCCGGATGCTGGTGCAACGAGACCGTCATCACGCGCGGGTCGGCCGCGAACTCGACCTGGACCCCGTCGCCGTGATGGGCGTCGACGTCGATGTAGGCGATGCGGTCGAAACCGTGGTCGAGCAGGTAACGGATCGCGATGGCGCAGTCGTTGTAGATGCAGAAGCCGGCGGCGCGCGAGCGCATCGCGTGATGCATGCCGCCACCGATGTTGACCGCCCGGGTCGCCGCACCCGAGACCACCGTCTGCGCCGCGGCCAGTGTGCCGCCGACGAGCAGGCGCGCGGCCTCGTGCATCCCGGTGAAGACCGGGTTGTCGGCATCGCCGAGACCGAACAGCCGCTCGAGCAACGGGCCCGACAGCGACGCCGTGCCGGAGCCGACCGCACGCACCGCGTCGATGTAGTCGCGGCTGTGGACGACGGTCAGGGCGTCGTCGTCGATCGCCTGCGGCGGGATCGTCTCGACGTCGTCGAGGACACCGAGGCTCTGCGCGAGGGTCATCGTGAGGGCGAGTCGGACCGGGTTCATCGGGTGCGTGTGGGCCCAGCGATAGGACAGGAAGTCCTCGCTCCAGATGACCGCCGTCGTCATCGGGCGCTCGTAGTGTTGATCACGACCTCAGGCTAGTGGTACACCTCGCGCAGCGGCCACGGATGTCGCGTCGGACACGAGCGGGTACCGCGGCATCCTCGTCGCGGACCACCCGGCCGCGGTGAGATCGCGGTCACCGCTCGCAAAGAGGGTAATCTTGGCGGGGACGAAAGGGATTGCGCACAGTGAACGACCTGGTTGACACCACCGAGATGTACTTGCGAACGATCTACGATCTCGAAGAAGAGGGCATCGTGCCGCTGCGGGCACGTATCGCCGAGCGTCTGGACCAATCCGGTCCCACCGTGTCGCAGACCGTCGCCCGGATGGAGCGCGACGGGCTGCTCCGCGTCGCCGGCGACCGCCACCTCGAACTGACCGACCGCGGCCGCTCGCTCGCCGTCGCGGTGATGCGCAAGCATCGCCTGGCCGAGCGTCTGCTGGTCGACGTCATCGGGATGCCCTGGGATCAGGTCCACGAGGAGGCCTGCCGCTGGGAGCACGTGATGAGCGAGAACGTCGAACGTCGCCTGCTCGCGGTCTTGGAGTACCCGACGACCTCGCCCTACGGCAACCCGATCCCGGGCCTGGAACTGCTGGGCGTGGAGGTGCCGAGTTCCGACGACGGTGCCACCCGCCTCGCCGACCTCCCGCCGGGCGAGACGGTGCCGGTCATCGTGCGACGGCTGTCGGAGCACGCGCAGTCCGACACCGAACTCATCGGCGCGCTCCGCGAGGCGGGCGTGGTCCCCAATGCCCGCGTGACGGTCTCGAACACCGCGGGCACGATCACCATCGACACGCCCGGCCACGACGGCCTCGAGCTCTCGCCCGACATGGCGCACTCGCTGTTCGTCGAGAAGGTCGTCGAGAAGGTCTGATCCATCAGGTCGGTCACCCGGCGGTGCGCAGTGTCACCGCCGGGATGACGACGCCGAGACGTCTCGCCGCGTCGTAGGACTTGTCGATCGTGCCCCACAATCTGGCCGGGCGTACGCCTGCCCGTAGGGCCGAGTCCAGCAACGTGGTCAGCGGCGCCGGGTCTGCGCACGCGAGCGCGACATCCAGCGCGACACCGGCATAGGCCCCGTCCCCGCCGATGTAGTGCAGGTGCGCGAGAAGCGTTGCGGCGGTTGCGCGGCCGCGCCCGGTGAGGCGCCTGGTGAGTTCTCGCCACAGGCGTTCGGCAGCTCCCCGCAGTTCGGTCACGGCCAGGGCGAGCGCGGCGTCGCGGACGTCGTGGCGGAGGATCGCCCGTTCGAGCAGGTCCAGTTCTTCGCAGTCCAACGCCCGGTCCGCTCCGATCATCGCGCTGATCACCAGGTCGAGTGCCAGCGCCGAGACCTCGATGTCGTCGGTGTCGGGATCGCACCGGTCATGACCGGTCCGGTCCAGATCGCGGCCGCGGCACTGATGACAGTCCGGCCGGGGGCGAGCCGGACCACACTCGCCGTCCAGCGGTTCGAGCATGGATCTCATCTCCGAGCGCCGGCCGAGGATACGCCGGCCCGAGCGCACGGCTTCGGCGATCGCCGTCGGACTCGTGTGCGGGTCGTCGAGACGCCCGGTCGCGCCGGCGGACACATCGACGGACCACGCCCGATCCTCCGGGCACCAGATGGTGGTCCACTCGGCGCCGGCGTCGAACGTCGCCAGCGCGAAGCCCGCCGCGACTCCGCCGACCTCGCCGAAGTACCGGTCGCTCATCGCGAGGACCCGGCGATAGCGGTGATCGTCGACAGGATGGCGGTCGTCGATGATGACGACCACGATCTCCTCGATGCCATAGGTGGCGGTGATCTCACCGAGTCCGCCGAGGACGATGACCAACTCCCGGCTGGGGCTGCCGTCGTCCTCGAGGGCGAGGTCGTGTCGCATGGTCGCGTTGACGGTCCGGTCGGCGGCGAATGCGATCACGATGATCGATCGCTCCGGGACGAACCCGAGGCGTGCGGGGATCGAGGTGAGCAGCGTCGATGGGTCGTGGGGTCCCGGTGGATGTGAGTCGAGGATCTGCATGAACGCAGCTTCACCTGCGCGCGGTCGCCCGCACGCCCGCGATCACGTGCTGTGGACAACCCGGACCGGGTCATCCACAGGGCCGGGCAGAATCAGCCGAACGCGGCGGCGTTCGCCTTGACGAAGAGCGCGTCCAGCACGGCAGCCGCCTCCGGAGGCACCGGACCTGCCGCGGGCCAACGGTATTCGGTGTAGACCCGGACGCCGTCACGCTCGCCGAGGAGGGTGAGGGCACTCGTCGTCGTGGGGACGCCGCCGCCGGTCACGATCGTGCGCCGGATGGTGGCCGTCTGGACCCCGTCCGGTCCAGGCGGCGGAGGCAGGACCTCGGTGGTGACCGTCGACGACGCACCGAACGTCGTCGTCGTTGTCTGCCGACACCGCTGCGCCAGCTCGACCACGTCGTCGAGGGTCGAGTCGACACCGGCCACGACCGTGGTCAGCGTCGACCGCTCCCCCGGGCCGGGTCCCAGGTAGGCGACGGCGCCGTCGGCGGAGACGGGAGCCGGTGCGCAGTCCGGTGGCGACACCTCGGTGCCCGCCTGTCCGGACATCGGCGCTCCGGTCACATCCGCGAGCGCGTTCGCGACCGCCGTGGTCGGGATCGGGCTCGCCGCGCCGTCGGGGAAGTCGGCGGCCGTCACCGACCGCGAGGACAGGTCCTGACCCGATGGCTCCGGCTCGCCGGCCACCGAGCAGGCGGACACCACGATCGTCGCCGCCAGCAGGCAAGCGGCCGACACGAGGTGGATGGGACGGCGGGGCTCGGTCACAACGGTCTACTGTGCCACCGTCCCCGACCCCACACGCCCTCCGACACACCGCGCGTCGCACCCGGGGAATCACCGGCGTGTCGAGGTGGTTGCACCCAGATGACGCTCCGCACCCCGGTGCGAGACAATGAACATTCAGCTGTCTCTTCAGACGGCTGCAAGCAGAAGGAGGGACGACGTGGACGAGCAGCCCGCGCGCGATGACGCGCTGTATGAACTCGCCTTTCCCGCTCCGCAGGTGACCCGGCCCGACGGCACGGGTCCGGTACTGATCCATGCCCTCGAAGGGTTCGCCGACGCCGGGCACGCGGTCGCCCTGGCCGCCGCGCATCTGCGCGACAGCCTCGAGTCCGAGTTGGTCGCGACCTTCTCGTCCGACGAGCTGATGGACTACCGCTCACGCCGGCCGACCATCTCGTTCAGCGGCGAGACCTTCACCGACGTGGAGATGCCGTCGCTGGCGCTGCACGCCATCCGCGACAACTCGGGCAAGGGGTTCCTCCTGCTCGCCGGTTCCGAACCCGACCTCCGGTGGGAACAGTTCGTCGATGCGGTCCGTCGGCTCAGCGACGGTCTCGGTGTCACCGATGTCATCGGGCTGAACGCGATCCCGATGGCCGTGCCGCACACCCGCCCGCCGTCGATCACCGCGCACGGCAGCGATCCCGACGCCCTGGGCGACCTGCCCCGGTGGGGATCGGCGATGAAGCTGCCGGCCAGCGCGTCGATGCTCCTCGAACTGCGGATGGGCGAGCACGACTACCGGGCTTCGGGGCTGTCCGTGCACGTCCCGCACTATCTCGCGCAGACCAATTATCCGGCGGCGTCGGCACGGTTGCTGGCGGCGGTCGCCGAACTCACCGGCCTCGACCTCCCCCTCGCCGCGCTCGACAGCGCCGCGGAGAAGGTACGCGCGCAGGTCGACACCGAGGTCGAGGGCAACACCGAGATCGAATCGGTGGTGGCCGCGCTGGAGACCCAGTACGACACGTTCACGCAGGCCGCCCAGGAGCGGGCCTCGCTCCTCGCCGCCGAGGAATCGCTGCCCAGCGGCGACGAACTCGGCGCCGAACTCGAACGGTTCCTGGCCGAGCAGACCGGCACCGGTGAGGCGGACCCCGGGGACGAGGGTCCACGATCACCGATCTGACCCCGGACACCGCACCGATTCCCGGACCCCACGTCCTGGTCCCCACCGACGACGAGGACGCCGCCCTGGAGCGGTACACCGACTGGTGGACGGGGCGTGGCCTCGACCTCTACCCCCATCAGGAGGAGTCGCTTCTCGAACTCCTCGCCGGCAGCCACGTGATCCTGGCGACGCCCACGGGCTCGGGCAAATCACTCGTCGCGGCGGGTGCGCTGTACTTCGCGCGCTGCCGCGGCGAGCGCGCTTTCTACACCGCCCCGATCAAGGCGCTCGTCAGCGAGAAGTTCTTCGAGCTGTGCGCGATGTTCGGTGCCGACCAGGTCGGTCTGCTGACCGGTGACGCCGCGGTCAACGCCGACGCACCGATCGTGTGCGCGACCGCCGAGATCGTCGCCAACCTCGCGCTGGCCGCCGGCGGTGAGAGCGACATCGGCACGCTGGTCGCCGACGAGTTCCACTACTACGGCGAACCCGACCGCGGCTGGGCGTGGCAGGTTCCGCTCATCGAACTGCCGTCGACGCAGTTCCTGCTGATGTCGGCGACGCTGGGCGACGTCTCGTTCTTCGTCGACGACCTGACCCGCCGCACCGGGCGCGAGACCGTCGAGGTCACCGGTGCGCAGCGGCCCGTTCCCCTCGAACACACCTACGCGATGACCCCGGTCCACGAGACGATCGAAGAGCTGGTCGATCGCGGCCGGGCACCCATCTACGTGGTGCACTTCACCCAGGCCGCCGCCGTCGAGCGCGCGCAGGCGCTGCTCAGCGTCCGGATCTGCGACAAGACCGAGAAGGCGGCGATCGGGGAGGCGATCGGGGACTTCCGGTTCTCCACCGGCTTCGGCAACACCCTGTCCAAACTCCTGCGTGCCGGGATCGGCGTGCATCACGCCGGGATGCTCCCGCGGTACCGGCGTCTGGTGGAGCGCCTCGCCCAGCAGGGCCTGCTGAAGGTCATCGCCGGGACCGACACCCTCGGCGTCGGGATCAACGTGCCCATCCGAACGGTGCTGTTCGCGGCACTGAGCAAGTACGACGGACGCCGGGTCCGGCGCCTGCGGGCGCGTGAGTTCCACCAGATCGCCGGCCGTGCCGGGCGGGCCGGGTTCGACACGATCGGCTACGTCGTCGCCCAGGCCCCCGATCACGATGTGGAGAACGCCCGCGCGGTCGCCAAGGCCGGCGACGATCCCAAGAAGCTGCGGAAGCTGGTGCGCAAGAAGCCTCCTGAGGGTTTCGTGTCGTGGGGCGAGAAGACGTTCACCCAGCTCGTCGACGCTCCCGACGAGCCGCTGCGCAGCCACTTCCAGATGACGACGGCCATGCTGCTCGAGGTGCTCGGCCGGCCGGGCGACTGCTTCGCCGCGGTGCGCCATCTGCTCGAGGACAACCACGAACCCCGCGACCGGCAGTTGCGCACCATCACACACACGATCGAGCTCTACCGCGGACTGCGGGACGCGGGCATCGTCGTGCAACGCGACGAACCCGATGACACCGGACGGCACA
Source organism: Gordonia lacunae (assembly GCF_002149015.1). Classification (GTDB taxonomy): domain Bacteria; phylum Actinomycetota; class Actinomycetes; order Mycobacteriales; family Mycobacteriaceae; genus Gordonia; species Gordonia lacunae. The sequence continues at coordinate 41,502 of NZ_NGFO01000024.1, read as the reverse complement.
TCGCGCTGAGCGTCGACATGCCGGCGAACTTCGCGCTGACCAATCCGCTGTCCGCCTTCGCGCTGGCGACCTTCGAGATCCTCGACCCGGAGTCGTCCACGTACGCACTCGATGTGGTCTCCGTCCTCGAATCGACGCTGGAGAATCCGCGGCCGCTGCTGCTCGCCCAGCGCAAGGTCGCCCGCGATGCCGCGATCGCCGAGATGAAGGCCGACGGCATCGAGTACGAGGAGCGCATGACCCGCCTGGAGGAGATCACCTGGCCGCAGCCGCTGGCCGAGGAGATCTTCGCCGCCTTCGACATCTATCGCCGCGGCCACCCCTGGGTGTCGTCCTTCCCGCCGGCGCCGAAGTCGGTCCTGCGCGAGATGCTGGAGAAGGCCATGACCTTCACCGAGTTGATCTCCGCCTACGGCCTCGCCCGCAGCGAGGGCGTGCTGCTGCGCTACCTGTCGGACTGCTATCGCGTTCTGCGCCAGGGCGTTCCGACGAGTGTGGTGACGCCCGAGATCGAGCGGATCGTCGAAGACCTGGGCACCATGGTCCGCGAGGTCGACTCGAGCCTCGTCGACGAATGGGAGGCCCTCGCCGCGCAGGCGGCCGCCACCGAGTCGCTCGCAGCGACGGGCGAGCCGGCCTAGAGCGGGGTCACGGCCCCGGTCGCGCCGACGAGATCGCCGATGACGGAGGCCAGTTCGCGGTAGGCCTCGTCGTGGCGGGCGGAGGCCCGGAAGACCAGTCCGATCCGGCGGCCCGGACGGGGGGTCGCGAACGTCGCGGTGGCCAGGTCGCCCGACGCCGTCTCCGACGCCACCGCCGTCTGCGGGATGAGCGTCACTCCGAGACCACCGACGACACAGTGCACCGCCGTGGTCAGCGAGGCGGCCCGGGTCTGCCCGAGGTCGGGCCGAACGCCCGCGAGGCGGCAGACCTCAAGGGCCTGGTCACGCAGACAATGCCCCTCGTCGAGGAGGAGCAGCGGCAGGTCCGCGAGCGCGGTGGGGTCGACGCGGCGACGTCCGGCCAGGGCATGTCCGGACGGGAGCGCGAGAACGAAATCCTCACGGTAGATGGGAACTTCGACGATGCCGGGGATCTCGACGGGAAGCGCGAGCAAGGCCACGTCCAATGTGCCCGTACGCAATTGCTCGACCAGTCGCGCGGTCTGCTCCTCCACCACCCGGGGCACGAGGTCCGGGAGCCGCTCGCCGAGCCCGCGCAGCAGTGTCGGCAGGACGTATGGCGCCACCGTCGGGATGACCCCTACTCGCATGACCCCACGCAGCGGCTGTCCGGCGCCCGCGGCCGCAGAGGTGAACTCGTCGACGGCCTCGGTCACCGCGATCGCCCGCGGCAGGAGCTCGACCCCGTCGGCGGTCAACTGGACACGCCGCGTGGTGCGTTCGACGAGGGTCACCCCGAGACCGGATTCGAGTGCGGACAGCGCCTGTGACAGCGACGGCTGGCTGACGCCGAGATCGGCTGCGGCAGTGCCGAAGTGGCGGCGATGAGCGAGGGCCACGAAGGCACGCAGGCCGGCGACGGTCGGCTGATAAGTTCTATCGGGCATGCCTATCAGTGTAGTGCTAATCATCACGTTTCGCTTTTGGCCAGAATCCGGCACGATGGTACTCGTACGTCGCGAAACTCTTTCGCGCGCAAGTTTCCGTACATTCACCAGCTGAAGGAGCGAAACATGGCCCTGCTCACCATCGGTGACCAGTTCCCCGCCTACAACCTCACCGCCGTCATCGGTGGCGACCTCAGCAAGGTCAATGCCCAGCAGCCCGACGACTACTTCACCACCGTGTCGTCCGACGATCACCCCGGTCAGTGGCGCATCGTGTTCTTCTGGCCGAAGGACTTCACCTTCGTGTGCCCGACCGAGATCGCCGCGTTCGGCAAGCTGAACGACGAGTTCGCCGACCGCGATACCCAGGTGCTCGGCGCTTCGGTGGACAACGAGTTCGTCCACTTCCAGTGGCGCGCACAGCACGAGGACCTCAAGACCCTCCCGTTCCCGATGCTGAGCGACCTCAAGCGTGAACTGGCCACCGCTGCAGGCGTTCTCAATGCCGACGGGGTCGCCGACCGCGCCACCTTCATCATCGATCCGAACAACGAGATCCAGTTCGTATCGGTCACCGCGGGCTCGGTGGGCCGCAACGTTGACGAGGTCCTGCGGGTCCTCGACGCACTGCAGTCCGACGAACTGTGCGCATGCAACTGGAAGAAGGGCGACCCGACGATCGACGCCGGCGAGCTCATGACGGCCGGCGTCTGAGAGGAGAACAGATGAGCATCGACAATCTGAAGGAAGTACTCCCCGAGTACGCGAAGGACCTCAAGCTCAACCTCGGTTCGATCAGCCGCACGACCGCGCTGACCGAGGAGCAGCTGTGGGGCACCCTGCTGTCGACCGCTGCCGCCACGCGAAATGCGAAGGTGCTCAGCGAGATCGCCGACGAGGCCGCCGACACGCTGTCCGCCGAGGCCTACAACGCCGCACTCGGCGCCGCGTCGATCATGGGCATGAACAACGTGTTCTACCGCGGCCGCGGGTTCCTCGACGGCAAGTACGACGACCTGCGCCCGGGTCTGCGGATGAACATCATCGGCAACCCCGGTGTCGACAAGGCGGCCTTCGAGCTGTGGTCGTTCGCGGTGTCCTCGATCAACGGCTGCGGCCACTGCGTCGCCGCGCACGAGAACACCCTGCGCGAGGCCGGCGTCGACCGCGAGGCGATCCTCGAGGCTCTCAAGGTCGCCTCGATCGTCAGCGGCGTCGCCCAGGCGATCGCCACCACCGAGGTGCTCGCCAACGCCTGATCCACCGCGTGCACGACGACGAAGGGGCCCGGCCGCTCTCGAGCAGCCGGGCCCCTTCGTGACGCGCCCTCCGCAAGGTGCAGGCGCTCCTCAGGGAGTAGAACTAACGGGCGCCGGAGGGTCAGCTCAGGGCCGCGCGCATCCGGTCGGCGAGTTCGCCGACCTCGGCGGTCGTCATCACGAAGGCGGGCGAGATCTGCAGCGCCCCTTGTCCCGCGGCTCGCGTACTCACGCCGTGCTCGCGCAGCGTGCGCACCACCGCCGGGGCGGTGGCGGCGTCGGCCAGCTGGACCGCGGTGACCGCACCCAGACCGGTCCGGACCTCGGCGACCGCATCGAGGTCGGTGAGCGATGACAGCGCCGAGGCGAGGTCGCCCTCGAGACGCGTCGCCTCGGCGAGGAGGTTCTCGCGTCGGATGATGTCGAGGTTGGCCAGGGCGGCGGCGGCCGCACCCGCGTGCCCGCCGTAGGTGTAGCCGTGCCGCCACCACACGCCGCCGGCGAAGAACGGCTCGGCGATCCACGGCGCGATGAACACCGCACCCATCGGGACATAGCCGGACGTGAGGCCCTTGGCGGTGGTGATCATGTCCGGTTCGAGGCCGAACCGGGCCGAGGCGAACCAGGATTCGCCGCCGATGCGGCCGAAGCCGGTGACGACCTCGTCGACGACGAAGAGGATGTCGTGGTCCCGGCAGATGCTCCGCACCTCGGCGAGGTACCCCTCCGGCGGCAGGTAGATGCCGCCGGCGCCGATGATCGGTTCGCAGAAGAACGCGGCGATGTTGTCGGCGCCCACCCGTTCGATGAGTCCGAGCAGGCTCTTGGCGTCGTCCCAGTCGACGTTCTGGACGTCGTGCATGAGTTCGCCGTACCCGTCGTGGTTCAGCGGGATACCGGCCAGCGAGGTGCCCGCGGCGTGCATCCCGTGGTAGGCCTTGGTACGGCTGACGACGACCCGCTTGGACTCGCGTCCCTGCTCCACCCAATAACGGCGGGCGAGCTTGACGGCGGTGTCGATCGAGTCGCTGCCGCCGGAGGTGAAGAAGATCTTGGAGCCGGCCACGGGGGCGATCGCGCCGAGCTCCTCGGCGAGTTGCAGGGTCACGTCGCTCGCGATGTCACCGAAGTTCGAGTAGTGCGCGAGCGAGCCGAGCTGCCGGGCGACGGCGTCGGCGATCTCGGTGCGCCCATGCCCCACATTGGTGAACCAGAGTCCCGCGGTCGCATCGAGATAGGACTTGCCGTCGCGGTCGAAGATGCGCGCACCCTCGCCCCGGGTGACGACGAACGGACCTCTCGCGGTCACCGCACCCATGTCGGCGAAACCGTGCCACAGCGACCCGGGAGTTCCGGTACTCGAACCATCAGCCATGGCCCCAATGATGCCGGTCCGCGCACCCCGCACGGCCACTGGGGTGAACTCCGGTCCGCACCGACCCATATCCTGGAGGGATCATGCCGGCCCCGTCTTCCTCACCCTCTCCGTCCCCGGGAGGTGCCCCGTCCACAGGCGCATCGCGCGTCACCCGCTCGGACCTCCTCGGCGCACTCGACGACGTGGGCCTCGTCGACGCCGACCGGTTGCGGCGTCGCATCGACCGGCTCTCGGCGCGCCCCGACGCCGCGAAATGGCAGCAGCTCGTCGCCGACATCGACAAGGCACGCGCACGTCTCGACCGGCGGCGCGCGAGCGTCCCGACTCTGCGTTTTCCCGACGACCTGCCCGTCTCCGCAGCCCGGGACGAGATCGCCGAGGCGATCCGGGACCACCAGGTCGTGGTCATCGCGGGCGAGACCGGCTCGGGCAAGACCACGCAGCTCCCGAAGATCTGCCTCGAGCTCGGCCGGGGCGTCCGCGGGTCGATCGGCCACACCCAGCCCCGGCGGATCGCCGCGAGTTCGGTCGCCAAGCGCATCGCCGACGAGACCGACACCGAACTCGGCGACGCGGTCGGCTACTCGGTCCGGTTCACCGACCGGTCCGGCGCCGACACCCTCGTCCGGGTCATGACCGACGGCATCCTGCTGCGCGAGATCGCCACCGACCCGATGTTGCGCCGCTACGACACCCTCATCATCGACGAAGCGCACGAGCGCAGCCTCAACATCGACTTCATCCTCGGGTACCTGCGCCGGTTGCTGCCCCGACGACCCGATCTCAAGGTCATCATCACCTCGGCGACGATCGAACCGGCCCGGTTCGCACGGCATTTCAGTACCCCGGAGACGTCGGTCCCGGTCATCGAGGTGTCGGGCCGCACCTATCCGGTCGAGATCCGATACCGGCCGCTGAGCCTGCAGGAGCGCCCGGACGACGGGGACGACGCCGGTGGCGGCGAGCATGCCGACCTCGACCAGATCCAGGGCATCGACGCCGCCGTCGACGAACTGTGGGCCGGTGGCCGCGGCGACATCCTGGTCTTCCTGCCGACCGAACGCGACATCCGGGAGACCGCAGACGCGCTGCGTCGCCGAACCGGCGGCGGCAGGGGTCCCGGCGCCGAGATCGTGCCGCTCTACGCGCGGCTGTCGATCGCCGAACAGCAGAAGGTCTTCTCCCCCTCCGACGGGCGCCGGATCGTGCTCGCGACCAACGTGGCCGAGACCTCGGTCACGGTGCCCGGCATCCGGTATGTCATCGACACCGGCACCGCGCGGATCAGCCGGTACTCGACCCGGACGAAGGTCAACCGCCTGCCCATCGAGCCCGTCTCCCAGGCCAGCGCCCGCCAGCGCGCCGGCCGATGCGGTCGCGTCGCGCCGGGTGTCTGCATCCGCCTCTACAGCGAGAACGACTTCGAGTCCCGGCCGGCCTTCACCGATCCCGAGATCCTGCGCACCAATCTGGCCGCCGTCATCCTGCAGATGACCTCGCTCAAGCTCGGCGAGATCGCCGACTTCCCGTTCGTCCAGCCGCCCGACGACCGGGCCATCCGCGACGGCATGGGGGTCCTCACCGAACTCGGCGCCATCACCGTCCCGCGCGAAGGCGGCCCGCCGCGGCTCACCCCGACCGGCCGCTCGATGTCGCGGATTCCGGTCGATCCGCGGGTGGCCCGGATGCTCATCGCCGGACACGAGCTGGGCTGTCTCGACCACCTTCTCGTCATCGCCGCGGCGATGTCGCTCCCCGACCCCCGGGAACGGCCGGCCGAACACCGAGAGGCCGCCGACGCCCAGCACCGGCGCTTCGTCGTCGCCCAGTCGGACTTCCTGTCCTACGTGGAGTTGTGGCGCTATCTCGGCGAACAGCGCACGGCATTGTCCGGCAGCGCATTTCGCCGGATGTGCGAGCGCGAGTACCTGCACTTCCTGCGGATCCGCGAATGGCAGGACCTCCATCGGCAGCTGACCGAGATCGTCAAGGACCTCGACTGGTCGGTGGCCCCCACCGAACTCGACCCCGACGCGGTCCACCGGGCCATCCTGTCCGGTCTGCTGAGCAACATCGCCGCCCGCAACACCGAGGGGCGTGAGTTCACCGGCGCGCGCAACACGACGCTGCTGATCTTCCCGGCCTCGCCGCTCGCCAAGAAGCCGCCCGCGTTCATCATGGCCGCCGAGGTGCTGGAGACGTCACGACTCTTCGCGCACACCGTCGCCGGGATCGATCCGCTGTGGGCCGAGCGCCTCGCCGGCGACCTCGTCAGGCGCACCCACAGCGAGCCGCACTGGTCGGCCCGACGCGGGGCCGCCATGGCCTACGAGCGGGTCACCCTCTACGGCGTTCCCCTCGTCGCACGGCGGCGCGTCGACTACGGACCCATCGACCCGGTCGTCGCACGCGAACTGTTCATCCGGCACGCTCTCGTCGAGGGCGACTGGCGTACGCAGCACGCGTTCTTCGAGCGCAACCGCGCGCTCCTCGACGCCGCCTCCGATGTCGAGAACCGCACGCGCACCCGCGGACTCGTGATCACCGAGGATCAGCTCTTCGAGTTCTACGACCGGCGCCTGCCGCCGGACGTCACCTCGGCACGCCACTTCGACACCTGGTGGAAGAAGGCTCGCCGGGCCGAACCCGATCTGCTCGATCTGCGTCCCGAGGATGTCACCGGCGGCACCGAGGTGGCGCCCACGGACTACCCCGGCGCCTGGCAGCAGGGCGACACCCGACTCGAACTCCGCTACCGCTTCGAACCCGGCGCATCCGACGACGGGGTCACGGTCGTGATCCCACAGGCCCTTCTCCCCCATGTCCGACCGGCCGGCTTCGACTGGTCGGTCCCGGGTATGCGTGTCGAACTGGCCACCGCCCTGGTCAAGTCCCTGCCGAAACAGCTCCGCAAGAGCATGTCCCCCGCGCAGCGGTTCGCCGAGCTCGCTCTCGGCCGGCTCACCCCGCGCGCGGAGCCCCTCGCCGCCGGCTTGGCCCGCGAACTGTCGGCGATCACCGGGATGAGGGTCACCGCAGCAGATTTCGACACCGACCGGGTGCCGGCTCACCTCCGGATGCACTTCGCGGTCGCCGACGACACCGGACGGATCATCGCCCGCGCCGACTCGTTGTCCGAACTCCAGCAGAAGGGCGTGCCCGCGGCGCCGAAGACGGTGACGCGTACGTTGTACCGGACCTGGACCGCCGACGGGATCGGTACGCTCCCCGAGCAGACGACGGTCGACGTCGCAGGGCAGCGGCTCACCCGCTACCCGACGATCGACGCGGTCTCCGATGAGAAGGGCCGCCCCCGTGGCGTGATCGTCGTGGACGCGGCCTCCACCGAGACCCGCGAGCGCCTCCGCCGTCGCGGGATCGACGCCCTGCTCGACCTGGCGATTCCCCCGCTGTCCAAACGGGTCGCCGGATCACTCGGTCCCGCCGAACGACTCGCCCTCAGCCAGAGCCCGTATGCGGACATCGAGGCGCTGCTCGCCGACTGCACGCGACGGGCCATCCGGGACGCCCTCGACGGTGTCGCCGACGCCGAGTTGGCGGCTGTTCGCTCGCCGCAGGCCTTTTCGGCGTTCCTCGAGCGGATCAGGCCACGCGTCGCCGAGGCCGCACCGGACTACTTCTCGCTCGCCGTCGCGGCGCTCGAACGGCTGGCGCCGGTCCGGGCGGCGATCGACCGCCACGCCGGATCGCTGGCCGCCGACGACGTCGCCGAGCAGATCGACCACCTCGTGTTCGACGGCTTCGTGGCGGCCACCGCGCAGCGGCACCTGCAGAACCTGCCTCGGTATCTCGATGCAGCCCGATCCCGTCTCGAAGCGCTGCCCGCTTCTGCCGCGCGCGACCAGGCCGGTGTGGCGGTCCTCGATCGCGTCGTCGAGCGGTGGGCCCAACGGCTGGAACAGGTGCCGGAGCACCGCCGGGCGCGCGTGGACGACGAAGCGCAGTGGCTCGTGGAGGAACTACGGGTGGGGCTGTTCGCCGAGCGTCTCGGTACCGCGTTCCCCGTGTCGGAGAAGCGCGTCCTACGAGCTCTGGACCGACTCGGCTGAGACGGGATCGGCAGCGGTTTCCGCACGCCCGCCCGCGGACGCCGACGACTTCAGGTCGTCGATCTCGCGCTGGAAGTCCTCGACCGAGTCGAATGACCGGTACACCGAGGCGAACCGCAGGTATGCCACTTCGTCGAGATCACGCAGCGGCCCCAGGATCGCGAGACCTACCTCGTTGCTGGGGATCTCCGCCGATCCGCTGGCCCGCACGGTGTCCTCGACCTGCTGGGCCAGTTGCGCGAGTGCGTCTTCGGCGACATGCCGGCCCTGACAGGCGCGACGCACACCGCGCATCACCTTCTCGCGACTGAACGGCTCGGTGACACCGTTGCGTTTGACCACGGCGAGAACGGCGCTCTCCACCGTGGAGAATCGGCGCCCGCACTCGACACACGAGCGACGCCGTCGAATGGCCTGCCCTTCATCTGCGACACGCGAGTCGATGACCTTGGTGTCGTCGTTCTTGCAGAAGGGGCAGCGCATCGTGTCCTCACGCAGGTCGCGGGACGCTGGAACGCACCGAAACCGTGCGCCCCGCCGCTTCTCGGCCGGCCCCTGTGCCATCGAGGATACCGCCCGGCCTCAGCGGTACCGGGGGGTGAGCAGGGGCTGACCCACCTGCAGCGCACTCGACGGCAGATCGTTCATCGCGACGATCTCGTCGATCACGACCTCACGAGGCATCTCGGGCGCCACCCGGCCGGCGATCGAGCTGAGCGACTCCCCGGCGCGCACGTGGACGACCTCCGCGCTCACCGCGGCGGGCGTCATCGAGTCCGAATAGTTCTGACCGACGACACCGAACACCCACACCACGAAGGCGAGCCCGACGCCGGCGAGGACCGCGATCGCCGCGCGGCGACGGCGACGGAACACGGCCGCCTCCGGGCCGACCGGCCCCCGGCCCCGCACGCCCACCGCGGAACCACAGTGCGTGCCGCCGACACGTGGCGTCAGCGGTGACCCGCCCACCGGACGGTTGCCTGCCGGCCGGTTGTCGACGGGGCGGGAGCCGTCGGACAGCGGGGTCCGGGTCCGGACACGGTCGGCGCGGTCGGTGCGCGCCCGGATGGTGTCGGGACGGTCGGTACGGACGGGAGCGACGAGAGTGGCGGTGCGCATGGTGCCCTCCGGGTGTTCGGTGCGGATCTTCTGGTGTTCGGGTGTGGCGGTCGGTGTTCGAACTTCGATCAGATGTTCGATGCACTGATGTTCGAATTTGTAGCACGGCGCACCGACAAAGTCCCGCGACACATCGAACAAATGTTTGAGGTGGAGGTCGCACTCCGCTAGGCTCGGACCCGGCTGAACATCCCCTCGGGACATCCCACGGGCCATCTACCAGCACGTTCCGAAGACGAGAGGAACCGAACATGAGTGACACCGGCGATAGGCGCGGCCGAGCGCGGGGAGCCGACGACGAGGCCCCGATCGACGTCGCCGCCGCCGAGGCCTCACTCACCCCGCGACAGCTCGGGGTCCTGGAAGTGATCCGCCGCTCGGTACGCGAGCGCGGCTACCCGCCGAGCATCCGGGAGATCGGCGACGAGGTCGGCCTGGCGTCGACATCATCGGTCGCCCACCAGCTACGGACCCTCGAGCGCAAGGGCCTGCTCAAGCGGGACGCCAACCGGCCGCGTGCGGTCAACATCGCCCCGAGCGAATCGCCCTCGCCGGAGACCCCGTCGGCCGGCCAGCTGCCCGAGCCGACCTTCGTGCCCGTCCTCGGGCGGATCGCGGCGGGTGGTCCGATCCTGGCCGAGGAGGCCGTTGAGGACGTGTTCCCACTTCCCCGCGAGCTGGTCGGCGAGGGTTCGCTCTTCCTGCTGCGCGTCGTGGGCGAGTCGATGATCGATGCCGCCATCTGCGACGGCGACTGGGTCGTCGTGCGGCAGCAGAACGTCGCCGACAACGGCGACATCGTCGCGGCGATGATCGACGGCGAGGCCACCGTGAAGACCTTCAAGCGTCAGGGCGCCAATGTGTGGCTGATGCCGCACAACGAGCTGTTCGACCCGATCCCGGGCAACGACGCCGTGATCCTCGGCAAGGTCGTCACCGTGATGCGGCGAGTCTGACCTCTCCACCGACCGAACGGTCGAGCACCGCCGCGGCGGCTTCCCGCGCCGCGGCGGGATCGGACGTGGCCAGGGCGGCGTCGGCAGCAGCGCGGCAGTCCTGCGCGGTCACCTCGCCGAGCCGGGCGCCCACCGCAGCGGCCGCGGCCGGCGCGCTGGACAGCGACGTCACCCCGAGACCGACGAGCACGCAGGCGAGATTCGGATCGGCGGCCGCCTCACCGCACACCCCGACCGGCTTCCCCTGACGGACACCCGCCGCGGCGACACCCGCGATCAGGCTCAGCACGGCGGGCTGCCACGGGTCGGTCAGTCCGGCGAGGTCGGCCGACATCCGATCGGCCGCCATCGTGTACTGCGTCAGATCGTTGGTGCCGATGGACACGAAGTCCACCTCGGCGAGCACGGCCTCGGCCAGGATCGCCGCCGCGGGCACCTCGATCATGACCCCGGCGACGAGGCCCCGTCCGCGAACCTCCGCGGCGAAGGCGCGCGCCTCGGCCGGCGAGGCGATCATCGGCGCCATGACCCACGGCGCGACGTCGGAATCCGCGGCGGCACGCGCGATCGCGTCGAGCTGATGAGCGCGGATCTCGGGATGCGCCAGGGCGATTCGATCCCCACGGACACCGAGCGCGGGATTGGACTCGTCGGGGTGGGTCACGAACCGGAGGGGTTTGTCCGAGCCGGCGTCGAGGGTACGGATCACCACCTTCTGGCCGTCGAAGGCATCGAGTACCTCGCGGTAGATCGCCGCCTGTTCGTCCACCGACGGTTCGTCGGCACGTTCGAGGAAGGCGAGTTCGGTGCGGAAGAGTCCGACGCCCTCGACCGGGTGCCCGGCGGCGGCCCGCGCCGACGATCCGTCGGCGACATTGGCGAGCACCGAGACGGCGATGCCGTCGGCGGTCTGCCCCGGACCCGTCCACCCGGCGACGAGCTCGGCGTGCCGACGATCCTCCTCGACTCGCGCCCGCGCCGTCTCCGCGTCAGGCTCCACCTCGACCCGGCCGGTCGTCCCATCGACGAGAACCGTTGTGCCGGGACCGATCTCGTCGAGATCGGCCACGGCCACCACACACGGAATCCCCAGTTGCCGGGCGATGATCGCGGTGTGGCTGGTCGGCCCACCCAGCCGGGTGACGAGCGCGATCGTGGTCGTCGGGTCGAGGCCGGCGGTGTCGGCGGGCGCTAGGTCGTCGGCGAGCAGCACCGAGGGCACCTGCGGTGTCGGCACGCCCGGTTCGGGTAGACCGAGCAGTTCGGCGAGCACGCGGTCGCGAACATCGTTCAGATCGGTGACCCGCTCGGCCATCAACCCGCCGAGTTTGGCGAACACCGCCGCGAACTGATCGGTCGCGGCGACGGCAGCGGCCTCGGCCGTGGCGCCCTTGGTGATGAGCGCGCTCGCGGCCCCGATCCACCCCCGGTCCTCGGCGAGTCCCGCAGTCGCCGCGAGCACCTCCGCGGTCACCCCGGTGTTCTGGGAGGCGCGCGTACGCAGTCGCGAGGCGACGGCGCCGGCCGCCGTGGCGAAGCGTGTCACCTCGTCGGCACGACGCTCCTCGGGGATCTCCACGCCGACGCCGAGCTTCTCCGGTGAGTGATCGGGTCGTCCGCCCGGCCACAGCGCGGGACCGTGGGCCAGTCCGCCGACCACCGGGGTCCCTGTCAGGATCTGCGCCATCGTCTTGCCTCTCACTCGACTACCGATGTGACCACCGTTACAAAAAGTGCTTGACTTGTCAACACAAACAGGCGTAAACACAATTACTACAACATGCAATCCCACACGCCTCAACAAGCGGGGTGGTCGGAACCGGAGATCGGAGCGGTGTGTACGCCGAGGAGAGACAACAGGCGATCGTCGACGAGGTGCGCGTCGCCGGGCGGGCGTCGGTGGCCGCGCTCGCCGAGAAGTTCGACGTCACGAGCGAGACCGTCCGTCGAGACCTCGCCGTCCTGGAGCGTGCCGGACATCTGCAGCGAGTCCACGGCGGTGCCGTGCGCGCCGAGGTCATGCGCGCCCTGGGCGAGCTCGGCATCGACGAGCGCGAGTCGAGCCAGATCGAACAGAAGACGGCGATCGGCCGGGCGGCGATCCGTTTCCTGCCGCCGGACGGCGGTTCCGTGCTCTTCGACGCCGGCACCACGACCTACCGCGCCGCCGAGGCGACCGCGCCCGATCGGAGGCTCACCCTGTTCACCAACAGCCTGCCCATCGCCGGCCTGCTGGCCGGCACCCACCCCGACGGGCTCCATGCGCTCGGCGGACGCGTCCGTGGTCTCACCCAGGCCACGGTGGGCGTCGAGACGGTGGACGCGCTCCGCCGCCTGCGGGTCACCACCGCGTTCCTCGGCACCAACGGTCTGAGCGAATCTCATGGGCTGTCGACTCCCGATCCCGACGAGGCGGCGGTGAAAGCGGCGATGGTCGCGGCCGCGCAACGCGTCGTGGTCCTCGCCGACAGCTCGAAGATGGATCGCGAAGACCTCTCCTCCTTCGCCGGAATCGACGACGTCGACGTCCTCATCACCGACTCCGGGATAGACCCGGCCTTCTCGGCGGCACTGTCCGCGCGCGGCGTCGAGGTCGTGATCGCATGATCGTCACCGTCACCGCGAACCCCAGCCTCGACCGCACCCTCGAGCTCGGCGCACCGCTGGCACGCGGCGAGGTGCAGCGCGCCGGTACGGTCCGCACCGAACCCGGCGGCAAGGGCGTCAACGTGGCCCGCGTCGTCGCGGCCGCCGGCCTGTCCACCCGAGCCCTGCTCCCCGCGCGGACGGGCGACCCGCTGCGGACCGCACTCGACGAGCTCGGACTCCCCTACGACGCCGTGCCCGTCGACGGCGAGGTCCGCTCCAACATCACCATCGCCGAGTCGGACGGCACGACCACCAAGATCAACGCTCCGGGTGTCGCGCTGACCGCGCGGGATCGCGATGCGCTCGTCGAACTCATCCGGGCGCACGCCGCCTCCGCCCAGTGGGTCACCCTCTGCGGCTCCCTCCCGCCCGGCGTGCCCGACGACTGGTACCGCGCGATCGCCGACGACCTCGTCCTGGCCGGGTGCCGCGTCGCGGTGGACACGTCCGGCGCCCCGCTCCGGGCCACCGTCGCCGGTCGCGTCGACCTGATCAAACCCAACGAGGACGAACTCGCCGAACTGACCGGCGCCGACCCGGCCACGCTCCGGGAAGCCCTGTCGCGCAACGACCTCGAACCCGTGGTCGAGGCCGCGACCTCGATCGCGGATCAGATCGGCGGCAACGTCCTGGCCACACTCGGCGCCGCCGGCGCCGTCCTGGTCACCGCATCGGGCGTCTGGTCGGCGACACCCCCGCCGATCGTGCCGCGCAGCACCGTCGGCGCCGGCGACTCCTCGCTCGCCGGCTTCCTCATCGCCCAGAGCACGGGGGCCTCGCCCGCGGACTGCCTCCGGTCGGCGGTGGCCTACGGCGCCGCGGCCGCCTCGTTAGCGGGCACCCAGGCCCCGACTCCCGACCATCTCGACCTTCCCGGCGTCCGGGTGACCGAACTGTCGGGAGCCGCGCGCATGACCTGACGCCCCGGAACAACCCGAACCGCCCAGAACCACCCGTTGACCCCGTACCCCCTGTCACCGAAGGACATCCCATGACCGAGCAGATCATCACCGCCCAGACGGTGAGTCTCGACGTCGACGCCGGCGGCGATCCCGCCGCCGTCATCACCACGCTGGCCGACGCGCTCGCCGCAGCCGGCCGGACCACCGATCCCGCCGATCTCGCGCGGGCTGCGCTGGACCGGGAGGCCAAGTCCGCGACCGGACTTCCCGGCGGCATCGCCATCCCGCACGCCCGCACCGCGTCGGTGACCACGGCCAGCCTCGCCATGGCGCGGCTGTCCCGCAAGGTCGACTTCGGCGCGCCGGACGGGCCTGCCGACCTGGTCTTCCTCATCGCCGCCCCCGAGGGGGGCGCCAGCGCGCACATGAAACTCCTCAGCTCGCTGGCCCGCTCGCTCGTCCGGCCCGACTTCGTGGCCTCGCTCCGTGCGGCGGAGAACGAGGAGCGAGTGATCGAACTGGTCGACGAGGCCATCAACCCCTCACCCCCGGCTGCTGCGACCGCGCCGCCGGCCTCGTCGGTATCGACCGCGAAGACCGAGGGCGTCCCCCCGAGCACGGACACCCACAGCACGGACACCCACAGCACCGAGCCCACGGACCAGACCGCGGAGTCCGCGAAGCCGCGCATCGTGGCGATCACCGCGTGCCCGACCGGGATCGCCCACACCTACATGGCCGCCGATGCGCTCAAGTACGCCGCCGAGCGGGCCGGTGTCGAGTTCGCGGTGGAGACCCAGGGGTCCTCGGCCACGACCGCCTTCGATCCGGAGGTGATCGCCTCGGCCGATGCCGTCATCTTCGCCACCGACGTCGGAGTGAAGGGCCGCAACCGGTTCAGCGGCAAACCCGTCATCGCCTCCGGGGTGAAACGGGCGATCAACGAACCCGACGCGATGATCGCCGAGGCGATCGCGGCGGGACGCAACCCGAAAGCGGCGCGCGTCACCGGCGACGGCTCGGACGCCGACGCGGCGGAGTCGTCGACATCAGGGGTGGGCCTCGCGGGCCGCACGCGCCAGGCTCTCATGACCGGTGTCAGCTACATGATCCCGTTCGTCGCCGCCGGCGGACTCCTCATCGCACTCGGCTTCCTCCTCGCCGGCTACGAGGTCGCGAACACGACCCTCGACGACGGCGGCACCCTCAGCGACGGCGCCTTCATCGCGCTGAACAACAGTCTGTGGGACCTGCCGTCCGGCGGACTCCTGCAGTACCTGGGCGCGGTGAGCTTCGCGATCGGCTCGGGGGTGATGGGACTCGCGGTCCCGGTGCTCGCGGGCTACATCTCGTTCGCGATCGCCGACCGCCCCGGAATCGCACCCGGTTTCGTGGCCGGGATCGTCTCGCTCGCGGTGGGCGCCAGCTTTATCGGCGCGCTGATCGGCGGTCTCATCGCCGGCGTGGTGTGCCTGTGGATCGCGCGAACCCCGGTGCCCCAGTGGGCGCGCGGCCTGATGCCGGTCGTGGTGATCCCGCTGTTCGGCAGCATGATCGTCGGCGGGTTGCTCTACATGGTGCTCGGCAAGCCGCTCGCCTGGCTGACCGAGCAGATGAACAGCGGCCTGGAGAGCATGTCCGGCGGATCGGCCATCGCCCTCGGAATCGTGCTCGGCCTGATGATGTGCTTCGACCTCGGCGGGCCGGTCAACAAGACCGCCTACCTGTTCGCCACCGCCGGGATCGCCGACGCGGCGACCTCCGGAACCGCCCAGTACCAGATCATGGCGGCCGTGATGTGCGCCGGCATGGTCCCACCGCTGGCGCTCGCACTCGCCACCGTCCTGCGCCCCGGCCTGTTCACCGAGCCCGAGCGCGAGAACGGCAAGGCCGCATGGCTTCTCGGCGCGTCCTTCATCTCCGAGGGCGCCATCCCGTTCGCGGCGGTCGATCCCTTCCGCGTCATCCCGTCGATGATGGCCGGCGGTGCGCTCAGCGGCGCGCTGATCATGGCGTTCGGCGTCGAACTCCGCGCCCCGCACGGCGGCATCTTCGTCTTCTTCGCGATGAACAACTGGGTGCTCTTCCTCGTCGCGCTCGTCGCCGGTACCGTCTTGTCCGCCGTCCTGGTGATCGCGGCCAAGCAGGTGCATCGCAGTCGCGATGCCGTCGCCTTCGACGAACTCGAGGCGGTCGCCGCCTGACGCCTCGACGACGCGACCACACGACCACGCGACATCCGGGTCGGAGCCCGGCACCGAATCGCACGACGACCGATCACATTCGACACCTCACCCCACCAGAAGGAGTTCCCATGCCCAGCACCACCGCCACCGTCGGCTCCGCCGTCGGTCTGCACGCCCGCCCCGCCACGATCATCGCCGAGGCGGTCGCCGAGATCGGGAGCCCGGTGACATTGGGCCTCGAGGGCGGCGACCCGGTGGACGCGGGATCGGCGCTGATGATCATGACGCTCGGCGCCGAGAAGGGCACCCGGGTGGTGGTCACCGCCGACGACCAGACCGCGCTCGACACCGTCGTCGATCTCGTCGAGAAGGACCTCGACGCGGACTAGTCCATACGCAGGGATCCGTTCAGATCCGGAGGTCCGCGATCTCGCCCGCGAAAGCGGCCGGGACGCGGACCTTCAACGTCGTGCCGGCCGCGGTGTGCTCGGAGGAGATGACCTCGCCCTCGCTGTGGACGCGCGAGACAACGTCGCCCCGGTCGAACGGCACCTCGATGGTCATCTCCACGTCCTCGCGACCGACGAACTCACGAACCCGCCCGAAGAGTTCGGGCAGTCCCTCGCCGGTGCGGGCGGAGATGAAGACCGCATCCGAACCGAGCGCACCGCGCAACTCGGTGAGGCGGTTGCCGTCGATCGCGTCGATCTTGTTGATCACCAGCAACTCCGGCGGCGCGGTGACCCCCTCCTCGGCGACGATGTCGTTGATGACCTGGCGGACAGCCGAGATCTGTTCCATCGGAAAGGCGTCCGCTCCGTCGACGACGTGCAGCAGCAGGTCGGCGTCGACGACCTCCTCGAGCGTGGAGCGGAATGCCTCCACGAGCTGGGTCGGCAGATGACGGACGAAACCGACGGTGTCGGTGAACACGACCGCCCGACCGTCGTCGAGCGTGGCGCGCCTCGTGGTGGGATCGAGGGTCGCGAACAAGGCGTCCTGCACGAGGACCCCCGCACCGGTCATCGCGTTGACCAGACTGGACTTCCCCGCGTTGGTGTATCCGGCGACGGTGATCGTCGGGATCGAACCACTCTTGCGCGCAGCGCGTTTGGTCGTCCGCGCCTTCTTCATGCCGCGGATCTCGCGGCGCAGTTTGGCCATCCGCTCCCGGATCCGCCGACGGTCGGTCTCGATCTTGGTCTCACCCGGACCGCGAAGGCCCACGCCGCCGTTGCTGCCGGCCCGGCCACCGGCCTGCCGGGACATCGACTCGCCCCAGCCGCGCAGCCGCGGAAGCATGTACTCCATCTGTGCGAGGGAGACCTGCGCCTTGCCCTCCCGCGAGGTCGCGTGCTGGGCGAAGATGTCGAGGATCAGCGCGGTGCGGTCGATGACCTTGACCTTCACCACCTTCTCCAGCGCGTTCAGCTGCGCGGGGGTGAGCTCACCGTCGCAGACGACAGTATCGGCGCCGGTCGCGAGGACGATCTCGCGGAGTTCCTCGGCCTTGCCACTGCCGATGTAGGTGGCGGGGTCGGGTTTGGAGCGGCGCTGGATCACCGCGTCGAGGATCTGCGAACCGGCCGTCTCGGCAAGCGCGGCCAGCTCGGTCATGTTGGCCTTGGCGGCGGCCGCGCTGCCCTCGGTCCACACGCCGACCAGGACCACGCGTTCCAGTCGTAGCTGCCGGTACTCGACCTCGGTGACGTCGGTGAGTTCGGTGGAGAGTCCCGCGACGCGTTGCAGTGACGCGCGCTCGGAGAGTTGGAGTTCGCCGGTGGTGGGGTCCACGCCGTTCGGGTCCCCACTGGTGGGACCCGCGGTGTCCCGGACACCGAGATCGGCTGCGGACATGATGTCTTCTCGTGATTCGGTCATACGAGGTCCATGGTCTCACGTCCGCCGGGACGCGAGCACGCGAATATCGAGCTCAGCACTCCCAGCCGGGCCGCAGCACGCCGTCGGCGACCAGCATCGACGGTCCGCGCAGGGTCGATCCGTCGGGACGGATCGTCACCGTGACCTCACCGCCGGGGATGCCGATGCGTAACTCCCCCGTGTCCGTCCCGCGGGCGTCGAGCGCGGCGCGCGCGGCCGCGACCAGGCCGGTCCCGCAGCTGCGCGTCTCGCCGACACCTCGCTCGAAGACCCGCATCCGCGCGGTCAGGCCGCCATCGGGCCCCTCGACGGGCGGGGTCAGCAGTTCGACGTTCGCACCATGGGGGAAGTCGTCGGCCTCGATGGTGACGCCGGCGCCGAAGTCGACCGCGTCGAGGTCGGCGGCGGTCATGTCGGCGACGACGCACGCCAGGTGGGGATTGCCGACGTCGACCATCGCGCCCGGGTAGATGTCGTCGCCGATGCGGACCACCGACGATCCGTCCAGGCGTGCCACGCCCATCTCCACGGTGACCTCGGCGTGCACCGCGTCGAAGGAGTGGATGGTGACGCCCCGGGCGCCCGCCCGGGAACCGACGGGGAACGTGTCGGAGTCAATCAGGCCCGACGCGCGTACGAAGTGCGCGAACACCCGGACGCCGTTGCCGCACATCTCGGCGACCGAGCCGTCGCCGTTGCGGTAATCCATGAACCAGTCGTCGTCGGACACCCCGTCGGGCAGCGCATCGAGTACGCCGGCGGCCAGCAGGGCGCCCGAGCGCGCGACGCGCAGCACTCCGTCCGCGCCGATCCCCCGCTGCCGGTCACACAGCGCGGCGACCATCTCGGCGTCGAGCGTCAGCTCGGCCTCGGGGTCGGCGAGGACCACGAAGTCGTTCTGGGTGCCATGCCCCTTGACGAAGTGGAGACCGGCACCATGCACACCCTGGGGGGGCAGGCCGTCGTGCGCACTGCTCTGCGGGGCGGAAGTCACGGACAACAGCCTACGGGGCGTCGCCGGCGACGACACGCAGCGCTCGGTCGAGGAGGCCGGGTGCGGCGGCGTCGAGCCACACGGCCCGGTGATCGCGCCGGAACCACGACCGCTGCCGCCGGACGTACCGCCGGGTCCCGATGAACGTCAGTTCCTCGGCCTGCGCGAGGTCGTACTCGCCGTCGAGAGCGGCGAGCACCTGCCTGTAGCCGATGGCCTGCGATGCCGTGCGCCCGTCCCGGAGGCCGCGGGCACAGAGCTCCTCCACCTCGCCGACGAGACCCTGCTCGAACATCGCTCTCGTCCGCCGCCGGATCCGGTCGTCGAGTTCCTCGGTGTCCCGGTCGAGGGCGAGGATGATCGTGCCCCAGCGCGGCTCGCCGATCGTGGGTTGTGACGCGGCGAACGGCGCACCCGTCAGCTCGACCACCTCGAGCGCCCGCACGATGCGGCGGCCGTCGGTGTCGAGGATGGTCGCCGCCGCAGCCGGGTCGACCGAGGCGAGCAGCCGGTGCATCGCGCCCACCCCGCGCTCGTCGAGCAGGTCCTCGTAGCGCCGCCGGACGTCGGGGTCGGTAGCCGGGAACTGCCAGTCGTCGAGCAGTCCCTGGACGTACATCATCGATCCGCCGACGATCACCGGAACCCGCCCCGCCGCGCGCAACCGATCGACGTCGGCCCGCGCGGCCTGCTGATAACGCGCGACGGTCGCCACCTCGGTCACGTCGAGCACATCGAGCTGATGGTGCGGGATGCCGCGGCGCTCGGCGGGCGGGAGCTTGGCCGTTCCGAGGTCCATGCCCCGGTACTGCTGCATGGCGTCGATGTTGATGATCTCCCCACCGAGCCGCTCGGCGAGGTCGAGCGCCAGGTCGGACTTGCCTCCGGCGGTCGGGCCGACCACAGCGATGGGGGTGGGGGCCTCCGGGAGGGATGCCGGGTTCACCGGTCGCGTCCACCGTGCTCGACGGTCCACGTCGCGACGACGTACCCCACGCCGAAGGGTGCGTCGGCGAAGTCGAGTGCGCCCCGGGCGCGCCGGTCGCCCACGAGGCCGGCCGCCACCTGCCACGCGACCCGGCCACCGACACCCTCGACATCGCACTGCTGCGGATCGAGAGCCGCCAGCGCTGACGTGTCCGCCGAACCGAGCGCAGCGACGACGGCGTCGTTGAGCGCCACCGCCGACTCCCGCCGACCCCCGCCGGGAGCCTTGTCGGTCAGCGCCGTCGACCCGTCGCCCACCACGAGGACCGCGACCCTCTCCGTCCCCTCCTCGAGCGGCGCGGACAGCTCCGCTCCGAGCGCCGCACAGTCCGCGGGCGGCGTCGTCGACCCGACACTGCACACGTGCAGGGGACCCAGTGACATCCGCTCGGCGACCCAGCCGGCGATGAGGACCGACAGGCTCATCCGCGGCGTCGTACCGTCGAGAGCGTTGTCCGCGGCGGTGACTGTCGGGGACCCTGCCGCTGTCGGCGTCACGGTGTCGGTCGCGACCGGGACGTCGACGCCGAACCGCGCGAAGGTCCCCCGCACCGGCTCGCAGACCCGGCCCGCGGTCGCCGCGTCGGCGGTCCCGAGAGCCACCCAGCGGTCGATGCCGAGCTCGCGCGCCGCCGCCACCGCGTCGAACACGGCCCGGCGCACCGGCTGGGTGTCAGACGCAGCCGGTCCGGCCAGTTCGGGAACCAGCAGAGGAGCACTCGGAACGAAGACGAGGGCCGCAAGCACACCACGACGCTAGTCGAAAACAACGGGCCCGCTCGCTCCGCTCCCGGCGCGCGAACATTCGGCCCGCTCGCTCCGCTCCCGGCGCCGGGACATTCGGCCCGCTCGCTCCGCTCCCGGCGCCGGGACATTCGGCCCACGACCCACCAACTCGGCACGGACGCCACATCGACGGTCCTGAACTGCTTGAATGGAGCGGTACTCCTCGGCGATCGCGGGCATCGGATGCCCGGTGAGAGTCGACTCCAGCGACCGGCAGCCGTGACGCGCGGCACCACTGAGCGGCAGGACACGTGCACATGACCAACCCGACCGAATCGGCACCCGCGACCGGATCATCAGCCCCGGGCGACGCCTCACCCGACACCCAGGCGGCTCCGGCAGGCCAGAGCGCACCGGCGCCCACGCCCAAACCCGGGCCGCGCCCGAAACCCGGTCCACGTCCGGGCGTCGCGTCGGAGCCGGTCGTCACGCACCTGGTCACGGCCGATCCGCACCGCTTCGGCCGGATCGACGAGGCGGGCGTCGTGTGGCTCAAGACCGAGGACGGCGAACGCGAGATCGGTTCGTGGCAGGCCGGCACGGTCGAAGAAGGACTCGCGCACTTCGGACGCCGGTTCGACGATCTCGCCACCGAGGTCGAGATCCTCGAGGAACGGCTCACCGCCCGGTCGGGCGACCCGCGCAAGGCGCAGGGTGCCGCCAAGCACCTGCTCGACGAGTTGCCCAACGCGCACGTGATCGGTGACGTCGCCGCGCTGCAGCGCCGGCTCGAGGCCATCGTCGGCAGCGCCGACGAGGTCGCCGAGACGCTCCGCGCCGAACGCGAGAAGACCCGCGCCGAGGCGATCGCCCGCAAGGAGGTGCTGGCCACCGAAGCCGAGCAGATCGGCGCCGACGCCACCAACTGGAAGAGCGCGGGCGACCGGTTGCGCGAGATCCTCGACGAGTGGAAGTCCATCAAGGGCGTCGACCGCAAGACCGACGACGCGCTGTGGAAGCGCTACGCGAAGGCGCGCGACGCCTTCAACCGCCGGCGCGGTGCGCACTTCGCCGAACTCGACCGCGAGCGCGCCGGCGCGAAGGAACGCAAGGAGGCACTGATCGCCCGCGCCGAGGAGCTGTCCGGCTCGACCGACTGGGGCCCGACATCGGCGAAGTTCCGGGAGCTGCTCGGGGAGTGGAAGGCCTCGGGACGCGCACCGCGTGACACCGACGAGGCCCTGTGGCAGCGGTTCAAGGCCGCCCAGGACGTGTTCTTCGGTGCGCGCAACGCGGCGTCGTCGGAGCGCGACGCCGAGTTCAGTGCGAACGCGACCGCCAAGATCGCGCTGCTCGACGCCGCCGAGAAGGCCATCGATCCGGCCGCCGACCTCGACGCCGCCCGGCGCGAGTTCCGGTCGTTCCGCGACCAGTGGGACGAACTCGGCAAGGTCCCGCGCGACCAGATGCACAGCCTCGAGGCCAGGGCCCGGGCACTGGAGAAGCGCATCCGCGACGCCGAGGACGCACAGTGGCAGCGCACCGATCCCGAGGCGCTGGCGCGGGCGGCGCAGTTCGCCGATCGCGCAGCGCAACTCGAGGACCAGGCACGCAAGGCCGCCGAACGCGGCAAGGACCGCGACGCCGCGAAACTGCGCGACCAGGCGGCGCAGTGGCGCGAGTGGGCCGACGCCGCGGAGAACGCCGTCACCGACCGCTGAACCACCTGACCGCCGACCCCTGGCCGGGGTTCGGCGGTCAGTCGTCGGCGGTCAGATGTCAGCGGTCAGATGTCGGTGGTCAGGGCTGCTGCGGCTTCTTGTGATAGAGCGCCGAGGCGTAGGCCTCCTGCTCGGCGGCCTGGCGGCGGCGTTCGTCCTCGAGGGCGAGCTGGTACGAGCTACGTGCCCACACCACACGCGACCAGTGGAACGTCAGCACGAACACCGCGATCCAGCCGAGCACGAGTCCGACGCCGACGCCCGACGGCGGCTCGACTCCCCCGACTCCCGGGGTGTTGCGCGACCACCACGCGAGCATCCCGGCAACGCAAGCGATCGCGCACCCGCACAGGGCTATCCAGGCCAGGAACCAGCGCCGGGTGAGCAGCGCGAGCATCGAGACGACGATGCCGAAGATCGTCACCAGGTAGACGAAGATCCTCGACACGATCGTGACGCGCTCGGCGGCCGCCTCGGGCGTGAAGGTGAGCACCTCGAGGCCGGTCACCGATCCGGTGTGCGGCAACACCATCGACACCATGGCCAGGACGACGGCCACGGCGACGACGACCGCGCGCGCTCCCGGATCGATCTCGCCGGCGACCCGGCGTTCGGCCTTGCGCAGGTCGCGCTCGTACTGTTCGAACGTCGATTTCTCGGCCACGGACTTCTCGAACGCCGTCGTGTCGGGGTCGGACTTGCCGGGGTCGGGCTTACCGGGTTCGGACATGGTCATCGCCTCACTTCGTGATGGTGGTCAGCTGCCGCAGCCGGTGCCGCAACCGGCGTCGGCCGGAGCCGGGGCGGGGGCACCGACCCCCGGCAGCCCGAGCCCGACGCCGACGGGTGCGGTGGTGGGGGTACGGCTCTGTTCGTGCGCATCGCCGGCACGGGTCCGACGGTGCGCGAGGACGCCGGAGTCGGCGATCAGATGGTGCGGCGCGGCCGCGGTGAGCTGCGTGTGCACGATGTCGCCGGGTCGGATACCGGCTGCCGTGCCGGGCGCGAAGTGCACCAGCCGGCCGTCGCGGGCGCGTCCGGTCATGCGCTGGGTCTTCGCCGACTTGCGGCCCTCGTCGGCGACGACGAGCAGTTCCACCTCGGTGCCGACCAGTGCCTCGTTCTCCGCCAGGCAGATCCGTTCCTGCAGCGCGATGAGTCGTCGGTAGCGGTCGGCCACCACGTCGGGCGGGACCTGGTCGGCCATCGTCGCCGCGGGGGTGCCGGGGCGGGGCGAGTACTGGAAGGTGAACGCGCTCGAGAAGCGGGCTCGCTCGACGACGTCGAGGGTGGCCTGGAAGTCCTCCTCGGTCTCGCCGGGGAAGCCGACGATGATGTCGGTGGTGATCGCCGCATGCGGCATGGCCTCGCGGACCTTGTCGAGGATGCTCAGGAACTTGGTCTGCCGATAGCTCCGACGCATCGCGCGCAGGATGCGATCCGACCCGGATTGCAGTGGCATGTGGAGCTGCGGACACACGTTCGGCGTCTGGGCCATCGCCTCGATCACGTCGTCGGTGAACTCGGCGGGGTGCGGTGAGGTGAACCGGACGCGTTCGAGCCCCTCGATGTCACCGCAGGCGCGCAGCAGTTCGGCGAAGGCCCCCCGGTTGCGGGGCTGGTCCGGGTCGGCGAAGGACATGCCGTAGGCGTTGACGTTCTGGCCGAGCAGGGTGACCTCGACGACGCCCTGGTCGACGAGGGCCTGCACCTCCGCGAGCACCTCACCCGGCCGGCGATCGACCTCCTTGCCGCGCAGCGACGGCACGATGCAGAACGTGCAGGTGTTGTTGCACCCCACCGACACCGAGACCCAGCCCGAGTAGGCGGAGTCGCGCTTGGCCGGGAGGTTCGAGGGGAACCGTTCGAGTGCGTCGAGGATCTCCACCTGGGCGGCGTCGTTGTGGCGGGCCCGATCCAGCAGCGCCGGCAGCGAACCGATGTTGTGCGTGCCGAACACCACGTCGACCCACGGGGCCCGCGACAGCACGGTGTCCTTGTCCTTCTGGGCGAGGCAGCCGCCCACGGCGATCTGCATACCCGGCCGGTCGGACTTGACCGGCGCGAGATGCGACAGGTTGCCGTACAGCTTGTTGTCGGCGTTCTCGCGGATGGCACAGGTGTTGAAGACGACCAGATCCGCGGCGTCGTCCTCGGCGGCGCGCACGTAGCCGGCGTCCTCGAGGAGACCCGCGATCCGCTCGGAATCGTGGACGTTCATCTGGCAGCCGTAGGTACGAACCTGATAGCTGCGCGCGGCGGGTGCTGCCTGCTCAGGCCGATCCGACAACTCGATACTCACTCTTACGAGGGTACGGGGCGCAGGCAAATCGACTCCCACAGGTCACCCGGATGCACGTCGGCGGATAGGGTTCCCCAATGACCATTTCGCCGAGCAAGTCCGCGGACCCTGGGTCCAAGCCGATGATCGCGATGCGCGGGGTGCAGAAACACTTCGGGTCGTTGCACGTCCTCAAGGACATCGATCTCGAGGTCCCCGCCGGCCAGGTCGTGGTGGTCCTCGGACCCTCGGGTTCGGGCAAGTCCACCCTCTGCCGCACGATCAACCGCCTCGAGCCGATCGACGGCGGCGAGATCCTCGTCGAGGGTCAGGTCCTACCGGCCGAGGGCAAAGATCTCGCCCGCCTCCGCGCGGATGTCGGGATGGTCTTCCAGTCCTTCAACCTGTTCTCGCACAAGACGATTCTCGAGAACGTCACGCTCGCGCCGATCAAGGTGCGCAAGAAGAGCAAGGACGAGGCGGGCAAGCGCGCCCTCGAACTGCTCGAACGGGTCGGCATCGCCAGCCAGAAGGACAAGTATCCCGCCCAGCTCTCCGGCGGTCAGCAGCAGCGGGTGGCGATCGCCCGCTCGCTGGCGATGGACCCCAAGATCATGCTGTTCGACGAGCCGACCTCGGCGCTCGACCCGGAGATGGTCAACGAGGTGCTCGACGTGATGGTGTCCCTCGCCAAGGAGGGCATGACGATGGTGGTCGTGACCCACGAGATGGGCTTCGCGCGGAAGGCCGCCGATCGCATCATCTTCATGGCCGACGGGGCGATCATCGAGGACTCCGATCCGGAGACGTTCTTCAGCAACCCCTCGACCGACCGCGCCCGGGACTTCCTCGGCAAGATCCTGGGGCACTGACATGAGACAGGTACGCACCGCCGGGTTGATCCTGGCAGTCGGCGCGATGCTCGCCACCGTGCTGTCGGCGTGTGGCAGCACCGAACCCCGCAATCTGCTCGATTCCATCCGCGAGGGCTCGGTCGTGCTGGGCGTCAAGTTCGATCAGCCGGGTCTCGGTCTGTACGAGCCGGACGGCAATGTCGAGGGATTCGACGCCTCGGTGTCGCGGTACGTGGTCAACCACATCGCCGACGACCTCGGTGTCCCCCATCCCGAGGTCACCTGGCGCGAGACCCCCTCGGCACGACGTGAGGCGATGATCGACAACGGCGAGGTCGACCTCATCGCGGCCACGTACTCGATCAACGCGGCCCGCTCGAAGAAGGTGACCTTCGGCGGCCCGTACCTCGTCACCTATCAGGGGCTGATGGTGCGCGCCGACGACACCTCGATCGACCAGCTCGCCGACCTCGACAAGGGCAAGAAGC
The DNA here is from genome assembly GCF_002149015.1 of Gordonia lacunae. Lineage (GTDB taxonomy): Bacteria > Actinomycetota > Actinomycetes > Mycobacteriales > Mycobacteriaceae > Gordonia > Gordonia lacunae. The sequence goes on along the minus strand of NZ_NGFO01000024.1, from coordinate 15,478 downwards.
TCTGCTCGGTGACCGGTTCGACGCCGGCCCAGAACGTCAAGGCACAGCTGCCCGCGGTCCAGTTGCAGGAGTACGACTCCTACTCCGCCTGCGTCGAGGCGCTGCGCCGCGACAAGGTCGACGCGGTGACCACCGACGAGGCGATCCTGGCCGGCTACTCCAACTTCTGGGAGGGCGAGTTCAAGCTCGTCGAGATGACCTACCTCAAGGACGCCTGCGTCAAGGACGCCCTGAAGACAGCCGGCAGCCCGTTCTCGACCGAGCGCTACGGCGTGGGCCTCGCCCTGAACGACACCGCCTCGCAGGGCGCCGTGAACAAGGCGCTCGACGCCATGCTCGCGCCGGCCGTCGACAGCGAGTCCGCGTGGAACGCGGCACTGCGCAAGGCGCTCGGCAACCCCTATGTGGACGAGATCATCGCCCGCGCCGACCGGCCGGACTCGAAGTTCCCGTATCTGCCCGATCCCGGCGATCTCGAATTCCTCGACTCGCCCTCCACCCCGTGCCCGCCCGGGCTCCAGTGAGCGACGGAGCAACCGATGAATGACGTCTCTCTGTGGGAGAGCATGGGCCCAGAGCTGTGGCCCGCCTTCTGGGTGACCATCCAGCTGACCTTCTACTCGGCGATCGGCTCGCTGATCTGGGGCACCATCCTCGCCGCCATGCGCGTCTCCCCTGTCCCGGTGATGCGCGGATTCGCCGAGGTGTACGTGAACATCGTCCGGAACACACCCCTGACATTGGTGGTGCTGTTCTGTGCGATCGGCCTGTATCAGAACCTGGGTCTCACGTTCGCGCCGACGATCGAGTCGAACAACTTCTGGCTCGCCGTCCTGGCCTTCGTGCTGTACACCTCGACGTTCGTCTGTGAGACGTTGCGGTCGGGCTTCAACACGGTCCCGCTCGGCCAGGCCGAGGCCGCCCGTTCCCTCGGCCTGTCGTTCACGCAGGTCTTCGGGATCATCGTGCTGCCGCAGGCGATCCGGTCGGTGATCGGTCCGCTCGGTAGTGTCCTGATCGCGCTCACCAAGAACACCACGGTCGCCTCGGTGATCGGTGTCGCCGAGGCGGCCGCCCTGATGAAGACCGAGATCGAGACCTACTCCGATCAGCTGTTCGTCATCTTCGGCGTCATCGCAGTCGGGTTCATGATCATCACACTCAGCGAGGGCGCCGTCTTCGGCTACCTCGCCAAGCGACTGGCGGTGAAACGATGAGTGCCGACTCGACCGTTCTCTACGACGCGCCGGGGCCACGCGCCCGGGCCCGCAACCGCCTGCTGGCGGTCGCCTTCCTCGCGATCCTGGCCGCCATCGCGATCTACGTGATCGTTGTCCTCGCCGCCAACGAGCAGTTCACCGCCGAGAAGTGGTCGCCGTTCGTCACGTGGAGCACCTGGACCGGTTACATCCTGCCGGGCCTGTGGCGAACCCTGGCGGCCGCGGCGGTGTCCATCGTGCTGTCGCTGCTGCTCGGCGCCGTCCTGGGCATCGGCCGGCTCTCCGATCATTTGTGGGTGCGGACGCTCGCGGGGCTCTTCGTCGAGGTCTTCCGTGCCATCCCGGTGCTGATCCTGATGGTCTTCACCTGGTTCCTGTTCGCCATCTACGGCATCTTCCCGTCGTCGGCGCTGGCCTTCGCGGCCGTGGTCACCGGCCTGACCCTGTACAACGGGTCGGTCATGGCCGAGATCCTGCGGTCGGGTATCAACTCGCTGCCCAAGGGTCAGACCGAGGCGTCGATGGCGCTGGGATTGCGCAAGAGCCAGATGATGCGCATCGTCCTTCTGCCGCAGGCGATCACCGCGATGATGCCCGCACTGATCTCGCAGATGGTCGTGGCATTGAAGGACAGCGCACTGGGCTACATCATCGGGTACTCCGAGGTGGTGCGCAGCGGTCTGCTCTCGGCGTCGCGCTACGGCAACTACATCCCCGCGCTGATCGTCGTGGCCATCATCATGATCCTGATCAACTTCGGGCTCTCGACGTTCGCCACCGCTCTCGAGCGCCGGCTCCGTCAGGGGCGCCGATCATCCGGACCGACCGCGGATCCCGAGGCGACCGAACTCGCCGCGTCGGAGAATCTGCCGACCGGCACATAGTGCGAGGCGGGGCGCTCAGCCGCTGCGAAGCGCGCTGAGCGCCTCCCCTACGACCTCGAAGGCCAGGGACTGGGAGTAGCCACGGCGCACCAGCATGCCGACGAGGCGACGCATCGCCTTGTCGCGTTCGGCCCGATCATCGCCGATGCGGTCGACGACCGAGGGCGTGAGTTTGCGGGCCACCAGACCGGACGCGATCTCTCGTTCGTCATCGGGGTCGATGTCGGCCAGGGCCTCGGAGATGACCGACTCGTCGACGCCCTTGGTGCGCAGTTCATGCCGTAGCGCCAGGCGTCCCTTACCGGAGTTGAGGTGCCGGGACCGTACCCACTCGGAGGCGAACTCTTCGTCGTCGAGCAGGTTGTGCTGTTCCAGGCGGGCCATCACCTCGTCGACGACGTCGGGCTCGAATCCCTTGCGCGTCAATCGGTCCCGCATCTCCTGCCGCGAACGTGCACGGACCCCGAGCAGCCGCAGTGCCGAGTCCCATGCGCTGGGGCCCTTGCGGTCGGGATCTCTGTCCCGGCGCCTGCGCGTCTGTTCGGGGTCCGATGCCTCGCTCACGATCTATCTGATCAGAATTCGACCGGGGCCGGGGCGATGTCGTCGGCGTCGACCGTGGCACCGATGCCCAGCTTCTCTTTGATCTTCTTCTCGACCTCGTCGCGGATGTCGACGTTCTCGAGCAGGAACTTGCGGGCGTTCTCCTTGCCCTGGCCGAGCTGATCGCCTTCGTAGGTGAACCACGAACCCGACTTGCGGATGAAGCCCTCCGCGACGCCCATGTCGATCAGCGAGCCCTCCTTGCTGATGCCCTGGCCGTAGAGGATGTCGAACTCGGCCTGCTTGAACGGCGGTGCGACCTTGTTCTTCACGACCTTGACACGGGTGCGGTTACCGACGGCGTCGGTACCGTCCTTCAGGGTCTCGATGCGTCGGACGTCGAGACGCACCGACGAGTAGAACTTGAGAGCCTTGCCGCCCGTGGTGGTCTCGGGCGTGCCGAACATGACGCCGATCTTCTCGCGCAGCTGGTTGATGAAGATCGCGGTGGTCTTGGACTGGCTGAGCGCACCGGTCATCTTGCGGAGCGCCTGACTCATCAGGCGGGCCTGCAGGCCGACGTGGCTGTCGCCCATCTCACCCTCGATCTCGGCCTTGGGCACCAGCGCGGCGACCGAGTCGATGACCAGGATGTCCAGGGCGCCCGACCGGATCAGCATGTCGGCGATCTCGAGCGCCTGCTCACCGGTGTCGGGCTGGGACACCAGCAGCGCGTCGGTGTCTACACCGAGCTTGGCGGCGTAGTCGGGGTCGAGTGCGTGCTCGGCGTCGATGAAGGCGGCGAGGCCGCCGTTGGCCTGGGCATTGGCGACGGCGTGCAAGGCCACCGTGGTCTTACCCGACGACTCCGGACCGTAGATCTCGACGACGCGGCCACGGGGCAGACCGCCGATGCCGAGAGCGACGTCCAGGGCGATCGAACCGGTCGGGATGACCTCGATCGGCTGCCGGGTCTCCTCGCCGAGCCGCATCACCGAGCCCTTGCCGAAGTTCTTGTCGATCTGCGCGAGGGCGAGGTCGAGAGCCTTCTCGCGGTCTTGGGGCGCAGGTGCCATGGGAGTTCTCCTCGGTTGTGGGCCGGCTTTCCGGCGGGCGGTCTGTGCGGTCCGGGCGTTCATGTGATGAAAGGTAGCCGGAGGGTCCGACAACTCTTCAGACGCAGACTCGGCCCGTGTGGTTCCGTCTGATTTCACCTCTGGCCACCAGAATGGACGAACACCTGTTCGATGGCAAGTGCGACACGCGGTCGTGTGTCACCATCGGTGGCGCGGCACGTCGAAGTCGCGACAGATCGCGACCCAGACGTCGCGCGGGTCGACCCCCTCGTCGATCGCCTGGGCACCGGTGCGTCCGCCGACATCGATCAGGATGTGATCGGACAGGATCGAATCCGCCGAGGGCACACCGAATTCGGCGGTCATCAGCTCGGTGAACTCGGTCAGACGCACGGGTCCAGCCTAGGTGACGACGCCAGGACGCGGCGCGCGACCGCCACCGGGTCGACGACGTCGGTCACCGACTCCCCGATCACGCCCGCGGCCCGTGCGTGCGCCGGATCGTCGAGCACCGCGCGCACGGCCTCGGCGACTGCCGCCGGGGTGACCGGGCGTACGACACGGCCGGCGCCGGCACGCCGGATGCGAGTGGCGAGCTCCCACTGGTCTCCCCCGCCGGGCACCGCGACGACCGGCACCGACGCCAGCATCGCCTTGGCGAGAATGCCATGACCGGAACCGCAGATCAGCAGATCCGCGTGGGTCAGCACCTCGTCCTGTCGGCACGGTCCGGCGGTGATCAGCTCGCCGCCGAATCTCGCGAGATCGGCGTCCGCCGGGTCCCGCAGCCCCGAGACCACCACCCGAACCGTCCTGCCCAGCGAGGCCGGCGACAACGCGTCGAGCGCCGCGCCGAGCATGTCGGCGGCGCCGGTCTCCGCGGTGGACGGTGCGACGACGACGAGCGGATCGTCACCATCCGGCACGGCGAAGAGTTCGTCGGTCGGCTCCCAGACCAGGGGTCCGACGAGATGTGCGTCCGCCGGCCAGTCCGGGCGCGGGACCTCGAGCCCGGGCAGGGTGGCGATCAGACGCGCCGCCGGTTCCGCGTCGGCTCCGCCCAGGCCGATCGAGCGGCGGGCGACCGCGCGCTGCCGCACACCCTGGCGGATCGACGAGGCAGTGGCCGCCCGCATCAGCGTGTCGCGCAACCGACCAGCGATGCCGCGTCCCGGCTCGAGGCCCGAACCGACCGGTGGCAGTCCCCGGGACGGCCGGTACAGCGGGTGCGGGGAGAGCTCGACCCACGGCAGGCCGCTCAGCTGGGCCGCCCAGCCTCCGCCCACCGTGATGACATCGGAGACGACGAGTTCGGTACCGGCCGCCCGTAACGGCCCGACGAGCTGCCGGGCCATACGCGCGGCGCGTGCGCTCAGCTTGGCGCCGGCGTCGGTGTCGTCGTCGGAGTCCTCGGCACGCAATCCGGGGAGCTCGGCGACGTCGATGCCCCGGCGTCGTGCGGCGTCCGACCACCCGAGCGAGGTGAACACGGTCGGGTGATCGCCGGCGGCACGGAACCGTTCGGCCAGGGCGAAAGCCGGGAAGGCGTGTCCGGCGTCGGAACCCGCGACAATTGCGACGCGCACGGGTTCACCGTGCGCGCGTACCGATCGCGTCAGTTCTGCCGCGTCAATTCTGCTGGGGCGGTTCGGTGGTCGGCGGCGCGGCCTGGGTCGCGGGCTTCTGCAGGCCGGGTGTGGTGGCACCGGCGGAGGGCAGCGCGTCACCGCGCATGCTGGCGCGGATCTGCTCGAGGCGAGAGTGTCCGGCCATCTGGACGCCGGCCTGCTCGACCTCCTGCATGCGGCCCTGGACGGAGTTCTTGGCCAGCTCGGCCGAACCGAGCGCATTCGCGTAGCGGCGCTCGATCTTGTCGCGGACCTGATCGAGGCTGGGCGTGTTGCCGGGCACCGACAGTTCGCTCATCTGGTTGAGCGACGCCGAGACCTGTTCCTGCATCTTCGCCTGCTCGAGCTGGCTGAGCAGCTTCGACCGCTCGGACAGCTTCTGCTGCAGGATCATCGCATTGCGTTCGACGGCCTTCTTGGCCTGATCGGCGGCCTGCAGCGACTGATCGTGCAGGGATTTGAGGTCTTCCACGCTCTGCTCGGCGGTCACCAGCTGCGCCGCGAAGGCCTCGGCGGCATTGGTGTACTCGGTCGCCTTCTGGGTGTCGCCCGCGGCGGCGGCCTGGTCGGCCAGGGTCAGGGCCTGACGCGTGTTGGCCTGCAACCGTTCGATGTCCTCGAGCTGGCGGTTCAGCTTCATCTCGAGCTGACGCTGGTTGCCGATCACCGACGCCGCCTGCTGCGACAGCGCCTGGTGCTGGCGCTGGGCGTCCTCGATCGCCTGCTGGATCTGGACTTTCGGGTCAGCGTGCTCGTCGATCTTCGCGTTGCCGAGTGCTGAGAGGTAGCGCCACAACTTCACGAACGGGTTCGCCATGCTCGTCGTACTCCATTCCGGGGTCTGAGAACTCTGGTGACCAATCTAGCGTCTGTGAGTCCCGGGTGATTCGGTGTCGTTCGGATGGTGCAAGCCGGCGTCGGTCGGCGCTGCAAAACAGCGTCCGTCGGACGGAACCGGGATCAGGCGGCGGCCAGCGCAGTCGCGTCGCGCCGACCGGCGGGAGCGGGGATCACGACCTTGGTCGCGGTCAGTCCTGCCTCGGCCGACTCCACAACGGTGGCGTCGCCGATCGGCTCGGCGCCGACCACGACCGGTTCGGCACCGGCCGGACGCATGGCGCTCCCCACCTCGAGCAGCAGGTCGGCGATCTCCACGTCGAGCGCGTCACAGATCGCGGCGAGCAACTCGCTCGACGCCTCCTTCTGCCCGCGTTCGACTTCCGAGAGGTACCCCAGGCTCACCCGCGCTCCGGTGGACACCTCGCGCAGGGTTCGGCCCTGTTGCGTGCGGACCCGACGCAGGCTGTCGCCGAGCGCCTCGCGTAAGAGCATCGCCATCGAGTCTCCTCCCTACTGAACTTCTCGGCCCAACTGAACTGCTCGGCGCCCACCTGACCGGCGGGGCGTCTGCTTCCCTACCCAACGCTTCGCGGCGTCGACGAGTTCCCGCAGCACCGATGGGTCACCGCAGCACCGTCTGGTCGACGATAGTCGAACTCAGCGACCGCCGCCGGTTCCTCCCACAGCACGTCGGCGCGGAGCCGACGGTCGGGGTTCGGGATCGTCGCGGTCGGACCGGACCTTGACCGCCTGCCACGTGTAGTCCAACCCGGTGTAGATGGTCACCACCACGGCCAGTCCCATCAGGATGTCGGCGGCGACCTGCCACGGACCGCCCAGCGGGAGCAGGTAGAGGCCGATGGCGAGCGCCTGTAGCAGCGTCTTCAGTTTGCCGCCGCGACTGGCGGGGATGACCTTGTGCCGCAACACCCAGAAGCGCAGCGCGGTCACCCACACCTCGCGGGCGATGATCACCACGGTCACCCACCACGGCAGGATTCCGAGAATCGACAGTCCGACGAGCGCGCCGCCGATCAGCGCCTTGTCCGCGATCGGGTCGGCGAGTTTGCCGAAGTCGGTGATCAGACCGCGCTGCCGGGCGATCATCCCGTCGTATCGGTCGGTCAGCGCCGCGACACCGAAGACGATCGTCGCGATCGAACGCCACAGCGTCGATTCGCCGGACTCCATGAACAACGCCACGAGGAACACCGGGACCAGGACGATCCGGAACACCGTGAGCGCATTGGCGATGTTGACCACCGGAACCGGGTCGACGGGGTCGGTGATGTGATCGGGTCCGCGCCCGACGTTGGCGATGCCCTTCTCGTCGACCGCTCGTCTGATCCGGTCGGTCATGAGCTCGCCCCCGATCGCGGCATCGTGCCGCAGTTCAGGGCAGTCCTCATGTACACGCCCATCAGGGTATCCGCAGGCCCGGTGGACGTGGTGAACAGGTCGGTCCAGCGCGCCGCGTCGGCGTGGGCTGCGCGCGCCGGACAGGACTAAGGTGAATTCCCATGTCCCCCGCCGAACACGTCGTCATCCGTCGTGCGCGCACCTCCGACGTCCCGCGGATCAAAGAACTGATCGATCAGTACGCCGGCAAGATCCTGCTCGAGAAGAATCTCGTCACCCTCTACGAGTCCGTCCAGGAGTTCTGGGTCGCCGACATCGACGGGGTGGTCGTCGGTTGTGGTGCGCTGCATGTGCTCTGGGCCGACCTCGGCGAGGTCCGCACCGTCGCCGTCGACAATGCGCACGCCGGGCGGGGCATCGGCCACCTGCTCGTCGACCGGCTCATGGCGGTGGCGCGCGAGCTCCAGCTCTCCCGGGTGTTCGTGCTCACCTTCGAGACGACCTTCTTCGCTCGTCACGGCTTCGCCGAGATCCAGGGCACCCCGGTCACCCGGGAGGTCTTCGAGGAGATGTGCCGGTCCTACGACACCGGCGTCGCGGAATTTCTCGACCTCAGCTATGTCAAACCCAACACGCTGGGCAACACCCGGATGCTGGCAACCATCGAGCAGGAGTGATCATGCCGTACTTCGCCGTGCAGTACACCTACCGTCCCGCCAAGGCCGCCTTGCGGGATCAGCACCGGCCACTGCACCGCGAGTGGCTCGCCGAGGAGCACTCGGCCGGGAACGTGCTGATCGCCGGACCGTACCCCGACGGCTCGGGTGCGCTCATCGTCATCCGCGCCGCCGACCTCGAGGCGGCCGAGGCGTTCCTCGCCAATGATCCGTTCCAGGCGCACCAGGCCGTCGACGCCATCCGTATCGACGAGTGGACGCAGGTGTTCGGGCCGTTCCCGGCCTGACCCACGTCCACCCGTCGCGTCGGGAAGGACCTGACGGTCAGAGGTCGGTGGACTTCGGCGCCGGGGCGTCGGGGTCGGCCGGCTCGCCGGCGGACTCGACCTCCGCCGTCGTCGCCATCCCCCGGCTCTTGATCAGGCTGGCCACCGTCGTGATCACCAACACACCGAGGATCACCGACAACGAGAGGCCGGTGGAGATCTCCGGGACCGCCACGTGCTCGCCGCCGTTGATGAAGCCCAGGGTGTTCTCGTGCAGAGCGTGCAGCACCAGCTTGACGCCGATGAAGGCGAGGATGATCGACAGACCGATGGACAGGTACACGAGGCGATCGAGCAGCCCACCGATGAGGAAGAACAGCTGACGCAGGCCCATCAGGGCGAACGCATTGGCGGTGAAGACCAGGTAGGGCTCGGACGTGAGGCCGTAGATCGCCGGGATCGAGTCGAGCGCGAACAGGACATCGGTGAAGCCGATGACGATGAGGACCATCAGCATCGGGGTCGCGAGCCGCTTGCCGTTGACGCGGGTGAACAGTTTGTCGCGGTCGTACGAGTCATGCGTGCGCAGGTAGCGCTTCACGAAGCGCTCGAGGCGCGTCTCGCGCTCCTCCTCGTGCTCGACCGGGTCGTCGCTCTCACGGAGCAGCTTGACGGCCGTGAAGATCAGGAACGCACCGAACAGGTAGAAGACCCAGCTGTACGCGTTGATCGCGGCGGCGCCGACGGCGATGAAGATACCGCGCATGACCAGGGCCATCAGGATGCCGAGCAGCAGGACCTTCTGCTGATACTCCTTGGGCACCGCGAACTTCGCCATGATGATGACGAAGACGAACAGGTTGTCCACCGAGAGGGCCTTCTCGGTGACGTACCCGGCGAAGTACTCACCACCGAAGGTGGAACCCCAGTTCCACCAGACGAAGAGACCGAAGATGACGGCGAAGCCGATGTAGACCGCCGACCAGATGCCCGACTCCTTCAGCGACGGCGCGTGGGGCACGCGAACGTGGGTGAAGAAGTCGAACACGAACAGTCCGAGGATCACCGCACAGGTGATCAGCCATACGGACAGCGACACATCCATTCCAAACCTCCAGCAGGCAGCATGAGCTGACGAGCCAGAGGTCTCTCCCACCGAACGGGGGCCGACGCTCCGGGTCCCGGCCGCGACGATGATCGGCATCGTCGGGGGTCGTGACCGTATTGACGGAGACGCCGCTTTGGGGATACTCCCCTCATGGATCTGCGGCCACCTTATACAAACCGCCGGTGACCCGCAGAAACTGCAGGTCAGGCGGTTGCGTCAGGTGTCGGAACTGTCCGTTTCGCCGTCGCCGCCGGTGATCGACGCGATGACGCCGGCGAGATCGTCGGGCTTGACGAGCACCTCTCGCGCCTTCGATCCCTCGCTGGGCCCGACCACTCCCCGTGTCTCCATCAGGTCCATCAGCCTGCCGGCCTTGGCGAACCCGACCCGCAGCTTGCGCTGCAGCATCGACGTCGAGCCGAACTGGCTCGACACGACCAGCTCGATCGCCTGCAGGAGATCGTCGAGGTCGTTGCCGATGTCGCTGTCGATGTCCTTCTTGTCGCCCGCCTTCGCCGCGGTGACACCCTCGGTGTACTCCGGCTCGGCCTGCTCCTTGGAGAAGTCGACGACCGCCGCGATCTCCTCGTCGGTGATGTAGGCACCCTGCATGCGGATCGGCTTGTTGGCGCCCATCGGCAGGAACAGGCCGTCGCCCATGCCGATCAGCTTCTCCGCACCCGGCTGGTCCAGGATGACGCGTGAGTCGGTCAGCGACGACGTCGCGAACGCCAGCCGCGACGGCACGTTGGTCTTGATCAGACCGGTGACGACGTCGACCGACGGTCGCTGCGTCGCGAGCACCAGGTGGATTCCGGCGGCGCGCGCCTTCTGGGTGATCCGCACGATCGCGTCCTCGACGTCGCGGGGCGCGGTCATCATCAGGTCGGCGAGCTCGTCCACGATCGCCAGGATGTACGGGTATGGCTTGTAGACGCGCTCGCTGCCCAGCGGGGCCGTGATGTCACCGGACCGGACCTTCGAGTTGAAGTCGTCGATGTGACGCACCCGCGAAGCCTTCATGTCCTGGTAGCGCTGCTCCATCTCCTCGACGAGCCAGGCCAGTGCCGCGGCGGCCTTCTTGGGCTGCGTGATGATCGGCGTGATGAGGTGCGGGATGCCCTCGTACGGGGTGAGCTCCACCATCTTCGGGTCGATGAGGATCATCCGCACCTGCTCGGGGGTCGCCCGGCTGAGCAGCGAGACGAGCATCGAGTTGACGAAGCTCGACTTGCCCGAACCGGTGGAACCGGCGACGAGCAGGTGCGGCATCTTCGCCAGATTCGCGCTGACGAAATCCCCCTCGATGTCCTTTCCGAGGCCGATCACCAACGGATGCTTGTCTTTCCGGGTCGACGGCGAGTTCAGCACGTCGGCCAGGCGGACCATCTCGCGGTCGGAGTTGGGGACCTCGATACCGACCGCCGACTTGCCTGGGATCGGCGCGAGCAGGCGGACGTTGTCGGTCGCCGCGGCGTAGGCGATGTTGCGTTGCAGCGCGGTGATCTTCTCGACCTTCACACCCGGGCCGAGTTCGATCTCGTAGCGCGTGACGGTCGGACCGCGGGTGTATCCGGTGACCGCGGCGTCGATCTTGAACTGCTCCAGCACTCCGGTCATCCGGTCGATCATGTCGTCGTTGGCGCTGCTGCCCATCTTGGGCGGGTCGCCTTCGATGAGGAGGTCGGCCGGCGGCAGCAGGTAGTCTCCTTCTGCCGTCGGGTCCGACGGGACGAACGCCTCGTCGTCCCCGCTCTCGTCCTCGAGATCGGGCCGGGGCTCCGGCTCGGGTGCGGGACGCGGCGCGGGCCGCGCGGTCGACCGTCGAGCCGGGGTGGCACGGGTGCGCGGGCCCGGCGGGATCACCTCGGTGACCTGATCGGCGACACCCGCGGGGGCGTCCGCGAGACTCTCGGTGACGGCCTCGTCGAGCGGTGCGACGTCGGCGACCTCGGCGGGCTTGCGCCGGGATGACCGACCCGAGGTCCGCGCGGGCGCCGAATCCGGCGGGTAGTTGTCGTACGGGTTCGACGAATACGGGCGGCGGCGGGACCGTGATCCGAGCGCGTCGGAGTCCCAGGGGTCCGACGCGGTGGCGTCCGCGTCGCCGGCCGGATCGCCGAAATCGGGATCCTCGTAGTTCTCGGCGTCGGTGTCCCACGCCTCGGCATCCCACTCGTCGTCGTCCCAGGGCGCGTCGTCGCCACGCCCCACACCGAGACCGAGGTAGCCCGCGGCGGCGTCCACGACCTCGCGGACGGTTCGCCCGCTGAGGATGAGTACGCCGAATGCCATGCACAGCAACAGGATCGGGACGGACACCCAGGCGGTGACACCCGCCGTCAGCGGGGTACCGACCGCGAAACCGACGAACCCGGCGGCCGCGGAACGGCCCGGGAGGTCCACCGGCGCCCCGGCGACGAGGTGCATCAGACCGAGTAGCGGGAGGGCCACGAGGAAACCGCCGGCCAGGTAGCGACCGCGTCGCTCCGGCGCGGCCGGACGACGCATCAGGACGATCGCCAGCGCGAGCAGGCCGACCGGTACGAGCACGGCCGCGGCTCCGATGACCGCGCGGATGAGTGCCTCGATGAAGGCGCCCACCGGGCCCGCCGCGCCGAACCAGACGCTGGCGCCGACGAGCAGCCCGAAGGCCAGCAGCCCGAGCGCCGTCCCGTCCCGCCGATGGCTGTGACCGCCGGCGACGGGTCGGCCACGCACGTCTGCCCCGGACTCGTCGTCGAACAGGTCGGCGTCGACATCGGCATCGTCGTTGTCGTCGAACTCCCCGACGACCTCGGTGCGCGGTCCGCGCCCGACTCCCGAGCCGGCCCGCGCGGCACTGCCCACTCCGCGCGCGAACAACGACCATCCGGCGCCGATGCCCCGGCCCACCGCGGACGCCCCCGCCGCGGCGACGGACCGTCGATGCAGGTCCACCGACTCGGCCGGAGCCGAGCGGGCGGTGGACCGCGAACCGCTGCGTGACGTCCCGGCCTTCGACCTGGTGGTACCCGCGGTCTTCGACTGGCTCTTCGGACCGCTGCTCTTCGCGGAGCCACCCCGCGAACCGCTCGTCGCACCACCGCTCGTCGCGCGTCGGCCACCAGTCGATTTCCCTGCGGTCGAACCCCCGCGCGTCGAACCACCGCGTGCGGAACCGCCGCGCGAGGAGGACGCGCGCGTACCCGTGCTTGCCTTCGAAGCCATACGCACAGACTAATGGGCGGTGATCACATCAGTCACACGGGCAACACGGACGATGGGGTACGTGTCGAAGTTGTGACCGCCTACAGGCCCCGTGAACTCTCGCGGACCCCCGTGATCGCCGACTCGTCGCCGGAGTACGTGACGTCGACGGGGGAACGACCGAAGGCGAAGAGCACCAGCTCACCGATCCGACCGGTGACGACGACCTCGTCGCCCGAACCGGCGGTGACGAGATCCTCGCCGTCGGGGGTACGCAGCGTCACCCGGGCCGGGACCTTCTTGAGCGTCATCTTGCCCATCGACTTCGCCGGGGTCCGGAGTTCCGCCTCGAGTTCCGGGGTCAGGACCCGGGGCGTCCAGGGACCGTCGGGATCGGCGCCGCCGCGCAGCACGTCTTCGTGGTGGACGAACATCTCGGCCAGGTTGGCGAATCGGTCGACCAGCTTGAACGGCGAGAAGACCGGTGGCCCCGACGCGAGCAGGGCGAGTTGGGAGTCCCAGTCCTTCGACGTCGCCTGGGCCCGTACCTTCTCGGTGTGGCCGGCGAACGCCGGGATGAGGATGCCCGGACCGGTGTCCGGGCGTCGCTCGCGGACGACGAGATGGGCCAGCAGGTCGCGGGTGGTCCAGCCCTCACACAAGGTGGGCGCGTCGGGACCCACCTTTGTCAGGGTCTCGACGAGGGCTGCTCTTTCGTTCTGCGCACCGGTCACACGACCACGGTAGCGACAGTGCGGTGAATCCGTTCCCCGCCGCCGGTCAGTCCCCCACCGCGATGACCGTGGGCACGATCATCGGGCGGCGACGATACGCAGCCGAGACCCAGCGGCCGACGGCTCGCCGGATCCCCTGGGCGATCCGGTGCGTGTCGGTGACACCCTCGGCCGCCAGCGAATCGAGCGTCTGATTGACGATGTTCGCGGCCTCCTTGAGCGCGTCCGGGTCGTCGGAGAAGCCGCGTCCGGAGACCTCGGGCGTGCTCACCGCACGGCCCGTGGTGACATCCACGGCCACCGTGATGGCGATGAACCCGCCTTCCCCCAGCACGAGACGTTCGGACAGCGTCGACTCCCCCACGTCGCCGACCGAGAGGCCGTCGACGTAGACGTGTCCGACCGGAACCCGCCCGACGATGTCGGCGCGGCCGTCGACGAGGTCGACGACGACGCCGTCCTCGGCGAGGACGACCCGGTCCTTAGGCACCCCGGTCGCGACCGCGAGCGCGGCGTTGGCGCGCAGGTGCCGCCACTCGCCGTGGACGGGCATCGCATTCGAGGGCCGCACCGCGTTGTAGAGGTAGAGCAGCTCACCGGCCGAGGCGTGGCCCGAGACGTGGACCTTCGCGCTCTGCTGGGTGATGACGGTCGCACCTCGCTTGGCCAGACCGTTGACGACCGCGAACACCGAGTTCTCGTTGCCGGGGATCAGCGAGGACGCCAGCACGACGAGGTCGTCGGCCCGGATGTTGATCTGCCGGTGCTCGCCGCGGGCCATCCGGGAAAGCGCCGACAGCGGCTCGCCCTGCGAGCCGGTCGAGATCAGCACGACGCGGTGGTCGGGCAGACTGGCGGCGGTGTCGAGATCGACGACGACGCCGTCGGGTACCGAGAGATAACCGAGATCCTGCGCGATCTGCATGTTGCGCACCATCGAACGGCCGACGAAGGTGACCCGCCGGTTGTGGGTGTGCGCGACGTCGATGATCTGCTGGATGCGATGGACGTGGCTCGCGAACGACGCCACGATGACTCGCTGCTTCGCCTTGCCGATGACCTGGTCGAGAACCCCGCCGATCTGACGCTCCGGGGTCACGAAGCCCGGCACCTCGGCGTTGGTCGAGTCCACCAGGAACAGGTCGACCCCCTCGTCGCCGAGTCGGCTGAAACCGGCGAGGTCGGTCAGCCGGCCGTCAAGCGGGAGCTGGTCGAGCTTGATGTCGCCGGTGTGCAGCACGACGCCGGCGGGAGTCCGGATCGCGACGGCCAGGGCGTCGGGGATGGAGTGGTTGACCGCGAAGTACTCGCACTCGAACGGACCGTGTGAGGTCTTCTGACCTTCGATGACCTCGACGAGCTTGGGCCGCAGTCGATGCTCCCGGCACTTGGCCTCGACCAGCGCCAGCGTGAACTTCGCGCCGATCACCGGGATGTCGCTGCGCAGCCGGAGCAGGAACGGCAGAGCACCGATGTGGTCCTCGTGACCGTGGGTCAGGATCACCGCGTCGACGTCGTCCATGCGGTCTTCGATGTACCGGAAGTCCGGCAGGATCAGGTCGACACCCGGTTGGGCGTCCTCGGGGAAGAGCACGCCGCAGTCGACGATCAGCAGACGGCCGTTGTACTCGAAGACGGTCATGTTGCGGCCGATCTCGCCGATGCCGCCGAGCGCCACCACGCGCAGACCGCCCTTGGGCAGTCGTCGGGGTGTGCCCAGCCGATCGACGGGGGCCGGGGTCGCCGGTTCGGGCCGGCGGCCGCCGCGGGCATCGCCGCGCTCATGGCGGGGCCGACGGGTGTTCGACGCGGGATTCGCGGGACGTTTGGCCGCGTGCTTCGGCGAGTTCGCGTCCGACTTCTGCTCCGATGATCCGGCCCGCTCGGCTCGCGCACGCCGGGGTTCCCGTGCTTCCGTCTTCGCCTCGACGGGCTCGGCGGGCGGGGTGGGCTC
>NZ_NGFO01000023.1 GCF_002149015.1 Gordonia lacunae | reverse complement strand
GAGTGAGGGGTGGGATGGCTGAGCGGGCGGAGTCGATGACGGCGCGTTCGAATCCGTTGAGTGGCTGCGGGACAGGTGTTCCCTTGGGCAGGGTTGCGATCTCGTCGGGGGTCAGTGGTTGTAGCGGCCGGGTGAGCAGTTGCTGGAATTGGTCAGGGGTGTAGCCGTGGTCGCGCAGTGCTGGAGCTATCGCGTCGGTGATCGGGGCGCGGGTCGCGCCGCGGCCGAGGGCTCCGGCCAGCGATTGTCCGGCCCGGGCAGCGGCCTGTCCGCCGCCGGGTATGACTGAGACTGCGGCGATGGCGCCGAGCATGCCCACGGCATAGGCGGGGCTGGTGCGCAGGTACTCGGGGTTGACTCCGGTCAGAGCTTGGAAGAGCGCGTTCTCGCGGTCGGGGCGCTGGTACCCCCCGTTGGGCCTGCCTGCGGTCGTCGCACCGTACATGGCATCTGACATGGAGTTGGGC
The DNA here is from genome assembly GCF_002149015.1 of Gordonia lacunae. Classification (GTDB taxonomy): domain Bacteria; phylum Actinomycetota; class Actinomycetes; order Mycobacteriales; family Mycobacteriaceae; genus Gordonia; species Gordonia lacunae. The sequence continues at coordinate 97,117 of NZ_NGFO01000023.1, read as the reverse complement.
AGATACATGATCACGGTGCCCAGGTTTTCGCCGAGACCTTTCCAGGTGTCAACTGTGCCGTGCGGGCCCAATCCGACCAAGGATCGTGTGCCGTCCCAGGCTCCCTTGGCGAGGTCGTAACCCGCATCGACGGGACTAAGAGCCGATCCGTCAGCGTGGGTGATCTCGTAGGGCTCGGTCTCTCCTGGCCGGAAATGCCATGCCCGATCGGTGTCGAGGTTGGCCAGGACGCTGCTGCCGTCGGGCTGGAGGGTGAGTTGTTCGTCGCCTTTGGTCAGCGTGACTGGCTGCCCGTCGCCGCTGTCGGCGAACTCGCGGGGTACTGCTTGGGCGATCTGCTCCCAGTCGTAGTCGGCGTCAGGATTGATCAGTGTCGCGTTGACCGAACCGTCGGGGGTGAGGAGAACGTTGACATTGCCATCCGACAAGGCACTGTTGTAGAGATCGCCGCCGTCGGTGGTGTTGAGGAACAGCTGTTCACCGTTCTGGTAGTCGAAGTATCGGATCGTCGTGCCTGCCGATGACCCGTCAGCGAGTGTGCCGCCGCTGTAGCGTTCCTCACGCAGAAGTTTGGTGCCGTCCTGGTCGAACACCTCGGCGACCTGCCCGCCGTACTCCCCGACGGTGAGGATTGTCTTGTTTCCGGTGGCCGGATCGGTGAACTCCACAACGGGGTTACCGGCAGCGTCGACCGACCGGTGGGCCGGCTTCTCTTGACCGTCGTGGCCACGAACCCAGCCCGTGCCGTCGTCATTCCACTGCGCCGCCGGACCGGCCTCAGCCGGCGGCGCAGCCGTAGTCTGCCCGGGCGGCGGCGTGTTGTACTCCACCGCCGGCGCGTCTTGGCCGACGTCTTGACCGAGGTAGTTGTTGGCGACCCAGTCGCCGTAGCCCAGTTGTTGGCCGGGGGCTGGTTCGGCGCCTTGGGTGGGGCTGGTTTCGGTCTCGGTTGCCGGTGGCTGGTCGGTGATGCCGGCGGTGAGCAGGTCAGATAGGCCGTCGTTGGCTGGTGGTGTTTCCTGCGCTTGTTTCGCGCGGGCTTGTTGTTGTTGTTCGGGGGTGACCGGCCCAACGAATCCGGGGTCACCGGGTCGGGGTTTGAGGTAGACGGGGCTGCTCGCAGGGGTGCTGTCCCCAGGGGGGTCGGCGAGGATGGGGTAGCGGGCGTCGGCGGCGGGTTCAACATGCTGGATGAGGTCGCCGTTGTCGTCGACGGTGTACCAGGTCTTTTGAGGTTGGCCGGTGGCGTCGAAGGCCCAGGGGCGGGCGACCTGCTGGATTGGGTTGCCGTCGCGGTCGTAGACCGTTGCTGTGCCGTCGGCGTTGACTTCGGTGTGCCCGCCCGGGGGCACGGTCATGGCGAACCGATAGCTGGTGGGGCTGGTCTCGTCATGGATCAGCACCAGTCGCGAGGAGCCGACTGTGGCGCGGGTTGATCCTCCGCGTGAGAGCAGTGAGCGTGTTCGTGGATGGGATGCGGCCAGGGCGGCGGCGCCGGCGAGGATCCAGATCGGCAGTGGGATCGATGCACCGTTGTCGGTCGCGGTGTCGATGCCGGTAGCGCTGTCGAGGCCGGCGATGGTGTCGGCGGGTGGGGGATCGATGGTCGCGGTGTTCTGTCCGCTGTCGGTGGGTGCAGTACTGCCGGTCGCCGGCGGTCCGGTTGGGGGTGCCGGCGGAACCGGTCGGCCGGTGGGGGGACCTTGTTCGGGCGAGGGCGTCGGGGTAGGCCTGGCTGTGGGCGGGGTTTGTGGTTCGCGGGGTGCTTGGGCCGAGGGTTGGCCGGGGACCGGGACGATGGGTGTGCCGTTRCCTTGGCCGGGGCCTGGTCCGGGGTTGCCGGCGATGCCGGGTCCGCCGGTGGAGCCTGGGTTACCTGGTGTGGTCGGGGTGGCAGGTGTGTTTTGGGTGGGTGGTGGGGTGTAGGTGGGGACGTTGATGCAGGGCCAGCTGGGCCCGTATTGGGCGCGCATCTGGTCGCAGAGTGGGTCGGCGTGCGCGGGCGAGGAGGGTCCGGTGAGCGCGGCTGTGGCGAGCGCGATAATGCCGGCGAGTGTGCCTGTCAGGGCGAGGAGTGTTGTGGCGCTGCGAGCGCGGGATCGTCGAGGGCGGCGGGTCCCGGGTTGTCGATTACGTGTGTGGGTCATTGGTTGCCGATGACTTTGGCGAGGATGGCGTCGGCGCCGGTCCAGAACCAGCGTCCGGCGATGGACATGAGGAGGAAGAAGCCGAGGAACACCGGGATCTGTCCCCACCGGTCGGCCCATTGGGCGAGGTGGGTGAGGTTGGCTGCGGCCAGGACCAGCAGGGCGCACCCGGCGACGAACAGGACCGCTTTCAGAACAGGAAAACCACTGCGATCGTCCTCGGCGCCGGGTGCCTGGCTGGCGGCGGAATGGGGTGACGGTGTGCGCGATTCGGCGCCGGTGGTGGTGGGTGTGGTCATGGCGGTGGGTCTCCTGGACGTACCGGGGCTGGGGTTTTAGAGGTAGTGGGGCTTTCCGTAGACGTTGATGGTGTTGTCGTTGGTGGGGGTGGAGATGGCGAGGGTGACGTAGGCGCGTACGGCGACGGGGCCGAGGCAGCCGTCGACTTTGACGTGGACGCCGTCGACGGTGAGTCCGGCAGAAGGTCCGGCGAGTTTTTTGGTGCCGAAGGGGATGTTGGCGATGGTGCCGGGTTTCAAGGTGGTGGAGATGTTGCCGTTGGCTTGGGCGCCGACGATCAGTGCTGGTGGCCAGGAGATCGACATCTGTGCGGTGGGGCCGGCGGTGATGCCGAGGGTTATCCCGGAGGTGACGTCGGTGTTGCAGCCGATCTGGAAGCCGGCGGTGATGGTGCCGGCCGAGACTGCGGTACGGCCGGCGCCGGTGATGCGTCCTTCGCCGCGTAGTGACAGGAATCCTTCACGGGTCCAGGGTGATTGGTTGAGGGGTGCGACGCTGCGGACTTTCTCGTCGGCTTTGATGGCGGTGACCCGCCATCCGTCGGCGGTGGTTTTCGACATGTGGTGATCGGGAAAGGTGGCCGCGGCCGCAGCACCGGGCCCGGCAACCGCACCGACCGCGACTGCGGCCGCCGCAACACCCGTGACCACACGTCGACGCGCGCTGCCCCGCAGACCATCCCCGATCATCAACATCAACACACCGACCCTTCGCTATCGTGAATACGGGAAGTTCACCACACGAGTCCGACATTCACTATCGGAAACTGCCGGTTGTGACAGAAGCAACATTGTGGGTTTGCTGGTCGTGGCGCAACGTTGCTCCCGTCCGTGGGGCGGCATAGCGCGGTCGCCCCGGATGGCGGAGGAGGTGTGATGGTGGGCGAATCGCCGGATGGCCTGCCCGGCAATGATATCGCAGGTGGCGATTTGTCGTGGGCGGAGTTGGTGTCTGCGTTGTTCGAGCACACGCCGGGCGCGGTGCCGGGTGTGCCGTTGACTGGGCGTGAGGTGTGTCGTCGCGCCAATCAGACTCGGGCGGGGCGGTTGCGAGAACCGATGCTCTCGTCGTTGCGCCGCGGACGGGCAGTCGAACCCGGCTTCGGCATCATCGTGGCGGTCGCCGACGGCTTCGGCGTCGACATCGCGTTCTTCACCCGAGAGTTCCACCACCAACACCAAGATCAGTCGATGGCACAACGGGTGCAGGCCGCGAATGCCACCTGGCCGCAGCTGCTGCGTCTGGCTGCCGACATCGACGACCTACCCGAACCGCACCGCGCCACCATCCAGACCCTCATCGCCATCCTCGCCACCCGGCGGCGGGACGAGTAGGCGGCACTCGTTCCCGGCGCCCCGCACCCATCTACCTGGCATAAAGTGATTGTCGGTGCTTGAGTGATGTTGCGCGAGAAGCGAATTAGGATGTCGACATGAGGGTTGGTTTTGCCCCCGGGCTTGACTGGCGGCTGGGCAGCGTCTATCTGTCGCGTGTGGGGATAGAGCGGGGGAGTGAAACTCCCCGACGACTGACGGGCGGAGTTCGGGCGGTGGGCTTCGATGTTGAGCACAACGGCTCACCAGCTCCGACGTCATAACCCAACATTATCGGCGCTTCAAAATGATTGGGAGACAGGTGTTCACCCACGAAACTGACATAAGCATGCTCCCTGCGGGGGCACCCGCGTCAGCGTTCTTAAGCTTCGCCGCAGGTGAATTCGGCGGTGCGCAGGAATTCAGGGGTGATCGCGAGACCGGTGTGGTTGGCGGCCATCGCCAGAGACCCATCAATGATGTGGTGCAACCCGTCGTCGCCGGTGCCGTCTTCGTAGGGATCGGGCTCGAGGACGGCGGTCTGCATGAGTGATGGCCAGTCGCCGGCGTTCGGGTCGCGGGTATACGCCGAACGCAGCAGCGGGTCGAAGCTGGTGACCTGGGTGCCGTCTTGCCAGATCGTGAACACGCTGACCGCTTCGACATCTCGGGACAGCGACACGATTTCGCGGCCGCGAGACAGTTCAGCCATATCGGTGTCGCTGCCGGCGGCCAGGCTGGTCGGCGCCACGGTGATCGTCCAGGTGTCGAGCTGGGCGGCTCCGATGACCTCGAAGTGCTCCCAGCTGGTTTCGTTGACACCCTCGAGGCCTTTCGTGTTCGGCAGCGATCGAGTGGTCAGCGCCGCGATCACCTCACGAGGGTCGGCGTTACTGACGTAAGCCATGCTGAATGCGTTGGTCGTCCAGGGGTAGTCGATCGCGAGCCATCCGAAGTCGCGGTAGGTGTACGCCATGCGCCGATCCTGACACGTCCGGCGGTCTCGCTGCTGTCCCCTGCTCTACGCATAGAATCGGATGGTTCCCAGCAGCGGTCTCGGTACTCGTCGCGCGTACTTCTATCAGGAGAGAGATGACCCGCTTCGGCCGACTTCGTTCGTGTGTGGTGGCCCTGGCGGTGATGTTGTGCGTCGGGATGCTGGCCTGCGCGTGCGGGTTTCAGGAGCCGCCTTATCGCAAGAGCGTCGACGCAGACGACGCTGCTGCTCGCGTCGAAGGCAAAGGGGTGCACGTGCCCGACGGCTTCACGTTTTCCAAGGGCTTTGTGTGGCCGATAAATTCAGTCGGCACCTCGGCGTTCGCCATCCGGTACGACGGGCCTGCCGATCAGTTCCGGACGTTGCGCGCCGCCGACGTCGGTCGCGACTTGATCGAGTTCGAGGATCTGCCGTGCGCGTCCATCCCCGCACCTGGAGCCAGCAAAGAGCTCGTCGAGCTGGGGTTGACCTGTCCCGCCGGCGGTGGCGCGAGGATCACTCGGACCCAGCGACTGCACGGGGGCCAATCCCTGGACCTTGGCACTCATGCCGTCGTTCTGAACCCCACCCCGTCGCACACCCAGTTGTTCGTTCTGTACGCGGGGACGTAGCCGAGCCACCGATGACAGTCCGGCGACTCGGCTCCTGACCTACCACTGCAGCCCTCCCCACGCGATCCGGGTGCCCGTGACCGAAGACTTGGAACCACTGCTGATTTCGAGCCTGACCCCGCGCGGCGCCAGTCGACCTCGGTCTCGACCTGCGCAGGCCGCACAACCCCGAAATTGAAGGCCTGGCGGTGCGGTGCGTCTCCTCGCCGAGAGGACAATGAACGAGATTCTTTCAACTGGTTGATTTCTTACGGAACGGGAATCCCTGGCTCATGTGGCATCCATCGCTTACGCGTCCAGAAGGCGATCGCGCCGAGGAACGGTAGCGCTGTGACCACCACCGCCCAGATCGCTCCCCGCAGCTTCCCTGTGGGTTCGGCCGCGACCGACCATAAGGCGACGGGCCATATCACCAGCCAGATGCACACCACACCAGCACCAAGCGGCGTAGAGGACTGTCTCCGTGACGAGTCCGTCCATGGTGCAGGTGGTGTCGGTCGCGCAGTCGGCAAGACCCGCCCCCTGCAACCTGACATACCCCACTCATGCCTCAACGGTACGGCTCCGAAGCGGCCGCCACCTACAGTCAGAATCGGTGAATGCAGTCAGGTCGTCCCGTCACACCCATGGCTTACGGTAGATCGATGCCGAGACGTCGACGACAACGAGTAACCGCATCAACAGGCTTGGGTTCCGGGATTGCTCAGTGGCGCAGTCCTGCGGTGCTCGCCGCCGCGGCTGCTGTGGCTGTCGCGGGGTTGTCGGGGTGCGCCGATGATCCGCAACCCCAACTCGAGATTCAGGCTCTGGACGAGGACACGGCGCGGTCGACGTTGACGGAGTCAGGTGTGGTCATTCCGCCGGGATTCAGGTTCGTTGCGGGTGTGAACAACCCGACGGGTTTTCCCGGGTCGCCCAGCAACTACGTGCGCTACGACGGACCTGCAGCAGTCTTCGCTGAGCCGCAGCCGATGTCAGATGCCAACCCGGCGTTTGGGGCCTTCCGTGACACCGACTGCAGTAGTCCGTTGGTGGTGCAGGTGCACGCGCTCACCAAGTTGGGTTTGTCGTGCACGCCGACAACACGCATGCAGGTTAGCCAGGCCGCAGACGAGCCCAATGACCAGGCTGTCCCGCCAGGCGGAAAGGCGCTGGTGCTCGTTGCTGGTAGCGGCGTCTCGCAGCTGTATGTGATCGTGCAGGGCACCTGAGCGCCCCGCCCCCTCGTCGCGGAGGGGGCGGGGCGCTCACGCCGCGCGCTCCATTACATCAGCGCAGCCCCTCCCAGAAGATCTGCGAGCCGCTTCCGTAGATGAAGAACCACTTGGCGATACCCAGTTCGAATGCATCCACGGCCACTTCAGCGGCCGCGTCAGCCTGCGGGTCGGCTCCCGGGTTGTCCCGCTTGAAGTCGTAGCCATCTTGGATATGGGCTTGCTGCGCGAGCTGGATCGGGTGCTTGCCCACCGGCCCTGGTGACGCGATCACCGCGGTCGCCGCCGCCATGGAGTACCTGCCCAACGACTGGACGTGGTCATTGTTCTGCGACCCGGCCCCGGTCACGACCCGGTAGGGGTCTGACACGACCACCTTGACCCGCTTGTTGAGCTTGTCGGCCTGTTCGATCGCTCGGGCCACCGCACGATTTCGATTGGCTGCCCGAACCGCCGCTGGGGCAGGCAGCGGTTTGCCGTCGTCGTCGACGTAGGCGGTGTGATCGGCTTCGTTCCACTGGTCGAGCAGCTCGGTCGGAATCCCGTACGACAGCCCCATGTTGGAGTAGAACCGCTGCCACAAGGTTGCTGCCATCGGGCGGCCTTCATTCACAAAGTAGGCGCCAATTGCCTGGGCACCAAGTCGGTTGTTCTCCGCCTTGGTGCCGTTCGGGTCGGGAGTGATCCCGTAGCGGCTGAAATCGAACTCGATGGTGTACTCGGGATAGGTGTTGGTATGGCATAGGTGATTGCCTCTGAATCGTCGACCGGACGAATGCCCTCGAGGTATCCGTCCCAGAGCCGCAACGTGCCGCGTTGGAACTGCTGCGAAACGTTGTCACCGGTGTAAACCGGATCACCGGTGGGGTATCCGAAGCTGCCCGCCTTGTAGCCGAAGTGAGCCCAGAACAGGTACAGCGGCCCGTACACCGGGTGCGCACCGGTTGCCGGGCTCCAGTAGATCGCCCCGCCCTGGAAGGTGGTGAAACGGCCCTTGCCGTCGGGGGCGACGATCTCATCCGAGGCCGGGAACTTCAGCACACCGGTCTCGGCGCCGAGGGCCTTCCACTTGTCGTAGATCAGGCCCTGGATCGAGTGCGCTCCGGTGGCCGGCGACCAGTAGATGTGGCCGCCCTGGAACTCCTGGCGGCGGCTGATGCCGTCAGACAGCACGATCTCGTCAGTCTTCGGGTACTTCAGGAAGCCGGTTTCATAGCCATGGTCACCCCATTTGAACAGGAATTCGTGCGCTACCGGGTGGGCGCCGGTGGCGGCCTACCAGTAGATGTTGCCGCCGATGAACTCTGATCGTTTGCCGGTGTTGCCCGGGTTGGTCAGCTCGTTGGACTTGGGCAGGAGCAGGAAGCTCGTCGGTCCTCCCATCTGGTTGTACTTGTCGCGGATCGCCCCGCAGACCTGGAACGTCGTGGGCGGGTAGATCTGGCAGCCGGCCGCTACCGCGGCAGTGGTTGCGAAGGCCGGCACGGCCGGCGCGGTGTCCTCGAGGGTGGTTGTCGCGGCCGTGGCCTCGGGGGTGGTGTTGTCGTGCATTACGAATACTCCCTGCGAGTGATGAAAATCCATCGCCGTTTAGTGGCGTCGGATGCTCGACGAGGTGACGAGCTAACGACAGGTTGGCATCCGACACCGACAATTCCGCATCACTCCAGGCCACACCATGAATTGACGCCAGAAATTAGCCAGCCGGTGCCACAGAATGCGTTGTGGACACCAGTCCTCCACACAACAACGCAGATCACACAGGACTTTTAAAACCTCCGACAGTGCATCTGTCGGCAGCTTGCGGTACACCTGAGAGTGGCTTTATACCAATGGGTTTGCGGGCTAGCGCGGTCAAATCAGGGCGGCGAAGCGTCACCGAACGACTCGTCCCCTGCCGTCCCGACAAGTCCCCCTGAATCATCAGAAATGGAGTAAAGATAATGACCGACACATTGTTTGCCGATATTTCCGAATGGCAGCCAACTATCGATGACAGTTATCCCTATAAATGGTTATCGATTCGATCTAATGACGGCACCTATCGTGACCGCAATTTCGCCCACAATTGGAATATCGCCAGGTCGTGGCTCGATTCAGGCCGGTTGCGGGGACTCGTCGTCTACTGCGTGTACCGGCGCAACTGGCGCGACGTGCTGGCCACCCATCGACAGATGCAAGGCGAGAACCGCCCCGACGTCGTGTCGATGGTCGACGTCGAATCGTGGGGCGGACAGATCACCGGCGACAACAGCGATTCGATCAACCGGCTCGTCTGGGGCATCAGCGACTGGCGCGGCCCCCATATCCACGGTCGTCCGCGGCGCGTGATCGGCTACCTCAACCCACACGACGCCCATATCTGGCCCACCCGCCCCCCGATCGGGTTCGTCGTCCCCTCCTACGGCTCACGGCCGCGGTTTACCGCCGGCACCCGCGACCTGGCCGCACAGATGATCGCCTACCAGTACACCGACGGCCAGGGCTACGGCAACGGCCTCCCCGAGGGTTACGGCACGGTCCGCTGCGACATGAACGCCGCCAACGGCTACGACCCCGAACAGCTACGCGCCGCCACCGGAATCGACCAAGCGGCACGATCACCCGCCCGGTAACCCAGACCGCACCCGACCCACCTCGACCCGCCCGGTTGTCACCCCCACCCCCTACAGTTCGCACACATGTTCGATCCGTCGATCGGGAGGTGGAATGCGCCTACTGGTCATTTTCTTCGACAACCGGGCGGGTCGCCGTCAGCCGCCCACCCCCGCCGCAGGGATCGCCGTGGAGGTCACCGTTGATGCACGCCGATAACAGTGCCCATCTGCGTGCGGCCGCGCGCCGCCGCCACGCCGCCACCCGCCGACGTGCCCTCGCAGCCTTCGACGCTCACCCTGCGCCCACGACTGTCGCAGGACTCGCCCGCGCCGCCGGCGTCGCACGCTCATGGATCTACACCCAACCTGACATCCTCGCCCGTATCAGAGCCTCGTCCGCCGCTACAGCCGGGAGGCCCACCGCACCCGACGCGGCCGCTCCCCCCACAGAAAGCCGACACCGTCACAACCCGGATCTCGCTGCCGAAAACGCTCGATTGCGCCACCAACTCGCCGCCGCGCACCGTCAACTACACGCCGCGCAGAACCGGCACGCTCACTAGACCCGCGGCGGTCTGCGCCGCCGCCGGCTCGATGTTGCGCTGAAGTCGGCGTTGAGGAATCGTGCTGGCGCCTACGTCGGGGTGATGACATAACCCATCGTTATCGGCACCTCAATGAGGCTGGGGGAGAACGGTTCTCGGTGCTCTCTGACGCAAGGTTTGTTGGTCGCGATCTAAGGATTCGACTGTCGGACCTTCATGAGGTCGGGGATCGATCAGTCGGAGTAGCGGGGCACGACGGCGAACACCTCGATGTCGCGCGGTACCCCCTTGGCGCGGAATCGCCGGCGACGAGTGGCGTACCGATCGGCGCCGGCGGCCTCGAGGGTCGCTCCGCTGGCCAACAGCTCACCGGCTCCCGCGGCTGCCGCGACCCGAGCGGCGACGTTCACATCGACACCGAGGAAATCGTCACCGACCGCCCGCGGTTCGCCGGTGTGGAGACCGGCTCGCAGCTGTGGCCGGTAGTCCCCGATCGTCAGGGCACTCACGGCGACGATCACCTCGTGACCGGCCTCGATCGCCTCGACACCGTCGATGAACACGGCCATCGTCCCGTCGCCGAGATGTTTGACGATGCGTCCGCCGCGGCTGCGCACGATGTTCTCGGTGACTCCGTTGACGTCGCGCAGGAGTTGAAGGACCTGGTCGTCTCCGGCATGCAGGGCCCACGTCGAGAATCCGACGAGATCGGTGAACAAGATGGTGGCGGGGACCGGGGTGCGATCGGATCGACGACGTCGTGTGGTCACCAACGCCTGCCACACCTGGATCGATGCGAGGCCGAGCTCTCGTATGGCACTGGGTTTCTCGGTCCGGGATTCGCTGATGAGGCGTGCCACGCGGTCGGATGCACGCGGCCCGGTGATCGGGTTCTCGTTGTGCGGGATCAGATCTCGTGCGGCGCGAGCCGCCTTGACGACCCCGGCGCTGGAGTCGGTGCGGGCCAGCAGGTCGGCCATCCGGCGCCCGGGTCCGGGACGGTCGGGATCGTCGCGTCGGACGGGAAGCCGGTCGCTCCGACGACGGGTCGACCCACCGGTCCTATCGTTCGCTGCGGAGGGTTCGTCCGGGCCGTCCGCGGCGGATGTCGCATCGTCGTCGGTCGGACCGGGATCATCCGGGAGACCGTCGTGGTCACGTGTCGAGTCGTCGGCTCCGGTCACGCCTTGATTCTAGTGGCCCCGCTCATCGCGAGACCGACACCGCCGCGTCCTCGGAGACGAACATTGGATATCCACCGGACAATGGCTTGGGAGCGAAGCGCCACACCCGCCGGGTCTTGAAAAGGGCTGAGCCGCGGACTCACGTACCTCAGCTGTCGAGCAACAGTGCTGAGTCGGGATGATGCCGAAATTGGCCGACGACTAACTGTCGGCCCCTCGTCACTCGGGCGCCGACGTTGATGCCCAGCTGCGGACCGCGGCGACGAATTCCGCCGGTGCGTCAGACTCTACGTAGGTGCCTGCGCCCTCGACTATCGCAGTGTGGTGGTGGGGAAAGGTTGCTTCCAGACGCTTGCGCTCCTGTGATCGGAACGCGATGTCGGCATCACCCCACACGATCAGAGTTGGCAAGTCAGCGAGACTGGGCAGGCTGGCCTCGATCTCGGCGAAGAACGCTCGACTGGCCAGAACCCGCCCGGGAAGTACCGCCGATGCGTGGCGGCGGTCAGATGTGTCGAGCGCCCGACGGTAGTGAGTCATCTCGGCCTCGGTCGGCTTTCTTCGCATGTGGCCGGTCGGAATGAACGCATTGACAAGGAGGTTGAGTCGCCGAACCAGGAAGCGGGCCGGAAGCCCGCCCATGATGCGGCCGAACGCCTCAAAGTGCAGACTTCCGTTGACCGGCCAGGCCCAAGTGTTGACAAGCACCAACCTCTCGAAGGCACCGGGCCGCCGGTGGGCGGCGGCCAGACCAATCGGGCCGCCCCAATCCTGCCCACCAGGGTGGCGCCGGTCAGGCCGATGGTGTCGACGAACGCAGCGACGACCTCAGCGTGTTCTTCAGGCAGGAACCGGTAGCCAGCTCTTGGCGTAGACAATCCGAACCCTGGGTAATCGAGCGCCACGCAACGGAAGTCATTGCGCAGCTCGCAGATTACGTCGCGCCAGAGAAATGACCAGGTCGGGTTACCGTGCAGAAGTAACAGCGTTGGTCCTGCACCCTCGTCGACGTAGCGCACGGTGTTGCCGTCGATGCCAACGAAGTGACTCTCGAACGGAAACAGGCCGTCGTCGACCCAGCCCGGTCGCACGGCGTGAGCGGCATCGAACATGTCGGGCCCCCTCATCAAATGATGTGCTTGACGATCTCATCTACACTTGAGAACGTCAAGCAAACGCAAGGAGATGCAATGCGAACCTACGGCCAGTACTGCGGGCTCGCCCGCTCTCTTGAAGTCGTGGGCGACCGATGGAATCTGCTCATCGTCCGCCAGCTGCTCCTCGCCCCCGCCCGGTACCGGGATCTGATCGATGGACTCCCTGGCATCGCCACCAACCTCCTCGCCGATCGGCTCCGCGACCTCGAGGCCGCCGGCGTCATCGAGCGGCAACTAGCCGGCGAAGGCAGCGTCGTTCACTACGCTCTGACCCCGTGGGGCGCCGAGCTCCGGCAGCCGATCGCAAGCCTGATCTGCTGGTCCACCCCACTCATGCTTCGCGGGCCCGGCGGTGACGCCTTCCGCGTCGAGTGGCTCACGCTTGCCATCCCCGCACTCCTCGGTTCGCGCATCGCGATCGGTGAGCGAGCCGCTATCGGTCTCGACGTCGGCGGGCCCCTACTCCAGCTTCACGCGACAAGCCACGGCTTCGACGTCGGCCGCCGTGACGACCGCGAACTCGCTGCAGTCCTTCGCACCGAGCCCGCTTTCGCTCTCGGCCTCGCCGCCAACGCACTTAGCCTCGACGACGCGACCGCCGCCGGACTGGTCGAGATCGACGGTGACGAATCGGCCGTACGCGGATACTTCACCGCCGAAACTCTCAAATAAGTGACTAGCCGCCGTCTTCCCAACCCCATCGTCCACTGATGATGATCGTTATCGGCGAGGCGCGAGAACGAGTTTGAAATGGATGCGGGCACTCGACTGTCCACATCCTTAGTGACTGTGCATGTGGCAGCGGAGCGTGTCGGTTGCTGTCGACTGTCGGTGTCCGTCGTCTCGCCTCGAGAGCAGAGGCTGCAGGTTGCCTGTCAAGACCAAGCTCACAATCGTCTCGGGCGACGCGCGATACAGCTGTGGGAATGCAACGACACCGGTGCCAGCTACAACACCTCACGTGATGGGCGCCGCTGGGATTCATAATTGAAAGCGGTGGTCGGACAGTCACTGTCATGACGAAGAGCGCGAGTCGCACCGGTCAGAGCAACCCCCGCGACTTGAGCAACAGATAGTGATCGGCGAGCCTGGCGGGCAGCTTGTCCGGCGGCGCATCCACCACGTCGACCCCGAGCCGACCCACTGCGGTGGCTGTTCGGTCGCGCAGTGTGAGTGTGCGGGCTGCTGCGGCGGCGTCGTAGATCTCGGTGGCGTCGGCGCGCTCGGCGAGCATGGCGTCGAGCGCGGGGTCGGCGACGGAGCCGATGATGACCTTGTACCGCTGCGCCAGTACCGCCAACGGGGGCAGCAGCGACTCCTCGACGGCCGCGGGTTCGAGAGGCGTGAGCAGGACAAGTAGTGCGCGCTGTCGCCCGATCTTGGCGACCTCGGCCCCGAGCAGCGGCCAATCCGCCTCCAGCAGAGCGGGTTCGAGATCCGCCATCGCGGTGACGAGGCTGTTCAGCAACATCGTGCGGCCGACGCCGACCACCCGTCGGTGGACCCGGCGGTCACCGGCGATGAGATCGACCCGGTCGCCGGCGTGCGACGCGAGCGCGGCCAAGAGCAAAGCGGCGTCCATGGCCGCGTCGAGGCGCGGGGTGTCGCCCACACGCCCCGCCGACGTCCGAGAGGTGTCCAGGACGATGACGATGTGCCGATCCTTCTCCGGTTGCCACGTGCGGACCACCGTCGAGCGACGCCGGGCGGTCGCGCGCCAGTCGATGCTGCGGACGTCGTCGCCCTCGACATAGTCACGCAGCGAGTCGAATTCGGTGCCCTGTCCGCGTACCCGCACCGCTGACCTGCCGTCGAGCTGGCGGAGATGGGCCAGCCGCGACGGCAGCAACCGCCGTGAGTCGAACGGCGGGAGTGCACGGACCCGCCCCGGCAGCGGCACGGACCGCTGGCGTCCGGCGAGGCCGAGCGGACCCACCCGACGAACGACGACCCGGACCGCCAGCCGATCACCGCGCCTGGTGGGGGTCAGAGTCGTTGCCACCGAACGAGTCTCCGCGCGCGGGACGGCCACGGGATGCGTGTTCCCCGACGCGCCGGCCGAGGGCTGCCAGCTGTCGCGCAGGACGCCACGGAAGGTCGTCGAACCGTGATTGGTGACTGCGATCGAACACGTCGTGCTCTGGCCGAGCCGGAGAGGACCGGGCGACGACCGCGACATGGTGATCGTCTTCGTGGATCCCGCCATCGCGATGTCGAGGCAGACGAGAAGGACGCAGAACAGCGCCCACAGCACGGGGACAGCGTAATTCGGCCAGGTCAGGATAGGCACTGCGCCGAGCAGCACCACAATCAGCAAGCGGCCGGTGAGGAACATCAGCGGGGGACGGGCACCGAGTTGATCGCCGCGTCGAGCACCGAACCCACCGACACGCCTTCGAGCTCGGCTTCCGGCCGCAACGACAGGCGGTGCGCCAGCGTGGACTGCGCGAGCGCCTGCACGTCGTCGGGCGTCACGAAGTCGCGACCGTTCAGCCACGCCCATGCGCGGCTCGTGCCCAGCAGGGCGGTGGCGCCGCGCGGGCTGACGCCCAGTGCCAGCGACGGGGAGAACCGGGTGGCCCGGGCGATGTCGACGATGTAGGCGGTGACCTGCGGCGCGACCGTCACCCGGCGGACCTGCTCGGCGCCGGCCTCCACGTCGGCGGCCGAGGCGACCGGTCGGAGTCCCGCGGCGGCCAGGTTCCGCGGATCGAATCCGGACGCGTGTCGCGTCAACACGGTGATCTCGTCATCGCGAGGGGGCAGCGGCAACGTGACCTTCAGCAGAAAACGGTCGAGCTGGGCTTCGGGCAGCGGGTAGGTGCCCTCGTACTCGACCGGGTTCTGTGTCGCCGCGACGAGGAACGGGCTCGGTAGCGGGCGTGGGTCGCCGTCGACGGTGACCTGCCGCTCCTCCATCGCCTCCAGCAGGGATGCCTGCGTTTTCGGCGGGGTGCGGTTGATCTCGTCGGCCAGCAGGAGATTGGTGAACACGGGCCCCTCCCGGAACGTGAACTCCGAGCTGGCGGAATCGAACACGAGCGATCCGGTGACATCGCCGGGCATGAGGTCCGGGGTGAACTGCACGCGTTTGGTCTCGACGTCGAGCGCGGCGGCCACCGACCGGACGAGCAGCGTCTTGGCGACGCCGGGAACACCCTCGAGGAGGATGTGCCCGCGGCAGAGCAGCGCGATCAAAATGCCTGCCACTGCCGGGTCCTGCCCGACGACGGCCTTCGCAACCTCGCCGCGCACGGCCCCGAGCGCATCGCGTGCGCGGTTCGGCGGTCCGCCCGGTCGGTGGTACGCGTTCTCCGGCGGCGGGCCGGCGGACGCCTTCGCGAACGGGTCCGACTGTGCGACAGAGTCTCGGGCGGTCGGACCGGGGCCTGGGTTGCGGGACGGGTCGACGGTCATGGTGTGTGTCGGACTTCCTTCTCGAGGTTGGTCAGTTCGGCGGTGAAGTAGACGAGCTGGGCGTCGGTGGTGGGGAGCGGACCCGCGAGCAGCGCACGGACCTCGCCGAGGTCGCGGTGTGTCGCCCCGGCCGCGGCGATGACGATCGCCGAGACCGACGGGTCCGCGGTCTCGGCCGGCGCGACGACGGCCTCCCAGTCGGGTCGGGAGAGTGCGTCGGTGGCCCGTGCCGCGTCGAACGGCAGGCCGAGATACGACGCCAGCGAACCGAGTGTGTGGATGCGCAGCGCTGCCGCGGCCCGGGCGTCGGCACCGGCGCGGTGATACATCCGGCCCCGTGCACGGGTGGTCTCGACGGCCTTGACGACCGCGGGGAGTGGCTCGGTGACCAGCGACCCGAAGCGCCGTCCGCGCCAGAGCATCAAGGCCAGAACGGCGAACACGGCCAGCACGATCAGCGGCCCGACGGCGGCCGGGATGTCGGACTCGTCGTCGTCGGACGCCACCTGGTCGGTGAAGAACGGTACATACCAGAGGATCTCGTCGGAGCTCGCAAAGATCCGGATGGCGACGCCCGCGTTGTCCTCTTGCGCCAGTCGCTCGTTGGTGAGCATCTCACCGCTGAGGACGACGTATTCGGGGCGCCCCGCGGTCCGCGGCACGATCACGAGATTCGACGCCGCACCGGCGGTGAAGCAGGCGGTCGCCGACGTCGACGTCGTCGAGTATCCGAAGGGGGTGGAGGCGACGATGTCGGTCTCGTCGATGTCGGCGGTGCGGCACCCTGCGGCGACCGCGGCCGGGCCGGCACCGTAACCGGAGGTGACGGGCAGATCGAGCGCGGTCAGCACGGTGTTGTCCGGCGCGATCAGGATCACGCGGTCGGCGTCTCGAACGCGCTCGCGGAACTGTTGAGTGGTACCGGGATTCAGCGACGACGTCGAGCTCACCACCACGGTCGTCCCCCGCTCGGGACGCGGAGCGTCGGTGAACTCGTCGAGTCCGCGCACCTGCCGCAGGTCCGCCCCGTGATCGTCCAGGATCTGCGCGAGCGCGCGGGACCCGGTGGGCTGGGCATTCTCGGGGTCGTTGCTGACGCCGGGCCCGGGCGTACCGCGAACGCCGGTGAGTGCGGTGATCCCGAGGAGTCCGATGCCGGCCACCACGACGACGATCACCAGGACGATGACCACCCAGACCCACGCCGGCGTCCTGTTTCTGGCGGCGGCCGGTCGTTGCGGCGACGACGTGACCGGCCCGGGCGGTGGCGTCGCCTGCGCGGTGCCGGTCATCGGGGTACCGCCAGTCGGCCCGGACGTGGGGCGTCGGCCTCGGCCGGTCGTGTGGACGAGAGAGTCCGCTCGAGGTCCAGGATCTCGCGGGCGGATTCGGAGTCTGCGTGGCGGTCGCCGTAGGCGATGGCGTCGAACAGGTCTGTCGCACCGCGCAACCGGGCGTCCTGTGCGGGGAAGCGGGGCCCGAGGTCGACAGCCACCTCGTGGGCGGTGAGTGAGGGCGTGTCGGCCAGCAGATCGCGCTCGATGCCGCGGCGCGCGACGGCACGTACGGCGGCGATCACGCACGCGTCGTACTGTCCCGCCGCGAAGGCGGACTCGGCGTCGGACCGGAAGTCGGCCGCCGACCGGGCCGGCCCTTTCAGCACCGTCTCGGAGGACGCCGAGCCGGTGGTCCGGGGGAGTCGGGGGTTGCGGCGGAGGTGCCGGACGACCGCGACGACGAGTCCGAGCACGAGTGCGATCGCCAGGACGATGACGATGGCGCGCAGGGTGTCGGATCCGCCGAACCAGCCGAAGACGTTGTCGGCGATCCACTCCCAGACACGTTCACCGAAGCGGTCGAGCCAGGACGGCTCGGGCGGCTGGTAGTCGGACTCGGAGAGTTCCTGCTCGGCCCACCGGCGGGCTTGCTCGTTGTCGGGGTCCAACGGCGCCGCGAGGACTCCGATCACCGGTCGCCCCCACCCGGGGGAAACGCTGTCGGGACCGACGCGGCATCGTCGTAGAGGACTGCCGGCACGACCGTCAGGACCGGTTGCACGACCATCGATGCGACCACGGTGCCGATCACCGAGAGAACGGTCGCGGCGACGCCGGAGTCCGAGGTGCCGAACCACGTGTCGGCGATCGATCCCACCAGATCGAACGGGTACATCATCGTCGTCATCGCGACCCACGCCAGCACGAGCATGACCGCCAGGACGCCGAACGTCCGCCAGAACCGGTCCGCCGTCAGCGAACCCGAGCGGGCGATCGCGTCACGCACCGAGAGTCCGTCCACCACGACCGCCGGAGCGGTGAACGCCGTGCGGACCAGCAGCCACGTGACCGGGACGAGCGCGACGAGGGTGAGGAGAAGGCTCCCGGCGAGCAGGACGAGCCCGCCGGAGGTGACGCCCAGGCCGAACAGCGCGAGGGCCGGGGTGAAGGCCGCCGCGATGGCGAGCCCGAGGAGTGCCGTCCAGGCCAGCAGTCGGGGGAGCGACCGCCGGGCGTGCCGCAGCGTGTCGACGAGGGTCGGACGTGAACCGACACGATGGCGGGTCACGGCGTGGGCGGCGACACCGCCCAGCGTGCCCGCCACGACGATCCACTGTACGAAGACGACCGCGAGGAACACGGAGAGCGGTGCGATGCCCGACGCCCACGTGCTCGGATCGTCGCGGGTGGCGTCCGCGGCCACCAGCCAGAAACTCGCGAACGCAAGCGGAACCGCCGCCGCGATCCAGGACAGGCCCACGAGGCCGAGGTACACCCGAGGTACCGCGACTGTCGTCGAGAAGATCCGCTGCAGCAGGACGCCGGCCGACACCGACGGTGGCTGCCCCCATCCCGCCCACGAGGCGTTCGGTGTGGATCCTGGGTGACCCCACCGGGTTGAACTCCACTGGGTTGAACCCCACTGGGCGGATCCCCATGCGGGCTGCGGCCCGGGCACGGTCGCCGGCTGCTGCGGCGGTGCCGGCGAACGGGCCGGCGCCTCCACCGACGGGACCGGGGCCCACTCGTCGGAGACATCGGGCGGTTGCCATCGGGGCTCACCGGTCGGCGGTGGCGGAACGCGCGGCGGCTCGGTCATCGAGAGGTGCACCGGCCTTTCCGCACGTGGGAGAACTGTGCGGCGAACGTATCAAACAACCGGGCGTGGGCGCCGAAATCATCCACCGGTTGACGGACGCCGTGCTACCGTGCCGAATTAGAACACGTTCTACTTTTCTGGAGGATTCATGACCGTGGAACAAGCCGGGCTCGCCGAGAAGATCGACGCCGCAGTCGATGCCTACATCGAGCTGCTGAATTCGGGTACTGCCGAACAGATCGCCGACCTCTACGCGGCCGATGCGACCGTCGAGGACCCCATCGGGGCCGACATCCGCGACACCCGCGAGCAGCTCGTCGAGTTCTACTCGGTGATCACCGGGATGGACGAGCGCACCGCGACGCTCAAGTGGAAGAAGATCGCCGGCGACACCGCCGTCTTCGAGTTCACCCTGGTCACCAAGACCGCCGGGCTGGCTTTCGAGATCACCCCCGTCGACATCATGGTCTTCGACGCCGAGGGCAAGGTGTCGACGATGCGCGCGGTCTGGCAGCAGTCGGACCTCAAGCAGCTCTGACAGCGCGCCGACGGGCGCTACACATCCACGCAGTTCTGACCGTCTCGGAGTCAGGCTGTGTCGGCCGCTGCGATGATGCACACTGGGTTGGCTGGTGGACCCGGCAATCCTGGCAACCCACGCGGACCACGCGTGCCCGATCCCGGAGGTTCTCGTGAGCGCATTGCCCGGCCGGTTGGGGCAGGTCCGACGCGACGGCGGACTCCCGCACCGAGACGACCTTCCTCTGGTGTTCGACGAGCTCGATTACCAGATGGCCTGTCAGGTCTACATCTGGGCGCTGCCGTTGGTGTCGTACGCGCAATGGCAGAAGGTGCACCGAGAAGTGTTCGGTGCCACGGAGTCCGACATCGTCCACTATGTGACCTACCGGGACCGGCTCGGGCTGATCACCGCCAACGCCACCACGCCGTACATCCTGAACTTCTTCGACCTGAACGACACGGGTCCGTTGGTGATCGAGCTCCCGCCGGGGCCGACCGCTGGTGGTCTGTCCGACTTCTGGCAGCGCGAGATCGGGGTCATGGGAGAAATGGGTCCCGACGCCGGGTCAGGGGGCAGACACCTCGTCATTCCGCCCGGCGCCACCGTGCCCGACGCGGCGGATGGCTTCTATCTCCAACGCGCCACCGGAATGAACATCATGTTCGGTTTCCGCACCCTCGATGCAGACCCGGCCCGTGCTCAGGAACTGGTCGACAAGGTCAGGGTCTACCCCTTCGCCGAACGGACCGACCCACCGGTGACCAGGGTGGTGTCCCCGCAGGGCCGTCCCTGGTCCGGGGATCAACCCCGCGGACTCGACTACTGGGTCCGGCTGCACGACATCTATCAACGTGAAGTCGTCGACGAGCGGGACCGGTTCTACACGGCCATGCTCGCCACGCTGGGCATCGAGAAGGGAAAGTCGTTCGCACCTGACTCGAGACTGACCACGATCCTCGAGACCGCCTCTGCCGCCGGGGAACTGATGGCCCAGGCGAATACATTCGCCAAACGGTTCCCGGGTTCGACGTACTGGGCCGACCGACACTGGGACCTCGTGCTGGCGCTGGACAACTCGAGTCAACGTGCGCAGTTCCACGATCAACTCCTCGAGAGGGCCGCATGGTTCTACGAGGCAGTGAGCTTCTCCGCAGCGATGAAGAGCACAACGCCGGGCCTCGGGCAGGCCTATCTGAGTTGCTATACCGACAGCGACGACCGGTGGCTCGACGGCGCGGAGAGCTACACGCTGCACGTGCCCGCCGATCCGCCCGCAAAGTTGTTCTGGTCGGTCACGGTGTACGACACCGACACGCGGTGCCTCGTCGACAACGACCAGCAGCGCGGCGACCGTGGTTCACGGGATGACGATCTGGCCTACAACGACGACGGCTCGGTCGATCTCCACTTCGGCCCGACCGCACCGGCCGGCCGGGAGAGCAACTGGATACAGACCATCCCCGGTGAGCACTGGTTCTCGTATTTTCGTCTGTACGGCCCGTTGGAGAGCTACTTCGATCGGAGCTGGAAGCTGGACGACATCGTGAGGTCGTCGTAGGGAAGACTCGACTCGATATCGGCAGCGGTCACCCCCGCCCGGTCGGCCTCAGCACGATTTCCTCGGGGTGGGCGTCGGCCGGGGTGTGGACGGCCTGCACGACTGCCCGGGCGACGGTCGCGGGACGAAGGAAACGCGACCCGTCGTAGTCGTCTCCCTCGATGGCGACGATGTCGCGCTGCATGTCGGTGTCGATGCGCCCGGGGAAGACGGACGTCACGCGGAGGCCCGGTTCCTCGGCGCGCAACCCGTCGGCCAGCGCACGTACCCCGAACTTGCTCGCGGCATACGGGGTCCAGCCGGGGTTCACCCGGCGTCCGGCGCCCGAGTTGATGAACACGACGTGGCCGCCGGCTGCCCGTAACGCGGGCAGGAGCAGCCGCGTGAGTTCGGCGACCGCGATGAGGTTGACCTCGAGGACGTGCTGCCATTCCTCGACGGGGGTCTCCGCGACCGGCTCGAGGCTGCTGGACACTCCGGCGTTGTGGACGAGGACGTCGAGTTCGCTGATCGCCTCCACGGCGGCCTCGACCTCGTCGTAGTCGGTGAGGTCGACGGCGAAGGTGCTCGCCCCGTCGAGTTCGGTGGCAAGTCTGTCGAGTTCGGGGGAGGGGCGTCCGCCGAGCAGGAGGTCGTGGGTCGGCGCGAGCTGACGGGCGATCTCGGCTCCGAGGCCACGGCTCGCCCCGGTGATCAACGCGGTGGGCATGCCTCGACCCTAGTGGGAATCCGCGACCGGGAGTCGCCTCGGGCTCGATGAGCAGACGCCGACGTCGCGGGGCACAATCGTCGACGTGGCCAGGTACGGATTCACCCCAACGCAGCTGTCGGCACGCGCCGCGTACCTGCTCCGAGGCAACGACCTGGGCACGATGACAAGCGCTGCGCCCAAGTTGTATCCGCACATGTGGAGCTGGGACGCCGCATTCGTCACGGTCGGTCTGGCGCCGTTGTCGGTGGAACGAGCCGTCATCGAGATGGACACCCTGCTGTCGGCGCAGTGGCGCAACGGCATGATCCCGCACATCGTGTTCGCCAACGGCCGCGACGGATACTTCCCCGGGCCGGCTCGCTGGGAGTGCGCCCGCCTGGCCGAGTGCGCGCCGGATTTCCCCGACACCTCCGGAATCACCCAGCCGCCCGTTCACGCGATCGCGGTGCAGCGGATCCTGGATCACTCCCGACGCCACGGTCGGACGACACGGGCGGTCGCCAACGAGTTCATCGATCGGCGGTGGAGCTCTCTCGTCCGCTGGCACCGCTGGCTGGCGCACGCTCGGGATCCCAACGGGCGCGGCCGGATCACGATCTTCCACGGCTGGGAATCGGGCATGGACAATTCGCCCCGCTGGGACTCCGCATACGCCAATGTGGTTCCCGGCGCGGACCTTCCGCCATACCAGCGCGCCGACCTCGACCATGTCGACGACTTCTCGATGCGACCCACCGACCTCGAGTACGACCGTTACATCTGGCTCGTCGAGCAGATGAAGCGGGCGAACTACGACGACGAGTTGCTCCCGAAGGCGATGAGCTTCGCGGTCGAGGACGTCTTCGTCAGCGCGATCTTCGCCGTCGCCTGCGATGTATTGGCGACGATCGGTGAGGACTACTCCAAACCGCGGTCGGATGTCCGGGATCTCCGCGCGTGGGCCGACCGTTTCCGCGCCGGGGTCGTCTCCGCTGCCAACGACCGCAACGGCTCTGCACGGGATTTCGACCTACGGGCCAACTCGTGGATCAACACCGAGACGATCGCGGTGTTCGCGCCGCTGCTGTGCGGCGGGCTCTCCCGGGACCGCGAACGCGCCCTGCTGCGCCTCTTCGACGGCCCGCGGTACTGCGGTCACCCGGACCTGCGCTACGCGGTCCCGCCGTCGACGTCGCCGATCTCGGCGGACTTCCGGCCCCGCGAGTACTGGCGCGGCCCGGTCTGGCCGGTGATGACCTGGCTCTTCAGTTGGGCATTCGCCCGCCGCGGTTGGACCGAACGGTCGGCACGGCTGCGTGAGGAAGGGCTCCGGCAGGCGACCGACGGCTCGTTCGCCGAGTACTACGAACCGTTCACCGGTGAGCCGCTCGGCAGCATGCAGCAGAGCTGGACCGCGGCGTCCGTCCTGGATTGGCTGGACTGACAGTATGCCCTGGTGGCGATCCGCATCCTCGTCGACCCTGCTGTGGCCGGGGACCTGGTCGCGGCGCAGCGGCTTCAGGACCTGATCGCGCACCACGTCTCGGAGCTCGGCTTCTCCGAGCGGCAGTGGCGTACTCGCAGATCTACATCAACCCGGCCACCGAGGCCGTGTATCCGGTATGCGAGACGGACCACCTCGGGCGGTCACTGACCGGAGCGCACAACTACTCGATCACGTTCGCGCCGGACGATCTCCCTCCAGCGGAACACTTCTGGTCGCTCACGATGTACCACCGGCGAGGGTTGTTGTGCGATAACGTCATCGGGCGCCATGCGATCACCGACCGGACGCCCGGTCTCGAGGTGAACGACGACGGGACGCTCGCTCTCCTCCTCCAGCACGCGAGACCGTCGTCCGCGGCGAACTGGCTACCGTGTCCGCCCGGCGAGTTCCGGGTCATGCTTCGGTTGTACGGGCCGCGGGACCTGTCCTGGTCGCCGCCGGCGATCGTGCGCGTCGGGTAGTCCCCGACGCGGCGTCGCTGCGCACCGGTGTCCGTTCATGTTCGTCGTTCACTCGGAACGTCTCCCGTACCACGTGTCGGCCGTGGTGGTGTTTCGAGCCGCGAGCATGCGGAAGGCGTCCGCGAGGTCGGCGGGGAAGACGACATCGACCGCGCAGTCGAAGCGGTTCAGCGATGCAGCCATGCCGATCCAGGACCAGGAACCGATCTCCAGGCTGCAGCAGGCGGATCCGAGCTCCTCGACGGTGCCGTCACCGGCGAACGGCGCGACTGCGCGAGCGGGCAGGTCGAGTATCACTTTGCCGCGGCACGGCCAGGTGTCGGAACCGGTCGAACCCTTGAATCGTGCACCGACGAACGATGCGGCATCCCCCGTCGGGAGGGCGCGTCGGGTGAACTCCGGGCCGGTGGGTACTCGCGGGCTCACGCGATCGGCTCGGAAGATGCGCCAGTCGTGCCGGTCGAGATCCCATGCCACCAGATACCAGCGTTGCCGTGCCGTCAGGAGGTGGTGAGGTTCTACCCGGCGCGGTGGGGAGATCTCGATCGAGCCTGCAGCGGAACGTGTTTCCGAGGAGCCGGCTGAACCTGGATGGCGCGGGTGGTCGAAGCGGAGGATCTGACGGTGATGGATCGCGTCCGCGATGGCACTCAGCACGTCCGGTGACGCCAGATCGGTGGGGTCACCGGCGGAAGTGGCGGCCGCGGGGAGCGCATCGAGGCGATGGCGGAGATGTGAGGGCATCAGTTGCCTGACGGTCGCCAAAGCGCGTGCGGCCGACTCGCCGACGTCCGCGCCGGTGGCGGTTGCTGTCTGCAGCGCGAGTGCGAGCGCGATCACCTGATCATCGTCGAACAGAAGTGGGGGCAGTCGGGCTCCGGCGTCGAGCCGATAACCGCCCTCCGGTCCCATCGTGGCGTGGATGTTGTAACCCATGGCCCGCAGACCGTCCACGTCCCGGCGAACGGTGCGATGACTGACCTGCAGGCGCTCGGCCAGGAGCGCGCCGGGCCACTCTCGTCGCGTCTGCAGTAGAGACAGCAGTTGCAGGTGCCGAGCGGTCGGTGTGCTCATCACACGAATCTAGGCGTAGTGGCGGACAGAATGTGACCTACTCGCAGGCCATCCTGGTCGTGCAGCCGGGGAATGCCTGGCGCCGACACCATCGAGGAGAACGATGATCACCACCACGACGCACCTCAACTTCCGCGGCACCGCGCGGGCAGCCCTGGAGTTCTACCGCTCGGTATTCGGCGGCGAGATCGTCCTCCGCACCTACGGCGATCTCGGGATGCCCGCCGACGCGCCGGACGCCGATCACGTGGTCTTCGGAACGGTGATGGCCGGCAACGGGTTCCGGGTGATGGCCTATGACGTCCCAGGTGCGGGAGCCGATTCGGCGCCGGTTGTCGACTCGACGAGGCGGGAGAACGGGATGACGATCACCGACGCGACCTTCTTTGTCTCCGTTCGCGGCGAGACCTTCGATGAGGTCCAGGGTTTCTGGGACGGCCTGTCCGTCGGGGCCGCCACCATCGAACCGTTCGCGGCGTCGCAGTGGAGCTCCGGTTTCGGCATGTTGACCGACCGGTTCGGGGTGACCTGGGTGCTGGACGTCGCGTCCTGACGCGTCGTCCTACAACTCCCGCATCCGACGACACACGTCGTCATAGACATCCACCAGCGCGCGGGCCGTCCCCGATGCGCCTGCGCCCTCGTTGATGTCGACCCATTCCTCGAAGGCGCATTGGACCTCCAGATTGGCGATCTCCAGGATCATCCTGATCTGGCCCCGGGTGCGCGCGGAACTGCGGTCGCCGAGAGCTTCGGGTCGTCGGCGTGACTTGTCGGCGTAGCGTCCGAGTGCTGCTCTACTCAGAGTGGGTGTCGCGAGCACGAGTTTCTGCACCCGCACGAAGTGTGCGGACACGTCGTCGCTGCGGTCGCCGAACCCGTCCAGGAGCGCTCGGTAGACGCGCTCGATGTCGGCGAGAGCCAGGGTGTCGGGATCGATCTCGGCCAGATGGTCGTCGAGTGCCTGATCGAAACCGAAGCGGTCGAAGAGCACGCACTCTTCTTTGGTCGGGAAGTAGCGGAAGAAGGTCCGCGGGGAGACCCCGGCAGCGGCGGCGATCTCGTCGACCGTCGTCTCGTCGAATCCGTTGCGCTCGAACAGTTCCACCGCGGCCTCGTGGATCTCCATGCGCGTCGCATCCCGCCGGCGGGCCCGCAGTCCGCCGGTCTCGGAGGAATCTGGCATGGATCGAGACTAGCGCGGCACCCCGCACGGGTGGCACCTACTGCCACTGCGGCAGTCTCTGCCACCTTCCGGTAGCGTCGTTCTGTGACCGACCGGACGACCGACGCGATGGAAGAACGACAGTGACCGAGAATGCAGCCCTGCAGGGCACCGGCAACCGCACCGACACCAGCACGGAGCGCAGCGCCGTGCTACTGATCGGCGTGCTGCTGGTCGCGGCCTTCGTGGTGATCCTCAACGAGACGATCCTGAGCGTCGCGTTGCCCACCCTGATGGCCGACCTCGACATCACCGCCGCCACCGCACAGTGGCTCACCAGCGGATTCCTCCTGACCATGGCGATCGTCATCCCGATCACCGGATACCTGATGCAGCGGTTCACGCTCCGCTCCATCTACATCGCGGCGATGACGCTGTTCACGGTCGGTACCCTCGTTGCCGCGCTCGCCCCGGGATTCGAGCTCCTGATCGTCGCTCGCGTGGTGCAGGCGTCCGGCACCGCATTGATGGTCCCGCTGCTCATGACGACGATCCTCAACGTCGTGCCAGAGCAGAACCGCGGCCGCACAATGGGGCTCGTCTCCATCGTCATCTCTGTCGCGCCGGCCATCGGGCCCACGGTGTCCGGTCTGATCCTGCAGTCCCTCAGCTGGCGAGCGATGTTCTGGATCGTGCTGCCCGTCGCGATCGGCGCGCTGATCCTCGGCGGGGTGTTCGTCCGCAATGTCACCGAGCGGCGGCCGGCGCGACTCGACATCATCTCGGTCCCGCTGTCGGCGTTGGGCTTCGGTGGGGTCGTCTACGGGTTGAGCAGCATCGGGGAATCCGCGGGCGGGCACGCGCCGGTCCCGCCGTGGGTACCGCTGGTCGTCGGCGCCGTCGCGCTGGCGCTGTTCGTCGCGCGACAGCTCACACTCGCCGACCGCGGTCTGGCGCTGCTCGATCTGCGGACCTTCGCGATCGCACCGTTCCGGCTGGCCGTCGTGCTGATGGCGGGCTTCATGCTGACGCTCTTCGGCGCCCTCATCCTGCTGCCGCTCTTTCTGCAGAACGTGATGGGCAAGGACGTCCTGACCACCGGCCTCGTGCTGCTGCCCGGCGGTCTCGTGATGGGATTGCTGGCGCCGTTCGTGGGAGCGTTGTTCGACAAGGTCGGCGCACGACCGCTGGTCCTACCCGGCACGGTCGCCGTCAGCGCGGGGACCTGGTTGCTCACCACGCTCGACGCCGGGTCGTCGTTGGGCATGGTGATCGCGGCCCACGTGATCCTCAGCGCCGGCATCGCTTTCGGGCTGACCCCGCTGATGACCTCGGCGCTGGGTTCGCTGAGCCCGGAACTGTACTCACATGGCAGCGCGACGGTCAGCACCATCCAACAGGTCGCCGGAGCGGCCGGCACCGCGTTGTTCATCACCCTGATGTCCCGGGGTACGCAGTCGGCCGTCGACGACGGGGTCAACCCGCTGCAGGCGGGTGCCGACGGCATCCATCTCGCATTCGTCGTCGCGGCCTGCCTGTCGGTCGTTCTCATCGCGGCGGCCGCGCTCGTCCGAGGCCGAACCGGTGCGCCGACTGCCGGAGTGCCCGAGCCGGTCTAGCCGGGCCGGACGTTCGCCGCCGGCCTCAGCTGAGCAGTTCCTTGAGCACGGTGAGGTGCGCCCGGGTGAGAGCTGCGGCCGCTTCGGGATCGCGTGAGGCGATCGCTTCGAAGATGTGCTCGTGAGTGTCCTGGTCGACGTCGTCTCCGTGGTGGCCGCGCAGGCGGAGCATCCCGGCCATGGCCCGACGACTCCGGGATTCGAAGCCGTCGAACAGTTCGAGCAGCACCGGACTGTGGGCTGCGACGATGATGCCGCGGTGAAAGGCGAGGTCGGTCTCGACATGCACGTCGAGGTCGGCACGGTGGCGGTTCCGATCGTCCAAAGCCCCTCGTAGAGAACGAAGCTCGGCAGACGTGCGACGTTCGGCAGCAAGAGCGGAAGCCTCGACCTCGATCGCGGTCCGTGCCTCGATGACCGCGACGATGTCTGCGCGCTGGAGGATCACCACCCAGCTCGCGGGGATGTCGGTGGCAGTGACGAACACGCCGGCCCCTTGGCGGGTGGCGAGGACACCGCGACCCGCGAGGATGCGGATCGCCTCCCGCGCGGTGGACCGGCCGACGCCGAGCTGGGGGGCGAGCGTCGTCTCACCGGGCAGTTTGCCGCCGACCTCCCATTCCCCGTCGCGGATTCGCGTGAGGAGGAGTTCGGCGGCCTGCTCGGCGAGGGATTCGCGGCGCACGGTCGGCATGGGGGCATTCTTCCATCGCGCACAACTCCTCTACTTGTCTGAGGAGTTGTGGTAGCTTGTGCGTCGTGTCCGACTCCTGGTCTCTCCTCCTTCGCCGCCACGGCGGGGCCTAGCCTGACCGGCTCCCCGACGTGGGGCCGAAACACGCGCCGGTCGACCGACTGTGAACGACCCGGACAGGACCAGGCAATGACCAGCAGCAGCACCTCTTCGACACTTTCCACGCCCACGGACATGATCCCGGCGGGCGCGCCGGCGTGGAATCGGCAGCGCCACTCGCAGATGCCCTCACATCGCTACCGAGATGTGTACTCGCGGGTCTCGGTACCGCTCACCACCCGCGACTGGCCGGCCAACCGGTTGACCCATGCGCCCCTGTGGGTGCCGGTTGATCTGCGCGACGGGAACCAGGCACTGGCCGAGCCCATGGACCCGGCGCGCAAGCGGCGCTTCTTCGAGCTCATGGTCGCGATGGGCTACAAGGAGATCGAGGTCGGTTATCCCTCGGCCTCGCAGACCGACTACGACTTCGTCCGTCTGATCGCGGAGACCGACATCGCTCCGGACGATGTGGCGATCGTGGTGTTCACGCCGGCGCGACGCGAGTTGATCGAGCGAACCGTGGCGTCCATCGGTGGAATCCACAACCAGGTCGTGATCCACATGTACACCGCCACCGCACCGACGTGGCGCGACGTCGTCCTCGGCCAGGATCGAGACGGATTGCGGGAGTTGATCACGGCGGGGGCCCGCGACGTCCTCGAATTCGCCGGGCACCTGCCGAACGTGCGCTTCGAGTTCAGCCCGGAGGTGTTCAACCTCACCGAACCCGAGTACGCCCTCGACATCTGCGACGCCATGACCGAGCTGTGGGAGGCGACCCCGGAACGGCCGGTCATCCTCAATCTGCCCGCCACCGTGGAGATCGCGACGCCGAACGTGTACGCCGACCAGATCGAGTACATGCACAAGAATCTCGCTCGTCGCGATGCGGTGATCCTGTCCGTTCACCCGCACAACGACCGAGGCACCGGAATCGCCTGCGCAGAGCTCGCCGTCCTCGCCGGCGCGCAGCGCGTCGAGGGATGCCTCTTCGGCAACGGCGAACGCACCGGGAACGTCGATCTCGCCACCCTCGCGCTGAACCTGCACGCCCAGGGCATCGATCCGATGATCGACTTCTCCGACATCGACGAGATCCGCCGCACCGTCGAGCACTGCAACCGTATCGAGATCCACCCGCGCCACCCGTACGTCGGAGACCTCGTGCACACTGCCTTCTCCGGCACGCATCAGGATGCGATCAGCAAAGGCTTCGCCGAGCACCGTTTCCGGGCGACCGCCGAAGGCCGGCCCGAGCGAGACCTCGAGTGGAGAGTGCCCTACCTGCCGATCGACCCCGCGGACGTCGGACGCAGCTACGACGCCGTCATCCGGGTCAATTCGCAGTCCGGCAAGGGTGGCATCGCCTACCTGCTCGAGACCGGATACGGCATCGAACTGCCCCGCCGGCTCCAGATCGACTTCGCTCGTCACGTTCAACAGCACACGGACGAGACCGGCAGCGAGGTGACCGCCGACAACCTCTGGGACATCTTCCACAGCACCTATCTCGCGATCCCGGCCGACGCCCCGGTCGAACTCGTCGGCGTCGTGACGGATGACCGGAGCACGACGATCACGATCCGTGCGAGCGGCGGTGAGACCACCACCAGCCATGACGGCGTCGGCCCCGTCGAAGCGCTCACCGCGGCACTCGCCGACATCGGGTTCGCGGTCGAGATCCTCGGTCTCCACCAGACGAGCACTGGCGCCGGGAACGAGAGCACGGCGATGACGCTCGTCGAGTATCGCAATGGTCAGCAGGCCGGATGGGCCGCGGGGACGGACCGATCCGTGCTCACCGCTTCCCTCACCGCGGTCGTGAACGCGGCGACGGCCGGGGTCGGGGCGCTCGGTTCTCGACGCCGCGCCGGTCACCGGATTCGGTAATCCAGTAGGCCGGACCAGAACTCGTCGGGAATCTCCTCGCCGGCGCGCAGCACCTGGGCGAGACCGGCGGCCATGAACACGCCGAGCAGCCCGAGCCACAGCCCGGACACCGAGATCGCGACCCAGGCGATCACGACGGCAACCGGCCACGGGTCGAGCATCAACAGGACCGGCGCGAAGAAGAAACCCGTCCCGATGAACCAGGACGACAGGGCCCGGTCGCACCGCATCACGGCCGTCAGCCAGCGTGGACTCGTCGTCGTGGGCGCACCGCGCGCAGGGGGCCGCGGGCTCGCGATGGTCGGGTGAGTGGTCATCGGGACACCTCCTCCGGGAATCGTCGTGATCCCAGAGTCGGCGTCGGACGTCGTGAGAGCCACTACCTCTCAGGTAGCCGCGACGCCGGTGGCCGGGTCGCGCGTCGCGGGGTCGGCCAGGCCGGCCTCCCGCTCGGGGTCATGCCGTCGTCCGGTGGTCCTCGTGCGGCATCGCCTGCGGGAAGCCGATGGAGCGCAACCGGTCCAGTGCATGGGCCCGCGCCCGGTGCTGATTGCCGGGCGGCGGGACGTAGACACCCGCCCAGATCCCGGTGAGGTGGGTCGGGTCGTCGAGGGCGAGGCGGGCGCAGCTGGAACGGATCGGACAACGGACGCACCCGTCGAGGGCGTGACGGTTCGCCAGGCTCCGGGCGCCGGCCGCCTGCTCGGGGAACCACGCGTCCGGGTTCGAGGTACAGGTGGGCCGCACGTCAGACCCTCCGCCGGGGTCGAAGCACACCGGTCGCACGACGTGTCGCGTCCGCGTGTCCGGCGGCGGCGACCATCGTCTCCCACTGACGTCGTTGTCCCACAGATCCCTCCGATCAAACTGAGAACGTATGTTGTCAGAGTCTGTCACGGGGCGCAACACCGACCGTGGGATACGTTGCCGCCCTGCGCGAAGAGGCAAGATGTACGCGTCGGGCCGGGAGACTCGACCGCTGGGCACCGGGCCGCCGGGCGGTGCCCGGCTGGGTTCTCAACCGGGCACCTGGGCCGGATCGCTCGCATGAGGCGGAACCGGCTTGCCGTCCGCGGTACCCGTCGTGCCGGGGCCCGAAACGAGCAGCGCCGGTGCGCGGTGTCGGAGGCGGGTCGGGTGTGTAGCACGGCATTACAGAGCCGTCACACGTCCGAAACACAATGCTTGTTTCATAAGAGGGGACAAAGTCCACTGAGGGGAGTCATCGCCCTGCGGCGGATCCCCGAAAGTCATCGACGTACCGCTTCCCGCGAGTACGCCCCGTGAAACCGTGAAGGAGCATCGTGACCATCGAGAGTGCCAAGGCGTTGGAGTTCCGCGTGACCAGCGGCGGATACGAGGATCTGCCGAAGATGCCCGAGGCCGAGTACCCGGGCACCGAGGGCTTCATCGGAGACGTCTACGAGAACCCCGACGGAAGTCCCATGTGCAGCGGCTATTTCGAGCTGCGCCACACCGACGAACCGCTGTACTACGAATACGAGTACGACGAGATGAAGGTCGTCCTCGAAGGTGAGTTCCTCCTGGAGAACAAGGAGACCGGGCAGAAGACGGTGGCCAAGGCCAAGGACGCGATCTTCTTCCCGAAGGGATCGAAGATCTACTTCAGCACCCCCGACTACGCGCTCGCCTTCTACACCGGGCTGCGCGACGCCACCCTCCTCTGAGCCGCGGCCATGTCGCAGATCGCCTTCTCCAGCGTGCCGACCTGGGCGCGCCCCGGTGATCCGAGCCAGGTGACGTCGCCGATGCCGACCGGCAGTTCCTATGTGCTGGTCGGTGTCGGGGACGTCGCCGAGACCCTTGCTCGCTGGGAGTCGGATCTGCCACCGCGTGCCACCCGGCGTATCCACTCCGACACCGACTCCGCAGC
Source organism: Gordonia lacunae (assembly GCF_002149015.1). Lineage (GTDB taxonomy): Bacteria > Actinomycetota > Actinomycetes > Mycobacteriales > Mycobacteriaceae > Gordonia > Gordonia lacunae. Next base: position 65,361 of record NZ_NGFO01000023.1, on the reverse strand, counting down.
CACACTCCTCGCCGGCGTGCTGGCCGACGCCGTTGTCGGCGTTCGGGTCTGGATAACCGCGGAGGTCGGATCGGCACTGGCACTGCGTGCGGTCGCGCTCGGCGCCGGGCTGGAGGACGACGAGATCGCGGTCGCGCCGGTGAACACCGGGCAGGGGGTCGTCGTGGAGGTCTTCTGCGCACACTGTCGAGCGGTGACCCGGACAACCGCCGCCGTCGACGACGTAGTCCCGTGTGCCGGGTGCCGCCGTGACCTGCTCGTGTACCACCACGTCTCACGCCGAACCGGGCAGTACCTCGGTTTCATGGTCGACGCCGAGACGGCCCAACCTCTTTGTCCGGGTACCGAATCAGTCGAGGAAACCGTCTCATGAACACCGGAGTCGCCGAGATGAGCACGACCGAGCCCGCTCTGCGCCGCGCGTCTGCCGCGGCGACGAGGCAACTCGTCGTGACCGCAATCGAGAACCCCACGCGGGACATCCGCACGATCACTCTCGCCGACCCCGACGGGAACGCGCTGCCCGGATACGTCCCGGGCAGCCACCTGGTCGTGCACGCGGGCCCCGTCACCAACGCCTACAGCCTCACCGGTGACGGCACACATCCGTCGCACTATTCGATCTCGGTGCTGCGCCACCACGACGGGAAAGGCGGGTCGCGCTGGCTCCACGACGAGCTCGACGTCGGCACGACCGTGACCGTCGGTGTGCCGCGCAGCGCGTTCGCACCGATGGCCCGGGCGCGCAAGCATCTCCTGATCGCCGGCGGGATCGGGATCACGCCGATGGTGTCGCACCTGCGCGCCGCGGTGCGGTGGCGTCGTGACGTGCAACTCCTCTATGTCTTTCGCGAGTCGGCCGCGGCTCATCTCGACGAGGTCACCGCGCTCGCCGGGATGCGTGCCGAATTGTTCACCGACCGTCTCTCTTTCGCCGATCGTCTCCCACGGTCGCTGCGGACCCAACCGATCGGGACGCACCTGTACGTGTGCGGGCCACCGGCCATGATCGACGCCGTGGTCGACGCCGCCGCGGACGCAGGCTGGCCCGGGTCACGGGTGCACCACGAACGTTTCGGTGTCGGTGCCCTCGACGACGGTGACCCGTTCCGCGTGGCGCTGACGGCATCGGCCCGCACGGTCGACGTGCCATCGGGGACGAGCCTGCTGGATGCCCTCGAGAACGAGGGTGTCGTCGTGCCGAATCTCTGCCGTCAGGGAGTGTGCGGCCAATGCCGCATCCCGGTCGCCGGCGGTACCCCGATCCACCGCGACCTCTACCTGAGCGCCGAGGAGAAGAACGCGGGAACTGCCATCATGCCGTGTGTCTCACGCGCGGCCGCCGCGAGCATTCTGGAGGTTCCGCTGTGACGACCATGTCCGACCCGTCGACCGGGGCCGACGCACTGGCCGGCCTCGTCGCCGGTTTCCCGTTCCCGTTCCCCGAGGACCGCTATCGGTACAGCACGAACGTCGAACCCGCTCAGACGCCGGTGACCACCGCGGCCGGCCGATGGGGCGCTGCGGTGGTCGACATCGACTCGGAGTACCGAGACGAACTCGACCGACGCGCGATGATCCTCGCCGCCGATCCAACCCGCCACGCGGTGCTGCCGCACATGGTCCCGGCCGCGTGGGACGCGATGCTGACCCTGATGCGAGAGCTCGACGAAACCTATCCCGAACAGATGCGACTCCGGCCGACCGGCGCCGACACCTGGCTGTGGCGCAACGAGATCCTGGGGATCGAGCAGCGCTTCCGCTATGGCGATCCGGCGACTCTCCCTGAAGAACCGTTGCGCTACATCACCTCTCAGATCCAGGAGGACATCGCGCTCCTCGACCAGCGCAACGACCAGCTGTACGTCGACGCCGGCGTCGTCACCTTCGCCGCCGACTGGAGCTTCGGCTTCGACGTCGGGATGAGTTTTCTCGAGATCCACGGCCCGGTGCCGCGCGTACGCCAGGAAGGCGTGATCACCCGCGCACACGAGTTCCTCAAGCGTCTACAACCCCATCAGCCCTACCGGCGGACCAACTGGACCTTGACCATCGACCGTCGACTCGACGTCTCGACCGAGATCTACCACGAGTGGGGGCCCGACCGGGAGACCATCCAGCGGGTGTCCGACGACGAGTTCGGTAGACGGGTGCATCTCCGGGTGGAAGTGCAACATCTCATCCGGTTACCCGATTCGGGTGCGGTGATGTTCCTGATCCGGACCTACATGCTGCCGCTCGAACAACTCGCGAGCGTCGAGGTCTGGCGTCGGCGCACCGCGGAGGTGTTGGCCGAATTGCCCGGTGACATGGCCGATTACAAGGGCATCATCAAGTTCCGGGATCGTGCGGCGCAGTGGCTGCGCGGTGCCGCGCCCGTACCGACCACGACACCCGGTCCCGGGATGCCGCGCTGGCCCACCTCGCCGCCGGCCGTCGACACCTCCGGGTCCGAGTTCCTCGTCGTGGCGATCGGAGACGACGCGGGGGTCGCGCATGTGTCCCGGAACTGGGTCGCGGCGGCTGAGGCTGCCGGCCCGACGCGGCTGCTGGTCCTGGATTCCCTCGTCGGATCGCACGACCGCTCGGCTCTTCGGACGGCTCTGGCCGAGTGCCGCATCGGCACCCGGATCCTGGTGACCGGTGGACAGTATGACGTGATGACCGCGCTGGCGATGGCTCGCACTGCCGGCGCGGTGGCAGCCGAATTGTCGTCCTATGTTACCCACACCCGCGACCTGCCGCTCTACTGCGCGCACTGCCGGGACACCTTCTGTGTCGATGTCGTCGTCGGCGGGGTCGTCGCGTGCCCCGGGTGTGCTCGGGATCTCGAAGTGCACGAACACCATTCGCCGGTGGTCGGAGGTTTCCTGGGTTCCGCCGCGGGTGGCGACGCATGACCGCGCCCGTGGTGGGGGAGTATCCGGCTCATCTCCACCCCGCCTACGTGACCGGTCCCCGGCCGATGCGCGTCCTTGCGGTGCGCCGACTGACCGACGACGTGACCCATTTCCGGTTCGGATCGGTCGACGGCGCCGCGCCGGTCCTGACCGCGTATCAACCGGGCAGCCACCTGATCATCGCCGCAGGCGGACAGCGAAACGCCTACTCGCTCGTCGACGACGGGATGTATCCGACCAGTTATGGCATCTCGGTGCTGCGTCGAGGTGCCGGCGGTGGTTCGGACTGGTTGCACGACAACCTCATCGAGGATTCCATCGTCGAGATCGAGGGTCCGCGTTCGATGTTCGCCCCGGTGCTCGATCAGCGAGGGGCACTGCTCGTGGCCGGCGGGATCGGGGTGACGCCGGTGCTGTCCCATGCCCGTGCGCTCGCCCGTGACGGACGTCGCACCGACATCGTCTACTCATATCGCCGCGGCAGCGGTGCTCATGCCGATGATCTGCGAGCTCTCGCGGCGCAACCCTCCGTGACGCTGCACGAGGTGTCCGGTGCCGTGGCGACCGCGGAGCTCATCGCCGATCGGTTGCGTGCCCAACCGCTGGGCACGCATGCCTACGCGTGCGGCCCCGCGTCGCTGCTCGAGGTCTACACGCGGCTCGCGGACGCCGCCGGGTGGCCCGGCGCGCGCGTCCATCTCGAGCGATTCACCGCGCCGGAGCAGGAGCCCGGCGACCCGTTCACGGTCACGGTGGCGTCCTCCGGTGTCCGCGTCGACGTGCCGGCGGGTGTGTCGCTGCTGCAGCGACTGCGCGACACCGGGATCCCGGTGTCCAGTCTGTGCCGCCAGGGCGTGTGCGGGGAGTGCCGCATCCCGGTGCGGAGCGGTCGGATCGAGCATCGTGACTTCGTCTTGACCGACGACGAGAAAGCGGCGGGGGACGCCATGCTGTGCTGTGTGTCGCGCGGCGAGGACATCGAGGTGGACCTGTGAGCATCGATTCGTTCCCGACCCGGAGGGTCGACCACCTGGCGAACCTGCCGTGGCCCTTCCCGGACGACCTGGACGAGTTCTCCTACACCGTGAACGTCGAGCCGGCGCGGAACCCGCGGCCGACTCGCGGCGGCGAATGGGGTAGGCACCTGGTCGATCTCGGCGGCGCCGAGTACCCGGAGATCATGGCCGAGCGCCGGCGCATCCTCGACGCCGATCGGACACGCGTGCGGGTGCGCCCCGGTATGGAACTCGCGTGCTGGGACCTGCTCCTGTACTACTTCCGCGATCTCGCCCACGCCTACCCCCGCGACATGACGCTCCTCGAACACGGCGACGGCCGATTCCGCTGGCGGAACCGGCTTCTCGGCACGGATCAGAGCTTCGTCCTCGGGGACGCGGCCACGCTCCCGTGCGGCCCGATGGAGTTCCTGGCCCGAGAGATACCCGACGACCTGTTGCTCGTCACCGAACGCGACGGCCACCTGTACTTCGACGCCGGCGTGGTCACCTTCGCCGCCGCATGGTCGGTGTCGTTCGACGTCGGCATGGACATGTACGAGATTCACGCACCCGTTCCCCGCATGCTCCGCGAAGGCATCGTCGCCCGCGCCGAGCAGTTCCTGCGCAGGCTACCCGCCGATCAGGTGTACCGCCGGGTGAACTGGACGCTGTCGGCGTCGGACTCACACAAGCTGGACGTCAGCCTCGAGGAACTACCGGAGTGGGCCGGCGACGTCCCGGGCATGGTCGCCGATGGCGATTTTGCCCGCGCACGACTGCGAATCGAGCTGGAACACTTCGTCCGGTTGCCGATGACGGGTGCGGTGACGTTCAATATTCGGACATTCATGGCCTCACTCGAGGAGGTGAAGCGCATTTCCGAGTGGGCCGGTCAACTGGCGACCGTCATCGAGACGCTCGGCGAGGACATCGCCGCCTACAAGGGATTTCTCGACTATCGCGACAGTGTCGTCGCCTATCTGCGCGGTCAATGATGCCCGTGAGCTCCGGTCCCGAACACCCGACTTCTCGCAGAGTCCCTGAACCGAAAGATCGCTCATGGAACCCATACTCGCCGCCAATGCCGATCTGGCATGGATGCTGGCGGCCTTCGTCTTCGTCCTGCTGATGTTCCCCGGCCTGGCGTTCTTCTACGGCGGCATGGTCGGATCGAAGAACGTCCTCAACATCATGACGATGGTCATGTCCACTCTGGCGATCACGGCGGTCCTCTACGTCGTGATCGGGCACGGGCTGGTGTCCGGTCCGTCGGTGGGCGGGTGGGGCCTCATCGGCAACCCGACCGACTACATCGGCTTGACCAACTGGCTCACCGACGACGCCTCCGGCGCCACCCAGACCCTGTATTACGCGGCCTGGTTCATCCTGTTCGCGGCCATCACGATCGCCATCGTGGCCAGCGGCGCGGCCGGCCGGATGAAGTTCTCGGCGTGGCTCGTCTTCGCGCCGATCTGGCTGCTGGTGGTGTACTTCCCGGTGGCGCACTGGGTCTTCGCGGCCGACGTCGATGACAATTACCGCGGCGGCTTCCTGCTGAACGACCTCGAGATCGTCGACTACGCAGGCGGAACCGCGGTGCACATGAACTCCGGAGTCGCAGCACTCGCGCTCGCCGTCGTGCTGGGCGCCCGGAAGCGACGGATGGAACGGCCGCACAACGTACCGATGACCATCATGGGCGGCGGCATCCTGTTCTTCGGCTGGTTCGGATTCAACGGCAGCTGTGCGCTCGGTGCCAACTTCCTCGCGCAGGCGGTCATCCTGAACACGCTGCTGGCCGGTTCCGCCGGCATGATCGGCTTCGCGATCATCGAGAGGTGGCGCGAAGGGCACGTGACCTCGCTCGGGATGATCACCGGCACCGTCGCGGGTCTGGTCGGCATCACCCCCGCGGCGAGCAGCATGGCACCGCTCGGCGCGCTCTGCGTCGGCATCTTCGCCGCCGCGGTCGTGGCCTTCCTGCTGAGCTTCAAGAACCGGCTCAAGATCGACGAGACGCTCGACGCCTTCGCCGTGCACGGAATCGGCGGCATCGTCGGAACCCTCTGCATCGTGCTGTTCGCCACCGAGGCCGCTCCGGCCGGGGTCCAGGGCATCCTGTTCGGCGGTCCGGTGGACATCGTGTGGCGTGAGCTCGCGGGCATCCTGATCACCTGCACCTATTCGTTCGTGATGACCTGGTTGATCGCGAAGGGACTCGACAAGCTGATCGGCCTGCGCGTCGACGAAGAGACCGAGGTGACCGGCCTCGACGCCGTGCTGCACGCCGAGACCGCCTACGAAATCCCCAGTGCATCAGTGGGACACGCCGGCGGATTGGCGACGATGTCACCGGCGCGCGCCGCGGAGAAGGTGGAGGAGGCGATGCCGGCGTCCGCTCCGGCCTCGGCGCCACCGGCCGGGGTCTGATCGACGCCGAAGTCGTCCGACACGACAGCTCGGGGGCCCACCGTTCGCCGGTGGGCCCCCGATCCGTCTTCGTGGTCGGCGCGGAAATCGTTGTCGGGCAAACCGACACCCACCGCTCACGAACTCGAAACAGGGTCGAAACATCCAGCAGGTCTACTAATAGTAGACAAAGGTTCACAAGAGTGGACACGCGGACCAGAAGCCCCTAGAGTCGACCCCCGGAGCACATGATGACAACCACCGAGACGACGACCGGCGACCTCGCCGATCTCTGCGCGACGCACGGCACCAAGTTCATCCTCGCGATGTTCGTCGACCTTCGCGGCAAACCCTGCGCCAAACTGGTGCCGGTGGAGGCGGTCGACGAATTGGCGTCCGACGGCGTAGGTTTCGCCGGCTACGCGGTAGGCGCGATCGGGCAGGAGCCAAAGGATCCCGACCTCATCGCGATCCCCGACGTCCGTTCCTTCCTACCCATCCCGTTCATCAAAGAGGGCCTTGCCGTCGTCCAGTGCGATCCGCATGTCGAGGGCAAGCCCTGGCCATTCGCGCCCCGCAACATCCTCAAGGCTCTCATCGCGCAGACCGCGGACGCCGGGTTCGAGCCGTGGGTCGGTGCCGAGGTCGAGTACTTCCTGCTCAAGCGGGGAGCAGACGGTTCCCTCGTCACTGCCGACGCTGCCGATGACTCCGACAAGCCCTGCTACGACGTGCGCGGCCTGACGCGGATGTACGAGCACCTGACCACGGTCTCCACCGCGATGAACCAGCTCGGTTGGAGCAACTACGCCAACGACCACGAGGACGGTAACGGCCAGTTCGAGCAGAACTTCGCCTATTCCGACGCGCTGACGACGGCAGATCGCGTCGTCACACTCCGCTACCTGCTCTCGGCCCTGGCCGCGGACAAAGGCATGATCGCGACCTTCATGCCGAAGCCCTTCGCCGAGCGCACCGGATCGGGATTGCATTTCCATCTCTCGCTGACCCAGGCGGGGGACCCGGTGTTCCCCCAGGTCACCGACGACGACCGCGGACTCGGCCTGTCGGAGACGGCGTACGGTTTCATCGGCGGAATCCTGGAGCATGCGCCCGCCCTGCAAGCCGTCATCGCCCCGACGGTGAACTCCTACAAGCGAACCGGGGCAACCGCGACCCGTTCGGGGGCATCCTGGGCGCCGCGGCGGGCCACCTACGGCGGCAACGATCGCACCCATTACATCCGCGTGCCCGACGAGCATCGCGTCGAACTCCGCGGTGGCGACGGATCGGCGAATCCGTACCTGGCCGTCGCCGCACTCCTCGGAGCCGGACTCGACGGCATCAAGCGGAGTCTCGATCCCGGTGCCGTCGGAAACTGTCCCGGCCACATCGCCGAACTGCCGCTCACGCTCCTGCACGCAGTGGAGGCGCTCGAACTCGACGCGGTGGTCGCCGGCGCGCTCGACGCCGCGATGCCGGAGGACTGGCCGGACGATCAGCAGCGGGTCTCGGCGTACTTCGCCGGACTCAAGCGCGACGAGTTCTTCGACTGGCACGCGGCGGTCACGTCGTGGGAGGTCGACAAGTACCTCACCGCGTTCTGACCGCCGACTCCGACCGAACCATCTCTCAGACAGCAACATCCACTTCTCGACGTAAGGACCTGACCATGTGCGGAATCGTCGGGTTGCATCTGCGCAACCCGGACCTCCACCCCCGGCTCGGCGAGATGCTCGCCGAGATGCTCGGCGAGATGCAGGACCGCGGAGCGGATTCGGCGGGTATCGCCGTCTACGGCAACCCCGCCTGGGCTCCCCCGGGGCACGGCTGCATCTCCCTCCTCGAACTCGAGGTCGTCCCCGACGAGGTGTCGGCCACTCTGAGCTCGGCACTCGGCGTGACGGTCTCGGCGCAGACGATCGACGTCACGCTCGTGGCCTCGGCAGCGGTGACGGCCGACGAACTGCTGGCCGCCGCACGCGCCGCATACCCGCACGCGCTCGTCGCGGGCTTCGGGTCCGACCTCACCGTGCTCAAAGGCGTCGGTGCGCCCCGAGAACTGACCGAATCCTGGGGACTGGCAGCGGCTTCGGGGTGGCAAGGGGTCGGACACACCCGGATGGCGACCGAGTCGGCCGTCACCTCCTCGGGTGCCCATCCGTTCGCGGTCGGTCCCGAACAGTGTCTGGTCCACAACGGCTCGTTCGCCAACCACGCCACCATCAGGCGCGAACTCCGCGCCGCGGGGGTGGAGTTCGACAGCGAGAACGACACCGAGGTGGGTGCCCGCTTCGTCGCGCACCAGCTGGCGGCGGGCAAAGACGTGGAGACAGCGCTGAAAGAGGTGTGCGCGACCTTCGACGGCTTCTACACCCTGCTCGTGTCCAACCGCGACTCGTTCGCCGTGGTCCGGGACGCGATCGCGTGCAAACCGGCCGTCATCGCCGAGACCGACGACTGGGTGGCGATGGCGAGTGAGTACCGTGCGCTGGCCAAGCTGCCCGGTGTGGCGAACGCACGCATCTGGGAGCCCGAGCCGGAGGTCGTCTACGCATGGACGCGATGACCGCCGAGTTGCCCACCCGACCTTCCGTTCCCGCCTCCACCGACACGGCGAAAGCTGAGACGATGAGCCCCAATCACACCTTCGACCTCGCGGATACCGCCCTGCGCGAAATCAATTCGATGCTGCACGGCGACATCTCGGGAGAGATCGTCATCGACAACCCAGCCGGCGCCCACAGCGTCGCCGCCGGGGTCAACCTCCCGCTGAAGATCACCATCAACGGGCACGTCGGCTATTACGCGGCCGGTATGAACCAGCAGGCGGAGGTGACGATCAACGGCAACGCCGGTACGGGTGTCGCCGAGAACATGATGAGCGGCAGCGTCATCGTGAAGGGCAACGCCTCGCAGTCGGCCGGTGCCACCGCGCACGGCGGGCTCCTCGTCGTCGAGGGCGACGCCGCGGCACGGTGCGGCATCTCGATGAAGGGCGTCGACATCGTCGTCGGTGGAAACGTCGGGCACAACAGCGCGTTCATGGCACAGGCCGGCCGTCTGGTCGTCCGCGGCGACGCCGGCGACGGTCTCGGCGACTCGATCTACGAGACGCGTATCTATGTGCGCGGCGAGGTCGCGTCGCTCGGCGCCGACTGCATCGCGAAGCCGATGCGCGCCGAACACCTCGAAGAGCTGGCCGGTCTGCTGAAGGCCGCCGGGTTCGGCGACGACGATCCCCGCGACTACACCCGCTACGGGTCGGCCCGGGAGCTCTATCACTTCAAGGTCGACAACACCTCCGCGTACTGAGCCTCCGTTGCTCCCTGAGGTGCGAGGGGCGTCCCCCCCTGCTCCCTGAGGAGCGTCCGGAGCCTGCGGAGGGTGCGCAACCGCCTGCTCCCTGAGGAGCGTCCGGAGCCTGCGGAGGGCGCGCAACCGCCTGCTCCCTGAGGAGCGTCCGGAGCTTGCGGAGGGCGCGTCACGAAGGGTCTGGGGACCGAGCGTGCGAGACCCTTCGTGACGCTCGCAAGCTCGCTCCTCAGGGAGCGGAGACGGCGCACGACCACACGACGAAAGAGAATCACCATGACCAACGAACTGAGCATCGAACAGCGCGGCCTGCGGGAGTCGGCCACCTTCGACCGCACCACCATCGCCGCGATCCAGCGCGCCGCCGAGACCGGCATCTACGACATCCGTGGCTGGGGCGCCAAGCGCAAGCTGCCGCATTTCGACGACCTGCTGTTCCTCGGCGCGTCGATGTCCCGCTACCCCCTCGAGGGGTACCGCGAACGCTGCGACACCGACGTCGTCCTCGGCAGCCGAAATGCGAAGTACCCGTTGCATCTCTCTACTCCGGTGACGATCGCCGGGATGAGCTTCGGGGCGCTGTCGGCCGGGGCGAAGGAAGCACTCGGGCGCGGCGCCTCGGAGGTCGGCACGTCCACCACCACGGGCGATGGCGGCATGACGCCCGAAGAGCGGGGGCAGTCGAAGCATCTCGTCTATCAGTACCTCCCGTCGCGGTACGGCATGAATCCGGACGATCTGCGCAAGGCCGATGCGATCGAGATCGTACTCGGCCAGGGCGCCAAGCCCGGTGGCGGCGGAATGCTTCTGGGACAGAAGATCTCGGAGCGCGTCGCCGGCATGCGGACCCTGCCGCAGGGTATCGACCAGCGGAGCGCGTGCCGTCACCCCGACTGGACCGGGCCCGACGACCTGGCGATCAAGATCAACGAGTTGCGGGAGATCACCGACTGGGAGAAGCCGATCTATGTGAAGGTCGGTGCCACCCGCACCTATTACGACGTGAAGCTCGCGGTGCACTCCGGTGCCGACGTCGTCGTGGTCGACGGGATGCAGGGTGGAACGGCAGCGACCCAGGATGTCTTCATCGAACACGTCGGTATCCCCACGCTGGCCGCGATCCCGCAGGCGGTTCAGGCCCTGCAGGAGTTGGGGGTGCACCGAGAGGTGCAGCTCGTCGTGTCGGGTGGAATCCGCAACGGCGCCGACGTCGCGAAGGCGATGGCGCTCGGCGCCGACGCCGTCGCCATCGGAACAGCGGCGCTGATCGCGTTGGGGGACAACGACCCGCGTCACGCCGCGGAGTACGAGGCGCTGGGCTCGGCCGCCGGATTCTACGACGACTTCCAGGACGGGCGCGACCCCGCGGGCATCAGCACGCAGGACCCCGAACTGTCGGCGCGTTTCGATCCGGTGCTCGGCGGGAAGCGTCTCGCGAACTTCCTTCGCGTGATGACGATGGAGGCCCAGACGATCGCCCGTGCGTGCGGCAAGGCGCACCTGCAGCATCTGGAGCCCGAAGACCTCGTCGCCATCTCGATCGAGGCGTCGGCGATGGCACGCGTTCCGCTCGCCGGGACGAACTGGATTCCGGGGACCGGGCTGTGAGCACCGAGACCGCGTCGGTCGTCATCGTCGGTGGCGGGCTCGAGGGCGCGGCGGCCGCCTGGGCGTTGGGACAACGCGGCATCACCGATGTGATCGTCTGCGAGCGGGACACCGTCGGCGGTGGGATGACCGGCAAGTCGTCGGGCATCGTGCGGTGCCACTACGGAGTGGGTTCGCTGGCGGCGATGGCCGCGATCGGTCTGGAGGTCTTCGAGAAGGCAGAGGAGATCTTCGGCTCCGACATCGGGTTCCGCCAGACCGGTTACGTCGTCGGCGTGGGCGAACCGAATGTCGAGAACATGCGGAAGAGTCTGGCAGCGCAGCGCGCGGTCGGCGTGCAGACCGAGGAGATCGACGCCGCCGACGTGGCCGCGATGTGGCCGGCCGCCGACCTCGAACCGTTCGCGGCGTTCGGCTGGGAAGAGCGCGGCGGCTACGGGGATGCCTACCAGACCGCGCAGGCCTTCGCGGCCTCGGCGCGGGCGACGGGAATCCGAATCCGTCAGGGCACCACCGTGACCGGCCTGGTCCTCGACGCGGACCGGGTGACGGGGGTTCGTCTCGCGGACGGTTCGACGATCTCCGCGGACACCGTCGTGGTCGCCACCGGAGTCTGGTCCAGGCCGTTCCTCGCTCCCTACGGAGTCGACGTCCCGATCGAGGTGCACCGCGAACAGATCGTGATGATCCATCCCGGTGACGCGCTCGGCGACGTGCCCGTGTTCTCCGATCTGGTGTCGCTGCAGTACGTCCGCCCCGACGTCCGCGGTGAGATCCTCTTCGGCAACAGCGATCTCGCGGCTCTCGACGTCGCAGATCCGGACGACTACCGCAATCGCGCGGATTCGGACTTCATCGACCTCACCGTCGAGAAGGTCGGCACGCGATTCCCCGGTTTCACCGATCCGGCGATCACCACGAGTTATGCCGGGTGTTACGACGTCACGCCCGACTGGAATCCGATCATCTCCCGTGGACCCCTGGAGGGGCTCGTGCTGGCAGCCGGGTTCAGTGGCCACGGGTTCAAGATCTCGCCGGCGGTCGGCCGGTTGATCGCCGATCTCGTGGTCGACGGGCGTAGCGCGGACCCGCGGATCCCCGAGTCGGACTTCCGGTTCACACGGTTCGCGGAGGGTGACCTGCTGACGACGCGCTTCCCCTATGTCGGAGCCGGCGAGATGCGCTGACCGGCCCGACCGAGTGCGCTTCGGCTCGACCGTCGACGGGAGGTGTCTTCGTGTGTCAACTGTCAGTGAACGGTGTTTCTCACTATGCTGGCAGCGTGACGGACGACCCTTTGATCCGGAATCAATCCGGCACAGCGCGAGAGCGGCCCGTCGACCAGTCGGTCGAGGAGTTGGAACTCGAGACCGCGATCGCGCACAACGTGCGGCGCCTGCGACGCCAGCAGGGACTCTCCGTGGGAGACATGGCGACTCGCGTCGGCATCTCGAAGGCGATGCTGTCGAAGATCGAGAACGCCCAGACCTCGTGCAGCCTCAGCACCCTGGCCCGCCTGGCCAACGGATTCGACGTGTCGGTCACCTCGCTGTTCCGGGGTGCCGAGATGGAGCGCTCGGCGGTGTTCGTCAAAGCGGGTGAGGGCTCGGAGATCATCCGCGAGGGATCTCGGGAGGGCCACGAGTACGAACTGCTCGGGTCGTTGCGCGGAGAGCACAAGCGGCTCGAATGCCTACTCGTCACCCTGACCGAGAAGTCGGTCACCCAACCGCTGTTCCAGCACGCCGGAACCGAATTCCTCTACGTCCTCGAAGGCGTCCTGGATTACGCTCACAGTCGCTCGGTGTACCGGATGCACCCGGGCGACTCGCTACAGCTCGACGGCGAGGGGGCACACGGTCCCGTCGAACTCGTCGAACTGCCGGTGCGCTTTCTGTCGGTGATCGCGTTCCCGGATTCGGCTGTGTGACAGCCTGATTCAGGCCCGCGACCGGTTGAGGTCGAAGTCGTGACGCGAGGTCGGCACGACGTCGAGATGGCGATCGGCACCGAACCGCGTGACGCTCTCGAGCATCAGGGTCATCCGCCGTTCCAGTTCCTGCTGGTCTCCGCCGCTCCCGTAGAACGCGTGGATGTCGTTGACCGCCTCCATCGGGAACAGTTCTTCGACGATGGCCGCGACCGACGGGGCGTTCTCGGTCAGCGGTCGTTCGACGATGTTCTGGACATACCCGAACGTGGCCTGGGTGTCGATGGCGACCTGTGTGTGATCGTCCAGCCACCGTCGGAGCCACTCGTCGCGGTCGAGGTCGTCGGGGCGGCGCAGGAACGCGATGTTGGACAGCGCGTCGATGCGCGACCCGTCGGCGGGGAGTTTTGGATTCAGCGGCGCTCGATCGGTGACCTCCCAGGCGGCGATCGGACCGTGGAGGCCGTCGTCGACGACGGCGAGAACCGCGCCGGGGTCGGGGGCCCAGAACGCCACCACCGCGGTGATGGGCGGATCGAGTTCGTCGATGCGCATGGCGCCCGACACCGGGTCGTCGCTGAGGTTGACCTGGACGCGCGTGGCCCCGGCCGCTGCGCATCGTTCGACGAGGGCGGCGACATCTGCACGCGCGGGTCCACCACCCCGGATGGCGACGATCACTTTGGAATCCGTCATCCCGCGGACGGTACCGGGCGATCCGCCTGCCGGTCATTGATTCGCAGATCCGCACCCGTCCCGCCTTTGCTCCCTGAGGGTGCCAGGCGCGACCAATCGCCGTTCCCTGAGGAGCGGCCGGAGCTTGCGGAGGGGGCGACCAGTTGCCGTGCCCTGAGGAGCGTCCGGAGCTTGCGGAGGGAGAGACCAGTTGCCGTGCCCTGAGGAGCGTCCGGAGCTTGCGGAGGGCGCGTCACGAAGGGTCTGCCACGCATCTCACCAGGACCCTTCGTGACGCTCGCAAGCTCGCTCCTCAGGGAGCGGGGGTGACGCTCGGCCGTCGTGGACGACGAAAGGGCCCGCCCGACGGAGCGGCGGGGGCCTGCTTCTCTGCTCCCTGAGGTGCGAGCGAAGCGAGCCACGAAGGGCATGGTGACGTGCCTCGCCGGCCCTTCGAGGCTCGTCGCTATCGCTCCTCACACCTCAGGGACCAGGAATCATGTGGTTCTTTCGGATTAGGTGGGGGAAGGTCGCGACGCTCGCAGCTCGCACCGCAGGAGCAGAAAGGTGCGCGTGCGGGAGGCTCAGAACTCCTCGGCTCCGATGAGTGCGGCGTCGTCGGCGACCTTGCGGTCGTGGGCGACCTTCGCCAGCGACACCGCGCCGAGCGCGACGACGCAGTATCCGGTGGCGAACCACCACGGCGTCGCCTCCGAGCCGGTCCACTTCGCGAGGTAGGCGACCAGCACGGCCGCGATGGCGGCGCCCATCCAGCGGAGGAAGCTGAACCCGGCACTCGAGACCGACCGCGGGGTGTCGCCGCCGACCGCCGACATCGCGACGTCGGTGAACAGGGTGTTGAGCACGCCCGAGGGGAAGCCGGAGAGGATGACGGCCAGACCGATCAGCCAGACCTGTCCGGTGGCCGTGCCGATTCCGGCCAGCACCATGACCAGTCCGTACGTCGAGATGGCGACCATGACACCGGCCTTCTCACCGACGAGCTTGGCCAGGAGCGGTGCCACGAAGACGCCCGCGACGGCGGTGAGCAGGCCCCAGCCGAAGAAGACCAGGCCCGCGTAGATGGGCCGGAGACCCATCGCGATGGGCGCCCAGGCGATCACGGTGAACAGTGCGCCGGTGTAGAAGGCGGAACCCACGGAGGTGACGAACAGCGTGCGATTGCGCAGGACCTTGAGCGGGTCGACGATCCGCACCCGGACCCGTTCGGATCGCGGGCCGTCGGCGGGCAGCATGACCGCACAGAGAACGGCACCGGCCAGCATCAGCAGCGCAGTTCCGGCAAACGGTGCGCGCCACGTCCATTCGCCGAGAGTGGCGCCCAGGAGTGGGCCGACGGCCAGCCCGATCCCCAGCGCGGCCTCGTACATCATGATGGCGCTGTTGCGGTTGCCGACCGCGGACTGGACGATGAAAGCCAGTGCGGTGGCGAGGAACAACGCGTTGCCGAGACCCCAGATCACCCGGTAGGCGATGAGCTGGTCGATGTTGTCGGCGAAGGCCGAGACGCCGGCGGCGACGACGATGAGTCCCAGCCCGACGGTGAGGGTTCGCCGGGGGCCGAAACGGTATGCGGCCCAGCCGGTCAGCAGCATCGCGACGCACTGGACGCCGACGTAGACACCGAACAGGAGGGTGAGCTTCTCCGGCGGGGCGTTCAGCGCTTCGGCGATGCTGTGCAGGATCGGGTCGACGAGGCCGATGCCCATGAAGGCGATGACGGCGGCGAATGCGGTGATCCACACCGCGCGCGGTTGCGCCCGGAGGGAGGCGAGCATCGACGGTTCGGCCGCGGCCTGGTCGGCGCCGCTCGCGACGGTGCCGCTGGGGGTGTGTTCGGTGACGGTCATGGGGTCCTTTGCCAGATCAGGCGGGTCGGCCGGCGCCGCGGCCGCCCGCTCACACGCGCGCCGGGGATGCGGCGCGCGATGCCGGATGGTTGTCGAGTTGGTCGCGCAGGGCCTGCAGGGCCGGTCCGGCCGCGGCGATGGCGTCGCGCTGCTCATCGCTGAGTTCGGCGAGTGCACCGGTCAGGATGACGTCGCGCTGTTCGCGGATCTGCCGGACGAGGGTGCGCCCGTGCTCGGTGAGGCCGACGAGCACGGCTCGACGGTCGTTGGGATCGGGACTGCGTTCGACCAGTTCGTGTTTCGTGAGTCCGTCGATCACCGACGTCGCTGTCGGCATGCGGATGGATTCGCGGTCGGCGAATTCACCCATGCGCATCGACCCGTGGTCGGCGAGGACGCTCAGGGCGGACATCTGCGCCGCGGTCAGCTCGACCGACGGTGCGCGCCGGCGAAGAGCGAGGTAGAGCCTCGTGATCGTCGGCCGCAGGGTCTGGGCGAGCTGGGCGGGGTCGGAAGCGGGCACGTTTAGAAAGTCTAATACTTAGGACTTCGAAGTATTAGGGCAGGGTGCTGTGATGCTGCGCACGAACGCGCGACTCGACTGGTCAGACGGTCAGCGGTGCCCCACGACGTCGAAGAACGCGATGAGGTCGCGTCGGGCGCTCGCTACACCGTCGGGCCGACCGTCGATCTCGCTGAGCAGCCCACGCTGGAAGATGCCGTCGAGTGCGATGTAGGCGACCGCGGGCGTCACCGCGGGCTGGTTCCCCGACAGCTCGCAGAACCTGTCCACGACGCGCCAGATCATCTCTTCGCGCCGGCTCTCGATCTCGATGACGTCCGCACGGAACGAGTCGTCGAACATGCTCTGATTGCGCAGGTCGTACCAGAGCCGGTGAATGGACGCCTCGGAGTGCATGCCGGCGAAGAACGTGTCGGCGAACTCGTCGCGCAACCGGGTGGCGGTGACCGCGTTGGCGACGACTTCGTCGTAGCGGGTGACGCAGACGGCCTCGTACTGCCGCACCGCGTGGGCGATGAGATCGAGTTTGTCGGTGAAGTAGTAGTGCAAGACCCCGTGTGAGTACTCGGAATTCTGCGCGATCTCGCGCAGACTCGTCCGCGCGTACCCCAGTTCGGCCAGCGTCGTCAGAGTCGCCATGGCCAGCTCGTCGCGCTTCGCCTGGAACTTGTCGCGTGAGCGGGCCTCGATGCGGGCCTGTCGGTCGACGACCTGTGTCATCTCGCCGTCCTTGCTGGGGAATCGTGGAGTTCGAGACCCGAGTGTACCCACCCTGCCGGATTCGACGCTTGTCCGCGTCCGGCAGGGTGGGCGCTCGGCGGGTTCCGATCCGGCTAGCCGAAAGCGCCTCGGACCTCGGTTTTCAGGATCTTGCCCACCTTCGAACGAGGCAGTTCGGTCCAGATCTCGATCTCCTTCGGAGCCTTCACGCTGCCGATCCGTTCCTTGACGAAGGCGATGAGCTCCGCGGCGTCGACATCGTGACCCGCGCGCAGTTCCACCGCGGCGGTCACGCGTTCGCCCCACTTGGGATCGGGCAGACCGATGACAGCGGAGTCCTTCACCGCCGGGTGCGCGAGGAGCGCCTGCTCGACCTCGGCCGAGTAGACGTTGAATCCACCCGTGATGATCATGTCCTTGGCCCGGTCGACGACGAAGAGGTATCCGTCGTCGTCGAGGTAGCCGATGTCCCCGGTGTGGTGCCAGCCGTGCGCACTCACCTCGGCCGTCGCCTCGGGGTTCTCGTGATAGCCGTCCATCACCAGCGGGCCGCGGACGACGATTTCGCCGCGTTCACCCCGTCCCAGCAGGGTTCCGTCCGCACCCATGATCGCCACCGTGGTCAGCGGTGTCGGCTGACCCGCCGAACTGAACCGCTCGGTCGCCATCGTCCCGTCGTCGTGGAAGTGTTCGGCGGGTGCGAGGGTCGCGATCATGTTCGGCGCCTCGGTCTGACCGAACAACTGGCCGAGCACGGGACCGATGCGGGTCAGCGCTTCCTCGAGTCGCGTCGGTGACATCGGCGCGGCGCCGTACCAGAGGCACCGCAACGACGACAGGTCCCGATCGTCGAGATCAGGGTGGTCCAAGACCCCGTAGATCACTGTCGGTGGCAGGAAGGCGTGCGTGATCCGATGCCGCTCGATCAGCGCCAGGAACTCGCCGATGTCGGGCGCCGGCATGATCACGACCTCGCCGCCGAGGCTGAGGATGGGAAACGTCAGCACCCCCGCCGAGTGGGTCAGCGGGGCCAGCGCCAGATAGCGCGGACGGTCGCCGAAGGGGTAACTCATCAGCGCCAGCGCGGTCGAGGTCATCATGTTGTCCTCGGTCAGTCGCACCCCCTTCGGACGCCCGGTCGTTCCGCCGGTGCCGGCCAGCATGCACAGGCCGCCGTCGGGCCGTCGGCTCTCGTCCGGTTCCGCGCGGTGCGCGTCGAGCCAGCCGTCGAACGAGGTCGCCCAGTCCACCTCACCGTCGAGACAGATCAGCCAGTCCAGCTGCGGCAGCTGATCTCTGATCTTCTCGACCAGACCGGCGAACTTCGCCTGGAAGAACAGCAGCCGACATCCGAAGAGGTCGAACAGCTGCCGGTTCTCGTCGGCCTCGTTGCGGGGATTGACCGGGCACCACACCGCACCGGCGCGCGAGATGCCGAAGACGCACGTCAAGGCCAGCGGGTCGTTCGCCGAGAGGACGGCGACGCGATCTCCCGCCTCGATCCCGGTGTGTTGCAACGCACCCGCGATCGCCGTCGACCTGTCCTGGACCTCGCCATAGGTCGAGGTGACCCCGCCGGTGGTCAGGCACGGCGCGTCGCGCCCCAGCGAGGCGCCCTTGTCGAGATACTCCGAGAGTCGCATGTCGTCCTCAGCGGTGCACGGTCACGATCGGGTCCAGCACCAGACCGAAAGCGCGCAGGGTGCCGAGCAGTTCGCGGTGTCCGAACGCCTGGCAGCTGGAGACGAAGCCGACACGTCGCGGTCGTGCCTGCAGCAATTCATTGGCGGCGTGCGCGTTGAGCAACGCGGTCTGCTTGTAGTTGGAGTTTCCGTGGATCACACAGTGCGCCCGGCCGAGCGGTCCCGATGCGTAGACCGAGTCCAGCGAGGTGTTCAGACGCGGATTCTCCCGAGGCGGCATCTCGCTGCGGATGGCGGCCGACTGCTCATCGATGATGCGGTACTTCTCCTCCTCGGACTTGCCCTCCATCTGTTCGAGCGCAGCCGCGACGAGGACCGGGACACCCTGCATCAGCGGACGATTGAACACGCCACCGAGTGCCTTGGCAGTGGCCACGCGCGGATCGTTCTTGAACCACACCGGGTGTGACGTACCGCCCCAGGGAAGCGCGAGCCCGAGGTCGTGCTGACCGGGCACGCTCACGGTGTACAGACCTTCATCCGCCGGCCACTCGACGTACTCGTTCTCCTCGAGGTAGTACGCCTTCGCGAACGCCGCGTTGGTGAGGATCGTGTTGGTCGACGCGACCGTCGGGTGGCCCTTCCAGAACACCTGGATGTCGAGGGTGTCCAGTCCCGGGTTCTCCAGGCAGATGTTCGCCGCGATCTCGCCGATCGAGTACATCTGTGCCAGGCCGGGGGTCAACACCAGTTCGCGCGAGGCGAACTCGGCACCGTACTGGGCCTCGGCGTCGATCATCCAGTTCTGCTCGCCGTTGGTGTCGGTGTAGTGTGCCCCGATCTCCAGGCAGGCCTGGACGACCTCGTGACCGTAGCGGGCGAACGGCCCGACCGTGTTGAGCACGACGTCGGCACCGCGGAACGCCTCGGTGAGTGCCTCGACCGTGTGCTCGACCTCGACGATGTCGTAGGCGACGGTGTCGATGCCGGGCACCGCCTCGACCGCGCTCGTCAATCGGGCGTGGTCGCGTCCCGCGGCCAGGAACGGGATGTTGTACTCGCGCAGGTATTCACAGATCAGCCGGCCGGTGTAACCGGACGCTCCGTAGACGACGACGCGCTTGTCAGTGGGCATGGTGGGACTCCTCGGGTCTGGTGCGGATGGTTCGTGGAAAGCGTTGTGGCGAGCGGAGTTCGACGGTCTGCTACATCCCCATCCCGCCGTCGACCGGCAGGCCGGCGCCGGTGATGAACTTCGCGGCGTCGGAGACGAGGAAGACCACGGCGTCGGCCATGTCGTCGACCTGCCCGAGTCGGCCCAGGGGGGTCAGCTCTGCGACCGCCTGTGCAGCCGCCTCCGGGGACTCGAACAGCCCCAGCGCCGCGGTCTCGACGGCGAGCTTGTTGCCCATCGCGGTCGGGGTGAGTGCGGGATAGATCGAGTTGACGCGGACGCCGTACCCCAACTTGCCCGACTCCGCGGCCGCGACGCGGGTGAGGCGATCGATCCCCGATTTCGTTGCGGAGTAGACGCTGATTCCCGGGAAAGCGATTGTCGCAGCGACGGATGCGATGTTCACGACCGCACCGCCCGTGCCCGCGAGCCCGCCGGGCCGCATCGCCCGAAACGCGTGTTTGATGCCGAGGGCAGTGCCCAGCACGTTGACGCCCAGCATCTTCGATGCCTCGTCGGCGTCGAGATCGACCAGGAGGTCCGTCACCTCGATGCCGGCGTTGTTCACGACGATGTCCAGGCCGCCGAGCGATTCGACGGTGGACGCCACGGCGGCTTCCCAAGCCGAATCGTCGGTGACATCGAGCGAGACGAACTCGGCCTTGGCGCCTTTCGCACGCA
The DNA here is from genome assembly GCF_002149015.1 of Gordonia lacunae. Lineage (GTDB taxonomy): Bacteria > Actinomycetota > Actinomycetes > Mycobacteriales > Mycobacteriaceae > Gordonia > Gordonia lacunae. The sequence goes on along the minus strand of NZ_NGFO01000023.1, from coordinate 44,914 downwards.
GGGCCTCGACCGTCTGCTGGCCGCCGTCCGAGTTCACGTCGCCGATCGCGACGGAGGCACCCGCTGCGGCCAGTGCTTCGGCCATTCCGGCGCCGAGACCCTGCGCGCCACCGGTGACCAGTGCCGTCCGTCCGGTCAGGTCATAGCTCGTCATCGTTACACCTCCAGTGAGAACCGCCAGGGCCGTCGGCGTCAGGCGGCGAAGCAAGACACAGTCGAGACAACATGTGCTGCACGCCACACTAGGGCGAACTCTTGACAGTCGTCAAGAAAAAACTTGACGACTGTCCGGAAGTGATCGGAAGAACGGAAAACGCGAGGTGAACGGGTTGTCGATGCGCGGCCTGTCGGTGAGTGAAGTGGAAACACCCCCGAGACCGGCCGCGCAGGCCGACACTCGGGGGTGCTCGAAACGAGGAGGAGCGGGTCAGACGCCGATCTCGGCGCCACCGTCCCGCCACACGGCGACGACTGCGGGTCGCGGCTGGGAGTCACCGCCATCGGGCCAGTGCGACGCCGGGTTGTCGGCGGAGTGATCGTCGAGTTCACCCGGGTGCTGGACCGCGATGAGGACGCGATCGGTGTCGATGATCGGACCGCAGGTCTCACCGCCCTTGGGCACGGTCAGGAACTGCTTGGTCTCCCCGCGCCGCTCGCCGTCGAGCGCGACCGCGAACAGCCCATCGTTGCTGTCGAGTGCGTTGCCGTCGGTCGAGATCCACAGGTTCCCGTGCGGATCGAAGGCGACGTTGTCCGGACAGGAGATGGCGCTGACCTTGGTCTTGTCGAAGCCGCCGTAGTAGGTGTCCGCAGCGCCGGGATCGCCACACACCAGCAGGAGTTCCCAGGTGAATTCGGTGCCGGTGTGGTCGTCGGTCATCTCGAGAACCTGGCCGTTCTTGTTCTCGTTGCGGGGATTCACCGCGTCGGCGGCGGCCTTCCCGTCGGTGCCGCGGTCGTCGTTGTTCGTCAGTGCGCAGTACACCTTGCCGGTCTTCGGGTTCGGCTCGATGTCCTCGGGCCGGTCCATCTTGGTCGCGCCGACGGTGTCGGCGGCCTGTCGCGTGAAGACCGCCACCTCAGCGGGTGTCATCCCCGGGATGTAGGAGCGCGCCGACCCGTCGGCGTTGACCGTCAACAAGGGCTTCCACGATCCCTTACCTGCGAATTTTCCTGAGGCGGGCGGGGTTCCGGAACCGTCGACGGGGTCGGGGGAGTCCCCGGTGAAGGTGGCGACGTAGAGGGTGCCCTCGTCGAGGATGCCCATGTTGTGCTCGCGCGCGGTCTTCGACAGTCCGGACTTCATCTTCCGGCTCGACACGAACTTGTAGATGTACTCGAACCGCTCGTCGTCGCCGCTGTACGCGACGACGGTGTCCTTGTCCGGCCCGCTGCCGACGACGTAGATGTTCGCCGACTCGTGCTTGAAGCGGCCCATCGAACTATGTTTGACCGGAACGGCATTCGGGTCGTGCGGGTCGACCTCGACGATGTAGCCGAAGCGATTGCCCTCGTTCGGCTCGACAGCCAGATCGAAGCGTCTGTCGAACCGTCCCCAGTGGTGCTCGTCCCCGTCGTCGTCGAACGAGTAGCGTTCGAGTCGCTCGGCGGCCTTGGGGTCGGTGATCGTGCTCGGGTTGGCGAAGTAGTTGTTGAAGTTCTCCTCGCCGGAGAGCATGGTGCCCCACGGGGTCAGTCCGCCGGAGCAGTTCGCGAAGGTCCCCAGGACGGTGGTCCCGGCCGGGTCGGCTGCGGTCTTGACGAACTCGCTGCCGGCGGCAGGTCCCGTCAGGCGGAACGGGCTGGAGGCGGTGAGGCGCCGGTTGCGCGGGCCCACAACGGGTGTGAGTGCACCGGTCCCGGCCTTCGATGTGACCTCGACGATCGCGATGCCGACCGACGCCATCGCGATCCTGGCCTGTTGTTCGGTGGGTTCGCCGTCGATGTACCCCGCGAACATGAACGGCTCGGTCGGATACTCGAGGTTGGCGACCAGGTAGTGGTGGTCGGCGACCCCGTCCACCGGGATCAGTCCCGCGAAGTCGTTGTTGAACCCGAATTGCCCGGCCTGAGCCTCCGGGGTCTGGTTGGCGAAGTCGAACTCGGGAGCGCCGGGCAGAACCGGGTCACCCCATCTGATCACGACCTCCTGGCGGTACCCGTCCGGGATCACCACGGCGTCCTCGGTGTTCGGTGCCACGGCATCGAACCTCATGCCGGGCAGTGCATCTCCAGACGTGGTGCTGCTCGCCGAGGCCGAGTTCGACGACCCGGAATCCCCGCACGCGGCCAGGAGCGACGTCGCACCGACCGCCACGGCTGCGCCGGCCGAGGTCTTGAGGACGCTGCGACGCGACACCGCCGTCCGAACGACGTCTCGGAAGTAGGTGTTGTCGCTGGTGTTTCCCGGATCGTGGCGGCACGCGTCGCCGCATTTGTAGCGGCAGGTCACGTAGGCGCGGGATGAACGCCCGGCATCCTCGCCGGTGGACATGAACAGCTGCAACGGAATACGCACACGGGCTCCTCTGAAAGCATGGTCGCGCCACGGGGCCGGCGCACGACGAGGAGCACGTTAGGAGGGTGAAACGAACCGATGGCTACCCGTGTGTGAACGGCAACCCAACACCCCTGTTGGTTCCACGTGGAACATCGCGGCGCCCTGATTCGGCCCGCTCGCTGCGCTCCCGGCGCCGGCGCTCCGATCTGGCCCGCTCGCTGCGATCCCGGCGCCAGGACTCAGAAGCGACCGCCGGTGCCGATCCGGCCCGACGACCCGGAGCCGCCGAACGACCCGGGACTGCGCCCGCCGCTGCCGAATCCGCCGCCGCCGAAGCCCCCGCCGAAGCCACCTCCGCGACCGCCGATGGTGCCGCGCAGGAAACTGTCGACGAGGATGCCGCCGAGGACCGCACCGGCGGTGGACCCGCCGGTCGGATGCCGCTGCTGCGACTGCTGCCAGCTGACCACGTCGCCCTGGGCGGCCATCAAGGCCTGATCGGCGAGGGAACCGGCACGACGGGCCGTCTCCGTCGCCGCGGGTGGATCGGTGGCGGCGACGTCCGTCGCGGACCCGAGAAGGCGTTGCGCCTCGGCGAGCCGGGTGCGGGCGGTGGACTGGACGGCGCCGCGGCGGGTGCCGATGAAGTCGGCGGCCGCGGTCACCTTGGCACCGGCCGACTCGAGTGCGGCCGTGAGGACCTGTGCGCGCCGCATGCGCTCGGCTGCGGCGTCACGTGCGGCGGCGAGTGCGTCGTCGAGGTCGGCATCGGCGTCGACCAGCGCGGTGAAGGTGCCCAGGGGATCGGCGTCGAAGTTGCTGTGTGCACCGGCGACCGCGGCGCTCGCGGTCTCGATCGCAGTCACCAGGGAAGTCTCACCTTTCTCGGCCAGGGCGTTCGCCTCGGCGAGCTCGTCCTCGACCTCGGCGATGAGCGCAGGCATCCGGGAGCGGGCGGCGGCGATGTTGGCATCCGCGTGATCGATGGCGTCGAGGAGCACGGTTGCCTGCTCGATCGAACCCTCCGCCGACCGGATGGCGGCGACCGCAGGCCCCTGCTGGCCCACCGGAGCGGTGATCGCGGCACGGCCCTGGTCCGCGGTCGCCTCCGCGAAGTCGATCTGGGAACGGGCGAGGTCGACGTTGTCGAGAATGGAGGTCAGCGTGTTCTCACCGTGTTTGCGGATGAGATCGGTGAGCTGCTGCGACGCGGTCTCCAGCCGGGCACGCAGACCGATCAACTGCTGGGTGATCGAGTCGAATCGGGCGTCGGCGTTGATCAGGAGGTTGCGCATCGCGTCGAAGTTCTCGACCTGATCGTCGAGCACGCTGTCGATCTCGGTGCTCGTGGTGATGATCTGCACCAGGATCGAGCGGCGCTCGTCGTCGGTCTCGGGGACGTTGTCGTCGAGCCGTTGACGCAACGCGAACGCCCGGGCCAAGGCCTGTTCCGCCCGCCGAACGGTGTCGGAGAACGGTGCGGTCTCGACCTCTCCGAACTCGCCGACCGCCAGCTGGAGTTCCTCCTTGCTGGTCCGGATCGCATTGTCGAGGTCGGTGAGCACCTCGCGTGACCACGGGTCGAGCACCTCGACGGGCTGGGCGGCCAGCTGGTCGACGGTCAGTTCCTGCTCGCGCAGGGTCTCGACACCGTCGGAGATCCGGCGTTGCCGCCGTCGTCGTGAATAGAGGTACGCGCCACCGCCGCCGAGGACGACCACTCCGCCGACGACACCGGCCGCGATCACGCCGGTGTGGCTCGGATCGAGCGCCTCGGACAGACCGTTGACCGCGGCCAGCCCGGCACCCGCCCAGTTGCCGTCGCGCAGCTGCGGGACGACGTCGTCGTTGGCCACCTCTTCGAGCGTCGACTGATCGAGGCCGCCGACGCTGTCGGGGGCGAACAACCGGTACGCCCGGTCCTCGGTCGCTACGGCGAGCAAGGCGTCGTGATCACCCAGCTCACTCGCGGCGGCGGTCTGATCCGCCCACTGCTCGCTGGTGAGGCCGTCGAAGTCGCGGACGTACACGATCCACATCTGGACCGCGTGGTCGTTGTAGAGCGAGTCGATCGCGGCCTCGAGCTCGGTGCGCTGTTCCGGTGTGATCGCGTCGGCGGAATCGACGACGTAGGTGGGCAGCCGGGTCGGCGGTTCGGCCGACGCCGTGCCGGGTGACGCCAGGGCCACGACCAAGCCCAGCAATCCCACCAGCGCGGCCGCCGAGGCCACACGTGTCAGCAGTTCCCGAAGTGCCGGCACTCGATGCATGATCACAAACCTAGCCGTGCGGGTGTGCGGTGTCGTCGAGGCATTCGGTCGAGTGTCGGCATCCGGCGGGGTGTAGGGCGGGACCCGTCGTGGCCCGCCCGCCCCGCGGTCAGTTCCGCGCGTCGCGCCACCGGCACAGCGCCTCGAGGGCGGTGAGGTCGTACTCGGGACCCGTGACGCCGACGGTCAGCAGCGTCACGCCCTCGTCGGCCAACGCGTCCGCGTCGCGCAGCAGTGCGTCGACGTCCCCGTCGAACTGCACACCCGACGAGCGCTCGATGGTCTCTGGGTCGCGACCCACGGCGGCGCAGTGCTCGGCCAGCACCTTGGACTTGTGCCGGTACTGCTCGACATCGTTGAAGCCGTGCCAGACGTCGCCGTGCTCGGCGATGTAGCGCAGCGTCTTCTTCTCGCCGCTGCCGCCGATGAGGATCGGGATGTCGCGGGTGGGAGCCGGATTGAGCTTGGCCAGACGCGACTTGATCCGCGGGAGGGCGGCACCGAAATCGTTGAGCCGCGAACCGACGGTGCCGAATTCGTAGCCGTACTCGTCGTAATCCTTCTCGAACCAACCGGCCCCGACGCCCAGGATGAGGCGGCCGTTGCTGATGTGGTCGACGGTGCGGGCCATGTCCGCGAGCAACTCCGGATTGCGGTAGGAGTTGCAGGTCACGAGTGCGCCGATCTCCACGCGCGAGGTCTGTTCGGCCCAGGCGCCGAGCATCGTCCAGCACTCGAAATGCTCGCCTTCGGGTGCGCCGTACAGCGGATAGAAGTGATCCCAGTTGAACGCGACGTCGACGCCCGTGTCCTCGGCGCGTCGAACCGCGTCGCGGATCAACGAGTACTCGGGCGCGTGCTGGGGCTGGATCTGGACACCGATACGAATGGGGAAGGCCATGTCGACCAGTCTGCCTGCTGTCGGCGGAATCGTCGACGGACGTGATGGGCGCGGGCGTCCGGCGTGACCCGGCCTGCCCAGCCACCGAGTCGATTCTTGCCGCATCGGCAACCGTTCTGGTCACTTGCGAGGTCGCATGCCACAGTCGAATGCATGGCCTCCGACAACAGCAGCCCCGACACCGTGACCGAGCCCGCGAAGCCCCACGACCCGGGGACCGCCGAGGGGTGGGATGCGCGCTACCGCGGCGCGGATCGGCTCTGGACATCCGACGTCAACCCCGCGCTCGTCGCCGAGGTGTCCGACCTCGATCCGGGCACCGCACTCGACATCGGATCGGGCGAGGGCGCCGACGCCCGGTGGCTGGCCGACCGCGGATGGCAGGTCACGGCCCTGGACATCTCACAGGTCGCGGTCGACCGGGCCCGCGAGATCGACCCACGACCGTCGATCACCTGGTTGCGTGCCGACGTGATCGCCGATGACGTTCCTGCGGCCGACGTCGATCTCGTGACGGCGCACTACTTCCCGATCCCGAAAGAGAACATCGACGCCGCACGCCGACTGGTCGAGGCCGTCGGGCCCGGCGGGTCGCTCCTGGTGGTCGCGCACGCCCCCGAAGGCGTGCGGGCGCACGGCTTCGACCCCGACGCCTACGTGCAGCCCGGCGACTTCGCCGATCTGCTCGGCGACGGTTGGGACACGGTCACCGATGAGACCCGAGAGCGTGGACGAGTGGCCGGCGGCGGTCACCACACGCACGACGTGGTGTTCCGGGCGCGACGGCGTACGACCTGACTTCGCAGGAGGCGGGTCGACACGAGTGCGCCGTCCGGCCTGCCCGTCGCACACGGTGTGAGTGATCGTAGGAAGCGATCACCCGCACCCACCCATCGATTACGTCGCGTCGGCAACTTCGATCTCGTCGAGTTCTTAATCTGGGCCAACCTCTGATCGGTGCCTAGCGTGAACTCTCGTCGCCCCACGCCAACGGGGCCCGATCAGACGAGGACCGCCGTGACCGATATCTTGGAAACTCCTGCCACAACGTCAATCTCGCGCCTCTCCGTTCCCGAGTTCGATGAGCTGCCGGAGCGTTTGAAGGAACAGATCAGCTCCCTGGAGCGGCAGCTCGGATACATCCCGAACTGGGCTCGCGCCTTCGCGCTCGGTGGTGCGCACGCCGCACGATTCAACGACTACCTACTGGCGCTGCTCGACCCGAACTCCGGACTGCTCCCGTACGTCGATCGCGAGATCTTGGCGACCGTCACCTCGGCCGAGAACGGTTGTTCCTACTGTCGTTTGAACCACGCGGGCAGTCTGGGCGAGGCTCTCGGCGATCGCAAGCTCGGCACTCGCGTCGCGATCGACTTCCGCGAGGTCCGTGAACTCGGCGAGCGACACCGCGTCCTCGCGCGCTTCGCCGCCAAGCTGGCGCTGCATCCCGGCGAGGTCGACGACACCGACATCGAGTCACTGCGCGACCTGGGACTCGACGACAAGCAGATCTACGAGGCAGTCCACGTGGTCTCCGCATTCGCAGCCGCGAACCGGTTCAGCATCTTCCTGCAGGTGACCCCGGACGATCAGTTCTTCAACTGACGGCACCGAGGCCCCGACCGACCAAGGACTCCCCATGACCACTGCCGCCCAACCTCAGATCGCCCGTCTGGCAATCCCAGCCGAGGACGACCTGTCCGACAAGACCAAGAAGTTCTTCGCCGCGACCGAGGAGCAGTCCGGATTCGTCCCGAACTGGCTACGCGCCTTCGCCATCGACGAGGGACATTTCGACCGACTCAATGCATACCTCTTCCCGCTCCTGCAGGGCTCGCCCGACGTGGCCACCTCCATCACCCGGCGTGAGCGCGAGATCCTCGCCACCGTCGTCTCGGTCCGCAACGGATGCTCGTACTGCCATGCGCTGCACGTTCATGAACTAGGGGAGTTCCTGCACGATCCCTGGCTCGCCCACCGGATCTCCCTCGACCACCGGGAGGTACCCGAGCTGGCGGAGCGCGAGCATGCCCTGGTCGAGCTCGCCCTCGCACTCACCGACGAGCCCGGGGAGGTGTCGGATGCTGCCATTGAGAGGCTCCGTGACCTGGGCCTGTCGGACGTCGACATCTACGAAGCCGTACAGATCGTCGCAATCATCAACGGCACGAACAGAATCTCGCTGGCATTGGGCCTGTTGCCCGACCCGGAGGTCTTCGACGCCGGCGCCACTCGATGACCCTGACCACTGCGGCGCGCGCCGTCGATGACATCGTCGACGGCGCCGCCCACGGTCTCGCCGTGCTCGCCGAAGCTGATTCCTGGCAACGCCATTCGTGGCTCAATGCCCTCGCCGTGCTCGCCGAAGCTGATTCCTGGCAACGCCATTCGTGGCTCAATGCCCTCGCCGTCGAGTTCGAGGCGGGTTCTGAGACGATCGCGGCGGCGATCCACGCGGACACCGGAAAGCCCGACAAGTGGGCACGGACGGAGGTGGAGCGGGCCACCCAGATCGTCCGACTCGCCGCGGTCGAGACACTCGATCTGCACCCGCAGGCTCAACGACTCGACGCACAACCTACCGGGTCGGGGCGACTGGCAATCACCGTCCGCGAGCCGCGTGGACCGGTTCTGGCGTTGTCTCCGTTCAACTTTCCGCTCCACCTCACCGTCCACAAGGTTGCGCCCGCGGTCGCCGCCGGAGCATCGGTGATCGTGGTGCCCAGCCCCCGGACCCCACGGACCGCGGCGGCGCTGACACGGGCGGTCGACGCGGCGGGGATCCCCTCGGGGATCGTCACCGTTGTCGAACCCGACACCGACCATCGTCGGACCTGGCAGCTCATCACCCACCCCGCGTTGCCGACCGTCAGTTTCACCGGGTCTGATGCGGTCGGTTGGCGCATCGTCGATGCTATTCCGCGGAAGAAGGTCATCGTCGAACTCGGCGGCAATGCCGCCGCGGTGATCGCGCCGGATGCCACCTCGATCGAGGATCTGCGTCACGCCGCTGAACGAATTGCACTCTTCGGGTTCTACAACGCCGGTCAGGCCTGCACGTCGGTCCAGCGCGTCTATGTCCCGGAGTCGGCGGCCGAAACCTTCGTGCCGCTGCTGGTCACCGCCGCCGAAAAGCAAGATCAGCACGCCGACGTCGGACCGGTGATCGACGACGCATCCGCGGACCGGATTCGTGGCTGGGTGGGGGAGGCCCTCGACGCCGGCGCGCGGCTCGCGACCGGAGGACCCGGTGAGGGTCGATGGCTGCCACCGACAGTGCTGCTCGACCCACCGCCGTCGGCCCGGGTGATCACCGACGAGGTGTTCGGGCCGGTGGTCTCGGTCCTGACCTACACCGACCTCGACGAGGCTTATGCGCGCGTCAACGATTCCCGGTTCGGCTTGAGTTCCGGTGTGTTCACCCACGATCTCCGCACTGCGTCGCATGCGGTGTCGGTGCTGCGAACAGGTCAGGTCGTCATCGGCGACGTGCCCACCTACCGATCGGACGTCACCGCCTTCGGCGGGATCAAGGAATCCGGTCGCGGCCGGGAGGGAGTCCGCGCCACCATCGAGGACTACACCGTGTCCCGGACCGCGGTCTTCGCCGAACCACCGGTCTCCGGGCGGACACCGTGAAGCCGCCTGCTGTGCCAGCGAATCCGATCCGTGAGCCGGCCCAGTCCGATCGATGCACGGATCCGCGCCGGACTGACCAGTACCAGGTCGATCCGCTCGGCCGAATCGGTCAGCTCACGCCACTCCACCCGGTCCCCGGCGGCCACGCTGAATCGGGGAACGAAGCACATGCCGACCCCCGCGGACACCAGACGCACGGCTTCCGGCGTCGACTCGACATGGGAGACGGCACGCGCAGTGGTCTGGGCAGCCATGCGCCGACCCACCTGATGCATGAGGTAGCCCGCGCGGAAGTCGATCATCCGTTCGCCGTGCAGGTCACCGAGCGTGACGGAGTCGGCCCGGGCGAGCCGGTGACCCACCGGCATGGCCACGCCGACCCGCGCCGAGAGGAGTGTCTCGCTGCGGACACCCGAGGTCGGCGGGCGCACACCGGGTTCACACACGATCAGACCGAGGTCTGCGCTGTCGTCCAGGACCTGACCGATCACGTCGTCGGAACCACCGATCCGCACCTGCACCTCGAGCCGCGCGTCGTCGAGGACATCGTGCAGCGCGACCGGCAGCACGGTGTTGACCGCCGACGTCACCGCGGCCACCCGCACGAGCTCGGGCCGGCCGTCGCCGTATTCGGAAAGAACCCGGCGAAGGTCGTCCTCGGCCCGGCACACGTCGCGGATGGGGGCCAGCGCCGCGCGGCCGGCCTCGGTGAGCGTCGTCCCGGTCCGCGTGCGGCCCAGCAAGGTCACCCCGAGCTCGGCCTCCAGTCGCTGGATCGACGTACTGAGAGACGACTGACTGATGCCGAGTCGCGCAGCGGCCGCCCGCAGCGACGAGGTCTCGGCGATCACCGTCAACGCCCGCAACTGCTCGGTTCTCACCACGCACATCGTGCGCGTTCCGCGCACGGTGCACCAGGAAAGGATTCTCGATGACCGAAACCACCGCTCTACCCGATTCCGACACCGAGTGGCTCATCCCGGAGGATGCGCTCGAACGCTTCCGGGAACGGGCCGTCGTGCATGATCGCGACAACACGTTCTTCGCCGAGGACCTCGACGACCTGCGCGAACTCGGCTATCTGCGGGCCGCGATCCCCCGCGAGCACGGCGGACTCGGGCTGACGCTGCATCAGGTCAACGCCGAGCAACGCCGGCTCGCGGCCCACGCACCGGCGACCGCCCTGGGCATCAACATGCATCTGTACTGGACGGGGCCGCTCGGCGACGCGTTGCGCGCGGGCGACACCTCGCTCAAGTGGCTGGCCGACGAGGTCGTGGCGGGCAAGGTCGTGGCGGCCGGCCACGGTGAGCCGGGCAACGACGTCTCGATCGACGACTCGACCACCGTCGCAACCCCGGTCGAGGGCGGGTACCGGCTGTCCGGGCACAAGATCTTCACATCATTGTCGCCGGCGTGGCAGTGGCTGGGTGTGCACGCGCGCGACAACTCAGACCCGGACCACCCGAAGATCGTGCACGGCTTCATCTCTCGCGATCAGGAGGGTGTGTCCACGGTCGAGACCTGGGACACCCTCGGGGTGCGAGCGACCGCGAGTCACGACACCCTCCTCGACGACGTGTTCCTGCCCGCCGACCGTGTCGTGGAGATCGTCGATCTCGGTCAGCCGCCGACGGGTTACATCGCGGGAGTCTTTCCGTGGGTCCTGCCCGCGCTCGGGAACATCTACCTCGGAGTCGCACGCCGGGCCCTGGACGTCGCCATCGCGACAGCGCGCTCGCGGACGGCGGTGAGCCTGGGCGGAGAATCGGTCGCGCACAAGCCGTTCACCCAGTATCACGTGGCCGAGGCCGAACTGGCACTCGAAGGTGTCACCGGCCAGCTGGACGCCCTGACCGCGGCGCTCACCGATGGAGCCGATCTCGGCGATCGCGCGTTGCTGCGGCTGTTCGCCGCCAAGGAGAACGGCACCCGGGTGGCGCGCACCGTCACCGACCTGGCCCTCGAGATCGCCGGTGCCGGGTCACTGCACCGTCGTGGTGAGCTCGAGCGCCTCTACCGCGATGTGCGCGCCGGCAGTTTCCACCCGCCGAACACCGACAGCATCCGCGCGTACGTCGGCGCCTTCGCACTCGGGGTGCTCTGACGTGACATTCACCTCGGACACCCTCGCCGGTCGTGTGTTCGTCGTGTCGGGAGCAGCCGGCGGAATGGGTGCCGCGCATGCCCGGGCCATCGTCGGGGCCGGTGGCAGCGTCGTCCTCGGCGACATCGACGTCGACGGCGTCAAGCGTGTCGCCGAAGGCATCGGCCCCGCGGCCACCGCTCTGCAACTCGACGTGACTTCGGCCGAACACTGGCACCAGGTCGCGGAGGTGGCCGGCGCCCAGGGGCCGGTCGGTGGGCTGGTGAACAACGCGGGCATCTTCGGATCCGGCTCCGTGCTCGACACCGATCTCGATGAGTACCGGCGCGTGCAGGATGTCAATGTCACCGGCAGCCTCCTGGGCGTCCGGGCCCTCACGCCGGCCCTCCGGGAGTCCGGCGGCGGGAGCATCGTCAACATCTCGTCGATCGCAGGGCTCATCGGAATCCAGGACCGGGTGGCCTATGTGACGGCGAAATGGGCAGTGCGCGGTCTGACCCGTTCGGCCGCACTGGATCTGGGGCGCTGGCACATCCGCGTCAACTCGATCCACCCGGGCCGGATCGCAACGCCGTTCATCGACGGCCTGGACTCCGACGTGCTACCGAACCAGATCATCCGGGAGCCCGGGCAGCCCGCCGACATCACCGCCCTGGTGTTGTTCCTGCTGTCCGATGCGTCGCGATTCTCGACCGGCTCCGAGTTCGTCGCCGACGGCGGCCGCTACGTCGGGGAGTACCGGCCGTGAGCGCCGTCGTCGACGATCCGATCCCGCTGCGCTTCGACAGTGCGGACGGCCTCCGGCACGGGATCGAGCTGGCTCGATCCGCTGACCATCGGCAGACCGGCACGCTCGTCGTCGACACCACCGGTTCCGATGACCTGGACCCCTTCGTGGTGGCTGCTGCCATCGCGCAGGCCACCGATGTCATCGGGATCGCGGTGGCGGTACCCGTGCCGCAGTGGCAGCCGTACCCGACCGCTCGGCGGTTGGCGGAGATCGACAAACTCTCCGCAGGCCGAGTGGTGTGGGGACCGGTCGACTCGGACCCCCGTCGCGCAGCGGAGATGGTGCAGGTCGTGTCGTCCTTGCTCACCTCGTGGCGGCCGGGCGCGCTCGTCAACGACCGCGTCACCGGCCGGCATGCCGACCCCGCCCGGATCGTGCCGGTGACCGCGTCCGGACGGTACTTCACCATCGATTCCCCCCTCGACGTACCCGCGGGGCCACAGGGCGTGGTGCCGGTGGTCGACTTCGCGGATTCGATCCGAGGAGGCGGCGGGTGAGTCCGACGCCGCTGCTGTTCGCCGACATCCACCATTCGGGTGACCACGAGGGCGCCTGGCGGTTGCCCTCGTCTCCCATCGAACAAATCAACGATCCCGGTTACTACCTGGATTTCGCACGGTCGGTGCAGGCCGGGGGATTCGACGGGGTCTTCTTCGCCGACTTCGTCGGGTACGACCCCCTGGTCTCCTCGGTGATCCGGTGGCCGTTCGAACCCACGACGCTGGCCGCCGCGATTCTGCACGAGGTCCCCGATCTCAACATCGTCATCACCTCGTCGACGGTGTTCACCACGCCGGAACAGCTCTATCGCACCTTCCGAACGCTCCACGCGCTCTCGGATGGACGCATCGGCTGGAACATCGTGACCACCGGGGCACCGAAGACGGCGAGGGCGTTCGGAAACATAACCGTCCCGGGACATGACGAGCGATATCAGGTGGCCGACGGCATCGTCGACAGACTGCGTGAGCGGTGGGGCTCCGACCGTCCGCTGCTGGTGCAGGCCGGGGCGTCGGACACCGGGCGGGCGTTCGCCGCGCGCCATGCCGACGTCGTCTTCGGTGCCACGCCCACCAAGGACGCCGCTCGCGCGTTCCGCACCGACCTGCGCCGTCGAGCCGCCGAGGCCGGACGTGACCCCGACGAGATCCGATTCCTGCCGGGCATCCTCACCACCCTCGGTGCCACGGGAGAAGAAGCGTCGGCGTTGCGCGACACCCTGGACGGCCTGGTCACCGAGGAAGCCGCGCGACACATGTTGGCCATGTACGGGATCTCGATGCCGCCCGGCGCATTCGATGACGCGGTCGGCGCACTCGTCCTCGAACCCCGCCACAACGGGATCCGTAGTCGGGCAGGAGTACTGGGGGAGATCGTCGAGAAGATCGGACCATCGGCCACCTGGCGTCAACTGGTCGCCACGATTGCCGGCAGCCGTGGGCACCTCTCGGTCACGGGCACCGGCGCCGACGTTGCCGCGGTCATGAACGACTGGCTCGACGACGAGGTGTGCGACGGCTTCATCGTCAAGTTCGCCCACAGTCCCGGTGGTGTCACCGACTACGTCGCATCAGTGTCACCACATCTGAACGCCCGGGGAATCGGCCACCGTGCCGGCTGGCCGGCTGCGGCGCGACCCCTGACCATCCCACGACACGAACCCACATCGCACAGGAGATCCACATGACAGTTCCCTCAGCACCATCCGCGACGACATCGCCTAGCCCGGCCCGGCCCGAATTCGGAGCCGGTGCAACCAGCAACACCGTCGACGTTCTCGGCTCCGCGCTGCACTACGTAGAGTCCGGGTCCGGCGATCCCATCGTCTTTCTGCACGGGAACCCGACCAGTTCGTACCTCTGGCGGGGGGTGTTCTCCCGGCTCCAGGGGAAGGGACGACTCCTCGCGCTCGATCTGATCGGTTTCGGGGAGTCGGGCAAGCCCGACATCGAGTACTCACTGGAGGACCACCAGCGCTTCGTGGACGCTTGGTTCGACGCGCTGGACCTGCGGAACGTCACCCTGGTCGCCCAGGACTACGGTGCGGCCTTCGGCATCACCTGGGCACGAACCCACCCCGATCGTGTTGCCGGCCTCGTGATCGCCGAACCCGTGCTGCGACCCATCCGATCCGACGATCTGCCGGCGGAGTTCGTCGCCCTCCGGGCCGAGGTGCTCAAACCAGGCGTGGGCGAGCAGATCATCCTGGAGGAGAACCGATTCGTCACCGGCCTGCTACCCGGCGCAGTTCTGAACGGACTCACCGACGACGACCTGGCGGTGTACACGGCACCGTTCCCGACACCCGAGAGCCGCCGACCGGTCCTGGTGTTCCCGCGTGCGCTCCCCGTCGACGCCGAGCCGCAGACGACCGTCGACTTCCTCGCCGCAAACGAAGACTGGCTACGGACCAGCACGATCCCCAAGGCTCTGTACACCTTCGAGCCGGGGTTTCTCCTGACCCCGGAGATCGTCGACTGGGTACGTGACAACGTCGCGAACATCGAGATCCGGGCTCTGGGCGCAGGCGGACACTACGTCCAGGAGGATTCACCGGCAGAGATCGCAGAGGCCGTCGCGGCATTCGTCTCGGAGAGGGGGCGGCAGTAGGTAAGCGCGGCCCGTTCACGCGACATATTCAGTGCACACCTGTACACTCGGGGCATGACCGCCTCGACCACGCGCGAGTCCGAGCTGCGGGCGCTCACCGACCTCGGGCTCTACGAGGCCGGCGCTGCGACGCGCGGCGTCGGAGCGATGCACCGCGTCATCGCCGGTGGTGTCTTCCGGATGCTCCGACCCGTCCTGGGGGGTTCCGTTGACACCGCACGGATGGTGCACGACGCCGTCAGCGAGGGGGCATACAACTCGATCACCGCGGCGCTCGACGCCGGTCGATCGGCCGCGGACCATGTGCCCTGGTCGGAGGGCCGCGCGCCGTCGCAAACCGCTCGTGGCGCGGTGCTCCTCGGCATCCTCAACGGTCTCATCGGCGACGAACTGGAGACCGCGGACTCGCCCCTGACGGCCGACATGTCGGTCCGCGTCGACGGCCGGCCGGTCTCCCTCGACGCCGAGTCGCTCCGAGAAGGTTTACCCGACGCGGGCGGACACGTCGTCGTGTTCCTGCACGGCCTGATGGAGTCGGAGTTCGCGTGGTCGCTCAGTGAGCGACCCACCTACGGCGAGAGACTGGCCCGCGACATCGGCGCCACCGAGGTCCAGCTCCGGTACAACACCGGCCGCCACATCAGCGAGAACGGCCGCGCCCTCGCCGACCTTCTCGACGCCCTCGTCCTGCTCTGGCCGACGCCGGTGACACGACTGTCCCTCATCGGGCATTCGATGGGTGGGCTCGTCGTTCGAAGTGCTTGTCACGCAGCCGATCAGCGCGGTGACTACTGGCCGGGCCTGGTGTCGGAGACGGTGTGCCTGGGCACGCCGCACCTCGGCGCTCCGCTGGCCCGCGGTGTACATCTGGCCACGAATGCCCTGCGCCGGACGCCGGTCACCCGTCCTATCGGCTCATTGCTGCGTCGTCGGAGCGCCGGGGTTCGAGACCTGTTCCACGGCAGCCTGACCGACGACGACTGGATCGGTCACGACCCGGACGCGTGGTCGCAGCCGCCCGGAGCCGATGTACCGTTGCTCAAGGGCGCACGACATCTCTTCGTCACCGCCACCATCACCCGCGACCCCGATCATCCAGTCGGACGCCTGTTCGGTGACGGCCTGGTGCTCGCACCGAGCGGGCGCGGGCAGCACACGCGCCAGCGTCGCGGACTCCGGTTCCACGAGGGATTCCACATCGGCAACGCACACCACTTCACCCTGCTGAACAGCGACGCGATCTACGACTGGCTGCGGGGTCACCTCACCCCACGCCGGCAACTGCCGCCCGGCCGATCGTCGTGAGGCCGCGCGGGGTTACGTCGACGAGGCGGCAGCGGATTCAGTGGGGACGACGCTGCCGGTAGCGGCCGCGAGCGGCGAGGACGCCCACGACCCAGCCGACGATGAAGACCACGGCCAGGATGAACCACAGCGGGGACTCGACGCTCACCCAGAACAACTCGATGCGCACGGTGGTCCGGTTCTGGAGGATGAAGACCACCGCCAGGATCGTCAGCCCGAGTGCTATCCACTGCGGCAGCGACACCTTCGAGACCGCAGACGACTTCCCGGTTGCGGGTTTCGGGGTGCCACGGTCCTTGGCCATGCTGGAACTCTAGATCCATCTCCCGCACGGCACCGGATTTTGTGCATCGACTACGACACGAAACCGCGGAGGTTTCGTTCCGGCATCTCGGTGGGCCCGTCAGCGGCAGACGGCCCCTTGCGATGCGGAGGTGACGAGCTTGGAGTACTTGGCCAGCACCCCGCGCGTGTAGCGTGGCGGCAGCGGAGTGAATTCCTTTGCACGTGAGGCGAGTTCGTCGTCGTCGACCAGAAGGTCGAGGAGGCCGCGGCCGACGTCGAGGCGGATGCGGTCGCCGTCGCGCACCAGTGCGATCGGCCCGCCGTCAACGGCCTCCGGCGCGACGTGACCGACGCACAGACCGGTGGTGCCGCCGGAGAACCGGCCGTCGGTCATCAAGAGCACGTCCTTGCCCAGGCCCGCGCCCTTGATGGCGCCGGTGATCGCGAGCATCTCGCGCATCCCCGGTCCGCCCTTGGGACCTTCGTAGCGGATGACCACGACGTCCCCCGCGGTGATCGTGCCGTCCTCGAGCGCGTCCATCGCGGCGCGTTCGCGATCGAAAACCCGGGCCGTTCCCTCGAAGACATCCGAATCGAACCCCGCCGACTTCACCACGGCGCCTTCGGGTGCCAGTGATCCCTTGAGGATCGTGATACCGCCGGTGGGATGGATGGGCGACTTGGTGGCGCGCAGGACCTGACCGTCCGGGTCCGGCGGCGCGATGTGCGCCAGGTTCTCCGCGACGGTCGACCCGGTCACCGTCAGGCAGTCGCCGTGTAGGAGACCTGCGTCGAGGAGTGCCTTCATCACCACCGGCACACCGCCGATGCGATCGACGTCGGTCATCACGTGCCGGCCGAAGGGTTTGACGTCGGCGAGGTGCGGAACACGGCTGCCCACGCTGATGAAGTCGTCGAGAGACAACTCGACCTCGGCCTCGTTGGCGATGGCGAGGAGGTGCAACACCGCGTTGGTGGACCCGCCGAACGCCATCACCACGGCGATGGCGTTCTCGAAGGCCTCACGGGTCATGATGTCGCGGGCGGTGATGCCGCGCCGCAGCATCTCGACGACGGCGATGCCGCTCTGCCGGGCGAACTGATCGCGGCGCCTGTCGGGGGCGGGGGGCGCGGCGCTGCCGGGGATGGACATGCCCAACGCCTCGGCGGCGCTGGCCATGGTGTTGGCGGTGTACATGCCGCCGCACGCGCCCTCACCGGGACAGATCGCGCGTTCGATGGTGTCGACGTCCTCGCGGCTCATCAGCCCGCGGGAGCACGCGCCGACCGCCTCGAAGGCGTCGATGATGGTCACCTGACGCTCTTTGCCGTCCGACAACGTGGCGTACCCGGGCAGCGTCGACCCGGCGTAGAGGAACACCGATGCGAGGTCGAGGCGCGCGGCGGCCATGAGCATGCCGGGCAGGGATTTGTCGCAGCCGGCCAGCAGAACCGAGCCGTCGAGCCGCTCGGCGCTCATCACGGTTTCCACGCTGTCGGCGATCACCTCGCGGGAGACCAGCGAGAAGTGCATGCCCTCATGGCCCATCGAGATGCCGTCGGAGACCGAGATGGTGCCGAACTCGAGTGGGTATCCGCCGCCTTCGTGCACACCCTCCTTCACGGCCTTGGCCAGTCGGTCCAGTGACAGGTTGCACGGGGTGATCTCGTTCCACGACGACCCGACACCGATCTGCGGTTTCACCCAGTCGTCGTCACCCATGCCCACCGCGCGGAGCATGCCGCGGGCGGCGGTCTTCTCCAAGCCGTCCGTGACGTCACGACTACGCGGCTTGATGTCGATCTCGGCGTCCGGTTCGGTTCGCTTGGTCATGAGGCCAAGAGTAGTGGTGATCGGTGGGGCGCGGTCGGAGTCGGCCGGGGATGTCGGTCCGCTCGGAATCTCGCCGAGCGCTTTGCGTGCGCCGTGATTCTAAAGTGATCGCGAGCCGGGAAGGTGGCGCAATGGTGTGCGACCGGCCGTGGCTCGCAGGTCAGCACCTATCTCCGGTGGCGCATTGCCGTCGGCGTCCGGCTTGGGTTCTCAGCGGTCGACCCGGGTCGGTCGCAACCGCGTTATCGTCCCATCCATGCAGCTCAGGACCACCGCAGCCGGACGACTTCGGGCGGACAACGCCCGGATGGTCGCCGACGTCCTCCGGCGCCAGATCCACGATGGCGATCTCACCGACGCGCTCGACGAACGTGCGCTCATCGCCGACTTCAATGTCTCGCGCAACACCATCCGGGATGCGCTCGCGATCCTCACCGAGGAACGGCTGATCGAGCGCGCGCCTCGAGTCGGCACCCACGTGGTGGCCCGCAAACTCGACCACGGGCTCGACGCGCTGCAGGGATTGAAGGAGACGTTCCGCATGCACGGCGAGGTGCGCAACACGGTCAAGATCGCCACCCTCGTCGACGCACCGCGTGCGGTTGCGCGACGACTGCAACTCGTCGATGCGCAGGCCGTCTACATCGAGCGGCTGCGCTACCTCGACGACGAGCCGATCAGCCTGGACATCACCTACCTCGTACCGGATCTCGGCATCCCGTTGCTCGAGCACGACCTCGAGAACAATGACGTGTTCACCCTGCTCGAGCAGATCTCCGGCGGACCACTCGGACACGCGACGATGACGGTGGAGGCCGTCGACGCCGATCCGCACTCGGCCGCGCATCTGGAGATCGGTTCCGGGACATCGCTTCTGCTTCTCGAACGGCTGACCCACCTCGCGCACGAGAGCCGGCCGGTCGACCTCGAGTACATCCGGATGCGCAGCGACCGTGTCTGCCTGCGGAGCACCGCCCGACGCGAGGTGGCCGGATCATGAGCCAGGTCAACAACCGGGTCGACGTGCCGGTCACCATCGACGAATCGCTGTGCATCGAGGGTTGTACCCTCTGCGTCGAGGTCTGCCCGCTGGATTCGCTGGCCATCAACCCGGAATCGGGCAAGGCCTTCATGCACGTCGACGAGTGCTGGTACTGCGGGCCGTGCGCGGTGCGGTGTCCGACGGGCGCCGTCACCGTCAACATGCCCTACCTTCTTCGCTGACTTCCTCCGACCCACGACGCCGGTGTGCACCGCAACCGGCGGCCATGACCCATGCCCACAGTCCCAGCCCGAAGGACACCCCGATGAGAACACGTCTCCGACACCGACAACTGGCGGCGCTCACCGCCACCCTCGCCGTTGCTCTCGGCAGTGCCGCCTGCTCGCTGGAGGACTCCGGTGACTCCGACGCGGTGCGGGTCGTCGTCGGCTACCAGTCGAAGACCATCAACACGGTGACGGCGGGTACGCTGCTTCGCGCGGAGGGCCAGTTCGAGAAGCGGCTCGCCGAGGTCACCGAACGGACCGGCCAGAAGTACGCGGTCGAGTGGCAGGACTACGACACCGGCGCGCCGATCACGACAGGGATGGTCGCGGGCAAGATCGACATCGGGTCGATGGGCGACTATCCGTTGCTGATCAACGGATCTCGCGCCGGCGCCGAGGAGAAGACCCGCACCGAGATGCTGTCGGTCGCGGGGTCCAGCCCTCGGGGTTCGCTGAACATGGTTGTGGTTCCGCCGGATTCACCGGCCGCGACGATTGCCGATCTGCGCGGCAAGTCGATCTCGGCCAGTGTCGGATCGGCGGGTCACGGGACGCTTGTCCAGGCCCTCGACCGGGCGGGTATCGACCCGACGACCGGCGTACAGATGCAGAACCAGCAGCCGCAGGTCGGTGCGTCGGCGCTGGAGTCGGGCAAAGTGGATGCCCTGGCCCAGTTCGTGGCCTGGCCGGGGCTCCTGGTCTTCCAGGACAAGGCCCGGTTGCTCTACGACGGGGCGCAGCTCGGGGTCCCGACCCTGCACGGGGTCGTCGCGAGATCGGCTTATGCGCAGGAGAACCCGGACGTCGTCGCGGCATTCCTGCGAGCGCAGCTCGATTCGGCTGCGTCCCTGACCCGCGACCCGCTCGCGGCCGCCGAGCGCGTCGCGAAGAACAGTGGTCTCCCGGCCGAGGTCGTCTATCTGTACAACGGACCGGGTGGAACGGACTTCAATCCGGCCATCAAGTCGAACCTCGTCGAGGCGCTGCACAACGACGTCCCCTACCTGAAGTCCATCGGCAGTTTCCCCCACGAGATCGACCTGGACACCTTCGTCGATCCGGGGCCGCTGCAGGAGACCTTCGCCTCGGCCGGCGTCGACTACTCGGAAGCGGTGAGCCGCAACAGCAACGCTTCGGTCATCCGTGGCACCGACCCGGTTTGTGGGGTGGAGGTCGACCCGGCGACCGCCGGTGAGATCTGGCTACGCGGACGAGAACGGACCCAACCTGCCGCGGACCCGACCTGCCTGCTGCGTGCGATCGAACAGGCTCGGCGCCAGGGGAAGGAAGTCCGGGCCGCGTACATCTCGGACCCGCAGCTGGGGACCCGCTGGTTCGCCGACAAGGCGGTGTGGCTGCGGGAGGGCAACCGGTACGTGGCGTTCACCACCTCGGACAGCGCGCAACAGTACCGGGCGACGCATCCCGGCGCCGCCGACGTGACCTACGAGCAGGCACTGACCGAGGTCGCGTCATGACCGCCGCGACGATCACCTCCGTCGTCGTCGACGACGTGGTCCCCGACGAGCCCCCGATGCGTGCCCCAGACGGACCGAACCGGCTCTGGCAGTGGGGAATCCGACTACTTGTCCTCGTCGCGACCGGAGTCGTCTGGCAACTTCTGACGACGCACGATGTGGTTCTGTGGGCCAGGTTCGACACCATACCCTCACTCACCGATGTGGCCCAGGCGTTCTGGAGCGCGCTGGGCACCGAGCAGTACTACCTGGACCTCGGGCAGTCCTTGATCAGGATCGGCTCGGGGTTCACGGTGGCGGTCCTCGTCGGCATCCCGGTGGGTATCGCTCTGGGACGCTCCCGGGCAGCGCGACTCACCGCAGGCACGCTCACCGAGGTTCTCCGCCCGATCCCGGCGATAGCGCTGGTTCCGGTCGCGATCCTGGTGTTGCCGACCGATGAGGCCGGCATGGTTTTCATCACCTTCGCGGCAGCGTTCTTCCCCATCCTCGTCGCGACCCGGCATGCCGTCCGGGCGCTGCCCACGATCTGGGAGGACTCGGTGCGGACGATGGGAGGCACTCGCCGTGACGTCGTCGTGCGGGTGATCCTGCCCGGTATCGCACCGGGGGTGTTCAGCGGTCTGTCGGTGGGTGTCGGCGTCGCGTGGATCTGCCTCATCTCCGCCGAGATGATCTCCGGCCGCCTGGGGGTCGGGTACCGGACATGGCAGGCGTACACGGTGGTCGATTACCCGCAGGTGTTCGTCGGGATGCTGACCATCGGCGTGCTCGGCGCGGTGACGTCCGGGCTGATCGAGCTGATCGGTCGGCGGGTCACCCGGTGGCTGCCGCGGGGGCAGGAGCAACGATGAGCACCGCGAGAACAGTGCCGTTGGACCCGGCGACCGCGATGCGGCTCGACCTGGAGGACATCCGGATCGGATACGGGGATTCGACGGTCATCGACGGACTCGACCTCGTCGTCGGTGCCGGCGAGATCGTGGTGCTGACCGGACCGTCCGGGTGTGGGAAGTCCACCGTCCTACGCGCGATCGCGGGATTGCTGCCGGTCCGCGGGGGACGAGTCCTGGCCGACGGCGACCCGGTCGTCACCACCTCTCGGGATCGGGCCATGGTGTTCCAGGAGGATGCACTGCACCCCTGGCGAACCGTTCGGAAGAACATCCTGCTGGCGTTGGCATTACGCGGAGTTCCGCGGCAACAGCGTCGCGAGCACGCCGAGCAGTGGATCGCCGAGATCGGCCTCGACGGCTTCGGCGACTACCTGCCGAAGTCGTTGTCCGGCGGTATGCGTCAGCGGGTGCAGCTGGCCCGCGGACTCGCGGGCTCGCCGAGAGCCGTTCTGATGGACGAACCCTTCGGTGCACTCGATGCCCAGACACGGACCTCCATGCAGGAGCTTCTGCTGCACACCTTGGCAGGTCATCCCTCGACCGTGGTGTTCGTGACGCACGACGTCGACGAGGCGCTGCTGCTGGGTGATCGGGTCGTCGTCCTCGGCCGCGCGGGTGAACCCGTCCGCGCGGTCGTCGACATCCCGCACCCGCGCGACCCGCGACGACGCGGGGACGACGCCACCCTGCGGTTACGCCGTACCATCCTCGACGCATTGGAGAAGTGAGCCAGCCGTGGACATCCCAGACATCGCCGACCGCAGCCGACTCGACTGCGACGTGTTGGTCATCGGCGGCGGGACCGCCGGGACGATGGCGGCTCTCACCGCCGCCGAGAACGGCGCATCGGTTCTGCTGCTGGACAAGGCGCATGTCCGGCACTCTGGGGCCCTGGCCATGGGAATGGATGGTGTGAACAACGCCGTCATCCCGGGCAAGGCCACGCCGGAGGACTACGTCGCCGAGATCACCCGCGCGAACGACGGCATCGTGAACCAGAAGACGGTGTTCCAGACGGCGACTCGTGGGTTCGCGATGATCGGACGCCTGGAGCGCTATGGCGTGAAGTTCGAGAAGGACGAGTACGGAGAGTATGCGGTCCGCCGGGTCCACCGGTCAGGGTCGTACGTGTTGCCGATGCCCGAGGGCAAGGACGTGAAGAAGGCTCTGTATCGCGTTCTGCGCAAGCGGGACATGCGCGAGAAGATCACGATCGAGAACCGCCTGATGCCCGTGCGGGTCCTGACCGCGAACGGCCGCGCTGTCGGTGCGGCCGCATTGCACACGCGCAGAGGCGAGTTCGTGGAGATCGGCGCGAAGACCGTGATCCTCGCCACCGGGCCCTGCGGGCGCCTGGGCCTGCCCGCATCGGGTTACCTGTACGGCACCTACGAGAACCCGACGAACGCCGGGGACGGGTACTCGATGGCCTACCACGCGGGCGCGGAGCTCAGCGGCATCGAGTGCTTCCAGATCAACCCCCTGATCAAGGATTACAACGGTCCGGCGTGCGCCTATGTGGCGAACCCGTTCGGGGGATACCAGGTCAACGCTGACGGTGAGCGGTTCGTCGACTCCGACTACTGGTCCGGCGACATGATGGCGGAGGTGAAGTCCGAGATCGAGTCGGCGCGCGGCCCGATCTACCTCAAGGTCAGTCACCTTCCCGACGAGACGCTCGACTCCCTGGAGTCGATCCTGCACACCACCGAGCGGCCGACGCGGGAAACATTCCACAGCAACCGCGGACACGACTACCGAACCCACGACATCGAGATGCACATCTCCGAGATCGGCTTGTGCAGTGGACACTCCGCATCGGGCGTCTGGGTCGACGAGCACGGGCGCACCACCGTCGACGGCCTGTACGCAGCCGGCGACCTCGCCTGCGTGCCGCACAACTACATGATCGGCGCGTTCGTCTACGGCGAACTCACCGGCCAGCACGCCAGCGACACCGCCCGCGACCTGACGGCGCCCACCGACCTGCCGATGGACCAGCTGCGCGCGGCCCATGAGCTGATCTACCGACCGCTGACCCATCCCGACGGCCCGCCCCAGCCACAGGTCGAGTACAAACTGCGCCGTTTCGTCAACGACTACGTGGCGCCGCCGAAGACGTCGAACAAGCTCGCCATCGCCATCGAGACGTTCGAGCGCATGCGCTCGGAGATCGAGCAGATGGGCGGCCGGACCCCGCACGAACTCATGCGGTGCGCGGAGGTGTCGTTCATCCGCGACTGCGCGGAGCTGGCCGCGCGGAGTTCGTTGACGCGCACCGAGAGTCGGTGGGGCCTCTACCACGAACGCGCCGATCTGCCCGAGCGCCGGGACGACGAGTGGGGCTACCACCTGAATGTCCGCAAGGCCGCCGACGGCACGATGGAGTTCCTCGGGCGGCCGGTGGAACCGTTCCTGGTCGGCGTCGAGGGACTGGACCACATCCCGCCCGCCGACCGTTCGGTGATCGCCATCGAACAACCGGTCGTCACGACGGGCCCGGGTTACCGCGGCGTCGAGAGTCCCGTTCGCGAGACGCCGCGCGACACGGAGCCCGCCGCACCGGGTTCGCCGCGGATCGTCGAACTGCTCGGTACGTCGGTGGCACACGCGTCGGATCTCGCGGACTACCTTGACGATCCGGACCCGACCGTCCGCCGGACCGCGATAGCGGTGCTGACCGAGAACACCCCGGACGGTTTCGAGATGGCCGTGGTCGGGGCGCTGTCGGATTCGGCGGCTCCGGTCCGCGGGGCGGCGACGCTGGGACTGCGGGAACTGGTGGAGATCATCGACCCCACAGCGGAGTTCGTGTCAGCTCTTGCGGGTCACGTCGAGTCGACCGACCCCGCCGTGCGTGCGACCGTCGTCGACCTGCTCCGCGCCGTGCGCGCCGACCGCGGCGACCTGTTCGTCGCCGCGGCAGGCGATCCCGACCACCGAGTGCGCATCGAGGCCATCCGCGCGCTGGTGTCTCGAGACGAGTCCGGTCTGATCGCCGGTCTGGCATCGGATCCCGACCGCGAGGTGCGCGTCGCGGTGGCCGAGGGGTTGGCGACGGTCGGCGCGGGTGGCGCGGAGGCCGTGCGGGCGCTCGGCACCGACCGCGATCCCCTGGTCCGGGCCGCGGCCTTCTCGGCGATGGCGATCGTCGGTGACGGCGATGTCGACGGCCCGGCCCTCGTCCGGGCGTTGCGGGAGACCGCGTGGCAGGTACGCGTCGGTGCGGCGCGCGGCTTGTCGATCGCGCGACACGAGGCGACGATCCGGGCCCTCGAGAAGGCCCTCGCGGACGTTCACAACGACGTTCGACGCGCCGCGGCCCTCACGCTCGCGGACTGGGGCGACGATCCGGACGTCCGGCGAGTCCTCGAGGGCGCCGCGGGCGACCCCGACGCCGACGTACGCGCCGCGGTACGGCGAAGTCTCGCGAGCTCTCCGGCCGCTTCCTACCAACCGTCTGCTGGTTGAGCCGAAGCCACTTCCTGCGTCACGAAGGGTCTGTCACGCTTCTCGCCAGGACCCTTCGTGACGCTCGCAGGCTCGCTCCTCAGGGGGCAGGAGGTGGCGCGCAGGCTCGCTCCTCAGGGGGCAGGAGGTGGCGCGCAGGCTCGCTCCTCAGGGGGCAGGAGGTGGCGCGCAGGCTCGCTCCTCAGGGGGCAGGAGGTGGCGCGCAGGCTCGCTCCTCGGGGGGCAGGAGGTGGCGCGCAGGCTCGCTCCTCAGGGGGCAGGAGGTGGCTCGCAGGCTCGCATTTCAGGGAGCGGAGAGACCCTCGCTTCCATAAGCGAGTTCGCATGTCCGACAACCGCACCCGCCGCCGAGGGGTGTCAGTCGGTGAGCGCATGTAGCGTGGTGTCCTGTCACCACGTGCGCAGCACATCGGATAGCGAGGACACCACATGGCACTTCACGCATTGCTCGCCAAAGCCGGCGCCACGGTCGCGACCGGGTTCGTCGGCGCCGTGGCCTACGACGCCGTGCGCACCGTCGCCCGGAGCGCTCCGCTGCGTGAAGGGGCAGTCGTCGCCACCACCTGGGGTATCCGCGGAACGCGCAAGGCCGAGGAGGTCGCCGAGTCGGTGCGGCTCAACACCGCCGACATCGTCGCCGAGGCGAAGGAACGGCTTGGCGAGGAGTCCACTCCGCCGGGAACGGCCGTCGCACACGATCACGACCACGATCACTGAGTCGTGAGCACGTCCGCGCCGGCGTACTCGCCGGAGCTGCCCCCGACCGACATCGTGGTCCGGTCGTCGGCGGCGGGCCGGGTCCGCATGACGGTTCCGTGGCTGCGGGTTTCGAACCGCGCTGTTGCCGATCGGCGTGCTGTAGCCATCGAGGAGAGCGTCGCCCGGGTGGCGGGTGTGCGCGCCGTACACGCCTATCCGCGGACGGCGTCGGTCGTCGTGTGGTTCCGCGCGGACACCGACCGGGGTGCCGTCGAGCACGCGATCGCCGCGGCCACCCGGGCCGACCCCACCAACCTCCCCGATCGGGCACCGCACTCGGCCGATGTGACCAATGCCGACCTGCTGCGGATGGGCATCGGCGCCGGAGCGCTGGTCCTGCTGGGTTTCCGCCGGTACGGCTTCCGCCGTCCGCCGCTGCTCGGGCCGGCATCGCGCACCGTCGCCACCGGTGTCACCATCTTCTCCGGCTATCCGTTCCTCCGGGGTGCGCTGCGATCGTTACGCGGCGGACGGGCCGGGACCGACGCGCTGGTCTCGGCGGCCACGATCGCCAGCCTGCTGCTGCGGGAGAACGTGGTCGCGCTCACCGTGCTGTGGCTGCTCAACATCGGCGAGTTCCTGCAAGACCTCACGCTGCGTCGCACCCGCCGCGCCATCGCAGACCTCTTGCGCGGCACCCAGGACACCGCATGGGTCAGGCTCGCCGACGGTACCGAGGTGCAGGTGGCGATCGACGCACTGCATGTCGGGGACGCGGTGATCGTGCACGAGCAGGTCGCCGTCGCGGTCGACGGAGTCGTCGTCGGCGGTGAGGCGGTGGTCGACCAGTCCGCGCTGACCGGCGAGAACCTGCCGGTGACCAAGCACGTCGGTGATCGAGTGCAGGCCGGGTCGGTGGTGCTCACCGGGCGGATCGTGATCGAGGCCGACGCCGTCGGGGACGACACGTCCATCGGTCGCATCATCGGTCGCGTCGAGGAGGCCCAGCGCGACCGCGCACCCATCCAGACGGTCGGGGAGAACTTCTCGCGCCGGTTCGTGCCCGCGTCGTTCGCGTTGTCGGCGCTGACGTTGCTGGCGACGCGCGATCTGCGTCGGGCGATGACGATGTTGCTCATCGCGTGCCCGTGTGCGGTGGGTCTGTCCACACCGACCGCGATCAGCGGGGCCATCGGCAACGGCGCCCGACGCGGCATCCTGATCAAGGGCGGGTCGCATCTCGAGATCTCGGGGCGGATCTCGGCGGTGGTGTTCGACAAGACGGGCACGCTGACCGTCGGACGCCCGGTCGTGACGAACGTGGTGTCCTTCTCCGACGCCTGGCAGCCCGAACAGATCCTCGCGTATGCCGCCAGTTCCGAGATCCATTCGCGCCATCCGCTCGCCGAGGCGGTCATCCGCTCCACCGAGGAACGCCGCATCGAGATCCCGACGCACGCCGAGTGCGAGGTCATCGTCGGACTCGGTATGCGCACCCGCGCCGATGACGGCCGCGTGCTCCTGCTCGGCAACCCGTCACTCCTCGACCGGCACGGCGTCGCGATCTCCGAGGACGCCATCGAGTGGGTGGACCGGTTGCGGACGGCTAGCGAGACCCCGCTGCTGCTGGCCGTCGACGGTGCACTGGTCGGCTTGGTGAGTCTGTCCGACGAGCTGCGTCCCGAGGCGCGGGAGGTGCTCGACGCGCTGCGCGCCGACGGCGTCACCGAGATCGCCATGCTCACCGGCGACCACCCGGTCACCGCGGCGACGATCGCCGCCGAACTCGGCATCGACCGATGGGCCGCCGAGGTCACGCCCGACGACAAGCTCGCCGTGGTGCGAGAACTGCAGGCCGCCGGTCACGTGGTCGCCGTGGTGGGTGACGGCGTCAACGACGCGCCCGCGCTGGCCGCCGCGGACATCGGCATCGCCATGGGTCTGGCAGGCACCGACGTCGCGGTCGAAACCGCCGATGTCGCATTGGCCGGAGACGATCTGCGCAAGCTGCTCGACATCCGGGACCTGGGCTCGCACACGGTTGAGGTGATCCGGCAGAACTACGGCATGTCGATCGCCGTCAATGCGCTGGGTCTGCTGATCGGCGCCGGCGGCGCCCTGTCACCGGTGCTGGCCGCGGTGTTGCACAATGCGTCATCGGTAGCGGTGGTGCTCAACAGTTCTCGACTCATCCGCTATCAGGTCGACTCACCCTCACATCGCACCGAGGAGTCCCACTGTGCCTGACCTGCCGCTGACCGGTCCGACCGTGGAGTGTCCCGCGGGTACGATCATCGCTCGCGTGGACGGAGACGTCCTGCGCGCCACCGGTATCCGCTACGCGCACGCAGCGCGCTTCGAGGCCCCGTCGCCGCAACCGCCCGCGGACGAACCGATCGATGCGACGTCGTGGTCTCCGGCCTGCCCGCAGCGCGACGGCGAGGGAATCGTCCACGACACCTTCGGCGACGCCGCGCTCGGGGAGATGGTCGGCGACGAGCACGCGCAGTATGTGTCGGTCACCGCGCCGGCCGACCGCCGCCCGGACGAGATGCTCCCGGTGATGGTCTGGATCCACGGCGGGTCGTACATCATCGGCGCCGCCGACGCGCCGTGTCACGATCCGGCGGCGCTGGTCGCCGAGCAGCGGGTCATCGTCGTGTCGGTGACCTACCGACTGGGATTGTTCGGGTTCCTCGGCGACGGCGTCGAACGGCCGGCGAATCTCGGCTTGCTCGACATGATCGAGGCCCTCCGCTGGGTGCAGCGGAACATCGCGTCGTTCGGCGGCGACCCCGGCGCCGTGACCGTCTTCGGCGAATCGGCCGGCGGCGACGCGATCGCGCAGCTGATGGCTGCCGACGGCGTGCCGGGGCTCTTCCGGCGCGCCATCGTGCAGAGCGCACCGCTCGGGATAACCCGACGGCGCGAGCGGTTGCACGCCGACATGTTCGCCGCCTCGCATCAGGTGTCGGAGTCGGCGACCGTCGACGAGGTCCTCGCCGTCCAGGAATCAATGATGGGTCTCAAAGCGGTTCTGCAACATGGCCTTCCCGCGTTCATGTCCTTCGGGCCCCAATACGGTCATGATCCGCTGCCGCCGGAGAGCGAGGTGGACGCCGTCTGGGAGCAGCGCGCCCCGGAGGTCGAGCTCTTGATCGGCTGGAACAGCCGCGAGGCCGGGTTCTTCACCGCGGCCATCGGCGGCGTGTCGTCGCTCCCCGCGGTACCGGTGGTCGGTACCCGTCTGTACGAGTGCCTCGTCCGGCAACTCACCGGTGCCATCTACACGTCGGCGGCCGATCGGTTCGCACGGCGCCACCGACGGGCCGGCGGCAAGGCCGCCCAATACGTCATCGACTGGGGCGCAGCCGATCACCCCCTGCGTTCGGTGCACACGGTCGACATCCCATTGCTGTTCGGAAACCCGGAGATCTGGGACGGTGCCCCGATCCTGGCGGGCCACGACGCCGATCGGGCGGACCGCGACGGTGGCCGGTTGCGGCAGATCTGGGCGGACTTCGCCCGGGATGGTTGGACCGCCCCGTCGGATGTCCCAGGACTGATCCGCTTCCCCTGACCCGCGGGCGTCCTTGGCGAACGGCGCGCCATATGCGGTGTAGCGCCGGATATCCCGGGGTTCACTCGGCGGGTCTCGCGGCGACGGCGATCAGTGTGTCGCAGTCGACCTCGGTGATGCCCTCGTCGGACAGTCGCTGGAGGAAACCGGTTCGCACGTCTTCGACGGTGTCGGCGTCCATGCCCGACAACGCGCCACGCAGCCCGCTGCCGAGGACCATCGACCACGAGAACTCATCGGTCCGCGGTACACGTAGATCGAGGATCGACGCCGACGCATCCACCGCGCCAAGCGTTTCGAGCCAGCCGACAATCTTGTCGACCGTATCGATGCGGGTGATGGGGTGAGGCGGTCCGTCGGACGGAGCACGCGGGCCCGGTGGTGGCGGGGTGTTCGTCACGCGGGCGACCTCGGCGAAGTACGCGCTGGTGAAGTCGTAGAGGGCGTCGTCGTGCCAGACGGCGACCGCGAGGCGACCGCCCGGACGCAGAAGCGGCAACAGATTCCGCACCGAGTTGTCCATGTCCGGTAGAAAGAACACGCCGAATCCACAGGTGAGGACGTCGTACTCGCCCTGGTCGTGTCCGGACAGTGCCGTCACGTCGCCGACGCGGAAGTCGATGTTGCGCAGTCCCGCCGCGTAAGCGCTGGTTCGTCCGCGATCGATGAGATCTGCAGCGAAGTCGACGGCCGTGACGTGTCCGTCGGGACCGACGACGCGAGCGGCCGCCAGTGCGCTCGCACCCGTTCCGGAACAGATGTCGAGAACGCGATCGCCCAGCGAAACCTGCGCTCGCGCAACAAGGGTCTCGCCTGCCGGGCCCCAGACGAGGGGGGTCACCAGGTCGAACTCGGGACTGGTCGAGTCGAAGATGTCGGCGATGCTCGGTCCTGGCATGGACTCAGCGTAGACCTGATGACAACGGTTCCCGATAAAGTGGTGGACGTCTCACTTCCCGACAGAACGGATCGGCACCGATGGAGCACCTCGTTCCCATCGCGATCTCTGTGGCATGCGGAGTGCTGGTGCTGTGGTCGATCCTGGTGGCCGTTCTCCTCGTCGCTCGGCCAGCCGATCTCCGGGTCGCAGACGTCCTCCGATTGCTGCCCGACACCGTCGTCCTACTGCGACGCCTGGCCGCTGACGCGGAACTACCCCGCGGCGTACGCGTCCGGTTGGTGCTGCTCCTGGTCTACCTCGTGCTGCCCATCGACCTGATTCCCGACTTCATTCCCGTCCTGGGCTACGCCGACGACGCGATCATCGTGGCGCTGGCACTGCGCTCGGTTGTCCGCCGGGCCGGACCGGCAGCGCTACAGCGACACTGGCCCGGCAGTGCCGAGGGGCTGGCCGCGGTGCGCCGGCTGGCGGGCATCAGCGATCCCACCCGGCCGATGGATACGTAGCCCGCGCATCGCTCGCTTCTGATGTGCTGGTCATTGTCGCAACCGCATGCGAACATATGTTCTATGCGCATCGACCGGCGGGAGCGACGGGATCCGTCGATCCTGCATGCCGATCTCGACTCGTTCTACGCCTCGGTCGAGCAGCGGGACGACCCTTCGCTGCGCGGTCGGCCCGTCCTCGTGGGCGGCGGTGTCGTCCTCGCGGCGAGCTATGAGGCCAAGGCCCGGGGTGTGCGGTCGCCGATGCCCGGCCACGAGGCGCGTGCCCTCTGTCCCGACGCGATCGTCGTGCCGCCGCGTTTCGAGGCCTATATGGAGGCCAGTCGTGAGGTCTTCGACATCTTCCACGACACGACTCCGGTGGTGGAGGGGATCTCGGTCGACGAGGCCTTCCTCGACGTCGGGGGTCTCGGGCGGATCAGCGGTACGCCGCATGACGTCGCTGCGACGATCCGCCGGCGCGTCCGCGACGAGGTCGGCTTGCCCATCACGGTCGGC
The DNA here is from genome assembly GCF_002149015.1 of Gordonia lacunae. Lineage (GTDB taxonomy): Bacteria > Actinomycetota > Actinomycetes > Mycobacteriales > Mycobacteriaceae > Gordonia > Gordonia lacunae. The sequence continues at coordinate 13,375 of NZ_NGFO01000023.1, read as the reverse complement.
GGTGCGCGGAGCAAGTTCCTCGCCAAGGTGGCCAGTGCCGTGGGCAAACCCGACGGCCTGCTGATCGTCGAACCCGGAACCGAGCTCGCCTTCCTGCACCCGCTCCCGGTCCGCCGGCTCTGGGGAGTCGGCCCGGTCACCGAGGCCAAGCTGCACGAGGCAGGGGTCGAGACCGTGGGTCAACTGGCCGAGCTGGGGGAGCGGTCGTTGCGCGGCATCGTCGGTTCCGGGGCCGGACGGCACCTGTTCGCCCTGTCGCTCGCCCAGGATCCGCGCCGGGTCGAGACCGGCAGGCGGCGCAGTTCGATCGGATCGCAACGCGCGCTCGGTCGGCGCCCGACATCCGAGGCCGATCTCGAGGCGACGATCACCGCGATCGTCGAGCGGCTGGGCAAGCGACTCCGAACGGCCGAGCGGGTGTGCCGGACGGTGGTGCTGCGGTTGCGCTTCGACGACTTCACCCGGGCCACTCGGTCCCGCACGCTGCGGGAGTCGACCGACCGGACCGACTTCCTCATGGCGTCGGCACGCGGACTCCTCGCCGACGCGATGCCGATCATCCGCGAACGGGGTTGCACCCTCGTCGGCCTGTCGCTGACCAACCTGGACGACCACGACAGCATCCAGCTCACCCTGCCCTTCGACACCGATCATCCCGGCGCCGGGAGGGAAGCGAGCGGGCCGACAGCCACCGGAGCGAAGCTCGACGCGACGATGGATGTGTTGAAGGACCGGTTCGGGCGCGACTCGGTCACCCGCGCGGTCCTCATCGGACGCAACCACGGCGACGACGCACCGATGCTGCCCGACTAGGGATTCGTGTGGGAATGCGCGCCGCCTCCACCCCTCTCGCCATGGATCGCGCGGCGGCCGGGCGGGGTGCGCGAAAAGCGCAAAACGATACTTATGCGCTCAAGCGTGACTGTGATGCCGGTTACGCCAACACTTCTGATGTGACCACCGTTGTGGTCGTCCTCACAACCGCCTCAGAATCGAGCAAGACAATGTTGGTAGCACTCGGCCTCGGGATGGTCGCCACCTTCATGGTGCTGATCATCACCAAGCGGGCAACGCCCGTGGTGGCGCTGATCCTCGTCCCCGTCGCATTCGGCCTCTTCGCCGGTGCCGGTCTCGACATCAGCGACATGATCACCGATGGGATCAAGGACCTCGCCCCGACGGCGGCGATGCTGTTCTTCGCGATCATCTTCTTCGGCATCATGATCGACGTCGGGCTCTTCGACCCGGTGGTCCGAGCGGTGGTCCGCGCCGTGCACGACGACCCGGCACGGCTGGTGGTCGGCACCGCGGTACTCGCCGGTGTCGTGTCCCTCGACGGTGACGGTTCGACGACCTTCATCATCACGACGGCCGCACTGCTGCCGCTCTATCTGAAGCTCGGTGTCAGCCCGGTCGTGCTCACCGTCGTCGCCGGACTGACCAACGGCACGATGAACATCCTGCCGTGGGGCGGTCCCACCGCCCGCGCCGCGAGTGCGCTGAACATCGACACCAACGATGTCTTCGTCCCGATGATCCCCGCGCTGGCGGCTGCCCTCGTCGTCGTGCTGCTCTTCGCCTATCACCTCGGCGTGCTCGAACGTCGTCGAATCGGCAAGCTGGAGATCAGGGACTCGCTGCTCGCCCCCAAGGAAGAGGTGCTGGTCGCCGCCGGTGGCGGAACCGGGTTGCCGCCCAGGGGTCGTCGGGTCCGCGGTTCGGGCTCGGCGGGCACCGGATCGACCGGTGTCGACGACGCGCCCACCGGCGACCACGACCTCGGCCGCCCCGCCGCGAACCCGGATGACGACGACCGCGACGCATCCTTCTCGGGCGTCCTCGACCCCAACCGGGAAACCCTGCGTCCCAAGCTCTTCTGGGTGAATGCCGGCCTCACTGTCGCCCTGCTGGCCATCCTCGGCGCCGACATCGTCGCCATCCCGGTACTGTTCATGATCTTCGCCGGCATCGCCCTGGCCATCAACTTCCCGCACATCAAGCAGCAGCAGGAGGCCATCACCCGGCACAGCTCCAGCATCGTGTCGGTCGTCGCCATGGTCCTCGCCGCCGCCGTGCTCACCGGCGTCTTCAACGGCACCGGAATGGTCGACGCCATCGCACATTGGCTCGCCGACGGCATCCCCGACTGGATGGGCCCCCACATGGCGATCGTGATCGGTGTGCTGTCGATCCCGCTCACCTTCCTGATGAGCAACGACGCCTTCTACTACGGGGTGCTGCCGGTGCTGTCCGAGACCGCGACCCGCTACGGCATCGACCCGACGGAGATGGCTCGCGCATCGATCACGGGTCAGACCGTCCACATGCAGAGCCCCCTCGTCCCGGCGATCCTGCTGCTGGTCGCGCTGGCCGGGGTGACCCTCGCCGACCACCACAAGAAGGTGCTGTGGCGCGCCACTGTCGTCTCCCTCGTGATGCTGGCTGTCGGTGTCCTGGTCGGGGCCGTCCCGTTCTGAACCGGCATCGATGGCCGGGGGCGAGGAGCGCAAGTGTCGGAACCCTTCGTGACGGCCCTCCGCAAGCTCCGGGCCTCCTCAGGGGGCGGGGGCGGGATCGCCGCATCGGCGCGCCCGCCACGGTCGACGACACACCACCAGTGGTGTGTCTAGGCTGACGTCATGCGTTTGCGGACGCAGGTGCTGCTCCTGCAGCTGGCGGTGATAGCGGTCAGCCTCGTGGTCGGGTTCGGTCTCGTGATCGCCGGAGCCGACGATCGAGTGCAGGACGAGTACGCGCAGCGCGCGCTGGCGATCGCCCAGTCGGTCGCCGCCGACGCCGAGGTCCGCAGCGAGGTGGCCGCCCATCCCGGCGCCCAGGTGGATGTGGCCGACCTGCTCGACGGCCCCCTCCAGCGTCATGCCGCCGCGGTGCGGGCACGGACCGGGGCCCTGTTCGTCGTCATCGGCAACGATCGCGGCATCCGTCTCGCTCACCCAGAGGCGTCGAAGCTGGGCAAGACCGTCTCCACCGATTCGTCGAAGGTGCTGTCCGGGTCGGACGACGTCAACACCGACTGGGGCACGCTCGGGGAGTCGGTGCGCGCGAAGGTCCCGGTCCTGAGCGCGGACGGCAGGGTCGTGGGGTTCATCAGCGTCGGCGTCTCCACCGAACGGGTGGGTTCCGAGACCCGCAGCGACATCCTCGCGACCTCGCTCCTCGCGCTCGCGGCACTGGGCATCGGCGCGGTGGGTTCGGTGCTGCTGGCCCGCCGCTGGCGCCGGCTCACCCTCGGACTGGAGCCCGACGAACTGGCCGGACTCGTGCGGGAGCAGGGCGCGGTACTGCATTCGCTGGCCGACGGCGTGCTCGCCGTCGACGCCGACGGCATCGTGCGCGTCGTCAACGACAGGGCGCGGGGACTACTCGATATCGACGCGCCCGTCGGGACCCCCGCCGCCGAGCTCGGCCTCACCCCGCGGGTGGCCGCCGTCCTGGCCACGCCGACCGACGAGCCACTCGCCGCGAGCGTCGGCGAACGGGTCGTCCTGGTGAGCTCCCATCGGGTGCGCGCCGACGGACGCGACCTCGGCATCGTCCTGTCGGTGATCGACCGCACCGACGTCGAGGCACTCAGCCGCGAGGTTGACTCGATCCGATCGATGAGCACCGCCCTGCGCGCGCAGCGCCACGAGACGGCCAACCGGATGCACGTACTCGCCGGTCTCCTCCGGCATGGACATGCCGACGAAGCGCTCGCCTACCTGGACGAGGTCACCGGCACCGGACCGGGAGGGCCGCTGCTCGCCGGGCTCGACAACGTGCGCGAACCACATCTGCACGCCTTCCTCGACGCGAAGGCGGCCCAGGCCCGCGAGCGCCGGGTCACGCTGCGGCTGGGTGACCAGACCTGGCTGCAGGGTGTCCTCACCGAGCCAGTCGTCGTCACCACCGTGCTCGGCAACCTCGTCGACAACGCCATCGATGCTGCCGGTTCGGTCGACGTGGTCGGGTCCGGTGCGGGCACGGGAACCGTCGAGGTCGAGGTGATCGCCGACGGCGACACCATCCTGGTCACCGTCGGGGACTCCGGGCCCGGCATCGCCTTCGACGATCCCGACGACGTCTTCGCCGAGGGCGCCACGACCAAGTCGGGCGCGCTCGTTCCCGGCGGCCGCGGGATGGGACTCGCCCTGGCCCGTCAGATCGCGCGTCGGATCGGTGGTGACGTATGGGTCGCCGACGCGGGTGGGACGGCGCACGACGATGACGAGGAACCGCGCGGGGCCGTGTTCGTAGCGCGACTTCCGGGCGTCCTCGCGCCGACGGACGGTGCCGAGGAATTCGGGAGTCCCGACGAGTTCGGCAGCATCGATGCATTGAGCGACACCGACAAGCCGGGAGGCCTCCCATGACCGATGACCTCGGCGTCCTGATCGTCGACGACGACTTCCGGGTCGCCGCATTGCACTCGACGATCGTCGATGCGGTGCGGGGGTTCACCGTCCGCGCCCGAGCGGGGAGCATCGGGGCCGCCCGGCAGGCGGTCGCCGAGCACCCCGACATCGATCTCGCGCTCCTGGATGTGTACCTGCCCGACGGCTCGGGCATCGACCTGGTCGCCGAACTCGACTGCGACTGCTTCATCGTCGGCGCCGAGACCGACGCATCGGCGGTCCGCACCGCGATGCGCGCCGGTGCGCTCGCGTATCTGATCAAACCCTTCGACGACGCCGACCTCGCGCGCCGGTTGGCCGGTTACGCCCAATACCGGCGGGTGCTGGCGGGCGAGAACGTCGACCAGCACGCGGTCGACTCCGCACTCTCGGCACTGCGCTTCGGTACGCGTGCCGCGGACCGCGCGGAAGGTGGTTCGTCGACCGAACAGCGCATCCTGGCTCTGTTCGACGCCGGTACGCCGTTGTTCGCCGACGACGTGTCCCGCGAGATCGGCATCGCGCCACCGACCGCGCGCCGACACCTCGCGAATCTCGTCGCCGCCGGGCGTCTCAGGATGTCCCTGCAGTACGGCACCACGGGCCGGCCCAGGCAGGAGTATCGGCTTCCGGGGGCGTGAGGCGATCGGATTGTTCGGCGCCGGTCGCCGGCGCGGGCGCGAGGATTAGAGTGATGACCCATGACAACGCATGTTGAAACCGGCGCCGGGAGCGAAGCGAGCGGGCCGAATGTCACCGGCGCCGGGAGCGGAGCGAGCGGGCCGAGAGTCACCGGCGCCGGGAGCGGAGCGAGCGGGCCGAATGTCACCGGCGCCGGGAATCCGGATCTGATCACGGTGGACGTCCCGACGCATTGGTACAACCTCGCGGCCGAGCTCGACTCCCCGATCCCGCCGCATCTGCATCCCGGCACCAAGGAGCCGGTCGGTCCGGACGACCTCGCCGCGTTGTTCCCGAGCGGGCTCATCGCGCAGGAGGTCTCCACCGAGCCCTATGTCGAGATCCCCGAACCGGTGCGCGAGATCTACCGCATGTGGCGGCCGGCGCCGCTGATCCGCGCGCGTCGTTTCGAAGAGGCGCTGAACACCAAGGCGCGAATCTACGTGAAGTACGAGGGCGTGAGCCCGGTCGGCAGCCACAAGACCAACTCGGCTGTGGCGCAGGCGTATTACAACAGCCTCGACGGCGTGACCAAACTGACCACGGAAACCGGGGCCGGTCAGTGGGGCAGCGCCCTGGCGTTCGCGGGTGCGCAGTTCGGCATCGATGTCGAGGTGTGGCAGGTCCGCGCCTCCTACAGCTCGAAGCCCTACCGCGGGTTCCTGATCCGCACCTACGGTGGCACCGTTCACCCGAGTCCGTCGGAGCTGACCGAGTCGGGCCGCGCGATGCTCGCCAAGGATCCGAACACGACCGGGAGCCTCGGCATGGCGGTCAGTGAGGCCGTGGAGGTCGCTGCCTCGAATCCCGACACCCGGTACGCGCTGGGCAGCGTGCTCAATCACGTCGTCCTGCATCAGAGTGTCATCGGGCAGGAAGCCGTGGATCAGCTGAATGCGGTGGAGCCCGGTGGTGCCGACGTCGTGTTCGGTTGCGCCGGAGGCGGTTCGAATCTCGCTGGATTGTCGTTCCCGTTCCTGCGGGAAAAGCTGCACGGGCGCTCGGATCCGCGGGTCGTCGCCGCCGAGCCCGCCGCCTGCCCGTCGATCACGCAGGGGGAGTACCGCTACGATCACGGCGACGTCGCCGGGCTCACCCCGCTGCTCAAGATGCACACGCTCGGAATGGATTTCGTGCCCGACCCGATCCACGCCGGTGGCCTGCGCTACCACGGTATGGCGCCGGCGTTGAGTCACACGGTGGAGCTCGGTCTGGTGCAGGGCGTCGCCATCTCCCAGCACGACGCGTTCTCCGCGGGCGTGCAGTTCGCCCGGACCCAGGGCATCGTCCCGGCTCCGGAGTCGACGCATGCGATCGCGGCCTGCGCCGCGCACGTCGCCGACAGCGACAAGGAAGAGGTCGTCGTGATCGGGTTGTCGGGTCATGGACAGCTCGACCTGCCGGCCTATGCCGAGTTCCTCGAGGGCAACTTCTGAGTCGACCCGGCGCAGGGATCGCGGTGATGCGGACGGTCGGCGTCGACCTGTCCGCATCGCCGGCGAAAACTGCTGTCGCAACCGTGGATTGGCTTCCCGATCGGGCGGTGCTGACCGGACTCGTCGTCGCCGCGGACGACGCCGCCATCCGGCGCCTCGCGACAGGGGCGACCCGGGTCGGGATCGACTCCCCCTTCGGCTGGCCCGACGAGTTCGTCGACTTCGTCGTCGCGCACCACCGCAACCGGTTGCCGGTGGGGCGCGGGCTCGACGACATCGCTCGCCGTCGGCCACTTGCGTTGCGTCGCACGGATCTGCGGATCGTCGACGACGGTGCCGGTCGCCCACTCAGTGTGTCGGCCGACCAGATCGCGCATGTCGCGTTCCGTTGTGCCGGTCTACTCGCGGACCTGGGTGTCGACGACCGCGTCGACGGGTGGGCGGTCGAGGCGTATCCCGCGGGAGCACTCAAGCGTTGGGGACTGATCTCACGGGGATACAAGCGCCGCGCCAACGTCCCGGTTCTCGCCGAACTGGTGCTCGCCCTGCAGGCGGCTGCACCATGGCTCGATCTCGGTGATCACGCCGAGACGATGGCCCGCGACGACGACGCGTTCGACGCCGTGATCACTGCGTTGATCGCGCGTGCCGCCCAGCTCGGCCGGACCACGCGACCCGACGCCGCCGACCGGCCGGTCGCCGCGCGCGAGGGCTGGATCCACGTTCCCACCGCCGAACTGGCGGAACTGATCTGACTGGGGCAGTCGATCAGTCCAGCGAGAGCCGCATGAGCACGCGCGGGAACCCGGCGAGGACCGACGAGGTGTCGGCGGCTCGGACGAAGCCCGCCTTCTCGAACAGGCCGCGGGTCCCGACGTACGCCATCGTCAGATCGACCCTGGCGCCCTTGTTGTCGACGGGGTAGCCCTCGATCGCCGGGGCGCCGTTCGACCGCGCGTAGTCGACGGCCCCGGCCAGCAGCGCGTGCGAGATTCCCTGTTTGCGATGACCGGGACGGACGCGAATGCACCAGACCGACCACACCGGCAGGTCGTCCACGTGGGGAATCTTCCGGTTCCGTGCGAAGGTGGTGTCCGCGCGCGGCGAGACGGCTGCCCAGCCGACCACCTCGCCCGCGTCGTCGTACGCGAGCACGCCCAGCGGAATACCGCTGTCGCACAGCTCTTTGACGAACTCGCCACGCTGCTCGCGGACCAGCTGCTGGTTCTGGGTGCCGGGAATGCGGTAGCTCAGACACCAGCAGACGTTCGACGTCGGCTTCTTCGGACCGACCATCGTCGCGATGTCGTCGAAGTTCACCGCGGGACGGACCTCGATGGGCATGCGTCCCATCGTCGTCGGCGCGCCATGGGAGGGCAAGCGGGCCCGTGCCAGCCCGGTGACTGTCGTCCCACCCCTGCTCCCTGAGGAGCGGGCTTGCGAGCGTCACACCCGCTCCCTGAGGAGCGAGCTTGCGAGCGTCACCCCCGCTCCCTGAGGAGCGAGCTTGCGAGCGTCTCACCTGCTCCCTGAGGAGCGAGCTTGCGAGCGTCACGAAGGGTTTCGCAACCTCGGTCGCCAGACCCTTCGTGACGCGCCCTCCGCAAGCTCCGGGCGCTCCTCAGGGAGCAGGGGTGACGGGGCCGGCGGCGAACACGGTCCGGTACCAGATGGCGGTGAGGATGTCGATGGCGGTGTCGTCGTCGGGGACGGGACCGGTTTCGTCGCCGCGGACCGCCAGCCAGGTCCAGCACGTGGATTCGAGAGTCGCGACCAGCGCGGACGCCAGCGGCTCGAGCGGGAGTCCGACCGCGTAGCCCGCGCGTTCGGCGCCGTGCAATCCGGACAGCACCTGTTTGACGCCGGACACGCGGTTGGCGTGCCATCGGGCGCGGAAGTCGTCGTCGAGCATCGACATCTGGAACAGCCCGATGATCTCGGGCAGGTACTTCTTGTAGGTCGTCCAGTACGCCGTCACCGCCGCGCGGACGCTCGCCTCCGGGTCGGTGTGCCGGGTCGCGAGCGATTGCTCGACCACTTCCTCGGAGAACTGGTCGAGGAGGGCTTCGAGCAGGCGATCCTTGCTGTCGTAGTAGTTGTAGAACGATCCCGTCGAGCGTCCCGCGGCCGCGGAGATGTCGGCGATCTTGGTGTTCAGGTAGCCCTTCTCGGCGAACGTCCGACGCGCCGCGTCGAGAAATGCGGCCTCGGTCTGGCGTCCCTTGTTGGTCGGCGGCACCGTGAGCTCCTTCCACGCACCGGTTCCTCATCGAACCACGTGGTCGGGCGGTTGCGGCACGCGGATCGCGACGAAGTGTGACCCTTGTCATCTCCTGAAACTGAATCTAGCATCAGAAAATCGCAGAGACAGGAGTTCGGCATGGAATCGTTCATCCAGCACCGCAAGGGGCGCACGCCTCGGCAGGTGCACCGAGATGTCGACGACCTGAAAGACGATGAGCTCGGACGGTATGGATTCACCGGGCGCACGGCGCACCTGTACCGACGCAATGACCCGACTCGGTTCCGGGCGGTCGGCACCCATACCGGAGTCGACCGGATCGTCACCGACCTCACACCCACCGATCAGACCGACCCGGCGGGTGAACCGCTCCTGATGTTCCACAACGAGGACTGCCGAATCTCGCTGAGTCGCCGAAATCAGGACGCTCCGTTCTGGTTTCGTCCGGTCGACGGCGACGAGCTCGTCTTCGTCCACGAGGGGGCCGGCTACTTCGAGACCGAGTTCGGCCGGTTGCCCTATCGCCCAGGCGATTACGTGTACATACCGAAGGGATGCACCTATCGTCAGGTACCCGATGGCCCGTCGTTGCTGCTCATCATCGAAGCGGTCGACGAGTTCCGGGTTCCCGAGCCAGGAGTCCTCGGCAGATTCTTTCCCTTCGATTCATCGCTCGTCGTCGTTCCCGAGGCCGAGGCCTTCAACAGCGACGGCCGAGACGAGTACGAGGTGCGTTTCCGGCAGCGTGACGGGCAGACCTCGCTCTTCTACCCCTTCCACCCGCTCGACGTAGAGGGCTGGCGCGGAGACAATTTCCCGTTCTCCTTCAACATCGAGGACTACGACGTCATCACCTCCGAGACCGTGCACCTGCCGCCGACGGTCCACCTGTTCATGCAGGCGACCGGTGTGTACGTGATGAACTTCCTGCCGCGGCCGGCCGAGGCCCGGAAGGGCGCCGAACGCCTGCCCTGGTACCACCGCAACACCGACTTCGACGAGATCGCATTTTTCCACGGCGGCAGCATGTTCGGCATCGGCATGCCGCCGGGGTTGATCTCCCACGCACCCCAGGGCATGCACCACGGTATCCCGGAACGGGCGCGGGAGCGCTCCCGTCGCAAGTTCGACGAGTTCGATCGGGTGGAATGGCAGGTGATCTCGATCGACACCCGTCGTCGACTCATCGCCGCACCGGCGATGCTCGACTCGGGCCTTCCCGACGCCGCGGAGACCGAGGACGGGTCGCGCATATGAGCACCGCCGCCGACCCGACCCGGCACGAATACGACCGTATTCCCTATCTCGTTGTCTTCGACGATCTCTCGGCCTATCAGGACACCTACGGCGGGGTGACGGAGAGCGTGGTCCTCGAGAGCTACCTGCTACGGCCCAGGGGAGTGCCGTCGAAGAACGTCATCGTCTTCATGCACCCGATCGGAGGTGGCGCGTACCTGCCGATGACCAATGCGCTCGCGCGCGCCGGTCACCATGTCATCTACTGCAACAGCCGGTATCGCGGTGTCGACAGTGCGCTGATCATGGAGAAGGTCGTTCAGGATCTCGGCGCCTGCGTGAAGGATGCGCGAGACCGTCTGGGCTACGAGAAGGTGATCCTCGCCGGCTGGAGTGGGGGCGGCGCCCTGTCGCTGTACTACCAGCAGCAGGCACAACACGCGACGGTCACCGCGACCCCTGCCGGCGAGCCCCCGGATCTGACGGCTCTCGACCTGCCGGCCGCGGACGGCATGATGCTGCTCGCCGCGCACGTGTCGCGACACGGGACACTGACCGAGTGGATGGACCCGTCGATCCTCGACGAGTCCGATCCGGACCGGCGCGATCCGGAACTGGACCTCTACAACCCGGCGAATCCCAACCAGCCGCCGTACTCGGCGGAGTTCCTCGACCGGTATCGCGCGGCGCAGATCGACCGGAACAGGCGGATCACTGCCTGGGTCAAGGAACGGCTCGACGATCTGCACCGGCGCGGTGAACCGCTGATGGAGCGCGGTTTCATCGTGCACGGAACGATGGCCGACCCGCGATGGCTGGATCCCACCGTCGACCCCAGCGACCGCAAGCCCGGTTGTTACCTCGGCGATCCCCGGATCGTCAACATGGGGCCGGTCGGACTTGCCCGGTTCACCACTCTGCGTAGTTGGTTGTCGCAGTGGAGCTTCGACGACGCGAACGGTGACGGGCCACGGTGCGCGGCCGATCTCGCGGTTCCGACACTGGTCATCGGCAACTCCGCCGACAACGCCTGCACGCCCAGTCACACGCACCGGTTGTTCGCCGCGGTCGGCCATCCCGACAAGACGCTCCACACGATCGTCGGTGCAACGCACTACTACTCGGGGCGCGACCAGATCCCGCACCTGACGGAGGCGGTCGCGACCATCACCGCGTGGATGGCCGAACGGTCGTGGGCCAACTGAACGATGCCGGGCGGTTGTCAGAGATGCCCTACCCTCAACCCAGCAGCTTCTTCTGCACCTTGCCCATGGCATTGCGCGGGAGGGATTCGACGAACCGGATCTCGCGCGGCCGTTTGTGATTCGACAACTCGCCGGCGACGAACTCGATGAGCTCGGTGTCCGCCACCTCGTCGCCGACGACGTACGCGACGATGCGCTGGCCCAGATAGTCGTCGGGCACGCCGATCACGGCCACCTCCCGGACCGCCGGGTGGGCGAGTAGGACGGTCTCGATCTCGCCCGCCCCGATCCGGAACCCGCCGGACTTGATGAGGTCGGTCGCGCGTCGGCCGACGATCCGGTGCATCCCGTCCGCGCCGATGACGGCGACGTCTCCGGTCGCGAAAAATCCGTCGGGAAGCCATGATTCGGCGGTGGCATCCGGACGATTCAGGTACCCCGACGCCATCATCGGTCCTCGGACGTGGAGATCGCCGACGCTCTCGCCGTCATGCGGGAGCGGCTCGCCGTTCTCCACCAGGCGGGTCTCCACGCCGGCGAGAGGCGATCCGACCCACCCGGGCCGGCGTTCCCCGTCGACGCGGGTACTGACGGTGATCAGCGTCTCGGTCATGCCGTAGCGCTCGACGATCTGGTGTCCGGTGAGTTCGCGGATACGGTCGAAGACCGGAACGGGCAGCGGGGCGCTGCCCGAGACGAGAACGCGCGCTGCCGAGAGTGTGTGTGCAGCAGCGGGTTCAGCGGCGACTCGGTTCCAGACCGTCGGTACCCCGAAGAGCATGCTTGCGCCGGAACCCGCGGCGGCGGCGTAGGCGTCGGCGGTCGGCGTGACGGTGTGGATCAGTCGCCCACCACGCCGCAGCGGGCCGAGGACCCCCAGGATCAGCCCGTGGACGTGGAACAGCGGAAGGCCGTGCGCCAGAGTGTCGTCGGCGGTCCACAGCCAGGCGTCGGCGAGCGCATCGAGCCCTTCGGCGATGCTCTGCCGGGTGATCGGCACACCCTTGGGGAGCCCGGTCGTACCGGACGTGTAGAGGATCAGCGCCGTCGAGTCGGCGTGCGGTTCGGGGTGTCGATGCCACGACTTCGCGTACCGCCGGACCGGGACGACCGGCAGCGTCGGGTCGGCCGGTGCCTGCCCGAGCCAGGCCTGGGCGCCGGAATCGGCGAGGATGTGCTCGAATTCGCGAGGACCAGAGTCGGGCGGAACAGGGACGACCGGGACTCCGGCGATCAGCGCGCCGACCACCGCGAGCACCGTCTCCACCGTCGGCGTGGCCAGGACTGCGACGGTGCGTGCGCCGGCGATCCGTTCGGCCACCGCGGTCGCCGCCCCGACGAGGTCTTCGCGCGACAACTCGTCGTCGCCGACGCGGATCACGGCAGGGTCGTCCGGCGCGGTGGGGGTCAGGGTGGGCAGCAACACGTCTTCACTGTGCCACGACGGGACGATCCCGCCCGTCACCTGCGCTGATCGCCGAGGTCACACGGCGTGCGGCGGGAACACCGGGCGAAGACAGCGTGCGGTGCTCATCGACCAGGCTGTGTCCACAACGAGCATGTGTGCCGGCACAACACCTCGTTGATCAACGCGCCTCGACGGGGCGCACGTGTTTGGATGTCCCGGACCACGGGTCGTTCCGACCCGGTGGGATGATCTCGTGCACCAGGATCGACCGATCGGGGGGTTGGCAACGATGTCCACACGCTTTCACCTGAGCAGCATGCGCCCGCGGGACCCGGCCGAACCGGGCCGGACCGCCAGCACTCTCGAGCTCTTCTTCGACCTCGTGTTCGTGGTGGCGGTGAGTATTGCGGCGGTCCAACTGCATCACGCACTGACCGAGAACCACATCGTCGACGGTGTGGTGTCGTACGCCTTCTGAATCGCCCCGGGTTTGCTGGAGGCTCGGTTAGTTGGTTCCAGCGTTTGCGGGGACCGGGTTCTCACGGTAGCTGGTGACGGTGTGGGTCGACCAGTAGGCGCTCTCGTACTCGACGGGTGGGACGTGTCCGATCTCGCCGTGCAGGCGGCGGTGGTTGAACCATTCGACGTACTCAGCGACGGCGATCTCGACCTCGCCCACACCTGCCCAGCCGCCTCGCGGGCGCATCACGGGGTTACGGATGCATTCGGCTTTGAACAGCGAGTTGAACGCCTCAGCCATCGCGTTGTCGTAT
>NZ_NGFO01000022.1 GCF_002149015.1 Gordonia lacunae | reverse complement strand
GGGCGGAGGTGCCGCGGCGTGCTGCGGTGGGGTGGCCGGGGGCGGCGTGGGCGCGGCCTGGCGCGAGTAGCTGACCGGTGCCGGCGGGGCGGGTACCGCCTGGGGTTCGTCGTCGACGCTCACGCCGTGGTCACGGACGAGGTCGGCGAAACCACCCGCGTATCCCTGCCCGACCGCACGGATTTTCCAGTCGTCGTGTCGGCGGTACACCTCGAGCGCGACGACGACGGATTCACTGGTGAGACCGGTGATGGTGAAGTCGTACAGCGGGCGGCCTGCGGAGTCGGTGACCCGTGCAACCGGCGGTGCGAACCGGCCGAAGGTCGACGACGCGTCGTCGAGGGTGATCACCGCTCGCACCGCGGCGATCTCCGCCGGAACCTCGGCGGTCGAGAAGTGCAGTTGCGCAACACCTCCCGGAGCCTGCTGCAAGCGGACGCCCGGACCCGAGGGTTGGTTGTAGAAGATGAAGTCGTCGTCGGTACGTACGACGCCGCGGTCGGTCACCAGCAGCGCCGACAGGTCGGCGGCGGTCGCGAGGTCCACAGCGACGATGACATCGGGGGTCGGCAACGGGCCGTTCTGGCCTTTGGTCAGAGCAGACATGTCCGGGCGATTCCTCACATGGGTCGGGACGCCTCGCGACGGGAGCGAAGCGAGCGGGCCGAATACGCACAGCGTAGTCATGTGAGGCGGCGACCCGTATCTGAAAACCGCCCGGCAGGAAGGGGGCGACGACAATACGACGTTGGGGCTCGCCTGGAGGGTGGTTTTCAGCGGCGGATGGCGAAAGCAGGTGTGACACCGGTCCCAGCAAGGTCCCGATTGGGTATACAGCCTGGTCCACGAGCTCGAACCGCCTTAGTCTCATGTGTCTGGAGTGACTCAGGAGACAATTGTGAAAGTTGTGACAAGGATCGGCGTGGTGTGCTGCGCGGTCGTGATGTCGGTTGTGATCGGCGCGGGTTCGGCGACGGCGATACCGCTCCCTGTGCTGCCGCCGCTGCCGGAACCCTTCGCGACGTGGTTCAAGCCACCCGAACCGCTCGACAAGAAGCTGGCGAAAAGCTATGCCGCACTGACGAAGTCGATGCGGAAATCGTTGCCCGGGCAGCTCGGTGTCGCGATCGTGCCGGTCGGTGGCGACGAGGTCATCTCACTCGGATCGCTGAAGTCCGGGCGCGCGTGGTCGACGATGAAGGTCCCGGTGTCGCTGGCCGCGCAACGCGAGCGTGGCCCGGCGGTCGCCGCGATGGAGGACAAGGCGATCACGTTCTCCGACAACGACGCGGCCGGTGAACTGTGGGGGGTGCTGGGCGGCGGGCACGCCTCCGTCGACGCCGTCAGCGCGGTGCTGCGGGAGGGGCACGATGTCCGGACGCATGTGTCCTCCGAGGTCGACAACCCGCCGTCCTACCCCGGGTACACCGCGTGGGCGTTGCGCGACCAGGCGATCTTCGGTGCCCACCTGCCGTGTCTGCCCGACAGCGAGCACATCGTGCGGCTGATGAGTGCCGTGGCCCCGAACCAGCAGTGGGGTATCGCGAAGGTGGGACGGAATCAGGGCGCGGTGACCGCGGTCAAGGGCGGATGGGGTCCGGCGACGTCGAAATCGTCGGCGCATCTCGTCCGGCAACTGGGCATCATCAGCACCACCGGCGGTCAGGTCGCGGTGTCGATGGCTGCCATACCGCGCAGCGGGTCGTTCACCGACGGCACCAAGATGCTGACGCGACTGGGCAACTGGCTCGGCAAGAACCTGGCCGACCTGCCGAAGGGACGGTGCTGACCGCCGTCAGGCAGCGGCGTGCGCGGCGGTCGACCTTCCTGCGCCGGCCGGGGTGGTGAGCGCGGCGGCGATCGCCGTCGTGAGCGGAACCGACAGCGCGATCGCGATACCGCCGACGAACGAGCGGGCCAGCTCCACCGCCACGACATCGGTCGTGAGCAGTCCGCCCAACGGCTGCTGAGCCACCGAGAACAGCAGCATCAGCGGCAGGGCGCTACCCGCGTAGGCGAAGACGAGCGTGTACACCGTGCTCGCGATGTGGTCACGACCGACACGCATCGCGGCGCGGAACGTCGCGAGCCGTGACGGTTCGCCGGCCGCGGCCAGTTCGAAGGCTGCCGACGCCTGGGTGATCGTCACGTCGTTCAGAACGCCGAGGGTGCCGATGATGAACCCGGCGAGCAGGAGACCGCTGACCGAGATGTTGCCCTGATACACCTGCAGATTGGTGGTCTGGTCGCCCGAGAGCCCAGTGAGGTTCATCGTCCGGATGGCGAGCCAGCTGAGGAATCCCGCGAGCAGGAGAGAGGTCAGCGTCCCGAGGAGAGCCGAACTGGTTCGCAGGCTCACCCCGTGTGCGAGGTAGAGGACCACGAACAGGATCGCCGCCGACGAGACCACCGCCACCGCGACCGGGGACGCCCCGTCGAGGATGGCCGGCAGCGTGAACACCGTGAGAATCCCGAAGGCGATCGCCAGCCCGATGATCGACCGGAAACCTCGCCACGCCGCGACCAGCACGATCGCGGCGATGAAC
Organism: Gordonia lacunae; assembly: GCF_002149015.1. Classification (GTDB taxonomy): domain Bacteria; phylum Actinomycetota; class Actinomycetes; order Mycobacteriales; family Mycobacteriaceae; genus Gordonia; species Gordonia lacunae. The sequence goes on along the minus strand of NZ_NGFO01000022.1, from coordinate 95,286 downwards.
AGCACGGCCCAGAAGATGATCGCCGGCCCACGCTGGAAGTCGAAGAAGGTGTATCGGTTGCCGTCGGGCCCGGGCACGGTCGAGAGCCGGATGCCGTCCCCGACGTTCAACGTCGGCTGGCCCGCCTGCGGGTCGTCGAGGGTGCCGGCCGCGGGCGCCACGGTGTCGGGCCCGGATCCGGCCTGCGCCCGGTTGGTCGGGATCTCCAGGACGGTGTACTGGCCGGCCACGTCACCGGAGGTGAACCGGACCGCGTTGAGGATGCACGGCCCACCCGGGACCGGGTTCACCGGGATGTCCGCGGTCTCGATCACCGATCCCGCCACCGAGTTCAGGCAGTTCGCATGGAATTGGTCCACGATCTCGCCGTCGACCGTGGTGATCGGCCCGCATCGGCGGACCGGAACTGGGTGGGGATCGGGTGCTCGGAATCCGACGGCCACAAGACGATCATGCCGACGGTGACCGCGATCGCGGTCACCGCGAGCGTGCCGATGACGAACCATCGGGCGAACGGCGAGAGCGTGTGGCTGATGTCGGACAGCGAGTGCGCGTGACCGTGCCCGTGATGTGTGCGGCTCACGCGGTGAGCCTATGCGCACCGCACCCGCGTCGCGATGGGCGACCCGGGTGCGGTGACGAGGGGCGCATGAGTGCTCCTGCTGCTCACAGCGGCAGCAGGATGCCCTTCACCCGCGGATCGGTACGCAGGAACTCCTGCACGGCAGGGTCCTTGAATGCGGCGACCAGGTTCTTGATGTTCTCGGTGTCCTTCCACTGCGTCCCGATGGTCAGCTGCCCGGCGAACTCATCGGGCGCGGGCGGAGCGTAGATCTGCTTCGCGATGTCGATGTTCGCGGCGAGGTAGTACTCGGTGTAGCCGACGGTCGCGTCGAGGTCGGCGAGCGAGCGTGACTGGGCGGCGAAGTCGAGCAGCACGAACTGTAGATTGCGCGGGTTGGTGGCGATGTCCTTCTGCGTCGCCTTCCACTTGTCCACGCCCCGCTTGAGCGTGATGAGTCCGGCGCGTTCGAGCAGCCAGAGTCCCTGGGCCTCGTTCGCGGGATCGGAATACAGGGAGACGCGCGCGTTCTGCGGCAGGTCGGCGACGTCGCGGTACCTGTCCGACCAGATGCCGAAGCCCCAACGGAAGACCGGGGTCGCGGCTTCTTCCTGGAAGTCCGGGTTCGCCTCGAGGACCTGCGACAGCCACAGCTTGTGCTGATAGACGGTGCCCGCGACCTCGCCGTCGCTGACCGCGCGGTTGAGCGTCGTGGAGTCGGACAAGCCCTTGAAGGCGACCTTGATGTCGTACCGTGGCGCGACTTCGTCGGCGATGAACTCGACGAGTGCCTGCTCGGAGGCATTGCCTTCGGCGGTGACGACGGTCAGTGTCGCACCGGCGGTCTCGTTGGGCGACGTCGAGTCGGAGCCGAGGAATCGCCAGCCGATCACCGCGGCGATGACGGCGACCACGACCAGCGCACCGACGATCAGTGGCCACCGTCGCCGGGCCGAGATCTCGATGCCGGAATCACCCGGCGGAGCGGGGGTTCCCGGAGAATCCGGCGAGGTGCCGGTGGTGGAACCGGTGTCCTGTGTCATGGGGTGCCTTTCGGGTGTGGCTGGGTGATGCGATGACGGGTCCTGCTCCTCACGGAGCGAGCTTGCGAGCGTCGACCTCTGCTCCCTGAGGAGCGAGCTTGCGCCCTCCGCAAGCTCCGGGCGCTCCTCGGGGAGCAGTGCTGGCCGGCGTTGTGTGGTTCGTCAGTGGTTGACCCGGCGGGACGTGACCGGGTTGAGGCTGCGGGCGAGTGCGTCGCCGGCGACCTGGATGATGGCCACCGTCACGATGAGCACGATGATGGTCGCGACCATGACTCCCTGGTCGAATCGCTGATACCCGTAGGTCACCGCGACGTAGCCGAGTCCGCCTGCGCCGATGGTGCCGGCGATGGTCGAGTACTCGATCATCGCGATCGTGTTAATCGTCAGACCGCCCACGATGCTCGGCAGTGCTTCGGGAACCTGTGCCTTCCAGATGATCTGCGCGTTGGAACCCCCGGAGGCGCGTGCGACGTCGATGGTCGACGCCGGGACCGATCGCAGCGAGTTCTCCACAATGCGTGTGAAGAAGGCGATTCCGGCGATCGACATCGGGACCACCGCCGCGGCGATACCGATGTTGGTGCCGGTGATCAGGCGGGTGAACGGGATGATCGCCGTCATCAGGACCAGGAAGGGCAGCGAGCGACCGATGCTGATCACCCACGACAGGGGAGTGTGCAGCGATCGTCTCGCGAAAAGACCACCGGGAGCGAGGTTGTGGATGAGCGCGCCCAGCGGGACGCCCACCACCAGCACGACGACCATCACGATGCTCACCATCAGGACCGTGTCGATCGCCGCCGGGATGAGCAGGTCGGGAATCTCGTCGAGCGGCACAGTGATGTTCGCCGAGTACGTCGTACTCATGCGGCCACCCCCGGGCCCTTGGCGGAGTCACTGGGCGCCACGGTGGCGGGGTCGGATTGGGGCGTGGGGTCGGTGAGAAGACGTGCGGCCAGGCCGAGTTCGCCTGCGGCTCCGATGAATGCCGACGCGTGCCCGGCCGGCACCGACACGGTGAGGTCGCCGAAGACGGTCCCGTCGATGGTCTGGACGTTGGCGCCGAGCACCGAGATCGGCAGATCGAGCCGTGTGCCCAGACGCGTCAACCAGTCCGCAGGAACGGTCGAGGAGTTGTAGACCACCGAGACCGGGGTCTCGGCCGACCCCGGCTCGGCGCTCGGGCCACGCGGCCGGAGTGCCCGCCCGAGTACCGAATCCGGTTCCAGGACGAGTTGTTCCAGACGGCCGTGCTCGACGATGCGGCCGTGGTCGAGCCGCCCGACCGTGTCGGCGACCCGCACGATGGTGTCCATCTCATGGGTGATGAACACCACCGCGAGATCCAGTTCGTCGCGCACGTCGGTGAGGAGTCGGAGGAAGGTGTCCGTGGCCGCGGGATCCAGACCCGACGTCGCCTCGTCGGACAGGAGGACCGAGGGTTTGAGCGCCAGGGCCCGTGCGATTCCGACGCGCTGTCGCTGACCCCCGGACAGCTGATGCGGGTACAGATCGGCCTTGTCGGCGAGGCCGACCAGATCCAGCAACTCGCCGACTCGCGACGCAGTCGATCGTTGTGTCGCACCCAGATATTCGAGTGGTAGCGCGACATTCTGGGCCGCGGTGCGGCGCGACAGCAGACTTGCCGACTGGAACACGGTCCCGATCCGGCGCCGGGCATCGCGCAGCCCCGACGTGCCGAGCGCGGTGAGATCCTCGCCGTTGACGACGACCTTCCCCGACGTCGGACGTTCCAACAGGTTCAGACACCGGGCCAGGGTGCTCTTGCCGGCACCCGACGGCCCGACGACGGCGAAGATCTCACCGGCATCGACGGTGAAGTCGACGTCGTCGAGAACCGTCGTCGGACTCGGTGAACCGACCCCGAACACCTTGGTCAGCCCCACCACCTCGATCATCGGAGGTTCCCGGGCGTGGCGTCGGCTGTCGATCTCGGCCCGCTCGCTCCGCTCCCGGCGCCGGCCAGTCTGTTGGTGTCCCGAATCGAATCGTCGATGGTCGAGTTGACTGCACCGACCCGATAGGTCGACCCGCGGTGGTTCCCGGGCAACAGATCTCCGCGCTCGAAGAGCTTGTGGCGGAGCGTTCCCGGGATGTAGGCACGGTCGTAGAGGCCGCGCCGTTCGAGGGCGGGCACCACGTGGGTGATGATGTCTTCGAACGACCCCGGTGTCACCGCGTAGGCGACGTTGAAGCCGTCGACGTCGGTCTCGGTCACCCAGTCCTGCAGGGCTTCGGCCACCTCGTCCCCGGAGCCGATCAGGACGGGACCCATCCCGCCGATTCCGCCCCACGCCGCGATGTCCCGCACCCGCCATTCCTCGCCGGTGTCGCTGGCCTGCTGGAATGCGGCCACCGCGGACTGGATCGCATTACTGTGCACGTTTCCGATCGGCTCGTCGATTTCGTAACTCGCGAGGTCGATGCCCATCCAGCCCGACATGAAGACCAGCGCGCCCTCGGCGCTGGCGTAGGACTGGTACTCCGCGGCCTTCGCGCGGGCCGCCTCCGGAGTCGAGTCGGTGATGATCGTCAGCAGGGTGTAGATCTTCGCGTCGTACGGGTCGCGCCCGGCGAGAACCAGCTCGTCGCGGACCTTTCTCACGACGTCCCGCAGGATGGCCTTGGTCGGCGCGGCGACGAAGATGGCTTCCGCGTTCTCCGCGGCGAAACGCCGTCCGCGGGGCGACGCCCCGGCCTGGTAGATGACCGGCGAACCCTGCGGCGACGGCTCGGAGAGGTGAATGCCGGGCACGGTGAAGTGCTTTCCGCGGTGCCCGATGTGATGGACCCGGGCCGGGTCGGCGAAGATGCCGGCCCCGCGATCCCGGAGCACCGCATCGCGTTCCCACGACCCTTCCCACAGCTTGTACAGGACGGTCAGGTACTCGTCGGCCTGGTTGTAGCGCTCGTCGTGCTCGAGCTGGTCGTCGGCGCCCATGTTGCGGGCTGCGGCAGGGAGATAGCCGGTGACCACGTTCCAGCCGATGCGGCCGCGCGTGAGGTGGTCCAGCGTCGAAAGGCGCCGCGCGAACGGATAGGGATGCTCGAAACCGGTACCGGTGGTGACGCCGAAACCGAGGTGCTCGGTGGCGTGCGCCATTGCGGAGACGAGCAGCAGGGGATCGTTCACTGGAATCTGCGCGCCCTGGCGGATCGCGGCTTCGTCGTTGCCGGCGTACACATCGTAGGTTCCGAGGACGTCGGCGATGAACAGGCCGTCGAATCCGCCGGTCTCCAGCAATCGGGCCAGGTCGACCCAGTAGTCGATGGTGTTGTAGTCCCACGACCGGTCGTCCGGGTGACGCCACAGTCCGGGTGACTGGTGCGCAACGCAATTCATGTCGAAGGCGTTGAAGCGGATCTTGCGGGGGGTGCTCGGTTCTGACACCGGAGGAATCATGCTGGCGGATCGTCGGAGTAGCCATCGTTGTGCCCAGCGCGAACCTAAACTTGCTCCATGCGATCTTCAGAGGTGTTGCTCGACGGTCTCGGACGAGTGGCCGACAACGTTCACGCGGTGCTCGACGGGGCGACGTCCGAGCTGCTGAACAAGGCGCCCGCACCCGGCGCCAACACGATTGCCTGGCTCGTGTGGCATCTGACCCGGGTCCAGGACTCCCACGTCGCCGACGTGGCCGGGGCCGACGAGGTGTGGGTGACCGGTTGGTGGGTCGACCGGTTCGGACTGCCGTTCTCACCCGGCGAGATCGGGTACGGACAGTCGACCGACGAGGCGGCGCGGGTGATCGTCGACGACGCCGGGCTGCTGCGCGAGTACTACGACGCAACGCACGCGGTCAGTGTCGACTACATCGGCGCGCTCACGGATTGCGACCTCGACCGCATCGTCGACCGCAACTGGGACCCGCCGGTCACGCTCGGAGTACGACTGATCAGCGTGATCGACGACGACACCCAGCACATCGGTCAGGCCGCGTACGTGCGGGGTTTACTCAGCTGACATGCGCGGATTCCTGAGGGCGAGCGGGTCTTCCGTTCCCTGAGGTGCGAGCGAAGCGAGCCTCGAAGGGTTCTCGCCCGACCCTTCGAGGCTCGTCGACCTCGACGCGCTCCTTCGTCGCTTGCTCGGCCCGGCGGCTTGTGCTCCTCGCACCTCGGTATCTGCGGCCTGGCGGCCGTCGTGGACCACTGAAGGACTCCGCTCCCTGAGGAGGCCGGAGCCTGCGGAGGCCGTCACGAAGGGTCGTGGCGAGATGCGTCGCCAACCCTTCGTGACGCGCCCTCCGCACGCTCCGGGCGCTCTCAGGGAGCGGTGGATCAGCAGATCTCTCGGGCTGGGGGGCCAGGGGCTTTGCGGTTCTTTCTGATCAGGGAGCAGGGCTGATGGGCCGACGCTCCTCGCGCCTCGAGCGAGGGGCAGAAGCGGTGAAAGTCTCTGTAGCCCAGAGGGAGTGACGGTCAGGACAGGCAGCCCTTGAAGGTCTGGAAGTCGCCCGCGAAAGCCGGTCCCTTGCAGGTCGGCCCGTTCTTGCCGTCGACGACGACCTCGCCGCCGGGCCCCGCGATACCGATGGCCAGGCCGGGACGCACTCCGTCCATGGTGACCGTCGCGCCGGGGCCGAGAGCGATCGCCGCGGGTCCGGCGAAGTTGTCGGCGGTCGAGGTGGCGACACCGCCGTTGTCGGTGATGGCCAGTGCGAGGCCGGAAGGGCCGGATTCCGCACTACATGAGGCCTGGGACGAGGACTGGCCGGGGAGTGCCGGACACACCGCTGGGGCGGCACCGGCGGACGGTGCGGCGGCGAGGGATACCGCGGTCGCTCCTGCGGCCGCGACGACGAATCCGAGGGCTGTGCGCGTGACCGTCTTCATGATGGAACTCCTTTGTCGAGGAACGGTGTCGTGCGTGGAGCGATTCGGAATGGCCGCCGGGCCGGATGGGGTCCGATCGCACGCCGCCTCGCCATCGGTGATGTGCCCATCGGGCGTACGTTGAAAACGTGCAGCTGCGAATTTTCACCGAGCCCCAGCAGGGTGCGACCTACGATGACCTGCTCACCGTCGCCAAGGCGACCGAGGAATTGGGCTACGACGCCTTCTTCCGTTCGGATCATTTCACCGGCATGGGCGGCGACGGCCTTCCCGGACCCACCGACGCGTGGATCACGTTGGCCGGCCTGGCCCGCGAGACCTCGCGCATCCGGTTGGGGACCCTCGTGTCGTCGGCGACCTTCCGCCTCCCCGGTCCGTTCTCGATCGCGGTCGCCCAGGTCGACCAGATGAGTGGCGGCCGTGTCGAATTGGGAATCGGTACGGGCTGGCATGAGCGCGAGCACGAGGCGTACGGCATTCCCTTTCCGCCGCTGAGGGAGCGCTTCGAACGCCTCGAGGAGAACCTCGAGATCATCACCGGGCTGTGGCAGACCCCGCTGGGTGACGAGTTCGACTACGAGGGCAAGCACTTTCGCCTCTCGAAATCGCCGGCCCTGCCCAAACCCGTACAGAGCCCACGCCCGCCGATCATCATCGGAGGCAGCGGCAAGAAGCGAACGCCCGCGCTCGCGGCGCGCTTCGCCGACGAGTTCAACGTCGTCTTCCAGCCGCTCGACGCTGCCGCCGACCTCATCGGACGCGTGCGCACGGCGTGCCTCGACGCGGGTCGTGACCCCGAGTCACTCACCTACTCGGCTGCGCTCGTATTGTGCTGCGGCCGTGACGAAGCCGAGTTCCGGCGTCGGGCCGAGGCGATCGGCCGGGAGCCGGCGGAGTTGCGCGAGAACGGCGCGGCGGGAACGCCCGACGAGGTCGCCGCGAAGATCGCGACCTACGGTGAGTTGGGCGTCACGCGCATGTATCTGCAGACCCTGGACCTGTCGGATCTCGACCACCTCGAACTCGTCGCCTCGAAGGTCGCCACGCAGCTGGCGTGAGCGACTCCGGGTGCCGGAGCTGTGCCTGAGGTGCGATGCGGAACGCGGGAGCCCTCCACTCCCTGAGGTGTGAGAACCGCGGACGCGCTGTCCCCTCCGCTCCCTGAGGTGTGAGAACCGCGGACGCGCTGTCCCCTCCGCTCCCTGAGGTGCGAGAACCGCGGACGCGCTGTCCCCTTCGCTCCCTGAGGTGCGAGGAGCGATAGCGACGAGCCTCGAAGGGTCAGGTGACCGAGGTTGCGAACCCTTCGTGACGCTCGCAAGCTCGCTCCTCAGGGATCGGGGTGGCGCTGGCAGGCTCGCTCCTCAGGGATCGGGGTGACGCTCGCAAGCTCGCTCCTCAGGGATCGGGGGTGGCGCTGACAGGCTCGCTCCTCAGGGGTCGGGGGTGGCGCTGGCAGGCTGGCTTCTCAGCGAGCAAGAGCGACGGGCCTCGAAGGGTTCGGCCGACCCGGCACCCGGCCCGGCGCGGATGGGTCATAATCCACGTCATGGCCGACAGGGGCGAGCACGCATCTTCGAGACCGCCGGAACGTCAGCGCATCAAGAAGCTGGCGCAGGCTGCGCTGAACGCCGACGTGACCGTCGAACAACTCGAGGGAATCCTCGCCGACATGGGCGAGACCCTCGACGGGCTCGGACCCACGATGGACGGACTGAACGCGACCATCGCGAAGCTCGACTCGACGCTCGTGCGGCTGTCGGGGACCCTGGACCAGGTCGACGCCACCGTCGACCGCATGTCCGACGTCGTGGGACGGCTCGAGCGTGTCGTCGGACGGGTCGAGGCGCTCGTCGGCATCGGCGAGGCCGCCCTGCGGCCGCTGGGCGCCCTGGAGTCGGCGGGCAAGTCCGTGGTCGCGCGACTCGGCTGGCACTGAACACCGAAACGAGATCAGGGAATGACACCGGAAGAACACAGTTTTCGCGGTCGGCACGGACACACCATCGTCTATGACGTCTACCGTCCCCGAGAGAGTCCGCGCGGCGTCGTCGTGGTCGTGCACGGCCTCGCCGAGCACGGCCGCCGGTATCTGCACGTCGCCGAGCGCCTCGTCGCCGAGGGCTACCTGGTGGCGATCCCGGACCATGTCGGTCACGGTCGGTCGGGCGGCAAGCGCCTGCGGTTACGCCGGTTCGCGGACTTCACCGACGACCTCGACACCGTTCTCGCGCACGTCGCCGACGGGAGCGTCCCGACGTTCCTCGTCGGGCACAGCATGGGCGGGTGCATCGCCCTCGACTACGCCCTCGACCACCAGGACAAGCTCGACGGGCTGATCCTCTCGGGGGCGGCCGTCTTGCCCGGCGACGACCTACCCGACCTGGCCGTCCGATTCGCGCCGCTGATCGGTCGGATAGCACCGGGGTTGCCCACCACCGAGCTGAGTTCGTCGAGCATCTCCCGGGACCCGGCCGTCGTCGCCGCCTACGACACCGATCCGCTCGTGACGCGCGGCAAGATCCCGGCCGGACTCGGTGGGGCGATGATCGGCACCATGCGTTCGTTCCCCGAACGCCTGCCGTCGCTACAGTTGCCCATCCTGGTGATGCACGGCAGCGAGGACGCACTCACCGACCCGCGCGGCAGCGAACTCGTGGAGCGACTGGCCGGGTCGGCGGACAAGACACTCGTGATCTACGACGACCTGTTCCACGAGATCTTCAACGAGCCCGAGCAAGCTGTGGTGCTCGACGCGGTCACGGCCTGGCTGCGTTCGCACACCGGGGACCGGTGAGCCCCCGGGGGACAGTCACGTCAACCGCACCAGCACACCGGCGACCAGTACCAGTACGCCGCCGATCTCGCCCACGATGAGCGCCAGCATGAACAGGTACGTGCCGGGAGTCGAATCGACGAACTGATTCGTGGTGTCCCGCAGTGCCCCGTGGATGCAGTACGCGGCGATCGCGGCGACGAAGAATACGATCGGGACCGCGGCCGCGATCACGTTGACGGTCGTCGGGAAGGCGCTCAGTTCGACCAGCGCCGCGAGTACGAGAGTGGCGAACGAGTACATCAGCGCCGCCCGGTGGGCGATGTCCACGTAGATGTGAGCCGTCCGGTCCGGCGAGGTGCGGATGCCGTGGTACTTCCAGACGCCCAGGGCGAGTGCCCAGACGAGGATCACTCCGGCGGCCACGACCACGAGGGCCGTGTCGACGCCGACGAGATCGGCGAGATCAGGGTCGGCGGTCATGGCTGAACGCTAGCAGCAGGCGCGGCCGGCGGAACCGTTCGCTCGGGTACTCCGTTCCCGCTCACACGAATTCTGGTGAGCGGGAACGGGAACCGTGAGCGAGCGGGCCGTTCAGCGGGACGGAACCGGGGTACTGCTCGAGGCGGGGGCGGACGAGGCCGGGCCCTTCGGGGCGAGCCGCGGCGCGCTCGGCGCGCTCGACTCCGCGCTGGTGACCGACTCCGGGACGGAGGCATCCACCGACTCCGACCCCGACACCGCGGACGGTGCGAGTCCGGCAGAGGGGGACTCGGTTGCCGACGACTCGACTGCCGAGGACTCGGCGGATGAGGACGCGGACTCCGAAGCGGATTCGCTCGCCGACGAGCCGCGCGCCGACAGGCCCGAGAGGTCGAGGGCAGGCGATTCCTCGGCCGCCTTCTTGGCCGCGAGCGTGACCTTGGCGGGTCCCTCGGGATCGGGACTGCCCGAGGCGGAGACAACGGTGGTCTTCGCGGTCACCGGCGGATTGTTGCGCAGCGTGGTCAGCACGTGGTCCTTGCCGTCGCCGAGGGCGCGTCCCCAGTTCTCCCAGGTGTGGCCGCCGTAGTTCGGCAAGGAGATCACCGAGACGCCGGCCTGCTTCGCCTGCAGCTGCATGAGCACAGTCGACACCGCGGACAGGATTTCCAGTGCCATGGCGCTCAGCTGGTCCTGCGGCGACAGCTTGGCCATCTCCGACGGAGTCAGGAAACCGTTGCCCGAGGAGATGATGAGGACCTGGCCGTTGTCGGCCAGCTGCGTGAGGTTCTTCGACGGGTCGTTGTCGGTCCAGCGGGTACTTCCCGGCGCACCCCACATGTTCACGACACCGTTGACGTAGTTCGACACCATCGTCTGAGTGGCCATGACGCCGAGGGCGCCGACCGGGTTGTCGGTCTGGTAGTAGCCGGACATCGCCTGGACCACCTTGAACTGCTCCGGGTGGCGCTCGGCGAGGGTCACCGCCGGGCCGCCGGACATCGACAGTCCGATGATCGCGTTGTTGTTGCGCGCCACGCCGAACTCGCGCTCGAGGTAGCCCGGCAGCTCGGCGGTCAGGAACGTCTCCTGCTTGATGACCGTGTTCTTGTCACCGGCGCCGCCGTCCCAGTCGGTGTAGAACGACGACGCGCCGCCCACCGGCATGACCAGGGTGGTGTCGGCCTTGGCGTCGTAGACCTTGGCTGCCTGGACGTCGGTGGTCCACGCCGAGCGGGACTCGCTGGCCCGCATGCCGTCGAGCAGGTAGACGCCGCTGTCGCTGCCGCTGGAGGCACGGATCTGGACGATCACCTCGCGTTGCTGCGACTCCGACCACACCTTGCAGTTCTGGACGAAGTTGCCCGAGGAGTCCCAGGTACAGCCCTTGCGCAGGACCTCGGGGTGCCCGCGCAGAGCGTTGGCGGTGTTCGACGAGTTGAGCAGGGTGCTCGCCCCGAACAGGCCGAGGGTGAGGATCGCGACCACCGAGATCCCGGTGAGGATGCGGCGTCGGGGTGAGAATCTGCGTGGCGACTCGGGCGTCTGGCCCGCGGGGGTGGAGGGGACGGGCGGTTCGCGGTGCGAGTGCGACATGGAGCTCCTGACATACGCGGCCACCCGATCACACGGTGCCGATGTCAGGGATGTCGTTCGGGGAGGGGACCGGCGTTACCGCCCGAGCGCATTTTTCCGGACGACCTCGGCGGTCTCGTCGGGACGCTCCCACCAGAACATGTGCCCGACGCAGGCCCATCGCGCCAGGGTGGCCTGCGGGATGAGTTCGGCGAGTCGCTCGCCCTCGGCGACCGCGATCACCTCGTCGGCGTCCCCGTGGATGACCGCGGTCGGTACGTCCAGCGTCGCGATCCGGTCGCGGGTGTCATGTCCCGCGCACGCGCCGGCCTGCCAGGCGACGACCGCCGACGGCACGCGGCGCTGCGTCGACATCGACACGAAGTGCTCGAACGCGCCGGCGCGCGCGGTGTACGCGGGTGACAGGTTGACCTCGAAGGCGGTGCGCGCGACGCGCGCCGCGTCGCGGGAGGAGATCGCCTCGACGAGGCGGACCGCGCCGGGTGCGCCGATCGCCCCGGGGCCGCCCGCGGTGGTGCACCCGAGGACGAGGCTGCGCACACGATCGGGTGCGGCGAGAGCGAGTTCCTGCGCGATCATGCCGCCCATGGAGGTACCCAGCACGTGGGCGGTCTCCCAGTCGAGCCCGTCCAGGATGCCGCGGGCGTCGGCCGCCAGGTCGGCGATGGTGAACGGTCCCTCGGCGCGACTGCTGGCCCCGATGCCCCGATGGTCGTAGACGGCCACCGCGAAGTGCGGTCTCAGCGCGCCGAGGAGCTCGTCGGTCCACATCCCACGGTGTGCGGACATGCCGCCGATGAGCAGGAGCGGTTCGCCCTCGCCGACGACCTCGGCGTCGAGGACGGGGCCGGCGTCGGACGCGACGGGGATCTGCATGTGCCAGATCCTAACGACGACCCGGTCCGAAAAAATGAGGGATGCGTATCGGACTCCGATACGCATCCCTCACCGTGGCGAGCCGCTTGTCAGGCGCCGAAGCCGAGCAGGGACTTCACCTCAAGGAACTCGTCGAAGGCGTAGTCACTCCACTCACGCCCGTTGCCACTCTTCTTGTAACCGCCGAACGGTGCGCTCGGGTCGAGCTGGGCGCCGTTGAGCGAGATCGAGCCGGCGCGGATCTGCGACCCGATACGACGGACCTCGTCGACGTCCTTGCCCGACACATAGCCGGCGAGGCCGTACTCGGTGTCGTTGGCGACCTTGAGTGCTTCGTCGATCGAGTCGTAGGCGATGACGACGAGCACGGGGCCGAACACCTCGGTGCGGGCGATCTCCATGTCGTTGGTGACGTTGGTGAAGACGGTCGGCTTCACGTAGTAACCGGTCTCGAGACCCTCGGGACGTCCGGCACCGCCGACGACCGCGATGGCACCGTCGGCGATGGCGCGCTCGATGAGGCCCTGGATCTTGTCGAACTGCGCCTCGGAGACGACCGGGCCCAGCTTCACGTCGGTGGTGGGGTCGCCGACGGTGAGCTCGGCGGCGACGCCCTTGGCGATCTCGGCCACCTCGTCGACGCGGCCGGCGGGGACCAGCATCCGGCTCGGGGCGTTGCAGGACTGGCCGGAGTTCATCATCATCGTCGCGATACCACCGGCGACGTTCTTCGCGAAGTCCTCGTCGTCGAGGATGATGTTCGGGCTCTTGCCACCCAGTTCCTGGGCGACGCGCTTGACGGTCGGGGCGGCGCTCTTGGCGACCTCGATGCCTGCACGGGTGGAGCCGGTGAACGAGATCATGTCGATGCCCTCGTGGCTGGACAGTGCGGCACCCACGCCGGGGCCGTCGCCGTTGACGAGGTTGAACACGCCCGCGGGTACGCCGGCGGCGTCGAAGATCTCCGCGACGATCGCCGCACTGAACGGCGCGACCTCCGAGGGCTTGAGGACCATGGTGCAACCCGTGGCGAGTGCCGGGGCGACCTTGCACATGACCTGGTTGAGCGGCCAGTTCCACGGGGTGATGAAGCCGCAGACGCCGATCGGTTCCTTGGCGATGCGCGAACTGCCACGGTCCTCGACGAACGTGAAGTCGGGGAGCTGCGCCGCGGCGGTCATCAGGTGGCCGAGGCCGATGGGTACCTGCGCTGCGTTGGTCAGGCCGACCGGCGAACCCATCTCCTCGGTGACCGCGGCGGCGAGGTCGGCCATCCGGTTCTGGTACTCGGCGATGATCCGGTTGAGGACCTCGAGGCGCTCGGAGACGGTGGTCTGTCCCCAGGTGACGAACGCGCGGCGCGCGGCGTCGACCGCGGCGTCGACGTCGGCGGCACTGCCGATGGCGACCTGACCGGCCGACTTCTCGGTCGCCGGGTTGATGACGTCGATGAGGTTGAGCTCGGCGGGCTCGACCCACTGACCGTCGATGTAGAACTTGGTGATGTCCGGCATGTGTGCCTCCGTTGCAGCATGAAGTGAGGACAATTGTTGTCGGTTTCACACTCTAGGCGCTGCCGTGAGCGGGGTCTCGCGAATCCCCGCCTTCCGGTTGTGACACTTTGTGACCGATTCTGGGACAGTCGTCCCAGTCGCATTCTGCGACCCTCCGTACGCCGGCGTGGGTCTAGGGTCGACTCATGATCCTCATCGTCGTGAAGTTCCCGATCAAGCCCGAGTTCGCCGACGAGTGGCCGGAGTTGTCACGCGAATTCACCGAGGCGACGCGCGCCGAGCCGGGCAACAAGTGGTTCGACTGGTCGCGCTCGTTCGAGGACCCGAACACCTACGTCCTGGTGGAGGCGTTCGACGACGACGCGGCGGAGGCGCACGTCACGGCCCCGCACTTCAAGCAGGCCCAGCAGGAACTCCCCAAGTACCTCCAGCGCACACCCGACGTCATCAACACGACGATCGACGGTGACAGCTGGTCCGAACTCGGGGAGTTCCGGGTCGACTGATCTGCCTCAGCGGCCGGCGCGGACCTCGGAGTCCGCGTCGGCTCCCGCGGCATCTGCCGGGCGCGCGGCATCGGCGCCGAGTCCCAGCTTCTCGCCCTCGATGTCGACGTCGGGGAGAATCCGGTCGAGCCAGCGCGGCAGCCACCAGGCCTTGTCGCCCAGGACGGTCAGGACCGCGGGCATGAGCGTCATCCGGACGACGAAGGCGTCGAAGAACACCGCGGCCGCCAGTGCGAAGCCCATGACCATGATGAAGGCCATGTCCTGCAGCATGAACGCGGCGAACACCGAGATCATGATCGCCGCGGCTGCGGCCACCACGCGGGCGCTGTGGCGATAGCCCTCGACGACCGCGGTCTTGGCGTCCGCACCGTGGACGTAGGCCTCCCGCATCCGGGTCACCAGGAACACCTGGTAGTCCATCGCGAGGCCGAACACGATGCCCACGAGCATGATCGGCAGGAACGAGACGACCGGTTGCGGGTTGCCGACGATGCCCAGGGCGCCGTCGGTGAACAGGGCCACGGTCACGCCGAAGGTCGCGGCGACGCTCAGCAGGAAGCCGAGAGCCGCGGTCAGCGGCACGAGGATCGAGCGGAACACGATGATCAGCAGGATGAACGCGAGACCCACGACGACGAGCAGGTAGGGGATCAGCGAACTCGACAGGCGATCGGAGATGTCGAGTTCGATCGCCGTCTGGCCGGTCACGCCGTAGGAGATGCCCATCGTGCTCTGCACCCGGGGCTCCATCTCACGGAGGGTCTCCACCAGTGCGGGTGTCGCCTCGTCGGCCGGGGCGGTTGACGGGATGATCGTGATCTTGGCGGTGTCGCGGGCCTCGTTGAGTCCGCCGGCGCCGATCTGGGCGACCTCGACGTTGTCGACACGACCGAGGTCGTCGACGAGCGTGTCGAAGGCGCGGAGTCGCTCGCCGGTGTCCTCGATACCGCGGCCGTCGGCGACGACGACGAGCGGTCCGTTGAAGCCCGGGCCGTAGCCGTCGGCGACCATGTCGTAGGCCTGGCGCTGGGTCTCCGACGGGTCGGCCGTCCCGTCGTTGGGCAGCGCGAGCTTGAGGCCGGCCATCGGGATGGCGAGGACGACGAGGATGCCCACGATCGCAACGGTCACGGTGCGGGGCCGCGCCACGATGCGCTGGACCCAGCGCTGGCCGTTGTGGACGCGGTCGGCGTCATTCGGCCCGACGTCGGGTGCGTTGAGGCGCGGGACGCGTCCGGCGAACGCCTTGCCGCCGAAGAGGCCGAGGATCGCCGGCAGGAGTGTGAGAGCGACCAGCACGGCGGCGACGACGGTGCCCGCCGCGGCGATTCCCATCGCGGTGAGGAACGGGATGTTCACGATCGCCAGCGCGGCCAGCGCGATGACGACGGTGCTGCCGGCGAAGACGACGGCGGACCCGGCGGTGCCGACGGCCCGGCCGGCCGCATCGGCCCGGCTCGCCGATCGATGGATCTCGTGGCGGTAGCGGGAGACGATGAACAGCGCGTAGTCGATGCCGACCGCGAGGCCGATCATCGTCGCGAGGATCGGGGTCTCGTTGCTGAGGTCGAAGAAATGGGTGCCCATCTGGACGCCGAGCATCCCGATCGCCACGCCGACGATCGCGGTGATGATCGGCATGCCCCACGCGACGAGAGAGGCGAACGTGAGGATGAGGATCAGCGCGCCCACCCCGATGCCGATCAGCTCAGAGGTGATCCCGAGCTCGAATTGCTGTGTGGCAGAACCCTTCATCTCGACGGTGAGCCCCGCGGCCCGTGCGTCCTCGGCGATCCGGTCCATCTGTTCGCGCATGGTCTCGGTGACGTCCGCCGACGCCGCCATTTCGAAGGAGGCGCCGAGCTGCGCGACGGTGCCCGCCGCATTGATCGGCGAGGTGGCCTGTGCGTCGGCGGCCGCCTCCTCGGCGTTCTTGCCGAAGGTCTTCTCCTGGAAGGCTGCCGACAGTTCGCGGAGCTGACCCGGGGACTGCTCGGTGCCGTAGGAGACGAACGGGTTGGTGATCGAGTCGGGGTTCTTCACGTCCTCGACCGATTTCAGGCCGGCGACCATCGAGTCGATGGCCTGCTGGTACCGCGGCTCGGTCAGCGTCGAACCCTCCGGCGCGCGAACGACGTACGTGACTCCGATGTCGGAACCGAAGGTCGCCTCGCCGGGGAAACGCTCGACCATCAGATCCTGCGCCCGCTCCGACGGGATGCCGGGGATGGAGAACGACTCCGACGTCGGCTTGGCCAGCAGGCTCGCGCCGATGCCCAGCCCGATGAGGACCAGAACCCAGATCGCGATCGTCTTGAGGCGGTTCTCGTACGCCCATCGCCCTACTCGGTACAGGTGTGTTGCCACGTCAGTGCTCCTCGGGGATCGGGTCGACGGGTTCGTTCAAGGGTCGGATGGGTTGCAACAACCCGGCGGCCAGCTGGTCGAAGGCGCACTCCAGGACGGTGGCCAGCTCGGCGCTGGTCGTCGGGTCATCGTCGTGGTGGGTCACCCAGAACTCGAGGGCGACCCGGATGGTGGTGATCGCGTTGTGCAGGACCATGCGCGGATACAGCGTGTGTGCCGGCTGCCCGCGTTGCGCGCACAGCTCGGCGAGCCGGGCCTCGACGGTGTCGCCCAGCTCCATGTCGCGGGAACGGGCCGTCAGGCCCGGATCGGTGTCGAGAAGTCGGAGCAGCGCGACGATCTCGGCGGGTTCACCCACATCGGGCGAGGTGGCTGCCTCGATGAGTGCCGTGCGGACCGAACAGAAGAAGCTCTCGTCCGTCGGCCGGGCCTCGATCCGTTCCACGATCGTGTCGAACAGTGACGACACGAAATGCAGCAATGCGTCCTCTTTGCCGCTGAAGTAGTTGTGGAAGGTGCGGACCGACACGTTGGCCTCGGCCGCGACGGCGTCGATGGTCACATGGTCGATCCCGGCCCGAGTGGACAGCCGCAGCACGGCGCGGGCGAGCGCCGAGCGGGTCGCGGCCTTCTTCGCCTCGCGGAGTCCGGGGGAGTGCACGACTCCACCGTACGGAACTTGCACTTATCTGCAATGTTGCAGAGGAGTGCAATGATAGGAGAGTGCTCACACCGAACGCACCTCGATGACGCAGGTCACATCAGCAGTCCGACCCCGGTGATCTGCGGACAGATCACCGGGGTCGGTGCGGGTTCGGCGTGGTCGGCACGACCGGTTCGTGCCCCCGCCGTCAGTGATCAGCGATTGTTGTAGCCGGCGTCCACCGGCAGGGTCACTCCGGTGATGTAGCGGGCCTCGTCGGAGGCCAGGAACACGATCGCGTTGCTGATGTCGACCGCCTCGATCAGCTCGACCGGCATCGGGTTCTTGTACGACTCGTCGTTCGCCACCTCGGGGTGGGAGTTGACGAACTCGCCGTACTCGAGGTTGGCGACCATGGGGGTGTTGACCCCGGTCGGATGGATCGTGTTCACGCGGATGAAGTTCTTGGCGAGTTGCTTGGAGAACAGGCGCATCAGGCCCACCACGCCGTGTTTGGCCGCCGAGTAACCCGCCTGTCCCGCAAACGTGTTGAGTCCAATGCTCGTCAGCCCGGCGGCCGAACTCGTGATCACGATGGAACCTCCCTCGTTCTGCTCGATCAGCTGCGGAACGGTCAGATCGAGGACGTTCCACACGCCGGTCAGCATGACGTCGACCGCATCGTGCCAGGCCTGGGTCTGCTCGCCCGCGCCGATCACGGGCATGATCCCCGCGTTCGCGATCACCGTGTCCAGGCGTCCGAAGCGCTCGATGCCGTCGGTCAGGGTGCGACGGATGTCCTCCCGGTTGCGGACGTCGCCCACTGCGGTCAGGATCTGTCCGCCCGCCTCCTTGACGAGACGTTCGGTCTCGGCGAGATCTTCTCGGGTGGCCATCGGGTAGAACACGGTAGGGATCTGGTCGCAGATGTCCAGTCCGATGACGGATGCGCCCTCCTCGGCCAGGCGGATGGCGTGGGAACGTCCCTGCCCGCGCGCCACTCCACTGATGAACGCAACTTTTCCACTGAGTCTCTGCACGATGGTGTCTTTCTGTGGTCGGACCGAGAGCGACCGGGTCACGACAACGGAGCTGTTGTGGCGCAGCAGGTCACGAGCACGCGACGTGCTCGTCGGCGCGCTTGGGGCGTCTCGGGGCGGAGGAATGATCCCGCTGCCGCCGAAACTAACACAGTTAGATTGATCGTGGAATGGATCGGGTGTGGTCCGTGGATCGAACGTCGCCTCAGTCGGCGACGATCGCGGGAATCAGAAAGGCGCGCAACTTCGTCCGAACCCGATCGAGGTAGTGATCGCCGGCGTCGAACTGGCTGATGTACATGATCTCCAGTTCGGAGATCCATTCACACAGCAGCTCGACGTCGACCTCGGCGCGGAGGTTGCCCGCGGCCTGCTCGGCGAGGAGAACCGGCTCCCACAGCTCCCGGGTCAGTTCGATCGCGCGCCCGGACACGCTGAGCAATTGCATCGACAGCGCCATGGATTCGGGGGCGACCAGTCGGTTGACCATCGGATCGGAATGGCCCTTGCGGATATCCCGGCAGATCCCCTCGACGATGCGCTCGGAGACGGTCGGCCACTTGTTGATGTGTGCCCGGGCTTTGTCCATGTTCGTGTGCGCGCGCCGTACCACCAGTTCCGTGATGAGCGCCTCGCGATCGCGGAAGTAGCGGTACACGGTCGCACGAGACAGGGAGGCCGCACGTGCAACGTCCTCCATCGTGGTCTTCGACAGGCCGAAGCGCGCGAAACACTCCTCGGCTGCCCGGAGGATCGCGTCCTGGACGTCAGAGCGCTTGTCGGAGTCGATGCTTGCGGCCACGACACGACGGTAGCAAGGCCGCGCTAATCGAAAGAAGATAGATAAGACACTAGACACCGAATGTCTCGTGTGTCAGTCTCGACGTATGCAGCGCGACGAGAAGATCAGGCTGACCCGGCGACTGATCGCCCACGTGGACAACGACAGCACCGATTACGCGGATGATCTGCTGAGGGTGCCGTTCTCGGTGTTCAACGACGCGGAACTGGCGGCGAAGGAGCGCGACGTGGTGCGCAGATTCCCGCACATCGTCGCCCACGTCGACGAGTTGCCGAAGACGGGCTCGTTCGTCACCACCGAGCTGATCGGCACACCCTTGCTGGTCATCCGGCAGAGCGATGGTTCGGTCAAGGCGTTCTCGAACGTCTGCCGGCATCGCGGGTCGCGGGTGGAGTTCGGTGAATCCGGGTGCAAGCGTGTCTTCGCATGTCCGTACCACAACTGGTCCTACGGCAAAGACGGTGCGCTGCGGGGCATGCCGCATGCCGAGGGGTTCGACGGAATGGACCGTGCCGACTACGGACTCGTCGAGTTCCCCTGTGAGGTCCGGCACGGGCTCGTCTGGGTGGTGCCGACGGTGGGCGCCGATCTCGACATCCGCTCGGTGCTCGGAGACAAGCACGACGACGAGGTCGCCGACACCGGGATGGCGGAGTCGTTCCAGGTGCGCAAGGAGACCTGGCGGCTGGACATGAACTGGAAGATCGCGGTCGACGGTGTCCAGGATTCCTATCACCTGTGCCAGCTACACACGAAGACGGTGTGCAACTACCTCGAGGGCAACATCACCGCGCTCGATGTGGTGGATCGATCGTGGCGACTCGTGGTGGCGCGCAAGGCCATCACCGAGGTCAGGGACGCCGACCCGGACAGCTTCGACGTCCGCGACTACTCGCTGGCGAACTACACCGTGTATCCGGGCACCATGCTCGTCACCGAGCCCAAGCACTTCGAGATCTGGACCATCGTCCCGGACAAGGACGACCCGAACGTCAGTCACTGCACCATCCGGTTGCTGTCCCCGACGAAGCCGCAGACCCCTCGGGAGGAGCGGATTCTGGACAAGAACTGGGAACTGCTGATGGAGACCTTGCACGACGAGGACTGGTTCGTCACCAAGACGATCACCGACAACGCGGCCTTCGGGCAGGTCGACGAGTTGATCTACGGACGTAACGAGCTGCCGGGGCAGCTGTTCCACAAGATGGTGGCCGGTGACGTCGAAGCCCTCGAACGCGAGCGCGACCACCGCCCCGCCACGGCGTCCGCACACTGAATCCGTGCCCGACCTGCTGATGGACCGACCGGCCCCGGGCGTGTGCCGGCTGACGGTCAACCGTCCAGAGGTTCGCAACGCGATGTCGCTCGCGGTCCAGCGGGAACTCGACCGGCGGCTTGCCGAGATCGCGGCCGACGACGTGATCCGGGCGGTGATCGTCGCCGGCGCGGGGTCGGTCGCCTTCTCCGCGGGATACGACATCACCGAGTTGGCGAGGTGGACGCCGAGCGAAGCGGCAGACGCCGCGGCGGAGCGAGACGAACTCGTGTGGCGGTTCTGGTCGTTCCCGAAGCCGGTGGTCGCCGCCGTGGACGGAACGGCACACGGCGCGGGAACCATCCTCGCGATGTGTGCGGACATCCGCGTCGGAGACCCGCGCACCCGGTTCGCCGTGACGGCCGCGCGGTACGGCGGCGCCAACCTCACCTGGTTGCTCGACTCCGTCGTCGGTGCCGGGCACGCCCGAGATCTGTTGATGACGTCGCGGGCCGTCGACGGGGCGGAGGCGTACCGGATCGGACTCCTGAGTCGTTTCGTCGAGGAGGGCGGCGTGTCCTCGGCCGCCGTCGACGCGGCGGCCGGAGTGGCCGCACTCCCGCCGGAGGGTGTCCGCGAGATCAAGTCGCTGCTGCAGCACGGCCCGGGGCTGGATCTGCGCACGCGCTACGACCGCGAGATCGCCGCTGCGCGAACGCACTCGAACCCGGATCAGATCGCCGGCCTGGTCGCCGGTCTCGCCGGCCGCCACGCCCGGCGGCGGCCGACGGGAGGCACGGCATGACCGGCACATCATCCGACGCCGACCCGTGGCGACCGGACTGGTCGGATCCGTTCCGGCCGACGACGAGCTGCCCAGAAGAATGGAACCCCGACGGGCACGGAACGGACGCATACGAGTCGATGGTGCAGGCACTCCGCGACGTGCAGGAGGCGGTGACGCGTAGTCGCCCCACTCCGCAGGCGGCCGCCGACGCCGCCGTGGCGCTCCGCGCTGTCGCGCGACTGATGCAACCCCATGAGGTCGACGAGGACGAGCAGATCGCGGGAAAGCGTTGGCTGACAGCGGGGAAGGGCCACACCCTCGCCCCCGTCCTGCACATCGACCATGTCACCGAGACCACCGCCACCGCACGGGTCACCATCGGTAGATTCCATTCCGGGCGCTATGCGATGAACGGCGGGGTCACCCCGCTGATCTTCGACGAATTGCTGGCACGGTTGGCCAACAGTGCGGGCCGGCCGTGGGGCCGGACGGCGTACCTCCACGTCGACTACCGGGCGCCGGCTCCGCTGCACACGGAATTGACGGTCACCGCCGAGCTCACCGAACAGCGCGGACGCAAACGCACCCTGTGCGGGGCGATGTACGCCGGCGAGACCTTGCTGGCCGAGGCCCGCGGGCTGTGGGTCGAACTCAAAGCCGAACACACGCACAATATTTCGCAAATGTGAAAGAGGTCGAGAATGAGTGGGTATTCCCTCCTCGATGGGATCCGGGTACTCGAGGTGGCCCAGCTGGCGCCCTCGTCGGTGGGTGGTCATCTCGCCGACCTGGGTGCCGAGGTGATCAAGGTCGAGGCCGGTCCGCTCGGCGATCCGGTCCGCGTCGGCGGCGCAAGGGCGGTCGGGTCCCCGGACGGGCCCGCCTTCATGCATCTGCGCTGGAATCGTGGGAAGAAGTCGGTGGCCGTCGACCTGCGCAGTCCCGCGGGGAGACAGGCCTTCCTGGACCTTGCGCGCGAGTGCGACGCGGTCGTCGAGGGGATGCGTGGCGGTTATCTCGACTGGCTGGGGGTCGGATATGACTCGCTGCGAGAGGTGAATCCGGCGATCGTGCTGTGCACGGTCTCCGGGATGGGTGGCGACGGCCCCTACCGGACACTGGGCACCGGCGGCCCGGTCTTCGATGCCTATGCGGGATTGCGGGAGGTGCGCACCCCGGCCGAGCCACCGGTGGCCGGCATGGCCGGATCGACCGCGCCGCCCATCGCGATGTACGCCCTCGGTGCCTACGGTGCGATGGGCCTGCTCGCCGCATTGCTCAAGGCCCGTGCCACGGGTGTCGGCTGCCGCGTGGAGGTGGCCGGGATCGATGTGGCGGCCGCGTGGATGCCGGATCTGGCGGACGCCGAGCTCAACACGAGCCGGTCGGTCCCGCGCCCGACCTGGCTGCCGGATGGGAGGCTGCCCGACTGGCCACGGCTCGAGGCATATCGGACCCGTGACGGCGAAGCCGTCCTGTTCGGGTCGCATGTCGAGAAGTTCTGGCAGAACTTCCTACGAGCCGTCGACCGCGAGGACCTGATCGATGTCGACCTGACCTCCACCGATGACGGGGCGCCGGCGCGCGCCGACATGGTCTGGCGGGCGCTGACCGAGATCTTCGCGCAGCGGACGCGGGCGGAGTGGATCGCGATGTTCCTCGAGCACGAGATCGCCGGCGGACCGGTCAACAGCATCGGGGACATGCTGGTGGATCCGCATTTCCGTGCGAGGGGAAACACCTATCGGGTGGCCCATGACGGCGTCGGCGATCTGGAGTTCGTCGTCAGTCCGGTACGTGTCGCAGGAGAGGAGTTCGCTCCGCCACTTCCGCCGGACGTCGGCGCCGACACCTCCGAGGTGTTGCGGACGGTGGCCGGATACGACGACGCCCAGATCGCTGTCGCGGCGGATCCGCGCGTCCCTGCGGCCGGTGGGCGGGCCCACTCCGGCTGACTCGTCCCGACTCCGACACCTGTACGAAATCAGTTGTGCGGGTGTCGTTGTCGTGTTCGATACACGAAGCCGGGATGCCTGGATCGATCGGCGTGACGCATTGCGCGAAACATCTAAAGCTGTTAGTTTAAATCCACTTTGAGTGAGGGGGATCACACCCCCTGCGCCGGTCGGGGGATCGACGTCGACGAAGGAGTGCGAATGAATCTCTCGGACCTGACCCGCTTCTGGGGAAGAACGCGTCCCGAGCAGGAAGCGATCGTGTTCGGGGACAGCAGGCAGACCTGGGCGGAGGTCGACGCGATCACCGATGCGCTCGCCCGGGGTCTCGCTGCCCGCGGGGTCGGCAAGGGGGACCGGGTGTCGGTCATGATGCTGAACCGGCCCGAGCTCGCGCACCTGATCCTCGCGACCCTCAAGCTCGGCGCCGTGTGCGCACCGCTGAACTTCCGCCTCACCGGACGGGAACTTGCTCCCATGGTGGTCGACGCAGCGCCCCGGGTGATCGTCGTCGAGGACGCGTTCGCTCCTTTGCTCGATGTCGCCCGCGGGCAGCTCGACTTCGAGACGTACTCGATCGAGGGCGGCGCGTTCCCGGCATACGACACGCTCCTGGATGCCGGCCCGGCGCCGGTCGTCGCCATCGACCCCGACGACCCGGCGTTCATCTGTTACACCTCGGGGACCACCGGAGTGCAGAAGGGTGCGCTCATCACCCATCGCAACGCGATGACGCCGGGCATCTCGCAGACGATCACCTTCGGCTTCTCCGCACGCGACCGGGTGCTCTGCTCGGCGCCGCTGGTGTACACCGGCTCGGTGCTGTCCATCTTCATGCAGCTGGTCGTCGTCCCCGGGGCGACGATGGTCCTGCTGCGGGAATACGATCCCGAGATCGCGCTGGATGTCCTCGAACGCGAGCAGATCACCGCGACCACCACCGTGCCGGTGATCTGGGAACGGATGACGACGTTGCCGGACTTCGGCTCTCGCTCGCTCGCGACGTTCACCTTCGCCGGGACCGGCGGCGCGCCGGTCAGTCTCGACCTACTCGATTTCTATCGCGCACAGGGCATTCCGTTGACGCAGTGCTACGGATTGACCGAGGCGTCCGGCATGGTGTCGACGCTGGAGTACCGAGATGCGGTCACGCGACCCGGCTTTGCGGGCTTGCCGCTGGTCGGTACCGCCGTGCGCATCGGCGAACCCCACGAGGAGGCTCCGGTCGGTGAGGTGGGGGAGATCCTCGTGCGCGGTGAGCATGTGCTTCGCGAGTACTGGAACAAGCCGGAGGCGACCGCGGCGACCCTGGCCGACGGCTGGTTGCGCACCGGGGATCTCGGGATGAAGGACGAGGCAGGCTTTCTCCGGATCGTCGATCGCAGCAAGGACATGCTGATCTCGGGTGGCCTGAACGTCTACCCCGCCGAGATCGAGAACGCGCTGCACGGCATCGAGGGCCTCGTGGACCTGGCGGTGATCGGCGTCCGGGACGACAAGTGGGGCGAGGTCCCGATGGTGGTGTTCCACTCCGAGCGCCCCGCGGCCGAGATCGTGGCCGACATCGCCGATGTGGCCGGGGAGAGTCTGGCGAAGTTCAAGCGACCGAAACATGCTGTTGCCCTCAATGAACCGCTGCCGCGAACGTTCTCGGGCAAGCTCGCGAAGCCGTCGTTGCGCGCCCGGTTCCCGGAACCTCCCACCGACGCCCTCGTCGTCGAGGGCACCGCGACTCCCGCCTGATCCGGCCCCTTTCTCGAGAGGACACCCGTCATGGGTTCTGCGCGCGATGTCAACATCTCCCACCTCATCGACACCGCTCCGGTGTCCGGTCTGCAGAAGCGGGCCTTCGCGATGTGCCTCGTCCTCGCGGTACTCGACGGCATGGACGCCCAGCTGATCGGGTTCGCGATACCGGCGCTCTCCGACGACTGGGAGCTCTCCAAGGCGTCCTTCGGGTTGCTGCTGGCACTGAGCAGTGCCGCAATGGTCGTGGGCAGCCTGGTGTTCGGCCCGGTGGCCGACAGGTGGGGGCGCCGGCGGGTGATCCTCGTCTGCACGGTGATCTTCTCGGTGTTCACCCTGGCCTCGGCACTCGCCACGTCGATGGGGGTGCTCATCGTCCTGCGCATCCTGGCCGGGGTCGGTCTCGGCGGTGTCACCCCGAACCTCATCGCCCTGACGAGCGAGTACAGCCCGGCTCGCGTCCGCGCCACGATGGTGACGATCGTCGTCGCCGGGATGTCCCTCGGCGGCTTCGTCGGCGGTCTGGGCGCCGCTCAGCTGATCCCGGCCTTCGGATGGCAGTCGATCTTCGTCGCCGGCGGCGTCCTGCCGCTCATCGCGGTCCTCGGTGCATGGGCGTGGCTCCCCGAGTCCGGCAAGTTCCTCGCAGCGCGCGGCGATCACGACAGGGTGGCCCGAATCGTCTCCGCGATCGACCCGCGGACGGACCTGAGCGCTCCGGTGCGCTTCACCCAGGACACCCAGGTCGTCGCCGGCTCGCCGGTGCGCGAACTGTTCACCGCCGGCAGGGGGCTCGACACCGTGCTCCTGTGGGTCGTGTTCGTGGTCAACTTCCTCGTCATCTACTTCCTGTTCGGCTGGATGCCGTCGCTGTTCAGCGAGGCCGGACAGAGCTCGAGTACGGCGATCACCGCCGCCGCGCTGTTCAATCTCGGTGGCATGGCGGGTGCGCTGTCCGCCGGGTGGATCACCGACCGGGTGGCGGCCGCGCGGCGGTCGGGCGGCACACGGGCCGCCTACGTGGTGGTGATGGCGGGCTACACGCTGGGGGCGGTGTTCATCGGCGTCGTCGCGATGGTGCTCGGGAACGCCGCACTGCTGCTGATCGCCATCTGCGTCGTCGGGTTCGGGATCTCGGGCAGTTCGGCCGGCATCATCGCGATCGCGGCGTCGATCTATCCGGTGGCCGCGCGCTCGACGGGCATCGGCTGGGCCATGGGAGTCGGCCGGGTGGGATCGATCATCGGACCGACGGTCGGTGCGGCACTCATCGCCGCCGGGCTGGACGCCCGCACGATCTTCCTGGCCATGGCGATGCCGACCGCCTTGGCCGTCGTCACCCTCGGTGTGCTGAACGTGCGGGAGGGCACGCGCATGCGAGGGGCGTCCGTCGATGCCCGGCCCGCCCAGACGACGGCGGACGTGCGTTGACCGCGCGATCCGACACGGTGCGCCGCACGTCGTACTGCCGGCTCTGTGCCTCGTCGTGCGGGGTTCTGCTCGACATCGAGGACGGGCGGATCCGGGACGTGCTGGGGGATGCGCAGCATCCGATCTCCGGCGGGTACACCTGCCCGAAGGGCCGGCGCGCGGCGGATCTCACCCATGGTCCCGGCCGGTTGACCACGTCGATGCGGCGTACCGCCGGCGGGCGGCACGAGCCGATCGCGGTGTCCCGAGCTGTCGCCGACATCGCCACACGTCTCCGGCGGATCGTCGACGAGCACGGGCCCGACGCGGTGGCGCTGTTCTGCGGGACGCAACAGAACTTCGCCGCCCTCACCCCGCCGTCGGCCCGCGCGTGGTTCCGCGGTACCGGTTCGCACAAGTTGTTCTCCACCATGACCATCGACCAGTCCGCCAAATGGGTTGTGGCCGAGCGGATGGGTACCTACCTCGGCGGCCGTCAGCGGTTCGCCGACGCCGATGTGTGGCTGCTGATCGGCACCAACCCCGTCGTGTCCGGCAACGGCGGTGACGGGGACGGCGCGGTCGTGCAGAACCCGGCGACCACCCTGCGGCGAGCGCGTGAGCGCGGACTGACCCTCATCGTCGTGGACCCGCGACGCTCGGAGACCGCCGCCCTCGCCGACATCCACCTCGCGCCTCGACCCGGCACGGACGCGGTGCTGCTCGCCGGGCTCCTCCACGTGATCCTGGCCGAGGGCCTGCATGATCCGGACTTCTGCGGCCGTCACGCCGCAGGTCTACCCGCGCTCCGGGAAGCGGTCGACAGAGTCACTCCGGAAGTCGTGGAACGGGTCTGCGATGTCCCGGCCGAGGCGGCGCGCGCCGCCGCACGCGCCTTCGGACGGGGGAGCCGGGGAATGGCCACCAGCGGGACCGGACTGTGTATGGGTCCGCACTCGAATATCGCGGAGCATCTCGTCGCCGCCCTGAACGTGGTGTGCGGACGGTATCTCCGCGAAGGAGAGCCGGCGGACGATCGTGCGGTGCTGACCCGGCACCTGCCCGCCCGGGCGGAGGTCGCGGCACCCGCCAGGGCGTACGAGCGGGGCTTCCGCAGCCGCATCGGCGGTGTCCGCGCGATCCGCGGCGAGTTGCCCTCCGGGATCCTGGCCGACGAGATCCTGGAACCGGGTCCGGATCGTGTTCGGGCCCTGATCGTCTCGGGCGGAAATCCGGCGGCGGCACTGCCGGATCGCGCAAAGGCGTTGCGCGCGTTGCGTTCCCTCGACCTGCTCGTGTGCATCGACCCCTACATGTCGGACACCGCCCGCCTCGCGGACCACGTCATCGCCCCCACCACGATGTACGAGCGCGCCGACCACACCGCGATCATGGAGCCCTTCTTCCCGCGCCGCTTCGCGCAGTTCACGTCACCGGCCGTCATACCGCCGGCCGGGGTCGTCGACGACTGGCGGTTCTTCTTCGACCTCGCCACCGCGAGCGGACAACCCTTCAAGTTCGCCGGACGCATCCTCGACCCGACGTCTCCGCCCACATCCGCAGACCTGCTGGCGATGATGGCCGAACGAGGACGACTCCCGTTCGAGGAACTGGTGGCCGCCGATCACGGTCGTCTGGTCGGTGACAGTGGCACCGTGGTCGGTCCGCCGACCCCGGAGGGAGCCGGCCGGCACCTCGAGCTGCTGCCGGACGACGTCCGCGCGGAACTCGACGATGCGCTGGACCCGTCGTCGTGCACGTCCGAGTTCCCGCTCCGGCTGGTGGTACGTCGGATACGGGAAGCCGTCAATTCCACCGGGATCCGGGTTCCCGGACTCGTCCCGGGCGGAGGAAATCCGGCACGCATCCATCCCGACGACCTCGAGCGGCTGGGGGTGGCCGACGGCGCGCAGATCCTCCTGCGATCGGCGTCCGGTTCGGTGCGTGCCACCGCACGCGCCGACCACACCCTCGCGCCGGGCGCCGTCTCGATGACCCATTGCTTCGGCGGGGTGGACGAGGATGCCGCCGGAGTGAACGTCAACGACCTGACCGGGACGCTCGGTGGGGTGCAGTCGATCAACGCCATGCCGACGCTGTCCGCCGTTCCCATCGCGATCGTGCCCGTGGGCCCGGAGCTGGGCGCATGACCGGCGACGCGCAGCCGACGATGACCGTCGGGCAACGGATCTGTCCGCTGTGCGAGTCGACGTGCGGTCTTGTCGTCGAGCTCACCGGTCGTAGTGTGACGTCGGTGGCGCCCAACCCGGACGACGCACTCAGCGCCGGACACAGCTGCGCGAAAGGACTCGGGCTGGGACGGATCGAGAACGACCCGGACCGCATCCGCACCCCGCTCCTGCGCACGCCGTCCGGGGACTTCCGGCCGGTGGACTGGGCGGAGGCCTTCGCCGAGATCGGCCGTCGGTTACCGGAATTCGTGGCCGCCGACCCGGGCAGTTGCGCCATCTACCACGGCAACCCCGCGGCCCATCATCTCGACGCCACGTTCTATCTCGGTGAACTGATCGCGGCCGTCGGGACCCGCAACGTCTACTCGCCGGCGAGCGTCGACACCTGGCCGAAGAACCTCGCTCACATGCTTCTGTACGGCACCGGCCTCGGACTGAGTCTGCCCGACATCGACCGCACCGACCACCTGTTGATCCTCGGCTCGAATCCGCTGGTGTCCAACGGGAGTACGGTCACCGCACCGGGGATGGACGAGAGATTGCGTGCCTTGCGGAAACGGGGCGGAACCCTGGTGGTCGTCGACCCGGTGCGCACCCGGACGGCGGAGATGGCCGACGTGCACGTACCGATTCTCCCGGGCACCGATGCACTCTTCCTGCTGGCGGTCCTGGCGGTGATCGCCGAGGAGGGGCCGGCCAGGCCGGAGCGGATTCCCGACGTCGTCGACGGGGTGGACGAGGCGCTGGCGATGGCCCGGGAGTTCTCACCGGAATCGGTGGCGGGCGCATGCGGAATCGATGCCGAGACCATCCGTGCGGTCGCCCGGGGATTCGCGACGGCTCCGGCAGCCGTGGCGCATTCGCGGATCGGCACCTGCATGCAGGAGTTCGGCACACTGGCGAACTGGCTCGTGGAGGTGCTCACGGTCGTCACCGGAAACCTGGACCGGCCGGGCGGCGCGATGTTCTCGCTGCCGGCCGCTGGCGGGCCGAACACATGGCCGGTGACCCGTCCGCCCACGCTCATGTTCGACCGGTGGCGGTCGCGCGTACGGGGGCTGCCGGAAGCATTGGGCGAGTTGCCCGCAGTGTGTTTCGCCGAGGAGATCCTGACCCCCGGGCCGGGACGGACACGGGCACTGATCACCATCGCGGGCAACCCCGCGCGTTCGCTGCCGAACAGCGGTGTGGTCGAGACCGCTCTCGAATCACTCGAGTTCATGGTGTCGGTGGACTGCTACCTCAACGAGACCACCCGGCATGCCGACGTCATCCTGCCACCGCCACCGCTGATGACCCGCGGACACCACGATGTGACGTTGTCACACTTCCAGATCCGAAACGTCGCCCGCTACACCCCGCCCCTGCTCGAACTCGGCGACGGCGAACTCGGGGAATGGCAGATCATGCTCCGACTGGCCGCGATCGCACAGGGGACCCCGGACCGGACCGTGGCGGAGATGGACGACGCGGTTGCGGCAGTGGCGGTTCGTCGAGCCGCGAAGCTGTCCGGACGCGACCCCGGCATCGTCGAGTCGGCGGTCGCCGGACGTAGCGGACCTCAGCGACTCCTCGACCTGCGTCTGCGCAGCGGGCCGTATGGTGATCGCTTCGACGATGATGGCGACGGGTTGACTCTCGCTCTCCTGGAATCGAATCCGGACGGAATAGATTTCGGTCCGCTGCAGTCACGGCTCCCGGGGGTGTTACGCACCCCGAGCGGTCGGATCGACCTGATGCCCGAGCTGATCACCGCCGACCTGCCGCGCCTCCGGGCGGCGTCGATGGCGCCCCGTGGGCTGGTGCTCATCAACCGCCGGCAGCGACGGGGCATGAACTCGTGGTTGCACAATGCGCTCCCGCAGACCGACGACGGACAGTGCGCGTTGCTGACGAGCCCGCGTGACGCCGTCGAACTCGGGGTCGTCGACGGGGATCTCGTCGCGGTGACGTCGCCGACGAGCACCGTGGTGGCGGAGATCCGCGTCGACGATGCGATGCGTCCGGGCGTGGTGAGCATGCCGCACGGCTGGGGTCACGACGGCCCGGGCCTGCGGACCTCGCGTGCGGCGGCGGCCCCGGGCGCCAACTACAACGCACTGGTGACCGACACCGGGCATCTCGACGTGCCGACCTCGTCACCGGTCTTCAACGGCATACCGGTGACGGTCACCCTGATGAGCGAGGAGAAGCGCTGATGCCCTATGTGGTCACGCAGAATTGTTGCAACGACGCGACATGTGTCGCCGTGTGCCCGGTCGACTGCATTCACCCGACGCCCGCCGAACGCGAGTACTCGCGGACCGAGATGCTCTACATCGACCCGGGAACATGCATCGACTGCGGCGCCTGCGCCGACGTCTGCCCGGTCGACGCGATCGTGCCGGGCGATTCGACGGCGCCGGACGTGGATCGCTATCTCGACCTCAACGCCGACTACTTCCGGCGGAATCCCCGTGAGGCACCCGCCGGGGCTCACGTCCAGCCGCTCCCGGCGTCGATCGCGACCGCCGGGGTGACCCACGATCCGCCGCGGGTGCGGGTCGCGATCGTGGGGTCGGGTCCGTCGGCGTTCTACGCCGCCGAGGAACTGCTGGCCCGACGGGACATCGACGCCGAGGTCACGATGTTCGAGCGGCTGCCGGTGGCAGGCGGGCTGGTCCGGTTCGGGGTCGCCCCCGATCACTGGCACACGAAGACCGTGGATCGCGTGTTCGGGCGCACCGCGAGGCGCGACGGGTTCACCTTCCATCTGGGTGTCGAGGTCGGCCGTGACGTGACGCTCGACGAGGTGTCGGCCCACCACCATGCGGTCATCCACGCCTCGGGTGCCTCGGGGGACCGGCGGCTGGGGATCGCGGGTGAGGACCTGCCGGGCAGCCACTCCGCCCGTGAGTTCGTCGCCTGGTACAACGGTCATCCCGAGCACGTCGATCGATTCTTCGACCTGTCGGGGGAGCGTGCCGTCGTCGTCGGCAACGGCAACGTCGCGCTGGACGTGGCGCGGATACTCGTATCGGATGTGGAGGCACTGCGGCGCACCGACATCGCCGATCACGCGCTGACCGTGCTGGCCGGCAGTGAGATCAGGGAAGTGGTGGTGCTCGGTCGGCGCGGGGCCGAGCACGCAGCCTGCACCACCCCCGAACTGATGGCACTGGGTTCCTTGCCCGGGGTCGATGTGATCGTCGACCCGCCGGTGTCGGCCGGCCCGGAGGAAACCGCCAAACTGCGTCTCCTGGAAGAGTATTCGCGGCGTGTTCCGGTACCCGGGAACAAGCGGATCGTGTTGCGGTTCGAGGCCACCCCGCAGGAGGTCATCGGAACCGACCGGGTGCGAGGTCTGGTCACGAGCCACACCGGGTCCGGGCGGCGTACCGAGATCGACTGCGGTCTGGTGCTGCGCGCGGTCGGCTACCGCGGACTCCCGATCGACGGCCTGCCCTTCGATCCGGTGTCGTCGACTGTCGTGAACGTCGAAGGTCGTGTCGTCGATCCGGCGACCGGTTCGCCGTCGCGAGGTCGGTACGTCGCCGGCTGGATCAAGCGCGGGGCGACCGGGGTGATCGGTACCAACCGGTGGTGCGCGGTCGAGACCGTGGGGTCTCTGCTCGATGATCTCCGCGTCGGACTGTTGCCCGAACCCGCCGGCAGCGGTGGGGATCTGGCGGCACTCGTTCGTGAGCGTTGCCCGCAGGCGATGAGCGGGGCCGACTGGCGGGCCATCGACAGGTGGGAACGACACGAGGGGCGCGCTGCCGGGAGGCCACGGGTGAAGGTCGTCGATGCCGACACGGCCGCAGACATCGCCCGGTCGGCTCGTGTGTCCGGCATCTCGGGATGAGTGCGCCGGCCCGGCAGGTCCACACCTTCTGCCGCATCTGCGAACCCGGGTGCGGGCTGCTGGCCACGGTCGACTCGGGTCGTGTCGTGGGGCTGCGTCCGGACCCGGACCACCCCGTCCACCGTGGCTTCTCCTGTCACAAGGGACCCCACTACCTGGACGTCCACTCCGACCCGGATCGGGTCGACCACCCGCTGCGACGCGTCGGCACCGGCGGCCGCCGGGCCGGTGACTTCGTGCGGGTGTCCTGGGACGAGGCGGTGCGCGACATCGCCGGCCGGCTCGGTGAGATCCGAGACAAGCACGGCCGCAACGCATTGGCGGTGTACCAGGGCAACCCGTCCGCGTTCAACGGTCTCTACTATGCGAATGCGGCGAGGATCGCGCGGGGATTCGACACGCGGATGAGGTTCAGCGCCGGGACTCAGGACACGTCCGCGAAGTACGCGGCGAGCGAGGCCGTCTACGGTGCGTCGATGGCGCACCCGATACCGGACCTGCTGCACACCCACTACTTCCTGTGTCTGGGAAGCAACCCCCAGGTCTCCCACATGACGTTGATCCACATCTCGGATCCGATGGCCAAACTGCGCGCGATCGCCCGGCGCGGCGGGACGGTTCTGTTCGTCAATCCCCGCCGCATCGAGTCGTCGACGCCGGAGACCGGTGACGTGCTGCTGATCACCCCGGACACCGACTTCTACTTCCTGGCCGGGCTTCTGCACGAGATCGTGTTCCGGATCGGATTCGACCGCGCCGCCGTCGAACGCCACGCCCGGGGGATCGAGGAACTGCTCGCATTCGTCTCGCGCTATCCGGTGGAGCGGGTGGCCGGGGTCACGGGGATCTCGGCGGCGACCATCGCCCGGGTCGCCGACGAGTTCTGCGCCGCACCGAGTGCGAGCATCTACATGGCGACCGGGGTCAACCAGGGCAGGCTGGGGACCCTGGCCTACTGGATGCTCACCATGGTGAGTCTGTTCTCCGGCAACCTCGGACGCCGTGGCGGCAACATCTACTCGCGAGGTGTCGCCGATGTCGTACAGAACTCCCGGCGACGGCGTGCGGATCCGTTCTTTGACGGTCCATTCGGGGAGATCCGCACCGTCGGAGGCGATCTCCCCGCCGCCATGCTGCCCGACTTCATCGAGCAGGCCGACGACCCGATCCGCGCCCTGATCGTGGTGTCCGGCAATCCACTGCTGTCGATCGGCGGCGGAGACCGGTTGCGTCGCGCTCTCGAGTCGCTGGACCTTATCGTCACCGTGGACCTGTATCGCACCGTCACCGGTGAGATCGGGGACTACATTCTCCCGGCGACGGACTGGCTGGAGCGTGAAGACATCAACTTCCTGAACACGATGGGCGTGGCGATGGAGCCCTACGTCCAGTACACCCCTGCCGTCGTGGAACCGGTGGGCGAACGCCGCGATGACTGGTGGATTCTCTCGCGTATCCAGCAGGAGATGGGTACACCGAGTCTGCTCGACGACCCGGAAGACGGCCCCCTCGCCGCGGTCGACGCCGTACTGCGAGAAGCGGACCTGACGGTCGAGACGCTCAAGACGAAGCCGTGTCAGACCGAGGTGCTCCCCGAGGCGGTGCCCAGCGACGTCTTCGACATCGCGGTGCAGCACGACGATGGTCTGATCGACTGCTGTCCCGATCTGTTCCGTCGGTCGTTCGACGACGCCGAACGGGTGCTGGAGGGTCTCGTGGCCGAGCCGGACGACCAGCTCAAGCTGATCACCCGGCGCACCCACTTCATGGTGAACAGCTGGTTGCACAATATCTCGGTTCTGAAACAGGGTGTCCATCAGGACAATCCGGTGTGGATGAATCCCGATGACATGCGGCGGCGCGATCTCGTGGACGGCGACGACGTCACCGTACGTAGTCGCCATGGCGCCGTGCCGGCCGTGGTGGTCGGGGACGACACCCTGCGCGACGGCGTGGTGGCGATGACACATGGCTGGGGCCAGGGTCGGGCCCGTGGCCTGAATGTGGCACGGCGCCATCCGGGGGTGAACGTCAACCAACTCGCGCCGACCGGCGCGGCCGGTTACGACCCCCTCAGCAACCAATCGCATCTCACGGGGATCAACGTCGAGGTGGTCCGGCGCCGACAGCGGAGCGGGGTTGCCAACATAACCGAATACTTTTAGATTAATCGGTGTGATCCGGGACACCCCGACCGGTGGGGCCCGGTATCGCCCTGCGCGCCTGACCGAGTCGGCGGCATCCACACCCAACAGGAGGCTGTACATGAGCGGAACCGTCGTCGACGCACTCGGATACTGGGCCGCAACGGTGCCGGATCAGGCCGCGATCGACTTCGCCGGCGATGTCGTGACCTACGGCGAGCTCGACGCCTGGGCCGACGGAGTCGCCCACGACCTGCGGTCCCGCGGCGTCGGCGTGGGCGACCGGGTCAGCTACGTCGGTGTGAATTCCCTGGAATGGTGCGTCGCCGCGCTGGGCGCCATGAAGGTGGGCGCGATCTCGGCACCGTTCAACCAGCGAATGCTGGCGGGTGAACTGGCGGTCCTCGTCGAGGACTGCGAACCCACGGTCGTGTACTGCGATGCCGATCTGCGCGAACGCGTCGAGGAGGTACGCCGGGCGCGCGGCACCTTCGTGATCGCCGAGTTCGAGTCCGACGTCCGACCGCTGCGCGGCGTGGCGCATCCGGCGTATCGCAGTCCGGTGGTCGAGCTGTCCGATCCCACGGCGATCGTGTTCACCAGCGGGACAACGGGTAAGCCGAAGGGGGTCGTGTTCACGCACGCGACGATCGCCGGTGAGATGCACGAGTGGTCGCTGATGGAGCCGATCCAGCAGAACGGCCTGCGCCCCCTGCTGGTCCTTCCGCTGTTCACCGCCGCCGGCATCATCTGGGGGATCTCACGCACGGTGTTGCACGGCGGGACCTTGCTCCTGCAACCCGGATTCGATCCGGAGTCCGCGCTGCGGGTGCTGATCGACAGCCGCGCAACGACTCTGACCGGCCCGCCGATCCTCTTCGAGCAGATCGCCCGCGTGGCGGGCTTCGCGGAGGCCGACCTCGGTCACCTGACCACCGCGCATGTCGGCGGTGCGCGTGTGCCGTCCGCGCTGGTGGGTGTCTGGCTGGACCGCGGTGTGCAGCTGCGGCAGATCTACGGTCAGACCGAGATCGGCGGATCGGCGACAGCCATGCCCCGGGCCGAGGCGGCCGATCATCCCGACAAGTGCGGCTTCGGCGGTATCTTCACCAAGATCCGCGTCGTCGACGCCGCCGGGAACGACTGCGCCCCGGACACTGTCGGACAGATCCTGTTACGAGGTCCAGGAATGATGCCGGGGTACTGGCGCAACGAGGACGCCACCCGCGCCGCTCTGATCGACGGCTGGCTGCACACCGGCGACCTCGGCACGCTCGACGAGAACGGTTATCTGACCTTCGTGGACCGCCTGAAGGACATGATCATCTCCGGCGGTCTGAACATCTCGCCGGTGGAGATCGAGCAGGTGATCAACCGGATCCCCGGAGTCGAGGAGGTCGCGGTGATCAGCGTTCCCGACGACAAGTTCGGGGAGACACCCGCGGCCGTGGTCACGAAGGTCGAGGGTCTCACCGAGACCGACATCGTCGAGTTCTGCAACCGGAACCTCGCGGACTACAAGGTGCCACGGTACGTGGTCTTCGTCGATGGCGGTCTGCCGCGGATGCCCAGCGGGAAGATCTCGAAAAAGCAGCTCCGGGAGACGTATTCAGACGTTCCGCTGACCTATCCGAAGGTCAGGTGAGGACCGTGGGCGGCGCGGAGCGCGTTGCGGTCGTCACGGGTGGCGGGCGGGGGATCGGCGCCGCGATCTCGCGCCGGCTCGCGGCAGAAGGGCATGCGGTCGCGGTGAACTATGCCTCCGGCGAGTCGGCGGCCCGGACGGTGGTGAGTGAGATCGTCGCGGCCGGTGGACGCGCCGTAGCCGTCCGCGCAGACGTCTCGGACGCCGTGCAGGCGGAGACCTTGATCACCGAAGCGACGCGGGTGCTCGGTCCGCCGACCGTGCTGGTCAACAATGCGGGGATGAATCTCGCGGGGTCGGCGCGCACACAGCACCCCCACGAGTGGGATCGGGTCATCGGCGTCAATCTCAGCGGTGCGTTCTACTGCGCGCACGCCGCCCTGCCGGGCATGTACGACGCCGGATGGGGGCGGATCGTCTTCCTGAGCAGTCCATCCGGCGGCCGCCGGCCGTCGCCGGGGATGAGTGCCTATTCGGCGGCGAAGGCCGGGCTCGTGGGTATGACCCGGTCGATGGCGCAGGAGGTCGCCCGTCGCGGCATCACCGTGAATGCCGTGATGCCGGGGTTCGTCGAGACCGACATCATCGCCTCGGGCGGCGAGAACGCGGCGGCGAACCTGGCCGCGCACTGGCCGCGGATTCCCGCCGAGTCCATCGCCGCGACAGTGTCCTTCCTGGTCGGGGAGGGCGGTGGGCACGTCTCCGGCGAGGAGGTCGGAGTGTGGCTCGGCGGGCCCGTGGGCGTCTGAGCGCCCGACCTACTCACGTCGGGCGGCGGCGTCGGCCTCCGCGCGGTAGTTCCGCGGCCACGCCTTGCCCAGGGTGAGGCCGCCGTCGACGATCATGTTCTGGCCCGTGACGAAGGAAGCGTCGTCGGAGACGAGATAGCCGATGGCGCCGGCGATGTCCTCTCCCTCGCCCGCCCGGGGGACGGGTTGGAACGAGGCCAGCCCCCGGCGCACGGTCTCGACGCTCGCGTCCAGGTCGTCACCGTCCAGTCCCGCACCACTGCCCACGATCCGGGTGGCGACCCCGCCCGGGGTCACCGCATTGACGCGGATGCCGAACTCGGCGAGTTCGCGCGCGGCACTGCGGGTCAGCGCCAGGACCGCGGCTTTCGCGGCACCGTAGGGGTGGGGGCCGAACCCTGTACGCACGCCGGCCACCGACGAGACGTTGACGATCGTCCCGGACCCCTGGTCGCGCATGACGCGCGAGGCGTGCTTGGTGCCGAAGAAGGCGCTGCGAGCGAGCACGGCGAACGCCGAATCCCAGTCCTCGGCGGACGTGTCGGCGACGTACGTCCAGTTACCGACCCGGCCGGCGTTGTTGATCATCGCGTCCAGGCGGCCGAAGTGGGTGACCGCCGCGCCGACCGCTGCGGCGACATCGTCTTCGCGGGTCACGTCCGCGTGTAGGTGGACCGCACGGTCGCCGAGTGACGCGGCGACGGCCATCGCGCGGTCGTCGTCGATGTCGGTCACCACCACGCGGGCGCCTCGGGCGGCCAGCAGGGCGGCTGTCGCCGCGCCGATCCCGCTGGCCGCACCGGTCACCACGGCCACCTTTCCGTCGAGTCCGTTCACGGCGTGCTCCTCTCGAAAGTGCCTGGATGTCTTCGATCTTGAGTAATTAATCTAAAGACATTAGCCTCAATTGGAGGCGCCCGCCGAGAGATCGGGGGGCGATGACCGCGAGGAGTGTGAGGCCGCATGCCGGATGTCATCGTGACCGAGAGGCCGCGCCCGGGCGTGCTGCTCATCCGGCTCGACCGGCCGGATGCGTTGAACGCGATGAATGCTCAGCTCGTCGAGTCGCTGCATGACGTGCTGGCAGACGTGCGTCACGACTCCGAGACCCGCGCGATCGTGGTCACCGGGAGTGGCCGGGCCTTCTGTGCGGGAATCGATCTGCGCGGTTACGGTGCACCCCCCGGCGCTCAGGAGGGTGAGGGACGGGCTCAGGCCGGAATGCGCGTGCAGCAGCACATCGCCGCGCTCGTGGAGGCCTTCCGTGGGGCGCGGCCGCCGGTGATCGCCGCGATCAACGGCGCCGCCGCGGGCGGAGGGATGGCATTGGCGCTGATGGCCGACGTCCGGATCATGTCCGAGACCGCGTCCATGCACGCCTCGTTCATCAACCGCGGGCAGTCGAGTTGCGACATCGGCGTCAGCTGGCTGCTCCCCAGGATGATCGGATTCGCCCGGGCCGCGGAGATCATGCTCACCGGACGGCCCGTGGATGCC
Source organism: Gordonia lacunae (assembly GCF_002149015.1). Classification (GTDB taxonomy): domain Bacteria; phylum Actinomycetota; class Actinomycetes; order Mycobacteriales; family Mycobacteriaceae; genus Gordonia; species Gordonia lacunae. The sequence goes on along the minus strand of NZ_NGFO01000022.1, from coordinate 56,991 downwards.
GCCGAATGCGAGCGTGTGGGACTCGTCTCGAGAGTGGTTCCGGCCGAGCGGATCGTCGACGAGGCCATCGATGTCGCGGAGGACATCGCACGCAACAGCCCGTTCGGGGTGTGGATGACCAAAGAGGTGATGTGGTCGAACCTCGAGGTCCCGAGTCTGCGTGCGGCGATGGACCTGGAGAACCGGACGCAGATCCTGGCGGCGATGACCAGGGACCATCGCGAGGCGGTGCTGTCATTTCTCGAGAAGCGGCCTGCGGTCTACCGGAATCACTGATCCCGGTCGGAGCCACCGGACGGCAACCACATCAGCGGAATATCGGCGGAGAGGCAGTGGCGGGATGAAAGTCGGTGTGATGGCCGGGTACTGGGGAGCGGGACCGCCGAGGCGGATCGAGCAGACGCTCGCCGAGGCCGAGGCGCTCGGCGTGGACAGCTTCTGGACCGCGGAATCCTATGGCTCCGATGCCCTGACACCACTGGCGTGGTGGGGGTCGCAGACGTCGACCATCGCACTCGGCACCTCCGTGTGCCAGATGGCCGCGCGCACGCCCACCGCGCTGGCGATGGCGGCGCAGACGATCGACCATCTCAGCGGCGGACGGCTCATCCTCGGCATCGGGGCGTCGGGACCCCAGGTCGTCGAGGGATGGTACGGCGCCCCGTATCCGCGCCCGCTGGAGCGCACGCGTGAGTACGTGTCGATCATGCGGGCGGTGTGGGCGCGGGATGAGCCGGTCACGTTCGACGGCAGGCACTTTCAGCTTCCGCTCCACGGGGGCACGGGGCTGGGGAAGCCACTGAGGTCGATCGTCCACCCGCTGCGCGCCGACATCCCGGTGTACATGGGTGCCGAAGGACCGAAGAACGTGGCGCTCGCCGCGGAGATCGCCGACGGCTGGACACCGCTGTGGTTCTCGCCGAAGACCGACGAGTTCTACCGTGCCGCGCTGGCGGACGGGTTCGCCCGCGAGGGCGCGCGCCGGTCGGCCGACGACTTCGAGATCGCCAACGTGTGCTGGCTCGCGGAGGATGACGATGTCGAACGGGCCGCGGCGCGGCTGAAGCCCGTGGTCGCCCTCTATGCCGGCGGAATGGGCGCAAAGGGGGCGAATTTCCACAACGACGTCTTCGTCCGCATGGGATGGGGCGAGGCGTGCGCCGAGATCCAGTCGTTCTACCTGGCCGGCCGCGCCGATCTCGCCGCCCAGGCAGTCCCCACCGCCATGGTCGAGGACGTTGCGCTGGTGGGGCCGGTCGACAAGATCTGCGAGGACATCGTGACCAGATGGAAGCCGACCTGTCTGACGACGTTGATCCTGGGCGGTTGGCCGCGTCGCGAAGAATCGAGGAACCGGATTCTCGAGGCCATCCGGGCCTGACGCCGGTCGGACCATCGCTCCGCGCACCTCAGGGGCCGGGAGGGCTTGCCTCGCTCGCGCCTCGGGATGCAGACGCGAGTTCAAGTCGTTGCGCGACAGCTCAATCCGCGAGTCGTGTTGTGCGAATCCGCGAATAAACGAACGACGTTAGATTATTGTTCGCAGGGTCACTGTCCTTTTCGGGCGCAATGCCCGGTACCGAAGGCGAAGGATCTCATGAGTCAGACAACATCATCGACGGACCGCGGTGGTTCCCCGACGGCGCCACCGACCACGCCCGAGATGTCGAAGAAGGCAGGCCGGGCGGCGTTCGTCGGGACACTGTTGGAGTACTACGATTTCAGCCTCTACGCGTCCGCGGCATCCGTGGTGTTCGCGAGTGTGTTCTTCTCCGGGTCGAGTCCGTTCCTCGGCACCCTGCAGGCGGTGGGGACGTTCGCCATCGGTTTCGTCGTGCGCCCCGTCGGCGGTGTCATCCTGGGCAGCCTCGGAGATCGATACGGGCGCAAGCGCATCCTGGTCCTCACGCTCGTCCTGATGGGCGCGGCCACCATGCTGGTCGGTTTGTTGCCGAGCCACGGCCAGATCGGTTGGCTCGCTCCGCTGATGCTGGTGATGCTGCGGATCGTCCAGGGCATCGGCGCCAGCGCCGAGTACGGCGGCGCGACCCTTGTCGCCGTCGAGTTCGCACCGCAGCGCAAACGAGGTCTGCTCGGCTCGTTGCCGGGTATGGGGGCGGCCCTCGGTGGTGTGCTGGGTACCAGTGCGCTGCTGCTCTGCTCGACGGTCATGTCCGAGGACGTGTTCATGAGCTGGGGCTGGCGTATTCCGTTCCTGTGCAGCGGTTTCATCCTCGCGTACGGATTGTGGTTGCGACGTTCGCTGCCCGAGACGCCGGAGTTCCATCGGATCGAGGACACCGGCGGGCCGGCGCGGACCCCCGTCCGTGACGTCATCAACCAGCAGCCGAGGGCGCTGCTCGTGGTGATGGTGATGGCCATCGGCATGACCGGCATCGGTTACTTCTACCTCGTGTTCATGGGCACCTTCGGTGCCAATCAGCTCGGGTTGGGCAGCACCGACATCCTGATCGGGCTGATCGCCGCGCAGGTGGCGAATGCATTGCTGATCCCGGTGTTCGGCGGACTGTCCGATCGCGTGGGGCGGCGGGTCATCATCATGGGCGGGTTCGTCTACAGTGCGGTGTTCGCCTGGCCCGCATTCTGGTTGCTCTCCGAGTACGGGTCCTCGGCCATGTTCTGGCTCGTCCTCGCTCTGGGCAACGGTCTGGGCGTGGGCATGGTCTTCGGGCCGATGGGTGCCTATGTGACCGAGCTGTTCCGGTCTCGTCACGTGTTCAGCGGGCTGGGACTCGGCCGGGAAGCCGGAAACGCGCTCGGGGCCGCGATCGTGCCGCTTGTCGCGGTGCCGCTCGCCTTCGACGACACGACCCTCTGGCTGAGTGTGTTGCTCTGTGCCATCGCGCTTCTCGGCCTCGGTGCGGCATGGTTGTCGCGCGTCGGCCCGGAGGCGGGCGCCGGCGCGGTCCTCAGTTCGGCAGATCGTGGTCGAGGAACTCGATGAGTCCTTCGCTCAGGACGTCGTTGTCGTCGCCGCTGACCATGTGTCCCGCGCCGCCGACATCGATCTGACGTGCGGTCGGGATCAGCCGGAGCAGATCGCGCGCGTTCTCCGGACTGACCACATCGGATTGCGCACCGCGGATCAGCAGCGTGGGCACGGTGATCGCCCGCGCCGCTGTCCGCGCCTGCTCTTCGCGAACGCCGGCCTGCTCGGGGCTGTTGGACCGGTCCGCCATCATCTGCGGGTCCCAGTGCCAGTACCACCGCCCGTCGCGCCACCGCAGGTTCTTGCGCAGCCCGTCCGGCCGCGGGGGCCGGCGGCGGTGCGGGTTGTAGGCGGTGACCGCCGCGGCGGCGTCGTCCAGCGAGTCGAAGCCCGCCAGGCCGTCCCGCATGAAGGTCGAGATCTTCTCCAGGCCCGCCGGTTCGGCGCTCGGCGTGATGTCGACCAGGACGAGACCGCGGGCGAGCGTCGGGTCGGCGCCCTGCGCGATCAGCGAGGCCATGCCCCCGAGCGAGGCGCCGATGAGGACCGGGCGCGTGTCCAGCGCCGCGACGACCGCGGCGAGGTCCCGGGCGTGCGCGGCGATCGAATAGTCGCCGTCGGCCGCCCAGTCGCTGTCCCCGTGGCCTCGGGCGTCGATCGTCATCGCGGTCCAGCCGTGATCGGCGAGCCGTTGCCCGGTGCGCTGCCACGAATGACGCGTCTGACCGCCGCCGTGCAGGAGGAGCGCGGTCCCGGTCGAGGGTTGCGTCGTCGGATCCCAGCGATCGGCCGCGAGAGTGACGCCGTCCCCGCGCAGGCGGATGGCGCTGGTGGTGTCGGACATGGGCGTTCCCTTCGTCGATGAGACATGATTCAAACTAAAGGTATAAGTTTTGTGGAGATCCGACAACGGAAGGGGTTCCCAGGGTGGACCGTCCAGGTGGCACTGCGGCGTCGACCCGCCGGGCGGTCTCGGCCCTGTGCTTCGCCGTGACGACGATGTCCGTCCTGCAGGCCGCAGTGGTACCGATGATCCCCACGATGTCGGCGCAGCTGGGGGCCGGGCCCGCCGAGATCGGGTGGGTGCTGACCGCCAACCTTCTCGCTGCGGCGATCTGCACGCCGGTGCTCGGCAAACTCGCGGACCGGCGCGGTGGACGACGCGTCCTGATCGGCATCCTCGTCGTGGTCGTCCTCGGGTCCGTACTGTGTGTGCTGGCCACGAGCCTGCCGCTGCTCGTGATCGGGCGGGTACTGCAGGGCTCGGCCTTCGCCATCTTCCCGATCGGCGTCGCGGTGCTCCGCAGAACCACCGACCAGCGCCGGCTCACGCACGCCATCGGACTGATGTCGGGGATGATGGCGGGCGGCGCCGGGCTGGGGATGGTGGCCGCCGGCGTGCTGGTCGCCGACGACGGACCCTACCAGCGGGTCTTCTGGATGTTGCTGGCGCTGAGCGTCGTCTCCCTTGCCTGGGTGTCCGTTGCCGTCCCCGCGACGCCGGGCGCGGCGGTGCCGGGCCCCGGAGCCGACGTGGCCGGTGTGCTCCTGCTCGCGGTCGGCCTCTGCGCGGTGTTGCTCGCGCTCGCCGAAGGCCCGCGCCGATCGGCCGGGACCGCCGTCGGAGTCGGTGTCGGCGGGCTGGCGTGCCTCGTGCTCTGGTGCCTGCACGAGCGCCGGACCGGAGCGCCCCTCGTGCCGCCTCGAGCACTGGCCGGGCGGCGGGTGACCCCCGCCCACATCGCGGCGGCACTGGTCGGAGCGGCGATGTACTTCCAGTTCCTCGGTATCGCGCAGTTCGTGCAGGCCGCGCCGGAGGTCGCCGGTTACGGTTTCGGGGCCAGTGTCCTGGCGGCGAGCGTGGTGTTCCTGCTCCCGGGCGCCGGGGCCGGGTTCGCCGCCGCCGCGGTGAGTGGACGACTCGTCCACCGGTTTCGTGGCGACCGGGTTCTCGCGGCGATGTGCATCGTCGGGGTGATCGCGTTCGTCGTTCTCGTCGTCGCCCGCGATCGGCCGTGGCAGCTGATCGCGGCGGCCGTGGTGGTCAACGTCTTCGTCAGTGGCTCTTACGCGGCCCTGCCGTCGTTGGTGACCGACGCGGTACCGGCGGCGGACACCGCGGTCGCCAACGGGGTGAACGCGATCGCGCGGATCGTCGGCAGCTCGATCGCGAGCGCGACGGTGGCCTCTTTGTTCGCGGCCCTCACGGTGGCAGGCGGCGCCCACCCGGCGGGGACGGCGTACGGTCTGGTGTTCGCGCTCGGCGGGGCCGCGGCCGGAGCCGCCGGACTGGTCGGTCTGATGTCTCGTCCCGCACGGCCGGGTGCCGAGACCGTGGTCCTCACCCCAGCGTCGACGCCCGGGCGACGAGTTCGGGCTGGAACACCAGGTTCGACGGGTCGTGGTGCTCCGCGGGATCGTTTGCCGCGCTGATCAGCAGATCGACCGCGGTGACTCCGATCCGGGTGGTCGGCTGCCGGATCGACGACAACGGGACGACCGCCGACCTGGCGAAGTCGATGTCGTCGTAACCGATGATCGCGATGTCGTCCGGAACACCGATGTCGCCACCCAGCATCGTGAAGGCCTGCAGGACACCGATCGCGAGGAGGTCGTTGGCGCAGAACACCGCATCCGGTCGTTCGCCGGGTGCCCTGGCCAGCAGCGCCGTGCCCGCCTCGCGTCCGGCGAGCACGCTGAGAGTCGTCGTGTGCACGACCTCCAGCGTCGCGCCGTCGACGCCGTCGACAGCGGACTGGGCGCCACGCCGGCGGTCGGCGACCTGACGCAGTCCCGGTGGCCCGCCGATGAAGACGATCCGGCGGCGCCCGATCTCACACAGGTGCGACACCGCGAGCCGACCGCCCGCGATGTCGTCCACGGCAACCGAATCGAAGGGGGAGCCGCCGGCATCTCGGTCGACCAGGATCACCGGGGTGCCGCGCCGACGCAGCGAGTCGAAACGCCTCAGGTCGTCGCCGATCGGGGAGACGAGCAGGCCGAAGACCCGCTGTTCGTCGAAGGTGTCGAGGTAGGCCTGTTCGCGCGACTCGTCGTCGTCGGAGGTACCGAGCAGCACCGTCAGGTCGTGGTCGGCGGCCCGTTGCTCGGCGGCGCGGGCGATGTCGGTGAAGAAGGGGTTGCCCACGTCGAGAACCACCATGCCGACGCATCGTGAGCGTCCCGCCCGGAGTTGCCGCGCGGCGTCGTTGCGGACGAAGCCCAGCTGGTCGATCGCCGCCTGCACCCGCGCAACGGTCGAGGGGGAGACCTTCCCGGGCGCATTGAGCACGTTCGAGACCGTTCCCACCGACACCGAGGCCGCCGCCGCGACGTCCCGCATGCTCACACCCATGTGTTCATCTCACCAGACGCCGTACCGCAACACCCGTTACGCGGAGTCGGGAGGGTCGCCCATCTCCCGGGCTGATTGACTACGAACAGCGCGGTACCCCCGAATGAAAGGCGGCTCGATGTCGACTCCGGCCAGCCCGTTCTCCGCGGACTATCAACCAGACCCGCGACGGTGGAAGGCACTTGCGGTGTGTCTGGTCGTCGGCTTCATGACGCTCCTGGACGTCTCGATCGTCAACGTCGCACTGCCGTCGATCGAATCCGGTCTCGGTGCGAACTCGGCCGATCTCTCGTGGGTCGTCTCCGGTTACGCGCTCGCCTTCGGGCTCGTCCTGGTGCCGGCGGGCCGGGTCGGTGACGCCCGCGGCCGCAAGGTGACCTTCCTCATCGGGCTGTCGCTGTTCGTACTGTCCTCCGCGGCATGTGGTTTCGCGCAGGGTCCGACGCAGCTCGTCGTCTTCCGGCTGATCCAGGGCGTCGCGGGTGGCATTCTCGCGCCGCAGGTCTCGGGACTGATCCAGCTGCTCTTCCGTGGGGCGGAGCGGGGCCGGGCCTTCGGGATGTTCGCGGCGACGATCGGCATCTCGACGGCGGTCGGTCCGCTGCTGGGCGGCGTCCTCATCCAGCTGGGTGGGTCCGCCGAGGGGTGGCGCTGGATCTTCTTCGTCAACGTGCCGATCGGCATCGCCGCCTTTCTCGCCGCCATCCGGCTCATCCCGGCCCGGCCGTCGGAGACCAAGCAGCCGTTGCGGGGCAGTTTCGACCCGGTGGGCGTCCTGCTGCTGGGTGTCGGGGTGTTCGCGTTGATGCTGCCGATGGTTCAGGAGCAGGAGTGGCCGGGCGCGCGGAAGTGGCTGTTGCTGATCGTCGCCGCGGTACTGCTGGGTGCCTTCGTGCTGTGGGAGCGGCGCCAGGGCCGGGTCGGACATCAGCAACTCGTCGACCTCTCGCTGTTCTCGATGCGGTCGTACTCGCTGGGGTGCATCATCGCCATGGTCTACTTCGCGGGATTCACCACCGTCTTCTTCATCTACACCCTCTTCGTCCAGCAGGGCCTGGGTTACTCGGCGCTGCAGGCCGGCCTGGCCGTGACCCCCTTCGCGCTGGGGTCGGCGGTGTCGGCGAGCGTCGGCGGCAACATCGTCACGCGGGTCGGACGCTCGCTGGTCCTGCTGGGTCTGGGGCTGGTCGTGGTGGGGATGATCGCGACGATCATCGCCGTCCAGCTCGTCCCCGGCCACAACGTCGGCTACGCGGCCGCGGTGCCGCTGCTGGTCGCCGGTGTCGGCTCGGGACTCGTGATCTCGCCCAACCTCACGCTGAGCCTCGACCAGGTGCCGGTCACCAAGGCGGGCATCGCCGGCGGCGTGTTGCAGACCGGCCAGCGCATCGGCGCCGCCGCGGGCATCGCACTCGTCGGTGCGGTGTTCTTCGCCCAGGTCGCCAACAGCGGCGGCGACTGGGCCCGGGCGTTCCAGATCGGACTGGCGACCGCGGCGCTCCTCGTGCTCATCGCGCTGGTGGTGGGTCTGGTGGACCACTTCGCGCATCGCCGGGAACAGCCTCCGGAGGTCGGCGCCCGGTCCGCCTGAACCGGCGCGGAGAGGCCCGATCGGCGGATCGGACCCCTCCGCGACATCCCGGATGTCAGGAACGCGCCCGGGGCACCAGACGTTCGAGTTGGGTGACATGCGCCGGCGTCAGTTCGTCCAGCGAGGCGACGCCCAGGAGGCGCATCGTGCGCGCGATCTGCTCGCCGAGGATCTCGATCATCCGGTCGACCCCGGCCTCACCCCCGGCCATCAGGCCGTACAGGTAGGCGCGGCCGACGAGCGTGAACCGCGCTCCGAGTGCGACCGCTGCGACGATGTCGGCACCGCTCATGATGCCGGTGTCCAGCATGATCTCGGTGTCCGCGCCGACCTCGCGGGCCACCTCGGGCAGGAGGTGGAACGGGATCGGTGCGCGATCGAGCTGGCGCCCACCGTGATTGGACAAGACGATGCCATCGGCGCCGAGTGCGGTCACCGCCTTGGCGTCGTCGACGGTCTGGATCCCCTTCACCACCAGCTTGCCCGGCCACTGCGACTTGATCCACGCCAGATCGTCGAAGGTGACCGTGGGGTCGAACATCGTGTCCAGCAGCTCGGCCACCGTGCCCGACCACCGGTCGAGTGAGGCAAACGCCAGGGGTTCGGTGGTCAGGAAGTCGATCCACCACTGCGGCCGGGGGATCGCATTGAGCACGGTCTTGGTGGTCAGAGCCGGCGGGATGGACATGCCGTTGCGCTTGTCGCGCAGGCGGGCGCCGGCGACCGGGACGTCGACGGTCACCAGGAGGGTGTCGTATCCGGCCTTCGCCGCGCGGTCGACCAGCGCCATCGAGCGCTCCCGGTCCTTCCACATGTACAGCTGGAACCAGTTGCGTCCGTGCGGGTTCGCATCCCGCACGTCTTCGATCGACGCCGTGCCCATCGTCGACAGCGAGAAGGGGATGCCGGCGCGGGCGGCGGCGCGCGCACCGGCGTACTCGCCCTCGGTCTGCATCATCCGGGTGAACCCGGTCGGTGCGATGCCGAACGGCAGCTCCGAACGCCCGCCGAGGATCGTGCACGAGGTGTCGACCTTGGAGACGTCGCGCAGGATCGCCGGATGGAACTCGATGTCGGCGAACGCCTGCCGCGCACGCTCGATCGACAGCTCGGCCTCGGCCGAGCCGTCGGTGTAGTCGAAGGCGGCCTTGGGGGTGCGACGCTTGGCGATCGCCCGCAGGTCCTCGATCGTCAGCGCGGCATCCAGGCGTCGCTTCTTCGCGTCGAACTGCGGCTTCTTGAACTGCATCAGCGGCGCGAGGTCGCGTGGCTTGGGAACTCGACGCTTCATGGGGGATGTGCGTTGCATCGTCATGCCTTTCCTGTCCCGACCGCGGTGCGAAATCGTGTGCCGCGGGAGTCTCGGGGTGCATAGTGTTGCGGCGGGAACCTGTCGGCGACGATAGACCTCATCGCCGCCAGGTCGCCATCGATCAGGCCGTGGGCGCGTGCGGTGATCAGCACGTTGCCCAGTGCGGTCGCCTCCACCGGTCCGGCCTGTACCGGCAGCCCGAGGCGGTCGGCGGTCAGCTGGCACAACAGCCGGTTCTGTGAGCCGCCGCCGACGAGGTGCACGGTCTCCACCGTCGTCCCGGACAGTTCGGCCGCCCGGACGACCCCGTCGGCGAACGCCGACGCGAGGCTGTCGACGATCGCGCGCACCATCTCGGGACGGGTCATCGGGGAGCGCATACCCCGCTCGTCGTACCAGGCGCGGATGCGTCCGGGCATGTCCCCGGGCGGCAGGAACCGCGCATCGTCGGTGTCGAAGATCTCGACGGTCGGCGGCGCCTCGGCGGCCTGTGCCAGCAGTTCGCCCAGATCGGCCCGGTAGCCCTCACGCTGGTATTGGCGCACGGTCTCACTGAGCAACCACAGACCCATCACGTTGTGGAGGTAACGGATCCGGCCGTCGGCGCCGACCTCGTTGGTGAAGTTGGCCTTCCACCCGTCGCGGGAGACGACCGGCTCGTCGAGTTCGACGCCGACCAGACCCCAGGTGCCGCAGGAGATGTACGCCGCCCGGGTGGGATCCATCGGGATGGCGGCCACGGCCGACGCGGTGTCGTGGGAGGCGACGGCGGTGACGCGGGTCGAGGCGGCCAGGCCGAGCCGGTCCGCGACCTCACCGAGCAGCGGACCCCGGTCGGTGCCGGTTTCCACGATGTCCGGAAACAGCCCCACCGGCAACCCGAGTCGCTCCATCATGGGGGTGTCCCAGCGCCCGTTGATCCCGAGCAGTCCGGTCGTGGACGCATTGGTCCGTTCGGTGCCGCGCTGTCCGGTCAGCCAGTACGTGATGAGGTCCGGGATCAGCAGCGCGGTGTCGGCCTGGTCGAGCAGTCCGTCGGCCTTCTCCGCCGCCAGCTGGTACAGGGTGGTGAACGGCAGGTGCTGTAAACCGTTGCGGACGTACAGGTCTGCCGGACCCAGCTCGGCGTGGACGGCGTCGACACCGACGGCGCTGCGCGCATCCCGATAGTGGTGCGGTAAGCCGAGCATCCGGCCCTCGCGGAGGAGCCCGTAGTCGACCGCCCAGGAATCCACCCCGATGCCGACCAGATCATCGGACTGCCGGCCCGCCTCGGCGAGCCCGGCAGAGGCGGCCCGGAACAACCCCGGGAGGTCCCAGTGGAGTGCGGACCGGCGGCCGTTCCAGAGGTGGATCGGATCGTTGGCGAACCGCGCGACCTGTTCGAGCTCGAGACGTCCGCGGGAGACGTCGGCGAGCATGACCCGGCCACTGGTCGCGCCCAGGTCGATCGCGGCGACCTGGGCGGACCGGGTTGAGCGACTCATCGGAGGAACGCGGCGGCGACGCCCGCGTCCACCGGCACGTGCAGACCGGTGGTGTGGGAGAAATCGGAGGTGCACAGCGCGAACGCGGCGTTGGCGATGTTCTCCGGCAGCACCTCACGCTTGAGCAGGGTGCGCTGTGCATAGAACTTGCCCAGGTCCTTCTCCTCGACACCGTAGACGGCGGCGCGCTTGGCGCCCCAGCCGCCGGCGAAGATCCCCGAACCCCGCACCACGCCATCGGGATTGATGCCGTTGACCTTGACCCCGTGTTCGCCGAGCTCGGCGGCGAGGAGGCGGACCTGATGTGCCTGGTCGGCCTTCGTCGCCGAGTACGCGATGTTGTTGGGGCCGGCGAAGACCGAGTTCTTCGACGAGATGTAGAGGATGTCGCCGCCCAGCTTCTGGTCGATCAGGGCGCGGGCGGCGGCCTTGCTCACCAGGAACGAGCCGCGGGCCATCACGTTGTGCTGCAGGTCCCAGTCGGCGGCGGTGGTGTCCAGCAACGACTTCGACAGCGACAGACCGGCGTTGTTCACGACGAGGTCGATGCCGCCGAAGGCGAGCACGGTCGCGTCGATCGCGGCCTGCACGGCTGCTTCGTCGGTGACGTCGGCGGCCACGCCGATCGCGACATCGCTCGACCCGATCTCCTCGGCTGCCGCGCGCGCCTTCTCGGCATCGAGGTCGGCGATCACCACGCACGCACCTTCGGCGGCGAGCCGCGCCGCGATGGCCTTGCCGATGCCCGAGGCCGCACCGGTGACCAGGGCGATGCGGGTGGCGAGCGGCTTGGGCTCGGGCATCCGCGCGAGCTTCGCCTCCTCGAGGAGCCAGTACTCGATCCGGAACTTCTCCGACTCGTCGATCGGGGCGTAGGTCGAGATGGCCTCGGCGCCGCGCATCACGTTGATCGCGTTCAGGTAGAACTCGCCCGCCACGCGTGCGGTCTGCTTGTCCTTGCCGAAGCTGAACATGCCGACGCCCGGGACGAGCACGATGGCCGGGTCGGCGCCCCGCATCGCGGGGCTGTCCGCGGTGGCGTGGCGGTCGTAGTAGGCGCGGTAGTCCTCGCGGTAGGCCTCGTGCAGCGCGGTGAGGCGCTCCGTGCACTCCTCGACCGTCGCCGACGCCGGTAGATCGAGGACGAGCGGCCTGACCTTGGTGCGCAGGAAGTGGTCCGGGCAACTCGTGCCGAGCGCGGCCAGGCGCGGATGCTCGGCCGCGGCGAGGAATTCGAGGACCGGGTCGACGTCGGTGAAGTGACCGACCTGTGGCTTGTCCGTCGAGGCGAGACCGCGGATGAACGGGGCGAGCGCCGCTGCCTTGGCCCGGCGTTCCTCGGCGGGAAGTGCGCCGTAGCCGTCGATCGGGGCGCCGAAGGGCTGCGGCCGGCCGTTGGCGGCGATGTACTCCTCGGCGGTGTGGATGATCTCCAGCGAATTCGCCTGTGCCTCGTCGGAGGTCTCACCCCATGCGGTGATCCCGTGACCGCCGAGGATGCAACCGATCGCCTGCGGGTTGGCCGCTTTGAGGGCCGAGATGTCCAGCCCGAGCTGGAAGCCCGGGCGCCGCCACGGCACCCAGACGACGCGGTCGCCGAAGATCTTGTTCGTCAACGCTTCTCCGTCGGCGGCGGTGGCGATGGCGATGCCGGAGTCGGGGTGCAGGTGATCGACGTGTGCGGCGTCGACCAGACCGTGCATCGCGGTGTCGATCGACGGGGCGGCGCCGCCCTTGCCGTGCAGGCAATAGTCGAAGGCGGCGACCATCTCGTCCTCGCGGTCGAGGCCGGGGTAGACGTCGACGAGAGCGCGCATGCGGTCGAGCCGGAGCACGGCCAGGCCCTGCTCGGTCAGGGTGCCGAGATCACCGCCGGAACCCTTCACCCAGAGCAGTTCGACGTCCTCACCGGTGACGGGATCGGTGTCGGTGCCCTTGGCGGAGGTGTTGCCGCCGGCGTAGTTGGTGTTCTTCGGGTCCGATCCGAGCCGGTTGGACCGCGCGATGAGTGCAGCGACTGCGGGATTGGTCATGGTGGGTGATCTCCTCGGGAGTTCAGGGGGATTGGGGCGGTGGGAGGGCTCAGGCGCCCCAGGATGATTGGGTACCGCCGACGCGCTCGGCGACGATGCGTTCGCGGTGGCCGGACCCGGCGTAGGCGGCCATCGGATCTGCGGGCAGACCGCGGCGGACCCGACGTTCGGCGAGCATCGGACGGACGTCGGTGTAGAACGCGTCCATCACGATGGCGTTCGCGCCCAGCACATCTCCGGCTGACTGCGCCTCGGTCAGGGCCTCGGTGTCGACGAGGAGGGCGCGGGCGGTCATCTCCTCGACGTTGAGCACCGAACGGATCTGGCCGGGGATCTTCTCCTCGACGTTGTGGCACTGGTCGAGCATCAGCGCGACCGGCGAGCCGGTGTCGAGGCCGCCGCCGCGGATCACCTCGAACAGGATTCGGAAGAGCTGGAACGGATCCGCCGCGCCGACGATGAGGTCGTCGTCGGCATAGAAGCGCGAGTTGAAGTCGAACGAGCCCAACTTCCCGAGGCGCAGCAACTGCGCGACGATGAATTCGATATTGGTGCCCGGCGCGTGGTGACCGGTGTCGAGGCAGACCATCGCCCGCTCGCCGAGCGCGGTCACATGGGCGTAGGAGGTGCCCCAGTCGGGGACGTCGGTGACATACGTCGCGGGCTCGAAGAACTTGTACTCCAACACGAGTCGCTGGTCGTCGCCGATGTGCTGGTAGATGGCTGCGAGGGACTCGGCGAGGCGGTCCTGGCGTCCGCGGATGTCGCCCTGGCCGGGGTAGTTCGTTCCGTCGGCGAGCCAGATCTTGAGGTCGCGCGAGCCGGTCGCGTTCATCACCTCGATGCACGCGAGGTGGTGGTCGATGGCCATCTGCCGCACCGTCTTGTCGGTGTGGGTGAGACTGCCGAACTTGTAGGCGTCGTCCTGAAAGGTGTTGGAGTTGACCGTACCCAGTCCGACGCCCAGATCCCTCGCGTACGCGGCGAGCGCGCGGTAGTCGTCGACGGTGTCCCACGGGATGTGCAGGGCGACAGTCGGAGCCAGACCGGTCAGCTCATTGACCTTCGCGGCGTCGGCGATCTTCTCGTGGATGGTACGGGGGGTGCCCGGGGTGCCGAACACCTTGAACCGGGTGCCGGAGTTGCCGAACGCCCAGGAGGGGAGCTCGATCTCGAGGTTGTCGAGGATCGTCTCGTCAAAGGTGGCCATGAGGGTTCTTTCGGTTGGGGTTCCCCGCCGCCGACGTCGGGGAACAGCCGGCGGCGGGGAGGTGTGGGTGGACCATCGAGGTGGTGGAACGTTTCAATCGCGCGTGGCGCGATCAGGCGGAGGTGTCAGGCCGGGGCCTTGTGTCCGGACTCCGTCGCCGGGTTGCTGCCCTGGGTGGGGTGCCCGGAGGATGCCGGCGTCTCGATGAGCTCGGGTGACAGCGGAGCGCCGTACCGCTCGACCTCGATCTCTTGCAGGGTCTTGCCCTGGGTGTCCGGAGCCGCGACGGCGCCGATGACCAGAGCGATGGTGAGCAGTGCGACCAGCAGGATGCCGACCGTGGTGAGCCCAGTGGCCGCGAGCATCGTGGGGAAGAAGTAGCTCAGGAGACCGGTGGCGGTGCGGACGGCGAAGAACATGACGCCCTGGGCGCTGGCCCGGTAGGGCGTGGCGAACATCTCGCTGGCCCAGAGGCTGTAGAACGCCTGAGCGCCGATGCCCGAGGAGATTCCCCAGAGGATCGCGAACGCGAGCATCGTGGTGAGGCCGCCGTCGGTGAAGGCGACCAGCACGATCCAACCGACGATGCCGAGCGCTGCGCCGAAGACATAGAGCGCGCGCTGGGAGACGCGGTCGGCGTAGCGCATGAAGCCGAAGTAGGTCGCCAGCACCGTGCACCCCCAGACCAGCACCTGCAGCAGGTTCTGCTGGACAGCGCTCTCCAGTCCGGCGGTCTCGTAGACACGCGGCATGAAGATGCCGGCCTGGCCGGCGACGGTGTTCCAGAAGAGGTAGATGCCACCGAGCAGGAGCAGGGCGGTGATGTTGACCTTCTTGGAGAACAGACCCTTAATGCCGCGGGCGCCGACCGATGCGGTGAGCTCCCGCGTCTCGTTGACCGCCTCGTCGGACCAGATCTTCGACTCCGCGAGACCCTGGCGAATCCACCAGACGACCGCCGCGACGACGAAGAGATGCAGGAAGATGATCCGCGAACCGAGCAGGCCCATCGGGGCGAGCGCCGCGGCGAGCGCGAAGCCGATCAGGGGTCCGACCGACCAGGCGAGCTGCGCGGTGCCGACATGCTTGGCGCGTTCGACCGACGGGGCCTCTTCGGCGATGTACGTCCACGAGGCCGGGACGCCGGCGCCGACCGCGAGGCCGGTGATGATGAAGGCGGCCAGCAGCATGGTGAAGTTGAACGCGAAGGCCGCGAGCAACACGCCGGCCATGTAGACCAGCAGGTCGTAGGTGTAGATCGCCTTGCGGCCGTAGCGATCACACAGCGGGCCGCCGATCGCGGCGCCGACGGCGGCACCGAACGCGTTGGCGCTCAGCGCGGCCAGGAGGCCGACCGCGAAGTTGCTGATGCCGAACTCGTCCTGCCAGAAGGTGAGGCTGGTGGCGATCGCGATGATCGAGCCGGCCTCGATGTAGTTCGACATGGCGACCGAGATGGTCGCCCGCCAGCCGGTGGTGGAGCGCGCTCCTACTTTCATGGTGATTCCTTGCGTCGGAGATCAGTACAGAGGGTCGGGATCGTGGAGGTCAAACCGGAGTTCGCTGATGTCGGTGCGCCCGTCAGTAGGTGTCATGCGTGTCGCGTCGATGTCGTTCGGATGGGTCAGTCGAGGTGGAAGTACTCGGTGAGTTCGGTGCGGATCGTGTCCGGGTTCGCCGCGTTCGCCCCGCCGCCCGTGGGTGGGAGGAAGTACTCGGACATGTGCGCCTGCCAGCGGGTGTTGACGTCTGTCGCCTCCATGGCGGTGCTGGTCGCCGGGAAGTCGTCGGTCTCGAGGTAGCCCACGACCATGCCGTCGTCCTTCCGGAGGAACAGGGAGTAGTTGCGCCAACCGGTCTCGCGCAGGGCGTCGAGCATCTCCGGCCACACCTCGGTGTGGGCCTCGAGGTAGTCCTCGACGCGTTCGGGGCGGAGGTGGAGCACGAAGCAGACGCGCTGGGGGTCGGACATTGCTGCTCCTGACGAGACGACGGGTGGGGAATCGCGGACCGTCGAGAGGGGTCCGACTCGGCGAATTAAAACGTTTCAATTTGTGATGGCAGCAACACTAAGAGCGAGCTGTGAGGATGTCAAGACCCGGTCTGGGCAAAGCGGTGCCGCTCGCGTCGGGATCGGTCATGCTCGTCTGAGCCCGCGCTGGGCGACCGCGGTCGCCGCTGAACAGCGGGCCCGGATCACAAAGGACAGGGGTTGACGTGCTCGGACGCAGGAGGCGTGGTGGACCGGACCTGGCGGGCAAGGTCGCGATCGTGACGGGGGGCGGGTCCGGTATCGGGGCCGCCCTCACCGGTGCGCTGGCCGCCGAGGGGGCCCAGGTCGCCTGCGCCGACATCGACCTGCCTGCCGCGCAACGGGTGGCGTCGTCGCTGCTCGGTGGGCCGGGCACGGTCCGGGCCGTGCGTCTCGACGTGACGGACGGGGCGGCGGTCCAGCGGGTCGTCGACGACGTGGTCGCGGAGTCGGGACGGCTCGACCTGATGTTCAACAACGCCGGGATCACGTGGGGCGGTCCCACCGAGATGCTGACGCCGGAGCAATGGAACGCCATCATCGACGTCAACATCCGCGGCGTCGTCCACGGGGTCGCGGCGGCGTATCCGGTGATGATCGAGCAGCGTTCCGGGGCCATCGTCAACACGGCGTCGATGGGCGGGCTGGTCGCGGCCGGACTCATCACCAGCTATGTGATGACCAAGCATGCGGTCGTCGGACTGTCGCTTGCGCTGCGCACCGAGGCCGCGGGTCACGGGGTCACCGTGCTGGCGGTGTGCCCCTCGGCAGTCGAGACGCCGATCCTCGACAAGGGGTCGGTCGGCGGATTCGTCGGCCGCTCATACTATCTCGCGAGTCAGGGCTCCTCGACGGCATACGACGCGGATCGGCTGGCGCAGGACACGCTCGCCGCCATCGGACGGGACCAGCCCTTGCTCGTCGTTCCCCGTCGATCCCGGATCACCTGGCGCATCCAGCGATTGGCGCCTGGCCTCACGAATCGGCTTGCCGCGCAGTTCATCGACCGCCAGCGCGGGCAACTGCGGCCGGAGGGTTAACTGCCGGCGACGCTCGACAGGATGGCCACGACGACACCCGCCACCGTCAGCACACCGACCACCCACGCCATCGCGACGGCGACGCGTCGCCGTCCGAAACGGGCGGCGTTGATCGCGATGCCCAGGCAGACCAGGATCGCGATCGAGTACACGGAGATACCGAGGGTGAGAAGGGCGACCGAGGAGTCGGCGAGGAAGACAACCCGAGTGGACATGACACCGAGTACATCACCAGCGGGATTCGGGAGTGCACGCGGATCGCATCGGACGTGTTGTCACGCGGCGGGAGATCGTGACCGAGCTCGGGCGTCCCGCATCACGGCTCTGCGTCACGTCTGTTCGTCACGCGTCCACGGCACGCCGCGGCCGGTAGGCGACGACGAGCACGAGCAGTGCGACGACGGCGAACGAGGAACCGACCAGAATCGTTGTGCCGGTAGCGGTGCCGGACGGATCGCTGCGTTGCAGCGGGCCGAACACAGTCATCAGGGTGGCAAGTCCGAGCGCGCCGCCGACCTGGAGCAGAGCCTGCATGAGGCCCGAGGCGGCGCCCGCGTCGGGGGCGGGTGAGTTGTCGACGATCAGGACGTTGGCGGGGACCACGGATAGGCCGATTCCCGCGCCCATGATCATCGACGGCGCCAGAATCGCACCGACGAAGGTGGATTCCGGGCCGACGAACGACAGCCACAGCAGACCGACGATCGCCAGCGACAGTCCCGCCATCAACACCGGTGCCGCACCGAGACGTGCGACGAGGCGGGCGGTGATCCCGGTGACCGTCAGTCCGATGTTGAGGACCATGAACGGTAGGAACGCGAACCCGGACGCGACGACGCTGTAACCCATCACGTCCTGCAGGTGCAGGGTCATGAAGGTGAACATGCCCATCATCGCCCCGGGCAACAGCAGCATCACCACGAACGGCGCGGCCTTGCGCGCCGAGTTCACCAGCCGGGGCGGCAGCAGGGGATGGCTTGTATGCCGCTGCCGGACAGCGAAAGCCGCGAGGGTCGATGCGCCGACGGCAAGGGATGCGATGGTCATCGGGTCGGCCCAGGAGACCTCGGACGCGCGGATGAAACCGAAGACCACCGCGGCGACACCCGCCGCGGACAGAAGGGTGTCCCAGAGGCCCAGGTGACCGGGCTGCCGAGGTGTCTCGTCGACGGTGAACGGTGCGGCGAGCAGGATCGCCACCCCGATCGGCACGTTGACCAGCATCACCCAATGCCACGACAGCTTCTCGGTGAGTACGCCGCCGAGGAGTAGGCCGAGAGCTCCGCCCGACGCGGCGCCCAGGGAGAACCAGCTGATCGCTTTCGCACGATCGGGTCCCGGAGGGAAGTTCGCGACGATCAGTCCCAGAGCGGTGGGTGCGGCCAGCGCTGCGCCGATGCCCTGCAGGACGCGGGCGATGAGAAGCATCCACGCACTGGTCGCCAGGCCGCCGAGGAGTGAGGCCGCGGTGAAGAGCGCGATGCCGTAGAGCAGGGCGCGGCGGCGTCCGATCAGGTCGCCGAGGCGACCGCCGAGCAACAGCAGGCCGCCGACCGCCAGCACGTAGGCGTTCATCACCCACGACTGGGACACCTCGCTGAAGCCCAGGTCGTCGCGAATGCGCGGGAGTGCGACGGTGACGATCGTGCCGTCGAGGATCACCATCAACTGGCTTGCTACCACGACGATCAGTCCGATCCAGGTGCGGCGGTCGATGGTCGGTTCGCCGGCGTCGGACTTCGACGTCGGCGCTGCGCGATCGGAGATCTGGGACATCGGGGCCTCCCGGGCGGGTAAGGTCGAAGAGGAGAGTCTCTCCAATTGGAGACTGTCTCCGCTTATTGAACCGGAGATGTTCTCCGGTTACAAGTCTTTTCCTCGGGAGGTGCCATGACCAGCGCATCCGCGCCGGCGAAGCCGATGCGAGCCGACGCTCGACGCAACTACGACAAGGTCGTTGCCACGGCGGCGGAGGCCTTCCGTGAGTCGGGGATCGACACGTCGCTCGATGACATCGCCAAACGAGCCGGTGTGGGGGCCGGCACGTTGTACCGTCACTTCCCCTCGCGGGAGGCCCTCGTCGCGGCCGCGATGCGACAGGACACCGCCGCCCTCGTGGAGTCGGCGCAGACCGCAGACGGGGAGGCGCCGGGGGAGCGCCTCGTCGACTGGGTTCGTGCACTCGCCCGCCACGTCGGGGCGTATCAGGGTTTGCCCGAGATCATCATCGCGGCGGCGGGCGATCCGGCGAGTCCGCTCTACACCAGCTGCGCCGACATCCGCGTGGCCGGCGCGGCCATCCTCGGCGCCGCCCAGCGGTCGGGCGGAATCCGCGCCGACCTCACTGTGGACGAACTGTTCACCCTGGCCAACATGATCGCTCTCGGACGGAATTGCGTCGAGTCGCAACGACTGGTGGAACTCGTGGTCGAGGGGATCCGCGGGCCCGGTATGTGAGCCGAGCCCGCGGGGCCCCTCCGTTCATGCTTTTCGCGGAGGGGTCCGCGCCCGCTCAGGAGCCGACGGTCACCTGCTCGAAGGTCGGTCGTTCCGGTGCTTCGCGCCCGGCGAAGACCTGCCGGTTCGGGAAGCCTCCCGTCCAGAAGTCGTACAGGTACGAGACCAGGCCGCCGGAGTGGTAGTCGCACACCATCACCCCGTCGGTGACGAGCACCGGCCACTCGTCGGGGTCGTCGCCCGTTCGGTGCCAATAACCCGAGTCGCCGTCGGTGGAACGCCCCCATCCGAAGAAGGAGCCGCCGACCAGATCGACGGCCGTGTCGGTGCCGTCGTCATGGGCCCAGGTCACGATGCTCAGGTCCGCGAGAAGCGGCTCGAGTTCGGTCGCCGCGCGGCGCCCCGCCTCCTCGATCGACGCGTCGGGCCAGGGGAGTCCGGTCCATACGAGGAAGTCGTCGCAGAAGACCCCGGGTCCGTAGGTGTCGGCGAGTGCCTTGTAGTCGGTCGGCAATCGGAATCCCAGTCGCCGTTCGGTGGGCCCCCAGTCGATCGTCGCCGGCCGCGCCGCCGGTGGTGGGATCAGCGCGATCAGATCATCGATGGTGTGCTTCGGCATGGTGGTCACCTCACGTTCGGGATGATCTCGAAATGAGCGATACCGCCCCGGACGCCGAACGCGCCGACGGCGATGTCGGTGGGCGGACGGCTGTACCCGTTCCCGTAGATCGGGGTCACACTGTAGTGGACGGCTTCGCCCCTCGCGACGACACGAGCGATGCGATTCTCGAGGACGCGCATGCGGGTGTTGGCCGCGTTGCTCAGGGCCACGATGTTCCGGGCGTCGCCGCCGAGACCGCCGAGCCGGTTGGCGAGCAGATGCCCGCGTTCCAGGCCCGGCCGGTACCCCGGCGGAGTGACGGAGCGCGTACTCGGAGTGCCGGTCCGCAGCATGTTCGGAGTGATGGCGGCGTTCATACCGGTCGCCGCGCGACCCTGCATCCGTGTCAGGTTGACTTCGCCACCGTCCCGGAATCGCGTGGTTCGCGTGAGGGTCGTCCGGTCGGTGCGGTCGCTCGCGATCTTGTCGCTGTACGGGTAGCGCTGTGGCGCCGGGTAGCCCGGCGTCGGATTGGTGACCGACGGCGCCGGGGTGCCCGGCCGCTGCGGCGGTGGGGGAGTGCTCGGCCGGTGTGGACCGCCCGAGCCCGGGCCCATTCCCTGCAGGTGTACGCGGCACCCGTTGGCCCAGGCGACGAGGGCCGCACGTTCGGTGTTCAGTCGATTGGCCTCGGCCTGGTAGGCGGTGGCCTGTAGTTGCTGCTCCGGAATCCGGAACTGTCTCGGCCTGGAGTTGTGCGCCGCGATGCGGGCGTTCAGTGACCGGGCCTCCGCATTTCCCTGCGCGATGTCGCGGTCGCTGCATCCGGTCGGTACGGCATTCGCCGCATGGACCGGCGTGACAAGTGCGACGACGAGAAAGAGAGCGATCATCGCCCCACGCATCAATATCTTCATCTGTTCCCCCGACGGGTCGTCCTGATTGGTCTCGATGGGCCGCAACGGACTCGGAAGGTCCCGAGAGTCGTTCGGTACCACCGGCAGTCATGTAACCGTGGGGATCGGAGCGGTGTCCACGCACGTATTCGGCTGAACGGCCATGCGTTTGATCGACGCGGAGCGGGACGTAGAACGTGGACGGGCGCCGGAAGTGGCGCTGCACACGGCGAAAACGCCCGGCCGTGAGTGCCCCCAGTCGGACTCGAACCGACACTGTGCCGATTTTAAGTCGCCGGGGTTCCGTCCGTAGCAGTCCGCACGCGTCCGCGAAACACGCTCTCATCTGCACTGTCAGTCCGTGTGCGTCCGCTAGTGTCCGCAGTGATCCGCGACGAGTTGTGACAACCTCGTGACACCGAACCCCGTGTAGAGAGGGCCATCGATGCCTGAGTTCACCCCGAGCCAAGAAGCACAAGAGCGAGGGGGAGAGGCCACTCAGGCCATCGCGGCCGGTGCTCGCCGATCGTCGCCAGGGCTATTTGAGCTGGTCGTAAGAGAGCTCAAGGGCCTCGACCCCGCGGTGTCAGACGAAGTCATTCTGTGCGTCTACGGCCTCGCGGTGATCCTCAGCCGCGAGACGAGCTAAAACGTCCTGAGCGACGCCGCATACGAACGGATCTCATCGATATGCACCCGCGTCTGTCTCTCCCCCGACCGGGTGAACGTGATCTTCCCCGCCTTGTGCAGCCGGTACAGCTGAGACACCGACGTCGACAACGCTTCGGCAGCCTCAGGGACCGTCAGTAGAACCTTCGTCGTTGATCGACAGTGCCCACAACACCCTGAAACGCTCATTCCTGCTGCTGAGGACGACGGCCCATCCACCACACGACGCCGGAGACCACCAACAGCACGAACGAGACAGAACCTAGTGAGATCAACAGGATGCGGCGATCGGAGTGCTGGTTCTGGCAGTACTCGTACGCGGCCGCGCCCACGCTGATATCTGCAAACAGATCGTCGACGGCAGCCTGAGCGCCGGCACGGAAGTCTGCTTCTGTTCTCGCCCCGTCGTAGTACGACGAGTCGCCCGACTCATAGCTGGACGAGTATGTCCAGGTATCCGATGACGCAAAGACTGTCCCGCAGTTCGCTCCCGGACCACGCATCGTCGATGCCATCAACGGGATACACACAATCAGCAGGATCACGGCGCCGGCAGCGGCCAGGATCGAGATGAGACGGTTGGCGGAGAGGTTATTCACGATTGGCCTTGCCCCGGCGCTCGATCAGCTCATCGCCGCTTTTGCTGTACTCGCCACGTCGAGCTGCCTCGGAAAGGTTCTTGAGCACGTCGGCCAGTTCCTGCGCCTCATCGATCGTGAAGCTGAGGTAGACGGGCCGGTCGCCCTCCGCCACGCCGCCCGTGCCCAAGCGCACAGCGATAGATGCTTCTCGTTCGCGCCCGTTTTCTGGACTCTTGTGCGGCCTAATCGAATAGGCCTCTATGTTCATGTCGCCGTAGCTGGTGAAGATCGAATGCATGGCGTGATGCTAACCGCGGCGAACGACAACAGCGGCTCGAATGCTAAGGATCAAGTTCCGATTCGTCTGACCCATCGACAACGGCCCTGCCCCATATGCGCCGGTCGAGGGAGATGGTGGGGGGCGACCCCCAGCGCACCCCCGACGCCCCTCACGGCATTGGCGATCTCTCTCCCCGCAGCTTTTTCCACACCAGATTTCACGGTCAACCGTGAGAAGTCCGGCCCGACGAGACCGAAACCGGGGATACCCCAGGGGGGAGGGGGGTACCTCGGAGGGGGTACCGCCAATGCCTTGGGGGGCGAGTCGTGCGCCTGAGGGGGCATACCCCCACCCCGTGACCAGTGCGAACCTTCTGACCTGCGGTTTTGGAGACTCGTCCCCTTTTCGGTGACGCCACCGAGAAGGGTCGGTGCCGCGCGTAACGGTCGTCATTACGCGCGGCACCTGTGCGGGGTCACCGTGGGACCGGTCAGACTCCGACGTTGCCGGTGTGGCTGTACTCGCGGAGGACTCGGGCGGCTTGTTGCTTCTCTTGGTTGGAGTAGGTGCCGGCCATTCGGGCGAGGCCTTCGTCGTCGGCATCCCCGAGTTCGCTGGCGTTGGGTACGCGGAATACGAGCTTGTCTGTTCCTACTGTGCGTGGTCCTTCAGGGAGCTCTGCGAGTTCGTTGATGAGTTCGCCAGTGTCCGGGTCGTGGTGTGCGAGGGCGCGGACGGGGTCGTTCCAGCCGTGGTTGATGGAGACTTGGGCGACGGCTTTGGCGAGGTAGGTGTCGCCGGATTGGATGGCTCGCTGCATCATTGCGTCTGCCTGTTCGGGGTCTTTGAGTGCGGCTGCTCGGTCTTGGCTGTCGCGCAGGAGGATGATGCTGGATGCGTCGCTGGGGCTGCCGAATAGTTCGCGCTGCAGTTGGCTGCGTCGTTGTGCTCGGGTGTTGGCGTGGTCGGTCTTGAGTGCGTTGGCTGCTTCTCGTGCGGTGAGTGTGACTCGTGCGATCTCGCGCCGCTTGCCTTCGGCTGAGTAGTTGTCGTTCGCTCGGATGCGGGCGACGGCGTCAGCGAGTGTGGTGCGGACTTCTTCCATGTCCTTCTTGGCTTGGTCGTAGTGGCTCATGGTGTGGTTCTCCTTCGATGTGGTGGTGATGTGGCTAGAGACCGGCGAGGGTTGTTGCTATGCGCTGCTTCTCGGACCTCTGTGCTTGCTTCAGGCTGCGGTCGTCGGAGACGTTGTAGGTTGTGCCGCGGACGTTGTGCGCGAGGACTTGGAGTAGTTGGTCGAGCTTGGCCACTACCGCCTCGGACGAGCTGCTGCCACCGCGGTCGAGTGACGCTTTCAAATCACGCGGGTCGAATGGGAGCGCAGTCTCTTTGTGTCCCAACCCGTTGAGCATGATGTTGGCGCCCTCGTGGATCACACCGCCCCGCTCATACCAGCCAGCGTTGACGTGGTGCTCCTTGGCCTTCAGCGGGTCGCCGTAGCGGGGGCTGCCGACATAGTTGTCGAACACCTCGCCCTGGGTGCGTGCGTCGGCTGTCGGCGTCTTACCTGCAGCGGCCCACACCTCCGGGCTGAACTGGCCGCCACCGAAGTACTTCCCGTTGCGGGCGTTCATGTCCCAACCGGATTCCTTGTTGATGATCCAGTCGGTCGCATCCCAGGGGGGACCCTGACGCCATGCCTCGCGTAGCCCGGACCTGAATGCATCCTTGATCGCGCTGCCAGTGGCGGGCAGTCCTGCGGTCGGTCCGCGGCCGAGGTCCTGACCGGGGGCGGGGCGGGTCGTGCCGGGATCGCGCACAGTCGGCGCCTGGCCGGGGGTGTTCGGCTGATTCGGTGTCGTCTTGAGCTGGTCGAACTTCTGCTTGGCCTCCAGAGTCTTCTGGTCAAACTCCTGCTTCTTCGCGAGCTCGGTGTCCTCGTGCTTGCGCTTGAGGTCGGCGACGCGTCGGTCGTACTCGGCTTCACTGATCCGCTTCGCATCGAGCTCGCTGCGCAGCTTCGCCAGTGCGGTGTCGTGTGTTCGTTTGCGTTGCAGCTTGGCGTTCTCAAAGTCCTGCTTGGACTTGAGCTTTGCGTCCTCGTATTGCTGCTTAACCATCGGGTCGGTGCCCTTGGAGCCCGATCCGCTCTGCGCCTGGCGCTGCTGGTTCTCGTACTCGGTGATCGCGGCGAGCCACCCGGGCTGGTCGTTGATGGAGAGGACGTTGAATAGGTCGGTGATCTGTCCGGAGACGAATGCTGATGCTGCGTTGCCGAGTCGCCCGGAGAGGGTCTTGTCTTCCCCGCTGCCGCCTGTGCTGCCACTGCTGCCGAAGCTGCCCGTGGGGGCGTTCTGTACCCACGTCCCGTCAGGGCGCTGCACCCAGCCGCCCGGGTCGCCGGGGACGCCTGTGCCGGGGTTGTACGGCGACTCGACACGGAAGAAGGCGTGTTCGCTGAACTGAGGGTCGTCAGCGCCGGCCGCGGAGCCGCCGACCATGCCACCGCCGTTCCCGCCACCCATCTCCACGTTCGTGCCGTCAGGAAGGGTACCCGCGGTATGGCCGCCACCCGGGCCGCCATTGACCCACCCGAACCGCATATCCCCGGACCCGCCCCGACCGAGCTGACCGCCCATCTGCTGGATCTGCGCGCCCATGGTTGCGGTCGAGAACCGGCCGCCGAAGGGGTCCAGCCCTGCAGCCATCCGAGCAAACGCGCTCATGGTTCCGGAGCAATCACCCCAGTTCGTTCCACCCCACACGTATGGGGCGCCGGTCAAAGGACGAGACGCTCCGACGCCGTCAGCGAGCGACCGCAGAATGCCACCGTCAGCGAACTTCCGAACGCCATCGACACCCTTTAGTGCGCCCTTGACCGCGCCGCCAGCAAGCGCGCCGAAGAGTCCGGAGATGTTGCTAGGCAGCTGATCCTTGGGGAACAGGGTGAGGCCGAAGAGGTCCGCGACTGTCGCGAGGATGCTGGTAGAGCGGGCACGCTTGCCGAGCCCCAGCGGTATCCACGCTTCACCGCCAGTCTCCCCCTCGGCAGCGATCGCCGGCCCCATAGCGGTCGTGTAGAGCGACCCCGCACCGCGGCCCGGAAGGATCTGCGGTTCGGTGAGATGCCCACCATTCGCATACCTCGCGAGGGCCGCAATCCCGCCCTCTGCGTAGGTACGGATACCGCCGTCGGCATAAGCGCCCTGCTGCCGCCGACCGAGCTCCTGCAGGTTGCGGTCAAAGTTCGCGCCGAACTGCTGCGGATTGTCCACCGGCGCCGGCGCGGTCAGCCCACGGATGAAATCAATCTGAATCTGCGCGTTGCGCTTACGGGCCAGATCGTCGAGAGCCTTGTTCGCGATCGTGGCGTTTTGCAACAGCTGATCGATCAACAGGTGCACGGCAGGATCAGCTGTCGTCTGAGACAGGATCTGCAGTTCCTGCATCGAGAACTGTTTACCTGCCAGCAGTTCGTCGATCATGAGACCTGCCCGGCCGGACACGAACGTCTTGTCGAGAGCCTGCAGCGCGCCGATCGCTTCGGTGTTGCGTGCCTGGAACAGCGAGGTCTCGAGGTTGAGTTTCGGGTCGACCTTCATCGCGTTCAGAACCGAAAGGTTCTGCGTCAACAGCAGAACCTTGGCCTTGGCGTCATCGTCTTTCGCCGTGATCGTGACCTGCTTGCTGTTCGGGATCTGCTTCACGCTCGCCCCGACACGATTGAGCCAAGCCTCTGTTTCGTCCGAGACCTGGTCCCGGTCCACGGTGACCGTCTTCTGTCCCTCAGGGACTCCGCGCCAGGCGGTGGAGATAGCAGTGAGCTGATGCAGCAACCCACCCGGAGTCAGATCCTTCATCGCGACCGAGATCTCAATGTCATCTAGTCCGAGCTGGTCTGCGGCTCCGCGGATCTGCTCCACCGTCAAACCGTACTGGCGGGCGAGCTGCTGCAGCGCCTCGCCGTTCAGCCGGTTGCGTTCCGCCATGTCCGCACCCTTGACGGCTGCGGATTCGGTGGCATCAACGATGTCCATCAACGACTTTCGCAACTGTTGCCCGTTGGTTGTCGAGGTGTTGACACCGAATTGGACGTCGAGCAACGCCTTGCCGAACCCCTGCGTGCGATCGATCGCCTCCTTAGTGGAGGCGGTGATCCGCTGCATGATCTCGTTGTGCTGTGCAATTGCCTCACCCTTGGATCGGGCGGGATTGAGCGCTTCGAGTGCTGCGCGGAGTGCCCTGGACTTGTCGGCAGCATCTGCGGACTTGTCGCCCAGCAGCCGCATCGCATCGCCGAGTTCCGTAACACCTGGTGTGACGCGCGATGCGGATGCCTGCTGTCCTTCGAACTCCCGCCTCATGTGCGCCAGGTTGGCGGCGGCCATCACCCCGCCCTCACCCATCCCGGCCAGGCGGTCGGAGACCAGCTTCCACTGCCCCTCGGTACCGTAGACCGCGCGAGCAACTTCCTCATTGGTCATGCCGAGGTCAGTCATCGCCTTCTGTGCGGCCATCGCCCGCTCAGAAGTCTGATTCAGCTCATCGTTCGTGTGGAACAGGATCTTGCCGATGCCACCGATTTCCTTCAGCTGATCCCAGGTCGACTTGTGCTGGTCGGCAGTCGTCTTCAGCGTCTGCTGGTAGGCAGTCAACTGCTCGCCAGCCTTACCCCAAACATCCTGAGACATCGCGCCACGAGACTGCGACAGCGCCGACCCCAACGCCACCTCAGACGCCGCAAGATCCTTCACAGCTTGACTCTGCGCGCGAGCCTTCTGCGTGTTCTCAGCGTGAGCACTCGCAGCAAGACCCAAATAGACCGTCGCCCCCGCAACTGCGGCGCCCAACGGACCGCCAAACACACCCATCATCGCCGACCCAGCAGAACGAAGGCCCGTACTGGCCGCAGCCGCCACACCCAGAGTGCGGCCGAACTGATTCGCGCTGATCGCCGTGTTCACGAACGCCGCCTGCATACGAGTCACCACCGGAACGTGAGACCCGATCTGCGAAATCGCGCTACCGAACCTCCCGAAGGTCGTAACACCCGACGCGGCAACAGTGTTCATCCGCTGCATCGCCTGCGCGGCAGTCAGAGACTGACCCGAAAGTGTTTGCCAACGCCCATTCGCGGTCTGCACCACGCCAGCCATCTGCATCAGCAGGGCGCGGTTCTGTGCGAGCCCTTGAGACATCGCCGTGTTGGTCTGGATGAAGTTCTGTCCCGCGGTCCGCGCATTCGACAGGCCGCTAGTGACTGGCGCCAGAGCCGACTGGACCCGACTCATAACCGGAGGAATCAGCTTCCACGCGAGGAACGCACCCACCATCGCGGTAGCCAGGCCGGCGTTGTTACTCGTGAACGTGGCCAGCGTCGACAGAACCGGAGTGAGGCCTTCGATGACAGTCGTCGCTGCACGGACAACCTCGAGAAACACAGTCCATGTTGAAACGCCGAGCGCGCCAGCAATCGTCGCAGCCGACTTCAGGTTCTGCTCAATAACAGGAGCCAAGCCAGTGGCAGCCTGAGTGATCCCGGCGAACGCGCTCGCACCATCGTTGCGGACGCTCGCGAGGAACGATTGGACCCGCGAATCGTCGAACGCGGCGCGCACGCCCTTGCCGGCGTCTTCCGCGTCGGAGACCAGGTCGCCGAGAACGTTGGCGGCAGCGTTGGCCGCAGAGGTGAGTGGACCCTCTACGACGTCGTAGAACGCCAGCCCGGCGTCCTGCGCGCTGTTCTTCAGCTTCTCCCACGCCCCGGGGAGTCCCTGCATCTTCGCCGCAGCCACATCAGCCGCCGAACCGCTCTTCTCCATCGCGGCGCGCATCTGACTGAAACCGTCAGCACCAACCTGCGCAGCGAGACCCGACAGACGCATCGCATCCGACCCGAAGAGAATCGCGGTGGCCTGCTGATACTGCTGGTCCGTCATCCGCTCGGACGCAGCATTGAGCTGCCCGAACAGCGACTCCATGCCAACAAATCGGCCCTGCGAGTCGTAGACGGTCAGGCCGAGCTGCTTCATGACAGTCTCGGCTTGGTCGCTCTGATCAGTGAGCGCGAGCAAGGTCGACTTCAGCAGCGTGCCGGCGTCAGATCCCTTGATGCCTGCGTTGGCCAGCAAAGCGATCGACGCCGCAGTATCCGACATCGACAGGCCGAACTGGTTAGCAACCGTGCCGGACTGCTGCAAAGCCTGTGCGACATCGGTGATCTCGGCCGACGATGCGTTCGCGGCGTTCGCGAGGATGTCAGCGGTCTTACCGGCATAGGTAGCGTCCTGACCAAACGCCTGCAACGCCTGCGACTGGATGGTTGCCGCCTCCGCGGCCGAGATCTGCGCTGCGGCAGCCAACTGCAGCGTGCCGCGAGCAGCCTGCATCGACTGCTCAACCGTGAACCCACCCTTAGCGAGCTCCAACATGGCGTTGGCGGCGTCGATGCTGGACGTAGACGCCAGTTGGGAGTCTGTTCCGAGTTCGCGTGCCCGACGGCCGACCTCAGCGACCTGCTGGGCGGTTGCGCCGGACACGGCTTGAAGGGTGTTCAATGCGCCGGTGAAGTCCATACCCGCGCCAATTGAGGAGCGCATCGCCGCGCCGACAGCGGCGATTCCGCCTGCAGCGCCAGCGATTGCGCCTGCGGCTTTGAGGGAGGTGCCGAATGCCCCGGAGAATGATCGACCGGCGCGCTGCCCCTGCTGCTGGGCTATCCGATCCGTCTCGCCGAACGCCCGCCTGATCTGCCCTGGGATCTGCCGAGTGTCGGCAATCACGCTCACCCATGCCGTGGCCAACTCTGGCATTCGGCACCCCCCTCTGTCGGCTATGCCGCTGTGCGCCTCTGTGTTTGACGTGGGCGCTGTCTGGCGTAGTCCTCAACCGTCCCCCGGTGGAAGGTCCAGTACCCGTTGGGGAGCTGGGTTCCGTCGAGGGTGGCACCCAATCTGACTACTTGGCGGCGGGTCACTCCGAGGATGCGAGCCGCTGTCGCGGAGTCGATCAGGTCTGTCGGGGAACAGTCTTCTGCGAGTGCGATTTCGGGTCCGTCCGAATGTCCCGGGTGGGACTGAGCCTGCTTCGCGGCCTCGTAGATCTCGACGAGTTCGGGGCCGGGTGGCATACCCGACCGTGCCAGCTTCTCGAGTGCGGCGACGGCCGCGTACTTCGCCATCCGCAACGCGGTCTCACCCTCGATGAGGACGGCTGTTCCGAGTGCGCGGGCGGTCACCGGTTCCGTCTCCGGGCTCGGCGGACGAGGGCTACATCTGAGATGCGACCCTCGTCCGGAGTCGGGGTTGGGGTCTGACTGTCGAGGTAGTCCCGGAGGCACGCTTCGCAAGTCCATCCATGCATTGACCCTTTGTGGGACCGGCAGGGGCCGTAGCAACGCTGGCACACGTGGGCGCGGGGGGCGCGGGTGGTTTCGCTCATGCTGCTGTTTCACCTCCCTTCGGTGGTCGTCCGGGCGCTCGTGGGATGCGCCCAGCGGTGACTGCGTGCGCTTGGTCGGATCTCGAATCAGACCAAGCCAGACAGGCGTCGAACACCGGGCAGCGGGCGCACAGTTGGGCCGCGGCCCGGTGCCTGTACTCGGCGGCGTCGCTGTCCTCACGGGGGTCTCGAGGGTCGAACAGCTCGGGTGAACCGATGCACGCCGCACCGGTCAGTGAATCGGTGCCGCGCAGAATCTCAGCGAGCAACGCGATGGGGCCGGCCTCGCGCCGGGTCTGGCCCCTCATGCCGACTCCCGATCGCTCAGGAACCGTTCTCCGGACCCTCTCTGTGCA
Organism: Gordonia lacunae; assembly: GCF_002149015.1. Lineage (GTDB taxonomy): Bacteria > Actinomycetota > Actinomycetes > Mycobacteriales > Mycobacteriaceae > Gordonia > Gordonia lacunae. The sequence goes on along the minus strand of NZ_NGFO01000022.1, from coordinate 26,701 downwards.
TCCGGTGCAAGCGGATCAACCGGCGATAGTGGTGCGGCGACCGCTCCAGTTTCGCCAGTTCCGCCACTTGCACCGGTCTCTTTGCGAGGTATCCCCAAACGGTGCCAAACCGGATCAAGCGAGGTCAGAGCATATCCACGCGGCCCACGGCCACCTGGCCGCGTGCTCGTCACCTTCGACGCCTGCGCTACCAGGCGACCCAACCGGTGCGCGGTCAACGCTTTGCCGTAGTTCGACCGGAGACCCCAGTAATCGGAGTTGTGAACGACCAGCCTCGACACCAGAGTCTCGGTCGGCACGTGGGTTTCGTCGCCCGGCCACACCGCAGCGAGATCGCGGAGGATGACCATCCCGGGTGGCTCGTGCTGGAGTCCCGCCTCATGCTCGGCGGCATCCTCGGCGAGCCCCCGAGCAATCAGGTCGTCCGCGATGGCAGGCCAGTGCCCACCCGCAGCGACCGCGACACGTTTCAGGGGACGCCACTTCTCCTTGGCGCGGCCCCGGCACCCCTTCGGTAGATCGACCTCGCGCGGCAAACAGTCTCGAACACTATCGGCGAACGCCACGATGCGATCCCGTAGCGCAAGCGCATCATCCTCGATGAACTCCCAGTCCGAGTCCTCGACTCGGCCGGTTACGTCGGGCATCAACAAGACCCGAAGGCACCGTGAGCGGGTGTCGTCCGGCAGCCGCGGGGAGTTGCCGGCCATCGCCACAGGTGCGAATGTCGGCATCTCCTTCGTGACCCACCCGCTCTCCTTATCCGGGACCAAGACCGGCCGAGTAGCACCACGGCGGTACCCGGAGTTGAGAACAGCGATCAACTCCTGGACCCCAGGCTTGTCGGGGTTCAGGCTCCGGTCCGTCTCGTCGATCAGAATCGTTCGGATACCGGTGTCGAGGATGCGCACCAGCATTGCCGAACTGGACAGCGATGCTGCCTGGACTGGATTGCAGCCCAACCTTGCGATGTGATCGAGAACAGTGGTCTTCCCGGACCCGGGCATTGTGGAGTCGATCAGCAGCCGAGGCGTGGAGTAGCACTCGAGCGCAAGATGCGTGTGGACCGTCCAGAGGGTCAGGAGCGACAGGTCCGCATCGTCGGGAACCGCGACGTAGGTGTTGAAGTGGTCCTCAACGGCGTCGAGAAGCGCGGCGCCGTCAATAGCCTCGGGAGTCTCCGTCATGCGGCCACCCCCCGCGCTGCGCACAACCGTTCCCAGAGCATCCGGACCGCCGCCCCTTCTCGGATGAACGTCTGCCAGGCGTCGGCTTCGGCACCGTCGCGTGCCCGCTCAGCGATGGCGTCAGCGGCCGAGATCATCCGGGCCCGAACCACCTCGGCGAGGACCGCGGAGGCGTACTCAAAGACTCGGACACCGGGCACAGCGGTTGTCACCGCGTCAAGAACACGGTTCTTCACAAGCTCGCCGCGGTGGCCGGAATACAGACCGTGACGCATCAGCTCGGCGTTCAACAGAACGGGCGCCGGCTGGTCCCCGTTCTTCGCCATCGCCAGGACCATGTCCAAGCACTCCGCCGTGGGGGCGTCCAACAAGCGGACGTCCTCAGGAGTGACGAGGGTGAGGGCGCTGACGATCATGCCGGGTGATGCGTCGAACGTTGCGGCCAGAAGCGAGACCGTGAGGGTTGCGCTCATGCCACAACCTCCCGGCGCCCGCACTTCGGGCCGATGCCGCGGGCCTTAGACCGCTGCGCTGTCAGCGGTGCACCGCACACACGGCAACGGACAGCGAGCACGTAGGTGCCACCTCGCAGCGCAGCGAGTAGCAGCTTGTCTCCGGGGTCGACATATTGTTCGGGATACCCCTCCGGGGCATCGGTAGACTGCAATGCAGACATGTGGTGTGTCCTTCCAGACGCGGCCCCCGAGCCTTCCGGGGGCCGCGTCGCTTGGGTTTCAAGAATGAATCGCTTGGCCAGGAACCCTTTTCACCCCTCAAGCGGAAGAACCTGCTCAGTTGGTTGGTGCACCTCCATTCCGCCGCCAGAACCCGGGAGCCGAGAGCGTGATTCGCTCGCCCGTCGCGTCTTCGAAGATCAACTCGACGCCCTCGAGATTGGCGAAGTGGATCAGCGCGTCTCCCATGTCGGGTTCGGTCGTCCCTGTCATCTCGCCGAACTCCCTTGTGCGCCTGCGTCCGCTGCGGATCAAGGTCTCGGGGAGTCGGTACGCGGCGCGGCCGTGGTCGTCGCGTACAGCGTGGGACCGGAGGGTTTCTGCGCTGACGCCGATGATGAGCGCGGTGGCCACGTCGTTGAGGTAGTACTCCCCGTCAGCGTTGAGCGTGACGACTGCTGGATCTCTCACAGCACCTCACCTGCCTCGCCAGCGCGGTGCGCGTTGATGATCTCGTCAAGACAGGTGGGGTCCTCAGCCCACATCTTCCCCTCATCGGGTGTGAAACCGAGGAACTCGCCGAGCGTCAGGTCTGGCCCCTCGCCGGCATGCCAGCGGTCTACCCAGTCGTCAATGTCTGCTGGCGTTGCAACCCCCTGCAGGCAAGCATCAATGAACGTGGCGGGTGTCTGGGATTCGTTGTTTCGGCGGGTCATCGGCGCATCCGATCGTCAGGCGTGACGCGTTCAAACTCCGCGGCCAACCATTCGGGACAGACGGTGAGGTCCCCGGACAAGCGCGCTTGCCGTCGACACTCGCTGGTGTTCCACCGCCGCCCGTCTTGTTCGGCGCGCTCGCGGGCAGCGGACAGCCAGTCGATAACTGCGTCGAGCACATCGTTACCGGCGGACACGACTGCGGTCATCTGTGTGATGTGTTCGACGGTTCCGTCCCATTCCCGCCCCGTGTAGAGCAGGCACTGGGCCGAAAACTGTTCGAACTCTTCGTGACCGATCACTGTGTCGCCCCCTCGGCACTGTGCTGCTGATGTAGGCGCTCGTCCTCGGAGTCGATCGAGCGGATCTGATCCGGGTGGTGCCCGTATGCCGACCAGAAGATCGAGTCGTACAGGGAGTCTGCGCGCGAGACTGCGACCCACACGAACTGCCACCAACAAGCAACTGGCCGCTTCTTAGATTTCCGCAGACGAGTGAACTCCTGCCTCTTGCAGTGGGCGACGCCGTCACGGAAGACGGTCTGGCCGATCCCGTAGATTTGGTGCCGCTCACGCTCATTCAGGTGGCTGTGCAACGTCAGGACGACCCGGCCGTCGTCGTACAAGAAGACGCTGGCAGCCGACTTCCACAACCGACCGAGTGCGAACTTGAACTGGGGGTCACGCTGGATCTCACGGACCTTCACCCCGAACACAGCCAGTTCCTCGGCAGTTGTATTCGAGGGCTCGTAGTAGACCGGTCGGAACATCTCTAGATCACCTCCGACGAAGTGTCGACGAGCTGGAGGTGCCGAGCAGGGCGGTCCTCGTGCTTCTCCTCGTACTGCGGGAGGTCCTCCAGGAGGGCAACGAAGATCAGCAACTGCGAGGTCGTCGCGCCGCTGATGCAGCCGTAGTCCAGCCCGTCGATGATTCGCTCGATGAGCTGGTCCCGCCCGGTCACCTCAGCCAGGGGACGGCGATTGGTTGCAGTGGAGGACATTCAGACCACCGCCGTCTGAACGGTCCACGTTCCGCCTTCGACTTCGTGGACGATGTCAGCGAGTTCCAGCAGGTCAGAGACGTCCTCCGGCTCGATACCTGCAAGGGCGTCGTGCATCAGATCGATCATGAGATCGTCGTCCGCGGCAAGCGGCGTCACCTGCCTGACAGGTAGGGGGTGACTCTGTCGGCGTCGGTGTGTAATGTGCATGTCAGAACTTCCTCACTTCTCATCAGGGTGTGCAGGGGTTACTGGCCTCGGAACCTGCGCCAACAGGTCCGGGGCCTTTTCTTTTGCGCCGACGAGGTCGTCGGTGCAGTCGGGGAACATCTCGATTCCCCCGAGGTCTTCGCGGTCGCGGATGTGGGCGTACCGATCAGTCACGCTGCGCCGCTCGCAGCCTGTTCGAGGCCGGCGATGTACTCGTCGATCGCCTGCTCCGGGATGCGGCGATTGCTGCCGATCTTCACCGACCGAAGTGCGCCGGACTTGATCAGTTCGTAGCCCTTGCTGTTGCCGACGCCGATGCGCGCGAAGGCTTCTCCGGGCTTGAGTAGGCTTTTGGACATGTGGAGACCTCCTAATTGTCTGCTCCAGAATGAAACTTGAACCCGTGGTTCATGTCTCGTAATGGAGCGTAACACGGATGCTCCCGGATGCGTGCGTATCCGTGAGAGAATGTTGCAATGCCGAACATTGATGACGACGCGAAGACGTGGCAGCTCGAGCAGGCTGGCCGCGTCGGCGAGGCGGTGCGCCAGCGCCGGCGTGCACTAAAGCTGACCGCCGCCGCCCTGTCGGAGCGCACAAGGGCTCTAGGGTTCCCGATCTCCCGTGTCGCCATATCGAAGATCGAAAGCAACACCCGCGCAGGGAAACTCGATGTCGCCGAACTCATCGTCATGGCCGCGGCACTTGAGATTGCCCCAGTTCTCTTGCTCTACCCGGGCCTCCTGGACGAAGTGGTTCGCTACGTACCTAACGGCCCAGATCGCCGATCAAGGACGGCGCTGGGGATGTTCACCGGCAAGTTGGCGTCGCGACCCGTCGAGCCGAACGCGGACGCTCCGGTCACCACACTGGGGGTCGAAATGCCTGTGCTATCCGGAGATTCGGACGGAAACGAACCTCTGCAACTGATGAACAGGTATGACCGAATTGGGAGCCTGGCGATCGAGGCTGTGCATAAGGCCGACACCGACGACCCAGACGAACGCAGACAGGCGGAGCGAATGCTCGAGCGCGCCCAAGAGGACAACGAGATCGTCGTCCAACGGATGCGTGCTCTTGGGATGAAGGTGAGGGACTGGGATATGCGCGAGATGCTGAATCCGAACCCAGGACCCAGTGACGGAGGGGGTGTCAGATGAGCAGCAGGCGCCAACTCCCGCCACAGATCCGCAAGCTGACCGTCCGTGACAGGCGGACGGGTAAGGGCGTCACTCGCTACCAGGTCACCGTCGATGCTGGCGTCGTCGGCGGCAAGCGCCGACAGATCCGGAGGCGATTCACCACCGAGGCGGAAGCGCGCGCGGAGCTGTCTTCCGTGCAGGCGTCGGTCGTGGCCGGGACCTATGTCCATGCCTCGAAACTCACTGTCGCTCAGGCTGTCGACGGGTGGCTGGCCGCGAAACACCGACTCAAGCCATCCACGAAGCGCAGTCACAAGACGGGACTTGCGCCCGTCCGCGACGAACTCGGCGACACCATCGTTCAGCAGCTGACAAAGCGCGACATCGACGCCCTCGTCGGACGCCTGAGGGCCGGGGAAGTCGATGGCCGACGGAAGTGGTCCGCTCGATCGGTTAACCACATGCTGGGTCTACTGACCGCGGTGCTCGAGGACCAGCAGCGGCAAGGTCACGTGGTGCGCAACGTCGCCCGCCTTGTCGATCGCATCCCGGCCGAGCGCCCGGAGATGAAGACCCTCACACAGGAACAAATGTTCCAGATCCTCGACCACGAATGCCGGGACCGGCACTTGTGGACGCTCGCTCTGTACGGGCTGCGCCGCGGCGAGATCGCGGGACTGCGATGGGACAACGTCGACCTAGGCGCGAAGACGGTCACGGTCGCCGAGAACCGTGTCGCCGTCGGCCGCGAGATCGTCGCCGGCACCCCCAAATCGAAGCGGTCACAACGGACGCTGCCCCTACCCGATGAGGTTGTCGACGTACTTAGGGCCGCACGCAAACAGCAGCTGCAGGAGCGGATGGCGCTCGGGGAGTCGTACGGGTCGGGGGAGTACGTCGCGTGCGACGAGGCGGGCGAGCCCTACCACCCGAACCTGCTCACGTTCCGGTGGGGAAAGCTCCTCGAAACGTTGAAGATCCCCCACGTCCGGCTGCACGATGCACGGCACTCATGCGCCACCCTCATGCACCTACGGGGCGTACCGATCGCGGTCATCGCCGCCTGGATGGGCCACGCCTCCGCGGCGTTCACACTGGCGACCTACGCACACTCCCAGGACGACGCATTGAAGGCCGCTGCGAGCAGTTTCGGGCGAAATGTGACAAGTCGTGACACCGACAGCGGGTAGCTGACCGCCAACAGGCCATAAACGCCTGGTCAGGAGTGCCCCCAGTCGGACTCGAACCGACACTGTGCCGATTTTAAGTCGGCTGCCTCTGCCAATTGGGCTATGGGGGCGCAGGGTCCGCGCGACGACGGTGCCCCTGGTGAGCATAGTCAGCCGGCGGCGTGGCGGCCGTCCTGTGGTCCGGCGTCGCCACGGATGGACCACAACTCGACTGCCGGACTTCGATCGAGGTCTGGCAGTCGAGTCGAGGTCTGGGAGTCAGACGTCCTTGACCGGTCCGGGCACCGGGGTGATCATGGGGCATGGACGCGGCAGCGGTGACCGGCGCACGTAATTGGGAGTCCGTCCGAGAACGGCACCCCACCATCGTCGAGCGTCTCGAGGCCGGTCTGATGCAGGGCGACCCGCTCGCCGACGCGGTGATCGCCGAGGCCCGGGAGCGGGGCATCTCGTTCTCCACCCTCGTCGCGCTGCTGGAGGCGCACAGCGCTGCCGATGCGGCATCCGATCCCGATCATCTCGAGATGCCCGCCTCGATGACGCATCTGCTCCAGGTCGCGAGTGTCCCGCCGCCGTGGTTCGATGCCGCCTGGGCCGAGGCCGGGGCCCGCGCGTGGTGGCGCTTCGGAACGCTGCAGTCGTCGACGCTGTATCAGTCGTTGATCTACGGGTTCAAGGCTCAGGGTTTCGTCCGGCCGCTCGTCGCCACCGGTCGGCTGGGGTCGGGGACCCGTGATCGGGTCGAGTCGACGGCGCGGTGGGTCGCCGAGGCGACGGCTCCCGGCTCGATGTTGCCGGGACGTCCCGGATGGGTTGCAACACTACGTATCCGTTTGCTGCACGCCTACATTCGCGACATTTTGCGGCATCCACCCGGTGGAGTGGCGGCGGAGCACGACGGCCCGGGTTGGGACGAAGACGAATGGGGCGCGCCCATCAACCAGACGTACTCGGTGATGACCATCTCGTGCGGCTTCCTCGCCCTACCCCTCGTCGTCGCACGGGATTTCGGCATCCACTACAGCAGCGCGGAGCGGGAGGCGATCACCCATCTCTGGCGTTGGATCGGCTGGGTCATCGGCGTCGACGACGACCTGCTCCCGCCGACCCACGAGGCGGCCACTGAATTGTTCGCCGTGGCAGGCGAATTCGAGCTGCGACCCGACGACTCGTCGAAGGTCCTGATCAAGGCGCTGCTCCGCGAGGGCTACGACCTCCCGCGCGTCGTGCACGGTGCCGCCCCGGTGCCGGTACCCGGGCTGCTGGTCTCCGCGGTGGATGCGCTGACGCGGCCGCTGCTCATGTCGTCGTTCTCGGCGATCAGCACCAGGTGGGTCGAGCGGCCGGTCGCCCGGCGGATGGGTCTGCGCCGGACGCCGCTGCATCATCTCGTCGATGTCGCGCGCCCTGCCGTTCGGCTGCGGGAGATCGCGCGGGCGACCGGGCTGCTCGGCTCGGAGTCGACGGTGATCGAACGCGAACTGCGCACCGTCCGACGCGGACTCGGAATGCCGCAACCGGCGGACACGACCTTGACCGCCTAAATTACTGCTGATAACTTAACGCCGTAAAGTCGATCGACCGACGCGACGAGGGGTCCGCATGCTGGTCAGAATGACACGGCTGGTCATATCCATGCCCAAACGCGTGCTGCTGGGTGCGCTCATCCTGCTGGTGGTGTGCGGTGCGTACGGCGCCACCGCGGCCCAACACCTTCTCGCGGGTGGCTACAGCGACCCGAACTCGGGTTCGGCCCGAGCCGAGAAGATCCTCGACGAGACGTTCAACCGTGGTGGGATCCAGGTCGTCCTCAAGCTCGACGGACCCGACGGTGTCGACATCTCACGTGACCCGACGGCGCGGGCGGTCGGGGACGACATCATCGCCGATCTGAACCGCAACGCGTACGTCCAGGACCAGATCCTGTCCGTATGGGCCAATCCGGCACTCGACTCCGCGCTGGTCAGTCGCGACCGGACGTCGACCCTGATCATCGCGTCGCTCGACGGGGGCGAGGATTCGGCACCGGCGCACGCCGAGGAGATCGAAGAGGCATTCGCCGGCGTCCGGGACGGGATCACCGTGCAGGTCGGCGGTCAGGGACTCGTCTTCGCGCAGGTCAACGATCAGACCTCGTCGGATCTGCTCATCGCCGAGGCGATCGCGATCCCGATCACGTTCATCGTCCTGATCTTCATCTTCGGCGGATTGCTCGCAGCGGCCGTCCCCGTCGGCATCGGCATCGTCTCGATCATCCTCACCTTCGCGCTCCTCCGCGTGATCGGATCGCTCACCGACGTCTCCGTGTTCGCGCTGAACCTCACCACCGCACTGGGTCTCGCGCTCGCGATCGACTACACGCTGCTGTTGCTGACGCGCTATCGGGAAGAGGTCGAGCACGGGCTGAGTCGCCCCGACGCGATCGTCCGAACCCTGGCCACGGCCGGACGGACCGTGGCGTTCTCTGCCGTGACCGTCGCCCTGTCGTTGAGCGCGCTGGTGCTCTTCCCGCAGTACTTCCTGCGATCCTTCGCATTCGCGGGTCTCGGCGTCGTGGTCGTTGCCGCGGTGTCGGCGCTCGTCCTGACCCCGGCCGTGCTCATGCTCCTCGGCGACCGCATCGACGCGTTTGACGCGCGCAAACCGCTGCGGCGCCTGTTGCGTCTGCCGCCGGCCCGGCCCGTCGAGCCCGAGGACACGTGGTGGTATCGGCTCGTGCAGTGGGTGCTTCGTCACGCACTGCCGGTCGCCGCCGTGGTCACGGTCTTCCTGCTGGTGCTCGGCGCACCGTTCCTGTCGATCAAGATGGGGTTCCCCGACGACCGGGTGCTTCCCGAGTCGGCGAGCTCGCACGCGATCCAGCAGGAGATCCGCGACGACTACGACGACGATCTGTCCGCCGCCGTCACCGTGGTCGTGCGGGGACCCGTCGATGATCAGACCCTGACGGCGTACACCCGCGCCCTGTCCGAGGTCGACGACGTCAACTCGGCGGGCTCATCGGCCGGCACGTTCGTCCGCGGTGCGCCGGTCGCCCCCGGCAGTCCGGACGACAGCCGGGGCGACGTACACGTGCTGAACGTCTCGACCGACCGCGACCCGATGAGTGACGCGGGGATCGCGCAACTCGACGACTTGCGCGCGGTGGCGTCCCCGGCGGGAACGGAGACGCTGTTCACCGGACTCGCCGCCACCACCGACGACACGGTCGGGTCCATCTACGCCCACCTGCCGTGGGTGCTCGGTCTGATCGCGATCGCGACATTCGTGCTGCTGTTCCTGTTCACCGGCAGCGTCGTACTGCCCCTGAAGGCGCTCGTCCTCAACATCCTGTCGCTGTCGGCGACATTCGGGGCGATGATCTGGTTCTTCCAGGAGGGTCATCTCGGAGGTTTGGGGACCACCGCGACGGGCACCCTCAACGCGACCATGCCGGTGCTGCTGTTCTGCGTCGCATTCGGCCTGTCGATGGACTACGAGGTGTTCCTGTTGGGACGGATTCGTGAGGAGTGGTTGAGATCGGACCGGACGCGAGCCGCCAGCGACCACGCCGTGGCGCTGGGCCTGGCCCGGACGGGACGGGTCATCACCGCGGCGGCCTTGCTGATGAGCATCGTCTTCGCCGCCATCGCGGCGTCGGAGGTGTCGTTCATGCGGATGTTCGGGGTCGGGCTCACCCTGGCGGTCCTGATGGACGCGACGCTCATCCGGATGTTCCTCGTCCCCGCGTTCATGAGGCTGGCGGGTCGGGCCAACTGGTGGGCGCCGGGGCCCCTGAGGCGGCTGCACGATCGGATCGGATTGTCCGAGGAGGCCCCCGAGATCGGTCGTGGTGCCGAGAAACCCGTGGCCGACACGGCGCCGTCGAAGGTCTGACACCGAATACCTCATATCGGCGACCGGACGACGGCGGTACGGATTCAGGAGTGCAGTGACGACACGGAGACGAGCGAGATCACCACGTGGATCGGGGGAGATCCTCGCCGAGGAGATCATCGAGGCCGCCGGTGAGTTGCTGGTGGAAAACGGGGAGGACACCGCGATGTCCATCCGCGCGGTCGCCAACCGCGTGGGGGTCACACCGCCGTCGATCTACCTGCACTTCGCCGACAAGGAGGCGCTGCTCGATGCGGTGTGCGCCCGTTATTTCGAGCGCCTCGACGACGAGATGGCCGCCGCGTCGGAGGGCGTCGACGATGCCTTCGAACGAGCGCTGAGCCAGGGGATGGCCTACGTGCGATTCGCCGTCGCCACGCCCGTGCTCTATCGCGTGGCGTTCGGCAAACCCACTCCCGAAGGGCATCCGTCGAAGGTCGACGAGGTGCTCGCCGCCAGTGCGTACTCCCGGTTCGTCGCAACGGTCACCGAGCTGGCCGACCTCGGCGTGTTCGACCCCGCAGAGATCGCGGACATCGTTCTCGAGTTCTGGGCCGCGGCCCACGGCATCGCGTCGTTGATGCTCGCCAAACCGGGCCTCGCATGGGGCGACGATTTCGCGCGGGCGGAGTCGATGCTGACCGCGATGTTCCTCGGCCGGGCCGCGCTCGGGACCGGTGACGGCTCGGATCCGACCGCCGTCCGCGGCCGGTTACGGGCGCTGCGCGAGGGCGTGAACTGACTCCGCGGCGGGTGTTCGACGACAGAAGAGTCAAGAGTCGGTAAAGTCGACGTCGACTCGGTCGTTCCGCGTTCTCGTCAGGGAACTCACAGGAAAGACCCGACGTTGAGACGGTATACATCCGTACCGATTAAGGAGCGCTTCGTGCGAGAAAGCAGCAATCCGGTGATGCGCGGCGTGGTCCGCGACAATCAATCCGGGTACGCGGGTTTCGGGGCCGGCATGGCCGGCGCCGGCGCCGCGGTCAACCAATACGGTCAGGCGACTGACCCCTACACCCAGCCGGCCCCGCCGGCCACCCGTCAGCTCACGATCGACGACGTCGTCACGAAGACCGCGATCACCCTCGGGGTGCTGACCCTGGCCGCGGTCGCCACCTACTTCGCGATCAGCAGCCGCGCGACCGAGGCCGCTCAGGCAGCTCTCGCGACGCCGCTCATGCTGGTCGGTGCCATCGCCGGTCTCGTCCTCGTCCTGGTGGCGAGCTTCGGGCGCAAGCAGGACAACCCGGCGATCGTGCTGGCCTACGCCGCGTTCGAGGGCCTGTTCGTCGGTGCGATCTCGTTCGTCTTCGCGAACTGGGCCGTCGCCGGTGACACCTCGGCCGGAGCCCTCATCGGCCAGGCGGTCCTCGGCACCTTCGGCGTGTTCTTCGGCATGCTGTTCGTGTACAAGGTCGGCGCCATCCGTGTGACGCCGCGTTTCACCCGCATGCTGTTCGCCGGCATGATCGGCGTCCTGGTCCTGATGCTGGGCAACCTGGTCATCGGCCTGTTCACCGGCGAGGCCGGCGTGCTCCGCGACGGCGGTCCGATCGCGATCATCTTCTCGCTGGTCTGCATCGCCCTCGCCGCGTTCAGCTTCCTGCTGGACTTCGACGCCGCGGATCGCCTGATCCGTGCCGGCGCACCCGACCGTGCCGCCTGGGGCGTCGCACTCGGCCTGACCGTCACCCTGGTGTGGCTCTACGTCGAGATCCTGCGCCTGCTGACCTACTTCAACTCCGACTAGTCGTCCGACGACAGCGGCCCCGCACCTCAGAGAAGAGGTGCGGGGCCGCTGTCGTGTCCGGGTCGGATGGCGACAAACTGTGCCACCCGATCGCGTTTGCCGGGCCGATCCGGCCGCCGCGGTTCTACCGTGCGGACATGGCGTTCTTTCTGATTCAGCTGGCGCTGATGATCATCGGCGCCGTGGTGCACATACTGGTGGACCGATCGGTGCGGCGACGCACTCTCGGCCGCGCAGCCGAACTCGTGCTGCTCTGGATTCTCGTTCCGGGAGGCGCGTTCGGCATCCTCGCCGGCATCGGGCACGTCGGACCAAACGCCCCGGAGATCGCCGAAGGCATCGGACCGGATTTCATCCCGTCGATGTTCCAATGGGAACTCGGATGGAACGACATCGCCGTCGGTGTCCTCGGGGTGCTCTGCTTCCGCGTGCGCAACCGTGGCGGATGGCTCGACGCCGCCGTCTGGGCGCTGGCGATCAGCTACGGCGGAGACCTTGCCGGCCACATCTCGCAGTACTACATCCACGACAACACCGCGACCAACAACGTCTGGGCGATTCCCGCCGAGATCTACATCGTCGGCGCGGTCGTCATCGCATGGCTCGTCTACCGACGAACAACCCCCCGCAGCGTCGCGGTCCGAGGACCGGATGCGGCGAGGGGCGTCGACGAGACGGAGGCGACCTCGATCAGCTGAGGCGCTCGAGCACCATGGCCATACCCTGACCGCCGCCCACACACATCGATTCGATGCCGAAGGTCTTGTCGTGGGTACGGAGGTTGTTGAGCAGAGTGGTCGTGATGCGGGCGCCGGTCATGCCGAACGGATGGCCGAGCGCGATCGCGCCGCCGGAGACGTTCAGCTTGTCGTGGTCGATGCCGAGTTCGGCGGCCGACCCGAGGACCTGAACGGCGAAGGCCTCGTTGATCTCGACGAGGTCGATGTCCGACAGCGACATCCCCGAGACCCGCAGCACCTTGCGGATCGCCTCGATCGGACCGAGGCCCATGATCTCGGGGGACAGGCCGGTTGCCGCGGTGGCGACGACCCGCGCGAGCGGGGTCAGACCCAGCTCCTTCGCCTTGGTGTCGCTCATGATGACCAGCGCCGCGGCGCCGTCGTTCAGCGGGCACGCGTTGCCCGCGGTGATGGTGCCGTCCGGGCGGAAGACCGGCTTGAGCTGCGAGATCTTCTCGTAGGTCGTGCCGGCGCGCGGACCGTCGTCGGTGGTGACGAGCGAGCCGTCGGGCAGGGTGACCGGATCGATCTCGCGCTCGAAGAACCCGGACTTGATGGCGTCCTCGGCGCGGTTCTGGCTCAGCACGCCCCACCGGTCCTGATCCTCGCGGGAGATGCCGGTGAACGACGCGACGTTCTCGGCGGTCTGGCCCATCGCGATGTACACGTCGGGGATGACCCCGTCCTTGCGCGGATCGTGCCAGATGCCCGCATCACCGGCGGCCGCCTTCTCGGTGCGGGCCATCGCGTCGTCGAACAGCGGGTTCTTCGAGTTCGGCGCGCCGTCGGCACCACCGGAGATCCCGAAGCTCGACACGCTCTCGACGCCACCGGAGATCAGGACGTCTGCCTCGCCGGCCTTGATGGCGTGCAGTGCCATCCGGGTGGTCTGCAACGACGACGAGCAGTAGCGGTTCACCGTGACACCGGGGATGTGGTCGTGACCCAGCTCGACCGCGATGACCCGGGCGATGTTGTAACCGCCCTGTCCGCCGGGCTGGCCGATGCCCCAGTGGATGTCCTCGATCAGGGCGGGGTCGAGCTCGGGCACCTTGGCGAGAGCGGCTTCGACCATCTGGCGCGACAGTTCGTCGGGCCGGACGTCTTTGAGGGATCCCTTGGCGGCGCGGCCGATCGGGGAACGGGCATGGGCAACGATGACAGCTTCAGGCATGTCCTCAAACTACCCCACCAAGCACCTGCTTGGTTGCACGGTCGGCGTGTCCGGAAAAGTACTGGTCAGGACTTTGTGAAGAGCCTTCTGACACGAGTGACGAGCCGTGTTTCTTCGACGGCCTCGGACACCTTGGGCGGCTCGGGCAGCGGTGTGGGTCCCCATTCGCCGATCGCGGCCAGGACCTCGGGCACGAGGATGTCGGCGGCCAGCTCGTACCCGGCGGCCGACGGATGGAAGCGGTCGGGCGAGAGCATGTGCTCCGGGCGCGCGAGGAACTCCTCGGTCAGCAGGTCGGCGAGTGGTACCGGGCGGCCGCCGGCGGCTCGGACCGCCGACCGCTGCGCGGCGGCCAGCGCAAGTCCCCAGCGTCGCAACACCATTCGCAGGGGTTGGGGGATCGCGGTGACCACCCCGAAGTCCGGGCAGGTGCCCACGATGACCTTCGCGCCCTCGTCGACGAGCGCGTGGACCGCCTCGCCGAGGCGGCGCGCCGATGGAAGTGGACTGTTCCGGGCGGTGACGTCGTTGGCGCCGACGAGGATGACGGCGACGTCGGGGCGCTCGTGGTGGACGAACATCGCCTCGATCTGAGCGGCGAGGCCCTTCGAGGTCGCACCCACGATGGCCTTGTTGGCGTACCGGACCACCCGGTCGGTCTCCGCGGCCACCCGGCGGGCGATCAGTACCCCCGGCGTCTCCTCGGCGGTCTCCGCGCCGAGCCCGGCCGCGGTCGAGTCGCCGAACACCACGAGGTACAGGTCGTAGACGGTGTCGCGGGTGAAGCGCTCGCTCGTGCCGTCGGGCCGGTACACGCCGTCGCCGTCCGGGGCGTTGTCGGTGCGATGCGGGATCACCACGCGGGCCTCGGCCGCCTGACTGTTCAGCAGGTTGTAGGCCGCCCATCCGGCACCGGCCGCACCCGCGGTCGCCGCCGCCGTGGCGCCGACATCGCGCACGATCCTCCCGGAGACGATTCCCTTGCGACTAGAACCGGACACGAGTGCCAGTTTAGGCGGTGAACGGCGTCTGCTGATCCCGGCAGCGGCCGGGTGTCGCCGTTCGCGGCCGCTCTGGGACCATGGACGCATGCGCATCGCCAATCACGTCGTCGACCTGGTGGGCAACACCCCGCTGGTCAAGCTGAACTCGGTGACCTCGCCCGGATCGGGCCTGGTCGCCGCCAAGGTCGAGTACCTCAACCCCGGTGGTAGCAGCAAGGACCGCATCGCCGTGCGGATGATCGACGCCGCCGAGGCGTCGGGCGAGCTGAAGCCGGGCGGGACCATCGTGGAACCGACATCGGGCAACACCGGCGTCGGCCTGGCGCTCGTCGCGCAGCAGCGCGGCTACAAGTGCGTGTTCGTCTGCCCGGACAAGGTGGGCGAGGACAAGCGCAACGTCCTGCGCGCGTACGGCGCCGAGGTCGTGGTCTGCCCGACCGCGGTGGAGCCGTCCCACCCGGACAGCTACTACAGCGTCTCCGACCGCCTGGTCACCGAGATCGACGGTGCGTGGAAGCCCAACCAGTACGCCAACCCGGCCGGCCCGCAGAGTCACTACGAGACCACCGGGCCCGAGATCTGGGCCGACACCGACGGCAAGATCACGCACTTCGTGGCGGGCGTCGGCACGGGCGGGACGATCACCGGCACCGGCCGGTACCTCAAGGAGATCTCCGACGGTGCGGTGAAGGTCGTCGGCGTCGATCCCGAGGGTTCGGTGTACTCCGGCGGGACCGGTCGGCCGTACCTGGTAGAGGGCGTCGGCGAGGACTTCTGGCCGTCGGCCTACGACCCGGCCGTCCCCGACGAGATCATCGCCGTCTCCGACGCCGACTCCTTCGACATGACCCGGCGGCTGGCCCGCGAAGAGGGCCTGCTGGTGGGCGGGTCGTGTGGGATGGCGGTCGTCGCGGCACTGCAGGTCGCCGAACGCGAGGGACCCGACGCCGTGGTCGTCGTCCTGCTGCCCGACGGCGGTCGCGGCTACATGGCGAAGATCTTCAACGACCAGTGGATGAGCAGCTACGGCTTCCTGCGCACCCCGCTCGACGCCAACACCAAGGAATCCCTCGTCGGGGATGTGTTGCGCGGCAAGACCGGCGCGCTGCCCGACCTCGTGCACACCCATCCGCAGGAGACGCTGCGCGATGCGATCGAGATCCTCCGCGAGTACGGCGTGTCCCAGATGCCGGTCGTCGGCGCCGAGCCGCCCGTGATGGCCGGCGAGGTCGCGGGTGCGGTCACCGAACGAGACCTGCTCAGCGCGGTCTTCGAAGGTCGGGCCAGCCTCGCCGACCCCGTGTCGGCCCACATGGGTGAGCCGTTCCCGCTCATCGGTTCCGGCGAACCGGTGTCGGCGGCCACCAAGGCGCTCGGCGACTGCGACGCGCTCATGGTCGTCGAGGACGGCAAACCCATCGGCGTGATCACGCGCCACGACCTGCTCGCCTTCGTGTCGAGCCACCCGATCGTCGGATAGGAGCACCACCGTGAGTGAACGACGCAGTGCCGCGGATTCGGTTCGCTGGCAAGGCTTCTCGACCCGCGCCATCCATGCCGGTTACGACCCGGATCCCCAGACGGGCGCGGTGAACGTCCCGATCTACGCGAGTTCGACCTTCGCCCAGGACGGTGTCGGTGGACTGCGCGACGGCTTCGAATACGCGCGCACCGGCAACCCGACCCGACGCGCGCTCGAGGCCAATCTCGCCGCTCTCGAGAGCGGCACCTACGGACGGGCTTTCGCCTCCGGCATGGCGGCCACCGACTGCCTGCTGCGGTCGACGCTGCGGCCGGGTGACCATCTGGTGATCCCCAACGACGCCTACGGCGGTACCTTCCGGCTGATCGACAAGGTCTTCAGCCAGTGGGGCATCACCTACTCGGTGGCCCCGGTGTCCGATGTCGCCGCGGTGCGCGACGCCATCCGGCCGGAGACCAAGCTGGTCTGGACCGAGACACCGACCAACCCGCTGCTCAACGTCGGCGACATCGAGACCCTCGCCGCCGTCGCGCACGAGGCCGGCGCGAAGCTCGTCGTCGACAACACCTTCGCCTCGCCGTACCTGCAGCAGCCACTCGTGCTGGGTGCCGACGTCGTCCTGCACTCGACGACCAAGTACCTGGGCGGACACTCGGACGTCGTCGGCGGCGCACTGGTCACCGACAGCGAGGAGCTCGACGAGGCGTTCGCGTTCCTGCAGAACGGTGCCGGCGCGGTTCCCGGGCCGTTCGACGGATTCCTGACGCTTCGTGGCATCAAGACCCTCGGGGTGCGGATGGATCGGCACTGCGACAACGCGGAGAAGGTCGTCGAGTTCCTGACCGGGCACGACAAGATCGACGCCGTCCTGTACCCGGGTCTGGAGAACCATCCGGGACACGAGGTCGCGGGCAAGCAGATGAAGCGCTACGGCGGCATGGTCTCGGTGCTGGTCAAGGGCGGCCTCGACGACGCCAAGGAGTTCTGCGCCCGCACCGAGGTGTTCACGCTCGCCGAATCGCTCGGCGGCATCGAGTCGCTGATCGAACACCCCGGTGCGATGACGCACGCCTCGACCGCCGGATCGCTGCTCGAGGTGCCGGCCAACCTCGTCCGGCTCTCGGTGGGCATCGAGGACATCGACGACATCCTCGGCGATCTGGAGAACGCGCTGCGCTGAGCCGGAGCGGATACTGGTGCGCATGCTGCTGACCGCCGCCGATGTCGACCGGGCCGTCGAGGAACTGACGGGGGTGATCCGGCGGACGCCGACGATCGCCTCGCGGGTGGTGTCCGAGCGCAGCGGGGCCCAGGTCTGGCTCAAGTGCGAGAATCTGCAGCGCACCGGGTCTTTCAAACCGCGCGGGGCGTACCTGCGCATCTCCCGGCTGTCGGCGGCGGAACGCGCGCGCGGGGTCGTTGCGGCCAGCGCGGGTAACCACGCGCAGGGAGTCGCCTGGGCGGCATCGGATCTGGGCATCGCGTCGCGGGTCTACATGCCGACCGGTGCCGCGTTGCCGAAGATCGCCGCCACGAAAGCCTATGGCGCCGAGGTGGTGCTCGCGGGATCGACGGTCGACGAGGCGCTCGTCGAGGCACAGCGACATGCCGAGGCCACGGGCGCGGCCCTGATCCATCCGTTCGACCATCTCGACATCGTGGCCGGGCAGTCGACGGTCGGGGTGGAGATCCTGGAGCAGATCCCGGACGTCGCCACGATCGTGGTGCCGCTCGGCGGCGGTGGACTGCTGGCCGGAGTCGCCGCCGCGGTGCGTCTGCGGCGTCCGGAGGTGAGGGTGATCGGCGTCCAGGCGGCGCAGGCCGCGGCCTGGCCGGCATCGATCGCCGAAGAGCGTCCCGTGCCCGCGACGTCGATGAACACGATGGCCGACGGCATCGCCGTCGCAACGCCCGGGGCGGTTCCGTTCGCCCATGTCACGGAGTTCGTGGACCGGGTCGTCACGGTCAGCGAGGAGGAGTTGAGCACCGCGCTCCTGCTGATGCTCGAGCGGGCCAAGCTGGTGGTCGAGCCAGCCGGGGCCGCGGCGGTGGCGGCTGCCGTGAGTGGACGGCTCGGGCTGTCGGGAACCGCGTGCGTCGTACTGTCCGGCGGAAACATCGACCCGTTGCTGCTGCGCCATGTGACGACGCACGGCCTGACCGCCGCCGGACGTTTCCTCACCGTGACGGCCACCGTCTCGGACCGTCCCGGTGGTCTCGTCACCCTCCTCGAACTGCTCCGCGACCTGGGGGCGAGCGTGCTCGACGTCGTTCACTCGCGCGTCGCCGACGACCTGTATCTCGGTGAGGTGCAGGTGACCGTGAGCGTCGAGACCCGTGGGCACGACCACCAGCACGACGTCCGTCGGGCCCTCGCCGACGCCGGGTTCCTGCGCGACTGAGCGTGGGCGACGGCGCTAACCTGTCTTGGTGCCTGCCGACGGACCCGCCCTGATCGGTGTGCTGGGCCCGATCGCGGTCGGATCGTGCCCGGTGGGTGCGGAGCGGCCCGACCGGCTCGTCGGAGTGCCGGGTCTGCGTGCCCGACGCCTGCTCGTGTCGCTCGCCCTCGCCGAGGGGCGTGTGCGTTCCGCGGACCGCCTGATCGACGACGTCTGGGCCGACGATCCGCCGCGTTCGCCCCACAGTGCGCTGCACACCCAGGTGTCCCGGCTGCGCAAGCTCCTGCCCGAGGGGGTTCTGGAGGGCACCGAGAACGGTTATCGACTGCGCAACAGCCGCACCGACCTCGACGTGGTCGACACGCTGCTCGCCGAAGGCGACCGGGATGCCCACGACCGGGCCCGGCAGTGGTGGCGCGGCGTGCCCGGAGACGATCTCGGGGATGGGTCCCCGGTGACGGCGACGCTGTCGGCACGCATTCGACGCACCCGAGACGCGCTCGACGGTGCGCAGCTGACGGCCGCGCTCGCCGAGGGCGACTTCGCGACCGCGCGATCCATCGCCGAACAACGCTGCGCGCGAGACCCGTTCGACGAGTCGGCACACACCGCCCTGATGCGGGCGCTGGCCGGCGAAGGTCGCGCCGCCGACGCGCTCGCCGTGTTCGACCGGCTCAGACGTCGCTTGTCGGCCGAGCTGGGGATGGACCCGGGGGCCGAGGTGACCCGGGCCCACGCCGACATCCTCGCCGCGGCACCACCGGCGATCAGTACGCCCCGACCGACGCGTGCCGTCGGATTGCGCTCGCCCACCACCGAACTCATCGGCCGCGGCGCCGACCTCGACGTCGTGGCGGACATGCTCGACACCGGGCGTGTGGTGACCGTGCTCGGACCGGGCGGCGTCGGCAAGACGAGGGTCGCGACCGAGATGGGCCATCGACTGCATGCGGCGGGAGTCCCGGTCTTCTTCGTGTCCCTCGCGTCGGTGCGGTCCGACGACGACGTGATCCCGGCGATCGCCGCCACCCTCGGGGTCGGCGAATCGGATCTCTCCGCCACCGGCCGCCCGCGCATGACACCCGGAGACCTGACCGCACGTCTCGAGGACGTGCTACGCGAGCGCGCATCGGTGGTGATCCTGGACAACTGCGAACAGATCGTCGGCGCGTGCGCCCGGATCGTCGCCGAACTCACCGCCGCGGTACCCGGCGTCCGCGTCCTGTCCACCAGCCGCACGCCGCTGGCCATCGTCGGTGAGCAGGTGCATCAGCTGCCCGTACTGGCGGCGGTGGACGCGGATTCACCGGCGGTGCAACTGTTCCGGACGCGCGCGCGAGCTGTGCGTCCCGACGCGGAGCTGCCCCCGGAGCGCGTCGTCGAGCTGTGCCGCCACCTCGACGGACTGCCGCTGGCCATCGAGCTGGCGGCAGCCCGGATCCGGACGATGACGGTCGAGGAGATCGCCGACCGGCTGGGGGAGAAGTTCGCACTCCTGCGCTCGGCCGACCGCACCACGCCGGACCGGCACCGCACGCTCTACGCGGTGATCGAGTGGAGCTGGGAGCTGCTCGACGACGCCGGCCGGGCAGCGCTGGTGCAGCTGTGCCGCTTTCCCGGTGGGTTCGGCCGATCGGCTGCCCGCGCGGTGACCGGGGCCGCCGGGACGGTTCTCGACGACACCCTCGAGAGTCTGACCAACCAGTCGCTCCTGTCGGTCGTGGAGACCGACGGTTCGGCCCGTTTTCGCATGCTGGAGATGGTTCGTGAGTTCGGCGAGACCCGGATGGACGCCGACCTGGCGGCCCGGGTCGAGTCGCGGATGCGCGGCTGGGCAATCGAATTCGTCTCTCGGATGCGCGACCTGGCCGAGAACGGCGACCATCCCGCGGGTGCCGGTGGCATGGCGCGCGAAGCCGACAACCTAACGTGGATTCTCCGGTCGGCCTGTGAGTCTGCGGCCGCGGCGCCGACCGACGGCGTCGTCGCGGTGCTCACCACGCTGTACCCGGCACTGGCGTATCACTGGACGGTTCGTGGCCTGCACGGGGAGACGCGCGCGTGGGGCGCGCGGGTGCTGATGGCGTTACCGCGCCCTCCCGCGGCACCCGACGACACGGTCCGCGAGAACTGGCAGGTGACCGCCATCGTCGGAGCGGTGCACGGGACGATGACCGGCGAACTCCGGGTGGTCGCCACCGCCAGATTCATCCTGCGCGGGTTGCATCGTGCCGGTCTCACCTACGATCGTGCGAGCGAATTCGTGTCCGCTGTCGCGTTGGCGCCGAACGCGGTCCGGGGTTACCGCATGGTCTGTCGGGCCGCCGAGACCGCGACCGACGACGAGGTGCGGGCGCTGGCGCTGACAATGCGGTCCCATCTGCGGGAGAACCGCGGGCTGCTGGGTCCCGCGCTCCGGGACTCGATCGCATCGGGTGATTGGCTCACCCGCAGCCGCTATGCCCCGTGGTTCCAGGGGATGTGGCAATCGAGTACCGGCAGCCTGTACTCGCAGCAGGGCCGTTATGCTGCGGCGGCGTCGACGTACCGGGTCGGGATCGACCTGCTGGGGCGCCTGCACGCCGTCGAGGACGTCCGCCAGCTCCAGACCTTTCTGGCGCTCACCCTGCTCGCCGACGGCCGGGTCGCCGATGCCCGACGCGAACTCGGGGTCATCGTCGACGAGTGGGATCTCGACGTCGAGGACCCGCAGGGGAATCCGGAGGTCACCGGACCGGCGCTGCTCGGTGTCGCCGAACTCGCTCTCGTCGACGGTCTGCCCGAGGACGAGGTCGCGGCGATGTTCGCCCGGGCCGCACGGATCATGTTGCGGGATCACCCGTTCGGCGTCGCCGATCCCGCGGTGCTGATGGTGGTCAGTGGGTGTGTGGCCGGGCTGGTGCGGTGCGGAGACATCGAGACGGCATGGGAACTGGTCCCGCAGATGGTGAAGGGGCTCGACGACATGGTGTTCGGGCCCGGGTGGCAGGACCTCCCGCAAGCCGGCACCGTGGCCGCGGCGTTCACCGTGCTGTACGGCGCGGACCGTGCGTCGTCAGACCCTCTCGGCCGGCGCCTCGTCGAGCTGACGCTGAGTCTTCCCGGACGCCAGGACTATCCGTCGTTGCGGTGGGCTCGGCAGTGGTCTGAGGACCGGAGTCGGGAGCACGACGGCGCGGCCCGGCACCGAAGGGTGCCGCGCCGCATCGCCGTGGACGAGCTCGCCGGCGTGATCCGCGATCACGCGTTGCGCATATAGGCCCGTACCGCGAGCGGGGCGAACACGGCGGTGATCACCGCGGCGCCGATCAGGGCCCACACGACGTGGATTCCGGCATGACCGGAATTCGTCAGTTCGCGGACCGCCGTGACGAGATGGCTGACCGGGTTGACGTTCACGAAGCCCTGCAGCCACCCGGGCATGGTGTCGACCGGGACGAAGGCATTCGACATGAAGGTCAGCGGGAACATGATCATCATCGAGATACCCTGCACGGCCGACGCTTTGCTCATGAGGCAGCCCATGAGAGCGAAGATCCACGAGACCGCGAAGCTGCACACGATGATGAGTGCGGCCGAGGCGATCACGCCGAGAACATCGGGGCGCCAGCCCATCAGCACACCCATCACGACGGTCAGTACGGTGGCGATGGAGTAGCGGATGACGTCGGCGAGCAGGGCGCCCGCGAGTGGGCTGATCCGGGCGATCGGCAGCGAACGGAACCGGTCGAAGACGCCCTTGTCCATGTCCTCCCGCAACTGGGTGCCGGTGACGATCGAGGTCATGATCACGGTCTGCACGAGGATGCCCGGGATGATCACCGGGAGATAGGCTTCCACGTTGCCGCTGATCGCGCCGCCGAAGATGTAGGTGAACATCAGCGTGAAGATGATCGGCTGGAAGGTGACGTCGAAGAGCTGTTCGGGGTTGTGCCGGATCTTGAGCACACCGCGGTAGGCCATGCTGAACGACTGCCGGAACGACTCGGCCAGGCTGATGGAGGTCTTCACCTGCGCGCGTGCGGCGCGGGTCGTGATCGAGGTCGACGGGGGACTGTCGAGGGTGGTGGTCATGAACGGGCCTCCTGGGTGGGGTCGGACGACGGTGTGTCGGATGACGGGTGTGCGGCTGGGTCGGTGTCGGCGTCCGACTCGGCCGGCCTGCCGGTGATGGTGAGGAACACCTCGTCGAGACTGGGTTTCTGCACGGTGATCTCCTCGACGCCGATCCCGTTCTCGCGCAGAGCGATCAGGACGTCGGGCACCAGCTCGGCCGAACTCAGCGGCACGGTCGTCCGCGCGGCCTCCGGGCTCAGCGTGGCCTTCTGCCCGAGGATCGACTCGGCGATCTCGCACACGCGGGGTGCGTCCGCACGATCGGCCGCGACGAGCTGGAGTGTGCTGGCGCCGATCGAGTGCTTGAGTTCGTCGGCCGTGCCGTCGGCGATGACACGGCCGTGATCGATGACGGCGATGCGGTCGGCCAGCTGATCGGCCTCGTCGAGGTACTGGGTGGTGAGCAGGACCGTCGATCCGCCCGCGACGAGCCGGCGGATGGTGTCCCACATCTGGGCACGGGTACGCGGGTCGAGGCCGGTCGTCGGTTCGTCGAGGAACAGCAGCGGCGGGGTGTCGATCAGGCTGGCCGCGAGGTCCAGGCGCCGACGCATGCCGCCGGAGAAGTTCTTCAGCGGTCGGGCCGCGGCGTCGGTGAGGGCGAATTCCTCGAGCAACTCGTCGGCGCGCGAGCGGGCCGCGGTCCGTGAGAAGCCGAGTAGGCGGGCGAAGAGCACCAGGTTCTGGGTGGCGGTGAGATCCTCGTCGACGGAGGCGTACTGGCCGGTGACCCCGACGAGCGAGCGCACCGCGACCGCGTCGTCGACGACGTCGTAGCCGAAGACCCGCGCCTCTCCGGCGTCCGGCCGCAGCAGGGTGGCCAGCATGCTGACGGTGGTCGTCTTTCCCGCGCCGTTGGGGCCGAGGACGCCGTACACCGATCCGGTCGGCACGGCGAGGTCGACACCGTTGACCGCGCGGGTCGAACCGAAGTGCTTGACGAGGCCGCGAGCGTCGATCGCCAGGTCGGTGCGGGGGGACCGGGCCGACCCGGCGTCGGGCCGGGGAGTGGTTGTCGTTGTCATGCCGACGACTGTCGCGCCGCCGCCTGTCGTCGGGCTTGCGTCGGCTTACGTGGTGCTGTCGTGGGGCGTCGGCGGTGCGGGGGCAGACCTACGTCGCGGGTTCGAGATTCGCGAAGTGGTTGAGGGTGTCGGCCTCGATGGTCTTGTAGACCGTCGACGACGCCGGACCGGAGAAGGCGGTGACCACGCGCGAGGACGTGGGCAGTTCCAGTGCGAAGGTCCACTTGAGCCGGCATCCCACGTCGGCGGGCAGGATCTCGGTCGCCTCGCCGAAACGCCGGATGCCCGGGACGTTCGCCCGAAGAACGCGAAAACCGTTGCGGTAGTGCCCGTTCTCCGGATCTTCGGTCCAGTCGAAGAAGTCTTCCTCGAGGGTCACGTAGCCGGGGCCCAGGACCGCGCGGCGCTGGGTCCCCACACCGTACGGCGGCGGAGACACGAACTCGATCTTCTTGATCGCGCGACACCAGTCCAGGGTGTTCTGCCGGGTGAACTCGGCCCACGCGCGGTCCGGCGTGACCGGCAGGCGGACGTCGATGACGTGCCGGACCGGCGCATTGTCGAAGAAGTCGAGATCGAAGGTCTGCAGCTCATGGGAACGTGCCATGGGTCACATTCAAGCACGGCGCTCCGATGGGTGCCTCGGGCCTTCGCCTCGACCCTCGGAACGACTAGCGACCTCGACCCGTGATGCGAAGTTCACCTGTTCGGACGACGTTGAACCACATGAGATTTGTCGGATTCGTATGAGAATCTGCCTTCAGATGCGGCGAAGCTTCCCGACGCCGCACTTGGAGAAGGACAACGATGACCGACCCCCAGAATCACAATCCCAACCCCCACGCGAGTCAGCAACCGCCATACGGCCAGCCGTATCAAGGACAGCAATACGGACAGCCGCCGCAACCCGGAGCCCCCCAATACGGCGCTCCCCAGTATGGTGCTCCGCCGCAGCCGTACCCGAGCCCAGCTGTGAAGAAGAAAAAGAAGTGGCCTTGGGTTATCGGTGGGCTTCTCGTTCTGCTAATCATCGTCATCGCTGCGACTTCCGGGGGTGGGAGCGATGAGTCGAGCAACACCGCGGAGTCCGGCAACTCGAACTCGTCCGAAGCGGGTGGCTCCGATGGGGCGCCTGACGGTGAAGAATCCGCGCCAGGTCTCAACACGAAGGTGCGTGACGGCAAGTTCGAGTTCGTCGTGACCGGTGTGGAGCCTGGCCTGACGTCAGTGGGCGACAATCCCTACCTGACTGAACAGGCGCAAGGCCAGTTCGTGATCGTGAGTATGACGGTGACGAACACCAGCAATGAACCTAAGAGCTTCTCGCCCAGCGATCAGAAGTTGTTCGACAACAAGCGGCGAAGCTTTGAGCCCAGCTCGACAGCTCAAATCGCGCTAGGAGGCTCTGACATTCCCGTGTGGGACAACATCAATCCGGGTAATGCGGTCGAGGTGAAGGTCGTTTACGACATGCCGAAGGACGCTGTCCCCGCGTCCATCGAGTTGCATGACTCGGTTTTCTCGGACGGGGTCAAAGTCACTCTGTCCTGACTCACCGCGGCCGTTCTGCCATCGAAGAGCGTGGGACGGCCGTGCCGCACAATAGTGTTTCGCGCTACCAGTCGGTCTCTTCGACCGGCAGACCTCAACTCGACCGCCAGACCTCGATCGACGTCTGGCCGTCGAGTTGCAGTCTGCCGGTCCGTAACGCGATGAGGTCACGTATCAGGTGCGCCGCCGATGTGAACCGAAACCGCCTGCAGTGCGTCCAACCCTTATGACAACTTTTCCCACTGACCGATACGGACTCGTTCGGCGCGAGACGACGCTACGGCTGGGCATCGGCGACGATGTCGTGAGGTCGGCGGTGAAGCGGGGCGAACTGGTGAGGCTCGCGCCGGGTGTCTGCACGACCGCCACCGATGATATGGACGATCTGTACCGCCTGAGGTCTGTAGGGGTGGCGACATCCGCCCGTGATTGCGATTCCTCGCTACTCGGTCACGATTCGGCTGCGGCGGTCCTGCGTCTGTCACTCCTTCACCCCGAGCGGGAGCGCGTGCATCTGACCAGGGTCGAGCCGGGGGCCGGCTTCGTGCGTGGGCTCCGTGCCGTACACGCGGGACCCCTGACCGCAGCGGAGATCGTGGAGATCGACGGTGTCCGGGTCACCAACCTCGAGCGGACCGCGGTGGACGTGGCGATGGCCGGCCACTTCGCGCAGGCGCTGGTCGTGTTCGACCGCGCGCTCGCCGCCGGTGCGGACGCAGACACGATGGCGCGTCTTCTGGAGTCGCGTCTGCGATGGCGAGGTGTGGGGATCGCGCGTCGTGCATTGTCGTTCGCCGACAGTGCCGCGGAGAGTGTGGGGGAGTCGTGGAGTCGAGCGCAGATGATCGAGGCCGGTCTCCCCTTGCCGCGTCTCCAGCACACGTTCCCGACCCATGAGGGCCCGGCACGGACCGACTTCGACTGGGACGGAGTACTTGTCGGCGAGTTCGATGGACTGCAGAAGTACGGCCGCCTGGTGCGGCGCGGTGAGACCCCGCGCGATGCGCTCATT
The DNA here is from genome assembly GCF_002149015.1 of Gordonia lacunae. Classification (GTDB taxonomy): domain Bacteria; phylum Actinomycetota; class Actinomycetes; order Mycobacteriales; family Mycobacteriaceae; genus Gordonia; species Gordonia lacunae. The sequence goes on along the minus strand of NZ_NGFO01000022.1, from coordinate 444 downwards.
CGAGAGAAACGCCGGGAGGATGCGCTGCGCGCGCAAGGGATCATGGTGATCCGGTGGACATGGGGAACGCTCGAACGAGGCGAGCTGGCAGGCCTGCTCCGGCCGTGGGTCGACAAGCTCACTGCTGCCGAGCCGGCGAGCTAGATGTACTGACCACGGACGTTAGGTACGGCCTACGGCGTGGCGTGGTGACATGAAGAAGACCTCCGAGTGGAGTGCGAGCTGTCTAAGGAACGCTCCCCATCCTCGGAGGTCTTCGTGTCCCACCGTAATGCCCCATTGTCAGAAACCGGGCGTCTGCGTCTGGCCCGCTGCATCGTTGAGGACGGTTGGTCGCTGCGCCGTGCCGCTGAACGATTCCAAGTCGCGGTGACCACCGCCCAGCGATGGGCTCGGCGTTACCGCGAGCAGGGACCGACGGGCATGGCCGACCGCAGCTCACGA